>CAWBEJ010000014.1:0-74749 GCA_963787805.1 uncultured Actinomycetota bacterium | reverse complement strand
CGCCGCCCGGCCCGACCCGGCGCTGCTCGACCTGCCGTGGCGCGTGCCTCTCGAGGACTGGCCGGAGGACATCCTCGCCGCCCTCCCGCGAGGCATCTCACGGCACGTCGTGCGGTTCGTGCGGCTGTCGGGTCGCGTGCTCGCCGTCAAGGAGATCAAGGCGGAGCTCGCGCGCCGCGAGTACGAGCTGCTCCGCAACCTCAACCGCCTCGGGATGCCGTGCGTGGAGCCCTTCGCCGTGATCAACGGGCGGGTGGGGGCGGACGGCAGGGAGCTGGACGCGTGCCTCGTGACGCGGCACCTCCAGTTCTCCCTCCCATACCGGGCGCTCTACAGCCAGACCCTGCGCAAGGGCACGGCGACCCGGCTCATCGACGCCCTGGCGGTGCTCCTCGTGCGACTGCACCTGGCCGGCTTCTGGTGGGGTGACGTCTCGCTCTCCAACACCCTCTTCCGCCGCGATGCCGGAGCGTTCGCGGCATACCTCGTCGACGCCGAGACCGGTGAGCTGCGGCAGCGGCTCAGCGACGGCCAGCGCGAGCACGACCTCGACATCGCCCGGGTCAACATCGCCGGCGAGCTCATGGACCTCGAGGCCGGCGGCCTGCTCCAGGAGGACCGTGACCCCGTGGCGGTGAGCGAGCGCATGCTGACCCGGTACCGCGAGCTGTGGGGCGAGCTCACCGGACCCGAGCTCATCGACGACGGGGAGCGCTGGCGGGTCGAGGACCGGATGCGCCGGCTCAACGCCCTGGGGTTCGACGTCGACGAGCTCGAGATCACGACCGACCTCGACGGCACCTCGATCCGCATCCAGCCGAAGGTCGTGGACGCCGGGCACCACTCGAGGCGGCTCCTGAGGCTCACGGGGCTCGACGTGCGCGAGAACCAGGCCCGCCGGCTGCTCAACGACCTCGATGCCTTCACCGCCGGAACCGGGCGCCAGGGCGAGGACGAGGAGATCGTCGCGCACGAGTGGCTGACGAGGATCTACGAGCCCGTGACCCGGCGGGTGCCCCGTGGGCTCGTCGCCAAGCTCGAGCCTGCGGAGCTGTTCCACGAGGTGCTGGAGCACCGGTGGTACCTCGCCGAGCGAGCGCGCCACGACATCCCCATCGAGGAGGCGATCGACGACTACGTCGCGTCGGTGCTCCCCGGGAAGCCGGACGAGCAGTCGGTGCTCGGCGTGGACACCCGTGAGCTGCCCGTCGTCGCGGGCCCGAACGCCCAGCCCTAGGATCGAGAAGGAAGCCCCACCACGCCCCCAGGGGGAGACATGACCGACCAGCCGCAGGGACCCACCGACCCGCCACGCGAGGAGGAGCAGCCCCCGCCTGCCACTCCTTCCCCCTCGGCAGCCCCTCCCCCGCCACCCCCGTCGGCTCCACCGCCGTCGGGCCCGACCTACCCCTCCGGTCCACCCACGGGATTCGACCCGAGGCAGCCCTGGGTCCCGGTGGAGCAGCGGGGCGGGTACGGCTATGGTGCGCCACCGGCATACACACAGGTCGGGCAGGGGAACCCGTACGGTGGATACGCCCCAGCCCCGGGCTACGCCGGTGGCCGGCCGATGCATCCCGGCTCGATCGGCTACGTGGAGCAGAACTTCGGCCGCGTCGCCGACTTCGGCCCGCGCCTGCTCGGCAACCTCATCGACGTCGGCCTCACCCTCCTCGGGCTCATCCCCACGTTCATCGGGATCGGGGTCCTCATCGCGGCAGCCCCGACGAACGTCACGTACGACGAGTTCGGGAACGGCACGGCGACGGGCGGTGACGCGGGGCTCGCGGTGGTCGGCGGACTCCTCATCGCCCTGGGGGCCCTGGTGTCCTTCGCGATCTGGCTCTGGAACCGGGTGTTCCGGATGGGCCGCACCGGCCAGAGCGTGGGCAAGCAGGTCATCGGCCTCAGACTTCTCGACGAGAAGACCGGTCGTCCCATCGGCGCGTGGATGTGTTTCCTCCGCGACCTCGTCAGCGGCATCGTCAACCAGGTGTTCTACCTGGCCTACCTCTGGATGCTGTGGGACCCCGACAAGCAGACGCTGGGCGACAAGGCGGTGCACTCCACGGTCGTCGTGGTCCCGAAGGGCTGAACCGGCCACCACCGCGTGGGGCCCCGGATCAGGCGGGTGAGGCCCAGGTCCAGCCGGGGACGTTGCGCACGACGACCACGGCGACGAACGCGGCGGCGAGGACCCACGGCATCCACGTCGGTGGGTCCCAGCGCAGGGGACGGCCGGTCCACGCCGCGCGAACCCAGGCGACGAAGATCAGGAGCAGCGCGGCATACAGCGGCAGGACGAGCGGGTTGCGCGCGAGCGCGCCCGCGAGGTCGAGGTGCAGGAGGGCGTGTGTCGCCCGCAGCATCCCGCAGCCCGGGCAGTAGATACCGGCGAGCGCGTAGGTCGGGCACAGCGGGTAGTGGCCCGGCTCGTTCGGGTCGACCGCGGCGACGTATGCCGTTCCCGCCGCCACGACGGCACCCACCGCCGCAGGACGCACGAGGCGGTGCCACCGGCCGGTCACCCGGTCGGTACGCACCGCCTCGTGGAGCTGCGTCACGTCACATCGTCGAGGAGTCCGACACCGCGGCGAGACCGCCGAGGAAGACGAGCCAGATGATGGTCAGGGCGAGCAGCACCATGCCGATGATGCCGAGGATGCGGCCGATCTGGACGATCTGCCGGTTGCCGTAGCGACCCGGCTGCGCGTCGATCTCCTTGAGCGCGTTGTTGCCCATGACGAACGCGACGATGCCCAGCGGCGAGCAGCAGACGAGCGACAGGATGCCGAGGATGAGGACCGTCATCCCCCTCGGGTGGTCGACCGGACCGCCACCCATGCCACCGCCGGGGGGCGGTGGCGCACCGTAGCCGCCGCCGTAGCCGCCCTCGCCGGACCCGGGGGGCGGCGGGACGTTGTCGTCGCCGCCACCCGAGCCGGGCGGCGGAGGCGGCGGTGGCGGGGGGGTCGAACCGTAGTCGGACATGTGCTCCCTCTCTCGACGATCGTCAGGGGCTGCACCCCCGGCGCCGGTCTGCCCGGCGGCGACGATCCTCGCACAGAGGGTCGGCGGGGTCGACCGTCCACGCCCGGAGCGGCAAGCCCGCTCGGAGGCAGGTCAGCGAGGGCGGCGGCGGCGGGCGACCTCGTAGAGCGTCACACCGGTCGCGATACCGGCGTTGAGGGACTCCACCGCCGAGGACATCGGGATCGAGACGATCTGGTCGCACGTCTCGCGGACCAGGCGGGAGAGACCCTTGCCCTCCGAGCCGACGACGACGACGAGCGGCTCGGACGCGAGGTCCAGGTCGGGCAGCTCGACATCGCCGTCCATGTCGAGCCCGATGACGAAGAAGCCGGCCCTGCGGAAGTCCTCGAGCGCCCGGGTGAGGTTGGTGGCCTGGGCGACCGGGATGCGCGCGGCGGCGCCCGCCGAGGTCTTCCAGGCCGAAGCCGTCATGCCCGCCGATCGTCGGCCGGGCACGACGACGCCGTGGCCGCCGAAGGCCGCAACGGATCGCACGATCGCGCCGAGGTTCCGGGGGTCGGTGATGCCGTCGAGTGCGACGACGAGCGGGATGCCGGGCATCTCCGGGTCGACGAGGTCGCTGGGGTGGGCGTACTCGTAGGGCGGCACCTGGAGCGCGAGCCCCTGGTGGACGGCGCCGTCGGTGAGCCGGTCGAGCTCGCCGCGCGGGGTCTCGAGCACCGGAACGCCCCGTTCGGTCGCGATCCTGAGCGCCTCGCGGACCCGGTCGTCCGAGTCGATCCGGCCGGCGACGTACATCGTCGTCACGGGGACATCCGCCCGGAGCGCCTCGACGACCGCGTTGCGGCCGGCCACCATCTCGCTGCTGGCCTTGGTGCGGCGGGTGCTCGTGCGGCCCGACTGGCCACGACCGGCCCCACCGCCCCCACTCCTGGCGGCGGCCTTGTGGGCCTTGTGGCTTGGGACGGTCCGTCGCCTTCGGCGTGGGGCCCTTGCCTTCGAGGCCACGACGACGCTGGCCGCCGGACCCGACGGTGGGGCCCTTCTTCCCGCCCTTGCGCACGGCGCCCCGACGCTGCGAGTTGCCGGCCACGTCACTCACCCCGCCCGCGGACGAGGGACCATCGAGCGCCGGCTGCAGTGTCCTCCACCGCAATACCCGCCGCAGCGAGCTCGTCCCGGATGGCGTCGGCGGTGTCGTAGTCGCGCGAGGACCGTGCCTGGGCCCTCGCGGCGATCCGACCGCGGACCAGGGCGTCGAGGCTCGAGAGGGCGTCCGTGGTGGTGGAGTCGCCGGCCTCCCATGCCGGGTCCAGGGGGTTGACCCCGAGCACGTCGGTCATCGCGACGACCGTCCGGGCGGTGGCCACGGCGTCCTCGTGGTCACCGTCGTCGAGTGAGATGTTGCCCGACCGCACGGCCTCGTGGACCACCGCGAGCGCGCCGGAGACGCCGAGGTCGTCGTCCATGGCCTCGCGGAAGTCGTCGGGGAGGAGCTCGTCACCGGTCGGCACCGCGGTGACCTCGTCCGGCAGGGCGCGGCGGAGGAAGCCCTCGATGCGCTCCACCGCCGTCGCCGACTCCTCGATCGACCCCTCGTGGAACTCGATCGTCGACCGGTAGTGGGCGGCGGTGAGGTAGTACCGGACGGCGAGGGCGCGGTGCTCCTTGAGCACCTCGCTCACGCGCAGCGAGTTGCCGAGCGACTTGCTCATCTTCTCGCCGCCCAAGGTCACCCAGGCGTTGTGGAGCCAGTAGTTCGCGAAACCGAGTCCGGCAGCGCGCGACTGGGCCTGCTCGTTCTCGTGGTGCGGGAACCGCAGGTCCACGCCGCCACCGTGGATGTCGAAGGTGTCCCCGAGGTACTTGCGCGCCATCGCCGAGCACTCGAGGTGCCAGCCGGGCCGCCCGGGGCCGAACGACGTCGGCCACGCCGCGGTCTCGGGCTCGTCGGGCTTGTGCCCCTTCCACAACGCGAAGTCCCGGGGGTCGCGCTTGCCCCGCGGGTCGGCGTCCTCGGCGTCGACCATGTCGTCGACCCTCTGGTGGGTCAGCTCGCCGTATGCCGGCCAGCTGCGCACGTCGAAGTAGACGTCGCCGCTCCCGTCCGCCGCGGCATACGCGTGACCCTTCTCGACAAGGGTCTCCATGAGCGTCAACATCTCGGGAACATGGCCGGTGGCGCGCGGCTCGTAGGTCGGCGGCAGCACCCCGAGCGCGGTGAGCGCGGCCGCCGTCTCGACCTCGTTGCGGTAGGACACGGCGAACCACGGCTCTCCGGCGGCAGCCGACTTCGCGAGGATCTTGTCGTCGATGTCGGTGACGTTGCGGATGAGGGTCACGTCGAGCCCGTGGCCGCGGGTCATCCAGCGGCGCAGCACGTCGAACGCGACTGCGAACCGGACGTGCCCGAGGTGCGGAGGCGCCTGGGTGGTGAGCCCACAGATGTAGATCCCCGCCTTGCCTGGCACGACGGGGATGAAGTCTCGCAGCTCGCGGGACATGGAGTCGAACAGCCTGAGGGTCACCCGCCCAAGGCTACCGGCCGGATCACCTCACCCCGTGTGCCCGACTTCGTCTGTCCGGTTGCCGCCGACACGCGGCGATCGCCGCGTGTCGGCGGCACCGTGACAGACGAAGTCGGGGAGGCGGGGGGTGCGCGGAGGCCGTCAGTGGCCGCGGTCGAGCCACTCCTGGAGGTGCGGTGCCTCGTCGCCGATCGTCGTGGAGTCACCGTGCCCGGTCAGCACCACCGTCTCGGGCGGCAGCGTGAGCAACCGGGTCCGGATCGACTCGACGATCGTCGGGAAGTCGCTGAACGACCGGCCGGTCGCCCCGGGACCGCCCCGGAAGAGCGTGTCGCCGCTGAAGAGCACGCCGAGCGCCGGTGCGTGCAGGCAGCAGGCCCCCGGGGCGTGCCCAGGGGTGTGCAGGACGGTGAGCTCGACGTCGCCGACCGTGAACACCTGTCCGTCCGACAGCTCCCCGCCCGGCGGGACCGGCTGCGTCTGGTCCCACAGCACACGGTCGTCGGGATGGAGGTATGCCGTGGCGCCCGTCCCGGCCACCACCTCGCTGACCGCGTTGACGTGGTCGTTGTGCGCGTGGGTGCAGACGACGGCGACGACGCGGCGGCCGCCGACGGCCGCAAGGACCGCCTGCGCGTCGTGGGCGGCGTCGACGACGAGGCACTCCGAGTCGTCGCCGACCACCCAGACGTTGTTGTCGACCTCCCACGACCCCTCGTCGAGCTCGAACACCCCGGAGGTGACCACCCGCTGCACACGGACGCCGGCCCGCGAGGTGGGCACCGGCATCCCGTCACCGGTCCCGGCCGTCACCGACCGCCCTCCATGACGACGACGGACCGCAGGACGTCGCCCTGGTGCATCTTGTCGAACGCCTCCTCGACGTCACCGATGCCGATCCGTTCGGTGACGAACGCGCCGAGGTCGAACCGGCCCTGGCGGTAGAGGTCGACGAGCATCGGGAAGTCGCGTGACGGCAGGCAGTCGCCGTACCAGCTCGACTTCAGGGCGCCGCCCCGACCGAACACGTCGAGCAGGGGCAGCGTGATCATCTGGTCGGGGGTCGGCACGCCGACGAGGACCACCGTGCCGGCGAGGTCGCGCGCGTAGAAGGCCTGCTCGTAGGTCTCCGGGCGTCCCACCGCCTCGATGACGACGTCCGCACCGTGGCCACCGGTCAGCGCGCGGATCGCCTCGACCGGGTCCTCGGTCGACGAGTTGACGGTGTGGGTGGCCCCGAAGCCCTTCGCCGCCTCGAGCTTCCGGTCGTCCACGTCCACGGCGATGATCGTCGTCGCGCCGACGATCCGTGCGCCGGCGACGGCCGCGTTGCCGACCCCTCCGCACCCGATGACCGCGACCGAGTCACCCCGCGCCACCCCGCCGGTGTTCACGGCGGCTCCGAAGCCCGCCATGACGCCACAACCGAGGAGCCCGACCGCCGCCGCATCGGCGTCGGCGTCGACCTTGGTGCACTGACCGGCGGCCACGAGGGTCTTCTCCACGAACGCGCCGATGCCGAGCGCAGGCGTCAGCTCCGTGCCGTCGGTCAGCGTCATCCGCTGCGTCGCATTGTGCGTGGCGAAGCAGTACCACGGCCGGCCCCGGAGACAGGCGCGGCACCGGCCGCACACCGCGCGCCAGTTGAGGACGACGTAGTCGCCGGGAACGACGTCCGTGACACCGGGTCCGACCGCCTCGACCGTCCCGGCGGCCTCGTGCCCGAGGAGGAAGGGAAAGTCGTCGTTGATGCCGCCCTCGCGGTAGTGGAGGTCGGTGTGGCAGACGCCGCAGGCGTCGACCCGCACGACGGCCTCACCCGGACCGGGGTCCGGCACGACGATGTCGACGATCTCGACCGGCGCCCCCTTCGCGCGGGCGATGACTCCCTGGACGGTCTGGGGCAACGGTCTCCTCCTCGTTCGGCGGACGGACAGCAGGCGGCGCACCGGGCGGGCTCCGTCGACGGCGTCAGGCTAGCGCCGGCGCGGCACCGGGGGGAGGCAAGCGAGGAGCCGGTCAGTCGTCGTGCGCCACGACGAGTGCCGTGGCGACTGCGGCGATCCCTTCACCACGGCCGGTCAGGCCCAGCCCGTCGGTCGTGGTGCCGCTGACCGACACCCGGGCACCCACGGCCTCCGCGAGCACCGTCTCGGCCTCGTCACGACGGGTGCCGACCTTCGGCCCGTTGCCGACCACCTGGACCGAGACGTTGCCGATGTCGAAGCCCGCTTCGCGGACGAGCCGCGCCGCCTCGCGCAGCAGGGTGACGCCGGACGCACCCGCGAGCTCGGGCCGCGAGGCGCCGAAGTGGGCTCCGAGGTCACCGATGCCTGCCGCCGAGAAGAGCGCGTCGCACGCGGCGTGCGCGGCGACGTCGGCGTCGGAGTGTCCCTCGAGGCCGCGCTCCCCCGGCCAGAGCAGCCCGCCCACCCACAGCGCACGGGGGGAGCCCTCGGCGGCGAAGGCGTGGACGTCGACCCCGATGCCGACGCGTGGCAGGTGGGACACGCGCTCTCCGTTCGTGCGGCCGGGCTGGTCCGGGCGGACTCCGGCGTCTCAGCAGAGGTTAGGTCACGGGCTCTCGGCGGTCGGGGCGGCACGGGCGGCGAGCAGGCGGTCGGCGTGCTCGAGGTCGGCGAGTGTCGTCACCTTGAGGGCGCGCGGGTCGCCCTGCACGACGACGACGTTGTGACCGCAGCGTTCGACGAGGGCTGCGTCGTCGGTCGCGTGCAGGCCGCTGGCGTATGCCGCGACGAGCACCTCCCGCCGGAACGCCTGCGGGGTCTGGACGGCTCGCAGCGTCGAGCGGTCCGGCGTCCCCGTGATCATCCCCGACACATCGACGGTCTTGACGGTGTCGACGACGGGGAGACCGGGCACCGCGCCCGCGGCCCCGGAGCGGACCGCCTCGACGACCCGGTCGAACACCTCCAACGGAGCCAGGCAACGGGCGGCGTCGTGGACGAGGACGACGTCGCACGCCGGGTCGACCGCCGCGAGCCCGGCGGCCACGGAGTCGGAGCGCTGGGCGCCCCCCGGGACGACGACGGCACCGGGCGGCAGCCGGATCCCCGCCCACAGGGCGTCGGCCTCGTCGTCCGGGGTCGCGTGGTCGGGAGGGGCGACGACGACGACCGACCGGAGCGATGTCAGCCGCGCCACGGTGTCCACGGCATACCCCAGGAGCGGCCGCCCGCGGAGCCGGACGAACGCCTTGGGAAGACCTGCGGCGAGTCGGGCGCCCGACCCCGCCGCGACGACGACGACGCCGACGCTGCCCGGGGCAGCGTCGGCGTCGGTCACGGCAGTCGGGCGCAGGCCCGGGTCAGGACGCGAGGACCTCGTCGAGGATCGTCTCGGCCTTCTCCTCGTCGGTCTTCTCCGCGAGCGCGAGCTCGGAGACGAGGATCTGGCGTGCCTTGGCGAGCATGCGCTTCTCGCCGGCGGACAGGCCGCGGTCCTTGTCTCGGCGCCACAGGTCGCGCACGACCTCGGCGACCTTGATGACGTCGCCGGAGGCGAGCTTCTCGAGGTTCGCCTTGAAGCGGCGCGACCAGTTGGTCGGCTCCTCGGCGAACGGGGTGCGGAGCACCTCGAACACCTTGTCCAGGCCTTCCTTCGACACGACGTCGCGCACCCCGACGAGGTCACAGTTCTCGGCGGGTACCTCGATGACGAGGTCGCCTTGGGCGACCTTGAGCTTGAGGTAGAGCTTCTCCTCTCCGCGGATCGTGCGGGTCTTGATCTCCTCGATGCGTGCCGCCCCGTGATGCGGGTACACGACCGTTTCGCCGACCTTGAAAACCATGTGTTGTTGGCCCCTTTCGCGAGGACCAGAATACCACGCGACGGCGCGTCGCCGAAAATGGTTCCTTTCGCGTTTGTGCAGGTCAGCCGGGCGAATCGGGTTGCGCGAAGGGGACATCGGGTCTTGACAGGATGCCGCCCGGCGTGCTTCGCGCGCGCGGCGGGCCGGGTGCACGGCGGTTCGCGGCCGGTTCCGTCCGTCTGCCCGGCGGAACGGCGGGGCATGGATATCCTTGCCCTCGTGACGACCCGAGCTGCCCCCGTCCTGCGCGCCACCGCCCTCGCCGCTGTCGGCCTCATCGCGTCAGGATGCGCGGTCTTCTCCCCCGTCCAGACCGAGTACGACTACCCGCCCGCCGACGGCGTCAGCCTGTCGATGGACGGCCTCGAGCTGCGCGGTCTGGCCATCGTCGGGGCGGGTGCCGACGGGCCCGGGGTCGTCATCGGCCAGGCCGTCAACTCGAGCCCGTCCGCCGTCGAGGTGTCCTTCGCGGTCGAGGGTGCCTCGGCCCCGGCCAACGTCACCGTGCCGGCGGGCTCGGGTGACGCCTTGTCCGAGGTCCCGATCGAGTCGATCCCCGGGGCACCGGGCGACAACGTCCAGCTCGTCGTCAGCACGCCGGAGGCCGGCCAGAACGTCGTCACCGTCCCGGTGCTCGCACCCGTCGGGTACTACGAGCAGCTCGCGACCCCGACCGGCTGAGCCGGCCCGTGCCTCAGCCGCCGCGGTGTCAGGCGTCGAACTTGTAGCCCAGGCCGCGCACGGTGAGGATGTGCGCCGGACTCGCCGGATCCGGCTCGACCTTCGCCCTCAGCCGCTTGATGTGCACGTCGAGGGTCTTGGTGTCGCCGACGTAGTCGCTGCCCCACACCCGGTCGATGAGCTGCATCCGGGTCAGCACCCGCCCGGTGTTGCGCAGCAGCACCTCGAGCAGCTCGAACTCCTTGAGCGGAAGGGAGGCCCGCTCCCCGCGCACCGTCACGACATGGCGCTCGACGTCCATGCGGACCGGTCCCGCCTCGAGGGTCGTCGGGACCAGCTCCTCCGGCTCGGCGCGTCGGCGCAGGACGGCCTTGATGCGGGCCAGGAGCTCACGCGAGGAGTAGGGCTTGGTGACGTAGTCGTCGGCTCCGAGCTCGAGGCCGACGACCTTGTCGATCTCGCTGTCCTTGGCCGTCAGCATGATGACCGGCACGTTGGACCGCTGCCGCAGGGCCCGGCAGACGTCGACGCCGGAGAGCCCCGGGAGCATGAGGTCGAGCAGCACGAGGTCGGCACCCGCGGAGTCGAAGTCGACGAGGGCGTCGTGGCCGTTCTCCGCGACGGACACCTCGTAGCCCTCCTTGCTGAGCAGGTAGGACAGGGGGTCCGAGAACGACACCTCGTCCTCAACGATCAGGATGCGCGTCATGCAGTGCTCGCTCCTCCTCGGATGTCGCGGTCGACCGGTCGGCGTCGTCGTCCACGCGCGGCCGGACGGCCGCCGCGGGCAAGGTCATGGTGAACGTGGACCCACGACCCTCCTGGCTCCAGACGCTCACCTCCCCACCGTGGTTGTTCGCGATGTGCTTGACGATCGCCAGGCCGAGGCCCGTGCCACCGGTGGCCCGGGAGCGGGCAGCGTCGACCCGGTAGAACCGCTCGAAGATGCGCTCCTGCTCCCCGGCGGGGATGCCCTCACCCTGGTCCGTCACGGTGACGTGGACCGCATCCCCGGCCCGGCGGGCGCCGATGCCCACCCGCGTGCCGTCCTCGCTGTAGCTCACCGCGTTCGTCACGAGGTTCGTCACCGCCGTCGTGAGGAGCTCACGGTCGCCGAACACCCGCAGCCCGTCCTCCGCCACGACAGTGAGGTCGATGGTGCGTGCCTCGGCCGCGACCCGGACCCGGTCGACCGCCTCGGTGACGACGGCGCCGACGTCCACGAGATCCGGCTCGTGGAGGGTGTCGGCGACCTGGAGACGGGAGAGGTCGACGATCTCCTGCACGAGCCGGGTGAGGCGCGTGGACTCGACGAGGATGCGCTGCGCGAAGCGTTCCACCGCCTCAGGGTCGTCCTTGGCGTCGAGCACCGCCTCGGCAAGCAGGGAGATGCCGCCCACCGGGGTCTTGAGCTCGTGGCTGACGTTGGCGACGAAGTCGCGGCGGACCTCCTCGACCCGCCGTGCCGCGGTGTGGTCCTCCGCGAGGATGAGGACGTGCGAGACGGCCAGCGGGGCCACCCGCACCCGCATGACGACACTCGCCTCGGCGTGTGGCCCACGGGTCAGGTCGAGCTCGGCCTCGCGGATCAGGCCGTCGCGCCTCACCTGCCGGGCGAGGTGACGCAGCTCGTGGTGGACGAGCTCGCCGTGCCTCACGAGGCCGTAGCTCACCGCCGAAGCGGAGGTGTTGACGACCGCGTCGCTGGCGTCGACGACGACCGCGATGGAGCTCAGCACCGAGAGCACGTCGCCGACACCCCGGGGCAGCGGCGGCTCCTCCGGCTCCGGCTCCTGCCCACTGCGCTCGGACCACCGCGACGCGACCACGGCCACCGCCCCGATGACGAGGCCGACGGCCCCGCCGAGGGTTGCCGCGAGCGTCGGGTCCACGAGGTTCAGGGTACGGCCCTCGTCACCAGCGACCGGGCGGCGTGGAGGCACCGGACGGCATCCTCCAGAAGTTCACCTCGGGGGCGCCTCCGGTTCACACCCGGGTGCCACAGTGCGGCGAGCGGGTGGGCCGCCCGCCTCCCGAACCGACCACCACCGGAGGAACCCCGTGATGCGCAAGGCCTTCCACGAGGAGCTCGAGCGGGTCGCCCAGACCCTCGTCGAGATGACGCGCCTGGCGTCCTCGGCGATGACTCGTGCGACGACGGCCCTGCTCGACGCCGACATCCACCTCGCGGACTCCGTCATCGCCGCCGACGCCGAGATCGACGCGCGCCGGGCCCAGCTCGACCTGCATGTCGTTCGACCTCCTCGCTCGCCAGCAGCCGGTCGCCACCGACCTGCGCGTCATCGTCACGAGCATGCGGATGAGCAACGACATCGAGCGGATGGGTGACCTCGCCCGCCACGTCGCCAAGGTGGCGCGCCTTCGCTACCCGGAGTCCGCGGTCCCTGCTGAGCTGCGGGGAACCATCCTCCAGATGGGCCAGGTCGCCGAGCGCCTCGTCGAGAAGGCGGGATCGGTCATCGCAGCCCGTGACGTCGTGGCCGCCCAGCAGGTCGAGCGCGACGACGACGCGATGGACGACCTCCACCGTGAGCTCGTCGCCGCGGTGACCGGCGGCCCCTGGAAGCACGGCACGGAGGCGGCGGTGGACGTGGTGCTGCTCGCCCGCTACTACGAGCGCTTCGCCGACCACGCGGTGAGCGTGGCCCATCGGGTGGTCTGGCTGGTCACCGGCGAGTATCGACCCCGAGAGCGAGGGCAGCCACGAGGACGCCGAGGACGACGCCACCGCCCTGCGCTGACCCGTCGCGGCGCCGGGCACGGCGTCGAGCGGCTGTCACACGTGTAGGCCCTCGCACCGACCGGTGTGAGACTTGAGGTGTGACCCTCACTGTCGAGGACGACTTCCGGGAGTTCGTCGTCGCGTGCTGGCCGGACCTCGAGTCGGCGGCACTCCTCGTCACGCTCGACCCGGAGCGCGCCCGCGGGGTCACCGCCGACGCCCTCGCCGACCTGCACCAGAGATGGCGGGAGGCCCTCAAGGAGGGCGTGCCCGGTGCGATGGCCCGGAGCACCGTGCTGACCGCGGCCGTCGGCGCGACGACGACACCACGGCCCGGCCGGTCAGGCCGTGGTGGCTCCTCGCCTGAGGGGACCGACCCACCCCCGTCCGGTGAAGACGCGGACGAGCAGGCGGACGCCGTGGTCGACACCCTCGTCACGGTGTTGCGGACGGCGTCCCCGCTCGAGCGTGCCGTGGTGGCGGGCCGCGCGGTATGGGGGTTGGCGCCGGAGGACGTCGCCCGGTCGGTGGGCGCTCCGGTCGGGTCCGTTCGGGACGCCGCAGCCTCGCTGCACGCCCGACTTGCCGCCGCGCACGACGCCGCCCGGAACGCGAGCGGCCTCCCTCCGGCTCAGTGGGCTCTGGAGCGCGACGTCGCGGAGGCCGTCGAGGTTCTCCTCCGGGGGGCCTCCGACCCCCCGGACCCCGCCGCCCTGGTCTCGGAGCGCAGCCGCGTGGTCCGGCGCCGCTCGCTGCTCGTTGCCGGCGCTGGGGCGGCCGTCCTGGCCGGCGGCGGCGCCTGGTTGCTCCAGCGCGACGAGGCGGCGGGCCCCGTCGCCGCTTCGGCGGCCTCGACACGGCCCGACCGCGACGACCCGAGCTGGTCCGGCACGAGCACCTGGCACCCGCGTGGTGCGCTGGCGAGCGACCTCGGCGTCCAGGCGCTCGTCATCGCCCGCACGGCGAGCGGGTCGCGGCTGCTGTGGGCGGACGACGTGGGCGACCGCCGCCTCGTCGTGGCCGTCGCCCTGGACTACCGGCTGTCGGCGGGCAGCGACCTGCGGGTCTGGCACGGCCCCCGTGGCGCCGATGCCCGAACGCTCGAGGACGCCCCGCTCACGCTGACCACCATCGAGGGGGTCAGGGACGTCGTGGCCCTCAGCCTGCCGCAGGGCTTCCGCGGACTCGGCCGGTCGGCATCCAGCCTCGTCGTGCTGAGCCGGCCCACCGTGCGGTCGGCGTCGTTCTCCCGGCTCGTCCGGCCCACTCCGGCCGGCACGATCGAGCGCGACTGGGTCGAGCTGCCTCTGACGGAGGGGGTGGCCGCGACCGTCCTCCGGGACCCCGTGTCGGCCGCCATGCGGATCCGCGTGGCGGGGTTCGACGGCCCGCCCGTGACCACCGACCCGCTGTGGCTCGGCCGGGAGGTCGTCGACGTCGCCCCCGTCGCGTTCACCCGGGCGGTCCACGCCTGGGTCCAGAGGGCCACCGGCATCCCCGCCGCGCGGCTGCGCACCGAGGTCGTCGCCGACTCGCCCGTCAGCGGCAGCATCCTCGACGCCACGGCGATCTCGGCAACCGACGGCGACGGCCGCGTGGTCGCCCTGCGCACGGTGACACCGGAGGGAGCGGTCCTCAGCTCCGTCGCCGCCACCGACGACGGACGGGCGGAGGGAGGCACGGTCGTGCTGCGCCCAGCCGTCGTGCTGCTCGCCGAGCACGCGAACGAACCCATCGTGGAGCGCGTCTCGGACCTGCGCCCGGGGATGGCGCGCTACCTCGTGGTGGCGCCGGGAGCCGCCGGCGTCCAGATGCTCGGGACGAGCCAGAGCGCCTACCCGGTCTCCGAGGTGGTGGCGACCAAGGGCAGGGCCGCCGCGGTGGTGCCCGTCAGGAACGCCGGCGAAGGCGTCGCCTTCCGGGTCGTCACCCGCGATGCCGCCGGGAACACGTTGTTCGACGGCGTCCCGGCCGGGCCGCGCCCCCTGCTCGACCTGTGGTCCTGAGCCCGGTCGGACGACTCAGCGGCCCTGGTTCGCGACAACCGAGGCCGCCGCCGCGGCGGCCTCGGGGTCGAGGTACTCGCTGGGCCCGGTGGGCATGAAGTCGCTTCCGAGCCGGTAGACGAGCGGCATCCCGGTGGGGATGTTCAGGCCGGCGATGTCCTCGTCGCTGATGCCGTCGAGATGCTTGACGAGGGCGCGCATGGAGTTGCCGTGAGCCGTCACGAGCACCGTGTGGCCCTCGATGAGGTCCGCCCGGATATCGTTCTCCCAGTAAGGCATCATCCGCGGGATGACGTCGGCGAGGCACTCGGTGAGCGGGACCTCCGTTCCGGCGTAGCGGGGGTCGCCGCTCTGGTCGAAGTCCGAGCCGACCTCGATCGGTGGCGGCGGTGTGTCGAAGCTGCGCCGCCACAGCATGAACTGCTCGTCGCCGTACTTCTCCCTGGTGGCCGCCTTGTCGAGGCCCTGGAGGGCGCCGTAGTGACGCTCGTTGAGGCGCCAGCTGCGCCGAACCGGGATCCAGTGTCGGTCGCAGGTGTCGAGGGCGATGTTCGCCGTGCTGATGGCACGCCGGAGCACCGAGGTGTGGACGACGTCCGGCAGCAGCCCGGCTTCGCGCATGAGCTCCCCACCCCGGACGGCCTCCGCCCGCCCCTTCTCGGTGAGATCCACGTCGACCCAGCCGGTGAAGAGGTTCTTCTGGTTCCAGTCGGACTCGCCGTGGCGCAGGAGGATGAGGGTGTATGCCGTCATGTCGTCAGCCTAGCGAGCGTCATTCGCCGGGCGGCGGGTCACCGGGGCGGGCGAGGATCGTGCGGAACGCCTCGAGGTTGCGCAGGCTCTCCCCGCGCGAGACGCGCCACTCCCACTCCTTGCGCATCGAGGACAGGAACCCCATGACGAGCAGCTCGTTGAACGGCTCGTCGGCCGCGCTGAGGACCACGCCGAGCAGCTGGTCGATGAGCTGCTCGTCCACCCCGGCCGCGGGGACCCGGCCGGTGACGTACACGTCGCCCGCCCGGTCCACGGCATACGCGAGACCGGGGAGGCGCAGGTTGCGGCGCAGGAGGAAACGGTAGACCTCGTCGTGGTTCTCGTCGGGGTTGCGGATGACGAACGCGGACACCGACAGGGCGCTGTCGGAGGCGACGAGCGAGGCCACCGTCTTGAGCTTCTTGTCGCCCGGCAGCGTGACGACGAACTCGTCCTCCCGCGAACCGGGTTCCCAGTCGTGCCCCGAGTCGCGCAGGTACCGCTCCACCGTGCCGGTCAGCGTGGACCGGTCGGTCACGGAATGACCGCTGTCGGGATGCCGGTCAGCGTCTCCGCGTCGTGGATCGACGCCTCGCGCGGGCGGGCCATCGCGTCGGCGTACACCTCGGCGAGCCGATCTGCGGTGCGTGACCAGCCGAATCCTGACGCGTGTTCAGCAGAGGCCCGTGACAGGCCGGCCCGTCGCTCCGGGTCGAGGAGCACGCCACCGAGAGCCGTCGCCCAGTCGGCGGTGTCGTGCCCGTCGACGAGGATCCCGACAGGGCCGACCGCCGTCGGCAACCCGCCGACGTTCGCCGCGACGACGGGTGTGCCGCAGGCCTGCGCCTCGACGGCGACGAGCCCGAAGGACTCGCTGTGCGACGGCACCGCCACGACGTCGGCACCGCGGTACCACTGCGCCAGCGTCGTCCGGTCGACCGGCGGCACGATACGGACGAGGTCACGGATGCCGAGCCGATCGGCGAGCTCCTCCAGTCCCATCGGGTTGCGCACAGCCGTGCCGCTCGCCCCACCGAGGATGCCGACGACGAGCCGGTTGCGCAGGTCGGGGCAGCGCCGGACGATCTCCGCCGCGGCCCGAACGACGACGTCGGGGCCCTTGAGTGGCTGGATCCGGCCGACGAAGAGGAGGACGGCGGCATCCGACGGCAGGCCCAGGACCGCGCGCGCCTCGAACCGTGAGCCGGGGCGGAAGGTCGTGAGGTCGACGCCTGGCTCCGCGACCGCGACCCGTGCCGGGTCGGCGCCGTAGAGCTCGACGAGCTCGCTCGCCTCGCGCTCGGTGTTCGCGACGAGGCGGTCGGCGGCCTCGACCACCTGGGCCTCGCCGATCTCGCGGCCGACCGGCTCGGGGAGGTCGCCGTCGGCGAGATGGAGGTTCTTGACCCGCGCCATCGTGTGCATCGTGTGCACCAGGGGCACGCCCCAGCGGTCCGACGCGAGCCAGCCCACCTGTCCCGAGAGCCAGTAGTGGGAGTGGACGAGGTCGTAGTAGCCGGGCGGCGCGTGGGCGGCCACCCGCATCATCCCGGCCGCGAAGGCGCAGAGCTGACCGGGAAGGTCCTCCTTCGAGAGCCCCTCATAGGGGCCGGCCGGAACGTGCCGGACGACGACACCCGGCTCCACCTCCACGGCGGCGGGCTGTGACGCGCTCGTCGTGCGGGTGAAGAGGTCGACAGCGACGCCACGCCCCGCGAGCTGGCGGGCGACCTCGAGGACGTAGACGTTCATGCCGCCTGCGTCACCCGAGCCGGGCTGGGCGAGCGGTGAGGTGTGCACCGTGACCATGGCGACGCGCTGGGGGCGAGCCGTGGCCTGTTCGCTGCTCATGACTCCGAGTGTGTCACGGCTCGCGGGGGGTGTCCGTGACGGTCACCACGCCCCGCGGAGCCCACACGTGCACCGCGATCCGCCCGTCCTGCCGCAGGTCCACCGCCCGCGGCACCTGGACGGGACCGATGGACACGTCGGTCCCCAGCACCCAGGTGAAGGCCGGCTGCTCGACGACCGTCGGGTCGACCCAGTAGGCCCGCTCGCGCAGGTTGCGCTCGGGCAGCGCGGGGGCGATGCCCGTCGTGGCGGGCCTCCAGTCCAGGTGGATGGCGACCGCGTCCGCCCCGGGGACGGCGGCGTCCATCCGGATCCGACCGTCGATGGGCTCGAACTCGATCCGCAGCGGAAGGCTGGTCTCGCCGTCGTGCACGACCCCGCTGTAGAGCACGACGTCCTCGACGCGACGTACCGCGTCGATCCGGACGTGCGGGAGCTCGGAGGCGACCTCCTCGCGCACCTCACCACCCTCGACATCGACGAGCTCCCCGTGCACCGCGGTGACGGGGGCGCCACGAGTCACCGTGTCGGCGAGCACCGTGCTCCCCCGGGAGAGGCGGAAGCCCGAGTCGTAGAGCGCCACCGACAGCCCGGCCCCGAGGGACTGGGCGCCGCGCACCCCTTGGGACACCTCGAGCAGGCCCGGCTCCAGGTCCGCCAGCCCGATGTCCCTGTCGAGGACCTGTGGGACCCAGGAGCTGAGCCCGAGCCCCAGAGCCGCCGAGAGCGAGGCGACGAGCGCCACCATGGACAGGCTCACCGCCCGGTCCCGCGCGCGACTGCGCCACCTGGTCAGCACACATCACAGGGTAGGCGCCGGCGGCCCAGCAACCGGACCGGCATCGACCGTCCCCCTACGCTGGCGGCTCCGCGAGCTGAGCGTCGCCGGGGATGCCGTGGCGCCTCACCAGGGGCCGTAGGGCCCGTCGGTGCGGCCGCCCCCCCGGCCCATGACCTGGTCGAGGGCCGGCTTGACGTCGGCGAGGTAGACGCCGGCCGCGATGACCGCGACGATCGCGAGGAGGCCGGGCAGCCCCCCGAGCGAGACGATGCCGAGGAGCATCGCGATGACGGTGACGATGAGCCAGAACGACTTCGTCCGCTTGCCGGCCGCGGGGAAGGCGTCGGGACGGCGGCGGACGCAGTCGACGAACGCGTAGACCTCGACCCCGAGGGCCACGACGGAGAGCGCGAAGACGATCCAGCCCTGGAGGGTCGAGAGGGTCTGCATGAGTAGAGCGTAGGCGTCAGACGTCGAGGACGATCGTCACGGGGCCGTCATTGACGAGCTCGACCTCCATGTGCGCGCCGAAGCGGCCGGTGGCCACCTCGATGCCCCGGGCGCGCAAGGCGTGCACGACCTGGTCGACGACCGGTTCGGCCACGGGTCCGGGAGCGGCCGCGTTCCACGAGGGCCGGCGGCCCTTGCGGGTGTCCGCATAGAGCGTGAACTGGCTGACGACGAGAACCGGAGCACCCTCGTCGGCGACCGAGCGCTCGTCGCGGAGGATGCGCAGGTCGGCGATCTTCCGGGACATCGTCGCGACCTGCTCGGGGCCGTCCTCGTGGCTGACCCCGACGAGGGCGACGAGACCCGGGCGGGTGAGCTCGGCGACGACCTCGCCGTCCACGGTCACCGACGCCCGGGTCACCCGCTGGAGGACGGCCCTCACCTGCAGTCGGCCTTGGTCACGGCGTGATCCCGACCGCGACGATCCGGCCGACCGGGGCCCCGTGGCCGAGGACCGGCGCATCCTCGAGGCGCTCGTAGGCGCGGGACACCACCCCGAGGTGGCGGAGTACGGCCGCGAGGACGACGGGGCGGGCCCGCTGGGAGCCGTCGGCGACCTTGAGCGCGACACCGCGACCGTCGGCCAGGCCGACGGCGTGGACGCCTTCGGCGCCGTCCTTGGCGATGAGCCCCTCGGTGCCGCGGACGAGGGCGGTGACGTCCCGGCGGGTGCCGCCGAGGTGGTCCGGGTGCGATCGGATGGCGGCGGTGACCTGCGCCTCGGGGGTCCCGGGCTGGGCGGTAACCAACCTCCCGAAGGCGCGAGCCAGACCGGTGAGCGAGATGGCGACGACCGGCGCGCCGCAGCCGTCGACGGCCGTGGCCGTGACCGCCTCGCCGGCCAGGTCGGCGATCGTCTCCGCGACGAGGCGCTGGAGGGGGTGGTCGTGCTCGCGGTAGGTGCTGAGGTCCCAGCCGTTGAGGCGGCACGTCGCCAGCATGGCGGCGTGCTTGCCCGAGCAGTTCTGGGCGAGCGGACGGGCGGTGCGACCTGCTGCGACCCACACGTCCCGCTCGTCCGGGTCGTAGGGCAGGTCGGGGGTGTTCTGGAGGTCGGTCTCGGTCAGGCCGGCGGCCCCGAGCATGTCGCGCACGGCCTGGAGGTGGAACGGCTCGGCCGAGTGGCTCGCGCAGGCGACGGCGAGCTGGTGGGGCGGGAGCCGGAGGCCGGCGCGGAGCATGGCGACCGCTTGGAGCGGCTTGTTCGAGGACCGTGGGAAGACCGGGTCGTCGGGGGCGCCCCAGCCGTGAGAAAGGGTGCCGTCGGGCGCGGTGACGGCGATGCTGCCGCGGTGCGCGGACTCGACCACGTCACCACGGATCACGTGCGCGAGGACCGGGGCCTCGGCGAGCGCGGGAGGAGTGGCTCGAGGTGGAGTCGCGAGCTTCGTGGGCGGCGGAGGCACGCAGCGGAGCCTAGCGGCGGCCGCCCAGCGGACGGCATCCCCGCGAAAGCGCCTCTGCCCCAGGACCCGCCTGAGCGCGGACGCCGGAAAGGGGGCGGGACGCCGACAACCGGGGCCGGACGCGCCGGCCCCGGTTGCGGGGGGTGCCACCGGGAAGGGGGCCCGGTGACGGTCGGGTCGGCCGGGGCCGACACGAGGTGGTGGGGTCAGTCGCCGACCTTCTCGGCGGCCTTCTCGACGGCCTTCTCGGCGGCGGCAGCGGTCTTGCGAGCGCTGGTCGTCGCGGCCTTGGCGGACGAGGTGGCCCGCTTGGACGCGTTCTTCGTCGTCGTCGTCGTGCGCTTGGCCGCGGTGCGGGTGCGCTGGGCCGACTTCTTGACCTCGGTCTCGGCGACCTTGGTCTCCTCGGCGACGGTCTGGCCGAGGACGGTCGTGACCTTCGCGGCCTCCTTGCGACCGGTGGTGATGGTCGCCTTGGCGGACCGCTCGATGTCGGCCGCTGCCCGGCGCGCCGAGGTGACGGCACCCTTGGCCTGGGCGACGGTGACCTCGGCCTGGGCGACGAGGTCCTGGGTGGCCTTCTGGTTGCGGATGCGGGTGACGAGGCTCTTGCCGCGGGCGGCGAGCTCGTCGTAGCCCTCGGCGACCTTGCCGCCGACGACGATCGTCTGGTTCAGCGCGACGGCCGGGATCTCCTTGACCGAGTCCGCGACCTTGCTGGCGCGGGCCTGGACGGTGGCCGGGGCGAGGTCGATGGCGATCTCCTCGCGAGTCTTCCTGGCGCGGACACGGGCGTCGCGCACCTTCTCGACCGCGAGGTCGGTGGCGCCGACCACGGCGAAGAACGGGGTGGTGTCGACGGTCTTCCTGAGGTCCTCGATGACGGGCATGTGAATCTCCTTCTGGGTGGGGCGGGCGGTCGTGGTCGGCGTCATTGCCGTGGGGTGTCCTCGACGAAGGACTCGTAGATGTCGAGGAGGGTCTTCTTCTGGCGCGTGGTGAGCGCCGGGTCCGCCGCGATGGCGCGTCGGACGTCGGGTGAGTCGGTCGGGGGGGCCACCTCGGCGTCGAGGATGCCGGCCCGGACGTAGAGGCTCTCGGCGGAGACCTCGAGGCCCTTGGCGAGCTGCTGGAGGATCTCCGCGCTCGGGCGCTTGAGTCCGCGCTCGATCTGGGACAGGTAGGGGTTGGACACCCCGGCGAGCTCGGACAGCTGACGAAGCGACAGCTTGGCGCCCTGGCGCTGCTCGCGCAGGTAGTCGCCGAGGCTGCTGCCCAGGTCGTTCAGCGGGTTCCTGCTCACGACTCGATTATGCTTGCTCTAGTTAGCAAAACGCAAACTGCAGCAAGCGTGAGGGTGCTCACAGTGGCGCTGAGCCCTTCTCGAACAGCGGGTGGAACGCCCGCGAGCGCCGCCCGCCCCGGAGGGATACGCAGTGCCGAGCACTACTGAATGCTCACCCCAGGAGAGCAAACCGAGGTGTGCTCACCCTGAGCGAGCACCGGGGTCCATTGCTTCACCTGACGAGGCGAACCGAGGTTTGCTCATGGGTGGTGGGCAGACGGGGGTGTGCTCGCTGGTGGTGGGCGAACTGAGGTTTGCTCACTGGCAGGGAGCATTCATGAGGGCTCGACAAGCACATCTGTCAGGTCGTGAGGGCCGAGCCCGCCCCGCTCTGGCGCAGCGAGATGTCCGCACACGCGGCGCAGACGTCCGCCGGGATGAGGCCTACCCGCATGAGCTGGGCGAAGACCCAGCACCCGGCGCAGAACCCGACCACCGACTCCAGCGTCGCGAAGGCGAGGAGCACCGCGAGCAGGGCCGCGGTGACGAGCGGGGAGCCCGCGACGAGGAACGCGGTCGCAGCGAGCGTCAGCACCAGGCCGACCGTCTGCGCGAAGCGCTTGGGCGGTCCCGGCACCATTCTCGGCCGTCCGAGCCGCGGTGCCACGACCCGGCTCGCGAGGCGACCCAGCGGGCTGAACCGGGGACCGGCCGCCACCCTCAAGCCGAAACCCACGGCCAGCACGGCACTCAGCCACAGCCAACCGGTCACCAGCGCCGTGCCGGCCAGCAGTGCGACTCCGCCCGCGACGACGCGCGCCGCCTTCTCGTTCACGACCGCCGGAAACCCAAAAGCACTGCGCACAGTTCCCATAACAGCCCATTATGCGCCGCTGCGTCGCCAGGCACGGATGCCGTCCACGCCCCGGACGTCGCCGCTTCGCACGGGTGCGGGCTCCTGGGCGTCATCAGGCCCTCGCCCTCCGAACGCGCGCCTCGTGAGCTCAGCGCCCCCGTCGCTCCCTCACCCCGAGGAGCGCCCGGGCCTCCCCCGTCGTCAGCGGCGGACGCTGCATGAGGGTGGCGAGCTCGGCTGCCCGGCACACCAGATCCTCGTTGTGCTCCACGACCCGCCCTCTCGCGAACATCACGTTGTCCTCCATGCCGACCCGAAGGTGCCCACCGGCCGAGAGCGCCGCCGCCATGATCGGCAGGTGACCGCGGCCGATCCCCGTCGCGGACCACGACGTCACCTCTGCCGGCAGCATCGAGACGCCGGCCATGAGCGCGGCTGTCGTGGCCGGCATCCCGCCCGGGACTCCGGTGACGAAGTCGACGTGAACCCGTCCGCCGAAAGGGAGACCGTGCGTGTCCAGCAGCCGCCGAAGGGCGTGCACGTGACCGAGGTCGAAGAGCTCGAACTCCGGAACCACCTCGCGCTCCTGCGCCTGCACGTAGAGGTCGCTCATGAACCGCCACGGGTTGAGGAAGACGTCGTCGCCGAAGTTCGTCGTGCCACACGTCAGTGAGCACGAGTCGGGGTCCGCGGCCAGGACGGTGAGCCGCGCCTCCAGGGGGTCGTGCACCGACCCGCCGGTCGAGAGCTGGACGACGAGGTCGGTCTCCGAGCGCACGGCATCCACCGCGGCCCGCAACCGCCCGGGGTCGAGCGTCGGGGCGTGGTCGTCGTCCCGGATGTGCAGGTGGATGAGCGCGGCGCCCGCGGCCTCGCAGCGTCGGGCCGTGTCGACGAGCTCCTCGATGGTCGTCGGCAGCTGCGGCAGGTCAGCCTTGGCGTGCTCCGCGCCGGTCGGTGCGACGGTGATGAGGGTGCCGGTCGAGCCGGCCGACGGCGTGGTCGGTGCTGGTGCCATGCGCCCATGATGGCAGCGGGTCCCCCGGGCATCGCACAGGATCTGCGGCGCTCACCCGCTCACGACGACGGTCTGCGCCGCCGAGATCCCGCCCACGAGAAATTCGACGTCCTCGGGCACCGACCGCTTCACGACAGCCAGGGCGACCGGGCCGTCCTCGTAGTGCCGGGCCACCGACGTGAGCCGACCGATCTCCCTGTCGCCGTGCACGACGGACGTCCCGGGCTCGGGCAGCACGTGGCCGGACCCGTCGAGGTGCAGGAACACCAGACGGCGCGGCGGACGACCTAGGTTGTGGACCCGCGCGATCGTCTCCTGACCGCGGTAGCACCCCTTGTGCAGGTGCACGGCCGTGCGCAGCCAGTCCACCTCGTGAGGGATCGTGCGGTGGTCGGTCTCGAACCCCAGCCTCGGTCGCCACGCGGCGACCCGCAGCGCCTCCGCGGCCCAGGTGCCCACGAGCGGTCGGTCGCCGACGGCGGCCGCCAGCCGGTCCCGCGGGACGAGCAGCTCGCGCCAGGAGCGGCCGGTGCCCGGGTGGTCCTCGATCCGGCCGTATGCCGTCGTGTCGCCCACGAGCGCCGGCCAGGGGTCGACCCACCCCAGCGGCTCCCCGGAGGCGGACTCCGCCGCCACCGGCTCGCCGAGCACGGCCCACTCCGGCGTGACGTCGGCGACCTCGACGCGCAGCATGAAGCGCATCGAGTCCAGCCACCCGACGAGCGCCGGCGCGGTGCCGGGCTCGACGGTGATCCATGTCGTCTCGCCGTCGTCGACGAGGTGCAGCGCGTGCTCCACGTGACCCTTCGGCGACAGGACGAGCGACTCCCTCGACTGCCGCGGCCCGAGCCCCGCCAGCTGCTGGGTGGTCATCGAGTGCAGCCAGGACAGCCGGTCAGGACCGGTGACCGTGACGACGCCGCGGTGCGAGAGGTCCACCGCCGCGAGCCCCTCGGCGAGGAGCCGCTGCTCACGGGAGGGGTCGCCGTAGTGCGCCGCCACCCCGGCATCCGCGCCCTCGCCCTCCACGGCGCCGGGGCGCCCGAGCAGCGGAGAGGTCGTCGTCGACGTGGTCATGACACGGTCTCCCGGCAGGTGCGGCACAGCCCGTGCACGGCGGCGTGGGAGACGTCCGAGGCGAACCCGAGCGACTCGTCGAGCCGTGCGACGAGCTCGTCCGCCGTGCTGAGCGGGGCCTCGCCGACCCACCCGCACCCCCGGCACACGACGTGCAGGTGGGTGGCGTGCTCGGCCAGGTGGTAGCTCGGGGCCCGGTGGTCCACGTGCGTGTGCCCGACGAGGCCGAGCTCGGACAGGGCGTCGAGCGCTCGGTACACGGTGGACGACGGCACACTGCCACCGCCGTCACCCGCGACCGCGTCGACGATCTCGTCAGGGGTGGCATGACCGAGCGCGCCGACCGCGGCGAGGACACGCTCACGCTGCGACGTGAGGCGCTTGCCCCGCGCACGCAACCGCTCCCCGAGGTCGCTCATGACCCCAATGTATGCGGAGGTGGCCGGGTCGCCAGCGCCCGCACCTACACTGGCCCGGTGAATGGGCAGGGTTTGGATGCGCTCGAGGCGGGTATGCGGTCCCCTCAGGACGACGAGCCGGAGACCGATCGCACTCGGCGCGAGCGGCGATCGGACCGCAGCGGGGTGAAGCGCGCACTTCTCGCCCTCGGGGTGATGGTGCTGGTGGTCGTCGTCGCCATCGCCGGCTTCGTCGGCTACCTCGGCTACACGGTGAGCGACAACATCACCCAGGAGCCGCTGCTGCCGGAGAACCGTCCGCCGGTCACGGCTCCCGACGGCCAACCGGTCGCCGAGACGGGGACAGGCACGAACTTCCTCGTCGTCGGGGCGGACAACCGGGGCGACGGGGAGGGCGGGCGGTCCGACGTCATCGTGCTCATCCACGTCCCGGAGGACCCCAGCTCGATCCAGATGATCCACTTCCCCCGCGACCTCTACGTCGACATCCCGGGTCACGGCAAGAACAAGATCAACGCCTCGTACGCCTTCGGCGGGGAGCCGCTCCTCGTCCAGACGATGGAGAACCTCCTCAAGGTCCGCATCCACCACGTGGCGCGGACCGACTTCGACGGCTTCGAGAAGATGACGGATGCCGTCGGCGGCGTCCGCGTGTACGCCGAGGAGGGCAGCGACGGCTCCGGCAACGGCGGCCCGGTGGTCATCCAGGAGGGGTGGAACGAGCTCGACGGGGAGGAGGCCCTGGCCTTCGTCCGTGAGCGCTACACCCTCAGCGAGGGAGACATCTCCCGCGGGCGGCGCCAGCTGGCCTTCATCAAGGCCCTGCTCCTGAAGGCCATCAGCGGCGAGACGGTCACCAACCCCCTCACGGTGGCCAAGTTCACCGACGCCGCGACCGAGAACCTCGTCGTCGACCAGGACCTCAGCATCGGCGCGATGCGTGACTACGCCCTCTCGCTGCGGGACATCCGAGCCGGGGACGTCGTCTTCGCCACGGCGCCCTTCTCAGGCTTCGGCACCACGTCCGGCGGCGCGTCCATCGACATCGTCGACGAGTCGGCGATGGCGGAGCTGGGCGAGGCCCTGCGCACCGACACGATGGACGAGTACGGCGACGTCTTCGTCACCCCCTGACCCTTCCGCCGAGCCTCACTCGACGCGCTTGAGCTCCGCCGACACGTGTGACTGGAGCGGCTGCCCGACGGCCGCCATGTCCATCACCCACATGAGGTTGCTGTTGACGTAGCCGTACATGCGGTGCGCGGCGCTGTACTCCTTGGCGAAGGGGCTGCGCATCACGCCGTCCGTGCGGACCTCGACCTTCGCGGGCTGGGCGACCCCGGCATACATCTCCACCACCCCGGTGGGGTGGGTGAGGAGGAACTCCACGTTCGAGCCGTCGTCGTGCACCGGAACCGGGCGCCAGAAGCCGAGCTCGGTCGCCAGGGGCCGCACCTGGTGACCCTCCTCGTCGAGGAGCCATGTGCGAGAACGCCACTCGAGGAACGGGCGGCCGTCGTGCCGGCAGACGATCTCCTGCCCGAAGCGCTGCCCCTCGATCGTCGGGTAGCCCACGAGACCGGCGCCCTCCCAGCGCCCGACGAGCCACGCCAGCGGGGCGAGCTCGTCGTGCAGGGAGGTGTCGAGGTGGAAGACCATACGCTGGAGTCTATGGACCCCGGCCCGGCCTCCCTCGTCGTCAAGGTCACCTGCGGCACGGAGGCGCTCGAGCGGCTCAACCAGGCGTTCACCGTCGCCGCGGCGGCCCTCGCCGCCGACGTGGAGGTGAGCCTGTGGCTCACCGGCGACGCGACCCGCACCATGCTCCCGGGTGGGGCAGAGGGCGTCGAGCTGCCGTATGCCGTGCCGTTGGCAGACCTACGGGACACAGTCCTCGAGGGGGCCCGGGTCACCGTCTGTGCGCAGTGCGCGGCGCGACGCGGCATCACCGAGGACGACGTTCTGGCGGGTGTCACCATCCGGGGTGCCGCCGCCTTCGTCGAAGAGGTCATGGCACCGGGAGCTCGCGCCATCGTCTACTGAGCCGTTCGCCATGCGGTGGCTGACCGGGCCGCCGCCGAGGGGCCATGCCAGGGCCCGACGTCAGTGCGCTCAGCCGACGATCCCCAGCGCGAGGCTGTACGCGACCACTCCGGGCACGAGCAGCCCTGCCGCCGCCGAGGACAGCTGGGCCCGCATCGAGGCGATGGCCGGCAGCACGCTGAGCATCCGGCGGGTGGCGTGGGAGACGGCGCCGCAGAGGAAGCCGACGAGGGCCGCCGGAGCCAGGTCGGGCACCCCGAGGACGGCCGCCGCGATGACCGAGCCGACACCCCCGAACAGCATCGCGAGCGGCAGCATCCATGGCCGTGCCCGGGTGGAGCCGGCGGCCAGGTCGGCCAGGGCGGATACGGCGATTCCGGCAAAACCGGCGATGGCGACCTCGCTGGCACGGTGCTCACGCGAGAGCGGCATCCAGGTGGTGCCCAGCGCGACGACGGCGATGCCGAGCGACGTCACGGCGATGGACTCGGTGAGCCGCGGCCGCCCGTCGCGTCGCACCATCTGGTGGCCGAACATCACGAGGAGGGCGAGGACCAGCGCGACCGGCACGAGGCGCAGGAACGGCTCGTTCGCAGGCAGTGCCGCTGCGACAGGGGCCAGCACCGCGGCGACGCCGATCGCCAAGGAGGACCCGAACCGGCTCGAGGAGCCGTGCAGCGCGGGCCATCCCCAGGCCACGACGATCCCGGACCAGGCGAGTCCGGCGGCCAGCAGCACGGGGTCGGCGAGCAGGGCGAGGACGAGGAGGGCGGCCAGCACGACGGTGACGGCCACGGCCAGCGGGCGGCGCACGGTCGCGAGCGCCGGAAGGACCGGCCTGCGGAGGACGGCGTCGCGACGAGCCCGCCGTGCGGCCCGCGTCTCGGGGACGTTCGGCTCTCCGTCGACCCCGGCGGCGCCGGGGTTCACGTCGGTCCGCTGGTCGTCCACGCGCGGCATCCTGCCATCATCCGCCGGCGAAGGGAGGCAGCACCTCGACCACCGCACCGGCGGGCACGGGGTCGTCCCCGCTGCTCGCACGGCCGTCGACGAGCACCGAGCAGACGGGGATCACGGGTCCGAGCGCGGGCCGCGACGACACGAGGTGACCCACGAGGTCGCCGACCGTCCGCACCCCGAGAACCGTCTCGCCGTCGACCCCGGCGGCCGCCCGGGCACCCGCCCAGTAGCGGACCGTGACCGTCTCAGCCCCGTGCTCGTCCTGCTGGCTCACCTGCATGACCACCTATCCTGATGGGCGATGGCCCAACTCCTCCTGCTCACGAACACCTTGGCGCCCAGCGCCGAGGTCGTCCCGGCGCTCGGGTTGCTGTCCCACCATGTTCGCATCCTTCCCGCCGAGGCGTCCGCCCTCGTCGACGCCCCGCAAGCGGACGTCGTCGTCGTCGACGCCCGCCGGGAGCTCGCCATGGCCAAGTCGCTGTGCCGGGTCATCTGCACGACGGGCATCTCCTCGCCGCTGATGATCGTCGTCACCGAAGGGGGGCTGGCCGGCATCACGAGCGACTGGGGCGTCGACGACGTACTCCTCGACACCGCGGGCCCGGCCGAGGTGGAGGCACGGCTGCGGCTGGCGCTCGGGCGCACGGTGGAGTCGGCGGTCGACGAGGGAGGACCCATCACGGCGGGAGCGCTCGTCATCGACGAGGCGACCTACTCCGTGCGCCTGCGCGGGCGGATCCTCGACCTCACCTACAAGGAGTTCGAGCTCCTCAAGTACCTCGCACAGCACCCGGGCCGCGTCTTCACCCGGTCCCAGCTGCTCCAGGAGGTCTGGGGCTACGACTACTTCGGCGGCACCCGGACCGTCGACGTCCACGTGCGGCGGCTCCGCGCCAAGCTGGGCACGGACTACGAGGTGCTCATCGGGACCGTGCGCAACGTCGGCTACCGCTTCGTCCCCGAGGTCGCCGAGTCCTTCTCCGAGATCGAGTCCTGAGGTGGCGCGCACCGCGCGCGTCCCGGACGTCGACCCGGCCACGGCTGGGCTCCTGCACGACCTCTTCGCTCGGGCCGAGCTCGCCGACGGTGTGGGAGCGATCTCGGAGGCCTTCCGCCTCGCCGTGGGGCCGGCTCGCGAGGGCGTCGTCCACATCCTTCGGTATGCCGGGGACGGCACCGTCGTCGGGTACGCGCAGGTCGCCGGTGCAGGGACTGCCGCCGCCGGGGCCGCCGCCGCCGTGGCTGAGCTCGTCGTCGACCCTCTCCACCGGCGGCAGGGACACGGTCGGGCGTTGCTCGACGCAGTCCTCGCCGACGGCGCGCACAGCGTCTGGGCGCACGGCATGCTGCCCTCCGCCGATGCGCTCGCCCGGTCGGCAGGGCTGGTGATGACGAGGAGCCTCTACCGGATGGCCCGACCCCTCACGGCGGCCGATGCCGTCGACCCGGTCCTCCCGGAGGGATTCTCGGTGCGCGTCTTCGAGCCGGGCAGGGACGACGAGACGTGGGTGGCCCTCAACGCCGCCGCCTTCGCGACTCACCCCGAGCAGGGCCGGCTCACGCTCGAGGACCTGCACGAGCGGATGGCGCAGCCCTGGTTCGACCCCGCCGGCTTCCTCCTCGTCGAGGACGACGACACCGGCCGGGTCGTCGCCTTCCACTGGACCAAGGTCGAGCCGGCTGCCCCCCGACCTCGTCTGTCAGATCGCAGGCGAAACGCCGCCGGGGCGGCGTTTCGCCGCGATCTGACAGACGAAGTGGGGGAGGCGGGGGCCGGGCGGGCCCACGGTTCCGGTTCGAGCGCAGCGAGAAGCGGGACCGGGGAGGTGTATGTCGTGGGTGTGCACCCGGCATACCAGGGTCGAGGGCTGGGCGGACCGCTGACCCGGCTGGGGCTGGCCCACCTGGCCCGCCGGGGCCTTGCGGAGGTGGAGCTCTACGTCGACGGTGACAACGCCGCCGCCCGACGGACCTACGAGCGGCTCGGGTTCGTCGACGTGGCGGTCGACGGGCAGTACACCCGCGCCGGCACCTGACACACTTGTCCCATGACGGCAGATACCGGAGTGGAGCTCCAGGAGACGACCTCTGCCCGCGACACCGCCGCGGACGCGGCAGCCGAGGGGAGCATCGTCAGTGAGGTGTCGATCGCGAGCGCGGCGGCGACGGAGACGCGCTCGCACCAGCCCAGGGCCTCCAACGGGCGCTTCGTGCGGTCCTCGGGCCTGGTCCACGCCCTCGACGAGGCCCTGGCGCTGCCGCCGGAGCGCTTCCTCGACCGGGAGATCTCGTGGCTCCAGTTCAACGAGCGCGTCCTGCAGCTGGCGGCGGACGAGAACGTCCCGCTGCTCGAGCGCTGCCGCTACCTCGCGATCTTCACCTCGAACCTCGACGAGTTCTTCATGGTCCGGGTCGCCGGCCTCAAGCGGCGCATCGCCACGGGCATCGCGGTGCGCTCGGCCTCCGGCCTCGAGCCGCGCGAGGTCCTCGAGCAGATCTCGCTCGTCGGCCACGAGCTGCTCTCGATGCAGGCCCGGGTCTACCGCGACCAGGTGCGGCCGGCCCTGGAGTCCGAGGGCATCACCATCGTCCGGTGGGACGAGCTCTCCGACGACGAGCACGCGCGCCTCGGCGGTGTCTTCACCGACACGCTGTTCCCGGTCCTCACGCCACTCGCCGTCGACCCCGCGCACCCCTTCCCCTACATCTCCGGGCTCTCGCTCAACCTCGCCGTCGTCCTCGTCAACCCGCGCACCGGCAAGGAGCACTTCGCGCGGGTCAAGGTGCCGCCCGTGCTGCCCCGGCTGCTGCGCGTGGAGGCCGGGCCGGACCGGTCACCGCTGGCCGACATGTACGACACCCGGTTCGTCCCTCTCGAGGACGTCATCTCCGCGCACCTGGACCACCTCTTCCCCGGGATGGAGGTGCGCGAGCACTTCACGTTCCGGGTCACCCGCAACGAGGACCTGGAGGTCGAGGAGGACGACGCCGAGAACCTCCTCACCGCGCTGGAGCGCGAGCTGACGCGGCGGCGCTTCGGCCCGCCGGTGCGCCTCGAGGTCGAGGAGGCGATGGACGCCCACGTCCTGGACCTGCTCATCCGGGAGCTGGGGGTCGCCGGGTCGGAGGTGTACCGGCTGCCGGCCCCCCTGGACCTCAGGGCCCTCAACGTCATCGCCGACCTCGAGCGCTCCGAGCTGCACTTCGAGCCGTTCGTCGCACGCACCAACTCCGATCTCGCCCCGACCGAGAGTGCCAAGGCGCGCGACATCTTCGCCGCCATCCGCAAGCAGGACGTGCTCCTCCAGCACCCCTATGACTCGTTCTCGACGTCGGTGCAGGCGTTCATCGAGCAGGCCGCCGTCGACCCGCGCGTCCTCGCGATCAAGCAGACGCTCTACCGCACGAGTGGCGACAGCCCGATCATCGACGCCCTCATCGATGCCGCCGAGGCGGGCAAGCAGGTGCTCGCCGTCGTCGAGATCAAGGCCCGCTTCGACGAGCAGAACAACATCTCGTGGGCCCGCAAGCTCGAGCACGCGGGCGTTCACGTCGTCTACGGGATCGTCGGCCTGAAGACCCACGCCAAGCTCTGCCTCGTCATCCGGCAGGAGGAGGAGGGGCTGCGCCGCTACTGCCACGTCGGCACCGGCAACTACAACCCCAAGACCGCCCGCCTCTACGAGGACCTCGGCCTGCTGACCGTCGACGAGCAGGTCTGCGAGGACCTCACCCGCCTCTTCAACCAGCTGTCCGGGGTGGCTCCGCGCAGCCGCTTCAAGCGTCTCCTCGTCGCACCGCGGTCGGTGCGTTCCGGGCTCATCGACCTCATCGACGCCGAGATCGAGCACGAGAAACGGGAGCCCGGCACCGGGCACATCGCCTGGAAGATGAACTCGATCGTCGACGAGCAGCTCATCGACGCTCTCTACCGCGCCTCGCAGGCCGGCGTGCGCATCCAGCTGTGGGTCCGCGGTATCTGCTCGTTGCGCCCGAACGTCGAGGGGCTGTCCGAGAACATCGAGGTGCGCTGCATCCTCGGCCGGTTCCTCGAGCACTCACGCGTCTTCCTCTTCGCCGGGGGCGGTGACCCGCAGGTCTACATCGGCAGCGCCGACATGATGCACCGCAACCTCGACCGCCGGGTGGAGGCGCTCGTGCGGCTCAGCGACCCCCGCCACCTCGCGGACATGAAGTCACTCATGAACCGCGGCATGAGCGACGAGTACATGCACTGGAAGCTCGGTGGTGACGGTCGCTGGATCCGCCACCACGTCGACGCCGAGGGCACCGAGCTCGCCGACCTCCAGGCCGCACTCATCGAGATGCACGCCAAGCGGCGCCGCAAGGCCCGACGTCGGTGACCCGCGTGGCAGCGCGGAGGGCTGGGCCGGCGTGAAGATCCCCGCTGCCGGCACGCTCCCCTGGCGCGTGCGTGACGACGGGGTGCTCGAGGTCGCCCTGGTCCACCGCCCCCGCTACGACGACTGGTCGTGGTCCAAGGGCAAGCTCGACCCCGGCGAGGACTGGGCGGTCGCGGCCGCCCGCGAGACCGAGGAGGAGACCGGTCTCGTCGTGCGCCTCGGTCCCTCGCTTCCCGAGGCGCGGTACACGGTGCTGGGCCGGGACGGCACCCCCGATGACAAGGTCGTCCGGTACTGGTCGGCCCAGGTCACCGGGGGCCAGGGGCACCTCGTCAACGAGATCGACGAGCTCGTGTGGCTCGACGTCCCCAGCGCGCACGCACGCCTCGACTATGCCCGCGACCGCGACCAGCTCCTCGCCCTCGTGCGCCTCCAGCACACCAACCGGCTCGACACCTGGCCGCTCGTCCTCGTGCGGCACGCGCACGCGGTGGCGCGAGGGGAGTGGCGAGGCAAGGACCGCAAGCGGCCGCTGGACGCGGCCGGGCGCGGCCGCGCCGCGGAGCTCGGCCCGGTGCTCGCGGCCTACGGCGTCCTCCGCCTCGTGAGCTCGCCCTCCGCGCGGTGCGTGTGCACCCTCGAGCCGTATGCCGTCGCCGCCGGTCTGCGGATCCACACCCGCCGGGGGCTGTCGGAGGAGGGTTTCGAGGCCGAGCCCGAGCGTGCGCGTCGGCACCTGGGCCGGCTCCTCGACCGAGGTGAGCCATCCCTGCTGTGCACGCACGGGCCGGTGCTGCCCGTGCTCATGGACGACCTGGCGCCGCGCCTCGACCTCGACCGGGCCGGTGCGGTGGAGGTCGTCGAGGAGTTCGCCGAGGCCCGCGACGAGAAGCTCGGCAAGGGTGAGGCCCTCGTCTGCCACGTCGTCGGCACCGGTGAGGCGGCTCGCGTCGTCGCCGTGGAGCGGCACCTCCCCTGAAGCGTTCCCGCCGTCGCCTCGATCCCAACTCGCGCGACAGCCGGGTCGACGAATGGCCGGATGCCGTTCACGGTGCGTTCACCCGCGGCGGGTCGCCGCGTCACCCGGCATCCATAACGTCAGCGCCGTCGGGCAGCGTCGCCCGCCTCCTTGACCCTGTTCTCCGAGAGGTACATCCGTGAAGATCTCGCGTATCGGCGCCCCCGCCGCGCTCGCCCTCGCCGGCGCGCTCACCCTGTCCGCCTGTGGGGGCCAGCAGGCCGAGTCCGACGCCGCCACCGGAGCCGGCGGCGCCGCCCTCAGCGGCACCATCTCCTCCGACGGCTCCAGCACCGTGGGCCCCCTGACCTCCGCGGCGGCGGAGCTGTTCATGGGCGAGAACACCGGCGTCAACATCACCGTCGGCACGTCGGGCACCGGCGGTGGGTTCAAGAAGTTCTGCGAGGGACAGACCCAGATGTCCAACGCCTCGCGTCCGATCAAGGAGGAGGAGAAGGCGGCCTGTGATGCCAAGGGCATCGAGTACCAGGAGGTCGTCGTCGCCAACGACGCCCTGACGGTCGTCGCCCACAAGGACAACGCCTTCCTGAAATGCCTCACGGTCGACGAGCTCAAGAAGCTCTGGGAGCCCGCCGCCACCGGCAAGGTCACCACCTGGAACCAGGTCAACCCCTCGTTCCCCGCGGACGACGTCAAGCTGTACGGCCCCGGCACCGACTCGGGCACCTTCGACTACTTCACGGCAGAGATCAACGGCGAGGAGGGCGCGTCCCGCACCGACTACGAGCCGTCCGAGGACGACAACGTCATCGTCCAGGGCGTCTCGGGCGACAAGAACGCGCTGGGCTACTTCGGCTTCACCTACTTCGAGGAGAACGCCGACGCCCTCAAGGCCATCGAGGTGGACAGCGGGAAGGGCTGCGTCGCACCGAGCTCGGAGACGGCGCGTGACGGCTCCTACGCCCCCCTCTCCCGGCCGCTGTTCATCTACATCGACAAGAAGGCCTACGCATCGAACCCCGCGCTCAAGGAGTTCGTCGGCTTCTACGTCGAGAACGAGGCCAAGATCGCCGAGGCCGCCAAGTTCATCCCGTTGAGCGAGGAGCAGAAGAAGACCTCGCAGGACGAGCTCACTGCGCTCGGCTGAGGCAGGAGAACCGACACAGGAGCGCCTCCTCGTGACCACACTCAACGCCGGCGCAGGCCCCTCGACCACCTCGAGGGGCCTGCGCCCGTCCCCGCAGCCGACCGTGTCCCTGCGCTCCTCCCGCCCTCGTCGCGCCGAGAAGCTCGCGTATCGGCCTTCCTCGTCGCCGCGGCAGGTGTGTCGATCCTGACGACCGTGGGGATCGTGCTCTCGCTCGTCCTCCCCGCGATCCAGTTCTTCCGCGAGGTGAGCATCGTCGACTTCCTCACCGGGACCTCGTGGACACCGCGCTTCAGCGACCAGGCGTACGGCGTGCTCCCGCTCATCACCGGGACCCTGTGGACGACGGCCATCGCTCTGTCGGTGTGCATCCCGATCGGCCTCGGTGCCGCGATCTACCTCTCGGAGTACGCCTCGCCCCGCACTCGCAAGGTGTTCAAGCCGGTCCTCGAGCTCCTTGCCGGTGTGCCGTCGGTCGTCTACGGCCTCTTCGCGGTCGCGTTCGTCGGCCCGATCGTCCTCAACGGGTGGCTCGGCATCGAGGTCCAGACGTTCTCGGTCCTCGCGGCGGGACTGGTCCTCGGGGTGATGATCATCCCCACGGTGGCGTCGCTCGCCGAGGACGCCATGTCTGCCGTCCCAGGGGCCCTCCGTGAGGCGTCCTACGGGCTCGGCGCCAACCGGATGCGCACCGTGCTGCGGGTCGTCTTCCCGGCGGCCATCTCGGGCATCGCCGCCTCGCATCGTCCTCGGCCTCAGCCGAGCCGTCGGCGAGACGATGATCGTCGCGATGGCAGCGGGGAGCCAGGCCAAGATGGTCACGAACCCGCTGGAGGGCGGTCAGACGATGACCGGCTTCATCGCATCCGCAGCATTGGGGGACAGCGTGCAGGGGTCGCTGCAGTACAACACCCTGTTCGCCGTGGGCCTCACCCTGTTCGCCGTCACCCTCGTCGTCAACCTCATCAGCATCCGCCTCGTCAACCGCTTCCGGGAGATCTACTGATGGCCGCCGTCACCGCCGAGACACCTTCGGTCACCCGGCCGCTGACCACGGGGGCACACGGGGAGAGGAGCATGACCTCGCTGGCCTTCCTCGTCGCGCTGTGGCTGTGCCTGGCCTTCGGCCTCCTCGTCCTCGCCGTCCTCATCGTGAACACCTTCGTCGAGGGACGCGCGCGGATCGACACCGCGCTCTTCACGAACTACACGTCCCAGATCGCCCCGGAGACCGCCGGTGCCAGGGCAGCGATCCTCGGGTCCGCCTGGGTCATCGGCACCACGGCGCTCCTCGCGATCCCCGTCGGTGTCGCCGCTGCGGCATACCTCGAGGAGTTCGCGTCGAGGAAGAGCCGCTTCGCGCACGTCGTCGAGCTCAACGTGCAGAACCTGGCCGCGGTCCCCGCCATCATCTACGGCATGCTCGCCGCGGCGGCCGTGGTCGCCATCGGGATCCCCCGCAACACGGTCATCGCCGGAGGCATCGCTCTTGCGCTGCTCATCCTCCCGGTCGTCATCGTCGCGACCCGCGAGGCCCTGCGGGCCGTGCCCCAGGAGATCCGCCAGGGCTCGCTCGCCCTCGGCGCCAGCCCGATGCAGACCCTGCAGCGCCAGACGCTGCCGGCCGCAGTCCCCGGCATCGCCACCGGCACGATCCTCGCCCTCTCGCGGGCGATCGGCGAGGCGGCGCCACTGCTCCTGCTCGGGGGTCTGGTCTTCGTCAAGTTCGACCCCAACGGGTTGCTCAGCGGGTTCACCACCATGCCGATCCAGATCTTCGACTGGGCGAGCCGGTCGCAGGCCGAGTTCCAGCAGCTCGCCGCCGCCGCCAGCATCCTTCTGCTCGTCCTCGTCATCGCGCTGAACGGTCTGGCGATCGTCATCCGCAACAGGTACGCGGCCCCGCGATGACTGACTCCGCCAGCCCACTGGCCACCGACATCCCAGGAGAGCCCACCGTGGACAGCACCGCCACCATCCCGATGCGCCGGACCGAGACGATCGACGCAGGTCGCCTCGACCTCTCCGAGTCCCCTCGCGCCGTCCTCAGCTGCACGGACGTCAGCCTCTACTACGGCGACTTCCGCGCGGTCAACGAGGTGACCATGGACATCGGGGTCCACGAGATCACCGCCCTGATCGGCCCGTCGGGCTGCGGCAAGTCGACCGTCCTGCGGTCCCTGAACCGGATGAACGACCTCATCCTCGGCACGCGCGTGGAGGGGACCATCGCCTACCACGGCATGGACATCTACGGACGGGACGTCGACCCGATCGAGGTGCGCCGCCGGATCGGCATGGTCTTCCAGAAGCCGAACCCCTTCCCCAAGTCGATCTACGACAACGTCGCCTACGGACCCAAGGTCACCGGGATGAAGGTCGCGAACCTCGACGACGTCGTCGAGGAGAGCCTGCGGGCGGCCGCCCTGTGGGACGAGGTCAAGGACAAGCTCAAGCAGTCCGCCTACGGCCTCTCGGGAGGTCAGCAGCAGCGGCTCTGCATCGCGCGCACCATCGCGGTCAAGCCCGAGGTCATCCTCATGGACGAGCCGTGCTCGGCCCTCGACCCGATCGCGACGGCGCGCATCGAGGACCTCATGATGGACCTGCGCACCGACTACACCATCGTCATCGTCACCCACAACATGCAGCAGGCGGCCCGGGTCGCGGACCGCACGGCCTTCTTCACCGCGGAGGCCGCGGAGGGCCACGGCGACCGCACGGGCCATCTCGTGGAGTTCGCCGAGACGACGAAGATCTTCAGCAACCCGGCCGACCCGCGCACCGAGGACTACATCTCGGGCCGTTTCGGCTGATCCCCACTCGGGGCCCCACGCGTCCGCGGGGGCGAGCGGACCGCGCTGCGTCCACAGCCCAGCCGTCGATCGCCTCCGCGGATGTCACGCAGCGGGCTTGACGGCCCGGATGAGCGCGCCATGGATGCCGTCGCCGGCCGCATGGGTGAACCGCACGTCGGCGTCGACGAAGCCGGCGGCTGCGAGGCCGTCCAGGTACTCGCGCCGCGACAGGGCGCCGGCGATGCACCCGGTGTGGGAGCCGCGGTCGGCCCGTTCCTCCGGGCTCAGGTGGTCCTCGGCCACCACGTCGGAGATCCCGATGCGGCCGCCCGGCCGCAGCACCCGGTACACCTCGGACAGGACGGCGGGCTTGTCCGGTGAGAGGTTGACGACGCAGTTCGAGATGACGACGTCGACGACGGCATCCGGCAGCGGGAGGTCCTCGATGACACCGCGGACGAACTCGACGTTCTCCACCCCGGCCGCGGCGGCGTTGGCCCGGGCGAGGTCGAGCATCTCGTCGGTCATGTCGACGCCATAGACGAACCCGCGCGGGCCGACCCGGCGGGCCGACAGCAGCACGTCGATGCCACCGCCGGACCCGAGGTCCAGGACGGTCTCGCCCTCGCGCAGCTCGGCGACCAGCATGGGGTTGCCGCAACCGAGGCTTGCGGTCACCGCGCCAACGGGCAGCTCCCCCTGCTCCCCCGCCGAGTAGAGGCTCGCCCCGAAGGCCGCGGCCGTCTCGAGCCCACCACCGCAACACGAGGATCCTGCCCCGGTCGTGGGGCCGCAGCACGAGGGGGAGTCGAGCCGGCTCGCTGCCTGCTGGTCCATGGGGCCCTTCACTGACGCGGCGGCTCGGGCGTAGTGCGCCCGCACCTCCTCACGGACGTCGGAGTTCCTCATGCCGTGCTCCTTCCCTGACGGCCCCGCGGGGTCGGCTTCGCCGGGGCGAGGGCGTCGGCGATCGCCGCGACCCGCTCCGGAACGGCCCGGTAGTACACCCACGTCCCCCGCCTCTCGCTGGCGACGAGACCACTGTCCTTGAGGATCTTCAGGTGGTGGCTCGCCGTGGCCGCGCTCTTCCCGATGCCGTCGGAGAGGTCGCAGGCGCAGACCTCCTCGGCGTTGAGCAGCATCGCCATGATCGTGACGCGAGCCGGATCGGCGAGAGCCCTGAACAGGGCCGCGAGCGTGTGGGCGGACTCGTCGACCGTGGGCGTGCTGGCTGGTTGGCAGCAGGCGGACAGGACCGTCAACGGGAGTTCCCTGGGGGCGGCCGCGGTGGTCGTCATCATTGTTCCATCGTACTCCTTCTTCGATGTTCTTCGAAGAAATACTTCCATGTGCCTCGAAGTTGTGCTTCGATGACCATCGAATCAATCACGGCTTCCGCGGTCGACCGACCGCTTCCGGCAGCCCCCGAAGGAGTTCCTCGTGCCTGTCCGTGCACCTCTCGCCGCTTCCTCGTCGACGAGCGCGGGTGATCTGCCCGTGGTCGTCGTCGGAGCCGGTCCGGTCGGCCTGGCCGCCGCGGCGCATCTGACCACTCGCGGGCTGCCGTTCCTCGTCGTCGAGGCGGGGGACACCGTGGGGGCGGCCATGGCGCAGTGGGGCCACATCCGCACGTTCACGCCGTGGCGCTACATCGTCGACAGCGCCGCGGAGAAGATTCTCGCCCCCACCGGGTGGTCCGTCCCCATGGAGCGCGGCTCTCCGACGGGCGAGGACATCGTCATGCGGTACCTGACTCCGCTGGCCGAGGTCCTCGCCGACCGGGTGCGCACCGGAACGCGGGTGGTCGCGGTGTCCCGGGAGGGTCTCGACCGGTCACGCGGCATCGGCCGCGAGGCGCGGCCCTTCGTCGTCCGCGTCCAGCGCCGGGACGGAGCGGTGGAGGACGTGCGGGCCCGCGCCGTGATCGACGCCTCGGGGACCTGGGGGCAGCAGAACCCGCTCGGCAGCTCAGGCCTCCCCGCGCTGGGTGAGGAGGCTGCTCGGGCCGGCGGACTCCTTGCGGGGCCACTTCCCGATGTCCTCGGCACCGACCGGCCACGGTTCGCCGGCCGCACCACCCTGGTCGTGGGCATGGGGCACTCGGCCGCCAACACGCTCGTGGCGCTTGCCCAGGTGGCGCGTGAGAACCGCGAGACCCGCCTCGTGTGGGCGATCCGCGGCAGCACGGCCCGCCGGGTGTTCGGCGGCGCATCCGCAGACGAGCTCCCCGACCGCGGCCGCCTCGGTTCGGACCTGCAGGCGCTTGTCGCCTCCGGCGAGGTGGAGCTCGTGAGCGGGTTCGCGACCAGGGAGCTTCGTGTCCACGACGACGGCGAGACCGTCGACGTCGTGGGGGACACGGCCGGTGGCGAATGGACCATCGAGGGCATCCACAACGTCGTCGGCGCGACCGGGTTCCGGCCGAACCTCGCGATGCTCTCCGAGCTGCGGCTCGGCCTCGACGTCGGCCTCGAGGCACCACGAGCCATCGGTCCGCTCGTCGACCCCGACGTCCACTCGTGCGGCTCGGTCCCGCCGCACGGCTGGCGTGAGCTGGCCCACGACGCCGAGCCGGGGTTCTTCGTCGTCGGCATGAAGTCCTACGGGCGCGCACCGACCTTCCTCATCACGACCGGCAACGAGCAGGTCCGCTCGGTCGTGGCGCACCTTGCCGGCGACGACGAGGCGGCCGACGAGGTCCAGCTCGTCCTTCCCGAGACGGGGGTGTGCTCATCCGGCAACGCCCTGACCGACGCGGAGGTTGCCTCCGGAATGCCCATGGCCGGTGGCTGCTGCGACACGCTCGCCGGAACGGCCACAGAGCGCTCGAGCGCCTTCCTGTCCCTCGCGCGGCTGCGCGTCGGCTTCGCCACCGGTGTGGCGGACGGCCGGCTGGGCGACGAGCTGTCGACGTCGCTCCCGCCCTCAGACGAGGAGTGACAGCAGCAGGTATGCCGCCGCTGCCGCGATTCCGGCCCCGGGGAACGTCAGCACCCACGCCGCGACGATCTGCCGCGCGACCCCCCACCGGACCGCCTTGGCGGAGCGCGTCGCACCCACTCCGGTGATCGCCGCAGTGATCGCGTGCGTCGTCGAGATCGGCGCTCCCGTGGCGGTTGCGGCGTAGAGCACGGCAGCCGCGGTCGTCTCGGCCGCGAAGCCGTGCGGGGGGTCCAGGTCGATGATCCGACGCCCGAGGGTGCGCATGATGCGCCACCCGCCGGCATACGTCCCGAGGCTGAGGACCACGGCCGACATGGTGATCACCCACCACGGAATGGAGAGGTCGTCCGGCGAGCGGTAGCCGCTGGCGACGAGGGTCAGGGCGACGACCCCGGCGGTCTTCGCCGCATCCTGCATGCCGTGACCGAACGCCATGGCGGCCGCCGACACGGTCTGCGCGTAGCGGAAGCCGCGCGCCGTCGGCCCCGGGGCCGACCGCCGAAAGCCCCAGAGGATCGCGGTCATGAGGAGGAAGCCGCCGACCAGGCCCAGGAAGGGCGAGAGCACCATCGGCACGACAACTCGGTCGAGGATGCTGCCCCACTTGACGGTGGCGCCGGCCGCGAGCGCGGCACCGCACAGGCCCCCGATGAGGGCGTGCGACGACGAGGAGGGCAGGCCGCGCCACCACGTGACGAGGTTCCAGCCGATCGCGCCGAGAAGGGCGGCGGCGCACACGGCGACCCCGGGCGCCCCCATGGGCACCTCGATGATGTCGTCGCCGATCGTCTGGGCGACCCGGACGCCGGCGAACCCGCCCAGCAGGTTCATCACGGCGGCGAGGGCGAGGGCGATGCGAGGGGTCAGTGCCCGCGTCGAGACCGAGGTGGCGATCGCGTTCGCCGCGTCGTGGAAGCCGTTCGTGTACGTGAAGCCCATCGCCAGCAGGACGACGAGGGCGACGGGCAGCCAGTCCACCCGGTCAGGACTCCCGGACGGAGATCGCCTCGACCTTGACGGCGACCTCCTCGAAGCCGTTCGCGGCGGCCTCCAGCGCGTCGATGATGTCCTTGTGCTTCATGACGGTGATCGGGTCCGCGCCCGGGGTGTTGAAGAGCTCGGCGAGCATCCGCCGATAGGCCTTGTTCGCGCGGTTCTCGAGCCGGTTGACCTCGACCCAGTAGGCGGTGAGGTCCTTCATCGACCGCAGCCTGGGCATGGCGTCGGCGGTGACGTCCGCCATCCGTGCGATGACCTCGACCTGCTTCGCGACGCGCGGGAGGACCTCGTCGACGCGGTAGAGGACGATGAGGTCGACGGCCGCCTCGATGAGGCCGACACAGCCGCCCAGGGCGACGGCCAGCCCGTGCATGTCGGCCCGGTCGAACGGCGTCACGAACGAGCCGTTGACCTTGCGGATGATCTCGTGGGTCGCCTCACCGGCTGACGCCTCGATCTCGTGCATCCGCTTGAGGATGACCTCGCGCTCGTCCGAGGACGCACCGAGGAGGGCGGTCAGCTCCGCCGCAGCGTCGACGAGGTGCCGCGCTGAGGCGGCGAACAGGTCGAAGAAGCGAGGGTCCTGCGGGGTGAGGCGGATGCCCACGGTCGGTCTCCGGATAGGGGGCCAGTCGGTGGGTACAGGCTAGGGCCAAGCCGCGAATGCCGGGTAGCCGGGCTCAGCCGGCGCCGTCGCCCGCCCCGGCAACGGATCCGTCATCCGCGCCTGCTCCGTCGGCCGCCCCGGCACCGTCGTGGTCGTCGAGCGACGCGAGCCCAAGGACCTCGTCGATGCGCTCCTCGGTGAGGTGCTGCTCGCTCTGCGACGCCGCGAGCACGAGGTCGCCCACGAGCCTGATCTCGGTCTCGAGCTGGTGGTCGTGCAGTGATGGGTCCGGCGTCACGTACTCACGGTACGGCCGCGGCGACGGGCGCGGCTGGATGTCCACAACCGAATGCCGTCGTTCGGCTCGAGAAAGCGGAGGTGGGTGCCGGACCGGGAGCGCCTCACGGCGCGTGGCCGCTCGTAGCGGCTGATGTTGGGACCCGGGGCTGCCGCGGTCCGGCACCTACAGACGACCCTAACGCGTGTCCGCGCCAGATGCGTTCCCGAACGAGCCACCGCGTGACCGCACGAGGCGCTCAGTCGAGGTCGCCGGACCGCCAGAGGTTCGCGCACGCGCGCAGGTCCTCACCGGTCGTGAGCATCGCCGCTGCGGTTCGAGTGAGGTCGCTCGCCCCCCCAGGATCCGCCCCGTCGCGATCATGGGCGATCTCCGCACGCCCGGCAGCCACGACCGCGCAGAAGGCCGACGCGCGCTCCAGCGCCACGGCGAGGTCACCCTCGAAGACGCCTGCGAGGATCTGGTCGGTCACCCGCTGCATCTCCTCGGGGCGCGGCGGTTCGGCGATCCCCGCGACGGCGTGGGCGACGTCGGTGAACCGGATGCCGGCGGCATACTCACGGCTGGCCTGTTCCGGAGTGCGTCGCACCCACTCGCGCAACGCGTAGAGCCGCCAGAGCGCACCGGGCAGCGAGCGCGCGGGGCGTGCCGACCAGAGGTCCGCGACCGTCGACAACCCGAGGTCGTCGACGAGGGTGACGAGTCGTGTCGTGACCTCCGGGTCGTGCGCCGCCCGACCGGTCCCGACGAGGATCGCCGCCGTCTGGTGAGCGACCTCGGTGACCTCCGCCGGGCCGGGCAGGGTGCCACCGTGCGCCTCGAGGGCCTCGGGCCCGAAGGGCACCGGCCGCCGGGGGAGGGCTCGTCCGCCGTCGCTCATCGACACAGTGTCCCATCCGCCCGGACGTCGCGCCTCGTCGTACACATCGACGCTCCCCGGCGAGGGTGTGCCCGAGGGCGGCGCAGGGTAGGAGCCAGCCCATGGCAGGAGAAGGATCAGCCGCCGAGCGCGCCGAGACGGCCCCCCACCCGGATGCGGGCTACAAGCCCCACTCCCCGGCCGACATCAGAAGACCCGGTTGGGCGTACACCGCCAAGTCCGCCTTCCGGGAGTTCCAGCGGGACCAGTGCACGGACCTTGCCGCGGCACTGACGTACTACTCCGTGCTGTCCGTGTTCCCCGCGATCCTGGCGCTCGTGTCGCTGCTCGGCGTCTTCGGCCAGGGCGAGGCGACGACCACGGCGCTGCTGGACATCGTCCGCCAGCTCGGGCAGGCGCAGGTCGCCGAGCAGCTCCAGGGACCCATCGAGCAGATCAGCGGGGCCCGGGGATCGGGCATCGCACTGGTCGTCGGCCTCGCTGGCGCGGTGTGGTCCGCCTCGGGCTACGTGGGCGCGTTCGGACGGGCGATGAACCGCATCTACCAGGTCGACGAGGGGCGCCCGATCTGGAAGCTGCGCCCCGTGGTGCTCCTCATCACGGTCGGCCTCGTCATCATGGCGGCGCTGGTGCTCATCGGGCTCGTGGTGAGCGGCCCGGTCGCCCGGGCCATCGGCGACGTCGTCGGCCTCGGGGACGCCAGTGTGACGGTGTGGGACATCGTGAAGTGGCCGGTCATGCTCGGCATCGTCATCGTCATGGTCGCCGTCCTCTACTACGCGACGCCCAACGTCCAGCAGCCGAAGTTCAGGTGGGTCTCGGTCGGCGCCGCCGTCGCGATCCTCGGCTGGGTGCTGGCCTCCGTCGCGTTCGGCTTCTACGTGAGCAACTTCGGCTCCTACAACAAGACCTACGGCTCCCTCGCCGGCATCATCGTCTTCCTCCTCTGGCTCTGGATCACGAACCTGGCGCTGCTGTTCGGCGCCGAGATCGACTCGGAGCTGGAGCGGGCCCGCCAGCTGCAGGCCGGCATCGAGGCCGAGCAGACGCTGCAGCTGCCGCCCCGGGACACGCGGAACTCCGAGAAGGCCGAGCAGAAGCTGAAGGAGAAGGTGGCAGCCGGCCGCGAGCTCAGGCTGTCGCAGTCCCAGGACGGGGACGAGGGCGAGGGCCGTCATGGGGGTTCGGGGACCGGCGCGGGGCCCGGGCGAGTGTCGACGCGCAGTTGGCTCTTGGCATCCGAGCTGGAAGCCTCGGCCTCTCACCCGGGCTTTCCGCGACATCGACGGCGGCACTGAGATCAGGGTGAGAGACCGGGTGAGGACGGCGGGTCACGATCGCCACCGGCCTCCACCGCGTCGCCTACGCTCTTCCGCGTGAGATCGCCGAGTACGAGGTGAACCGCTTCCAGGAGGGGTCCGTCCTCGGCGATCGGTACACGCTCGGGACGCGAATCGCCTCCGGCGGGATGGGCGACGTCTGGGAGGCGACCGACGGCGTCCTCGAGCGCCGAGTGGCCGTCAAGATCCTTCGACCGAGCCTCGACGAGGAAGAGGTCTTCGCGCGCCGGTTCCGGAACGAGGCCCTGCACACCGCGAACCTGTGCCACTACAACATCGCCACCGTCTTCGACTACGGCGAGGAGGACGACCTCGCGTACCTCGTCATGGAGCTCGTGCCGGGCGAGCCGCTCTCGGCGGTCATCAGCCGGGAAGGTGCCCTGGAGCCACGGCGGGTCCGGACCATCATGGGTCAGGCCGCCCTCGCCCTCGGTGCCGCCCACGAGGCCGGAGTGGTGCACCGCGACGTCAAGCCGGCGAACATCCTCCTCATGCCGGACGGCACCGTGAAGCTCACCGACTTCGGGATCGCCCGTGCCGTCGACGGCTCCGGGCAGACCCAGACGGGCGAGGTGCTCGGCACGCCTCACTACCTGTCGCCCGAGCAGGCGCTGGGCGAGCCGGCGACGGGCGCCTCCGACCTCTATGCCCTGGGCGTCGTCGCGCACGAGATGCTGACGGGGCGGCGCCCGTTCGACAGGGGCACACCGGTGGCGACGGCCCTCGCGCAGGTGCACGACACGCCGCCCCCGCTGCCCCCACACGTCCCGCACGGGCTTCGTGCACTGATCACCCAGTGCCTCGCCAAGCGGCCGGAGGACCGGCCGGCGAGCGCGCGGGAGCTGGGCGAGCGTCTGGGCCTGCCCGAGGAGGACCTGCCCGACGGCACCGAGGACGCCCTGCAGGTCCTCGGGGCCGCGGCCGAGGCGGAGGCCGAGGTGGACGACCGCCCCGCCGCCCCGCCGCGCTGGGACGGGACGGGCGACCCGACACCGACGCCGACGCCGACGCCGACGCGTCGTCGTGACCCCCAAGGGTCATGTGCACTGGGCCTGGCTGCCGGTCTTCGGACTCGTCGTGCTCGTCCTCGCCCTGCTGGTCCTCGGCGGCCGCTGAGGCGGAAGGCGAAGGCCGGCACGTCGGTCACCCGGTGGGGGCGTGGTGCCTGATCGCTGCCCGCGGCGGCCGCATCGGCACCGGACTTCGTGAGCTGGGTTCCATGACACGATGACGACATGTCGAAGCCCCATCGGCTGAGGAAGGCTGTCTACGAGGCCGAGCTGGTGCGCCTGCAGGCGGATCTGGTCACGATGCAGGAGTGGGTCCGCCGGGAGGGCGAGCGGGTCGTCGTCGTCTTCGAGGGCCGGGACGCCGCCGGCAAGGGCTCGACGATCAAGCGGGTCACCGAGTATCTGAACCCGCGTCACGCACGCATCGTCGCGCTGCCCGCACCCACCGAGCGACAGCGGACGCAGTGGTACTTCCAGCGGTATGTCGAGCACCTCCCCGCTGCCGGCGAGATCGTCCTGTTCGACCGCAGCTGGTACAACCGTGCGGGTGTCGAGCGCGTGCTCGGCTTCTGCAGCCCTGAGGAGCACCGGCGGTTCCTGCGCCAGTGCCCGATCTTCGAGCGCATGCTCGTGGAGGACGGCATCCGGCTGCACAAATACTGGTTCTCGGTGAGTGACACCGAGCAGCAGCGGCGCTTCGAGTCCCGGCTCACCGACCCCATGCGGCGGTGGAAGCTGTCGTCGACCGACGTGGAGTCCGTCGCCCGCTGGGAGGACTACTCTCGCGCCAAGGACGAGATGCTCGTCCACACCGACATCGCCGAGGCCCGGTGGAACATCGTGGAGAGCGACGACAAACGGCGCTCCCGGGTGAACATGATCGCCCATCTCCTGTCGCAGATCCCCTACGAGCACGTCGAACCACCTGAGATCACGTTGCCCGAGCGACCGCCACCGCGTGGCTACGTGCGACCGTCGCGCTCGCTCCAGCACGAGGTCCCCGACCATGCGGCCCTGCTCGAGACCTGAGCCTCCGGTGCGTCGTCGTCGCGTGCCGCTTCGTGGGAGTCCGACCGGTCCGTGACCCCGGCTAGAGTGATCGCGCGTTGCGCGGGCGACGGATGCCGCGCACTCGCCAGGGCCTCTAGCTCAACTGGCAGAGCTGCGGACTTTTAATCCGTAGGTTGTGGGTTCGAGCCCCACGGGGCCCACCATCACCGCAGGTCAGCCCCCTCGGTGACCGTCAAGACGGCGCGATCGTCCGGCTGACAATCCAGGCGTGCTTGCCGACCTGCCGGACGCGGGAGAAGTTGCAGTCCTCGAACAGTTCGACGGTCGCGCTGAACAGGAACCGGTCCTGGGCCGCACGGCCGCTCGTGGTCTCGGATACGGCCTCGACGAGCCCTCCCCCAGCAGAAGCGATCTGCCCCAGCGCTCCCTCGAGGGCAGCTCGGGCTACCCCCTGCCGTCGATGCCGCTTGTCAACGAAGATGCAGGCGATCCGCCAGCTCGCTCGTGGCGGTGGTTCCTGTTCATACCCTCGCTTGTGCTTGAGCAGGAGTTCATCGCGTCTCCCGTACTGACACCAGCCCTGCGCGAGACCGGCCTCGTCGAAAGCCAGCGCTGCGTGCGCGCGGCCCGCGCTCACCAGCTGCTCCTTCAAGGCGCGCGGGTCGCTGATCCCGCGCTGGTATTCCGGGTGGTGCACGATGCACCAGCATCCGCCATAGATCCCGTTGTTGCGTTCCACCAGTTCGACGAACGCCTCCCAGGTGGAGACGTCCAGCGCTCGCGTCGTGAGCGGCACGTCATTCCCTGAACGCTGTGCGAGCTGACAGCGGCACGATCTGCACGGCACCAACATAGGGCGGCCCGGGTCGGCCGTGAGCCTTCGTCTCTTCACTGGTCCAAGAGGCGCCGCCCTTGCCGGCGCGGTGCCCTCGGGGCGGCACTGAGGCGAGCTTTGTGAGGCAACGACTGACGTCACGAGCCCTGGTTGTGGAGTCAATCTGCGAGACGCGTCCCACGAGCCGGCATCCCGCTAGACCTGCACGGTGGTCTTCCCCTCGGCGGCTGCCCGGCGGGTGGCCCGGCGCCGGCGCCACCGCTGGACACGGCGTACATACAAGGGCACGAGTTCGTGGCCGCGCGGGATGCGGGCAGCGCGGACCGACCACCGCGTCACGCGGTTCTGGACCGCGAACCCGTTCGGCAGGATCCAGTAGCGTTCGGCGGCCAGCACCTCCGGGGTGGGTTCGCGCAGCACCCGCTTCTGCAGGTGGATCAGCAGCGCCGTCCGCCGGACCAGACGACCACGTTCGAGTCGGTACTCGCAGATCTCGCCGTCCTCCCAGGCGTACCGCCGCGGCCCGCTTCCCTCCGGCGCCTCAGGTCGGGTGCGGTACCGGTGGAAGGCGATGTCGAAGATCACGTCCTCGTGCCATGCGGGTACACCGAGGTCCTCGACGATGTAGTAGATGCCGGCCCACTCGTCGAAGTGCATGGCGTCCGGTGCTGTCAGGGCGTCGCGGAAGCTGACCTTGCCGACCTCGTGGCGATACCAGCGGGCCGCCTCCGGGGTGTTGCGGTAGAGGCTGAAGTTCCCGTTGAACAGGATCTTGTCTGCGTCGAACGCGACGCTCGGCAGGTGGTCATGGATCCGGCCGAAGATGACATCGAGGTCGCTGTGGCCCCAGAAGTCATAGCCGGCGATCTCCTCGGCGAAGATGTCGCCGAAGGCCGGTCGGAAGTCGCACAGCTTGTACGGCTGCTCCAGTGAGACCTCGAAGTCGAAGAAGTCCCGGATGCGCTTCGCGAGGTCGTCGAACTCGCACAGGTGCACGGCGACGTTGGACGGCGCGTCCACCACGGGTTGCTCCGTGAACAGCAGCCAGGACACGTCGGGGTTGGCAGCCATGCTCCGCACGACGAGCGGGAAGTACGACGGCCGCGGGCCGAAGTAGGGAGCGATCAGCCTGATGGAGGGCGCGGGCCCAGGGCCCACCGGTCCGTCCGACTGGGCTGGAGCTGACACGCTGAGCATCTTGCCGCACTTCGGTGCCGACACGACGGGGCTGAACCGATCGAGGCCATGAGTGCCTCAGCGGCCGTCGCAGGACCGAGCTGAGACGTGGCGATCGCCGGCGCGGCTGCGGCTGTGCGGACTCAGTGCCCGCACACACCCTGGTCGAACTGGTCGCCGTGGTCAGGAACGTTCCCGCCCATGGTTAGGGGAATGACGCCCGAGATCGGTCCGCCGTTGGCCGCCGAGGCAGGCGTCTCGTTGGTCTGGTTCGCGCCGGCGTTGGAGGGTGCGGGGGTGCAGTTGAGGGGCGTGATGCGGTGCACGTGGGCCGACGCGGTGCTGACCGGGACGAGCAGCAGCGCGGACGCCGTGATTCCGGCGCCGACCAGGGAGCGGAGCGTTGACATTGGTTCTCCTCATGGCGGTGGGTTGCGACGACCTCTCGGACCATGACGTCACGGAGGAGCAGTCGCCCTGCACCGAGACGTACGCGGCCGGCTCGACGATGGTTCACCCGGGCAGGCCGACGACTGACGACACGCGCGGCGGGGATGAGCCGCTCCAGGGGGGAGGGCCGCGCTCAGCCGGGAGCCGGGCCGTGGGACCGCCGCAGCCGGATCCACCGGAACCCGTAGGGCCCGACCTCGATCTCTGACGGGTCCGTCTCGCCGTCGTAGAGGTGGTCCGAGAAGACCTCGACGGGCGGCTGGTCCTCGGTCGGAACACCCGTGGGGTGCACGACCTGCGGTTCGTCCGAGAGGTTGTGCACGAAGAGGACCACACCGGTGGGGCCCTCGGCCACGTGGGCGAGCACGGCATCCGGCGTCCCGTCCACGACCCGGTGGGTGCCACTCCCGATCTCGTCGCACTCACGCAGCGTGTGCAGCATCCGCTCGAACCAGCTGAGCATCGAGTCGGGCTCGAGCCGCTGGTCGGTGACGTTGACGTCCTTGAACCCGTACGGCGAGGAGGTGACCACCGGCCGGATCAACCTGCTGGTCGGTGCCTCGGAGAACCCGCCGTTCTCGGTGCCCGACCACTGCATCGGCGTGCGGATAGCGTCGCGCTCCGCGAGCTCGAGCTCCTCCCCCATGCCGATCTCGTCGCCGTACCGGATCACGGGCGTCCCGGGCATCGTGAACTGGAGGCTGTAGGCCATCCGCAGGCGGCGCTGGTCGCCCCCCATCATCGGTGCCAGCCGTCGTCGGATGCCGCGGTCGTAGAGCTGATGCTCCGGCTCGGGGCCGAACGCGGCGAACACGTCGACCCGCTCCTCCTCGCTCAGCTGGGACAGGTCCACCTCGTCGTGGTTGCGCAGGAACGTGGCCCAGGACCCGTTGCGCGGTGGTGGGGGCAGGCTCCGCAACGCGTCCGCCAGGGCCCGGACGTCCTGGCGCGCGAGCGCGACCATCAGCGCCTCGTTGATGCGGAAGGCGAAGAGCATATGCACCCTGTTGGCCGCCCCGTCCGCGTCACCGAAGAACTCGACGAGCTCGTCCGAGGGCACGTGTGCCTCCGCCAGGAACACCGCGTCCCCACGGGACCACGACAGCCGCTCGCGCAGCTCGACGAGGAAGCCGTAGTCACGTGGTAGCTCGCCTCCCCCAGGCTCGGTCTTCTCGATGAGGAATGGGGCACCATCGAGCCGAAAGCCGCTGACGCCCAGCCGTTCCCAGAAGGTGACCACCTTCTTCATCTCCGAGCGCACCTGCTGGTTCTGCGAGTTGAGGTCCGGTTGGAACGGATAGAAGCGATGGTGGTACCAGGCGCCAGCCGTCTCGTCATAGGTCCACGTCGCCTCCTGGACCCCAGGGAAGACCATCCCCTCCAGGCGGTCCGGCGGCTCCTCGTCCGCCCACACGTACCAGTCGCGGTAGGGCGACTGGGGGTCGGTGCGAGCAGCGCGGAACCACGGGTGCTCGTCGCTGGTGTGGTTGAGGACGAGGTCGAGCATGACGCGGATGCCGCGCTCGTCGCACTCGGCCATGAACTCCGCGAAGTCGCCCAGGTTGCCGAGCGATTCGTCGACACCGTAGTAGTCGAGGACGTCATAGCCTCCATCGCGATATGGAGTGGGGTGGATGGGGTTCAGCCACAGGATGGAGACGCCGAGCCGGCTCAGGTGGTCAAGGCGGCTCGTGAGGCCGCACAGGTCGCCGATGCCGTCGCCGTCCGAGTCCTGGAACAGCCGGACGTCGAGGCTGTAGATCACCCCGGTCCGGTACCACCGCGCAGTCATTCCCCAGTTATAGGGCCGCAGCGCACCCGGAGTGCGGCAAGCGCCCACTTTCCCTCCGCGGGGAGCGTCCAGCGGACCTGACCCCGACAGGCTCCGGTGGTCGAGCGACTGTGCGCGCCTCGTTCCTCCGGCCCCTCTCGTTCTCCGGACGTGACGTCCTCGACGCGGTCGAGCGCCCGTTCAACAGGCCGGACGACGCTGTGACGTCCCAGCGCAGCTTCGTGCAGAGCTACGGCGCTTCGTGAGCCTCGGCATGAAGGACAGCACCCCCAAGCCCCGGCTTCTTCTGCCGCGGGAACGCATCAGAACACTGAGCGAGCCCTCGACACCAGAGCGCGGCCCCGGCGTCCGCCTCGGACGCCGGGGCCTCGGAGATCGTCGGTCAGGCCGTGGCACGGGCCTTCTCGCGGGCGAGGTCGACGAGGCGTTCTCGTCTCGCAAGGATGCCAATACGCCGCCCGCGCTCGACACGGGCACCGTCCTCAGCGTCGACGCCGTACCGACGACGGGCATCGCCCCGTGCATCGACGCCATGGCTCAGATGGGAGCCGACGGCGCGACACCCACGGTGATCCTTGTCCACCCGCTGACTGGGCTGCTGGCCAAGGTCAAGGAGCCCACCGGCTCCAACAAGCCCGTGCTGGTAGCCCGGAGTGGCCCGACGCGTGCGGCGACCCGATCCCTCAACGGGCTGCCGGTCGAGGTGTCCGGTGGTGTCCCAGGCGGCACCGCCTACGTCATGGGCGGCACCCGCACGGTCGCGCTCTTGCCAGTCTCGGTGTCGTCGATGGCGGGGGACGTTCGTCGAAGTGGTAGCGAGTCTTGCTGAATGGCTCTCCATTGCCGAAGGCGAAAATGATGATCGGTTGGACGAAGTAGGTGTTGATCGCGCCAGCACGCATCTGGTCCGACATCCCGTACCAGGTGCCGTCCTCGCGGGTCATGTGCCAGCCGTAGGCCTGCTCGAATGCCGTGGCGATGGTCCCAGTCGTTCTGGATCGGAGACCAAGGAAGCGGTGCCCTCGATGACCTAGCCGTCGCCGGTCATCGTGTTGGTGCCAGCTGTCAGGATGCACTTCGGGTTGCGGCCAAGTTCTTCGCCTTCTGCTCGTTCCCGCCGGTGGTGAAGGTCATCCCGTCCATGGCCCCACACGGCCAACAGTAGGCCAGCATCTCCGCCTCGCCGGCGGGATGCAACGGGCGCCGCTCGGTTCGCATTGGCAGGACTGCGGGTCCAAGCGTGGCGACTCGTCCTGCACCGCACCCGGCGTAAGGGTGCATCAGTCGGACTGCGACTGGCGACCGGATCGCGGTAGCCGTGGCCCCTCGGTCGGCTCAGGCGTCCCAGCTGCCGCGTCCCCGGAAGGACGGAGGCCCTGGCGGCGGGTAGACGCACCTGTTCACCGCTGTACATCGCGGATCGCGCAAAGGGGAGAGGGCGGATCAGGCAGGTGCTCGACGAGTCGCCAAGCGCGCTTCGGGGTTCGCGGGCCATCCACGGATGTGCAGGGTGCCGGTGTCGACGACCTCCAACGCGATGTCCGCGAGCTTGCGGTTGGAGTCCTGGCTTGCCGCGCGCAGGACATCGAAGGCCTGCATCCGGCTGAGCCGGTGCTCGTGCATGAGCACCCCGATGGCCACCCCGATCTCTCTATTGCTCTCGAGCGCGGCCTGCAGGTTTCGGGCGCGGTCGTTGGCGAGCATGGTGTTCATCAGCAGACCGCCGTGGGTGGCGAGGACGAGACCGACCGCACGGGCGCGCTCGTCGAAGGCGTCGGCCGTGGGGGAGTAGATGTTCAGCCCGGCGATGACGCCGGCGTCGCTGCTCAGCCGAAGGCGCTGAGACAGGACGCTGCGCACTCCCAGCTTGCCCTGCACCCGCGCACCCCACTGCGGCCACCGGTCGTCGCCGGCCACGTCCCCGCTGACGTAGACCGAGTCGTCGAGAACGGCGTTGACGCACGGCCCGAATCCCATTTCGTACTGCAGGACATCAGCCTTGGTCGCACCAGGGTGGGTGGCCGCCTCAGTGCGGAACCTCTTGGCGCGCAACACCGTGATACTCGCCCATCTCGCCGAAGGGACCCGCTCCACGGCCAGGTTGACGAGGTCGTCCAGGGCCGGCAGGCCTTCGGCCTTCGTTGCCCGATCGGCGAGGTCCCGCATCGCTTCTGCGAGGTCGAGAAGCTCACCCCAAGGTGGGTGTCCCGCGGTTGTCGTCGCATCCGAAGACTGCAGCATGGCGGTCGCTCCTAGTTCCAAGCACGAAAGGCTGGAAGGGCGGCCCGTTCTTTGAGTATGCGCTCATTGTGTCCCGAGGACACCACGGCAGCCTGACGGAAATCGAAGCCCATGGGCCCACGCGTGGATCGATGGTCGGCGATGCTCGCACCACCTGCGCGCAAGGAGTCCTGACACTCTGTGCGTTGAGGGCCCCAACCGCGCTTGAGGCCCGGCGGCGCAAGGACGTGGATGAGGGCCCAAGTCGAGGACCCGAGGCCGCCTCACCGGTGGAACGGTGGTCGGCCGCTTGCCCCCTGCGCGGTTGTCGCCTGCTTGACTGCGGCCATGTTCTTCCCCGGTTTTGAGGAATGGGACCGCGAGCTGGTCCCCGGGATCAGCCTGCACGGGCGATCGGGTGGGGTGGGCCCACCGGTGGCGCTGCTGCACGGGCATCCGCGGGCCCACACCACGTGGTACCGCGTCGCGCCACTTGTGGCGGAGCAGGGATTCACGGTCGTGTGCCCCGACCTGCGTGGTTACGGCCGTTCGAGCAAACCCGTCCCCGACTCCACCCACTCGACCTACAGCGACCGGTCCATGGCCGGCGACGTGGTGGCCCTGATGGGCCAGCTTGGCCACAACGAGTTCGCCGTCATCGGACATGACCGCGGCCAAGGGGTTGCGTACCGGTGCGCCCTGGACCACCCGGAGGTGGTCCGCGCGCTCGGTGTTCTCGACGGGGTGCCGGTCGCAGAAGCTGTCGAGCGGGCCGACGCGCGCTTCGCCACTACGTGGTGGCACTGGTTCTTCTTCGCTGGGTCACCGCACGCTCAACGGGTCATTACGGCGGACCCCGTGGCCTGGTACGGACTGGGCGATCAGAAGCGGGCCCAGATGGGGGCGGAGAACTTCGCCTACGTCGCAGCCGCCTTGATGGAACCGGACACGGTGCGGGCGATGCTGGAGGACTACCGGGCCGGGCTGTCGGTGGACTATGGGCATGACCACGCCGACCGGGAACGCGGACGGAAGGTCACGTGCCCAACCCTGGTCGCCTGGTCCATCCACGACGACATGGAACAGCTGTACGGCGACCCGGCTGCCATCTGGCGAGGGTGGGTCGATGCGCCGATACACACGGCCCGAATCGACAGTGGCCACCACATGGCCGAGGACAACCCGGAGCAGCTCGCCGCGGTCCTGGCCGCCTTCTTGCTGCAAACGTCAGATCCGGCATAGACCATCACTGACCACCAACAGTTCAGCCCAGAGTTCCTCACTCCGGACGGGGCTGTTGCGGCGCAGTGACCGCACTGGCCTTCAGCTCAGCCGACTGCGACTCCATTGCATCAGATCGAAACCGGCTGCCACTCGTGGTCTTCGATGAATCGTCGATCGCCGTTCATCCACTGCGACAGTGCGTCGGCGACCGCGGGGAGGGGTACGCCCCTGATCTGGAAATGCCGATCGGGCGCACCATCCCGGTACTCCAGAACGACATGGCCTTCGTGATTGATTGCTTGGGCGTACAGGTCGGGCGGACCGCTACAGACAGTCAGGAAGCCCCCGGGCTCGCGCAGTGCTGAGTACACCACCGCAAGCCAACTCTCCGGCTCCGCCACAGTGCCATCTGGAGTCCTGATCGTCAGATCATCTGGACCTAGTGGCTCGTCCTGCCAGTCGCCATCAGGCGTTCCCGGCGCTTTGGGCTGCACAACAGTGGAGTGTGCCATCCCCCTCGAGCCCGAAGACGCTCAAGTTCCCGAACGCCGGCTGGCGGAGCTGTGACGCACACCCTTCGAAGCAAGCACCGTGCCGTCATTCGCACCTGCGACAGCCCCACGCTCGAGGCCTTTGATCAGGTCATCCACAAGGGCCAGCCGCTGGTCTTCTGCCGTACCGGGAGCCTCGAGACCTGCCCACGCTGCCGTCCCGGCTCGCGGCGATGGAATGCACCGTGATCCGTCCCGTCCACACCCCAGCCACTGGCGGTGCCAAGCAGGTGCGCGTGTGGATCAACGTCCTCCTTCTTACCGAACATCCGTGCGTTCCGTGGATGCCGGCTGAGGCTTCAGCCAAGACCGCGGTGCGCACTGCGGTGAATGACTCTTCGTCGTAGTCCGGGAGCAGCAACGGCTCCTCGGCCCGGGCTCTGAGCGCTAAGGCGTTTTGATCTCATGGACCTTCGCGATGTCGTCGGGGTCGGTCGCGTCGACAAGAACGCGAGCGGCGAGGAACACGCAGGGCGTGTCGAACTCCTCGATGGTCAGTGCGTAGTCACCGGGCTCCGCGAACACGTGGTTGATGTAGTGGTCCTGGTTGACGACCATCACCGTGAGGTATCGACCGCCGGGGTGGGACAGTCAGCGTCGCTCCGTCGGAGATGTTGACCACCGCCATGCTGTACAGCGTGTCGCGATTCGACCGGATGACCGTCTGCTCATCCACCGCCACCGGTTCACGGTGGTGTCTCCATCGGTTGACCCCGCCGGCATCGGCTTGGAGCCCAAACAGCATCCGATTTGTCTCAGCCCTCACGAAGTTGTCTTCCGTTACCACAATTGTCACAAGACACCTCCAGGTCCGGTCCTCGCTGGGGTGGTGGCTGCGTATCCGGCAAGGGCATGGCTGGCACCCGGTGGACAACGCACTGACCGGTGGCTGGTCCGGGCCGTCACCTCACGCGGCGGAAGGACGCACCCTTTTCGGGGTTCGCCTGAAGAGTGGGCCGCCGCAGTGCTCGGTCTAGCCCTCCCCCGAGTGGCAGACCGCTTCGACGTTGTTGCCATCGGGGTCACGAACGAAGGCGCCGTAGTACCGCTCGTGGTACTCCGGCCACAACCGGGGCTCGTGCAAGACCTCGGCGCCCAGCCCGACCGCGGTGTCGCGGAACGCCCGGACCGTGGCAGCGTTGGGAGCCGTGAACGACACGTGGACCTCACGGTTGGGCCCGATGCCCTCAAAGGTGCTGATCCAGAAATCCGGCTTGTCGGTGCCGTAGCCGATCGCGACGCCGAAGTCCATGAGCCGGCGGTGACCCAAGGTCGCCAGGACAGCGTCGTAGAACAAGGCCGCGCGGTCGAGGTCGGAGCAGTTGATGCCGAAGTGGTCGATCACTCGCCGATTGTCGCGCGCACGATCGTCGCTGGCTACCGCCCACATCGTGCCGGCGCAGCGCCGTATCCAGGGGTTTGTTGTGGTCTGGGCGGAGCACCACGGGTGGAGAACAGTGCGACGAGCGGGCGCCCCTCCACGCGGCGATGAGAGGCATCGCGATCCGTCCAGACATGGGACCTTACGATCGGCTGCATGACCTCTCCCGTGTACGTCGTCCTTGGTGCCGGCCCGGGTCTGGGCCTCTCGGCCGCTCGCCGCTTCGCGCGGGGAGGGTACGCCGTGACGGTTGTGGGCCAGAGCGTGGAGCAGATGGCGCCGTTGGCCCAGGCTCTTCGCGACGAGGGCTTCGACGCCGAACCCGACGGTGTGGAGCTGACCGACGCCGACGACGTCACCAGGCTGGTCACCGGCCTCGGCGAGCGGCACGGACGGATCGACGTCCTCCACTTCAACCCCAGCGCCTTCCGGCAGGTGGACGCGTTGCACCTGAGCACCGCTCAGCTCTTCGAGGACCTCGCTGTCGGCGTTGCTTCGCTACTGCCGGCGGTGCAGGCGGCCAAGCCGTTCATGCCGGCCGGGGCCCGCGTGCTGGTCACCGGGAGCCAGGCGGCCGACACGCCGTGGCACGAGGCGCCGTCGCTCGGCATGCAGAAGGCGGCGGTGCGCAACCTCGTGTCCAGCCTGGACGCGACCCTCGCGATCGACGGGATCCGGGCGGTCGCCGTCCAGGTGAACGGCGTGCTCGCGAAGGAAGGGCCCTTCGCGCCGCCACAGGTGGCAGAGGCGTTGTACGCCGCCACCGTGCGTCCTGACGACGGCTGGACCGCCCAGGTGCCCTACGACGGATGACCCCGAAGGCGTCCAACCTTCGAGGTCGGCTTTGGCGTGCGCTGCGTGGTTCCAGGCCCTATGGGCGGGCCTCGGCCGCCTCGCGGCGCTGTGAGCGCAAGCTGAAGCTCGCGCTCCCCTTGTCCCGGCTGAGGGCAGAGCGAACGATGACAGCGGGAGGCGCGGTGGTTGATAGACGGCGCGCAGCTCGGGGGGTGACCCAACCCCGCGGCACCCGCCCGGCGTTTCAGGGGTAGGCAAGAGGCCTCACCAACACCGTCGACGGGGACCTTTGGTGGCGCGCTGCCGATGGTCACGCCGGACCAGGCAGCCGCCTCGGACTCAGTCCGCAAGCTCGCGGCCCTGGACCCTCGCATCATCCTCGTCGGCCACGGCCCCCCGGTCGAGCACGACGCCGCCGCCAAGCTCCGGCGCCTCGTCAGCACACTGAACTGAACCCCGTCGCACCACCATCAGGCGGCGGAGAGACGCACTCAGAAGCGGCGGGTCGGCCGCAGCAGGTAGTCAGCCACCAGCCGCGGCTGTACGAGTGGCAGCAGGTGCCCGCCCGGGAGTACGTCGACCTCGACTCCGAGCCGCTCGCGAGCGACCCGACGCTGCAGGCCGACCGGGAAGAAGCGGTCGTTCTCGCCGGCGAGAACACGAATCCCGATAGCTGGCCACGCCGCGAAGTCACACACCGACTCAAAGGCGATGTCGGCCTCGGAGCGCTGATACGGCTCGCCCTCGGCCGCGACCTCGGCGTCGACGTCGTGCAGGAAGTAGGTCGCCACGTCGAAGGGGCCATAGCCACCGGCGCGGGCCGCCTCGGCCTGGGCCTCGAGCGCGCCGGTATGTGCCCACCAGTCGCGTGCGGTCTCACCTGGAGCAGGGATCATCGCGTTGACCAGCACCAGCTCGCGGATGGTCGCCCGCTCGCAGACGAGCGGGGCGGTGAAACCTCCCAGCGAACCGGCAACGAGGACGACCCCGGTGCGTGAACCGATCGCCTCCACCACCAGTTCGGTGTAATGGGGCAGTCCGGCGGTTTCGTCGTCGCCGGGCAGGTCAACCGCGATCGCTTCGTGGCCTGCCTCCACCAGCAACCTGGTTACCCGGCTCCAGACCCACGCCGACCCGCCGGCGCCCGGAATGAGAACGAAAGTCGACACACCGGACAGTAACCAGAGGCGGCGCGACGCGGAGATTCGCGGCGAAGGACGCACGCACGCCGATGGCTGCTTGGTCCTCTCCAGGGCGCTAGCCACTGGGCCGAGGAGCAAGCAGCGAAAGTCGCCCGGTCAGTTCCGATGAGCCAGTTCACCGACCCCCGCCACACGGCTGGCTACGCGACTCGGGTGGTCAAGCGGAGTCCCTCGGTAGGCTGACATCACGTCCGCGAGACAGGGGTTGATCACGTGTGACCGTTGTGGGACCGATTTTCGACTTGGTGGTGGCCGCAAACCGCCTCCCAGTTGACTTTGTGCTCGACGCTCATCGTGAGGGCACCTGGCAGCGCAGCCCGGGAGGTCTGGTGTCAGCGATGGAGGGGGCCATGGCGGACCGGGATGCGGCGTGGGTCGGCTGGGCCGGCAAGCCCGGGCCTGCACCTGAGCCGTTCTACCAGGACAACCTGTTCGTGCATCCGGTCAACCTGACCCCCGTCGAGGTCGAGGAGTACTACGAGGGCTTCAGCAACGGCACGCTGTGGCCGATCTACCACGACGTGATCGTTCAGGCGACGTTCCACCGCCACTGGTGGAACACCTACCGGACGATCAATCGTCGCTTCGCCCAGGCCATCGCTGAGCTTGCCGCTCCGGGCGCCACCGTGTGGGTGCACGACTACCAGCTGCAGCTGGTGCCGGCGATGTTGCGGGCGATCCGGCCCGACCTGCGCATCGGCTGGTTCAACCACATACCCTTCCCGCCGGTCGAGCTCTTCGCCCAGCTGCCATGGCGCCGGGCGCTGGTTGAGGGGCTGCTGGGCGCGGACTTCCTGGGGTTCCAGCGCACCGCCGATGCCGAGAACTTCCTGCGTTCCTGTCGCCGTCTGCTGGGGATGTCGACCAAGGGCCACACCGTGACGTTCGCCTCGGCTGGTGGCGAACCGGCTTCACGAACGCTGCGGGTGAGCGCCATCCCGATCTCGGTGGACTTCCAGGGTCTGTCGGCGCTCGCCGACACGCCGAAGGTCCTCGCCCGCGCGGCCGAGATCCGTGCCTCGTTGGGTGACCCCGAGATCCTCATGCTGGGCGTCGACCGGCTCGACTACACCAAGGGCATCCGGCACCGGCTCAAGGCCTACGGAGAGCTCCTGCAAGACAAGGCACTGGCCCCACCCAACGTGACGCTGATGCAGGTTGCGATGCCAACTCGGGAGCGCGTGGACGCCTACCGCGTGCTACGCGACGAAGTGGAGCGCACGGTCGGGCAGATCAACGGGGAGTACGAGGTCCTGGGCTCGACCGCGATCCACTACCTGCGCCATTTCTACCCCCGTGAAGAGATGGCGGCGATGTTCGTGGCCGCGGACATCATGCTCGTGACGCCCCTGCGTGATGGCATGAATCTCGTCGCCAAGGAGTACGTCAGCTGTCGCAACGATCTCGGCGGCGCCCTGGTGCTATCCGAGTTCACCGGTGCCTGGCACGAGCTGCACCAGGCATTCGTCTGCAACCCCCACGACATTGAGGGCGTCAAGCAGGCGATCATGCGCGCGATCAATACCCCCGAGGCCGAGCGTCGCCGCCGGATGAAGGCAATGCGCAAGCGTGTCGCTGACCACGACGTGCAGCGGTGGGCCACCCGCTACCTCGAGGCGCTGGCGTCCGCGCCAGCAAAACCGCATCGTTGGGCCCGGGCCAGCACCAGGGAGCTACGCGGCGTCGAACGAGCCAGCCGGGCCAACCTCCGGGCGTCCGACAGAGCTTCAGAGGGCATCGGAAGTTGAGCGAGGTGGGCGAGGTGGGCGAGGTGCGGGCGAGGTCGGCGAGGTCGGCGAGGCACTGCGTATCGCACTCACCGCCTTCGCTGCCCGGCCACGGGTTCTCGTCGCTGTCGACTTCGACGGCACGCTCGCTCCGCTCGTCACTGACCCGCTACAAGCCAATGCCGTACCCGGCAGTCTCGAGGCGTTGCGTCATGCAGCAACCTTGGGCGGAGTCACCACCGCCGTGGTGTCGGGACGCGACCTCACAACCTTGGAGATGTTGACCGCCCTCGGTCCAGACGATGGCATCACCCTGATCGGCAGCCACGGCGCCCAGACCAACCACGCGGACCGGGGCGAGCTCGCGTCGGCCGCCGGCGCCGCCTTCCTCGACGAGGCCGCGGCGGCTCTGCTGAAGACCCTGAGTGACGAGCTCGAGGCGATCAGATCCCGCTACCCCGCAGTACGACTGGAATACAAGCCTGCCGCTGTCGTGCTGCATACCCGAGACGTCGAGCCGTCGGCGGCCGAGGGAGCCGCCAAGGCCGCCAGCGAGGTGGGCCGACGGCATACGGGGGTGCATGTCACACCCGGTAAGGAGGTCGTCGAGCTGTCCGTGTCCGCGGCGGACAAAGGCAGCGCCCTGGCCGACTTGGCGCGAGCGTCCAGCTCGGAGGCGACTCTCTACGTCGGGGACGACGCAACGGATGAGCGAGCATTCACCGCGCTGCACCCCTCATCCGGCGACCTGACCATCAAAGTCGGTACCGGCGAAACCGTTGCCCTGCACCGGGTACCTGACCCTGAAGCTGTCGTGGAGCTGCTCACGCTCTTCGTCGACGAGCGGCGTCGGCAAGGCTGACCCTGCTCCACGAACGGTCCGCAAACAGGCTCCGAAGCACAGATAGGTCTCCTGCGCGAGGCGATGCACCTGTGGTTCCACCCGCACCCGGCGATAGGCGGGAAGCTCTTCGGCGCGACCACCCGTCGGTGGTCCCTGGCACCCCCGTGAAGGGTAACGGCGAGGACGACCAATTGCGATATGCGTGGGTTTCACCGGATGGTGTCGAGCGGCGCTCCGTCCTGCCAGTAGGGACTCCATGACCGACCCTGCTGCAGTGGCTGCTAGAGCAGGCGTTACCGGAGTTCGTGCCTGGCGCAATGCGGCGGCCGGCACCCAATCGGTGCAAGAGGTCCATCTCCCGCTCTGCGGCGCATGGCCCGAGTAGCGCACCGTGAGCGCGGTGATCCTCCCCTTCGCCAGCAGCCGGACAGAGGCCAGCCATCGCACAGACGTGACAGCCCCACCCACCAGCGCCGTCCGTCATCATGTTCCGCTTCTACTGCTGCAGGATGAGCTCGCCGGCCCAGAGGTACGGTGGCAGTCCACCAAGCGCCGCTCGGGTACGTCGAGCCCAGTCCTTGACGCACCTTGAGCAACTGAATCCCACCACGTGACCCACTGGGCGGACGGCGGACCACCGGACAATCGACAACGCCGCCCTGCTCTGCCAACGCCACCACACCGTCGTCACACGCGCCGGCTCGTCGCGCAGGTCAGCAAGAAGCCCCACGAGGCGGGCAGATACGTGGTGTGGGACCTGACCGACGGCAGCTACGACCGCCACCTCGACCACCTCCACGCGGAGCAGTCGGCGCACGACCCGCCCCCACTCACGCACGAACGACTGCGCGCCCTGCTCCGTGCAATCGCCAGCAGCGACCCCGACGAACGACGCTAGGCCCGGCGAGACACGGCATTCGGCCCACCTCGCACGCTCAGCCGCTGAGTGGTCCGGCCAAGGCGCCGGTGCAGTGGTACACGTCGGGGCGACCCGGCCAGATCTCGCCGCCCTCGTTCATGTCGTCGGCCAGCTCGTTGCGCCACGTGCCGCGCTCGTCGATGAAGTATCGGGCCGCGTGGTCCCAGAGCCGGCGATACCACCGCTCCCAGTGCGGGTCACCGGTGCGACGACGAAGGGCAGCGCTGGCCTGGATGCCCTCGCAGACGGGCCAGTGGAGGCGCACGTCCGCAACCGGCGCACCGTGCCAGTCGACGGTGTAGACCAGGCCCGGGCGCCCGTCGAGGGCCCAGCCGCCGTCGACGAGCCCGCCGGCACAGTGCGTCGGCCGCCTCGACCAGCCACGGAGGCCGCTCGATGAGTGGGGACTCGTCCAGCTGGAGCAGGAAGCGAGCCCACTCGAGGGAGTGGCCGAAGGTAGCGCCGTAGGGGCGGAAGGGATGCAACGGCTCGTCGCGGTTGTACTCGAGCTGCTCCTCCCACGCGGCCGTGTAGTGCTCGGGAAGCAGCCAGTCATGCTGTCGCGCAGCCTTGTTGACGAAGCGGTCGGCCATGGCCAGACCGCGCCGGTGCCATGTCGCATCCCCTGTCGCCGTCCCCATGGCGAGGAACGCCTCGAGGCCGTGCATGTTCGCGTTGGCCCCCCGGTAGTCCTCCGAGTCTGACCAGTCCGGTGCGAAGGACTCCAGCAACGCCTGGCTCGACTCGTCCCACAGGCGGCCCTCGATGACGTCCACCACCTGGCCGAGCAGCGTCCCTGCAGCTGGATGCCCGACCCCCATGGCGGTGGCGGCCGCAAGACCCACGTGGACGTGGTCGTACGTGGCCTTCCGGGTCACGCTGCCGGGCTCACTGAGCCACCCGCCGTGCCGGGTGTCGGCGTGGAGTCCCGTGAGGGACGCCATCGCGTGGTCGAGCAGCTCGCCGGACCCCGGGATGCCGTGCCGCACGCCGAGCGCGGAGGCGTACGCCATCCGTGCCGTGAGGAACAGCTGCGGCGGCCGGCCGTCGAGCGGGACACCGTCCGCATCGAGGTGGTGGAAGCCGCCCTCGGGTCGGATCGACCGCAGGGCGAAGGTCAGGACGTCCGCCAGCCGGCGCTCCAGCCAGACGCGGTGAGACGGCTCGTCGAGCCAGGAACCACTCTGCGCCACCACGTCCCCTGCCCCGTCGGCGCCACTGGCCCTCACAGCTTCTCCACCGACAGGTGGTAGCTCGTCGTGTGCGCCTCTCCGGGCCCGAGGGACACGGCGTTGTCGAGGGCGTTGGCTCCCTCGATGCACACGAACCGCATCCAGTCGTCGTCCCCGATGTCGGCCACCTCCTTGGCCTTCGCGGACCAGGGGTTCCAGACGACGACATTCCCTGCTCCAGTCGTCCGAACGACGAGACGGCGGCCCAGCACGGGGTCGTGGAGGGTCACCGGGTCGGCTGTGCGGAACACGGCATCCGTCTCGCCGGAGAACGTCAGGTCCCCCCACTGGAGGCGCTCGGTCTTGGCCACCTTGTCGTAGAACGGCTTTCCGTCGAGGCCCGTCACTCGTACGGAACGGATGTCTCCGACGACGAGGTACGCGTGCAGCGCGTCCTCGTAGTCGAAGGGCTCCTCCGCGAGGTTCGTCGTCGTCAGGGAGACCTCCAGCTGGGCGCCGAAGGACGACCGCAGCTGCACGGCATACCGGTAGGGCCAGTGCGGGGACCCGGCCGTCTCGTCGCTGATGCGGTGGACGAAGACGACGTTGTCACCGGTCGTCGTCCGGTCGACGAGCTCCCACGGCGCGCTCCGGACGAAGCCGTGCGCCGGCTCGAGGTCGCCGGTCCGCCCCGGACCGAACCACGGCCAGCAGACAGGAATGCCCGCCCGAATGGCCTTGCCGGGTGCCAGGCGCAGGGCGGTGCTGACGTAGAGCACCGGGTCGACGCCGGCAGGAGCCCATCGGACGACCTGCGCGCCCTGGTCGTGCACCTCCCCTGAGCAGGTCGCCGTGTGCACGGTGTGCGGCGCAGCAAGGACGTCCGTCATGGCTCAAACCTAGGGATGCCGGACCGCACCGACCAGTGCCGGCTCCTGCGGATTCCATCCGGACGATGCACTCATCGGCCATTCGGACCGACTATCGGCGGACGGCTGGACGCACCTCGTTCGTCTGCATAGCGTCGTACGCCTCACCCCTGTTGACCTGCAGGGAGGCAGAGAACGAGCCACCGGAGGGGAGAAGCAGGCGACGGGGGAACCGGGAGCAGGGGTCCCGGTTCCCCCCGTCGTCGAAGGTCAGGTCCTGGCGGCCTCGAGGCGCGCCAGGGCCTCCACCCGCTCGGCCGCGTGGTCGACGATGCGTTCGGGATAGCCGCGCGAGTAGCCATCCGGGTCGTCCCAGGGCTCGTGCGCGCTCGCTCCGTCGAGGTGGGCCAGCTCAGGCACCCACCGCCGGACGTACTCCCCGTCCGGGTCGAACCGCAGCCCCTGGGTGACCGGGTTGAAGACCCGGTAGTACGGCGACGCGTCGGTTCCCGTGCCCGCCACCCACTGCCAGCCGTGGTTGTTCGAGGCGATGTCGCCGTCGACGAGGTGGTCGAGGAAGTGCCGGGCGCCGACGCCCCACCACACGTGCAGGTCCTTGGTGAGAAAGCTCGCGGTGACCATCCGCACCCGGTTGTGCATCCAGCCTTCCGACAGCAGCTGCCGCATCCCGGCATCCACGATGGGGAAGCCCGTGCGGCCGGCCCTCCATGCGTCGACGCGGTCGCCGGGCTCGTCGTAGCGCAGCCCGCGGAGCTCGGGTCGTAGGTCGTGCCAGGAGCTCGCGGGGTGGTGCCACAGCACATCGGCGTAGAACTCACGCCACGCCAGCTCGGACTCGAAGACGCGGGCACCCTTCCCTCGATTGCCGGCGAGGTCCGCGAGCAGCGTCCGAGGGTGCAGCACACCCAGCTTGAGATAGGGGGACAGCCGTGACGTGCCGTCCACGTCCGGCCGGTTCCGGGCGTCGCCGTATGCCGTCAGCCCGCCGTCCCGGAACCTCCGCCATCGCGTCAGCGCGGCATCCTCGCCGGCGTCGGGCAGCCGCGGGAGGTCGGCGGCGGCGAGCGCGGCCCGGAGCGCGGCAGTCGCGTCGGCGTCACCGCGAGCCGGTCGGAGCGGGAGCTCGTCGGGCGTCTCCGCGGGTGCCGGCCAACCGTGCGCCCGCCAGGCCTTCGAGAACGGCGTGAAGACCTTGTAGGGCTCTCCAGAGCCGTTGACGACCAGCCCAGGCCCGACGGCGTACGGCGTGCCCGTCTCGACCCACTCGACACCGGCGGCCACGAGGCGGGCTGCGACGACCTCGTCGCGACGTCGACCGGCCGGCGTCGTCTCGCGCGAGACGTGCACGGACGCGGCACCGACGCGGCCGGCGAACTCCGGGACCACCCGCCGAGGATCGCCGTGGAGGAGGGTGAGGGCACCGCCGAATGCCTCGTCCGTCGCACGCAGCGTCGCCGCGAGCCAGGCTCGGCGCGCGACCCCGCCGCCGTCCCACAGACGTGGGTCGACGACGAACACGACGACGAGGTCACCACCGCCCGCCGCGTCGCGGGCGGCGAGCAGTGCGGGATGGTCGCGCCGACGCAGGTCGCGTCGGAGCCAGAGCACGGCGGTCATGTCCACATCAGCTCAGCCGGTCAAGGAGGAGTGGGAGGAGGTAGAGCATGCCGAGCGACCAGGTGAGGTGGGTGATCATGGGTCCGAGGATGCCGCCCGTCACCCGGCGCTGGAACGCCACGACGAGGCCCACCAGAGCGGCCGCGAGGACGAGCAACGGGATGCCGGAGGTCGCGGTGACGAGCGCATAGATGACGGTGGTGACAGCCACGGCGTGACGCCGGCCCACCCCCGCGTAGAGCGCGCCCCGGAAGTACAGCTCCTCCGCGATGCCGTTGACGATCGTGATGACGGTGACAAGGGCGAGGGAGCCGACCCGGGCATGGTCGAGCAGCTCCTGGACCGGGTTGCGGAGGACGGGGATCTGGGCGACGACGACAGCACCCGCCATGAAGAGGGCGAGGAGGAGACACCCCAGCGCGAGGGACTGCACGATCCCCCTGCTCGACCCCTTGCCCGCCCGGGTGTGCCCCCGTCCAAGGTGGAGCGGACCCGACGCGAAGGCACCGACCGCCCAGACCGCCGCCAGCGCGAAGGTTGCCACGTAGAAGACCTCGTTGCCGGGCTCGATCCGCAGGGCCCAGGCGAGGACGACGGCACCGACGAGGAGGGTGACCGCGGCCACCACCCGGCGGCGACGGAACGCCCCGTCCGGCTCGCTGTGGTCACGTGGCACCGGGTCGACGAGGGCGGCACGGAAGAAGGCTCGGAGCTCGAGGACCGGGTTCACCGAGCGACCGCTGTCACGAGCCACCCCTGCGGCCACCTCCGGCCCAGGAGGGGTCGGCCGCCGTGATCCGGGCGGGGTCCACGGTGCCGGGCTGAGGACGGGGGTCCGCCCCGTCGCCGGCGATGGCGTCGGCGACCGCCTTGTCGTACGGGAGCGGACCACCGGGAGGAGGGCCGACGAGGTCGTCGATGTCGTGCTCGCTGCACACGACCTCGTGGAGCAGGCTCCCGACGAGAGGCTTCGCGACCCCGGTGGGCACGGGCGTCACGAGGCCCACCCACTGGCTGGCGAGGTACGGCGTGAGCACGGGCACGGAGACGATCCGGCGCGTTCTCAGCCCGGCGATCGCAGCGAAGCGGTCGATCATGGCCCGGTAGGTCAGCACGTCGGGACCACCGATGTCGAACGTCCGGCTGACGTTCGCCGGCAGGTCGGCAGCACCGACGAGGTAGTGGAGGACGTCACGTACCGCGATGGGCTGGATGCGGTTGTCGAGCCACTTGGGCGTCACCATGACCGGGAGTCGGGTGGTCAGGTGCCGCAGCATCTCGAAGGACGCCGAGCCCGAGCCGAGGATGACGGCCGCCTGGAGCACCGCCGTCGGGACGCCGCTCGCCATGAGGAGGTCACCGACCTCGACCCGCGAGGCCAGGTGGTCGCTGAGCGGCCCGTCGTGCGGGTGCAGGCCGGAGAGGTAGACGATCCGGCTGACCCCTGCCTCGGAGGCGGCGATGCCGAACGTGCGCGCCAGCGAGCGGTCGCGCTCGACGAAGCCACCCTCTCCGTCCATGGAGTGGAGGAAGTAGTAGGCGACGTCGACCTCCCGCAGAGCCGTGGCGAGGACGACCTGTGACGAGGCATCACCCTCGACGACCTCGACCCGGTCGCGCCAGGTGCGGTCGGCGACCTTGCCGGCATCCCGGGTGAGGGCGCGCACCTGCCACCCCTCGTCGAGGAGCCGCGGCACGAGACGGGACCCGATGTATCCGGTGACCCCGGTGACCAGTGCGCGTCGGGGCGTGCTCACCGTCGGTCCAGGGCTGTCGTGAGCTGCCGGGCCGTGCGGTCGCCCAGCCGGCCGTCCCACTCCACGGCGTTACGGAGGTCGACGAGGTGGCGGAACACCGCGTCCCGTGGCCGGGTCGTCGAGCCGGTGCGCTCGATGGTGGTCATGGGCCCTCCTCGCGGGTCACATCGGGACACTCATGAGTGTCGAACGTATCCTGAGACCGTAGGACTCGGGGCGACGTTCGTCAAATGTTTGTCAAATGTGCTCGGCAGGGTTAGCGTGGTGGTCGTGAGGGCTTCGGTACCGCCGACGATGCGGATCGGCGAGCTCGCCGCCAAGGTCGGCGTGAGCACCCACGTGCTGCGCGCGTGGGAGAGCCGCTACGGTCTCCTGCGGCCGGTCCGGTCCGCGGGGGGCTACCGCCTCTACGGGCACGAGGACGAGCGGCGGGTGCGAGAGGTGGTGGCACTGCGCTCCCAGGGCGTGAGTGCCGTCGAGGCGTCCCGCCGGGTCCTGGCCGCCGACCGCAACGGCTCCTCCACCGACGACGGAGACTCCGACGTGGTCGGTTCCGTAGCCGGTGTCGTGGGGGACGTCGTCGCAGGCGCCGGGTCCGAGGCAGCCGACCGTGCGGTGGGGGGCGCGGGAACGGCATCCGCCGAGCGGGCGACGCGCGACCTCGCGCCCGCCGGCCTGCGCACCGACCCACCGATGCTCGTGGCCCAGCTCCTCGACGCCGTCACCGCGCTCGACGAGGACCGCGCGCACGCGGTCCTGGACACCGCCTTCACCGAGCGCTCGGTCGAGAGCGCGATCATCGACGTCCTCCTCCCCCTGTTCGTCCGTGTGGGGGAGATGTGGGAGCTCGGTCGGATCGGCATCGCACAGGAGCACTTCGCGAGCAGCCTGGTGCGCCGACGGCTCGGGGCGCTGTCGCTCACCTGGGGGGTCGGCAGCGGGCCGGTCGCGGTGCTGGCCTGCCCGCCCGGGGAGTTCCACGACATCGTCCTGCTCAGCTTCGGCGTGCTGCTCGCCCGCGCGGGGTGGCGCGTCCGGTATCTCGGCCCCGACACCCCGGTGCACTCGCTGGCGGCGGCGGCGCGGCTCACGGCGGCCGACGCGGTGGTCCTCGCCTGCCGGCGGCCGTCCGGGTTCCGGGCCCATGCCAGCGCCCTGCGACGCCTCGGCGAGGAGCACCCGGTGTGGCTCGCCGGACGGGGTGCGACGCCGCGGGTGCTCGAGGAGATCGCGGTCAACCACCTCGGTGCCGACCTCGTGGCCGCCGTGGCCGAGCTGACGAGCACCGCGCGGGCCCGCCGCTCCGAACGTGGGCAGCAGGAGAACCCGGCGATGGCCGACGCCGACGCGTCGGTCGCGGCAGGCCGCGCCACCGACGCGGCCGAACCGCCGTCCGCCTGACCGAGCCGAGCAGACCCCGGCTGTCGAGTCAGCCGACGACCTGTGCGACCGCGTGGATGCCGAGCCCGGCGAGTGCGCCCACGATCGTCCCGTTGATGCGGATGAACTGGAGGTCTCGGCCCACGTGCAGCTCGATGCGCTCGGCGGCCTCCTTGCCGTCCCAGCGGTCGACGGTGACCGAGATGACCTCGGCCAGCTCGGTGCCGTAGGTGTTGACGAAGAACGAGACGGCTTCCCCGAGCCGGGCCTCCAGCCGGCCGCGCCACACCTCGTCCTCGACGAGGTGGCGACCGAGGTGCTCGAGGAGCTCGTCGCCCCGGGTGTGGAAGTACGAGGTCTCGTCGTCCATGGCCGTCGTGAGCGACGTGCGGAACGACCGCCACAGCCCGAGGGCGGTCTCGGGCACCTGCGGGTGCGCGAGCAGACGCTCCTTGAGCGACTCCGCCTGGGCCATCACCTCCGGGTTGCCCTGGAGATCGGCGGCCAGCCGCTTGAGCAGGTCGTCGAGGGCGAGTCGCGCCGGGTGCGTCGGGGTGTCACGGATGTCGCTCAGCCAGTCCAGCACCTGCTGGTACGTCCAGCCGATGACGCGGTCGTCGAGCCAGGGGGGCGTCCACCACGGCGCGCGCTCGCCGAGCACCGCGGCATACGTGCCGGGGTTGTCCCCGAGCCAGTCGTGCAGCTGCTCGAGGCCGAGGTCGACGAGCCCGTGGTGCGTCTGCTCCTCGACGACGCCCTCGAGAAGGGCGCCGGCGATCGGCGCGATGGGCTCGCGGGTGAGCCTCGGCACGAGGAAGTCCTCGACGAGCCCACGGACCTCGTCGTCCGAGAGCCGACCGAGACCCGCTCGGGCGACCCGCACGACCTCGGTGCGGATGCGTGCCCGATGACCGGGAACGCCGAGCCACAGGCCGATCCGCTCCCCCACGCGCGCCGTGGCGAGCCGCTCGCGGGCGATCTCCTCGGTGAGGAAGTTCTCGGTGACGAACTCCTGGAGGTTGCGTCCGATCTCGTTCTTCCGCTTCGGGATGATCGCCGTGTGCGGGATCGGCAGACCGAGGGGGTGCTTGAAGAGGGCGGTCACCGCGAACCAGTCGGCGAGTGCGCCCACCATCGCCGCCTCGGCCGCCGTGTTGACGTACCCCCACACGCCGTCCTGGTCGAGCTGCAGCGTGGCGACGAAGACGACCGCCGCGAGCACGAGGAGGGAGACGGCGAGGAGCCGCATCCGGCGCAGGCCGGACCGCCGGACGGCATCCGCCGGCGAGGGGACCATGAGGCTCACGCGCCGATCCTGCCCCATGGACGTCGGCATTCGGACGGGGATGCCGGCCGCGCGCGGGCCGCCGGCGCCGCACCTAGGCTGGTCGGGTGCGCTTCCTCAACGACCTGCTGCCTCAGCACGACCTCACGTACGACGACGTCTTCATGGTGCCGAACCGCTCCTCGGTGTCGAGCAGGCTCGACGTCGACCTCGCGAGCGTCGACGGCACGGGGACGACGATCCCGCTCGTGGTCGCCAACATGACCGCCATCGCGGGCCGCCGCATGGCGGAGACGACCGCCCGGCGGGGCGCCCTGACCGTCATCCCCCAGGACATCCCGGCCGAGGTCGTGCGCGACGTCGTCGCCTGGCAGAAGTCGCGCCACCTCGTCTACGACACGCCGATCACCCTCGACCCGACGACCACCGTCGGCGAGGCGCTCATCCTGCTGCACAAGCGCGCCCACGGCGCCGCGCTCGTCACGGTCGGCGAGCGCCCGGTGGGGATCGTCACGGAGACCGACCTCACCGGTGTCGACCGGTTCACCCAGCTCGAGGACGTCATGGTCCGCGACTTGGTGACGCTGGCGGACGGGGTGGATGTCGAGTCGGCGTTCGACACCCTCTCCCACTCCCGGCGGAGGCTCGCGCCGGTGGTGGGTGCCGACGGCCGTCTCGTCGGCATCCTCACGAGGTCCGGGGCGCTGCGGGCGCACCTCTACGCGCCGGCCGTCGACGCCGACAACCGCCTTCGCATCGCCGCCGCGGTCGGCGTCAACGGCGATGTCGCGGCCAAGGCCACCGACCTGCTCGACGCCGGCGCTGACGTGCTCGTCATCGACACGGCTCACGGCCACCAGGAGAAGATGGTCGACGCCCTGCGCGCGGTGCGCGCCCTCGACCCCCAGGTGCCGGTCGTCGCCGGCAACGTCGTCTCGGCCGAGGGCACGTGCGACCTCATTGCCGCCGGTGCCGACATCGTCAAGGTCGGCGTCGGGCCCGGCGCGATGTGCACGACGCGGATGATGACGGCCGTCGGCCGACCGCAGTTCTCCGCCGTCCTCGAGTGCGCGACGGCCGCCCGAGAGCTGGGCAAGCACGTCTGGGCCGACGGAGGAGTCCGCCATCCACGGGACGTCGCCCTCGCCCTGGCGGCCGGCGCCTCCAACGTCATGATCGGCTCGTGGTTCGCCGGGACGCTCGAGTCCCCCGGCGACCTCTACACGGACGAGGCGGGCCGGCAGTACAAGGAGTCGTTCGGCATGGCGTCGTCGCGAGCGGTGCGGAACCGCACGGGGAGCGACACGGCATACGAACGAGCCCGCAAGGCGATGTTCGACGAGGGCATCAGCTCGGCCCGCATGTACGTCGACCCGGCTCGGCCCAGCGTCGAGGACGTCCTCGACGAGATCGTCGCGGGTCTGCGCAGCAGCTGCACGTATGCGGGTGCCCGCACCTTGGAGGAGTTCACGGCACGCGCGACGGTCGGCATCCAGAGCACCGCCGGGTTCGCCGAGGGCCGCGCCGTGCACACCTCCTGGTGACCCTCCCCCTCCCCCTCCCGCCTCCCCGACTTCGTCTGTGAGGGTGCGGCGACACGCCGTGCCAGCCGCGTGTTGCCGACCATCTGACAGACGAAGTCGGGGAGGTCGGGGCGGTGGGGTGGGGCAGGATGCCGGTATGCCGTACGACGTCGCCTCTGTCCGTGCCCAGTTCCCCGCCCTCGCGGAGGGTGCGGCGCACTTCGACGGCCCCGGCGGCACCCAGGTGCCCGAGGTCGTCGCCCGGGCGGTCGCGCAGACCCTGACGAGCGCCATCTCCAACCGCGGCACCGTCACCCCCTCCGAGCGACGCGCGGACCAGGTCGTCGACGACTGCCGGGCGGCCCTCGCCGATCTCCTGGGCGCCGACCCGAGAGGCATCGTCTTCGGGCGCAGCGCGACGGCGCTGACCTATGACCTCGCCCGCGCCCTCGCCAAGCAGTGGGGGCCCGGCGACGAGGTGGTCGTGACGCGCCTCGACCACGACGCCAACATCCGGCCGTGGGTACAGGTCGCCGAGTCGGTCGGCGCGACCGTGCGTTGGGTCGACTTCGACCGCGCCACCGGCGAGCTCTCGGCGGACGCCGTCGCCGCGCAGCTGAGCGAGAACACCCGGCTCGTCGCGACGACCGCCGCGTCGAACCTCATCGGGACGCGCCCGCCCGTGTGCCGGATCGCCGACCTCGCGCACGAGGTCGGGGCGCTGCACTGGGTCGACGGCGTGCACGCCACCGCCCACTCGTCCGTCGACCTGCCGGCCCTGCACGCCGACGTCTGGACCTGCTCGCCCTACAAGTTCATGGGGCCGCACTGCGGGGTGCTGGCCGCCGATCCGGCACTCCTCGAGACGCTTCACCCCGACAAGCTCCTGCCCTCGACGGATGCCGTCCCTGAGCGGTTCGAGCTCGGCACCCTCCCGTACGAGCTCATGGCCGGGACGACGGCGGCGGTCGACGTCATCGCCGGCCTCGCGGACGCCGACACCGAACGCACACCCGGGTCTGCGGTGACAGCGGCCACCGCCAGCCGTCGGGAGCGGATCGAGCTCGCCATGAAGGTCGTCCACGCCCACGAGGCGGCGCTCCTCGACGTCCTCGAGCCGGCGCTGCGCGAGCTGCCCGGGGTGACGGTGTACAGCAACGCCGGGTCGCGCACGCCCACCCTGCTGTTCACCGTCGACGGTCGCGACCCGCAGGAGATCCGTGGCGCCCTGGCCGAGCGCGGGGTCAACGCGCCGGCCGGCCACTTCTACGCGATCGAGTGCTCGCGGCACCTCGGCCTCGGGGACGCCGGCGGTGTGCGGGTGGGCCTCGCGCCCTACAGCTCGGAGGACGACGTCGACCGCCTCGTCACCGGCCTGACCGAGATCGTCCGCTAGCACGAGAGGCCACCATGGCACCACGCGACCACGACCCCGTGCTCATCACCGGCTGCTCCACGGGCATCGGCCGTGCCACCGCCCAGGCGCTCCTGGCGGCTGGCCACACGGTCTGGGCGACGGCCCGGCGGCCCGACGTCCTGTCTGACCTGAAGACCCTCGGCGCGCGCGTCGCCGCCCTCGACGTCACCGACGAGGAGTCCATGCGCTCCGCCGTCGCCGAGGTCGAGGACGTCCACGGCGCCGTCGGCACCCTGGTCAACAATGCCGGCTACGGCGAGTACGGCGCGGTGGAGGAGGTGGATCTCGACAAGGTCCGGACGATGTTCGAGACCAACGTCTTCGGCCTCGCGAGGATGTGCCAGCTCGTCCTCCCGGCGATGCGGCAGGGGGGTCGCGGCCGCATCGTCAACATCAGCTCGATGGGCGGCCGGATGACCTTCCCCCTCGGCGGGTACTACCACGCGACCAAGTACGCCGTCGAAGCCATCAGCGACGCACTGCGCGTCGAGGTGCTGCCCTTCGGCGTGCGGGTCGTCGTCGTCGAGCCGGGCGTCACCCGCAGCGCCTTCGAGGAGACCATCGGAGGTTCCCACGGTCTGGCGGCCCACGACGACAGCCCGTATGCCGAGATGCGAGCGGCCGTGAGCGCGAGCAACGCCGACGCCTACGGGAGCCAGCGCGTGGCGACGTCGTCGGAGAGCGTCGCGAAGGTGATCCTTCGGGCGGTGGAGGCCGACAAGCCCCGCACGCGGTACCTGCTGACCCCCGCCGCCCGGGCGATGGTCACCACGAGGACGGTCGGCGGCGACCGGGTGTGGGATGCCCTCGTCCGCCGCCAGATCGGTCTCTGATGGTCGCCCTTCTCGAGCCGCTCGAGGCTCCGGTCCACCCGGTTGAGGCACTGCGCCGGATCAGCTTCCTGCTCGAGCGGACGCGCGCCGGAACGTACCGGGTGGAGGCGTTCCGCAACGCCGCCAAGACGCTCAAGACCCTGGACCCCTCGGAGCTGCGCGAGCGGGCCGACGCCGGGACCCTTCAGCAGCTGCCCGGCATCGGCAAGTCCACCAGCGGCGTCATCGCCGAGGCCCTGCGAGGCGACCTCCCGGCGTACCTGGTGTCCCTGCAGGAGAAGGCGGGCGGGCCGCTCGTGGACGGCGGGGACGAGCTGTATGCCGCGCTGCGCGGGGACTGTCACCTTCATTCGGACTGGAGCGACGGCGGCTCGCCCATCGACGAGATGGTGATGACCGGCATCGAGCTGGGTCACGACTGGCTCGTCCTCACCGACCACAGCCCCCAGCTGCGGGTCGCCAACGGCCTGACGGTGGAGCGGCTCACCCAACAGCTCGGGATCGTCGACGCCATCAACCGGTCCGTCGGCGGACGCTTCCGGATACTCAAGGGGATCGAGGTGGACATCCTCGACGACGGGTCCCTCGACCAGACCGAGGCGATGCTGGCTCAGCTCGACCTCGTCACGGCATCCGTGCACAGCAAGCTGCGCATGAACGGGGGACCCATGACCACGCGGATGGTGACCGCCGTCTTAAACCCGAGGGTGAACGTCCTGGGCCACTGCACGGGCAGGCTCGTCACCGGGTCGCGGGGCATCCGCCCGCAGTCCGACTTCGACGCGCGGGCCGTCTTCGAGGCCTGCGCCGAGCACGGGACGGCCGTCGAGATCAACAGCCGCCCCGAGCGCTGCGACCCACCGGACGAGCTCATCCGGCTCGCCCTGGAGATCGGCTGCCTGTTCTCGATCGACTCGGACGCCCACGCACCGGGGCAGCTCGACATGAAGGCCTATGGCTGCGAGCGAGCAGAGCGGCTCGGTGTCCCGTGGGACCGCATCGTCACGACCTGGGATGCCGACCGCCTGCTCGCGTGGGCGACCCCGGGCTGACCGACCGCCGGGTCAGGCGCTCGCCCGGCCACGCCCTTCGAGGTCCTCGCGCAGCGTCCGCACGTCGACCTCGAGCGTCCGGAGCAGTGCCCGGATGCCGTCGTCGTCGGCGCGCAGGATACCGCGCGCGAGGTGCTCCTCCCGGACCTCCCTGCTCCGGTCGCGAATGGCCTCGCGGAGCGCGAGCTCGATCGACTTCTTCGCGGCGGCGGCGAAGCGGGGCCTTCCACCCAGGGAGATGCGCACGCGACCACGTCGACCTACCGGCTCGTCGGTGATGACGTCATCGGTGTCCCGACCCTCGCCGACACGAGTGGGATCGTCGAGCGCCCCCTCGCCGAAGGACGCCTCGACGGCCCGGCGGATCGCGCCGAGGTCGATGCCGAAGGACCGCAGCGCCTCGGCGTCGTCGTCGTCGAACGGATGCCGTGCCAGCCCGTCGTCGGCGTCGCCGATGCGACCGAGGGCCGCGATCCGCTCCGCGTCGACCCCATGGCGCCGGAGAAGCATCGGGACGGGGCCGTGTCCGCGGCGAGCTCGGTGAGGAGGTGGGTCGGGGTGACCTCCTCGTCGCCTCGCTCACGC
>CAWBEJ010000013.1:0-259280 GCA_963787805.1 uncultured Actinomycetota bacterium | reverse complement strand
CGCCCGAGACGGCCTTGCCGAGCACCGTGAGGTCGGGTGTCACGCCGAAGTAGCCCTGCGGCGCCACCCATCCCGACCCGGAAGCCGGTGACGACCTCGTCGAAGACGAGCAGGGCGCCGAACTCGTCGCACAGCTCGCGCACCCGGGCGTTGAAGTCCTCGGGCACCGGGCGCGTCCCCGACTCCGGGCCGAGGGGCTCGAGCACCACCGCCGCGGTGCCGCCGCGCAGCCGGTTCTCGATGAGCTTTCGGCGCAGCGTGCCCAGGTCATGGGGGAACGTCTCGCGGGTCGCGCTCGTCGCCCCGAACGGGATGCCCTTGGCGTTCATCCGGAAGGTGCCCGGCACGCGAAGCCCGTAGACAAGGGTGTCGGACCAGCCGTGGTACGCGCCGCCGACCTTGATGACGACCTTGTGGCCGGTGTACGCGCGCGCCGCTCGCACTGCCGCCATGACGCCCTCGGTGCCGGACCCGAGCGAGCGGTACATCTCGACGTGGGGCATGTAGCGGTGGATCGACTCGGCCAGCTTGAGCTCGTACTCGTGGAAGAGCCCGGTCACCGGGCCGGACTCCCGGACCACCTCGGCGACCCGCTCGTTGACGGGCGAGTAGTTGCTGCCGAGCAGGGTCGGCCCGCCGGCCTGCAGGAAGTCGATGTAGACGTTCCCGTCGCGGTCGGTGAGGTGCGCGCCCTCGGCCCGGTCGATCGCCAGCGGGAAGGGGTGGTTGAACGCGAGATTGTGCTGCACGCCGCCCGGGATGCGGGACCTCGCCCGGTCGGTGAGCTCCTTGCTTGCCCGACACTTGGTCTCGAACCACTCGAGCACGTCGTTGAGGGCGTCGTGCCGCAGGCCGCGCACCGGCTGGTCGACCAACGCCCGCAGGCGCTCCATGGTGGTTTCGACGTCGGGGTAGCTGCTGATCGCGTACCCGAGCCGGGCCGACTCGGCACCGGCCGGCTCGACAGCCGCCACGGGCTCGGCCACGGCGAAGGCCTCGCGCTCCGCCACCACGGCGCTGGCCGCCGCGTCGGCGCTGGCGAGGGGCACGGCATCCGAAATAGATTCGGCGGGAACAGACTTGGTGATCTGTGCGGCGATCCGCTTCTCGTCCTTGCGCAGCTTGGCGAAGGCGATCTCACGGATGGGAGTGGGGATCGTGTAGACCTTGCCCGACTCGGTGGTCAGCGCCAGCAGGTAGGCGATGGACACCTTCTCGAGCAGGGCCATGTTGAACACGGCGCGCTCGGGGTCGGTGCCGACGGCCACGATGCCGTGGTTGGCGAGGATGAACGCGTTGTCGCCGCTGGTGATCTTCTTCTGCACGTTCTTGGCCAGGAAGCCGGTGCCCGACGGGGCGTAGTCGATGACCGCGACCTCGCGGCCGAGGAAGCGGACCTGCTCGTCGGTGAGCGGCGGGATCGGGCGGCGCAGCACCGCCAGCGCCGAGGCGTAGGGCTGGTGGGTGTGGACGATCGCGTGGACGTCGGGGCGCTCGCGGTAGATGTTCGCGTGCATGCCGCACTCGATCGAGGGCGCCAGGGAGGCGCCGGCCCGGTCGTCGTCGGGCACGTGCTTCCCGCCGAAGTCGACGATGCAGACGTCCTCGACGCGCATCCGGTCGTACGAGTAGTTGCTCGGGGTCACCGCGTAGAGCCGGCGGCCGGGCACCCGAACCGAGACGTTGCCCTCGGTGGCCTTGAGGTAGCCGCGCTCGAGCATCGTGCGACACATGTCGACGACGTGCTGACGGGCGGAGAGGTGCTCCACGGGTGCCTCCTGTCTGGACCGGGCAGTTCGCCCGCGACAAGCGTGCAATAAGTCTGGACGAATGTCCAGACTCTTGGCACAATCCGGGTATGTCGATTCGGCCAGCCACCCACCGGGCCAGCGGCCGCGCTCGCCGGGCCGCCCTGCTCGACGCCGCGGTCGAGGTGATCGCCGAGCAGGGTGTCGCGGGGGCGACGCACCGCTCGATCGCGGCCAGGGCCGGGATGTCGACGTCGACGACGAGCTACTTCTTCTCCTCGCTCGACCAGCTGATCGCCGCCGCGCTGCACGTGGTCGGCGAGCGGATCGTGCAGCGCGTCGATGCCGTGACGGCCCAGGTCGCCGAGAGCGAGCTGAGCCCTCGAGAGTCGATCGACCGGTTCGTCGACGCGGTGATGTCCGAGCCGGAGGCCGACACGGTCGCGCAGTTCGAGATCTACCTCGAGTGCCGCCGCCGGCCGCATCTGCAGCCCACCGCCCACCGGATCATGGCGAGCATCGAGCGAGGCGCCGAGGCCTCACTGCAGGCGTTGGGGATCGCGGATGCCGGGGAGCGGGCCCCCATGGTCGTGGCGATGCTGGACGGCCTCGCCCTACACCGCCACGCCAGGCCCCGTGGGGTGTCCGACCGACGGGTCATCACCGAGGCGCTGTACGCCCTGCACCGCGGCTTCGTGGAGGCGGACGCCGAGGCAACCGTCAGGACGTGAGGCACCAAGCGTCGCGGTGCGTCAGTGCCGACTGACGACGGCCGACGTTCGGGGCGGGGCCCGATGCGACCAACTGGTCGTCGCCCGCCAGGTCGCTTCCGGGCGCGCCGTCGACGGCGCGGGACTGGCGCGTTTCAGCCGTGGCTTCACATGAGTCGAAGATACTTGAGCTGTGATCAACTCGTACCCAGAGAAGTACTGCAGCGGGGTACGAAGATGGTGTGGTTGCGTACCCCACAACGCCCTACGCCGTGCCTCAATCACACTCTTGCGGAACCACTTCGGGGATTCTGCAAGTGGGGGGTCAGACAGTTCGAGTGTCTGGCCTCCACCGCATGTCAGACCACTCGGTCCGCGACCATTGCAAGCCCTGCGAAGGATGGCACGCCCCACCTGCTGGACCGCGCGGCGGCGTGACGCGGTCCTCCGTCGGGCCGCGTCTCACCAGAGTTTCCGCTCGCAGCGGGGGCGATGGCAGCCCACTCCCTGTCACCGCCGGGCCTCGACGAGGTCGAGCATCTCGAGCGACCACCGGTGGACAACGTCGAGCCGGGCGGCAAAGGCGATGTTGACCTGCGCGGTTCCCGTGTACCAGAGGTCGAACGCGACTTGGCGAAGCGCGATGAAGTCGTCGAGATGTCTGACGTCGACGTCCCGCCGGGCACGGTAGCCCGCCAGCAGCGCGTCCCGGAACACCGGGTAGTCCGCTCGATCCCGCAGCTCCCACAGCGCGACGGCGAGATCGTAGAGGCGGGGGCCGGTGCCGCAGTCGTCGAAGTCGATCAGCTTCACGGCGCCGCGATGGAACAGGGCATTGCCCAGGTGCAGGTCGGCGTGGATGAGCCCGATGTCGCCTGTGCCCGGGATGACGTCGACCATTCGGCGGTCCACCGCCCTGAACCTGGTGCGGACTTCGGTGGGCAGGAGGTCCCAGCACTCCGCGGCCGGGGTGTCGCCGTAGACCATCACGTCCCCGAAGAAGGCCTCGTGGTTCCACGGGATGCGCACGAATTCACCGGGCGCAGTCCAGGCGTCGGCATGCTCGTGGAGGCGGGCCATCGCCTGCCCGAGCCGGCTGAGGTGGACCGGGCGCGCGGATGTCTCGTGGATGCGGCCGTCCATCCAGCGCAGCACCGAGCAGACTCGCGTCTCACCGGCCGCGTCCACCGTGACGGATGTCGAGCCGTCGTGCGCCGCGACGGGTTCGGGAACGGCCAGTTCCGTGTCGCTGCGGATGGCCTGCAGCCAGGCGAGCTCGGAACGGATGGCCGCCACCGAGTCGATCGCGTGGCCGTGTCTTTGCGGCCGGTGCACCCGGACGAGGTGGCTGCCGTCTGCACCGTCGTGCCGGAACGTGGTGTTCTCGCCGTGCGCCACGAACGTGAGCCGACCGTCAGCAAGCGGATATCGGGCAAGCGCGGCCACAGCCACCTGGCGCAACCGGGCCAGCGCCGCACGTCGGGTCAACACCTCCACACTGTTGACCCCGTAAGGGCGTGCAGACAAGGTTCCAGTGCAACTCGATACGGCAGCTACCCTGTGCCGCCGGCTGGGACACTGCACGCGTGACGCACTCCACCCGAAGAGGCGTGCTCGCCGTGACCGTGGTCGCCCTGCTCATTGGCGCCTGGGGCATTGCGGCGGAGTGGGTCCGCTAGGCGTGGCCTGACGTGCCACGGTGGGCGCCGGACCTTCTGGTCGAACTCAGGTCGACCGCGACGCCATCGCGATATGACACCAGCACACGGCTGCCAACTTTGACGCCCGCGTGCTGCAGTGGTCGCACAACCGACGGTCCGGTCATGTCGCCCTATTCCGCCAGCCGCCCAAAAGTACGGCAGTGGGTTGTGAACTGGGCGTGATCGCGTACTCCACAACCCGGTGTCGTGCTCAATCACCTCCTCGCGGAATCGGTTCGGGGATTCTGTAGGCATGGGGTCAGAGTTGTGACTCCCCTGGCCCCACCACAAAGCGAACCCATTCCGGCTGACGGAGGGCCTCCTACGCTTCCCTTGCCACGAAATTGCTGCAGCGACAGCTGCGCCCTCTCCGCCGTTGCCCAGACAACTAGTCCACTGGCCTGCCCGGCGTGACGCGTTACTGCGCTGGTGGGGGATGCACCGTGACTGAAGGGTCGCCATCCGTGGGGTGCGGCCGGTCACCGATCTCTTGTTGCTGGCGGTGCAGCTCGCGGGTCAGTTCGTCGCGCACATTTGCGTAGGCCGGGTCGTCGTAGACGCTTCTCAGCTCATAGGGATCGGACTCGAGGTCGAACAGTTCCCACTCCGGTGGGAACACCGCGTCCGAGGCGCCGGGCTGGCCGAGGCCGTCGTTGTAGTAGTAGATGAGCTTGTACCGCTCGGTGCGCACCCCGTAGTGCGCCCAGACGCCGTGGCCGCCGTCGTGCTCCCAGTACCGGTAGTAGACGGCCCGGCGCCACTCCTTCGGCGGCTCGCCGCGCAGGAGTCTCACGCAGGCTGCGGCCCTGCATCCGGGGCGGGGCATCGACGTCGGCCAGGTCGAGCAGCGTCTGGGCGAAGTCGACGTTGAGGACCAGCTCTTGGCAGACCGAGGCGGGCGGCACCTCGCGTGGGTACCGCACGAGCAACGGCATCCGGAGGGACTCTTCGTACATGAAGCGCTTGTCGAACCAGCCGTGGTCTCCCAGGAAGAATCCCTGGTCGGATGTGTAGACCACGACCGTGTCCTCGCTCAGGTGCTCGGCGTCGAGGACCTCGAGCAGGCGGCCCATGTTGTCGTCGATGGAGGCGACGCAGCGCAGGTACTCCTTGATGAAGCGCTGGTACAGCCACGAGTCCAGCTCCTCACCGACGAGCCCTCTCGGCGGCGGTTCCTTGACATCCTCGGGCCCGAGGTCCGTCATCCGCATCCGTGCCTGACTCGCTGCCGTGGAGCGGTTCGCGTAGTCGTCACGGAAGGTGACCGGCTCGCGCAACTCCCGTCCGGCATACAGGCCCTGGTGTCGCGCGTCGGGCTCCCAGCTCCGGTGCGGTGCCTTGTGGTGCATCAGCAGGCAGAAGGGCTTCGACGGGTCCCGGCTCGAGATCCAGTCGAGGGAGAGATCGGTGATGATGTCCGTCACGTAGCCCTGGATGCGCTCGCGTCCGGCCGCGCTGAGAAACTCCGGATCGTGGTACTCCCCTTGCTCGGGAAGGACCCGCCATTCGTCGAAGCCCACCGGGTCGTGACCCGCACCGTGGCCGAGGTGCCACTTCCCGAAGATCGCCGTCTGGTAACCAGCAGCCTGCAGGATCGCCGGAAAGGTCGGCTGGGCACTGTCGAAGGGCGCGCTCAGGGTCGTCACACCATTGACGTGGTTGTACGTCCCGGTCAGGATCGCGGCGCGACTCGGGGCGCAGATCGAGTTGGAGCAGAAGCAGTTGTCGAACCGCATCCCCGCAGCCGCAAGGCGGTCCAGGTGCGGCGTCTCGTTCACCCGGCTGCCGTACGCGCCGATCGCGTGCGCGGCGTGATCATCGGCCATCACGAACACGATGTTCGGCCGCCGGCGCACGCCTCAGAGCCTAGCGAGGGCGCCGCGTGCGGAGCCGTGCGAAGACGCCGGGTTCGGAACGTCGCCGGTGGCCCCAGCCGCGATGCCTGTGGTTCGTCCTCCTCACCCTCGTCGCCATGGGCGGCCTGGCGCCGATGGTGCACCGCGACCGCACTCCGCGCCGCGGGGCCTGACGGCGATTCGCCCATTGCTGCTACGCAACTGGCTCGACCCCAACGGTCACAACCCGGAGATCCCCACGGTGCCGTAAGGCGGCTGACCGAGCTGAGGTCGGCGGGTCCATGGATGCCGTCCGCCGCCCACCGGCATCCGGCGCCGTGGATGTGGAGGCGTGCTGGCAAGCGGCCGGTGGAGGAGCCGATTGACACTGGCTTCACAGGCTCGGGACACTGATTCCACCCTCACTCGTCGAAGGGGGGAGTGGTGACTCGCCTCGAAGTGGTCAGCGACCCGAGCGGCGCCCCTCAGGATCGGCACCTGAGCCAACCCCGGGTCGTGCTCGGGCGCGGGCCGGAGGCCGACTGGTCCTTCGGGGACCACGCCGTGAGCCGCCGACATGCGGCGATCTACCACTCACCGGACCATGACGAGATCGAGGACCTCGGCTCCAAGTGGGGCACGCTCGTCAACGGCACTCGCGTCCAAGGCAGGCGCACCCTGCGTCCCGGGGACGTCGTGCAGCTGGCGTCCGTGCGGCTGCGTTACGTGGAGGACCACCTGGGCGGTGCCATGGCGACGCAGGTCACCGATCCCCATCCAGCCAACGTCGCCTTCGACGTCGACCAGCAGCATGGCGGGGTCATCAGCAACGTCGGTGGCAACCAGTACAACGAATACGTGCAGCAGATCATCGTCAACCGCCAGGAGGCCTTCCGCCAGATCGCGCCCATGAGCAGGATCGCGAGAGGGCTCTTCATCGTCGGGTTCTCCCTGGCGGTGAGCGGCGTGCTCGGGTTCATCGGCTCGATCATGGTGATGATCGCCAGCTCCAACCCGGACATGAGCAGTCCCGAGGCGTTCGAGGAGTCGACCCGACCGCCGGAGTTCATGGGCTATCCCGTGTTCGCCCTGGCCTTCGGCGTCGCCCTGGTCGGCATGGCCCTCGTCTTCCTGGGAGTGATCATCCAGTTCACCGTGTCCACCCGCAAGAAGGAGGTGGAGCGTCGGTACCCACTGCCGCCCGGCTGGGGCGGCCACGAGGCCTGAGGAGCACACATGACGTTCAACATCGGCAGCCAGAGCGGTGGCGTGGTCAACAACGTCGCCGGGAACCAGCGTGTCGAGGGCGGCCAGCACGGGGTGCAGGTCTCCCGGGAGGACGCGGCGTCCGCCGCCGCCACGCTGCGAGAGCTCCTCGCGCGCACGGATCTCTCGGCGCTCAGCGACGAGGAGCGCACCAGCGTGCACGAGGATGCCGCCGCCATCACCGAGGAGATGGCGGCACCGTCGCCCTCACCCGACAAGGTGGTCGGCCGGCTCGAGCGGCTCACCTCGGTGCTGTCGGCAGCCGGGGCGTTCGCGGGTGCCGGCGCCGCCCTGATCGGCCCGTTGTCGAGCATCGCCTCGTGGCTGGGCCCACTTGGCGCGTCCGTGCTCGCGATCCTGCCCGTCCTGTGACCGCACCGGTGGGTGACGGATGCGAGGTGCCGCCGAAGCGCTTCGTCGGCGGTCCAGGACGGCCTCATCTAGAAGGGAAAGTTCCATGATCAACCCGGTCTCACCGACGCCCGTGTCGGCGCTGGACGTCAAGCTCGTCACCCTGAACCCGCAGCCCATTCCGCCTGGGATCCGAATCAACCTCGTGGGCCTCAACCCGCAGCCGCTACCGCCAGACGCGACGATCACCTTCCTGGCGACGCGTCCGCAGGAGCTTCCACCGGACGTCACCATCAACCTGGTGGGCCTCAACCCTCAGCCGCTACCGCCGGGCGCGAGGATCAACCTCGTTGCCCTCGACCCCCTTCCGCTCGGGGCCGGGGGAAGGATCGACTTCGTGGCGCTCAACCCGCAGCCTTTGCCGCCCGAGGAGGGCGGCCGCTCGATCGACTTCATCGCGTTGAACCCGCAGCCGCTCCCGCCGGAGCCGCCCGAGCGCGGCTGACAGCTTCGGGAACCCGGCCCGCGTCGCCGGTACCGACGGCCGGATGCCGGGTGGGCGGCGCGAAGAGTGCGCGCCCGGCATCGGTGCTCTGCTGCGCTGTTGCCGTAGCGGATCAGTACCAGTGCGGGGAACGGGCCAGGAACTGCTCGTACGCCTGGCACGGCGACCCATACACGTCGTTGATGTAGCCGAGGCCCCAGGTGATCTGCGTCGCCGGGTTGGTGAGCCAGTCGCTCCCGGCGCTGGCCATCTTCCAGCCCGGGAGTGCCTGGGGGATGCCGTACGCCCCGGACGACGGGTTCGTGGCGCTCCAGCTCCACCCCGACTCGGCATGCCAGAGCTCGACGAGGCAGGTGAACTCCGCCTCGTCCCAGCCGTACGACGCCATCATCGAGCGGGCGATCTCCTGGGCTGCTCGGGGTCCGCTCCCGGGTGAGCCGAGCGCCTGCAGACCGAGCAGGTGGGTGGAGCCAAGACGTGCAGCGGCCTCGCGCAGCGCGGCGATGTTCGCCGCGCTGCTCTCGAGCTCGGCCAATCTCGCAGGGTGAGCAGCTCCTGCTGCTTCCCCAGCTCGGCCGCCTCAGCGCCGGCACGCGCGGCCTCCTTCTCAGCGGCGACGCGCTTCAGGCCGGCCTCCTTGACGGCGGTGGCGCGCTTGTCACGGGCGGAGCTGAGCAGCCGCTCCTGAAGGGCGGCGTCCCGGGCCGCCGACTTGGCGGCGTCGAGGTTCCCGCGCACCCTATGGGCTTCGTGGTCGAGCACGAACGCCAGGTCGGACATCACGTCGGGTGGGGAGAGCACGAGGGTGGTCAGGTCCTGGAGGTCCCCGCCTTGCATGTACATCTGCGCAGCACTCGCGGAGAGCGCGCGGTCGGCATCGTCTCGGTCCTCGCGGGCAGCCCTCAGGTCCTCGGTCGCCTGTCGCACCGCCGCCTCGGCGTCGGCCAGCTGCTGCTGGGCACGTTCGTCGGCGGCCACTGCCTCGGCCACTCCGCGTTGCAGCGTCTGGAGCCGGGCCTCGGCGAGCTTGACCTCCGCGGTGATCTCGGCGACCTCCTTGGCTGCGGCGGCGGCTGCCTCCTGTGCCTCCGAGACCTCCGCCTCCGTGGGGACCGACGGGCCGGGGGTCGGCCCGCTGGGCGTGGGGTCGGCGGCTGCAGGTACGGCGGAGCCGGTGACCTCTTCGCTCGATGGCATCCCCGAGGACGACGCATTCACCGCCGAGCCGGGAACGGCGGCCTCGGCGGCGGCGCAGGACAGCGCCGGAACCGCCAGCGCGACCGCGGCGACGACGGCACCCGTGCAGACCCGAAGCGAGAGGCCCATCGCGGCATCATCCCCCGATCGCATGCGGATATCACCCTCAGCAGCAGCCCAAGGTCGGCCTCCGGTCGCCCTGCTCCGGCGTGGTGGCGCCGACGGGAGGAGGATGTGGCGGCCTCGCTGGCAGGCCGCACGTCGCTGATCAGTGCCTTGCCAGCAGGCGTTTCACGGCCGCCGCACCGGCGATGGCTTCCTCAGGATGGGGCGCCTGGGCGATGAGGTTGAACTCCGTGCAGCCGGCCGCGGCATATGGAGCGAGGAACTCAGCCACGTCCTCGGCGGTGCCGTAGGGGCAGTAGCGCTCGAAACGCTCGAACGGGAGGTGGTAGAAGGACTCCATCGCCGGCGCGAGGCACGCGCGGGCGGCCTCTCGGGAGTCGGCGAAGCCGCACCACACCTGCATCGCGTGCCGGCGCGGCGGGTCCGGCCGGCCCACCCGGGCGGCCTCGTCCGCCGCGATCTTGACGGCGGCGGCATACCGGCGTGGCGAGCACCAGAGGCCGAGCCAGCCGTCACCCAGCCGGCCGGCACGCCGAACGGCCGCATCGGAGCGGCCGCCGACGATGATCGGGATCGGCTCGGACGGTGTGGGGGCGATGACAGCGTGGTCGAGGTCGAAGAACCTGCCCCGCTGAGTGACCGGCTTACCGGCGAGCAGCTCGCGGACGATGAGGAGGCACTCGTCCATCCTCTGGCCCCGCGTCGCGGGGTCGACCCCGGAGTTGGAGACCTCGCGTCGGTCCTCGCCGCCGATCCCCACGCCGAAGATGAGCCGCCCCGGGGCGATCCGGCCGATGTCCGCGAGCTGGCGAGCCACGAGGACGGGATGCCGCAGCGGGAGCAGGTACACGCCGGTGTAGACGGGCAGGGTCGGGTGCAGCATCGTCAGCGCGGTGGCCTGAACGAGCCCGTCGAACCCCTGGCCGGTCAGGAAGCTCACGTGGTCGCCGCAGCAGACGTGGTCGATGCCCTCCTTCTCCGCCTGCATGAGGAAGGCGCGGGCGGCCTCCGGGCCCTGCTCGAGCAGCCCCTGCGGCGCGAACAGGCCGATCCTGACCGGCATCGCGCCGCCGGCATCCGCCTGCGCCCGACCTGCTGCCGAGGTACCTGGGAGATGGTCGGTCATCGGCGTCCATCCCCTTGCCGTCTTCGTCGGTCTGCTGGGACTCAGGCGAGGGATGCCGCCGCGAGGAGCGGGGGATCAGCGCGGGAACGCGGGCCCGGTAGGCGGTGTAGGTGCTACCCAGGCTCCGGGTCAGGTCATGCTCCTCGAACGCGATGCCGACGAGGATGTAACCGGTTGCGGCGGCCGCGAACAGCAGGTGCCCGGCCGTCATCGTCGGCGCCGACCAGAAGATGACGAGGAAGCCGACCATCAGGGGATGCCGGACGCGCCGGTACAGGCCGCGCTCGGTGAAGGCCGGCGGGCTGTACCTCATGTGTCGCGCATGCCGCCAGGCCTGCCGCAGCCCGAACAGGTCGGAGTGGCTGATGAGGAACGTCGACCAGATGGCCAGCCCCCAGCCGCCCGCGTATGCCGCCCACACCACGCCGGCGGCCGGTCCGGTCAGGTCCCATACGGTCCCCTCGATCGGCCGCCAGAGCCAGAACACGAGCACGAGAGCCAGGTTCGCCGCCAGGACGAACGTCGCGCGCTCGGCCGGTGGGGGCACGATGTGTGTCCAGTGGCGCTTGAACCACGGGCGGGCCATCACCGTGTGCTGGACCGCGAACAGCAGCAGGAGCAGCACGTCGATCGCCACCGCGACCGGCACCGAGGCGCGCGGACCGTCGTCGATCCCCTTGGGGACGCCGAAGCCCGCGAAGAACCCCACCGCGTAGCCGAGCACCGCCAGGAAGAGCAGGTAGACGGCTGCCGAGTACCCGAGGATGACCAGCGCGGGGAGCCTTGCCGGTCGTCGGTGCTCGGCCACGAGGGGGCCGGTCGAGGTCGTCGTCTGTGGCATGTCTCGACGCTAGGTCGGCCAGTTCCCGGCGGCCATCGGGTGAACTACCGGCGGAATCGTCGTTCCCGCTGTCGGCAGCCTCGTCTCGCGTTCTGGCGTCCGGCGAACTACCGAGCCGCTCCTCCACCGAGCCGCTGCTCGGTCACCCACGCCGCGATCTGGGCCCGGGAGCGCACCCCCAGCTTGCGCCGGATGTTCTCGACGTGCGCCTCGGCGGTCCGCGGCGCGACGGACAGGCGCCGCGCGACCGACTGGTTGGTCAAGCCCTCGGCGACGAGCTCGGCCACCTCGAGCTCACGCTCGGTCAGCCGCGGCCCCGACGTCGTCGGTTCGGACAGGAAGCCGAGCATCGCGTCCAGGACCGAACGCCAGTCGCCGTGGTAGAAGAGGTGGCTCGAACCCGGCAGCGGGACCAGCGTCGCTCCGGGGATCAGCGCCGCGACCTGCCGCCCCAGCTCGAACCTCGTCCCCTTGTCCCCCTCGCGGTGCACGACCACCGTGCGTGCCCGGATCTCCGGAAGCAGGGCACTGACGTCGGTGTCGTAGTAGACCTCGAGCAGTCGGGCAGCGACCTCGGCCGAGGCACTGTCCCGCTGGAACCGGGTGAACGCCGCCACCTCCTCCACGGTGGGCTGGCTGATGAAGGCCTCGGTCATTGCCCTCAGCGCCAAGCCCCAGTGGGCCCGTACCAGCGCCACGACCGAGTCCCTCACCTCGGGAGGCGCCAGGTCCCTTCCGCTGGCGCACGTCCCGTACAGCACCAGGGCGTCGACCCGCTCCGGGTGCTTCGCTGCGATCGCCGCCGCGATCTGGCCCCCCTGCGAGGCCCCGAACAGGCGGAAGCGATCGGCACCGGCCGCATCGGCCACCGACAGCGCCGCAGCCACCTGCCCGTCGAACGACAGGTCGATGCCGTCCCGGTCCGACAGCCCGCACCCCGGCTTGTCGTATCGGATCACGGTGAACCGCTCCCCCAGCCGCTCCACGAACTCCCCGAACGAACACAGGTCGAGCTGCCCCCGCAGATGGGTGATCCAGCCGGAGTCGCACAGGAGCGCCGGCCCCGTTCCGGACGAGGAGTAGGCGACGCGTCCAGCGGGCGTGTCGGTGTACCTCACCCTCGGCCCCACCGGCTCAGCCTGACATCCAGGACCGGCGCGGTAAAGGAGGGACGTGAGGCCGCCCGGTGCTGTCACACCTCGCTGTCAGACTGGCAGCTCGCCGACCGGGACGCCTCGCGGGTCGTGAGTCGCCCGGCGGCAGGGAACGGCGACGGAAGGGCGTGCCGCATGGCTGTCTACGCGGTTGCACACCTCGACGAGATCGAGGAGTTCGAGGACGCCGGTTCTCACTACCGGCCGATCCGTCACCAGCTGGGCATCACGGCATTCGGAGTCACTGCCTGGACGGCTCATGCCGAAGGCGACATCGTCATCAACGAGCACGACGAGGGCGACCCCACCGCAGACCAGGAGCTCTTCCTCGTGCTCCGCGGTCACGCGGAGTTCGAGATCCAGGGTGAGCGGGTGGACGCACCAACCGGAACTCTCGTGTTCGTCGCTCCGGGCATCAAGCGAACGGCATCCGCCAAGGAGGCAGGGACGACCGTCATCGCGGTGGAGGGGACGCCGGGGAAGGGGTACGACGCCCGGGGGTGGGAGCTGTGGGCTCCACTCGCGCCCCTCTACGACGCCGGCGAGTACGCCGAGGTCGCCGACCGTCTGAGCGCGGTGGTGACAGCCGCACCCCAGTACCCCATGTTGTTCTTCAACCTCGCCTGCTGCGAAAGCCTTCTCGGCCGGACCAGTGACGCGCTCGACCACCTTCGGCACGCCGTCGAGATGTCGGAGGAGTTCCGCGGTTCTGCCAGGGACGACTCCGACCTGGATCCCATCCGCGACGAGCCCGCCTTCAAGGAGCTGATCGGCGACCAGCCCCCAACGGCCTGACAAGCCCTCGTACAGGCAACCGGCGCCGACCCCGGCAGTCCTCGCGACGGCATACGGCGCAGTGGTCAGGCCGCCAACGGCGGACGGTCGAGCACCGTCGGCACGTACTCGAGAAGCTGCAGCCGCCCGTCGAACGTGCGGCTCTCGACCAGCTCGAGAGCGACGTCGGGGTACCCGTCGTACACCCGCTCCTGGCCGGTGGCGCCCGTGACCACCGGGAAGACGACGACGCGGAAGCGGTCCACGACTCCCGCCGTCAGCAGCGAGCGGGCGAGGCGAAGACTGCCGAGGGTGTGCAGGGGGGTGGCGCTGTCGCGCTTCAGGTCCCGGACCGCCTCCACCGGGTCCCCGTCCACAAGCCGGCTGTTGGCCCAGGTCAGGGGCTCCTCCAGGGTGGACGAGAACACCACCTTGGGGATCTCGTCGAGGGCGGTGAAGTCCTCCGACGCGGCCATCTCGGACATGAGTCGGTACGTTGTCGCACCCATGAGCGCGACGTGGTCACGCTGCGCCGGCTCCTCCAGCCAGCTGAGGTACTCGGGCCCCTCGAGACCCCACCAGCCGGGCCATCCCTCGGCTGACGCGTAGCCGTCCAGTGAGGTGATGAAGTCCACCATCAGCTCTGCCATGGCACCGTCCTCCCTGTCGGGTTCATGTGGTGCCGAGCGCGACCCAGGGGGACCGCAGCTCGCTGGTCCACCGGTGCAGTCCTGGTCGAGCACCCAGGCCTCGCGGATGTCGGCGACGTAGAGCCGCAGGCGGGCCGGCTCGATGACGTCCTCTCGGCGGAACGTCGCCAGACCGTGCTCCTGGGAGCGTCGGTTGACGAGGGCGAGAGCCGCGTCGAGCAAGGGCTCGCCACACTCGCCGGCGACGGCCACGGCGTAGAACGCCGCAGCCTCGTCGGACGGGCGGCTCGAGTCGAAGACCGTCAGCGCCACCCGCGGCCGGCGCGCGATGAGGCGGGAGTGGCGCGATCCCGGCCACGACAACCAGAAGATGCGGTCGAGCCCGTCGGGGGCGAACCAGACGGGCGTCGCCCATGGATGGCCGTCCTCGTCGGCGGTGGCCAGGACGACGTACCGGATGCGGGCGAGCAGGTCGAGCGCGTGGGACGTGGTGTCCATGTGCGCGCGATCTCCCTCCGGCGGCGGCGACGAGGAACGGCGATCCGTCCATTCTCCCCGTCGCGACAGCCCGCAGCCACCTCCGTGGGCCTCGAAAGGTTGCCCCCTGGCCTGTTGCGAGGTGTGCTGGAGCAGTGACATCTGCCGTACAGCATCAGAAGAGAGGCGTGACCCATGCCGGTTGAGCTCAACCACACGATCGTCCAGGCCCGCGACAAGGAGGCGACGGCGAGGCACCTCACCGGGCTCTTCGACCTGCCGGAGCACACGACTTTCGGACCCTTCGCCGTCGTGCAGCTCGCGAACGGCGTCTCGCTCGACATCGCGGACGACCACGGTCAGCCACATCCGCAGCACTACGCCTTCCTCGTCACCGAGGAGGAGTTCGACGCGATTCACGCGCGGATCGTGGCCGCTGGGCTGACCTACTGGGCCGACCCGTTCCACCGGGAGGAGAACGTCGTCAACCACAACGACGGAGGTCGCGGGCTGTACTGGCTCGATCCCAACGGCCACAACCTCGAGATCCTCACCGTTCCGTACGGCGGCTGGCCCCGGTGAGTACCACCCTGGCCGCTCGCTCCTAGCGCTCGCCTGCGCAGGGGACGGGACAGGCGATCCCGCGCCGCCTGTTGTGAAAGGGCCGGCTCGGTCGGCTCGCCCCTAGGGTTGCGCGGGTGACGTTGTCGCCCCGGGCCAGGCTGCTGTTGGCGAGCGCGCTCATGCTGTTCGTGGAGCTGGCGCTCATCCGGTGGACGTCGTCCAACAACCTCTACCTCGTCCACCTCACGAACTTCGTCCTGCTCGCCAGCTTCCTCGGCATCGGCCTTGGCTTCCTCCGGGGCACCAGGGGCCGTGACGTGTTCCCGCTCGCGCCAGTCCTGCTCGCGAGCCTCGTCGCCTTCGTGCTGCTCTTCTCCGTGCGCACGGGCACGACGAACTCCGGCGGATGGGCGCTGGTCGGAACCTTCGGACTCGAGCCACTGCCTCGGTGGTTGTCGCTCACCGTCATCTTCCTGCTCACCGTCGCCGCGCTCGGCACCATCGCCCAGGAGGTGGCCCGCACCTTCTCGCTCTTCCCGCCGTTGGAGGCCTACCGCCTCGACATCGGCGGCTCGCTGCTCGGCATCGTCACCTTCGCCGGCCTGTCGTTCCTCCGGATGCCGCCGCTCGCCTGGGCGGTGCTCTCCGCCGCGGTGTTCCTCGTGCTCCTGGGAGCGCGGGTCCAGTCGTGGCGCTGGCTGCCCGCGGCCGGGGTCACGGCGACGGTGATCATGCTGGGCCTCGAGTCGTTCGTCGGCTCCTACCAGTGGTCGCCCTACTACAAGATCCGCACCGAGACGGCGGCCGGCGGCAACGTTCGCATCGACGTCAACAACACCCCGCTGCAGACCACGGCGTCGGTCGGGCAGATCACCCAGGACTCGCCCTTCTACCTCTACCCCTACACCTACGCCGGCCCCCACGACGACGTGCTCGTCATCGGGGCGGGCACCGGCAACGACGTCGCCGTCGCCCTCAGCCGAGGCGCGCAACGCGTCGACGCGGTGGAGATCGACCCGGCCCTCGTGCAGATCGGGCGGGAACGGCATCCGGACCAGCCCTACTCCGACCCACGGGTCACGGTGCACGTCGACGACGGGCGAGCGTTCATGGAGCGCACGTCCGCGCGGTACGACCTCATCCTGTTCGCCCTCCCTGACTCGGCAACGATCGTCACCGGCCAGTCCGCGCTGCGCCTGGAGAACTACCTCTTCACCACCCAGGCCCTCGAGCGGGCTCGCTCGCTGCTCGAGCCGGGCGGAACCTTCGCGATGTACAACTACTACGAGCCCTGGCTCCTCGACCGGTACGCCAACACCATCCGCACGGTCTACGGCACCGCGCCCTGCGTGCAGCTCGGCCCGACCCACGGCCAGCGCCAGCAGGCGGTGCTCTCGCTGCGCGGACGACGCCACGACCGGCGGCTGCACGACCACGTGGACACCGCAGGTCGGCAACCTCGAGCCGTCCGTCGACGACCGCCCCTTCCCCTACCTCGGCACGCGCACCATCCCCTCGTTCTACCTGGGCATGCTGGCGCTGGTCCTGCTCGCGTCACTCGTCCTCGTGCGGTGGGTGGGTGGACCGCTGCGACAGATGCGGCCGTATGCCGACCTCTTCTTCATGGGGGTCGCGTTCCTGCTGCTCGAGACGAAGAACGTCGTGCAGTTCGCGCTGCTCTTCGGCACCACGTGGGCGGTGAACGCCGCCGTCTTCACGGGTGTGCTGCTCAGTGTGCTTGCGGCGGTCGAGGTGGCCCGGCGGGTGCACATCGCTCGACCCCTCTGGCTGTATGCCGGGTTGCTCGCGGCGCTCGCCCTCGCCTGGGCCGTGCCGGGCGACGCGCTGCTCGACCTGCCGCCGGTGCCACGCTTCGCGGTCGGGGTGACGATCGCGTTCCTGCCGATCTTCCTCGCGAACCTGCTCTTCGCGGTGCGGTTCAAGGGAGTCGGGTCCTCGACGACGGCCTTCGGGGCGAACCTGCTCGGAGCCATGGTGGGCGGTGCGCTGGAGTACCTCGCCCTGATCCTCGGCTTCAACGCCCTCCTCGTCGTCGTCGCTCTCTGCTACAGCCTCGCCTTCTTCACCGGCCGCAAGCACCTCCTGCCGGAGAGCCCGCTGGCGCGGGTTCGAAGCGGCTGAGGCTCACTGGCTCCGAGAGAGTTCCGCCGCAGCGGTCGAACGCCGGACGTGCACAGAGTCAGAAGGCCGACCCGGTGCGCCACGACATCTCCTGCAGCACCCAGGCGTTGCCATCGGGGTCGGTGAAGGGTGCGTAGCGAACGCCTCCGCCCGCAGAGTCGTCGACCTCCCCGACCGCGACTCCCCGGTCGACGAGCTCGGCACGGGCGGCCTCGATGTCGTTCACGACGAGGTGCAGCCCCCGCAGGGCGCCCGCCGACATCTCGACCATCGGGAGACCCGTGCTGAGGACGATCGAGCACGACGACCCTGGCGGCGTCAGCTGGACCACCCGCACACCGGGGGCGGGCTCGACGTCGACGTCCTGGGCGAAGCCCACGAGCCCGACGTAGAACTCCTTCGCGCGGTCCACGTCGGTCACCGGAACGGGCACCAGCTCGAGCTTCATGTCCACAGCGGTCGTCTCTCCCCTACAACGCGTTCGGCTTCGTGGGGAACCCTAGTGGCGTTGGTGACCACGTGCCGCTCGTCGCCTCGCGCGATGGGCGTCTTCACGACGCATGCGCGGTCCACGAGCATTCACATCAACCCCACCTTTTCGGCGACGAACGCGAACTTCCGCACGCGTCCCTCCCGTAGCCACTCGCTCCACAACCGGTGCGAGGCCAGGAGCTCGCCAAGCGGGTCGGGCACAGGTGCACCCGCACGGCCGGCAACGGCCGCGGCATACGCCTCGACGAAGGCATCGACGGTGGCCTCGTGCGAGCGACTCACGTCAGCCTGCCAGCGGACACGGAGGCCCACGGCTTCCAGGCCGGACAGCAGCTCGGACAGCGGGATGGGCCAGACGGTGTCCGAGTTCGGCATCTGGTGGCGCTCCGCGTCGGTGAGGGGCGCGCCCTCCTCCACGGTGAGGGCGAATCGCCCACCGACCGGGAGCGCGGATGAGACCTCCCTCAGCAGGCTCTGCTTGTCGCGGAAGGCGAGCAATGTCTCGAGCAGGAGGACGACGTCGAACCGTCCGTGCGGAAGCGGGGGGATCCGGGCGACCTCGAAGCGCGCGGCGAGGCCGGCCGCGCGAGCCCGGTCCCGTGCCAGCGCAACGGAGGTCGGGTCGGCGTCCACACCCAGATACGTGCACCCCAGCTCGCGGGTGATGAAGAGCCCAGGCCCCGCCACCCCGCAGCACAGGTCGAGCACCGATACCCCCGGCGCGACGCCCGCTCGGCGCGCCAGGGAGAGGAACTCGGCGGCGGTCATCAGGCTTTCCTGACCGACGAACTCGCCAGGAGCCAAGGCCGATTCGCGTGCGCTCCACAGCGTGGCGTCGGGCACGGCGCGCGAATCCGTCGTCACGGCGAGCCTGGGGTGGGCCCGATCGTGGCTGGGTCGCTGTAGGCCGCCAGGAAGCGGTCCCGGAAGGCATCCATCCGCCAGACCGGCGCACCAGGAGAGGGCCGGAGGCCCTCGTGCCAGCCCCAGCCTGACATCTCGTCGAGCACGTCGGGATCGCGGGCGATCACCGTGATGGGCACGTCACGGTTGGCTCCATGGCCGCTGACGATGGTCGATGGCTGGTGGTCCCCGAGCAGGACGAGCACGAGGTCGTCGGTCCCGTACGTCTCGACGAAGGAGAGGAGGCTGGTGAGGGAGTAGACGATGGAGCGCCGGTACGCCGCCGGAACCTCGCCTCTGTCACTCCACAGCTGCGCGGCCGTCACCGCATCGTCCCGGATGCCGTGGAAGACAGAACCGTTCCCGAGGCTGGTCCAGTCGACCGTCCCTCGGCAGGGGCGCCCACGGGCCGTGGCTCGAGGTGAGGTCGATCTCCGCCATGACGGGTGCGCGATCGGGTGAGGCGAGCTCCCGCTGCGCGAAGGCCGCCAGCGCGTACTGGTCCGGCATGGCGGAGAAGCCGAACTTCGGCCCGGCATACCCGAGTTCCGTCCGGTCGTAGACGTCGTCGAACCCGTAGAAGGCCTGCCCCTCCGGCCACTCCCTCCGGTTCGACGGCAGCACCGCCACCGTCCGCCAGCCGGCTGCCCCGAAGGCCGAGCTGAGCGTCGTGCGGTCGCGGGACAGGAGGCGCTCGTAGTGCCACTGGTTGTCCACCCACAGACCCGACTTCAGCGTGGCGTGGGCAAGCCAGCTGTTGCCTCCGAACGTGGGTGAGGTGAGGAAGCCGCTCCTGGCCTCGTACCCGGAGGCACGCAGCCGGGTGGTCCCGGCATCCAGAACGCCCGTGACCTCCTTCGACCCCGGCCCCTCGAGCGCGACGCGGCCATAGCTCTCGACGAAGGCGACGACGACGTCCTTGCCGCGCAGTCCGGCCAGGTCGCCCGTCCTGCCGCCCAACGGATCCGCCCCGACCGCCGCGTCGAAGCGGTCCTGGTCTCTCAGGGCGTCCTCGGCGGCGCGGACCTTGCCCGCCGCGTAGGGCCCCACCCCCGCCGCCGCCACCGGATCCGCCGCCCCGACGTGGACGCCGGCAACGGCGGCGGTGACCCAGACGACCGTCAGCCCCGCCACCCAGGGGACTGCCACCCCCCGACGGCCGACAAGGGAGGGTGTGAGGCGCCCGATGGCCAGGGGCATGCAGACGACCACCGCGCACGCGAGCCCCACGGCAACGAGCACCGCGCCGACCGCGGCCACCGCGCCGACCGAGTCCCGAACGAAGCTGACGCCCGAGCCGAGCAGGCTGCGGTCGGTCACGACGTTGAAGGGCCGGTCGAGCACGACGAAGGCCGCGAGGTCGAAGAGCTTCATCAGGGTCAGGACGCCGAGAGCGGCCCCCCCGACGATCGCCACCCTGCGTGTCCACCGAGCCGGCAGCACGAGGGCAACACCCGCGACGACGAGGGCCTCGAGCGGCAAGCGAAGGAAGCTCGAGACCGTGATGTGGTCGGGCTGGTTCGGGGACAGCAGCGCGAACCACACGAGCGCCAGGGCCAGCGCGTTGACGGCGGATGCCCTGGTGCGTCGCCTTCTCCCGGTGGCTGGTCGAGACGGGGACGCGGACGCTACCGGTGGTGCTCCAAAAGTGTTCTCGGACAAGCGTTCTGCGGCGTCGGTCGCGGTCGGTGAAACGAACGACTCGCCATACCGCGCGCGCCGACGCCACAGCCACCACACGTCCCGTCCGAAGGACTCGGCCAGCAGCGACAGCCCGACGACAAGCCCGACCATCGACAGCCAGTACGGCAGCACGTTCGCCGCCGCGACGGCGAGGACGATCCCCGCCGTCGCCGTCACGACCTTGCGCCAGTAGCGGTACTCGAGCCGCCCTTGCATCCAGGGCAGCACCCACCCGGCGGCGAGGAAGGCGTAGCGCGCGAGGCCGGCTGTCAGAACCCACCACCCGAAGGTCGGCCCGACGTGGATGCTGAGGACGAGGATGAGGAAGGCGTCGACCTCGCCGTCGAACCGCCCACCGACCTCGGTCACCCCGCCCGTCCGCCGGGCGACCCACCCGTCGACCGCGTCGAGCAGGAGCGCCGGGACGGCCAGGGCGAGCAGGGCGGAGGTCACGTCCCGCCCGGTCAGGGAGTCCACGGCCAACGCTGCTGCAGCGCAGGCGAGGAGCCCTCGGGACAGCGTCACGAGGTCCGCCGGCCTGGCGCCGTCCTTGCCCGCGCCCACGACGCCACGACTCGCGGCCGCAGTGAGGACGACACCGCAGGCCAGGCCGACCGTCCACGCCGACCGGCTCAAGCCGACGGTGGAGGCCAGCGCGGCGAGCAGCCCACCCATGACCAGCACCGCCGCCGCGGCGATGATGCCTGCAGCCGGCCCCTGTCGCCGCTGCGCCCAGGGGCACCGACACGGCAACCGGGGCTGCCGACGTCCCGTTCACGCCGTGGGGGGCCGACGGCGGGTCATGCCTGGCGCCTGGGGTGAGCGGGGGCGGTGGCCGGCTGTCCGGCATCCCACGCGTCGATCTCCGCCCCGGGTTCCGGCTCGAACGTGTGGGCGCCGCGCGACGCCTTGGTCGCGAGGTACCGGGCGTTCGAGGGACTCCAGTGGATCTCCGTCGGCACTCGCTCGGTGACGGTGATGCCCAGCCGGACGAGCTGGTCCTCCTTGTCGGGGTTGTTGCTGAGGAGCGCCACCGTGCCCACGCCCAGCGCCCGGATCATCTGCGCCGCGGCGGTGTAGTCGCGAGCGTCCGCGCGGAACCCCAGCGCCACGTTGGCGTCGTAGGTGTCGAGCCCGACGTCCTGCAGCGCGTAGGCGTCGAGCTTGCTGTAGAGCCCGATCCCTCGGCCCTCCTGCCGGAGGTACAGGAGGTAGCCGCCCTCGTCGGTGATGCGCTCGACCGCCTCGCGCATCTGTGGCCCGCAGTCACAGCGCTGGCTGCCGAAGACGTCCCCGGTGAGGCACTCGCTGTGCAGCCGCACCAGTGGCACCGGGAGGGGGAGGGCGGCGGGGTCCGCCGAGGTCACCCGGTCCCCCAAACCCATGGCGATGTGCTCCCTGCCGTCGACGAGACCGTCGAAGGTCAGCACCCGTGCCATGGTGCGGTATCCGTCGGCGAAGGAGAGCGGCACCATGACCTCGGTACGGATCGTCGCGGCGGATGGACGGTCGGTCACCTCGCCCATCCTTCCGGATCGTCCGCCCGAACCGTGTCGAGAGCGCGTAGCGCAGGAGCACGACGTCCTCGACCTGGCGGACCTCGGCGAGGCGGGCTCGCCGGTCACGATCCCAGGGCAGCGGCCCGTCGGCGACGACCCGCGGCGCCCGCGAGTCGGCCACGAAGAACGGCGCCACGACGAGCTGGAGCTCGTCCGCGAGAGCCGCACGGAGGAACTGGGTGAGCACGCTCTGACCGCCCTCGACCATGAGGCGGCGAACCCCTCTGCCGGCCAGGTCCTCGCTGACCCAGCGCATCGTCGGAGAGCTCCCCGCGTCGACCACCGTCGCGGCAGTCCCCAGGCGCGCGCGCGTTCCCTCCACCGAAGGGCTGGCGCAGTAGACGAGGGCGTCGCCGTCCCCGGGCGAGAAGACCGCCGACGTGGGATCCAGGTCCAGATGCCGGGTGATGGTCACCTTGCGCGGCGACGGTGCGCGACCCTCGGCAACCCGCCGGACACGGCGCTCCGGGCTGCGCACGACGAGGCGGGGGTTGTCCGCCCGCACCGTTCCGGCACCGACGAGGATCGCGTCGCAGCTCGCGCGCACGGCGTCCACCCGGTCGAGGTCCGAAGCGTTGGACAACATCAGCCGCTCGCCCGACATGTCGTCGAGGTAGCCGTCGAGGGAGGTGGCGCAGCTCAGCACGGTATAGGGACGCTCAGCCATGGGTCATCCCGTCCACCGAGTCGGTGGGAGAGGGGGACCCGGCGCGCCTACGCGGACCGACCCCGGTCGGCACCCGCACCGAGGACCTCCCCGACCGGCCGACGATGAGCAAGGCCGCTCCGGGCAGGGTCGCGACGAGGACGATCGCCCCGTACGCCACCGCCACGGACAGCCCCTGCGTCGCGCCGAGTCCCGCCGCGCCGAACGTCCACGCCGCGGCACCCTCACGTGGCCCCCAGCCCGCCAGGTTGAGTGGCACGGCCGAGATGAGCAGCACCAGCAGGGCGATGGGCAGCAGCTCGACCACCGGCATCCCGACGCCGACGGCCCGGGCCGCGATGACGAACGTCGCGACGTGGCCGGCCACGACGGCCAGGGACGCGAGGACGATCCCCCCGGATGCCGTCGGGCCCCGCAGCGCTCGCGCGTCTGCCGTCACCACGCGGGTGACCCGGCCGGCGATGCCCGGACGCCCGCTCCGCGTCGTCAGCGCGACCCCAAGCCCCACGGCCCACGACGGCGAGGAGCGCCCACGCCGGGACATCGAGGCTCGGTGCGGCGAAGGGCCGGGCCACGAGGAGCACCGACACGGTGAGCACGACGAGGACGACCTGGCCGAGGACCCGTTCCCAGGCGACCGTGCGGAGGCCGCGCCCCACGTCGTCCACCCGTCGGCCGTGGTGAACGCCACGACCGACGTCACCGAGCACTCCGCCGGGGAGGGTCACGTTGAGGAACTGGGACCGGTAGCAGGCGGCGAGCGCCGACGGCATGGTGAGCCCCGCCTCCAGGCGTCCGGCCACGAGCCGCCACCGCCAGGCGGCACAGGCGGTGGTCAGGAAGGCCACGCCAGCGCCCATCGCGAGGGACGTGCCGTCCGTCGCCCGCAGCCCCTCCACCACCGGGCCGCCGCCCAGCGTCGCGACGACGACCGCGAGGATCGCCGCCCCACCCAGCGGTCGAAGCCACCGCCACCACGACGCGTCGATCCCGGCCTCCGCCCGTCCGCGTGCGTCGCGCGCCCGGATCCGGGCGGCGCACGGTGCCCAGCTCGGGGTGACGTACGGAGGACACGGCGAGCCGGTTCACCGGGTGGCTCCATGAGGTCGGGCCAGCACGTCGAGGTGGTGGACGACCACACGGAGCCGGCCCTCGTCGAGGTCGACCGGCCCGTCGAGCCAGGTAGGCCACGCCCACGTCGGCCAGCTCGGGTCGTTGCTCGCAGGCGGCTCCGACCCAGCCCTCGAACCACTCCGTCAGGAGGTGCCGGTTCCGCGCGTCGAGCCGCCACGGGCCGGGCCGGGTGACCACCTCCGCTCCCAGGGAGCGGAACAGCTCCACCGCGAGACCCACGGCGTCCGGACCGAGCAGGGTGCGGCCGGCGGCCGTGCGTCGCTGGTGGTCGTCGAAGGCGGCGCCGAGGACGCGGTCCAGGGGGTCTGCGGGGCTGAGCTCGACCCGGCCGACGACCGAGAGCGTCACCAGCGCAGGGCAGCGGGCGGCGACGCAGCACCGCACGACGCGGTCGAGCTCCTCGGCGGTGAGCATGTCGAGCAGCGCCGAGGCGGTGACCAACGACGCGCCGGCCAGGTCGCCGGGCCGCAACCCGGTCACGTCCCCCTGCCGTGCCTCGACGGTGACGGCCGACCCGTCGGCTGCTGTCGGCGGGTCCACCACGGCGCGGCCCAGCAGGTGCGGGTCGTGGTCGTGCAGCACCCAGTGCTGGCGACCGTCGAGCCGCGGGGCCAGCCACCGGCCCATGGAACCGCTGCCGGACCCCAGGTCGTGCACGACCATCGTGGCTCCCGCCGTCCGGCCCTTGCGCACCTCGCGCACGAGTGCGGCGGAGCGGGCCTCGGCGTCGGCCGGCTCGCGCAGCGCCAGCCACTCCTCGCTCACCCGGACGCCGACGTCGGTCATGCCGCCACCTCGTGCAGGACTCCGGAGAGCCGCTCGGCGGTCTCCGACCAGTCGGTGAGGGTGCCGCGGCGCTCACGGGCCGCTCGGCGAAGGTCTGCACGAACCCCGGCATCGGAGAGCCAGCGTCTCAGCGCGCCGGCCAGGCTCGCGGCATCCCCCGGCGGCACGAGGATGCCGGGCCGGCGTCCGTCCGGCGCCCGCCCGAGCGCCTCTGGGAGCCCGCCGACGTCGCTGCCCACGACAGGGATGCCGCGGGCGAGCGCCTCGATGACGACCATGCCGTAGCTCTCGGTCCTCGAGGGGGCGACGACGAGGTCCGCTGCTGCGTACCCGGCATCCAGGTCGCGGCCGACGAGTGGGCCGGTGAAGCGGATGCGGTCGTGCAGGCCGAGGACGTCGGCACGGCCGCGAACGTGCTCGGCGTATGCCGGGTCGATCTCCGTCGAGCCCAGGAGGGTGCACGACCAGTCGAGCTCCGCCACGCCGGCCAGCGCGTCGACGAGCACGTCGGGTCCCTTCATCCGGGTGACCGCGCCGACGCAGACCAACCGCTCGCCCGTGGCGCCTCCGGGCACCACCTCGGCCGCATCGACACCGGGAACGACGACGTGCACCCGACCCGGCGCCAGCCGGTAGGTGGCCAGGAGCCACTGCCGCGTCCACCGGCTCGTCGCGACGACGGCGCCGGCGCCGCTGAGGGCTTCGCACTCTCGCGAACGCTGCCCGGGACGGCGCTCGTCCGTCGACCCCACACCGAGCGGTAGGTGCACGAGCACCACGAGCCGGAGGCGTCTTCGCTCGGGCGCCAGCACCTCCGGCACCGTCGACGCGACGAGCCCGTCGAGCACGACGACCGCGTCGTCGGGGATGCCGGCGAGCGCGGTCGCCAGGGCATCCCGCGAAGGGCGGTCCGCCGATGGCCAGTCGCCCGTGGCGTCGTGCCGGTGCACGGTCCAGCCGCAGGTCGTCAGACCGGCGGCCACTCGCCTGTCGTAGGTGTTGCCGCCACTCGGCCGGGTCGGGTCGTCCACCGTGTCCGGGACGACGAGGTGCACGGTGCTCACGGCGCCCGTTCGTACGACGCCCACGCGACGTGCGACTCGTGCAGCGTGACGGCGATGGCGGTCACGCCCGCTGCCCCGGGGCCGAGCTCACCGGCGCGCGCCCGAGCGGCGAGCCGGTCGGCGACCACCTCGGCCAGCCGCTCCGTGGTGGTGTTGACCTGGCCCAGCGTCGGCTCGTCGTCGAGGTTTCGGTAGCTCAGCTCACCGACGACTGCGGCAAGGGCGTCGGCGGCTCGGCCGAGATCGACGACGATCCCGTCGGCGTCCAGGGAAGGTGCTCGGAAGGTCGCGTCGACGACGAAGGTTGCGCCGTGCAGCCGCTGCGCCGGGCCGAACACCTCACCCCGAAGGCTGTGGGCGACCATCATGTGGTCGCGGACGGTCACGCTGAACATGGCCCTACCTCTCGCCGTAGGTGATCGTGTGGCACAGCGCCGGAAGGCTGCCGTCCGCGAGGCGCCGCAGGGTCTCCGGGAGATCGACGAATGCCGAGCTGCCGGTCACCAGGGCGTCGAACGCCGGGTCCCGAAGAAGGCGCAGGGCGAGCCGAACGCGGTCGGTGGTCGTCCGGCGACCCCTCCGGGTCGGGGAGACAGCCCCGACCTGGCTCGCCCGGATCGACAGGCGACCCGAGTGGAAGGTGCCGCCCAGTCGCAGGTTCACCTCGGCGTCGCCGTACCAGCTGAGCTCGACGACCGTTCCCTCGGCCGACAGCAGGTCCAGTGACAGCTGGAGCCCGGCCGAGGAGGCGCTGGCGTGGACGACGAGGTCGCGTCCCCCTTCGGCCTCCGCCGGCAGCGCGAAGTGTGCGCCGATCGCCCCGACCACCGTGGCGCGTTCAGCGTCGACGTCGACCACGGTGACCTCGAGACCGGGTATGCCGACGAGGAGGCGGGCGACGCAGAGGCCGACCATGCCCCCTCCCACGACGGTGACCCGGTCACCGAGCAGTGGCGCGGCATCCCACAGCGCGTTGACGGCCGTCTCGACGGTGCCCGCCAGCACCGCCCGCGCGGCGGGAACGTCCTCGGGGACGACCACCACCGCGGAGGCCGGGACGACGTATGCCGTCTGGTGCGGGTAGAGGCAGAACACCGTCCGCCCGACGAGGTCGGGCGGCCCCTTCTCCACCACCCCGACGTTGAGGTAGCCGTACTTGAGCGGCCCCGGGAAGTCCCCCTCCTGGAAGGGCGCCCGCATCGCGGCGTACTGGTCAGGGGGTACGCCGCCGCGGAACACCAGCGTCTCCGTCCCACGGCTCACGGCCGACCGCAGTGTCCGCACGAGAACCTCCCCCGGTCCGGGGTCCGACACCTCGAGGGGGCGGATCTCACCCACGCCCGGCTCCCGCAGCCAGAACGCCATGGCCTGCACCGCCATCGCGCTCTCCTCGGGGTGTGGGGCCGGCACGAGTCACCGCCGCGGAGTCGGAGGGGCCGTACCCGTCCACACGGAGGAACCGCTGACGAGGTTCAGGGTGGCGGGGGCCGGAGCAGTGCGCAACCGGTGCAGTGAACCACCGACCCGCCACGTCCGTGGTAGGGAAGGGACCTGCGGCGCTTCCCGGGCGTCGCCGGCATCCCCGACGAGGGACGGAGGACACCATGTGGGTGCGGATCGTGACGGCCGTGGCGGCGCTGGTCTCGGCGGTGGTGCACCTCTACCTGTGGTGGTTCGACAACTACCGGGACATCGAGGTCATCGGCCCCGCGTTCCTCGTCAACGGGGTGGCAGGGGTGGTCATCGCGATCCTGCTGCTCACGTGGCGACACTGGATCCCGGCATTCCTCGTCACGGGGTTCGGGGCGAGCACTCTGGGGGCCTTCGTCATGTCCACGACGGTCGGGCTGTTCGGCGTCAACGAGACGTGGTCCGGGGGGTGGGTGCTCACCGCGGCCGCCTCGGAGGTCGTGTGCATCGTCGGCGGGCTGGTCCTCCTTCGTGAGGAGTGGATGGCGAGGCGGGCCGACGCCTACTGACGCCGGCGGGCGGTTGACGCCGGTGTCGGCCCGCCCGTCAACGCGCCCTCGGCGCCGGATCGGCATCCCCCGGAGACTCACACGCTCAGCGGAGGACTCACACGCTCAACCGGAGGACCACGACACCGTCGGACGTGCGCATCTCCACCGTCTCGATCTCGCTGCGGCTGGTGGCGGTCGCGGCGGACAGGCGCATCGTCCGGCCGGGGAGCCCCCGCCATGTCGCCACCTGTTCGGCGCCTCCGTCTCGGGTGCGGACGACGAGCGCGTACTCCGCACCGGGAGAGGACTCGTAGTCCTCGTCGTCCGCCGCGTACGAGCACGTGACGTCGAGGCGTGTCCCCCATGCGACGTTCGCGACGAGCACGTCGGCCCGCACGGGCGTCGGTCCGACCGCCACCATCGGCAGTCCGGGTGTCCTCGTGGCCGCAACCGTCGGGGATGCCGGGGACTGCGGTGCCCGATCCTGGTCGACGCCCGCCCACACGGCCAACGCGGTCGCCACCACCGCAGCCACGGAGGCAGCCACGGCCCCCACGAGCAGCGAGCGACGGCGCTGGTCCCCCCGCACCTCTCGCACCAGTGAGGGCAGCAGCGTGCTGGGCAGGGGTGGACCGTCGGCCGGCTCCAGCTCGTCGAGGTCGACCTGAGCCAACAGCCCCGGGAGGCCGGCGAGCTCGCGCACCGACCGGCTGCACTCGGCGCACCCGGCCAGGTGCCGCTCGAAGTCGAGGCGCTCGCTCGGCGAGAGGGCGCCGAGGACGTATGCACCGTCGAGGTGGGCGTACTCGCAGGTCACGCGCCCACCCCCATCTCCTGGAGAGCCAGCCGCAGCGCCCGGAGGGCGTAGTGGGTCCGCGACTTGACCGTTCCCTCCGGGATGCCGAGCCGGTGCGCCGCCTGGGCGACGGACGCCCCGCGGTAGTAGCACTCCAGCAGCACGGCGCGATGGTCCGTGGACAGGGAGGTGACCGCCTCGGCGACCATCCACGAGAGCAGCAGCTGGTCGGTGTGGTCGCCGGGCCCCGACGTCTCGGGCACGTCGGCCACGGGCAGCTCGCTCTGGGCCCGTCGAGTGCGCCACTCGTCGATGACGATGTTGCGCGCCACCGTGAAGAGCCAGGCACGCACCGAGCCGCGGGACTCGTCGAGCCGGTCGTGGTTGCGCCAGGCGCGCAGCAACGTCTCCTGGACGACGTCCTCGGCGCGCATGCGGTCCTGGCCGGTGAGCCGGAGGCAGTAGGCCCACAGCGCTGCCGCATGCTCGTCATGCAGCTGCTGCATCAGCGCCGCCGCGCTCTCCGGCATCCGACCTCCTCCTTCCCCCTACACGCAGCACCTCGCGTCATGGTTCACCATGTGACGCTCGCCACGCGAGCATCGACCCGACGTGCACCGGAGGACCCCGGCGTGGTGGCCTCGCAACCGTCGAAGGTTTGTCAAAGTACCACCGCTCACCCTACCGTTGCGTTCATGGGCGCCCCACACCCAGCCGGGACCGCCCGCCTCCCCCGGGGTGGCGGGCACCCCGTGGCGACCCGCGACGACCTCGGAGTCTCCCGAGCCCTGGCCGCGGTCGGTGGAGCCCCCTCGATCGTCGAGGCGCTCCGCGGGATCGACACCCTCCGGGCAGCCGCCTCGAGAGCCGGCGCCGGATCGGTGCCCGTGCTGAGCCACGCCGTCGCGGACCCCGCCGACGAGCTCGTGGCCGTCGCGGCGGTGCACGGCCTCGGGGCGTTGCGCCACGCGGCCGGCCAGCCGCGGCTCGTCGCCCTGCTCGACGACGACCGCGCCCACCGTCGCGAACACGCCGCCTGGGCACTGTGCGGTGGCCCTCCGACGTCGGCTGCGATGGATCCGCTGTGCGCCGAGGTCGCTGCGGGAGGGTTCTCCGGGATGCTCGCGCAGGTCACCCTCGAGTCCTGGGCGGAGCGGGCTCCCGCCGGCATCCGACGCAGCATCGAGCGAGCCCTCTCCGTGGCAGCCGACCTGAGTGCCCGCACGCGGCTCGTGGAGACGCTCGGCCTCGTCCCTGGTCGGGGGACCGTCCGGACGCTCCTCCGCGTGGCCCGCGACGGCGGCGAGGACTCGGCGGTCCGGGCAGCAGCGGTCGCCGCCCTCGGGGACGTCACGACCGCCGACGACGTCGACGACATCCGGGCCCTCCAGACCATCGCCGGAGACGGGGGACCGCTGGGCGACGTCGCTCGCGCCGCCCTCCACGACGCGCGCGCCAGGTCAGAGGGTGGTCGTCCGCTCGCAGGAGACGGTGCGTCAGCCCCGTCGTCGGGCCGCACCGTCGTGCAGCTGTTCCTCCACGCCGACATCGACGCCGAGCTCTCGCAGGCCGGTCGTGGCGACAACGGCGGCATCGCGACCCTCCTCGTCCAGCTCGGCGACGCGCTCGTCGAGCGGGGCGGGCCGACCACACGGACCGTCACCATCTCCCGTGGCCGCCCGATGGACGCCCTGCGGGGGGTGGAGGCACTTCCGGACTCCGGGCACCACTTCGCGTCGGTGCCGTTCTGGGGTCCGCCCGTGCACGCCCCCCAGGCCTGGCCGTTGCGGGTGGCGGCGCGGCGCGGCATCCGTCGCATCCTCCGGGCGGCGCACCCGGTTGACCTCGTGCACCTGCGGATGGCCGACGTCGGGTCGCTGGCCGCGGCCGAGGCTGCCGCCGACCTCGGGATCCCCACCGTCCTCACCCTCGCCCCCGACCCGCACGCGCTCATCGAGGCCCGAGAGACCGCCGGGACGCTCACCCGGGAGAACTTCGGTGAGGCCGACCTGGCGGAGCACCTCGTCTTCCGGGACCGGATGCTGCGCCACCTCGCCGCCCGGGCCGACCACCTGGTGCTCTTCCCGCGGCGGACCCTTGCTGCCGACCTCGCCGCCCTCCTGGGCGTCGACCTCACCGAGCCATCGCTGCAGGCGACCGTCGTCGCGGAGGGCGTGGAGCTCGGCGGCATCGACCGGGCGGCATCCGCGCTGGCGAGCGCCGAGCAGCGCGGGACGGCGATGCCTCCGGCGCTCGCCGACCTCGACGACCTCCTCGGAACGCTCCCGCCCGACCGGCGCCACCTCCCGGTGGCCCTCACGGTCGGCCGGCTCCATCCGGTCAAGGGCATGGCCACCCTCGTCGAGACGTGGGCATCGACTCCAGCACTCCACGAGCGCTGCAACCTGCTCGTCGTCGGTGGTGACCTGGCGGTCCCGACCGACGAGGAGGCCGCCGAGCTCGCCCGCATCCGCGCCGCGGTTCCTGTGGGCGACGCCGCGGGGCGTGGACTGCTGCTCGCCGGCCACCGTCCGAACCCCGTCGTGCGCCTCTGGATGGCCGCCGTGCGCCGGGGACGCCCCGGGCTCGTCGCCGAGGCCGGGGTGTACGTCTCGGCATCTCTGAAGGAGGAGTTCGGCATCGCGATCATCGAGGCCATGGCGAGTGGCCTCGTCGTGGTGGCCCCCGCTGGTGGCGGGCCGGCCACCTACGTCGAGGACGGGCTCACCGGGGCGCTGGTCGACACGACCCGCCGGGATGCCCTGGCCGCCGGCGTCACCGCGGCCCTGGACCTTGCCGTCGACCCCGCGATCGCACGCCGCGCCGACGGTGCCCGGGCGGTGCTGCGCGAGAGGTTCGGGATCGGCGCCATGGCCGCGGCGCTCGAGGGTGTCTATTCGCAGGTCACCACCGAGGCGGATGAGAAGGACGCCGGCTGGCTCCCCGTCGGTGCCGCCGCGGGTGGAGCCCGCCGGTGACCCTCCTCGTTCTCAGCCCCGACTACGCCTCCCACCTCTATCCCTTGGCGACGCTGGCGACCGCGTGGCGGGATGCCGGTGAGCGAGTGGTCGTCGCCACCGGGCCGGCCACCCACGACATCGTCGAGGGGTTCGGCTACACCCGGGAGGACCTGCGGCTCGGGCGTGGCTCGAACCCCGGGGTGATTCGGGCCGAGGACCAGCCGCGAGGCGAGGACGACGCCCTGCGCGGCTTCTTCGACGCCACCAGGCTGGGGGCGGTCGAGACCCTCACGTTCCAGGCGCGAGCCCGCCGCAGCGACCTTCTCTGGGACCCCGTCGGCACCGCCCGACTCGTCCAACACGTCGTGAACCGTGTCGAACCGGACGAGGTCATCGTCGACCACCTCGCCTTCGGCGCGCGACTCGGCCTGCTGGCCGAAGGGATCCGGCACGCGGACGTCGTCCTGGGGCACCCCACCGCCCTGGTGGTCGGCGACGAGGTCTATGGCTGCCCGCCGGCCTTCCCGCGTGCCCTCCGGCCCGAGCCCGAGCACCTGGCCGAGCTTCGACGGCTGTGCGTGGCCGTCCGCGACGACTTCACCGACCAGTGGAATGCCGCCCTCCGCACCCTGTCTCCGACGACCACTGCCAGCGCGGACGCCTTCGCCGAGACGGGTGACGTCCTGCTCCTCAACTACCCGTCCGAGCTGCACCCGCCGTCGCGGACCGAGGCACTGCCCGCCCATGCCTTCCTCGGCTCCGCGGTGCGCAGCGAGGGGCACGACGTCGAGGTCGCCGAATGGCTCGACGGGAGCGACCAGCCGGTCGTCTACGTGAGCCTGGGAAGCTTCCTCTCCGTCCGCGCCGACGTGCTGGCGCGGGTGGCCGAGGCGCTGCGCGGGCTCGACGTCCGCGTCGCGCTCGCAAGCGGCTCCACGTCTCGGGCCGAGCTGGGCCCGGTGCCGGACTCGTGGCTCGTGCGAGACGTGCTTCCCCAGGTCACGCTCCTCGGCCGGGCCTCGCTGGCCGTCTCGCACGGCGGAAACAACAGCGTCACCGAGGCCCTCACCGCCGGGGTGCCGTTGCTCCTCCTGCCCCTGTCCACCGACCAGTTCGCCGGTGCAGCGGCCGTGGAGGACTCCGGCCTGGGTGAGGCGCTCGACCCCAACGCCGCCCCGGCTGCCGAGATCCGGGATGCCGCCGAACGACTGCTCGCCCTCACGGCCGGGCGCCGGGCCCGGCTCGGCCGGCTCCGGAGCTCACTCGTGGACAGTCCCGGGCCGGCCCGAGCGCGAGCCGCGCTCCAAGCGGCCGCCGGGACGCGCTGACTGCTGCCCACGTCTCGGCTCGGGCACCGCGTCGGCGACGTATACCAATTCGTGAGCAACTAACGCCCCAAAACGGGTATGGAGGTGGGCAAGATCACTCCATCGAGCAATGTAAGCGCTTTCAATGACGAGGGCCGAGATGCGAGTCAGCGAGAACCGTACGGCGCGGCGTGACGATCTACTCCGTCGCGGAGCGCGCTGGGGTCTCGATCGCGACCGTCTCTCGGGTGCTGCAGGACTCCGGGTCCGTCTCCGACCGCGCCCGTCGCCAGGTTCTCGAAGCGGTGGAGGAGCTCGACTACGTCCCTTCGGGAGCCGCTCGCAGCCTCGCGGCCCGTCAGCACGACACCTACGGGCTCGTCCTCCCCGAGCTGAGCGGGCCCTACTACTCCGAGCTGCTCGTGGGCTTCGAGACCCGGGCCGGGGAGCTGGGCCGTGGCGTCATGCTCCTGCTCGGCGGTGCCAAGGACCTGGCCAAGCCCTTCAGCACGCTGGCCAGCCGCGTCGACGCCATCTGCGTCTTCGGTGGGCTCGCCTCCCACACCGGCAAGGGCACCCGGCCGGTCGTCGTCGTGGCGGGAGGTGCTCCCCCCGGCATGGAGTCGATCACGGCCGAGAACGTCGACAGTGCAGAGGAGCTCACCGAACACCTGCTGGCGCACGGGCGCAGACAGCTGCTCTTCGTCGGTGACACCACCGCGGCCCCCGACGTCCTCGAGCGGTACGAGGGGTTCAGCCGCGCCCACCGGAACCGCGGACTGAGTGCGGCCGAGCCCGTTCTCGTCGAGTTCCGCGAGCGGAACGGCGTCGTCGTCGCGGACCGCCTCATCGCGGGCGACCTTCGCGGCGGACGCTCTGGTCTGCTGCAACGACGAGGTGGCCCTCGCCATCATGGCGCGTCTCACCGATGCGGGCGTGGCCGTCCCCGATGACATCGCCGTCGTCGGCTGGGACGACGTCATGACCGCGCGGTACGTGCGCCCGGGGCTGACGACGGTGCGCCAACCCGTCCACCGGCTCGGAGCCCTCGCCGCCGACCGCCTCCACGAGCTGGTGGACGGAGCCGAACCCCGAGCCACGCGACACGTGCTGCCCACCGAGCTCGTTCTCCGTGGCTCCTGCGGCTGCGAGGAGCAGGCCGCCCATCCGCAGGACGCCGACCCGAGACCCACCCCTTCGACACCACCACCGAGAAAGTGAGAGACCGATGAGACGCACCTCCACCATCACCGTGGCCGGCCTGGCCGCTGCCGCGCTGACCTTGTCCGCCTGCGGCCGCGATGCCGCCGAGAGCCCAGGCGGTGAGACCGGGGAGGCGGTCGCCACCGGGGCAGCCACCGGCACCATCACCGTGTGGGCCATGGGCGCCGAAGGCGAGAACCTGCCAACGCTCGCGAAGGAGTTCGAGTCGGCCAACCCCGGCGCCAAGGTCGAGGTCACCGCCATCCCCTGGGATGCCGCGCACGACAAGTTCACCACGGCGATCACCGCCAACAAGACACCCGACGTCGCGATGGTGGGCACGACGTGGATGGGCGAGTTCGCCGAGCTCGGCGCCCTCGACCCCACCCCCGGGCAGATCGACAAGTCCGTCTTCTTCGAGGGTGCCCAGAAGACCACCGAGGTCGACGGCACGTCGTACGGCATCCCGTGGTACGTCGAGACGCGCCTCGTCTACTACCGCACCGACCTCGCCGAGAAGGCAGGCATCACGAGCCCGCCGACGGACTGGGACGGGCTGAAGGCGATGGCCAAGGCCATGCAGGAGAAGGCCGACGCGACGTGGGGCATCGGACTGCAGGCCGGCGGCGTCGGGTCCTGGCAGTCGATCATGCCGTTCGCGTGGTCGGCGGGCGCGGACCTCACCAAGGACGACGGCAAGGCGTACAACTTCGACAGCCCCGAGGTCCTCAAGGCCGCCGAGTACTACCAGTCCTTCTTCACCGAGGGCATCTCCGACAAGGCTGCTCCGGCCACGCCCACCACGGAGCCGGACTTCGCCAGTGGGAAGGTGCCGATGTTCATCTCCGGTCCCTGGATGATGTCCGCCGTCGAGAAGGCCGGCGGCGAGGGGTTCAAGGACAAGTACGACGTCATGCAGATCCCTGCTGACAAGCAGTCGTCGTCCTTCGTCGGCGGCTCGAACCTCGTCGTGTTCAAGAACACCAAGAACCGTGACTCGTCCTGGAAGTTCGTCCAGTGGCTCGCCGACCCCAAGGTCCAGGTGAAGTGGTACGGCCTCTCCACCGACCTGCCGTCGGTGAAGAGCGCCTGGCAGGACCCGGCCCTCACGGCCGACACGAAGCTGGCCGTCTTCGGCAAGCAGCTCGAGACGGCGCAGGCTCCCCCGTCGTTCCCCACCTGGGAGCAGGTCGTCACCTCCTTCGACACCGAGATGGAGAAGGTCACGAAGACGGGCGCTGACCCGGCGGCCGCACTGAAGACGGTCCAGTCGCAGGCCGACTCGATCGGCACCGGCGGCTGATCATGTCCACCGCCATCGAGCGCGCTCCCAGCAGCCAGCGCGCCACGGGCACCGAGGGTGGCCCCTCTCGCAAGCGTCGTTCGACGGGCTTGCGAGAGGGGCGGGCAGCCTGGGTGCTGGCCCTGCCGTTCTGCCTGCTCTTCCTCGTCTTCACCCTCTGGCCGTTGGCCCAGTCGCTGTTCATGAGCTTCACGGACACCCGGGCCAAGGACCTCCGGTCGCCGTTCGCGGTCGAGGTCATCGGCCTGGAGAACTACACCCGGGCGTTGTCCGACGAGTCGTTCCTCCGGGCGATCCGCAACACGGCCTACTTCGTCCTCGTCGGGGTGCCGCTGACCATCATGCTGGCGCTCGCGGCGGCGGTCGCCCTCGACCGCGGCATCACGAGGTTCCGGTCCGCCTTCCGGCTGGGCTTCTACACACCGGTCATCACCTCGATCGTTGCCGTCGCCGTGGTGTGGCAGTACCTCCTCCGGGACGAGTTCGGCCTCATCAACACGGTCCTCGGCTGGGTCGGCATCGACGGCCCCAACTGGCTCGGTGACGCGAACTGGTCCATGCCCGGGCTGATCATGATGGCCGCCTGGCGCAACTTCGGCACGGGGATGATCATCTTCCTCGCAGGGCTCCAGGGCGTGCCCTGGGCGCTGCACGAGGCCGCCTCCATCGACGGTGCCAACGCCTGGCAACGGTTCCTGCACATCACGCTGCCGCTGCTGCGCCCCGTGATCCTCTTCGTCTCGGTGACGACGATGATCGGCTACCTCCAGGTCTTCGAGGAGCCCTTCGTCATGACGAACGGTGGCCCGCTCGACAGCACCTTGACCATGTCGCTGTACACCTACCGACAGTTCGGGTTCGGCAACTACGGGTATGCCGCGTCGCTCAGCTACATCATCTTCGTCGCCGTGGCCGTCATCACCGCCCTGCAGTTCCGCGCCCTCAGAGAGAACACGTGAGGTCCGCATGAACACCTCCACGAGAAGCAAGTGGTGGCTCTACGCCATCCTCACGATCGCCGTCCTGGCCGTCGCGGCGCCCTTCATCTGGATGCTGCTCGGCAGCGTGAAGAGCACCGCAGAGCTGCGCCAGACGCCGCCCACGTGGTGGCCCGAGGAACCCACCCTCGACAACTACGCCCAGCTGTTCTCGAAGGCGAACTTCGGCGCGTACTTCATGAACTCGACGATCGTCGCGGTCGTCGTCACCGCGGGCAACCTGCTCTTCTGCTCCATGCTGGGCTACGCCCTCGCCATGCTCGAGTTCCCGGGCAAGAGGGCGCTGTTCGCGCTCGTCATGGGGACGCTGCTCATCCCTGGAGTGGTGACCTTCGTCCCGCTGTTCGTCCTCGTGGCGAACGTCGGGCTCGTCGACACCCTGCCGGGGCTCATCCTGCCGTTCCTCGTCGCACCCTTCGGGGTCTTCCTGATGCGGCAGTACATCAAGGGTCTGCCACACGACCTGCTCGACGCAGGTCGGGTCGACGGCGCCGGGGAGCTGAGGATCTTCGCGCGGATCATCCTGCCGCTGTGCGGTCCGGCCCTCGCGACCCTCGGCATCCTCACCTTCCTCGCCAGCTGGAACAACTTCCTCTGGCCCCTTGTCGTCGCGCAGACCGAGGACACCTACACGCTGCCCGTCGCGCTCGCGCTCTTCTCGAAGGGCCAGAACGCCACCAACTACGGCCTCCTGCTCGCAGGGGCCACCGTCGTGGTCATGCCCATCCTCCTGGTCTTCCTCGCCTTCCAGCGCCGGTTCATCGAGGGCATCGCCACCACCGGGATCAAGTAGCCCACGCGAACTGCCGTTCCGCCGTTGCACCTTCGGACCCGATCGGAGTCGACACCATGTCAGACCACACCACTCGCATCCCAACCCCGGCGACCACGGGGAGGGCGAGCCGACGCCCGCCCTTCCAGCGCGGCGCCACGTGCTCGTCGGCGGGGCGGCAGCCCTCGCCGCCTTCGGGCTCAGCCCCGCGGCGCACGCCGCGTTCCCGGCCTCCGCCACCGGGATGCCGTCGCTCGCCGGTGGTGTTTCCGCCCCGGTCCCGCGATCGCGTCTCCACCGCTGGGCGGCCGACACCTGGCACAGCCTGGATGCCATGACCGACCCGGACACCGGGCTGCCGGCCGACAACATCCCGGAGTCGCTCGCGGCGGGAGACCGCTCGGGCTACACCTCACCGACGAACATCGGGGGGTACATGTGGTCGACCATCGTCGCCCGCGAGCTCGGCATCATCTCTGCGGCCGACGCTCGCGCCCGGCTCGTTCGGACGCTGACGACTGCTCGAGGGGATGGAGCACCACGAGCCGAGCGGCATGTACTACAACTGGTACGACGAGGCCACCGGCGAACCGGTCGCGATCTGGCCCACCAACGGCACCACCGTTCTCCCGTTCGTGTCCAGCGTCGACAACGGGTGGCTCGGGGCCGCCCTCCTCGTCGTGCAAGAACTCGGATGCCGTCGCGGGGCCGCTGGCGGCCGAGATCTTCGCGCGGATGCGCTGGGACGCCTTCTACAACCCGGGCAACGTGGCCGGCCACCCGACCGTGCGCACCGGTGGCCTCATGCACGGCGGGTTCTTCCCGTTCGAGCACGACCGGCCCGGAGGCGTCTACCTCGGGCACGCACATCGGCGGCGAGGACGTCTGGCTCACGACCCACCACTACGACACGATCGTCTCCGAGACCCGCATCACGAGCTACCTCGGCATCCTCACCGGACAGGTCCCGGCCCGCCACTACTACGCCCCGTGGCGCACCTTCCCGGCCACCTGCGACTGGGACTGGCACGAGATGCAGCCGGTCGGCGAGACGCGCACCTACCTCGGCATCCCGGTCTTCGAGGGTGCGTACACGTACCGCGGCATGCACATCGTCCCGGGCTGGGGCGGAAGCATGTTCGAGGAGCTCATGCCTGCCGTCTTCGTGCCCGAGGAGGACTGGGCGCCCCAGAGCTGGGGCATCAACCACCCGCTCCACGTGCGGGCCGAGCGCGAGCACGGGCTCGTCGAGGCCGACTACGGCTACTGGGGGTTCTCGCCGGCCAGCGACCCCTTCGCGAACTACCGCGAGTACGGCGTCGACGCGCTCGGGATGAACCCCGAGGGGTACTTCTCCGACAAGGAAAGGACGAACTACGACGTCGGGTTCGGTGAGTGCCGGGAGGCCACGAACCCGAACCCCGACTTCAAGACCGGCGTCGTCACGCCACACGCCTCGTTCCTCGCGATGATGTACGAACGCGGCCAGGCCACGGCGAACCTCCAGCGTATCGAGAAGCGGCTGGGCGCCTACGGCGCCGGGGGCTTCTTCGACGCGGTGGCGATCGACGGGACGATCGCCCGTCGTTACCTCTCGCTGGACCAGGCCATGGTGATGGGGGCCCTGGGCAACGTGCTCGAGAAGGACCTCCTGCGCCGGGCATTCAGCACCCCCGACGTGGAGCAGGCCCTGCGGCCCGTCATCGGTATCGAGGAGTTCGAGGCGGGAGTCATCGGGGAGTGAGCCCCGCCAGCGGATGACGTGTGCCGACCGCCACCGGGCGGCACACGTCATCCGCGTGGGCTTCGGTACGGGTCGGCCGGACGACGAACAGGAGGCACGAGATGGAACCGGTGAGGCTCACCAGCCCCGACGGCGTGGAGTTCCGCGACCTCAACGGCAACGGCGTTCTGGACCCCTACGAGGACCCGCGTCTGCGACACGACATCGCGGGTGGAGGACCTCCTCGGCCGCCTGTCGCTGGAGGAGAAGGTCGGCCTGATGTTCCAGACCGTCATCGAGGCGGGTGAGGACGGGACGCTCGTCGAGACGGCCGGCCGGATCAGCAAGTCCCCCACGAGCGTCGTGGTGCTCCACAAGCACCTCACCCACTTCAACGTCCACGTCCTCAAGGACGCCCGGATGGCGGCGCGCTGGAACAACGCCCTCCAGGCGCTCGCAGAACGCACGCCACACGGCATCCCCGTGACGATCTCGACCGACCCACGGCACTCCTTCATCGAGAACGCCGGGGTGTCGTTCACGGCCACGGCGTTCTCCCAGTGGCCGGAGCCCCTCGGGCTCGCGGCACTTCGGGACGTGGACGCGGTACGGGCAGTTCGCGGACATCGCCCGGCAGGAGTACGTGGCCGTCGGCATCCGGGCGGCGCTGCACCCGACCCTCGACCTCGCGACGGAGCCCCGGTGGGCGCGGCAGGCGGGCACCTTCGGTCAGGACCCCGACCTCGTGGCGACGCTCGGGGTCGCGTACCTCGAAGGGTTCCAGCAGGAGAGCCTCGGCCCCGGCAGCGTGGCGTGCACCGCGAAACACTTCCCCGGCGGTGGCCCGCAGAAGGACGGCGAGGACGCGCACTTTCCCTACGGGAGGGAACAGGTCTACCCCGGTGGTCGGTTCGCGGACCACCTCAAGCCCTTCCCGCCGGTCATCGAGGCGGGGGCGGCGGCGATCATGCCGTACTACGGGATGCCGGTCGGCCTGGAGGTCGACGGCGAGACCATCGAGGAGGTCGGCTTCGGCTACAACCGGCAGGTCGTCACCGGCCTCCTGCGCGAGCGGCTGGGCTACGACGGGGTCGTCGTCACCGACTGGGAGCTCGTGAACGACAACCACGTCGGGGACCAGGTGCTCCCGGCACGGGCTTGGGGGGTCGAGCACCTCGACCCCCACGGCCGCATGGAGCGGATCCTCGATGCCGGAGCGGACCAGTTCGGCGGTGAGGAGTGCGTCGACGTCCTCCTGGACCTCGTGCGGCAGGGCCGGGTGAGCGAGGACAGGATCGACGAGTCGGCCCGGCGTACTCTCGCGGTGAAGTTCCGCCTCGGGCTCTTCGACAACCCCTACGTCGACGAGGACGTCGCCGCGCGGACGCGTCGGTCGTGCGGACTTCCGGGATGCCGGGTACGTCGCGCAGGCTCGGTCCGTCACCGTGCTGGCTCACGCCGGCCGGGATGCCGCACCCATCCTGCCCCTCGCGAACGGGCTGCGGATCTACGCCGAGAACGTCAACGACGAGGCGGTGGGCCACCACGGTCACCGGGTGGAGCGGCCGGAGGACGCCGACGTCGCCATCGTCCGGCTGATGGCACCGTTCGAGGCGCGCTCCGACCTCTTCCTCGAGTCCTGGTTCCACCAGGGGTCGCTCGACTTCCCACCGGGGCTGGCCGTCCGGCTCCAGCGGATCGCGGCCCACTGCCCGCTCGTTCTCGATGTGGTCCTGGACCGCCCGGCGATCCTCGCCCCGCTGCTGCCCTTCGCCGCCGCCGTCGTGGTGAGCTACGGGAGCAGTGACGAGGCGCTCCTCGACGCGCTCACCGGTCGCATCGCACCCGTGGGACGTCTGCCGTTCGACCTGCCACGGTCCATGGACCAGGTGCGCTCGCACCCCGAGGACGTGCCCGGCTACGACGACCCCCTGTTCCCCTGTGGTCACGGGCTGACCCTCTGACGGCCGAGCCCCGAACGTCACCCCTCACGGCACCTCTGTCGAAGGTTCCCCGTGTGACGAGGGCGACGGGCGCGCCTCGTTGCCACCGTCGGACCGTGGCCGGATACTCGACCCAGCGCCCGTCCAACAGAGGGGGAGGCGTTGGTCCAGACCCGAGTCGTCCTCGACCCCGCCTTCGCCATCGGCGCGCTGGACCGGAGGATCTTCGGCACGTTCGTCGAACACATGGGCCGCTGCGTCTACTCAGGCATCTACGAGCCGGGACACGACTGCGCCGACGAGCACGGCTTCCGCTCGGACGTCGCGGACCTCACGCGCGAGCTGGGGGCCACGCTCGTGAGATACCCCGGCGGCAACTTCGTCTCCGGGTACCGCTGGGAGGACGGCGTCGGCCCCGTCGCGGAGCGGCCGTCGCGGATGGATCTCGCGTGGCGCAGCATCGAGACGAACGAGGTGGGCCTCGACGAGTTCGCGGGGTGGGCCCGGCGCACCGGCATCGAGCCGATGATGGTCGTCAACCTCGGCACCCGCGGGCTCCAGGCAGCCTGCGACGTCCTCGAGTACAGCAACGTCGCCGGCGGCACCGCGTGGTCGGACCTCCGCGCCCGGCACGGTCACCCGACGCCGCACGGCATCCGGACGTGGGGGCTCGGCAACGAGATGGACGGTCCGTGGCAGGTGGGGCACAAGACGGCACACGAGTACGGCCGGCTCGCCGTCGAGACCGCGCGAGCGATGCGCCAGGTCGACCCGACGATCGAGCTCGTCGCCTGCGGCAGCTCGAGCAGCGCGATGTCGAGCGTCGGGCGGTGGGACGCGGAGGTGCTCGAGCACTGCTACGACGCCGTCGACTACATCAGCCTGCACGGCTACTACGAGGAGCATGCAGGTGACCTCGGCAGCTTCCTCGCGTCGTCGGTCGACATGGATCGGTTCATCGAGTCGGCCACCGCCACCGTCGACCACGTCGGTGGGATCCTGCGGAGCCGGAGGAAGGTGAACCTCGCCTTCGACGAGTGGAACGTCTGGTACCAGCAGGACTCCCCCGGTCACACCCGGCTCGACGTCGACGCGCGGCCCGACCTCACCGAGGACACCTTCTCCTTGGCGGATGCCGTGGCCGTCGGTGGCTTCCTCAACACCCTGGTCCGCCACGCCGACCGCGTGAAGATCGCCTGCCAGGCACAGCTCGTCAACGTCCTCGGGCTGATCCGGACCGAGGCCCTGGGCGCCGCCTGGCGACAGAGCTCGTTCCACCCGTTCGCGCAGACCGCGCGGCTGGCCCGGGGGACCGTGCTGCGGGTCGAGGCGCAGGGCGAGACCCACGAGACCGCCCAGCACGGCGAGGTCCTCAGCGTCGACGTGGCCGCCACCATGGACGAGGAGAACGAGGCGGCCGCGATCTTCCTCGTCAACCGCCACCCCACCGAGGTGCGTGACGTCTGCCTCGACGTGCGGGCACTGCGGGGGGCCGCTGTCCGCGAGTGCCTCCAGCTGGCCGACCCCGACCCGCGGGTGGCGAACACGGCGGTCGCACCGGACCGGGTCCGTCCGCGCCGGGTCCCGTCGGCGCAGGTGGTCCGGGGCTTCGTGCAGCTGAGGCTGCCGGCCGTGTCCTGGACCGCGGTGGACCTCAGCACCGACACCGCGAACCCGTCACGGATGCCGTCGTTCGGCTCCGTCCTTCCCGACCGCGGCTGACGCCGCCGGTCCGGAGAACCTGAGCACGACGCCGGCCGGCCCCCCGAGGGGACGGCCGGCCGTCGTCGAGCGGGGTGGGTCAGGACTTGTCGGTCGAGCCACCGTCGATGTTGGGGGTGGAGAGGTCCGAGCCCTCGGAGGTGCCGGACGCCGACGGGGCGGCGTCTCCGGAGAAGTCCCCGGCGTCGTCCCACGTGGCGGTGCCGGTGTCGGTGGAGGTGCCGTCACCCGTGCCCGTCGAGGTGCCGGAACCCTTGCCCGTCGAGGTGCCGGAACTCGTGCCGGTCGAGGTGCCGGAACCCGTGCCGGTCGAGGTGCCGGAACCCGTGTCCGTCGAGGTGCTGCTGCCCGTGGCGGTGCCAGCCACCCCGGTCTTGCCGGCCTTGCTCGTCCTCGTGGACGCGGTGCTCTTCGCGTCGGCAGTCGTGGACGCGGCGGCGTCCTTGGCACCGGCGGCCTTGTCGGCAGCGCTCTCCTTCGCGTCGGTGGCCTTGCCCTTGAGGGCGCCGGCCTTCTCCGTCGCGGTGTCCTTGAGCTCGGCGGCCTTCTCCGTCGCGGTGTCCTTGAGCTCGGCGGCCTTCTCCTTGGCGGTACCGGCGAGGTCGGAGACCCTCTCCGAGGCCGGCTTCGGCGGCGTGTAGGAGCCGGCGGTGGCCCAGGGGTCGGGACGCTCGTTGCTCTTGCGCCATGCCATGACTGCTGCGCCGGCCGCGATGGAGCCGAGCAGCAGGATCCACTTGCCCCGGCCGCCGCTGTGCTTGACGGCGGCCTCTCCCTTGAGCACGGCGAAGGCGTCGGGCGCGCGGTCCGCGGTCTCGACGGCGCTCTCCTTGGCCGCGGCGGCGCCTGCCGCGATGGCTGCGAGCGCGGCGGCGATCTTGGGCAGCACGTCCTCGACGAAGGTGTCACGGGCGTGCTCGACCTTGGGCGCGATGGTCTCGGCGGCCACGGCGGCCTTCTCCTTGACGACCTCGGCCGTCTCCTTGGCTGCCTCGGCCGCGTCAGCGGCCTTGACCTTGCCGAGCCTCGGCGGCGCGGGCCGCGGCGGCCTGCGCGCTCTCGTTGACCTTCTCGGCATTCGCGCTGACCTTGGCCTGCGCGCGTTCGGTCTTGCTGGCGGTGCGGAACACATGTCCTCCTCGTGTTGGACTGTTGTCTGGGCTCCATCCTGCCCTGTTCACCCCCCCGGAAACGAGCCACGTCTCGACCAAGTTGGGGTGTGCTGCGACCACCCACCCGCACGCTCCGAGCGTTCCCTCGACGGCGCGGACACGGCCCGCTGGAGCCCCTGCGACGACCTTGGCGGCGCAGGCCCACGGAGGCCGTCATGAGAGGATCGGGAGCATGAAGGCAACCCTGCACACCAACCGCGGCCCCATCGTCGTCGAGCTCTTTCCGAACGAGGCACCGAAGACCGTCGCGAACTTTCGGGGCCTCGCCACGGGCGAGAAGGAGTACACGGACGACGCCGGTCGCTCGAACCCCACGAAGTTCTACGACGGGCTCATCTTCCACCGCATCATCCCGGGCTTCATGATCCAGGGCGGCTGCCCGGTCGGGCGGGGTATGGGGGGGCCGGGCTACACGTTCGACGACGAGATCCACCCGGACAAGCAGTTCGACCGCCCCTACCTGCTCGCCATGGCGAACGCCGGCAAGCGCGCGGGCAAGGGCACGAACGGCTCGCAGTTCTTCATCACTGTGGGTGCCACCCCGTGGCTCAACGGGAAGCACACGATCTTCGGCGAGGTGGCCGACGGCCCGAGCCGCGAGGTCGTCGACGGGCTCGCTGCCGTGCCGACCGGTGCCCAGGACAAGCCGCTCGACGACGTCGTCCTCGAGCGCGTCGAGATCGAGGACTGAGCCCGCTCGCGCGGGCCGCCGGCACGGGAACGGGTGGACGACGTGGGTGAGCAACCGGCATACCCGGATGCCGTTCAGCAGGTACCGGTGTGCCCTCGGCACCCCGACCGCGAGTCGTACGTCCGGTGCCAGCGCTGCATGCGGCCCGCCTGCCCGGAGTGCCAGCGGCCGGCCGCGGTCGGCATCCAGTGCGTCGACTGCGTGGCCGAGGGCCGGAAGACGGTGCGCCAGGGGCGCACCGTCTTCGGCGGTGCGGTGACCGACGGGCGTCCCGTCGTCACGACGACGATCATCGGCATCTGCCTCGCCGTGTTCCTGGCCCAGCTGGTCGTGCCGGGGGTCAGCGAGCGCATCGCGTTCGTCCCGGAGCTGGGGCGCAGCGAACCATGGCGGTTCCTGACCTCGGCTTTCGCGCACAGCGAGGGCAGCATCTTCCACATCGCGTTCAACATGTACGCGCTGTGGGTGATGGGCACCTACCTCGAGCCGCTGCTCGGCCGGGCCCGCTTCGCCGGGCTGTACCTGCTCAGCGCCCTGGGCGGGTCGGTGATGTACCTCCTGATGTCCCGGCCACCGACCGACGTAACTGCCATGGCGAGTACACGATGTGGAACGTGGGCGCCGTGGGGGCATCGGGCGCCGTCTTCGGCCTCTTCGGGGCGTTCCTCGTGCTCCAGCGCCGGCTCGGCCGCTCGGCGGCCGGCATGTACGTCGTCATCGGCATCAATGCCGTCATCGGGTTCGTGCTGCCCGGCATCGCGTGGCAGGCCCACCTCGGTGGCCTGCTGACGGGCGCCGCCGTCGCCGCGGTCATCGCGTACACCGGCCGCAACCGGGGGCCGATGGCGCCACCGCCCAACGCTGCGGTGCACTGGTTCTCGATGGGCGGCATCCTGCTCGTGCTCGTCGTCCTCACGATCGCCAAGTACGCGCTGGTCTGAGGGGACCCGCCACGTCCTCCGGACGTGGGGCTTACACGGATGTCATTCGTCCCCAGTGGGGACAACCCCTGTGGACAACGGGCTGCCGCCGAGACTCCTGCCCGTCAGCGCCAGCGCGTGGTCATGAGGAAGCCGGCCATCATGAGGCCGAAGCCGACGCCGAGGTTCCAGCGCCCCAGCTGCGGTACGGGATACTGGTTCGTCCCCGAGATGTAGTACGTCACCACCCAGACGAGGCCGACGACCATGAGGCCGAGCATGAGCGGCACGAACCACCGGGGGTTGGGGCCCAGATCCTTCGACGCCGAGCGCGGCGGGGTGTAGGCGGGCTTGTTGCGACCCTTGGACTCGGGCACGAACACTCTCCTCGTGGCGTTGATCGGTGTGACCTAGCGTAGACGTTGTGGGAACAGGAGGCGGCACGGTGACCGGGACGCACGGGGGACGGGTCGAGCGACCCTCCGTGTGGCCGTGGCTCGTGCCCCTCACCGCCCTCGTGGCCGGTGCGCTCTTCGCCTCGAGCGTGCGCGCCTCCGGGGGTGAGGACCTGCGGACCGACCAGGCCATGCTGCCCGACCTCATCCGTTCCCAGACCCGCACCAACGAGGACCGGTCCGCGCGGCTGGGGGAGCTGCAGACGCAGGTGGAGGAGGTGACCGCCGCGCTGGCTCCGGGGAACCTGGAGACCCAGCGGCTCGAGCGGCAGGCCAACGAGCTGGCCTCGGCGGCAGGGCGCACCGAGGTCACCGGACCGGCGATCCGGGTGGAGCTCGACGACGCCAAGCTCGCCGGCGGCGAGGTGCCCGCGGGCGCCGACCCCGACGACTACGTCATCCACCAGCAGGACGTGCAGGCCGTCGTCAACGCTCTGTGGGAGGGCGGCGCCGAGGCGATGATGCTCCAGGACCAGCGCGTCATCTCGACGAGCGCGGTCCGCTGCGTCGGCAACACCCTCATCCTCCAGGGCCGGGTCTACTCCCCGCCCTACGTCGTCACCGCGATCGGGGACACCGAGCAGATGCAGGCCGCGCTGGAGTCGGACGCCGAGGTGGCGAACCTGCGCGAGTGGTCGGTGGCCGTCGGTCTCGGCTACGACGTGAGCGTTCCGGGTGAACAGACGTTCCCCGCCTACGTCGGGTCCATCGTCCCGGAGCACGCCGAGGTCCCCGAGTCGTGACGCTCCGTCGCCTCGTCGGCTGGGCCGGCGAGCTGCTCCTCACGCTCGGGGTGCTCCTGCTCCTCTTCGCCGCCTGGCAGCTGTGGTGGACCGACGTCGTCGCCGACCGTGAGCAGGCCGGCACCGTTCGCAGCCTGGAGGAGGACTTCGCCGACGCCCGGTCGGCGGGGGTGGGGGCGGACGGCATCCCCCGGTCGGCCGCCGAGGACGGGGCGTTCGCCATCGTGCGCATCCCCCGCTTCGGCGCCGACTACGCACGACCTGTCGTCGAGGGCACCGGTCGCGACGTCCTCGCCCTCGGCGTGGGCCACTACGTCGGCTCGGCGGGGCCAGGGGCGATCGGCAACTTCGCCCTTGCCGGGCACCGGACGACGTATGGCCGACCGTTCCACGACGTCGACCGGCTCGAGGCCGGTGACCGGGTGGTGGTGGAGACGGCCGAGAAGGTCTTCGTCTACGAGGTGACCGAGCACCGCATCGTGCGGCCGAGTGAGGTCGACGTCATCGCCGCGGTCCCCGGGTCGCCCGGCGAGGAGCCGACCCAGGCGCTCCTCACGATGACGTCCTGCCACCCGCGGTACAGCGCCACCGAGCGCTTCGTCGTCCACGGACGCCTCGTCGAGGCGGTGTCGCGCGCGCAGTGGGACCCGGCCGCCTGGCTCGCCACGCCGAAGGGGGCCTGAGCGATGTATGCCGCGCTGTGGCGGTCCCTGCCCGGGCCGACCTGGGTCAGGTTCCTCTTCTGCGTGGTGATGGCGCTGCTGGTCGTCGTCGTCCTCTTCGGCTGGGTCTTCCCGGCGGTCAGCCCGGTGCTGCCGTTCACCGACAACACCGTCGGAGCGGGGGGCGGGGCCGGCGGGTGACAATGGTCGACGTGACCCGCATCCTCGTCGTCGACAACTACGACAGCTTCGTCTTCACGATCGTCGGCTACCTCGAGCAGCTCGGGGCCGAGTGCGAGGTCGTCCGCAACGACGCGGTGGCCCCGGCCGACGGCGCCGACTTCGACGGCGTGCTCGTCTCGCCGGGTCCCGGGACCCCGGAGGAGGCGGGCGTCTCCATGGCGATGATCGAGGCCTGCGCCGAGCGCGGGCAGCCGATGCTCGGCGTGTGCCTGGGTCACCAGGCTCTCGGCGTGGTGCTGGGCGCCACGGTCGGCCGCGCTCCCGAGCTCCTCCACGGGAAGACCTCGCAGGTGCATCACGACGGCACGGGCGTCCTCGCGGGGGTGCCCGACCCCTTCACGGCAACGCGCTACCACTCCCTGACGATCGATCCCTCGACCCTGCCTGACTCCCTGCTGAGCATCGGGAGCACGGAGTCGGGGATCATCATGGCGGTCCGGCACGTCACGCTGCCGCTGCACGGCGTGCAGTTCCACCCGGAGTCGGTGCTCACCCACGGCGGGCACCGGATGCTCGCCAACTGGCTCCACAGCTGCGGGATGCCGGATGCCGTCGAGCGCTCGGTCGGCCTCAGCCCGCTCGTCCACGACGCGGCCGGCGTGGCCCGCATGGTGGCTGCGGGCTGACCGCCCACGCAGGTCTCCCGGCGTCGGCGGGCCCGTGGCGTCTGGCGCCCGGTCAGGGGCTCGGCGTCTCCGAGGGGGTCGGCTCCGGGCTGGGGGTCTCGGTGGGCGACGGAGTCGGCGTCACCGTCGTGGGCGTGACGACCGGCGGCTCCTTCTGTGCGACGACGATCCTCACCGTGCTCCCGATGTCGACGGCGCCGTCGTCCGGGTCCTGGGAGATGACCTGGCCCTCGGCGACCGAGTTGGTCTGCCGGAACTCGGTCTCGACCTGGAGGTTGGCGTCCGCGAGCAGGCGCTGGGCGTCGTTCTGCGAGCGGCCGACGACGTTCGGCACCGTCACCTTGCCGGTCCCCACCCGCACGTTGATCTTCGAGGCCGGCGCGACCCCGGTGCCTGCTGCGGGGTTGGAGTCGATGATCTCGTCCTCGGGCGTCTCCGGGTCGTTGACCTCCTCGACCTCCCCGAGCTGCAGACCGACGTCGATGAGCTGGGCCCGAGCCTCCGCGAGCGTCTGGCCGCGCAGGTCGGGCACGGTGATCGCGCTGGGCCCGGCCGACACGGTGATCCGCACCGTGCTCCCCTCGTCGACCTGGGTGCCCTCCTCGGGTGCCTGGCTGATCACCTCGCCCTCGGGGACCGTGTCGCTCGCCGCCGTCGTCGACTCCGCGACGAGCTTCGCCTGCGCGATGCGGGCCAGGGCCGTCGGTTCGGGGAGCCCCACGACCGCCGGCACCGAGGCCTGGGGCTTCTCCTCGTCGCCCAGCCCGTTGAGGAGCCCCCAGGTGAGCGCCGCCAGGGCGGCCAGAGCGGCGAGCACGAGGAGCACGATCATCGCGGGACTGCGCTTCTTCTCCGGGTCCTCGTCCCCGGGGAGCGTCTCGGTGCTCGACTCGGCCACCGGTGCCACCGGACCGCCGGCGTACGCCATGGTCTCCTCGCCCCCGAGCGCAGGCAGCGCCTCGGTGGCCGCTCCGGCGAGGACGGCAGTGCCTGCTGCCGCACCGGCGAGCGCAGCCGCGGACCCGTGGGCCGCATCGCTGATCGGACGGCCGAGCCGCACCGCCTGCAGGTCGGCGCGGAACTCGCCGGCGTTCTGGTAGCGGGCGTCGCGGGGCTTGGCGAGCGAGTGCAGAACGACCGCGTCGACGTCGTCCGAGAGTCCGTCGACCAGTCGTGAGGGGGGCATGGGCGGCTCGCCCACGTGCTGGTAGGCAATGGACACCGCGCTGTCGCCGAGGAACGGCGGCCGCCCGGTGAGCAGCTCGAAGAGCATGCAGCCGGTGGAGTAGAGGTCGGAGCGCTCGTCGACCGGCTGCCCCTGGGCCTGCTCCGGGGAGAGGTACTGCGCCGTGCCGATGACGGCCGAGGTCTGGGTCATGGTCGCGTTGGCGTCGGCCATGGCCCTGGCGATGCCGAAGTCCATGACCTTGATCGAGCCGTCGGCGGTGATCATGACGTTCGCGGGCTTGATGTCGCGGTGCACGATGCCGTTGCGATGGCTGTAGGCGAGGGCGTCGAGGACGCCCTCGGTCATCCGCAGCGCCTCCGTCGGGGGGAGGGAGCCGCGCTCGGTGATGAGCTCGCGGAGGGTGCGGCCGTCCACGAACTCCATGACGATGTAGGGAACCTTGACGTGCGCCCCCCCGGACTCCACCGCGACGTCCTCGCCGTGGTCGTAGACCGCGACGATCGAGGAGTGGTTGAGCCCAGCGGCGGCCTGGGCCTCTCGCCGGAACCGCGAGAGGAAGGTGCTGTCCCGCGCGAGCTCGCTGCGCAGCATCTTGATGGCGACCGGCCGACCGAGCCGGGTGTCGTAGCCGCGATGCACCTCCGCCATGCCGCCACGTCCGAGGAGGTCGCCCACCTCGTAACGGCCGCCGAGCAGGGTCGGGGCCTCAGCCATGCTGTGCTCTCCTCTTCCGTCGGCTCATTGGTCGAGCCTTGCTTCCATGATCTTCTTGGCGATCGGGGCCGCGACGGCCCCACCGCCGGCCTCGCTGCCGGCGACCCCGCCGTCCTCGGCGATGACCGCGACGGCGATCTCCGGGTCGTCGGCCGGGGCGAACGAGATGAACCAGGCGTGCGCCTGACGACCCTCGCCGTGCTGGGCGGTGCCCGTCTTGCCTGCCACCTCGACGCCGGGGATCTGCGCACGCCTGCCGCTGCCGTCCTCCACGACCGCCACCATCATCCGGGTCAGCTGCGCCGCGACGTCGCGAGTCACCGCCTCGGACAGCTCCTGCTCGTCCGCCGACTCGATGACCGAGAGGTCGGAGCCGATGATGGACTGCACGAGGTAGGGGCGCATGACCACACCGTCGTTGGCGACCCCCGCGGCGACCATCGCCATCTGGAGGGGGGTGGCGCGCACGTCGTACTGGCCGATCGACGCCTGCGCGAGCTGTGGCAGGTTCATCTCGGCCGGAACCGTGCTCGGCGTGACGCGCATCGGGATCGTGATCGAGTCGCCGAACCCGAACTTGGCCGCCTGTGCCTGCAGGGCCTCCGCCCCGATGTCCATGCCGACCCTCGCGAACGCCGTGTTGCAGGAGACCGCGAGGGCCTCGGTGAAGGTCACCTCGCTGTTCGGGCCGCACGGCCCGTCGAAGGCGTTGGGCAGGTCCGCACTCGTCTGGGGCAGGTCGAGCACGGCCGGGCCGGGCAGCACCGTGTCCTCGTCGTAGTCCCCGGTCGACAGGGCGGCTGCCGCCGTGACGACCTTGAAGACCGAGCCCGGCGGGTAGAGGTCACCACCGATCGTGCGGTTGACGAGGGGCTGCCCACTGGCGGCGTTGAGCTCGTCGTAGGTGGTGCCGACCTCCTCGAGGTCGTGACCGGCCACGTCGTTGGGGTCGAACGTCGGGTGGCTCACCATCGCGAGGATCGCACCCGTCCTCGGGTCGAGGGCCACGGCACCGCCCGTGATGCCCTCCATCGCCTCCGACGCCGCTTGCTGGACCTCGGCGTCGAGGGTCGTCTCGACATTGGCACCCTGGGGGCGGCGACCGGTGAAGAGGTCGGACACCCGGCGGTAGAAGAGCTTGTCGCTCGAGCCCGAGAGGAAGGCGTTCTCCGCCTGCTCCAGACCACCGACGGCGCCGTAGAACGAGTAGAAGCCGGTCACGTGCGCGTAGAGCGGGCCCTGTGGGTACACCCGCTGGTACTTGAACTGGTCGTCACTCGGGGTGGACTCCGCGATGGGCGTCTGGCCGACGAGGATGTCGCCGCGCTCCCGGGCGTACGTCGAGAGGAGGGTGCGCCGGTTGTCGGGACGGGCGTTGAGGTCGGCTGCGAAGACGTACTGGATGAGGGTCGTCGAGACGAGGAGGGAGGCGAAGAGGGTGGCCACGACGAGGGAGAGCCGGCGGACGGGGGCGTTCACCGCACCTTCACCACCTCGGTGCGCGCCTCGGCCACCGGGCTCGGGCCGCTCTGTTCGGGCAGCGGGCGGCGCGCGTTGTCCGAGATGCGCAGGAGGATGGCGACGAGGGTCCAGTTGGCCAGGAGCGAGGAGCCACCGGAGGACAGGAACGGCATCGTGAGCCCGGTCAGCGGGATGACCCGGGTCACCCCGCCGACGACCACGAAGCACTGGAGCGCCAGCGAGAAGGACAGGCCGGCGGCGAGCAGCTTCCCGAAGCCGTCCCGCGTGCCGAGCGACGTCCTCAGGCCGCGCTCGACGAGCAGCCCGTAGAGCACGACGATCGCGAAGAGCCCGATGAGGCCGATCTCCTCACCGAAGCTCGGGATGATGAAGTCGGACTCGGCGAAGTAGGTGAGGTCCGGCCTCCCGCGCCCGAGTCCCGTGCCGAACATCCCGCCGGACGCCATGCCCATGAGCCCCTTGGCGAGCTGGTCGGAGGCCTGCAGCGCCTCGGGGCTGAAGGTGTCCAGCCAGAGCAGCACCCGGGTCTGCACGTGCCCGAAGATGAGGTATGCCATGTACGCGCCGAGCCCGAAGAGGGTGAAGCCGATCGCGATCCACGACACCCGCTCGGTGGCGACGTAGAGCATGGCGACGAAGAGGCCGAAGAAGAGGAGGGAGGAGCCGAGGTCCCGCTCGAAGACGAGCACCGCGAGGCTGGCGAGCCACGCCACGAGGATGGGCCCGAGGTCACGCGCGCGAGGAAGGGTGAGGCCGAGCACCTTGCGGCCCGCGACGGAGAGGGCGTCCCGGGTCTGCACGAGGTAGCCGGCGAAGAAGATCGCGAGGGCGATCTTGGCGAGCTCTCCGGGCTGGAAGGAGAACTGGCCGATCTGGATCCAGATCCGCGACCCGTAGATCGAGGTCCCGATGACGGGGAACAGCGGCAGGATGAGGAGGAGGAAACCGACGGCTCCGGCGAGGTAGGTGTAGCGCCGCAGGATGCGGTGGTCGCGCAGCAGGACGAGGACGACGGCCGCGATGGCGACCGCGAGCGCGCTCCACATGAGCTGGCGGAGCGCGACGCCCTCGGTGATGGAGCGGTCGCTCGCCAGGTCGAGCCGGTGCAGCATGACGAGGCCGAGCCCGTTGAGCAGCGTGACGATCGGCAGCATGAGCGGGTCGGCGTACGACGCGCGCCAGCGCAGGACGAGGTGGAAGGCGACGGCGACGCCGAGGTAGCCGCCGCCGAGGGCGAGGAGGGCCGGTGGGACGGTGCCCGACGTGGCGAGGCCGACGTTGACGTAGGCGAGCATGACGATCCCGACCGCGGCGATGAGGAGCACGAGCTCCACGTTGCGGCCCCGACGTGGGGTGAAGGACGAGATGACGCTCATGAGCGCACCTCCGTCGACGTCGGCGAGGGCTGGGGGACCCCGGTGCGGCCGGGCGACGGCATCGGCGTCGACGTGGCGGCGCCCGTGCCGGGCTGGGTCGCCGTGCCCGACGGGCTGGGACTGGGGCTCGCCAGCGGAGTGGTCCAGGTGGACGCGACGGTCCGGCACGTCTCGCCGTTGGAGCGCGCCCATCGGCACGCCGCTGCCTGCACCCGGAGGTCACCCACCCGCGCGTCCGCGGCAGCCCGGTCGTCCACCGCGATGCCGCTCTCGAGGCTCGCCTGGTACGACGGGGGCAGGTCGTCGACGGCGATCGTCGTCTCGTACTGGGCCTTCGAGAGCGCGACCGGCCCGACCGTCTGGTCGACGCCGCGGAACACCGTGACGACGCCGTCCTGGGCGGCGAGGAAGTACCTCTGCTGGGACCAGGCGTATGCGGCATACGACCCGCCGGCAAGCACCACGGCAGCGACGACGAGGAGGGCGGCCACCCGCAGGACGGTGGTGCGCCGTGAGGCGGGCCCCTCCTCGGCGAGCGTCACGCCGTCATCCGGCTCACGGTCGCCCCTGGTGGCCGCCGCGGTGAGCGCGGCGGCCTTGGCGGCGGGGGTCGTGGGGATGGGCCGGGTGCCCCTCTCGCGCACGGCGGCCGCGCCGACGACCTGCGGCTGGGTGGGCGGCGTCATCGTGCGGTTGATGTCGACGAGGTCACCGACGACGACCGTCACGTTGTCGGGCGCCCCGGCCCGCAGGGCCAGGCTGACCAGCCGGTCGGCGCACTCGCCGGGGTCGGTCGCCGTCGTGAGGATCTCGTCGACCGTGTCGCGGGCGACGTAGTCGGTGAGGCCGTCCGAGGCGATGACGTAGCGGTCGCCGATCCGGCCCTGGCGCACCACGAGGTCCGGCTCGTCGTCACCGGCGCCGGTCAGCACCCGGGTGACGAGGGAGCGCTGCGGGTGGGTGTGTGCCTCGGACGAGCTGATCCGGCCCTCGTCGACGAGGTTCTGCACGAACGAGTGGTCCTTGGTGATCTGGGTGACGACGCCGTCGCGCACCATGAAGGCGCGCGAGTCCCCGATGTGCGCGAGGACGATCTTGTCCCGGGCACGCAGCAGAGCGATGAGGGTCGTGCCCATGCCCTCGAGCCTCGGGTCGTCACGTACCTGCTCGCCGATCTCGGCGTTGGCCGCGAGGATGCGGTCGAGCAGTGCCTGGCTGACCTCGCGCCCACCGAGCGCCTCGTCGTCGAGCTCGACGAGGGCGGCGATGACGGTCGAGCTCGCGACGTCGCCGCCGGCGTGCCCGCCCATGCCGTCGGCCATCGCGAGGAGGTGGGGACCGGCATACGCCGAGTCCTCGTTGTTGGACCGGACCATGCCGACGTCGGACCTGGCGGCGTAGTGGAACGCGAAGGGCATGCGCTACCTCTGCAGCTCGACGACGGTCTGGCCGATCCGCAGCACGCTGCCGACGGCCACCTCGCGCGGCTCGGTGAGGCGCGTCGCGCCGAGGAAGGTTCCGTTCGTCGAGCGGAGGTCCTCGACGGTCCACGTGCCGTCGTCGGACTGGAAGATCCGGGCGTGCCGGCCCGAGACGTAGTCGTCGTCGAGGACGAGGGCACACTCGGGGCTGCGGCCGATGAGCGTACCGGCCGGGCGCAGCGGGAGGGTCGTGCCGGAGAGCGGACCGGCCGTCACGACGAGCCGGGTGGGGCCCTTGCGGCCACGTCCAGCACGGCCGGAACGGCCGCCTCCGCGATCGGGGTTGGCTGCTCGTCCGACGGGCCGCGGCGCCACGCCGGCGGGGGCCGAGCGGGCCGCCTTGCCGACGCCCGCGGCACGGCGCTTGACGCGCGTCCCGTAGAGGTCGCCGCGCAGGACCCCGACGACCGCGAAGACGAAGACCCAGAGCAGCACGAGGAGACCCAGGCGCATGAGGGTCAGGGTGATCTCGCTCAGCACTCCGCGGTCACCTCCGCCCGCCGCGGAAGGTGATCGAGGTGCGCCCCACGGTGACCCGGTCGCCGTCCTCGAGGTGTTCGCTCGAGATGCGCTCGCCGTTGACGTAGGTGCCGTTCGTCGACCCGAGGTCGCGGATCGTCGTCACGAAGTGGCGCCCGTCGGTGGTGACCCGCAGCTCGCTGTGCCGCCGTGAGATGCCGGGGTCGTCGAGGATGATGTCGGCGCCGTCGTCGCGGCCGAGGATGGTGATGGCTCCCATGAGGGGGTAGCGCTCACCGTCGACGTCCAGCCAGGGCCGGTCCGCCGGGTTGACCCGCCGCGGGCTCGCCGGCGGCGCCGGATGCCGTGCGGTGGCGCCGAGCTCGTCGTCGTCGGCGGCTGGTGGGCGGGCGGTATGAGGCAGCGGCGCCGGGGCCACGGGCCCGGCGGCAGGAGAAGCCGCGGGCGGAGGAGCCGCCGGGCGTCCGGCAGCGGGTGGTGCACCGGCATACCCGGGACCGGGTTCGGGACGAGCGGCGCGCTCCTGCCCGGTCGTGCCCGTGGCCCGTGGGCGGGAGGCCTTGGACGGGCGGAGGCGGAAGACGCCGGTCTCGAGGTCGTCGTGCTCCTCGAAGAGGATGTCGATGGGACCGGCGGGCTGGTAGCGCTGGCCGTCGCAGTGCTCCTCCGCCGCGGCGACGAGGTCCTCCTCGATGGCGGCGAGGTCGGGTGCCATCCGGTCGAAGTCGCCGGGGGACAGCTCGATCGTGAAGACGTTGGGGACGATGGCGCGGCCGGAGCCGGTGACCGCGCGGTCGTCCATGGCGCGGCGGATGTGGCTGGCGATCTCGACGGGGTGGACGTTGGCCCGGAGGTGCTTGGCGAACGTGCCCTGGACGGCACGCTCGAGCCCCGCCTCGAGGCGATCGAACAGACCCATCGGCGCACCTCCTCCACTCGGTTCCGGCCAGCGGTCGGTCTCGGCAAGACTATCCGTCAGGGCTGCGTGCACCCTGAACGGCGGGCACGTACGGTGGTCGGATGAACGACGCTGTCCAGGTGATCGTGCCCCGTGAGGTGCCCTTGGGCGGCCCGCGCGCGATGACGGTGCGCCGCACGCTCCCGGCCAGGGAGCGGTCGTTCGTGGGTGCCTGGTGCTTCGTCGACCACTACGGGCCGGACGACGTGGCCGAGAGCGGCGGGATGGACGTGGCGCCGCACCCGCACTGCGGGCTCGCGACGGTCTCGTGGCTCTTCAGCGGAGAGGTCGAGCACCGCGACTCGCTCGGGACGGTGGCGGTCGTGCGGCCCGGGGAGGTCAACCTCATGACGGCCGGGCGGGGCATCTCGCACTCGGAGGTCTCCACGACCGGGACGTCCGTGCTGCACGGCGCCCAGCTGTGGCTCGTGCTGCCCGGGGCGGTGGCCGATGTGGAGCCGCGGTTCGAGCACCACGAGCCGGAGGTGCTGGGAGTGGCGCCGGGGGTGCGCGCCCAGGTGTTCGTCGGGTCGATGTGGGGCTCGACCTCACCGGTGCGCGTGGAGTCACCCCTCGTGGGGGCGGAGTTGGTCCTCGAGGCCGGAAGTGCGGTGCACGTGCCGGTCGCGGACGGGTTCGAGGTGTCGGTCCTCGTCGACACCGGCTCGGTCACCCTCGACGGCGACGACCTGGCGCGCGCCGAGCTCGGTGTCGTCCCCGCCCGGCGGCATTCGGACTCGGTGGTGCTGGTCGCCGGGCCACGGGGGGCGCGGGTGCTCGTGCTGGGGGGTGAGCCCTTCGGTGAGGAGGTCGTCATGTGGTGGAACTTCATCGGCCGCTCGCACGAGGAGGTGGCTGAGGCCCGCGAGGCCTGGGAGGCCCCGGCGGGCGCCGAGGACGGGAGAGTCGGGTCGGGTGGCGACGCCGGCCGCTTCGGCCGGGTCGAGGGGTATGCCGGTGCGGTCCCCCGCATCCCGGCTCCCGCCTTACCGGGAGTGCGGCTGAAGTCACGGGGCAACCGGGAGCCGTCCGGCTTCTCCGGTGCCGAGGCCAACGCCATGTCCTAGAAGCGCCCGCCGACGCCTGCCCGCCCTTCCCGCGAGTGGACGTGGCTGCCCGGGCAACCACGTCCACGCGTGCGGCGGCGGTCAGTGGTGGATCCGGGGGATCCACCGCGGACCGTGGTGGGCGCGCTCTCCGAGCACCGTGAGGGTCGCCGGGAGCAGGACACCCCGCACCAGGGTGGCGTCGAGAAGCACCGCCGTGGCGAGGCCGACCCCGAGCTGCTTCATCTCCAGGCTCGACAGCGTCCCGAAGATCGAGAACACCCCGACCATGACGGCCGCCGCGCTCGTCACCACGCCGGCCGACCGGGCCACGCCGAGCCGGACGGCTGCCGCCGGATCGTGCCCCGCGGCATACGCCTCGCGAACCCTGCTCGTGACGAACACGTGGTAGTCCATCGACAGCCCGAAGAGGATGACGAACATCAGCATCGGCAGCCATGCGGCGATCGCCCCGGTCGAGGAGAAGGCGAGGACGCCCTCGGCCCACGTGCCCTGGAAGACGAGCGTCATGAGGCCGTAGGCCGCGCCGACGGAGAGCACGTTGAGCGCCACCGTCGCCGCGGCGAGCCACGGGGAGCCGAACGAGATCGTCATGACGAGGAGGGTCAGCACGAGCACGAAGGCCACGACCCAGGGGAGCCGGGCGTCCATCCACGCACTGAGGTCGGTGGCCGCGGCCTGTCCGCCGACGTGGACCTCGGCGCCGGGGACGTCGGCGAGCGCCGCCTCGACCTGCGGCTCCAGCGTGTCACGGATGTCCGCGACGACGCCCGGGAGCCGGTCGTCGGAGGCGTCCATCGCGATGCCGACGGGCAGGACGGTGGCGGTCCCGTCGTCGGAGACCACGGCTTCGGGGGCGAGGCCCGAGACGTGCGGCAGGGTGCCGGCCTCGTCCCGGATGCCGTCGAGGGCGGCAAGGACGTCGGCCTGGAGCTCGGCGGGCGCATCGACGGCGATCGTGACGGCGGTGCCGTCGCTCGGTACCGCCGTCTCGAGCTGGCGGTAGGCCTGGACGACCTCGAGGTCGGGGCTGAGCGTCTCGATGCCGCCCAGGGCCGTCTTCATGCCGAGCGCCGGGACGGCCAGCGCGAGGAGCACGGCGACGGCGGCGGCCCCCCAGCCGAGGGGACGCCGGGACACGGCGCCCGCGAGGCGTCCCCACAGGGAGTCGGGTGACCCCGCACGGGCGCGGCGCCGAGCCGTGAAGGGCAGGCGGATGGCGTCCACCTTGTCGCCGAGCACCGCGAGCAGCGCCGGCAGTGTGGTGGCGGACGCGATGACCGCGGCGAACACGACGAGCATGGCGCCGAGGGCCAGGCTCGTGAAGAGGCCACCGGCGACGAGCATGCCGGACATCGCGACGATGACCGTGATGCCGGAGATGACGACGGCTCGACCGGCGGTCGCCCCGGCCAGCGCGATCGAGTCGCGGACGTCCGCGCCGGCCGCGCGTTCCTCTCGGGCCCGGCGGATGACGAACAGGGCGTAGTCGACGCCGACGGCCAGGCCGATGAGGAGGATGAGGCTCTGCGCGTTGGGGTCCACCGGCAGGACGCCGTTGCTCGCAGCCGCCGTGAGCCCCAGCGCGACGCCGACGCTGCCGAGACCGAGGACGAGGGGCACCCCGGCGGCGACGACCGCGCCGAAGGCGACGAGGAGGATCACCAGGGTCAGCGGGATGCTGATGAGCTCGGCCCGTTTGAAGTCGGCGCCGAGGGTGGCGTCGACCTCCTTGGTCACCGAGCCGTCGCCGATCTGACCGACGGTGAGCTCGGGGTTCACCGCTGCGAAGGCCGCGGTCGCCTCGAGGCTCGGTCCGACGGCCTCGCTCGGCGACTGTGCGGTGGAGCCCTCGGCGGGGTCGTCCTCCGCGTCGAGGGTGAGGGTGAGCACCACACTGCGGCCGTCGGCGCCGGCCTGCGGCTCGCCGATGTCGGTGAGGCCGTCGACGTCGCGGTATGCCGCTGCCAGCTCGGCGCCGATCGCGGTCACCTCGGCTTCGGTGAGCGAGCCGTCCTTCGCGGTGGCGACGACCGTCTCGGTGGGGGTGCCGTAGAGCCCGGCGCGATCCTCGATGTCGGCCGCGATGGCCGAGTCGCCGACCAGCTGGTCCTCCGGCGGCGTCGTCACGATCCCGCTCGTCGCCATGAGCGCGATCCCGGCCACCAGGGCGAGGGCGCTGAGGGCGAGCACGAGCCACCGGTGGCGCATGCTCCAGAGCGACAGGCCCGACCGGTGGCGAGTCGCGTCGACGGGCGGCGGTGTCCCGGCCGACCCCGTGGTCGTGGCGGGCGCGTCGACCCCGCGGTGGCGCCGCGGGGGCGTCGTGGTGGTGGTGTCCATGGATCATCAGTCTGTCGCCGGCGGCCTCGGCGCACAGGTGGGTTCGACCCTGAGCGGACCCCGAGAAGGCCCGGGACCTCCTCAGGGGCGGTCGACCGCCGGGCCGCGCCGGGCTTTTGTCGGAACGGGGGTGATCGGGCACACTGGGACGCGCTCACGCGAGCGTCACGCGCAAGTGGCGGAACGGCAGACGCGCTGGCTTCAGGTGCCAGTGTCCGAAAGGGCGTGGGGGTTCAAATCCCCCCTTGCGCACCCTGATGTCGCACGACACCGGTACGAACCGAACCCTCTGGTCTTCGGGTCGTACGACGGGCCGACGGGCGGGCCACCGATCACTGGTGGGTGCGAACGAGCCCTCGTGGGGCCTATGGTCGGGGTGCGGGCGAACTCGACGACACGTCCTTGTGTCCGCCGGTGCGTGAGGGAGAAGGTCGTGAGCGGGAGGGAAGCAGGAACACCGTCCACGATCAGCGCCGAGCGGCCGCCGTACGCCCTCCCGGCAGAGGACGTGGTCGCGGCCGCGGGTTCGGACAAGATCATCGGCCTCAGCGCCACCGAGGCGGCAGGCCGGCTCTCGACGCACGGCCCGAACGAGATCGCGGCAGAGAAGCCACCCTCCCCTTGGCGCGTCGCCGCACAGCAGCTGCGCGACCCGATGAACCTCATGCTCGTCGCGGTCGTCGTGGTGAGCCTGCTGATCGGCGAGCTCTCCACCGGCGTCGTCGTGGGGCTCCTCATCATCCTCAACCTCGTGCTGGGGACCCGACAGGAGCTGACGGCGCGGGCGAGCGTCGACGCGCTGGCCAGAATGCAGGTGCCCCAGGCGCGCGTGGTCCGAGACGGTGCCGTGATGGTCACCGCTGCGACCCAGGTCGTCCCCGGGGACCTCGTCCAGGTCGAGGCCGGCGACATCGTGCCCGCCGACGGGCGCATCGTGCGTTCGGCGACCCTCGAGGCGCAGGAAGCGGCGCTCACGGGCGAGAGCGCGCCGATCGCCAAGGGCCAGGGCGTACTGGCGTCCGACGACGTGGCCCTCGGCGACCGGTCGAACATGCTGTTCCAGAACACCTCGGTGACTCGTGGAACGGGGACCATCGTCGTCACGGCGACCGGGATGCAGACGCAGATGGGCCAGATCGCGACCATGCTGACCTCGGTGACGCGCAGCCGCTCCCCCCTGCAGCGGGAGCTCGACTCGCTCACCAAGGTTCTCGGCGTCATCGCCTGGGGTGCGGTGGCGATCATCGTCGTTGCCGGTCTGCTCCGCGGGATTCCGGGCGAGCAGGTCCTCCTGCTCGGTACGGCGATGGCCATCTCCGCCATCCCGACCGGCATGCCAGCCTTCGTCTCCGGCCTGCTGTCCATGGGCGCGAAGCAGCTCGCCGAGGCAAAGGCCGTCGTCAAGAACCTCACCGACGTCGAGACCCTCGGTGCGACGAGCGCGATCAACACCGACAAGACCGGCACGCTGACCCTCAACGAGATGATGGTCTCGACCCTCTACTCCGCCGGGTCGTGGTTCCACGTCGACGGCGAGGGCTACCGCAAGACCGGGGTGATCCGGTCGGTCGCCGGTGCCCCGGTGCCCGACTTCACCCGACTGGCACTCGGCCTCGTCCTCGACAGTGACGCGGTCGTCGGGGACGACGGGTCCGTCATCGGCGACCCCACAGAGGCGGCCCTCGTCGTCCTTGCCGCGAAGCTCGGGATCGATGCGGAGGAGACACGGCGGGCCTACCCAAGGCTGGCCGAGGTCCCGTTCGACTCCGACTACAAGTTCATGGCGACCTTCCACCGGGTGGTCGTCGACGGCGGTGAGCACGTCATCGAGCTCGTCAAGGGAGCACCCGACGTCGTCCTCGCCCGCTGCACCCAAGCCGGTGGCCCGCTGAGCGGATCGCAGGGACCGGTGGAGGCCGCCCGGGACGGCATCGACGAGGCGAACGTGCGGATGGGCTCGAGGGGCCTGCGGGTGCTGGCCTTCGCCGCGCGGCTCATCGCGGACGACGAGCTCAGGTCGATGACCGAGGACCCCATGGGACTCACCCACGAGCTGTCCTTCGTCGCTCTTGCCGGCATCATCGACCCGCTGCGCGCGGAGGCCAAGGCTGCCGTCGGGACCGCGCTCACGGCTGGCATCGACGTGCGGATGATCACCGGCGACCACGCGGTGACCGCCCGCGCGATCGGCGAGGACCTCGGGCTCGGCCCGGGCGCCATCAGCGGCACGGAGCTGCAGGCGCTCACGGACGACGAGCTCAAGGACCAGCTGCCGCGACTGCACGTGTTCGGGCGGGTGACGCCCGAGGACAAGCTGCGGCTTGCCCGGGCGATGCAGGAGCAGGGCCTCATCGTCGCGATGACAGGTGATGCCGTCAACGACGCGGCCGCCCTGAAGCAGGCGGACATCGGTGTCGCCATGGGCAGCGGCAGCGAGGTGACCAAGCAGGCCGCACGGATGGTGCTCACCGACGACAACTTCGGCACTCTCGTGCACGCCGTGGAGATCGGGCGCCGGGTCTACGACAAGGTCGTCTCCTACGTGCGCTACCAGATGACCCAGCTCCTGTCCCTCGTGATGCTCTTCCTGGCGGCGACCCTCCTCGACGTCAACCAGGGTGTGGCGATGACGCCGCCCATGGTCCTCTACCTTCTCTTCTTCGCGACGGCAGGCGGTGTGGTCATCATCGCCGTGGACCCGGGTGACCCCGACGTCATGCACCGTCCGCCCCGCGACCCCGCGGTGCACATCACCAACCGGGCCGCCGTCCTGCGGTGGGCCCTCTACGCGTCGGTGCTCTTCGTCGCCGCATTCCTCCCGCTCGTCGCCGGACCGGACGAGCCGAGCGTCGGGGAGGCCAGCGTGTCGATGACCATGACGTTCGTCGTCATGGGCCTGGGCACCGTCTTCAACGCCGTGGTCAACCGGCGCGACCCCACGGGCGGCCTGACCGCACCCGTGGTCAAGGCGGTGCTCATCGGCCTCGTCCCGGTCGTCATGGTCTTCCTCGCGACGCAGCTGCCGACCTTGCAGAGTGGCTTGCTCACCGTCCCGCTCACGCCTGCCCAGTGGCTCGTGTGCACCGGCCTCGCTGCGCTGCTCCCGCTCACCGTCGAGCTGGCGAAGTGGGTCCGGAGGCGGCGGCTCGACCATATCCCCGGACCTGAGCCCGCAGCTGGCCGTGACACCGGCGCGGGCGCGGACCGCACCACGCGAACCGTGAAGACGTCGCGCCGACACCGGTCGAGTGCGCAGAACTCACCCCGTGGGGGTGACCCGGCGGACACCCCACAAGCGACACACTGATCGGAACGGACACGGCTCGGGAAGGTGAGCGCCAGATGGCAGGAACAGCTGGAAGGACGACGGCTCGGGGATGGGTCGTCGTCGTCGCGGGAGTGCTCTTCTGCGGTGGCCGGCGTCGTGACGTGGTTCCTCGTCGCGGACCAGCTGAGCGCCGAGAACATCACGGTCTCGGAGGATGCGGACTACTTCGCGGGTGACCCGGTCACGGGCCCCCTGACCGCGTACTCGGAGGCCCAGGTGATCAACAAGCACGCGCTGGAGGAGACGGGCGGAAAGACGTATGCCGAGCTGGAGCGGGACGACCCGCTGAGGCAGACCGCGATGCAGGCGTCCTTCCTGCGCGCGTCACTGTTCACCTCGGTGGTCGCCTTCGGGGTGGCCTTGCTCGCCACGGTCCTGGGCGTCATCCTCGTGCTGATCGGGACGTCGTTGAAGTCCCCGGAGATCGTGGTCTGACCGCGTCAGGGAGACGTTCCACCGGCAGCTGCTCTGGCACGATGGCCCGGCCACGCCGAGTTCCGCTCGGCACCGTGACCACGTGACCGGAGGACGACGATGAGTGAGCCGCCGAACGAGCAGGAGCGAGAGGACGCCGCCACCGAGGCCGCCCAGAACGTCGTGGACGACGTGACGTCGTGGAACTACAGCGGCGACAGGGGGATCGTCGAGTCCGAGCTCGACGAAGGGCTCGACGAGGCGGGGGTCGAGGTGTCGCCCGGCGAGCGGGAGCGCATCCTCGAGGAGATCGACGAGCTCAAGCAGGACGAGACCCGCGGCATCCCGGACGTCCGTTCCGCCGACCCGGCGGAGTGACGGCGGCCGCCCCGGCTCATGACCGCGCAGCGGCCGCGACGCCTGTCGATGGGCGCTCCAGCCGTTCCGGGTGGGCGAGCAGGTCGCGGATGATGGTCGCCATCTCCCCGGCGTGGGCGCCGTCGACGACCCGGTGGTCCGCCGTCGCCACGAGGACGAGGACCGGCCGGGCGACGACCACGCCGTCGACGACGACCGGGCGTTGCTGCACGGCGCCGATCGCGAGGTAGACCGGGGTGCGGGCGAAGGGCAGTGGTGCGAGGAAGGCCTCGTCGAGCCCCAGCGAACCGACGTTGGAGACGAAGGCGGCGCCCAGCGGGAAGCCGGGTTGTCCGAACGCCCGCCACCCGAGGCCGCCGGCGAGCAGGCTGGCGGTGGACATGAGCGGTCGCATCACGCCGGTCGGCAGGAAGCGGACGATCGTCGATGAGCGGCGGTAGGCCTCGTCCTCCCCGCGGCGCAGCCGGCGCGCCCCGGCCTCGACCGCCCGGGCGAGCTCGACCGGTGACAGGGTGTCGACGTCCTGGACCTTGACGGGAGCGAGGTCCGACCCCTGCTCGATGTCGACGGCGAACCCGATGTCGCAGTGCTCGAGGTCCACGATCCGTCCGGCGACGACCCGGGCCCGGATCTCGGGCACCTGCCGGATCGCCCGACCGAGGGCCGCGCCGACGACGTGCGTCACCGTGACCCGCACCCCCGACCGCTGCCGGACGTCGTCGAGGTACGCCAGGGTGGCGGTGACATCGACCTCCATCCGTGCGTAGATCCGTCCGTCCCGAGGCGCCCGCCACGTGGCGGCGGCGATCTTGCGACGCACGGGCACTCGCCGCCGGCTCACCCGCCGCTCCGGTCCGCAGGCCCGGGGATGCCGGTGAGCGCGGCGCGGACGAGCGTGCGGGGCGCGCTCGTGAGGTGGGCCAGCGGGGCCGCTCGGCGCGGCATCCGCAGGTGGGGACGACCGGACTCCACCGCCCGGACGACGGCACGGGCGACGTCGTCGGCGTCGAGGAGGCTGAGCGCGCGAAGTCGGAGGGCGCGGTCGAAGGACCGCGCCGCGGGCGCGTGCTGGCCGATGCGCTCCATCATCTCGGAGTGGACCGGGCCGATCTCGACGGTGAGGGTCCGGACGGGGGTTCCGCGCAGGTCGGCCCGGACGCCGGACATCGCGTGCGTGAGTCCCGCCTTCGTCGCCCCGTAGACCGCGAGCCCGGGGAACGTGGCCACGCCCGAGAACGACGAGATCGCGACGATGTGGCCACGCCGACGGGCGAGCATGCCCGGCAGGGCCTGGCGGGTCAGCTCCAGCGGCGCGGTGAGGTTGAGGGCGATGGTGACGGAGACGTCGTCCGCGGTCGCCGACGCGAGGTGGCCGACGGTCTCGATCCCGGCGTTGTTGACGAGCACGTCGAGCGGGCCGTTGCGCTGCTCGGCGCCGACGACCACGCCGGCCAGGACCTCGTCGTCGGTGAGGTCGGCGGGGAGGGCCGTTGCGTCGAGGTCCGCGGCAAGCGCCTCGAGGGCTTCGCGGCTCCGGGCCACCAGCGTGACGCGCGCCCCTGCTGCCGCGAGGCGGGTGGCGAGGTGGCGTCCGATGACGCCCGTCGCCCCGGTGAGGAGGACGTGGGACCCCGCGAGACGCATCCGCGCCATCCTCGCGGACCGGGTGCTCGTGGACCGCCTGCTTGCGGAATGCCGCTCTCAGCCCGGTCGAATGTCGGGTCGCGCGCCGAGCGTGCGCCCCAGGTACCGCGCTCCGCTCGTCCGGTGGAGCTCGGTGAAACCGAGCCGCTCGTAGAAGGCGCGTCCCGCCGCGTTCGCCTCGTCGACACCGAGGTGCACGCCTTGCGCGCCTGCCGTGGTCAGGTGGTCCGCCATCGTGTCCATCATCTGGCGCCCCCAGCCCTGACCCTGGCGCCGCGGCAACAGGTCGACATGGAGGTGTGCGGGGTGAGCGGCCGTGAGCGCCGCATCGGTTGCTCGTCGGGTGGTGCAGCCGCTCGACGAGCGCCGCATCCTGGCCGGTGCTGCCCTGCCGTGGGTAGCGCTCACGCAGCGGCGGAAGCCACACGTCCTCGGTCCACTGCTCGAAGGCCGTCGTGTCCGGCACGCCGACGCAGTAGCCGGCGATGCCGTGGGCGTCCTGGAGGACGAGGGCGACGGCATCCGGGTACAGGAGGTAGGGGCCCACCCAGATGTGTCCGAGGAGGTCCGGGTCCGCGTAGGTGCTGCTGGCGTCCTCCCCGGCCGCTCCGGTGAGGAGGCAGACGCGGTAGACCCCCGGGAGGTCGTGCACGGTGGCCGTCCGCAGCATCGTCATGCCGGCCCCAGCCCGGTGACGACGAGCACGAGCTCGCCGGCCTCGTCGGTTGCGGGGACGTCGAGCTCGGCGGTGATCCGCCAGTCACGGTCACCGTCGGGGTCGTCGAGGATCTGGGTGACGAGCCACCGGTCCGCCTCCTGCACCATGGCGAAGAGAGCGGGTCCTCGGGCATCGGGCCCGGTTCCCACGGTGCCGTACTCGGTGAGGTAGGCCGCCGCGGCCGCCTGCCACTGTTCCTCGGTGAGGCCCCCGTCGAGGGCGGCGAGGGCGGCATACCGACCGAGCGACAGCAGCTCGACGCGACGGAACATGCTCTGGCGCACCAGCACTCCCAGCGCGCGAGGGTTTGCCGAGAGGGCCCGTCCCTCGGATGCCGCGCGGACCTCGGTCACCAGGTCGTCGGTGGGGTTCGCGAGCGCCTCCCACTCGTCGAGCAGGCTGGAGTCGGTGTGCCGCACGAGCTCGCCCAGCCACTCGACGATGTCGTCGAGCTCCTCGGTGCGGGCGGAGGTCGGAACGGTGGAGCGCAGGGCCCGGTAGGCATCGGTGAGGTAGCGCAGCACCACGCCCTCCGCCCGCGCGAGCTTGTGGTGCGCCACGAACTCGCCGAAGGTCATCGCCCGCTCGTACATCTCGCGGACCACCGACTTCGGTGACAGGTCGCGTGGATCCACCCAGGGGTGTCGCTGGCGGTAGACCCGCAGGGCCGCCTCGAGCTCCTCGGCGAGCGGCATGGGCCACGTGACGTCCTCGAGGGCGTCCATCCGGTCCTCGTAGTCGAGGCCGTCGGCCTTCATGGCGCCGACCGCCTCGCCCCTGGCCTCGAAGCGCTGGGCCATGAGCACCGGCCGCGGGTCGTCGAGGGTCGCCTCGATGACGCTGACGACGTCGAGGGCGTAGCCCGGCGCCTCGGGGTCGAGCATCTCCAGGGTGGCGAGGGCGAACGCGGACAGCGGCTGGTTGAGCGCGAAGCCGTCGTGGAGGTCGAGGGCCACCTGGAAGGGGCCCTCGGCATACCGCCGGCGGTCACCACGGACGAACGCCTCGAGCCGGCCGACCGCCCGCGCCTCCCCGACTTCGTCTGTGAGACTGCCGGTTTCGGCGGCCGAACGCGGCGTGTCGCCGCCGTCTGGCAGACGAAGTGGGGGAGCTGGGGTGGTGGCTGCGGCGTGGCCGGCGGCGGCGAGGAGCTGACCGATGGGTCCGAGGTCGCCGCTGTCCTCGCCGTGCATCTCGTCGTCGGGATGCCGGCTCCCCGGGTCGGGCTCAGCGGTGCCCGGATCTGATGTCGCAGGACGCCGGTGCCGCGTTCTCGGATGCCGGTGCCACGTCCGAATGGTCGTCGGGCAGCCAGTCCTCGACGCTCGACCCGTCGTCCGGCTCGACGACCCCGGCTCGCAGGAGCGACCCCAGCACCTGGACGGCCCGCTCGACGAGGGCCTCGCGGCGGGCGTCCTCCTCGTGGTTGTCGAGAAGGAGGGTGAACAGCGCGGCCTGCTGGCCCTCCCACTGGTCGAGGACGTTGAGCAGCATCGCGTGGTCGACCCGCATCTTCGAGGTCAGGGGCTCCGGCTCGGCGGTGACGAGTCGCTCGTAGGTGGCTTCGGTGTACGACAACGTGCCGTCCGGTGGCTTCCGTCGCACGACCTTGCGGCGCTTCTTGGGGTCATCGCCGGCCTTGGCGACGGCCTTGGCGTTCTCGACGACGTGCTCGGGGGCCTGGACGACGACATAGCCGACGGTGTCGAAGCCGGCCCGTCCGGCACGCCCGGCGATCTGGTGGAACTCCCGCGCTCGCAGGACCCGTTGCTTGCGACCGTCGTACTTCGTGAGCGAGGTGAGCAGGACGGTCCGGATGGGCACGTTGATCCCGACGCCGAGGGTGTCCGTGCCGCAGATGACGGCGAGCAGGCCCGCCTGGGCCAGCGTCTCGACGAGCCGCCGGTACTTGGGCAGCATCCCGGCGTGGTGGACGCCGATGCCATGGAGGACGAGCCGCCGCAGGGTCGCTCCGAACCCCTTGCCGAAACGGAAGCCGCCGACGGCGTCCTTGATGGCGGCCTTGCGAGCAGAGGACACGATGTCGACGCTCATCAGCGCCGAGGCCTGCTCGACCGCGGCGGACTGGGTGAACGACACGACGTAGACGGGTGCCTTGTCCTCCCTGAGCAGGATCTCGAGTGTCTCGTGCACCGGCGTGAGGACCCACGAGAACTCCAGCGGCACCGGCCGCTCGGCACCGGTGATCGCCACGGTCTCGCGCCCGGTGCGCCGGACCAGGTCCCTCTCGAACACCCGCGTCTCGCCGAGGGTCGCCGACATGAGGAGGAACTGGGTGTCGGGCAGCAGGAGCAGCGGCACCTGCCACGCCCAGCCGCGGTCGGGCTCGGTGTAGAAGTGGAACTCGTCCATGACCACGAGCCCCACGTCGGCGAGCTCCCGGTCGCGCAGGGCGTGGTTGGCCAGCACCTCGGCCGTGGCACAGATGATGGGGGCACCGGGGTTGACGGCCGCGTCACCGGTGAGCATCCCCACCCGCTCGGCGCCGAAGATCTCCACCAGTGCGAAGAACTTCTCGCTCACGAGCGCCTTGATCGGCGCGGTGTACCAGCTGCGCCGGCCCTCCGCGAGGGCCTGGGCGTGGGCTGCCACGGCGACGAGGGACTTCCCGCAGCCCGTCGGGGTCGCCAGAACGACGTGAGCACCGCCGGCCAGGGCCAGAACCGCCTCTTCCTGCGCGGCATAGAGCGAGAACCCCCGGTCACCCGCCCAGTCGAGGAAGACGTCGAAGGCGGCGTCGGGCCCTGCCGCGGCGGTGTCGGTGAGGCGGTCGGTGAGGGTCATCGCCGCGATTCTCCCCCACGCGGGTCAGGTGGGTGGTTCGTGGTTCGCCGTCCACGCTCGTCGGATGAGCTCGGCGAGCACGTCACGGTCGACGTCCGCGAGCCGGGTGAGATAGAGGCACCCCTTGCCCGTCGTGTGCGGTCCCAGCCGCTGGAGGAGGTCGGTGTTGGTGCCGTAGTACGTCAGGCCGTAGAGCGTGAGGGCGGCCTTGCGGGGCGCGAGCCCCACGGCGAACCACTCCCGCTTGGTTCCGTCGGAGGTCCGGTACGGCTGGCGACCGAAGCCGATCATCGACGAGCCCCACATGCGCGGCGCCACCTCCGTGATCTCGCGCATGAGCTCGAGCACCTCCACGGCGTCGGAACGTCGGCGCTCGTCGGTCACGGAGGCGAGGTATGCCGCCACGTCGCCCGTGGTGGGCCCGGTCTTCCTGTCGCTCGTCCCCGCCATCGTCCTCGCCTCCGTCGTCGCGCCTTCCCCCACGGTAGGCGCCACCACCCACGGCAGTCACGCCGCTGGGTACAGACTCCGGGTCCCCGTCAGCGGCCGGTCAGGCGTCCCGGTTCAGCCGCGCGAGCTCCTCGTCACTGAGCTCGAGCTCGGTCGCCCGCACCGAGTCCTCGATGGACGCCGGTCGGGAGGCACCCGGGATGGGGATGACGACGTCGGCCAGCGAGAGCTGCCAGGCGAGCGCCACCTGCTGCGGGCTCACGCCGTGCACCTCGGCGATCTCGGCGAACGCCGCATGCCGCGAACCGAGCTCGCCGGCGTTGCGAATCCCGCCGAGTGGGCTCCAGGGCAGGAACGCGATGCCGAGCCGAGCACAGTGGTCGAGCTCGCCCCTGCTCGAGACGAAGGCGGGGGAGAACTGGTTCTGCACCGAGACGAGCCGGCCACCGAGCACGCCGTTCGCCTCGTCGATCTGCGCCACACTCGCGTTCGAGACTCCGGCACGCGCGATGACGCCCTCGTCGAGCAGCTCGGCGAGCGCTCCCACCGACTCGGCATACGGCACCGTGGGGTCCGGCCGGTGGAACTGGTAGAGCCCGATGGCCTCGACACCGAGCCGCCGGACCGACTCCTTGGCCGCCCGCTTGAGGTATGCCGGGTCACCGTTGACCGTCCACGACCCGTCCCCGGGACGCAGGTGCCCGCCCTTGGTCGCCACGATCACCGCCGAGGCGTCACCGGACCACGTGCGCAGGCCGCGCGCGATGAGCTCCTCGTTGTGGCCGACCTCGCCGGCCTTGAGGTGGTAGGCGTCGGCCGTGTCGACGAGGGTGACGCCGGCATCGAGCGCGGCGTGGATCGTCGCGAGGGACCGGGCCTCGTCGGGTCGCCCTTCGATGGACATCGGCATGCCGCCGAGGCCGATCGCCCCGACGTGGGCATCGCCGAGCACACGCTGCTGCATGGGAGCTCCTCGTCGTCGTGGGAAGGGCGCACGGCCGTCCGGCCGTCTCCGCGTACCGGCCCGCCGGGTCAGGACCTGGCGCGGAGCGCCGACTCCTTGTGGGCCGCCTGGGCGCCGGTCCTGTCGGACTCGACGATGTAGTAGGGGTCCGCGTCGGTGGGTCGGAACTGCTGGCCGGCGAACGTGAAGTCGCTGGTCCGCTTCTCGGTCACCCGTCCGTGGGTCTCGCCCTGTGAGGTGTTCCAGGAGACCTGGTCACCCTTCGCGTAGCCCATGTCGCCTCCCGTCCCGGCCCTCGGTCGAGCCCCGCCGTGGCGGGACGTTACCTGCCCGGGTCCCGCGAGAGGGACTGTCGGGCCACCCTTTCCCAGGTCTGGACGGATGCGAGGTCGGGGCGGGCTTGGCCCACCCCGACGCGATGCGCCCTCGCGGGCACTCAGGCTCGGCCGGGCGGGGGGAAGGAGGTGGAGTCCTCGGCAGCCGGACGCCGGGTCAGCCGGGAGCGGGCAGCGACGGACGGACCACGACGCGGGCGGTCGTCGCCCCCGCCGCGACGTCGGCCCAGGCGGTGGTGACGTCGTCCAGGGGGACCGTGACGTGGTCCACCGTGAGCTCGCCCGTGGCCGCGTGCCCCAGCACCCTGCCCAGGGTCGCTGCACGTCGGTGCGGACTGAGCGAGGTGTTCGTGTAGCCCAGCACGGCCGCGGACCGGCTCCGCAGGGTCGCAGAGTCCACGGACAGGGCCGGACCCGCGCTGCTGCCGAGGTTGACCAGACGGCCCCCGGGTCCGAGGAGCATGGCCGCCGCCGACCCGGGCACGCCGGCGACGGGGTCGACGACCACGTCGACCGGGCCGTCGCACTCGCGGCGGAGCCGTTCGGCCAGGTCTGCGACCTCCTCGTCGGGACGCAGGTTCACGACGGAGTCGGCGCCCGCCCGGGTCGCCCGCTCGGTGCCCGCCCCCTCGCGGCACACGGCGACGACGCGACGCGCTCCGAGGAGGCGAGCCGCCTGCACGGCCACCTGCCCCACGGTCCCACCGGCCCCGAGGACGAGCACCTGCTCCCCGTCGGCGAGTGAGGCTCGTGAGCTGAGCACCTCGAAGGCGGCCACGGCGGACAGACCCAGGGCCGCGGCCAGCGCGTCGTCCACGCCCGTCCGGCAGGGGCACGACGTCCGCCACCTCCGCGACGCACAGCTGAGCCATGCTTCCGTCTCCCGGGTGCATCCCTGCGGTCGTGGGGAACCACACCCGCCGGCCGCTCAGGTGCTCCGGACCCGACCGCACGACGCCGACCCCCTGTACCCCGGGGACGTAGGGCAGCGGCGGGGCGCCGAAGTACGACGTCCCCGTGGAGCACAGGACGTCGAGCGGCGTGATCGGCGCACTGGTGACCGCGACGAGCACGACATCGTCGGAGGCCGGGGGGAGCGGGTCGGGGCGCTCCTCGACGACCGGTGGCACGGCATACCCCGTCAGGGTCGCGGCACGCATCGCTCAGGTGGAGATGTCGGGGTAGGGCAGGCCGAGGTGGGCCAGGGCGGCGCCGTAGGCCTTCTGGTACGCGAGCGGTTCGGGGTGGTCGCGCTCGAACATCGCGATGAAGAGGGTGAGCGTGAGGAAGGGATGGGCGCCCATGGTGAAGAGCGCGACGTGGTCGTGCCGCACGAGGGCGTCCCGCTCGGCCTCGGCGAAGGCGAGCCACGTGCTCGCCTCACCGGAGGTGGCGTTGAGGATGCGGTTGGCCTGGGTCTCCTCCCACCAGGCCACCGTGCCGGCCGGGTCCTCGCGGTAGCGCTCCACGAGCTCCGGGTCGCGGTCGACCGTGAAGAGGAACTTGTCGAGCAGGTACCTGCTCATGCCGGTGCTCCCTTCGGGTACCAGGTGAAGTAGGCCTCCATCGTGTGGAACAGGTCGAGCGAGTCCACGTGGTCGGCCTTCGCGTTCTCCCCTGCCACGCCCATCATGAGCATGAAGTCCATGAACCCGTGGGTCGCGTTGCCCGGGGCGTGGAGGCTGTCGAGCGTGACCTCGGAGAGGCAGCCCTCGAGGTCGCCGTCGGCGATCCACTGCACGGCCCGGCGGTCGAACTCGGGGTCCGGCCCGTGCGGGCCGAACTGGCGGGGACCGCCGAGCTCGAGCGAGAGGTGCCCGGTGCCGATGACCGCCACCCGCTGGTCGCTCGGCCACGACTCGACGAGCTCGCGGATCGTCCGGCCCAGCTCGACGAAGCGCCGGGGCTGGGGCAGCGGCGGCGCGAAGATGTTCGTGTAGATCGGGACGATCGGCAGGTCGGCCTCGGGCCGCAGGGTGATGATCGGGCACGTGATCGAGTGGTCGATCCGCAGCTCGTTGCTGAAGGCGAGGTCGAACCCGGAGTCCAGGCCGCCGCGCAGGATGTGTGACGAGAGCTCCTCGTGACCGTCCAGCCTGAAACGGGGCAGCCCGAACTCGCGCTCCTCGTTGTACCAGTTGGCGTCGTATGCCGGCGCCTTGCCCACGAGGAACTGGGGCATGTTGTCGAGCCAGAGCTGGTGGAAGTGGTCGCTGCCCACCATGACGAGGACCTCGGGACGAGCGCGGGTGAGCGTCTCGCGGAAGCGCTCGATCTTCGCGACCCACTCGTCCGCGAACGGTGGGCGGTCCTCCCCCACCGCGGTGCTCGCGCGGTAGTAGAAGGGGTGGTGCGTGGAGGCGATGACGGCGACGACCTGCGCCATGGAGGGTCTCCTTCCGAGGTCAGGACTGTGGGTCGACGTACTCCGCGTTGCGGTCGACCATGAGGTAGGCGTCCATGCCGATGGGGCGGCGCCGCTCCTCGGCGATCTGGCCGAGGAGCCCCGCCGCGCGGGCGAGCAGGGCGAAACCACGCAGCAGCTCGACCGGGAGCCCCAGGTCCGCCAGCGCGGCGCCGCAGACCCCGGCGCCGTTGAGCGGCAGCCGGCGACCGAGGACCTGCTCGTGCACACGGCCCACGGCCTCGAAGAGACGCAGGTGCGGACCACGCAGGCCCTCCTCGTCGGCGATGCGGATGAGGGCCGGAGTGCGAGGGTCGCCCTGCTTGTGCACCGGGTGCCCGAGACCCGGCACGTGTCGACCGGTGTCGCGGGTGCGCCTCACGGCGTCCAGCGCGACGGTGTCCCAGGCCTCGTCCGTCGACGGCAGGTCGTCGCCGAGGTCGGCGACGACCGCGTGGAGGAAGGCGCCGCAGTCCTCGGTGACCCCGAGGAAGCGGGACCCCCCACCGAGGAGACCGGCGGCCAGGGCGCCCTGGAGGGAGTCGGGCGCCGAGAGGTAGGTGAGCCGTGCCGCGATGGCCGTCGGCGTGAAGCCGTGGTCGGCCAGCGCGACGAGCACTGCCTCGAACACCCTTGTCTCCGAGGGGGTGGGCCGACGCAGGGCGACGAGCCAGTACGCGAGCTCGCCGAAGCCGACCTTGCCCATGAGGTCGGTGGTGAGGTCCTGGCCGAGGAGGCGGATCTCGTCCGCCGACGACGTGCCGAGCGACGTCGGGAAGGTCGTCATGCGGGTCGCTCCTGGTCCGTGGTCGGGTCGGGAACGACCCGGTGGGCGAGCCACCGGCGGATCTCGTCCCCGTGCTCGTCGAGGCGTGGCGGTGGGAGGCGGTAGTCGGCCGGGGTGGCGGAGAACCGGATGGGGTTGCGCACCGACGGAACGGCGTCGTCGGCGGTCCCGACCTGGACCACCGGGTCCAGGCCGACCTCCTCGGCGAAGCGCACCCCTGCGTCGACGGTGTTGATCGGACCGCAGGGGACCCCCGCCGCCGTGATGACCCGGAACCACTCCATCGTCGTGCGCGTCGACAGCCTCTCGACGAGCAGCGGCCGGAGCTCGGCCCGGTGCGCCGTACGGTCCTCGTTGCCCCGGAAGCGCGGGTCGTCCGCGAGCTGGGGAGCGCCGAGCACCTCCACGAGCCGGCGGAACTGGCCGTCGTTGCCCGCCGTGACGATGAGCTGGCCGTCGGCGCACGGCAGCGGCTCGTAGGGAAAGAGGCTCGGGTGGCTGTTTCCCATCCGCGTGGGGACGACGCCGCCGGCCACGTAGGCGCTCGACTGGTTGACCAGTCCCGACAGCGCCGAGGAGAGCAGGTTGACCTCGACGTGCTGTCCCCGCCCGGTGGCGGTGCGCGCCTGCAGGGCGGCCAGCACCCCGATGGTGGCGTGCAGGCCGGCCATGACGTCGAAGACGGAGATGCCGGCACGGAACGGCGGCCCGTCGGGGTCGCCGGTGAGGCTCATCAGGCCGGAGATCGCCTGCACCATGAGGTCGTATCCCGGCAGGTCGCGACCGCCCGGGCCGCTCCCGAACCCACTGATCGAGGCGTAGACAACTCCCGGGTTGTCCGTGGAGACGGTGTCGTAGTCCAGGCCGAAGCGGGCAAGGCCCCCCGGCTTGAAGTTCTCGACGAGGATGTCCGCCCGCCGGGCCAGCTCGCGGGCGGCCTCGGCGTCGTCGGGGTCCTTGAGGTCGAGCGCGACCGAGCGCTTGTTGCGGTTGACGCCGAGGTAGTACGTCGAGACGCCGTCGCGGAGGGGAGGGCTCCAGGTCCGGGTGTCGTCCCCGGCCGGGGACTCCACCTTGACGACCTCGGCGCCGAGGTCGGCGAGGAGCATCGTCGCGTAGGGCCCGGCCAGGATGCGGGAGAAGTCCGCGACGAGCAGCCCGGACAGCGGCCCGGAGGGCTGGGTCACGGGGGCCTCCTCGAGGTCGCCTTCCCTCGCTGCGGACAGGTGTCCGCAGTGCTGTCCGCCGAGTCTCCGGCCGCGCAACCGGCCTGTCAAGGGGCGAATCCACCGACGCGTTCGGGGTCTTGACAGGCCACCTTCTCGGCGCGGACAGTGGTCCGCACGACGGGCGACCGCCGTCGAGCGGACATCTGTCCGCTTCGGGTGCGATGGGAGAGGTCATGGCTCACGACGAGGTGGCCGACGGGCGGCCCGTGCTGTTCCGCGACGCGACGGTGCTGACGATGGACGACCGGCACGAGGTCCTCACAGGAGGCGACGTCCTCGTCGTCGGCGACCGGGTCGCCGAGGTGGGGCACGCCCTCTCCGCACCGGAGGGCGCGCTCGAGATCGACGCGAGAGGCGGAGTCGTCATGCCCGGCATGATCGACACCCACCGCCACATGTGGCAGACCGCGATGCGGGGCTACGGCGCGGACTGGACCCTCACCCAGTACTTCGTCTGGTACTACCTGGAGAACGGCCGGCACTTCCGCCCCGAGGACGTCCACACCGGCAACCTCCTCTCGGCGTGGGACGCGCTCGAGGCCGGGGTCACGACGACGGTCGACTGGTCGCACGGCTTGCAGTCCGTGGACCACGCGGAGGCCGCCGTCGACGCGCTCCAGGCGGTGCCCGGCCGCTTCGTCCTCGCCTACGGCAACATCCAGGCCGGTCCCTGGGAGTGGACGGCCGACCCTGCCGTGCGGTCGTTCCTCGAGCGCCGGCGCGGTGACCTCGAGGGCTGGCAGCTGGCGTTCGACGTCACCGGCGATCCGACGTTTCCCGAGCGCGCGGCCTTCGAGGTGGCCCGGGAGCTCGACCTTCCGGTGACCACCCACGCCGGCGTGTGGGGCGCGACCGGCGACGACGGCATCCGGCTCATGCACGAGAACGGCTTCATGACCGACTCGACCGTCTACGTCCACGCCGCCACCCTGTCGACGGACTCGTACCACCGCATCGCCGCCACCGGTGGCTCCGCCTCGGTGTCCACCGAGTCGGAGCAGAGCGCAGGGCAGGGCTACCCACCCACCTGGCAGCTGCGGCGCCACGGCATCCCGGTCTCGATCTCGATGGACACGAGCGTCTGGTGGAGCAGCGACCTCTTCTCGGCGATGCGCACGACCCTCGGCGCCGACCGCTCGCGTGAGCACCTCGAGGCGCATGCCGTCGGGGACACCGTGACCAACGTGCACCTGCGGGCCGAGCACGTCGTCGACTGGGCGACGCGCGGCGGTGCCCGCGCCCTCGGCCGGGAGGAGCTCGGCCGTCTCGTCCCGGGCGCCACGGCGGATGTCGTGCTGCTCAAGAACGACCGGTCACCGGTGTCCTTCCCGCTCCTCAACCCCTACGGCCACGTCGCGTTCCAGGCCCAGCGCGCCGACGTGCACACCGTGCTCGTCGGCGGCCGCGTGGTCAAGCACGAGCACGAGCTGGTGGGCTGCGACCTCGGGGACCTGCGCCGCAGGGCGGAGTCGACCGTCGGGTACCTCGAGGACGTCATGGGGCGCGAGGCGTGGGAGTCCGGGATGAACCCGGCCCTTCCGGAGGACGAGGGCAAGGTGCTCGACAACCCCTACCAGTACACGGAGTTCCGCACGGACACCACGCGCGCGACCGGCACGGTGTTCGGGGAGCCGGGGGCCGGGGAGCGCGAGTGAGAGCTGCGGCGACGACGTGACGCCGTCCGCCGCGCCCGGACGGTCGCACCTCGCCGAAGGGAGGAGGGAGCATGGCCGGACGTGGTGAGGGACCCGACTTCGTGGAGGCGCTCGCGCGCGGCCTCGACGTCATCACCGCGTTCGGTCGGGAGCGACCCGCGATGTCCCTGAGCGACGTGGCCCAGGCGACCGGTCTGGCCCGCCCCACGGCCCGGCGGCTCCTGCTCACCCTCGAGGAGCTGGGGTTCGTCCGCTCACGGGACGGCGTCTTCACCCTGACACCGCGGGTGCTCGCCCTCGGGACGGCCTACGTCGCGTCGCTCGGTCTCTGGGACGTGGCGCGGCCGCGGCTCGAGTCGCTCGTCGGGCGCACCGGGGAGTCCTCGTCCATGGCGCAGCTCGACGGATCCGACATCGTCTATGTCGCGCGCGTGGCCGTGCCCAAGATCATCGCCCTGCGCGTCGAGGTGGGCACCCGGTTCCCGGCACCGCCCACGTCCCAGGGCAAGGTCCTGCTCGCGGCGCTGCCGCCCGAGCGGCTGGCCGAGGTGCTCGCCCTTCCCAGCCGCTCCGGTCTCACGCCGCACGTCGTCCGACCGGTGGAGGAGCTGGAGGACGAGCTCGAGCGCGTGCGGGCCCGCGGCTGGGCGCTCGCCGACGAGGAGCTCGCCCCCGGCGTCCGGTCGGTCGCCGTGCCCGTGCGCGACGGGACCGGCGAGGTGCGCGCGGCGATGAACGTCACCGTGCATGCCGCCGAGACGTCGACCGAGCGGCTCACCGAGGAGTTCCTGCCGCTGCTGCGCCAGGCCGCCGCGGACGTCAGCGAGGACTGGACGCTCTGGCAGCGACGGCCGCACGTCGACGTGGTCCGCCGACCCGCGTCCTGAGCGGGACGGGGGACGGTCAGACGACGCGTTCGAAGGTGATGAGGAGCCCCTCCACGCCGCCCGGCCCGACGCGGCCCTTGACGTCGGCGCTCGTGATCGCCCGCAGCCGCCACCCCTGCGCGGCGTGCTCGTTGAGGACCTTCTCGAGCCGGTCGCCGGACACCTTCCCGCCGATCATCTTCTCGCGGAGCTCTGCGACCTTGTACTCGTATGCCATGCCTCCACGGTAGCGCCGACGACGCGCTCCGCTGCCGGGTCAGGCGCTCAGGACGTCGGCGGCAACGAGCACCGTGCGCAGGGCCCACCAGGTCACGACCCCGCACGCCAGGACGAAGGAGGCGTTCCAGAGGAGCCGGGGCACGCGGGTCAGGCGGGCCAGCACGGCGGGGTCACTGACCCGGTCGGCCGGCGCGGCGAGGACCGCGCCGAGGTGTCGCCAGGCCCCCACGACGAGCACCACGCCCACCGCGACGAGCACCTGCGCCTGCAGCTGGGCGGCTCCAGCCCACCAGAGGGCGCCCGCGCCTGCCAGCGCGCCGAGCACCACGACGACGGTGAGGACCGACCGCACCCACAGCGCGGCGAGGAGGAGGAGCGCGAGCACCACGGTGAGGGCGGGGGCGGCCCACCCGCGGACGGCCAGCCAGACGAGGACGGCACCGACGAGAGCCGGGGCCGGGTAGCCGGCCCAGGTGGTGAGCACCCGCCCCGTCCCGCGTGCCGGCCCCACGGTCACCGCGTGGCCCGACATGTCACCGCGCAGGACGAAGCCCGTGAAGCGGCGGCCGCAGAGGACGCCGACGCCGGCGTGTCCCAGCTCGTGCACGAGCGTCACCCCGAGGCGCATCACCCGCCAGACCGGCCGGATCGCGACGGCGACGACGGCACCGAGGAGGACGAGGAGCACCGGCGTGCCGGAGAGGGCGACCCCCTGCTCGGGCAGCACGCGCGCCCACACGCCGTCCACCCACTCCATGAGACGTCAACCTAGCCGGGGGCACCAGGCGCCGGCGGCGGCGCCCAGGGGCACCACCGGCGCCGACCCCGGGACCGACCGCTCGGGTAGCGTCGGCCGACGTGAGAGGTCTCGTCGACATCCACTGCCACGGCGCCGCTGGTGCCGCGCTGGGGTCGTCCGAGGAGGCGTCACGCCGAGCCCTCGCCCACCACGCCGAGGCTGGGGTGGGCCGCGTCGTCGCCAGCCTGGTCTCAGCCAGCCCGGCCGACCTGCGGGAGCGGGTCGCCGTGCTCGCGCGCCTCGTCGCCTCCGGCGAGCTGGCCGGCATCCACCTCGAGGGGCCGTTCCTCTCGCACGCCCGCCGGGGGGCCCATGATCCCGCAGTGCTCACGGACCCGGACACTGCTCTCGTCGAGCAGCTCGTCGCGGTGGCCGGCGGGGAAGGTGCCCCGTCGGCGATCCGCCAGCTGACCTTCGCTCCGGAGCTGCCCGGCAGCGATGCCCTCGTGGGTACGCTCGTGGCGCACGGCATCCGGCCGGCCGTGGGGCACACGGATGCCGACGCTGCGCAGGTCATGCGCGCGATCACGGCGATCACCGAGCGACAGGGCGCACCGGCCGTCGTCACCCACCTCTTCAACGGGATGCCGCCCTTCCACCACCGCGCCGGTGGCCCGGTGGCCGCGGCGCTCCTCGCAGCGGCCCGGGGAGAGGCGGTGGTCGAGCTCGTCGCCGACGGCGTGCACGTCGCCGCGGAGGTCGTGCGGATGGTGTTCGAGACGGTGGGCCCGGGCAACATCGCGCTCGTCTCCGACGCCACGGCGGCCACGGGCCTCGGCGACGGGGCCTACGAGCTGGGGACGGTCGAGGTCGAGGTCGCGGCCGGCACGGCCCGAACCACCACGACCGGCGCCATCGCCGGGAGCACGTCGACGCTCGCCGACTGCCTGCGCTGGGTGGTGGAGGTGGCCGGAGTGGACGCGCAGGACGCCCGGCACGCCGCCACCCGGACGCCGGCGGCGGCCGTGGGCCTGGAGCCCACGACCGCCGGCTGAGCGCTCGACCCGGGGAGAGGTCAGCGGGAGCGGCGCCCGCCGGACCGCTCAGAGAACGAGGCGGCCGAGCGGGCAGTCCGTCCGGACCCCGAGGGACCGGAGCCGGAGGCACCCCGGCGCCGGCTGCCGCCGGTGCGGCCGGAGCCGCCGGAGCGGCCGGAGCGACCAGGCCCGGAGGTCGACACCGAGCCGGAGCCGGACGAACGGCGTGGGGACGACGACGCGAGCGCCGGGGCGGCATACCCGCCGTCGAACGAGCGGTCGCCGGGGGCGAGCTCCTGCAGGAGCGGGTGGCTGGCGTGGACCCGCGTCGTCGTGGCCCGCACGCCGGCCCTACGGGTGAGGTCGCGCACGTCGCGGACCTGGTCGTCGGTCATCAGCGTGATGACCGTGCCCGACGCCCCGGCCCTCGCCGTGCGACCGGAGCGGTGGAGGTACGCCTTGTGCTCGACCGGCGGGTCTGCGTGGATGACGAGGGCGACGTCGTCCACGTGGATGCCCCGGGCCGCGATGTCGGTGGCGACGAGGGTGCGTGCCTCTCCCGCGTGGAACGCGTCCATCGTCCGGGTCCGCGCGTTCTGGCTGAGGTTGCCGTGCAGCTCGACGGCGGCCACTCCCGAGCCGTTGAGCTGGCGGGCGAGCTTCTTCGCGCGGTGCTTGGTCCGGGTGAAGACCACGGTGCGGCCGGGGGCGGCGACGAGGTCGAGGAGCACGGGCAGGTGGGTGTCCGGCGTGACGTGGAGGACGTGGTGCGCCATCGTCGAGATCGGTGACTGGACCGAGTCGGCCTCGTGGGTCACCGGCTCGTGCAGGTAGCGCCGGACGAGAACGCCGATGCCGGCGTCGAGCGTCGCGGAGAAGAGCATCCGCTGTCCCCGCGCCGGTGTGGCGTCGAGGAGACGCCGCACCGAGGGCAGGAAACCGAGGTCGGCCATGTGGTCGGCCTCGTCGATCACCGTCACCTCGACGGCGTCGAGCGACACGTGGCCCTGGCCGATGAGGTCCTCGAGGCGACCCGGGCAGGCGACGACGACGTCGACGCCACGGCGGATCGCGGAGACCTGCGGGCCCTGGCCGACACCACCGAAGACGGTCCGTGACGTGAGCCGGAAGGCCGTGGCGAGCGGGGCCATGGCCTCGTCGATCTGGGTCGCCAGCTCACGGGTCGGCGCCAGGATGAGTGCACGAGGGCGGCCCGGGCGGCGCGCCGACCGGTTCGCGGAGAGGCGGGTGAGAAGCGGCAGGAGGAAGGCGATCGTCTTCCCCGAGCCGGTGCGGCCACGGCCGAGCACGTCACGACCCGCGAGGGAGTCGGGCAGGGTCGCGGCCTGGATGGGCGTGGGGGTCGTGATCCCGCTGGAGGCGAGGACGTCGACAAGTGGAGCGGGCACGCCGAGCGCGCCGAAGGAGGTGCTGGGCACAGGTGGTCTCTCTGGTTTCGTGGGTCGTCGCGGACGAGGTGGTCGGCGTCGACGAGGGATGTTCTGCCGGGCGGGCTCTGGGCCGCGGCGCCGCGCCGGGACAGTGGTCCGGGTGCGATGGCATCGACATCAAAGAAAAGCGGCCCGAGGCAGAGGGCGGGCCACGTCGCCCATCCTACGCGACCCCGGCAGCGGTCCCTGACCACGAGCGGCCGCACGAGGCGAACGTCACCATCGACACCGGTCCACGAGGATCGCCGACCGCGACCCCGGTCCGCTGCCTACAGTGACGTATGCCGTCGCTCCCGCTCTTCCCGCTCGGCAGCGTCCTGCTCCCAGGTGCGCGGCTGCCGTTGCAGCTCTTCGAGGCCCGGTACCTCGAGCTGGCCCGCAGCCTCGCCGAGCGTGACCCGGACGAGCGGTGCTTCGGGGTCCTCCTCATCCGCAAGGGCCATGAGGTCGGTGCGGACGCGGTGCGCGACCTGTACGGAACCGGCTGTGAGGCACGGGTGGACGCCATGGCACTCGCCGAGAGCGCCATCGGCACCAGGGTCCACCTCGTCGCCACGGGCGTCCGCCGGTTCCGCCTGGACAGCGTCGACGACTGCGCGGGCACGCCCTACACCACCGGACGGGTGTCCTGGCTCGCCGAGCCCCCCGCCACGGACGATCCGGAGGTCCCCGCCCTGGCGGCGTGGACGCTGAGGGAGCACGCGGCATACCTCGAGCGGGTCGGCGCAGAGGCCGAGCCCGTCGAGGCGCCGCTCGGCGAGGTGGCGTACCGGGTGGCGGAGCGGATGGTGCTCGACCCCAGCGACCAGCAGCGAGTCCTGGACGGCGCGGATGCCGCCACACGACTGCGCACGGTCCTCGCGCTGCTGCGCCGGGAGGCGGCGATCGTCGGCCGCTTCGGGGCGCTGCCCACCCCTGCGGACCCCAGCGGGGCCTCGCTCAACTAGGCCGGGGGTAGGTTGCCCGGCATGGACCTCGCCCGGCTCCAGCACGTCATCGAGCGCACCTATGGCGCCCGGGACCGGGAGCGCGGGGTCCCCTCCACGGTGGCCTGGCTCGCCGAGGAGGTGGGTGAGCTGGCGCAGGCGGTGCGCAAGGGCGACCAGGCGCAGCGCGAGCACGAGTTCGCCGACGTGCTGGCGTGGGTGGCCTCGCTGGCCAACCAGGTAGGGGTCGACCTCACCCGGGCGGTGGAGCGGTATGCCGCCGGGTGCCCGCGGTGCGGCACGGTGCCGTGCACCTGCCCGGTGACCGAGTCCTGACGAGCGGGTTGCCGCGGTGGCCCCGCCCGCCCTCAGGGCAGGCCGGCCGCCGCCGCGACGCACTGCGGGACGTACGACCCCCCGAACAGCACGGCGTGGAGGAGCAGGGGGTGGACCTGGTGCAGGAGCACCCGGTCACGCCACCCGTCCGCGAGCGGCGCAGCCTCGTCGTAGGCCGCCAGGAGCCGGTCGAGATGCGGGCAGCCGAACAGCGCCAGCATGGCGAGGTCGGCCTCCCGGTGGCCGCCGTGCGCGGCCGGGTCGATGAGCACCGCCCCGTCCGGGGTCCACACGACGTTTCCCGACCACAGGTCACCGTGGAGGCGGGCCGGGGCCTCCCCCGTGTCGTACCGTCCGTCGGCGACGGTCGAGGCGAAGCGGTCGAGCACGGCGGCGTCGGCCCGGCTGAGCACTGCACGGTCACGACCCAACCGGACCAGCGGCGCGATGCGGGCCGTGGCGAGGAACGGTCCCCACGTCAGCCAGTCGCCGAGGGGTAGGGGCAGGGGTTCGTCGAGCGGGCCGAGCCAGCCGTTCCCGGTCCACCCGGGAGGTCCACGCCGAATGCCGGCGCCCCGGCGCGGTGGGTCACGGCCAGGCCGCGGCCCAGCGCCTCGGCGTGCTCCTTGGTCGGCACGGCGACCGTCAGGTGCTCGAGGTCGAGGTGGTCCGGTCCCGTGCCGAGGACCTCCGCGACGGCGGCACCGCCGGCCTCGTCGAGCCATCGGAGCCCACGGGCCTCCCAGGCGAAGTAGCCGGACGGTGCCGCCGTGGACTGCTTGCGGTAGCGGCGCGGCATCCGGCCATGCTGTCAGGGACAGGCGGGGCGGGCGCACGAGTGCCGGGAGGAGGGCATGCGCAGCCTTCTCGCCCACCCCCTGATCAGCCGGGACCAGTGCGTGGGGGCGATCAACCTCTACGGGTGGGCACCGCACGCCTTCGACGACGCGTTCGACGCCTCGCTCGTGCGGGTGGCCGCGTCCCGGTGCGCGGATGCCGTCGTCGCCGTCTCTGCGCTCGAGGGTGCGCGCCGGCTCGCCGGCCAGCTGGAGCAGGCCATGGCCAGCCGAGCGGTGATCGAACAGGCCAAGGGCGTCATCATGGCCCTGCGCGGGGTGCCCGAGAGCGAGGCCTTCGAGGTGCTGCGCCAGACCTCGCAGGACCGGAACATCAAGGTCCGCACGCTGGCCGAGCAGGTCGTCTCCGGCGTGGTCGGTGGGGTCCTCGACGCGAACGACGACAGCGCCGGCTCCGGCCGGGTCTGAGGTCGCTGCTCTAGCATCGGGGAATGGCGCGACCCCATGCCGCAGCGCTCGTGGAGGACGCGTGGCACGGCCGCGTCGCCGATGTCCTGCGCGGCCGCGGGTGGGGGACGCGCATCGTCCCGTTCACCGGCTACGGCAGCGTCGCTGAGCTGCGGGTGCTGGCCCGCGTCCTGCTGAGCCGGGACCGGCCTCCCGAGGAGCCGGAGGAGCAGACGTATGCCGCGCGACTGCGAGCCGTCGAGCTGGAGACCCGCGGGTGGCGAGCCTTCATCACCGTTCCGGCCATGGACGAGCCCGTTCTCGTCCGGGTCGAGGACCGGCTCATCACGACCCGCACCGACCGCAGCGGGCTCGTCGACCTCACGGTCCGAGGGCACGGCCTGGACCCGGGGTGGCACCACGTCTACCTCAGCTCACCCCGAGCGGAGCCGATCGAGGTCCCGGTGCTCGTGGTCGGGCCCACCCAGACCTACGGGATCGTCTCGGACATCGACGACACCGTCCTCTCGACGTCACTCCCGCGTCCGCTCATCGCCGCCTGGAACACCTTCATGCGGTCCGAGGGTGCCCGGCGACCGGTGCCGGGGATGGCGCCGATGTACCGCGAGCTCCTCGCGACCCGACCCGACGCTCCGGTCGTCTACCTCTCGACGGGTGCGTGGAACACGGCGCCGCTGCTGACCCGCTTCCTGCGGCGTAGCGGCTACCCGCCCGGCCCGCTGCTGCTCACCGACTGGGGGCCGACGAACACGGGCTGGTTCCGGTCGGGCCAGGAGCACAAGACGGCCCAGCTCCACCGGCTCGCCAGCGAGCTTCCGGACATCCGGTGGCTGCTCGTCGGTGACGACGGTCAGCACGACCCGAAGCTCTACACCGACTTCGCCTCACGACGGCCGGATCGCGTGCGGGGCATCGCGATCCGTGAGCTGTCGGTCGGTGAGCAGGTGCTGACCAACGGCGTGCCGCTGGCCAACGACGACATCGTGCCGGCCCCCACGGAGGAGCTCGAGGTTCCGGTCGTCCGCGCTCCCGACGGTTACGCCCTCGCGCGTCAGGTGCGCCCGATCTGGTCCGGTGACCTCGAGCAGCGGTCGCTCGTGGACCACGCGGCGGCAGCCGTCCATCCGCTCCAGGTGTCACCGACACACCTCCTCGCGGAGCGCGACGACCGGTAGCGTCGGCCCATGCCCGAGCTGCCCGAGGTGCAGGCCCTCGTCGAGTTCCTCCGCGGGCGCACCGAGGGGCTCGTCGTGACCGGTGTCGAGCTCGGCTCGATCTCGGCCCTCAAGACGTTCACGCCACCACCGCAGGCCCTCGTGGGGGCGCCGGTGGACGGGGTGGCCCGGCACGGCAAGTTCCTCGACCTCGACTGCGGCGGAACGCACCTCGTGTTCCACCTCGCCCGAGCGGGCTGGCTCCGCTGGTCCGACGCCATGCCGGCGACCGTGCTGCGCCCGGGGAAGTCGCCCATCGCGCTGCGGGTGCGCTTCGACGACTCCTCGGGCTTCGACCTCACCGAGGCCGGCACGAAGAAGCGGCTGGCGGCCTACGTCGTCCACGACCCGGCCACGGTGCCCGGCATCGCCTCGCTGGGTCCGGACCCGATGGCGGACGACTTCACCCTCGAGGACTTCACGGCGATCGTGAAGGGGCACCGGATGCAGGTGAAGGGGCTCCTGCGAGACCAGTCGATCATCGCGGGGGTCGGGAACGCGTACTCCGACGAGGTGCTCCACGTCGCGAAGCTGTCCCCGTTCGCACTGGCCGCGACGCTGCGGGACGAGGACGTCGAACGGCTGTACACCGCGCTGCGCGGCACGCTCGCCGGTGCGGTCGCCGCCGCGTCCGGCAAGCCGGCCAAGGAGCTCAAGGACGCCAAGCGCGCCGGGATGCGGGTGCACGGCCGGACCGGCGAGACGTGCCCGGAGTGCGGCGACGTCGTGCGGGAGGTGTCCTTCGCGGACTCCTCCCTCCAGTACTGCGCGACGTGCCAGACCGCTGGGAAGCCTCTCGCGGACCGCCGGACGAGCAAGTTCCTCAAGTGAGTCCCGCTCGATGCCGCTGCCCCCTCTCGTTCTCGCCCGGGCCACTTTGAGATGCTGTGTCGATGAGCGAGTTCCCCGACGTTCCCGTCACCGAGCTGCCCGACGACGCGGTCGTCCTCGACATCCGCGAGCAGGAGGAGTGGGACCGTGGGCACGCTCCGACGGCTGTCCACATCCCGATGTCGGAGCTTCCCGCGCGGGTCGACGAGCTGGCCTCCTTCCTCGACCGGGACGAGCCGCTCGTCATCACCTGCCGGTCGGGCGGCCGGGTGCAGCGGGTCATGCCCTGGCTGGCTCAGCAGGGCTACGAGGTGGCGAACATGACCGGCGGGATGCGCGCGTGGCTGGCTGCCGGAAAGCCCATGGAGGCTGCGGGAGGCGCCGAGCCCCAGGTCCCCTGACGCCCGCCGCCGGCCGTGCCGTCCGCGTCAGGCGGCGCCGAGGAAGAACGCCGTGGCGAACCCGAGCACCGTGAAGAGCCCGACGAGGCGCCCGGCGTGCTCGACGGCCTCGGGCATCATCGTGTCGGCCACCATCGTGAGGATGGCGCCGGCCGCGAAGGTCTGGATGAAGGCCACCGTCCCCTCCGACGCGTCCCCGAGCAGCCCGTAGCCGAGCATCGACGCGACGGTCGACGCCGCCACGACCAGTGACCACAGCCCGAGGATCCACGCGGTCGACCTACCGGAGGCCTTGAGGCCCGTCGTGGCCGACAGGGACTCCGGGATGTTGGACAGGAAGACCGCGGCGACCATGGCGACCCCGACCCCCTCACCAGCCAGGAGGCTGATGCCGATCGCTGCGGACTCCGGGATGCCGTCGAGCAGCGCCCCGAGGACGAGGGCCGAGCCGCTCGTCGCGCCGGCCGCGGAGGCCGGGTGCCGCACACCGCCGTGCACCGGGCTCTTGCGACGGTGGCCACCAGCGCGGTCGATGAGCCAGTCGCCGATGAAGAAGGTCGCGGAGCCGGCGAACAGGCCGAGCGCGGCGGCGACCCCGCCGGCCGACCGGTAGGCCTCCTCGGTGAGCTCGAAGGCGGCTGCGCTGATGAGGACCCCGGCGCCGAACGCCAGAACGAGCCCGATGGTGCGCAGGCCCACCCGAAGGACGAGTCCGAGGACGGCGCCGAGCATCAAGGACGCTCCGCCGAAGAACCCCCACCACGCGGCCTCGAGCACGAGCCCACGCTAGACGCCGGAGGCGCGGCGACACGGCATACCGCTCTCTGCCGATGTATGCCGCCAACGGTAGAAAGCGCTATACCCTCCGATCGTGGATCCCGTCCGGAACCCGTACGCTCCCGGCGCGGGCCAGCGCCCGCCGGAGCTCGCCGGTCGCGACGAGCAGCTCGACGCCTTCGACGTCGTGCTCGAGCGGGTGGCGCGGGGACGACCCGAACGCTCCATCGTGCTCACCGGTCTCCGTGGCGTCGGCAAGACCGTGCTCCTCAACGCGCTCCGGTCGGCGGCCGTGCGGGCCGGCTGGGGTACCGGCAAGCTCGAGGCTCGGCCCGAACAGTCGCTGCGCCGCCCCCTCGCCTCCGCCGTGCACCAGGCGGTGCGCGAGCTGGGCGCCGCCGGTGGGACGGGGGACCAGGCCCTCGGGGTGGTTCGGGCGTTCGCCCAGCGCGAGCCCGCCTCCGGTGCGAAGCGGGGCGAAGCACGGCTGCGCGATCGCTGGAACCCCGGGATCAGCGTGCCGGCCGCCACGGGCCGAGCCGACTCCGGTGACATCGAGATCGACCTCGTCGAGCTGCTGTCGGACCTCGGCGGGATGGCGGCGGACACCGGCCGCGGGATCGCCGTGTTCGTCGACGAGATGCAGGACCTCGAGGCGGACGACGTCTCGGCCCTGTGCGCCGCCTGCCACGAGATCTCGCAGGCTCGCCTTCCGGTCATCGTCGTCGGCGCCGGTCTGCCCCACCTGCCAGCCGTCCTGTCGGCGTCGAAGTCCTACTCGGAGAGGCTGTTCCGCTACTCGCGGATCGATCGGCTGGACCGGGCGGCGGCGGATGCCGCGCTCGTCCTCCCCGCGGAGGAGGAGGGCGCGACGTATGCCGCGGAGGCACTCGAGGCGATGTACGCGGCCACCGGCGGGTACCCGTACTTCATCCAGGCCTACGGCAAGGCGGTCTGGGACCTCGCGCCGGCCTCCCCGATCACCGCGTCGGACGTCGCGGTGGCGGCGCCCGAGGCGGAGTCGGAGCTCGCGGTGGGGTTCTTCGGCTCGCGGTTCGAGCGAGCCACGCCGGGGGAGCGGGAGTACCTGCGTGCGATGGCGGACGTCGCCGCCGCCCTCCACGACGGCACCGAGGCCGTGCCGACGGCAGACGTGGCCGCGCACCTGGGCCGCAAGCCGCAGTCCCTGTCCCCGGCGCGCGACGCCCTGCTCAAGAAGGGGCTCATCTACTCCGGGGAGCGCGGCCGGATCGCCTTCACCGTCCCCCACTTCGGGCGCTACCTCCGCGAGAACGCCTGATCGTCCGGGTGATGGCGCGGACGGGCCTGAGGCTGCGGTCGGTTGACGCCATAGGTAACCAGATGGTTACCTATGTGCGTGGACCCGTTCGCCGCCCTGGCCGATCCGGTCCGCCGCGACCTCCTCCGGTCGATGCACGCCGGGCCCCGGCGCGTGGTCGACCTCGCCGACGGACGCTCGATCAGCCGACCGGCCGTGAGCAAGCACCTGCGCGTGCTCGCGCGGGCCGGGCTGGTGTGCGTCGAGGAGCGGGGTCGTGAGCGTCACTACCGGCTCGATCGCACGGCGTTGGAGCCGGTGCGGCGGCTCGTGAGCGAGCTCGTCGCCGAGCCGCGCCCACCGGCCCGCGGCTCCCATCCGGTGACGATCCCGCCGAGCGCGCTCGACGGACTCGAGCTGGAGGTGCGCCGGGCGGGCCGCGACCGCCGGGACCGCCGGACCGACGGCACACCAGCCGCTTCCACCGCCACCACGAACACGGAGGACACCGCATGACCGAGAACCAGGAATCCCTCGTCGCGAGCGGACGGCGGGAGGACCGAGGGGACCAGCACATGATGGTCATCGAGCGCACCTTCCGAGCACCCGCCGCCGACGTGTGGGCTGCGGTCACCGAACCCGACCGCCTGGAGCGGTGGATCGGCACGTGGACCGGCGACCCCGCATCCGGCTCGGTGCTGTTCCGGATGACGGCAGAGGCTGAGGACGCCGCACCCGAGGTGTTCACCATCCACGAGTGCGACCCACCCCGGCGCCTCGTCGTGCTGTCGACCCCGCCCGGCTCGGACGCCGTGTGGCACGTCGAGGTGGATCTCTCCGAGTCTGCCGGCGCGACCACCCTCGTCTTCCGACAGCCGGTGCCCGACGCGGACCTGGCGACGAGCGTGGGGCCCGGGTGGGAGTACTACCTGGACCGTCTCGTCGCCGCGCAGACAGGCCGCGACGTCGACTCCCTCGACTTCGACCTCTACCTGCAGGGGATGTCGGCGCACTACACCGCGCTGTTCGCCGACCTGCCCGAAGGTCGGTGACCACCGGCCGGGCATTCCACGATGACGGCCGCCGTCCTTGGACCGTCACCTTCCCGGCAGCCGGTGGAGCACGACGTCGTCCACCACGCCCGCGTGCAGCCGCACGGTCAGGTAGGTGCAGAAGGGCTCACGCCGACGGTCGGTCGGGGAGCCCGGGTTGAGCAGCCGGAGGCCGGCCCACTCCGTGTCCCACGGGATGTGGCTGTGCCCGAAGACGAGCAGGTCGGTGTCCGGGTGGGCGGCGCGCATCCGCTCCTCACGGCGGTGCCGGCCGCCCGTCTCGTGCACGACGGCGACGCGCACTCCCTCGAGGGTCGCGGCGGCGACCTCGGGGAGCCGGGCGCGCAGCGCCGGCCCGTCGTTGTTCCCCCAGCAGGCGAGGAGCCTGCGGCTGCGCTGTTCCAGCCGGTCGAGCAGCGCCACGTCGACCCAGTCACCCGCGTGGACCACGACGTCGGCCGTCTCGACCTCCGACCAGACCTGCGCGGGAAGGTCCTTGGCCCGCAGTGGCACGTGGGTGTCAGAGATGAGGAGAAGCCGGGTGCCGTCGGTCACCCGACCACCCTCCCACCGCATCGGCGGTGCCGGTGACGGGTGCTCCGCGGGCCGTCAGGTCGGCAACGCGGAGCGGCGCGACTCGAGGTAGCGGCGTTCCGCCGGCTCGTGGGTCAGCGCGACGGCGTGGTCATAGGCCGTGGCGGCCTCGGCCGACCGCCCCAGGCGCGACAGCAGCTCGGCCCGGGTCGCCCACGCGGGCTGGAATCGCTCCGTCCGCGCCGCGTTCGCGTTCAAGCAGCGCCAGGCCGGCCTCCGGACCCTCCACCTCCGCGGTGACGGCGGCCAGCGCCGTCGCGCTGCCGAGGCTGGGTGCGACGACGGCCAGGGAGCGGTGGAGGTCGAGCAGGGTGGGCCAGTCGGTGCGCGCGGTCTCCCGCCGTGCGCAGTGCACTGCCTGGATGGCGGCCTCGAGCTGGTAGCGCCCGACGACCCGGGCGGGATGGGCCGCCCGGAGGTGCTCGTGCGCCCGGGCGATGAGGGTGGCGTCCCACGCGGTGACGTCCTGGGAGGCCAGCGGCACGAACGTCCCGTCGGCCGTGACGCGTGCGGGTCGGCGTGCCGCCGACAGCTCGACGAGAGCGGCGAGCCCCCTGACCTCGGGGTCCGTCGGGACCAGCTCGGCGAGCACCTCGGCGAGGTGCAGCGCCTCCGGAGGAACGTCGCGGTCACCGGGGCCGGTCGACCAGTCGATGACGTATGCCGCGTACACGGCCGTGAGCACCGCCTCCATCCGCTCGGGCAGGGAGGATCGGTCGGGCAGGCGGAACGGGATGTGGTTGTCGCGGATCCGGCGCTTGGCCCGCACGAGGCGGGTCGCCATCGTCCGGGCGGGGACCGCGTAGCTGCGTGCCACCTGCTCGGCGGTGAAGCCCAGGACGGTGTTGAGCATGAGGGGCGTGCGGTCAGCCGGTGAGATCGCCGGGTGCGCGCAGACGAGCATGAGCTCGAGCCGCCGGTCGGGCACGGCATCCGGGTCCACCTCGTCGAGGTGGGCACCGGCGTGCCGCAGGGGGTCGAGTGGTGTCGTGCGGCTCACCTCGGCCGATCGCCAGGCATCCCGCTGGCGGTTGCGGGCGACGGTGAGCAGCCAGGCGTCGGGGCGGTCGGGGATGCCGTTCACGGGCCAGGTCCGCAGGGCCCGCTCGAAGGCGTCGGCGAGGGCGTCCTCGGCGCCGGGGATGTCATGGGTCCCCGAGGCCAGGAGCGCGAGGAGGCGCCCGTAGCTCGTGCGAGCCGCGAGCTCGGCCCGCGCCGACGCGGCGCGGCCGAGCTGCACGGCGTCCATGGGCTCGGTCACAGGTCGCAGCTGGCCGTCCACGCTCCGTCGACGAAGGAGGTCTGGCTCGCCCGAACCTCCAGAGCACCGAACTGCGCACCCGGGCACTTCTCGGCCCAGCCCAGTGCCGCGTCGAGGTCCGGCACGTCGACGACGAAGACCCCGGCCAGGGCCTCCTTGGTCTCGGCGAACGGGCCGTCCTGGACCTCGAGTGACCCGTGCCGCAGGGTCAGGGTCGTCGCGGACGCCGCCGAGGTGAGGACCTCCGCGGCGACGAGCACACCGGCCTCTTCGAGGGCCCGGCCGTACGCGCCGAAGGCCTCCTGCGTCTCGCGCACGAGCTCCTCCGGGATCTCGCCCTGGGCAGGCTCCGCGTAGTTCATGAGCAGCATGTACCGCATCCGACTCTCTCCTTCGTGTCATGAGATCTCCGACCACCGCCGGGCGGCGGGGCTCACCCGGATGACGATCGAGCGGCGCCGGGATCGCCACCTCTCACCGATCTGCAGCCCACCATCGCGTGACGGGGAGCACGGTCAGTCGGCGAGCGGAGCCGGGGGAGCGCCGTGGACGAGGGGGACGTACTCGGGGTGCCTGCGGATCCAGCCCTTGATGAAGGGGCAGAGCGGCATCACCTTGCGCGTGCCCTCGTCGAACACCTCGTCGAGCGCGTGCCTGGCCAGTGCGGTGCCGACCCCCTGACCCTCGAAGGAGGGGTCCACCTCGGTGTGCGTGAAGACCACGAGCTCGTCGGTCTGCCGGTACTCCGCGAAGCCGGCCAGGGCACCGTCCACCCTGGCCTCCCAGCGGTGCTCGTCCTCGTTGCGGGTCACGACCACGTCGGTCACGGCGAACCACCTCCTGGGAGCAGCCTCTCACCCAGGATGCCGACCTCGGCCCGTCCCGCGAGGCCCGCTGACGGCGTCCGAGCACCGGCCCTACGCTGGAGGTGGCGTCGTCCTCCGCCCCTGCACGCCGGGGGCCGGTGGCGCTGCCTGCCCAGTCCGCCCCGCACCGAGGACCCTCCGTGACCGTTGCCTTCGTCGAGTCGGCCGCGCTCCGCGTGCGCGAGAGCCCGTGGGTGCCCTCGATCGGCCGGCCCGAGACGGTCCTCGACCGCGTCGTCTCCGGCGTCGGCACGACGTTCGCCACCTGGGCCTTCGCGGCATCACTCATGCCGTCCCTGCTGCCGCGCACGGCCTGGCTCCAGGGGATCGTCTCCGGGGTCACCGTGGCGGTCGGGTACGGCATCGGCGCCGGCGCGCACGCGCTGTGGACGTACCTCGGCATCCCGGCCGTGCGGGGCCGCCCACGCACCGTCCTGCTGGGCGGCCTGGTCGGGGCCGGCCTGGTCGCCGCGGTCCTGTCGGGGTGGCGCCTCGTGGGCTGGCAGAACGAGATCCGGGACATGTTCGGGATGCCGCCGACGTCGCCGATGATCTGGCCGGTCATCGTGCTCGTCACCGTGCTGATCGCCTCCACCGGCGTGCTCCTGGCGCGCCTGCTGCGCCTCGTCACCCGCACGTCCGTCTCCTGGCTGGCCCGGCACCTGCCGCCCCGACTCGCGGTGGTGCTGGGCGTGGGGGTGCTCGGGGTCCTGTTCTGGGGGCTGTGGAGCGGCGTCATCGTGAACGGCTTCTTCGCGGGCGCGAACGCGGTCTTCGCCGCCCAGGACCGAGCCGGCAGTGAGAGCACGGACCGGCCGACGGCACCCGAGCGTTCCGGCACACCCGAGTCCCTCTCCCGCTGGGAGGACCTCGGCAGCTACGGCCGTCGCTTCGTGCACGGGGGCCCCACCATCGCGGACCTGGAGGCGGTCAACGGCCCGGGGGCCCGGACGCCGATCCGGGTGTATGCCGGGTTGCAGAGCGCCGCCACCGCGCAGGGCCGGGCGGAGCTCGTGCTGGCCGAGCTCGAGCGGACGGGCGCCTTCGACCGGGAGGTCCTCGTGGTCGCCACGACCACGGGCATGGGTTTCCTCGACCCGCGTGGCACCGATCCGCTGGAGTACCTGTGGAACGGCGACACCGCCATCGCCGGCGTGCAGTACTCGTACCTCCCCAGCTGGATCTCCCTCCTCGCCGACCAGGAGGCGGTCGTCGAGACGTCGCGGGCGGTCTTCGAGACGGTGCGCGCGCGATGGGCCGAGCTTCCCGAGGACGACCGTCCGGCCTTCTACCTCTACGGCCTCTCCCTGGGCTCGACGGGCGTGGAGAGCGTGCTCTCCTCCGTCAACATCGTCAACGAACCGGTCGACGGCGCGCTCATGGTCGGCCCGCCCTTCCTCAACGCCATGCACAGCCGCCTGGAGCAGGGCCGGGACGAGGGCAGCCCGGCATCCCTGCCGGTGTACGAGGACGGTCGGACGGTGCGGTTCGCCGACGAGGAGGGCGGCCTCGAGCGGGGGGCCGCGCCGTGGGGGCCGACCCGGCTCGCGTACCTCCAGCACGCCTCCGACCCGGTCGTCTTCTTCTCCACGGACCTCGCGTTCGACGAGCCCGAGTGGCTCGCGGACGACCAACGCGGCACGGACGTCTCCCCGGCGATGGGGTGGTTCCCGGTGCTGACGATGTGGCAGGTGCTCGTGGACATGCCGAGCGCCGGCGAGGTGCCCGACGGCTACGGTCACATGTACTCCTCGACCGCGAACCTGCGGGCGTGGGCAGCAGTGACCCGGCCACCGCACTGGACCCCCGCCCGGGAGGACGCCGTCTCGGCGGCACTGGCCCCGAGCTGACCGAGGACTACGCTGCCGCGCAGGACGATCGAGGAGGACGCATGTCGGCACCTGCGGGATGGCACCTACAACCGGACGGGCGGGAGCGCTACTGGGACGGGTCCCAGTGGACGGAGCAGTTCCGTATCCCGGCGCCGACCGAGCCGATGGACCCCACCGCGCCGCCGCCCCCGTCCTCCTGGAGCCCCACCGTGGACGAGACCCAGGTGCTCGACGTCTCGGGCACCCAGGCCCTGCCGCAGGCGCAGCAGAGCCCACCCCCGTCGTCGGACCCCACGTCGTACGCGAGCCCGGCGCCCACGGGGTACCCGGCCCAGCAGCAGTACGGCTACCCGTCCGGGGCCGGCGGCCTCCCGCCGGCCGGGCCGCCCGGCGCGGGTTACGGCACCCCCGGGGGGCAGTGGCAGGCGCCGCCGCGGTCCGGCGCGAGCGGGCTCGCCAAGGGCTGCCTCGTCGCGGCGCTCGGCGTCGTCATCCTCGTCGGCATCGCCGTCGTCGCCGGCATCTTCTTCATCTCCCGCGCTGCCGAGGAGGTCGTCGACACCCTCCCGTCGACGTTCCCCACCGAGCTGCCGAGCGACCTTCCCACCGAGCTGCCGAGCGGCGTCCCGACGGAGGGCCCCGGCGCCCGGATCGACATCGCGGTCGGGAACGGCTTCGAGCTGCCGCGCGCGGTCGTGGAGGACGGCTGGAGGCTGGAGGCGCAGGGTGGGGGAGTACCGATCGTCCAGGTCAGGGGCATGCGCGCGACCCTCGAGGACGACAACGGCTTTCCCGTGCTCTTCACGATGTCGGTGCCCGGTGACGGCGGCGACGTGGAGACGGTGTGCACCGCCCCGGCGGGCTCATCGGGTGCGACGGTCGACGTGTCCTGTGTGCCGTTCTTCGGGGACGTCGCCGACGCGACGCGGGCGACGGTCACCGCCACGTTGTGAGCACCCGCATGACCGAGCGGCTCATCCCCCGGCGCCGAGCCGGACGAGCTCCGCGACGAGCTCGGTGGTCCGCAGGTCCTCCGGCTCCACCTCCGGGCTGAAGCCGAGCCGGGCGACGACCAGCCGCGCCGACGGCACGACGAACAGCCGTTGGCCGTCGTGGCCCGAGGCCCAGTAGGCGTCCTCCGGCAACGCCGGGTCGACGAGCGAGCCGTCGGGCTGCCGGTTGACCCACCACCCGGCGGCATACCCGCGCTCCTCCGACCGGGCGACCTCGGTGGCGGTCGTCGACCGCAGCATCCACCCCTCGGGCAGGAGCCGGTCACCGGCCCACACCCCGTCCTGGAGCGCGAACTGGCCGATCGCCGCCCACTCCCGTGGCGTGGCCCAGAGGTAGGAGCTGCAGACCGGCGTGCCCGTGGAGTCGGCCTCCCAGGTCGCCGACGCCAGCCCCAGGGGCGCCAGCAGCTGCTGGCGTGGCAGGTCGGCGTCGGGGGCGTCGGCGAGGTCGGTGAGGACGCTGCAGAGGATGTTCGTCGAGCCGCCGGAGTACTGCTGGTAGACGCCCGGCTGGTGCGCGAGGGGCAGGCCGGCGGCATACCCGGCCATGTCCTCCTCGGCGTAGAGCATCTGCGTGATGGGCGTGCCGAGGGCGTAGGTCTCGTCCCAGGTGAGCCCGCTCGTCATCCTCATGAGCTGGTCGACGCTGATCGCGCGCTTCGCGTCCGTCCACTGGGGAAGCAGATCGGTGTCCTCCACGGCGATGCGGTCCTGGAGGACGAGCCGGCCGACGAGCAGGTTGGTCACGCTCTTGGCCATCGACCACCCGAGCTGCGGCGTCTCGGCGGTGAAGCCGTCGGCGTACCGCTCCGCGACGAGCTGTCCCTCGCGGAGGACGACGATGCCGCGTGTGCCGAGGGCCTCGGCGCGCGGTGACGGGAGGTCGTCACCGAAGGCCTGTGCGATGGCGGCCTCCACCTCCGGAACCACCTCGGGCGCGGGCGCCTCCGACAGCGGGTTGAGGTCGGCGGTGACCTTCGTCGCCGAGCCGAGCGACGGCCGTTCCTTGGCGACTGTGCACCCGAAACCCGGTGTGTACCAAGCCTTCTGCGTCGAGAGCGTGAAGAGGATCTGCGACGTGGCGGAGCGTCCGGCCTCGTTGACATAGCCCGTGAGGAAGGGCCTCAGCGGGTTGGGCGGAAGGTCGGCATCCGGGTCGTCCCGGCCGGCGACGAGGGTCACGGAGCAGGAGTTCTTCGCGGCGTAGCCCGTGCCCGTCTCGAGGAGGGGGCGGGCGTAGAAGTATGCGCCGACCCCCGCGACCAGGAGCAGGACCAGGAGCACCGCGAGGACACGGAGGAACACACGCATGGGGCGGACGGTACCTGCCCGGGACCCGTGGGCACCGGCTTCCGGCGCTCCGCCCTAGGCGTCGGTCCGGCTCTCGAGGGGGCGGACGACGGCCCGCGCCACCTCGACCTCTGGTACGCCGGCGCGTCCCGCCGCCTGGGCCAGCACACCTCGAGCGGTCTTCTCGTCGACGCCGCGCTCGGCCATGACCACGCCGGTGGCCTGGTCCAGCACCGCCCGGTCCTCGATGTGCTGGGGGGCCTGTCGCGCTGCGCTGCGGGTGGAGAACCCGAGGTCCGCGTCCCGGACCGCGCCGGGCGCCCAGGCCCCCATGATGGCGGCGAGGGCCTCGTGGTGGCCGTCGAACGCGTCCGGCGCGGAGGAGTAGATGTTGACCCCGCCCGTCACCGTGCCGCCGGTGTGGATGGGCATCGACAGCGTGCTGAGGATGCCGTGCGCCGCACTGACGCGCGCGAACGCCGCCCACCGCTCCTCACCGAGGAGTCCGGACTCCTGCTGCCCGCCGGCGAGCGTGACGTCGTCATCGACCGCGTCGACGCACGGACCGCCCACCGCGTACTGGACTCCGTCCAGGGTCGCGATCTGCGGCGAGCTCGAGACCATGGTGAAGGTGAGCCCTTCGTGGACGAGCGACACGCTCAGGCCGACACAGGTGGGGACGACCTTCTCGACGAGGCGGGCCGCCCGCGTCAGGTCGTCGACGAGGTCATGCTCCGCCCACGCTCCGATACTCCGCAGGGCGTCGTGGGTCTCGGGCAGCGGCTCCAGGCCCATGTGCTCTCCTTGGTCCTCTCCGTGTCACCCGTTCTTGCCCGGCCCGCTCGCGGGCCAAACCTCGCCCGATCAGGGGGCATCGGGCCCGACTGGGGCGGCAGCCTCAGGGTGCAGGGCGCTCCGATTCGGGGCTCGCGCAGGGGACTGAGCCGCGGCGCTGACCGCGTGAAGGACGTCGCTGGCCAGCCGGGTGAACCCCGGCCACGGGGCCAGGGTGTCGTACCGGGCGAAGCTCCGCCCAGCGTCAGGCGGCGGGGGTGTGGGTGTGGGGGGTGTCGGTGTCCTGGAGGTGGGTGCGTAGGCGGGTGAGGGTGGTGCGCAGGATGCGGGAGACCTGCATCTGGGAGACGCCGATCCGGTCGCCGATCTGGGTCTGGGTGAGCTCGTCGACGAAGCGGAGCCGCAGGACGAGGCGTTCGCGGTCGGTGAGGTGGGTGATGGCTTGGCGCAGGGCGTCGTGCAGGTCGTAGGTGGTGGTGGGGCAGTCGGTGGTCAGCAGGTGGTCGGCCAGGGGGGTGCCGGCGGGGGTGGGGGCGTCCAGGGAGGTGGCGTGGTACCCGGCGGAGCAGGAGCGGGCCTCGGCGACGTCGGCGGTGGTGACGGTGAGCACGGCGGCGATCTCGGTGTCGTGGGGGTCGCGGGCGAGGTGGTGGCGCAGGCGTTCCTCCTCGGTGACCAGCGCGGCCCGCAGCTCCTGGATCCGCCGGGGTGGGCGCACCGACCAGCCGTGGTCGCGGAACCAGCGTTTGACCTCCCCGGAGATGGTCGGGGCGGCGTAGGCGGCGAACCCGGGGCCGGTGCCGGGGCGGTACCGGTGGACCGCCTTGACCAGGGCGGTGCGGGCGACCTGGAGCAGGTCGTCGGTCTCGATGCCCCGCCCGGCGTACCGCAGCGCGATCGCGTCGGCCAGCGGCAGCGCGGCCAGGACCATCCGCTCGCGCAGGTCCGCGGCCTCGGCCGCGGTGGCCGCGCCCGCGGCGGCGGCGAGCTCCTCGACGTCGACGTCGATGTCGTGGTGGCGGGCCAGCACCGGCGCCGCGCGTGGGCGTCTCGGCGGTGCTGGTGGCGGTCGGGGTCGGGGCGGTGGTCTGGGGCACGGTCTCGTCCTTTGCGAAGGAAACGGAGATGGCGCCACTGCTGGACCATGGCCACACCCCACAAGAACCCTGGGGGTGCGACGTGCCGCACCGGTTCGGGGCTGCGACTGGGACCGACCGTAGCAACCCCCCACCCGCACCGGGGCTTTGCGAACACCACTTCTCCGGAGACCGCACACCCACCGTTCGGACACGCTCCGGCCCCGGCTGCCGTTCCGTACCAGAGGTCGACCGTCCCGTCAGAAGACCGGCTTGCCTCCGGTGACGCCGACGACCGTTCCCGAGACATAGCTCGCCTCGTCGGAGGCCAGGAAGACGAACGCCGCCGCCACCTCGACGGGCTGCCCCGGGCGCCCCAACGGGGTGTCCTCACCGAAGCCCTCGACGTTGCCGGGCTCCATGGTGGCCGGGATGAGGGGCGTCCAGATCGGCCCCGGCGCCACGGCGTTCACCCGGATGCCCTTGGCGCCCAGCTCCTGCGCGAGGTTGACCACGAGGTTGTTGAGCGCCGCCTTCGTCGCGGCGTAGTCCAGGAGGTGGTCCGAGGGAGAGTAGGCCTGGACCGAGGTGGTGACGAGGACGGACCCCCCGTCCTCGAGCTGCGGTGCCAAGGCCTGGATGAGCCAGAAGTGGCCGAACACGTTCGTGGCGAACGTGCGCTCGATCTGGTCGGTGGGAAACGCCGAGAGGTCCTCCTGCGCCATCTGGAAGGCCGCGTTGCAGACGAGGACGTCGCAGCCGCCGAGCTCGGACACCGCCCGGTCGGCGAGCTCGCGTGCCGCCTCCGCGGTGCGGAGGTCGCCGGCGTGGAGGACGGCCCTTCGGCCCTGGGCGCGCACGAGCTCCGCGGTCTCCTCGGCGTCATCCTGCTCGTCGGGAAGGTGGGCGACGAGGACGTCGGCACCCTCCTTCGCGAAGGTGACCGCCACCGCGCGGCCGATGCCCGAGTCGCCTCCGGTGATGACGGCCCGCTTGCCGACGAGCCGGTCACGGCCGGTCCAGGAACGTTCGCCGTGGTCCGCGGGAGGGGACAGCTCGGACTGGGTCCCGGGCCACTCCTGCTGCTGCTCCGGGACGTGCTCGGGTCGCTCGGTCATCGCGCAGCCTCTTCCTCCGTGGTCGCTGTCGTGGTGGGGACGGAGCGTCAGGCGCACCGTCCGGTGTCCTGCGCAACGCGTGTTCACGGGGCACTACCCCCACCGTCGGCAGGCATGCGTCCGAGCCTGACAAGGCGGGAAGAACCGGTGCCCACGTGCCGCCCGGGCGCCATAGTGGCCACGCGACGTTGTGGGTTCCAGCGAGCCCCGGAGACAAGGAAGCACCGTGCACGACACCCCTGACGCCTCTGCGCCGGTCGCGCTCGTGACCGACGGCGGACCCGCCCAGCTCGTGGAGCTCGCCGTGGCGATGAGTGCCGTGACCGACAGGGCGACGGGGGATGGCGGGCGGCCGCCCCTCGAGGAGCTCGTCCACGCCGCCGCCGAGCAGGTGCCGGGAGCCCGGTGGGTCAGCGTCACGGTGTTGCGTGGTGGCCGGTTCACGACGGAGGCGGCCTCGCACGAGGAGGCGATCCGTGCCGACGCCCTCCAGTACGAGCTCGGCACCGGCCCCTGTGTCGATGCGGTGCTCGACGACAACGTCTATCTCACGGGCGACATCCGCTCGGACGCCCGCTGGGCTGAGTACGGTCGGCGGGCCCATGAGGCGGTCGGCCTGCACAGCGTCCTCGCCCACCGGCTCGCCCTGCACGACGACTCGGGGGCGATCGCCTGCCTCAACATCTACTCCGACGTCCGCGACGCCTTCGACGAGCCGTCGCTCGCCGTGGGTCTCGTGCTCGCCACGCACGCCTCACTCCTCGTCACGGCCATGATCGCCCGTGACCGGGCGGACAACCTCACCAAGGCGCTCGAGAACAACCGAGAGATCGGTGTCGCGGTGGGGATCCTCATGCAGAGCCACCACCTCACGCGCGAACAGGCCTTCGGCGTCCTGCGGCTGGCCAGCCAGGACTCCAACCGCAAGCTCGCGGACATCGCGAGCGACATCGCGGAAGGGGCGTCGCACCGGCTCGGCGTCGCCCCGCCTGATCGACCGCTGCGTCGGCCCGTCGGGTCGGCCACTGCGTCTGCCCGACGGATCTCCTCCACAGGTTTTGCCGCCACGAGAGCGGGTAACCCTGCGCAGGCCGTCGACCGCCGACGGCATACAGAGAGGACGGGGCAACCATCATGGATACCCAGACGACCGCTCCGCAGACTCCCGCAGACCGAGCGGGCACCGTGGGGAACGAGACCAAGCAGGCGACCAAGGACGTCGCCGCCACCGCCGGGCAGGAGGCCCAGCGCGTCACGCGCGAGGCGAAGGACCAGGTGCGCCAGCTCGTGGGACAGACCCGCTCTGACCTCCAGAGCCAGGCGGCCACCCAGCAGAGCCGCGCCGCGACCGGCCTGCGGGAGCTGTCGGACCAGCTGCGCACGATGGCGAACAGCACCGACCAGGACGGCATGGCCCGCGGGCTCGTCGACGACGCCGCGCGCCGCGCCGGTGATGCCGCGTCGTGGCTCGACCAGCGCGACCCGGGCAGCATCCTCGACGAGGTCCGGACGTTCGCCCAGCGTCGGCCCGGTGCCTTCCTCGCCATCGCGGCCGGGGTGGGCGTTGTGGCAGGACGGCTGAGCCGCAGCCTCATCGACGAGGCGCGTGACGAGTCCTCCGGCTCCGGCACGACCGGCTACCGCTCCTCCACGGGTGGTGCCAGGGCTACGTCGGCGGCCAGGGGTACACCGGCGGGCAGGGCTACGCCGGCACGCGAGGGCTACGAGACCGGCACCGGCGGCTACGGCACGGGCAGCCTGGCCGGCACGGGTGTCTCCGACGCCGGGATGCCGAGCGCCACGAGCCCGACCACGAGCACCACCTCGTCGCTGCCCGTCACTCCCGGCGGCTCGCAGAGCGCCGTGGAGTCCGGCATGGCGACGGTCCCCTCCGGCGACCTGCCGGGGCCCCACCGGACGACCCAGCCTTTGGGCCCTGACGGCACGCCGACGCCGATCAGCTCCGAAGGTCACCTCACGGCGGAGGGTGACGACCCGATCGCCCGGGGCGAGCGATGAGCGAGCAGTACACGACGCGTGACGACCTGCCGGACCCCTCGTTGCGGTCGGTCGGCGAGGTCCTGGGTGACATCACCAGCGACCTCTCCACGCTCCTGCGCCAGGAGATCGCGCTCGCCAAGGCCGAGCTGCGGGAGACGGCCGACCACGCCAAGGCGGCCGGTGGCATGTTCGCCGGCGCAGGTGTGGCAGGCCACCTTGCGCTGATCTTCCTCTCCCTCGCCGTGTGGTGGGCGCTGGGTGACCTCATCGACAGCCTGGGCTGGTCGGCGCTCATCGTCGGCCTGCTGTGGGCGGTCGTCGCCGCCGTCCTGGCGTCGATGGGACGCACGAGGATGCGCCGCGCGACACCGGTCGCGCCTCGCACCGTCGACACGGCCAAGGACATACCCCAGGCACTGAAAGGACACGAGACACCATGACGACCACGAACAACGACCCCGACGCCATCCGCGCCGAGATCGACCGCACGCGCGGGCGCCTCAGTGAGGACGTCGACGTCCTCACCGAGAGCGTCCGCCCGAGCAGCGTCGCGAAGCGCACCGCGCAGCGCGCCTCCACCCGCGCCAGCCGACTGAAGGAGACCGTGATGGGCACCGCACAGGATGCCAAGGACAGCGTGATGGGCAGCGCCCACAGCGCCACGAGCACCACCTCGGACAAGGCCCACGAGGCCACCCAGGCAGTCCGCGAGGCTCCCGACGCCGCGCTCCGCCAGACCCGCGGCAACCCGCTGGCCGCCGGCGCCGTGGCCCTCGCGGCGGGGTGGCTCGTCGGCTCCCTCCTCCCGGCCAGCCAGAAGGAGCGCCAGCTCGCGTCCTCGGCCAAGGAGCAGGCGCAGCCCCTCGTCGAGGAGGCCAAGTCCGTGGCGCAGGAGACGGCCCAGAACCTCAAGGAGCCGGCCCAGGGTGCCGTCGAGTCCGTCAAGGAGACGGCCCGCGAGGGCGTCGACCGCGTCAAGGACGACGGCACCTCGGCGGCCCAGAACGTCAAGGAGACCGCGAGCAGCTCGGCTCGGGGCGGTTCGAGCGGCCCGCAGGCCCCCTGACGAGGGACTCCGGCGGCCTCGCCGGGGTTCCCAGCAGTGGCAGCCCCCCGTTCCCGGCTCGTCCGGGACGGGGGGCTGCTCCGTCAGCACGTGCTCACGGCGCTGGGCGTTTGCCTGCTCGGGTGTCCGGGTAGGCGTGCTTCCTCACCCCACCGCACCACGGAAGGACCAGGATGCGGGCACCGACCGACCGCCGAGCGGTGCGCTCGTCACGGGCGCCTCCAGCGGGATCGGCCGGGCGACGGCCCTGCGCCTCGCCGACGAGGGCATCCCCGTCGTCCTCACCGGACGCTCCGCGCAGGTCCTCGAGGAGCTCGCCGCGCAGTGCCGGGCGCGAGGCGGCACGGCATCCGTGGTCGAGCTCGACGTCCGTGACGAGGATGCGGTCACGAGGGCTGTCGCGGACGCGGCGCAGGCCCACGGTCGCGGGTTCGTCGTCATCCACTCCGCCGCGGTCGTGGCCTACGGCCTCTTCGAGGAGGTGCCGTCCGAGGTGCTCTCCGAGGCGGTCTCGACGAACGTGCTCGGCACCATCCATGTCGCGCGTGCGTCGCTCCAGGCGTTCCGACGCACGGGTGGCGGGCACCTCGTCGTCATCGGGTCCCTCCTCGGTGAGGTGGCAGCGCCCTACATGGGGTCCTACGTCCTGTCGAAGTGGGCCGTCCACGGCCTCGTGAGAACGCTGCAGATCGAGACGCGGCAGCGCGAGGGTGTCTCGGTCTCCCTCGTGTCCCCCGGTGGGATCGAGACGCCGATCTACCGGCAGGCGGCCACCATCCTCGGCCGCCACGGTTCGCCCCCGCCTCCGGTGCGCAGCGCGGAGGACGTCGCAGCGCGGGTGATGAAGGTGCTCGGCAGACCCCGCCGCACGACTCAGGTCGGCCCTGCCAACCCCATCGTCGTCGCCGGGTTCCGGCTTCTCCCTGCGGTCTACGACGCGATCGCCACGCCGGCGCTGCGGACCTTCGCGCTCGACGGCTGGCGCGGAATCCCCGCGACGGCCGGCAACGTCGACGAGGCGCAGCACCCACCTCCCGGGAGGTTCCACGCGACCCCGGGAACCGAACCCGACCGATCGACCGACGAGGAGTACCCGGTGATGAGCGACGACCAGAGCAACAATGCCCTTCCCCGCCCGCGGGTCTCGCGTCAGGTGGCCGCTCCTGCCGAGGCGGTGTGGGCGGTCCTCGCGGACGGGTGGCAGTACGCGACCTGGGTCGTGGGCGCCACCCGGATGCGCGCGGTCGACGACGAGTGGCCCACACCGGGCGCGCGGCTGCACCACAGCGTGGGGATGTGGCCGGTCATGATCAACGACGCCACCGTGTGCGAGGAGGCCGAGGAGCCGCGTCACCTCGTCCTCACGGCCCGCGGCTGGCCGCTCGGTGAGGCTCGCGTCGAGATCGAGGTCGTGCCCGACGGACCGGAGAGCTGCACCGTGTCCATCGCGGAGGACGCCACGACCGGCCCGGGGAGGCTCGTCCCCATGCCGGTGCGACAGGTGTCGATCCTGCCCCGCAACCGGGAAGCCCTTCGCCGGCTGGCCCTCATCGCCGAGGGGCGGCACCGGGAGTGGCTCGACGGCGAGCAGTCCTGAGGCGGCGGCGCGGGAACCGACCGAGTCAGCCCGCCGGCTCCCGCATCACCCGTGACCACGCGGTGCCGACGAGTGCCTTGCGCACCACCCCGAGGGGGGCGCGGTGGCGGAGCGCCGAGACCGCCGCGTTCCAGCCGCACGCCCCGTGGACGCCGCCGCCCGGGTGGGCCGATGCCCCGGCGAGGTAGAGGCCGCGGACGGGCGTCTCCGGCCGACCCAGCCCCCTCGTGGGACGGAGCACGAGCTGTTGGTGCAGGGCCGCGGTGCCGGCGTTGAGCGCACCCCGGCTGAGGTTGGCGTCCGACTCCTCCATCGCCCCGGGCGCCTGGATGTGTCGGCCGCGGCGCAGGCCGAGGAAACCGGGCGCAACGTCCTCCACGCAGTGTTCGAGCCGCTCGACCTGGCCGGCCACCAGCCCCTCGTCGTGCAGCCAGCTGCCGGGGCAGGTGCGTGTAGGCCCAGACCGACTCGGTCCCCGCGGGAGAGCGGGTCGGGTCCGACGTCGTCATCTGGCCGAGGAGGATGAACGGCGAGCGCGGCATCCGGCCCACCGCGAGGTCCGCGGCGACGTCGACGAGTCCGTCGTGGTCCACGCCGAGGTGGACCGTGCCCGCTGCGCGGGCTCCGGGCGCGGTCCACGGGATCGGGGCGTCCAGGGCCCAGTTGACCTTGAGGGTGGCGTCGTCCCACTCGAAGCGCCGCACGTCGTCGAGCAGGCGGGGCGGCAGGTGCCGTGCGGCGACGAGCTCCCCGTAGAGCGTCGGGGCGGGGACGTCGGCGAGGATGCCGTGCCGCGCCCGGACCGTCGTGCCGTCGGCCAGGCGCACGCCGATCGCCCGGTTGCCGGCCACCTCCACCGAGGTCACCGCGACCCCGCAGCGCACCTGCGCTCCGAGGGACTCCGCCCGGCGCCGCAGGGCGGTCGCGAGCATGCCCGCCCCTCCCTCCGGCACAGGGAAGCCGACGTCCTGGCCGAGCATCGCGAGCAGCCAGCCGAAGAGGGCGCTCCCGGCGCTGTCGGGCGAGACGTCGCTGTGCATGGCGTTGCCCGACAGCAGGATCCGGGCCTCCTCGCTGTCGAACTGCTCCTCCCCGAGGCGGCGCACGGACAGCAGCGCCAGCCGGGTGAAGTCGAGCGTGCCCGCGACGCCCCAGCGTCGCAGCAGCCGGGTCGCCGGACGCACCGGCGGGAAGGGGGTGAACAGGGCGTCGAGGAAGGGGTCCCGGATCCGGTCCCAGCCGCTCACCATCCGCAGCCAGGCGTCCCCGTCACCGGCGGCGCACGCCTCGAGGCCCGCGGCGGTGTCCGCGGCCGAGCCGCGCAGGACCGCCGCCCGCCCGTCGGGCAGGGCGTGGGCGAGGACGTCGGGAGCGGTGCGCCAGGTGAGCCCGTGCCGCTCGAGGTGGAGGTCACGGATGACGGGGCTCGCGGCCGCGAGCGGGTAGAAGGCACTGAACAGGTCGGTGACGAACCCCGGTGCGGCCACCTCGGCGCTGCGGACGGCACCGCCCACCTCGTCCTGTGCCTCGACGACGACGACCTCCCAGCCGGCGTCGGCGAGCGCGTTGGCCGCCACGAGCCCGTTCGGCCCGGCGCCCACGACCACGGCGTCGCACTGCGTCGAGACCATGAAGCGCCCTCGCCTTCGTCGTCGGGCCCCGGGGCGGGGCGCTCCTCTCGATACCCCGACCCTGCCACCGGCACTCCTGTTTCGGGCCCGCACCGTCGGGTAGGTCCACCTGGACGCCCGGCCGGTGCGCCTGCGCCCGCCGACCCCGACGCCCCGAGGAGTCGACAATGTCCAAGGACGCCATCGTCATGCTCAAGGCCGACCACAAGGAGATCCGCGGCCTCTTCCGCGAGTTCCAGAAGTCGTCGACCACGCCGGCCCGCAAGGAGAAGCTCGTCGAGCAGATGATCGAGCTGCTCACCGTGCACACGTACATCGAGAACGAGGTGATGTACCCGCGGGTTCGCGACCTCCTGCCGGACCTCGAGGAGGACGTGCTGGAGTCCTACGAGGAGCACCACGTCGCGGACGTGCTCGTCGTGGAGCTGGCGGCCATGAGCTCGTCCGACGAGCGCTTCGAGGCCAAGACCACGGTCCTCATCGAGAACGTCACGCACCACATCGAGGAGGAGGAGCAGGAGTGGTTCCCCAAGGTGCGTGAGGGCCTCAGCCGCACCGAGCTCCGCGAGATCGGCGAGGAGCTGGCGGCCGCCAGGGAGCGCTCGCCCCGCCGGCCGGAGCAGCCGAGCGCCCTGAAGAAGACCGTCGACGCCGTCATCGCCTGAGCCGATGCCCGCGCCCCGCGGCGTCGTCCGCGCCACCCAGCAGCTCGAGCAGAACGCCGCGCTCGACGGACTGCGGGGGATCTACTCGAGCCTCGCCGCCCCGATCGACCGGTGGTCGCACAGCGACCTCCTTCGCTCCGGGCTCATCGGCCACGCCCTCCACCCTCTCCTCACCGACGTGCCGATCGGGTGCTGGACCGCGGCCTCCGCGCTCGACCTGCGGGGCCGTCCCGAGGATCGCGGGGCCAGCCGATGGCTCGTCGGCGCCGGGCTCGCCGCCGCCGGTCCGACTGCCCTCACCGGCCTGGCGGAGTACGCCCGGACCGGCCGGGAGGTCCAGCGGGTCGGGGCGCTGCACGCCGTCCTCAACGTCGTCGCCACGACCCTCTACCTCACGTCCTACGTTGCTCGCACGAGGCGGCGGCACGGACTCGGCGTCGCCGCGGCGCTGGCCGGGGCCGCAGCGACCGGCGCGTCGGGCTACCTCGGCGGCCACCTCACCATGGCACGCAAGGTCGGGAGCCGCGACGCGGCATTCGGTCCGGACGAGGTCGGACCGGGACCGGACGCCGCGACCCCGCCGACCGGGGGTCCGGGCAGCAGCCTCGCGTGAGGAGCACCATCACCGCCGTCCGGCGGGACGACCTCGTCCTCGACGTCCGGGACGACGGGCCGCGCGACGGTGAGGTCGCCGTGCTGCTCCACGGCTTCCCCCAGGACTCCCGGAGCTGGAGCGAGGTGGCCCCGCTCCTGCACGAGGGTGGCCTGCGCACGCTCGCGCCGGACCAGCGCGGCTACTCGCCGGACGCCTCACCGCAGGAGGTCGCGGCATACCGGGTCGAGACCCTCGCCGAGGACGTGCTGGCCGTGCTCGACGAGGCCCGCGTGGCGAGGGCACACGTCGTGGGCCACGACTGGGGCGGTGCCGTGGCGTGGCACCTCGGTGCCCACCACGCCGACCGGGTCCGCTCGCTCACCGTGCTGTCCACGCCGCACCCGACCGCCTTCGCCCACTCGATGACGTGCTCCCTCCAGCCGGTGCGCAGCTGGTACACCCTTGCCGTGCAGGTGCCGGTCGTGCCCGAGGTGGTGCTCTCGCGCACTCTCGGTCCGGCGCTGCGCCTCTCGGGGCTTCCGGCCGAGCACGCCGGGCACTACGCAGCCCGCCTCGCCACACCGTCGGCCCTGCGTGGGCCGCTGGCGTGGTACCGGGCCGCGGCTCGCCGACCGCCGTCCGAGCTGCTGGGCGCCGGGGCCCGCGCGGATGTCGTCGAGGTGCCGACGACGTACGTGTGGGGCCGGCGCGACCCCGCCCTGGGTCGCGCGGCGGCGGAGGCCACTGCCCGGCACGTGCTGGGCGACTACGTCTTCCTCGAGCTCGACGCCGGCCACTGGCTGCCCGAGCTCCACCCACGGGAGGTGGCCGGTGCCGTCCTGGACCGGGTGGGGCACTTCGGCTGACCCGGAGCAGCGATTCACGCGTGGTCGAAGGGGTACGTCGAAGGCGACACCGTGAGGAGCCGCCGCCATGCCCACCCATCGTCCACCCGAGGCCTCGATCGCCCTGCTCCGGCACGGGTACCGGTGGTCGGACCGGATCCGGTCCGAGCTGCCGGAGGGAAGCGATCCGGACGCCGTGCCGGCCCGGATGCTCGGTCGCTCGGCCATCGTGCTCCGGGGCCCGGACGGCGTCCGGGCGTTCACCGACACCGAGCTCGTCCGGCGCCGGGGTGCCGTTCCCGACGCCGTGGGACACGTGCTCTTCGGTCGAGGAGCCGTGCACGGGCTGGACGACGGCGAGCACGTCCGCCGCAAGGCGCTCTTCGTGCGGGCCACCGCACCGGAGGCGGTGAGGTCCCTCGTCGACGAGGTGGAGCTGCGCTGGCTCGCCGCGACGAGGTCCTGGACCCCGGGCAGGGAGGTCGTCGTCGAGGACGAGGCCGTGCGGGTGATCGGCCGCGCCGTGCTGCACTGGGCCGGCATCTCGTGCCCGGCGGAGGAGGCCGACCGCGTCGCCCGTCGGATGGCGGCCATCGTCGACGGGTTCGGCGTCGTCGGTCCGGCCAACCTCGAGGCGCGCTGGAACCGCCGACGCTCGGATGCCTGGGCCGCTCGGGTGATCCACTGCGCCCGCCGCGGCGAGCCCGCACCACGGCGGGGATCCTTGCTCGACCTCGTGGCGTGGTGGCGGGATGCCGACGGGCACCTGCTCCCGGTGCGCACCGCTGCTGTCGAGCTGCAGAACGTGCTGCGCCCCACGGTCGCCGTGGCACGGTTCGTCGGGTTCGGGGCCAGAGAGCTCGTCCTCGCTCGGGCCTGGCGGGCCCGGCTGCGCGCCGAGCGGGAGGAGTACGGCCCGTGTTCGGGGCCGGGACGGCTTGCTTCTGCGTTCGCCCAGGAGGTCCGGCGGACCTCGCCGTTCGTGCCCGTGCTGGCCGCCGTCGCCCGACGTGAGTTCACCGTCCACGACGAGATCGTCCCGGAGGGCTCGGCGGTCCTCCTCGACGTCGTCGGCACGCTGCGCGACCGCCGGTACTGGCCGCACCCACGGCGCTTCGACCCGGAGCGGTTCCTCGGCGGCCAGGAGGTCGTCGCCGACGCGTTCGTCCCTCAGGGCGGCGGCGAGGTCGCCAGTGGACACCGCTGTCCCGGTGAGGACGTCGCCCTCGGGATCCTCGCGGTCTCGTGCTCGGTGCTGGCATCGGCCGACTGGTTCGTGCCCGCCCAGGACCTCGACATCCCCCAGGACCGGCTCCCCACCCGGCCCGCGAGCGGGGTGCGCCTCGTGGCCCGCTCGTCGAGAACGTCCCCGCGGGCCGTCCACCCCATCGCGGGGTGACTCGCGAACGCCGGGGTGCGGACGGACGTGGTCCGCAACCCCGGCGCCGCACCGGGTCATGCCCGGGGTGGTGAGGAGCTCACTCCTGGGAGATGGACTCCACGAGCTTGCCGGTGTCCTCGTCGGCCAGCGACCGGGCGAGGTCTGCCTGGCTGACGATGCCGACGAGCCGGTGACCGTCGATGACGGGCAGTCGGCGTACCTGGTGCCGCTCCATCGTCCGGCGTGCTTCGTCGAGCGAGTCGTCGGCGCCGATGGTGACGACCTCACCCTCGGCGAGGCTGCCCACGGTGACTTGTTGCGGGTCCTGGCCGCGGGCGACGACCTTGAGGACGATGTCCCGGTCCGTCACCATGCCCTTGAGACGGTCGTCCTCGCCGCAGATCGGCAGGGCGCCCACGTCGAGGGAGGCCATCCGCTCCGCGGCGGTCGCCACGGTGTCGTTCTCGCCGACGCACTCAGCTCCCGGGGTCATGACGTCACGTGCTGTCTTGGCCATATCTCCTCCTGCGGTGGTGTGGGTGTGGTGGTCTCCTGACGTACCCAGCGTCATACCGCCCATTCCCGGTCCCGGCCGGCGGACGTGCCGCGCCAGCCAGCGCGCCGAGTGGGCGGCGACCGGCATCCGGCGACCGTGGTAGCGCACACCGCCGCGTGCCCGGGCACCGAGTGCGAGCCAGGTGCACACGCCGCGCTCGAGGACCCAGAAGGGGGCGGCGAGCGGGGTGTACGCCGGAAATGCGCGGAGGCCACCCGCCCGCCGTCGACCGGCCTCGGCCGCAGCCACGAGGGATGCCGCACCGGCGGCGAGGAGCCGCGGCCGCCTCGCCAGGGCGAGCGTCGTCGGGACGACCCCGACACCGAGGGCGAGGCGCAGCGGCTCGGCCTGCTCCTCGTACGCCTGGCGCACCCGTTGCCGGAGGAAGTGCCCGACCGGCGGTGGGTGGCGGGCGACGAGCAGGTCGGGCCGGTGCACGACGCGACCGCCGACCGCCCGAACGGTGCGAGCCATCTCGAGGTTCTCGTAGAGCACGTCCGCAGACCACCCGCCCGCCGCCATGACCACGCTGCGCCGGACCGCGCACGTCCCCGGCCAGTCCGCCGCGACCGCCCGGTTGAGCAGGACCCGACCGCTCTCCCACCACGCCCACCACGGGAGGGACGTCGGGTAGTTCTGCGGGAGGACGAGGTCGGCGTCGTCCAGCGCAGGTGCCCTCGGACCGTCGACGACGGTGACGTCACAGAACCCCCGAGCCTTCCGAGGTGCCACCTCGAACTCGGCCTCCCGCTCGGGGTCGGCGTCGTCCCACCGAACCGGGATGACGAGCTCCGCCTCGATCCGCTGTGGGGCCGGCGAGCGCTCCACCGTCAGCTCTCCGCGGCGGGTGCTTCCGGGACGGCGGATCCCACCGGAGCGGGCTCCCAGTGCACCGCCTTGAGCACGACCATCTCCCGCAGCAGGTCCGGACCGTAGCCGGCGCCGCCTCCGCTGTCCCGCCGGGGGTCGGCCGACCCGCCCGGGGCGCCCCCGAAGACGGCGTTGACCTTGACGGTGCCCACCTCCAGCCGGTCGATCGCCTCGAGGGCATGGCGGCTGTCGTCCGTGAGCACCGTGGCGGCCAGGCCGTAGCGGCCGCCGGCGGCGCGCTCGAGCGCCTCCTCCCAGGACGCCACCACGGCGACGGCGGCGACGGGCCCGAAGGTCTCCTCGCGTGAGCACGAGCATGTCGTCGGTGCAGTCGACGAGGACGGTGGGGGCGTATGCCGTCGGCGTGGCCGGGAGTGCCCGGCCGCCGGTGAGCACGCGGGCGCCGCGTCGCACGGCGTCCTGCACGTGGTGGTCCACCGTCTGCAGAGCGCGCGCGTCCACCAGAGGCGCCATGGTCGACTCCGGGTCAGCGGGGTCGCCGACGACGAGGGCCTCGGCCCTGCGCACGAGCTCGTCGAGCACCGCGTCCGCCACGGAGGCGTGCACGTAGACGCGCTCGACGGAGGTGCAGAGCTGGCCGGCGTTCGTGAAGGCACCGACCGCGACCTGCTCGGCGGCCCAGACCGGGTCGACATCCGCGTCGACGATGAGCGCGTCCTTGCCACCGTTCTCCGTGATGCAGGCGGCGCCGCGCCGCGCACAGGCGAGCCGCACGGACTGCCCGGCGGCGCTGCTGCCGATGTGGGCGACCATGTCGACCGACGGGTGCGCGGCGAGCGCGGCGCCAGCGACGGCATCCCCCTCGACGACCTCGAGCACGCCGTCGGGGAGGGACCCGGAGACGAGGTCGGTGAGCCGGCGTCCCGGTGCGGCGCTGCGTTCCGAGGGCTTGTGGACGACGGTGTTGCCCGTGACGAGCGCGGCCGCGACGAGGCCGGCGGCGGCCGGGTAGGGGTCGTTCCACGGGGTGATGACCCCGACGACGCCACGTGGCTCCGGGCGCACGAGATCGACGGCCCCTGGACCTCCGGGGAGTGCCCGCCCGCTCACCAGGCCGGCCACGGCCGCCTCGTCGAGGAGGTCGGCCGCAACCAGGGCCGAGGAGCGGGCCTCGGCGTGCAGCCGGCCGGTCGTGGAGCACAGGAGGTCCGCGAGCTCGTCCGCGGCCGCGCGGACGGCACTCGCCGCCTCTCGCAGGTGCGCGGCCCGCTCGGCCGGTTCCGTACGCCGCCATCCGGGTGCGGCGGCCCTGGCGCGGCTGACAACGCTGTCAACCCGGGCTTCGACCGCGTCGCCGGGGCCACCGGGGCTGGAGGTGTCAGGCAGGGTCGAGGTCTGGGTCATGCCCGTCTGTGCCCGCTGCCGAACGACGCCAAACCGCCGGGGAGCAGAAGCGGCTCACTTCGGTGGAGTGAGAAGCGCTTCCCCGGGTAGTGGTTCCCCATGCGAGTACTCGGAGTCAACGCGATCTTCCACGACCCCTCGGCCGCGCTCGTCGTCGACGGCCGGGTCGTGGGAGCAGCCGAGGAGGAGCGCTTCTCGCGGCGAAAGCACGGGAAGCGGCCGGTGCCCTTCTCGGCCTGGGAGCTGCCCGAACAGGCGATGCGGTGGTGCCTCGACGAGGCCGGAATCCGCCCGCAGGACCTCGACGCGGTGGCGTACTCCTTCGACCCCGCCCTCGCCAAGCCGGCGGAGGACATGGGCCTCGAGGACCCTTGGGATGCCCTCCGCCGCATGTACGCGGAGGCGGCGCCGGGCTTCCTCGCGACGGCGCTGCCCGGCCTGGACCGCGAGCGGGTCCGCTTCGTTCCCCACCACGTGGCCCACGCCGCCTCGGCCGCACTCGCCGCGCCGATCGAGGCGGCGGGCCGACCCTGCAGCGTGCTCGTGCTCGACGGCCGTGGGGAGCAGGCGAGCCACCTCGCCGGCCACTACGAGGGCGGTCGCCTCGAGCCCCTCGCGGCCCAGGCGCTCCCCCACTCGCTGGGCCTGCTCTACGAGTCGCTGACCGAGCACCTCGGGTTCCTCCGCTCCAGCGACGAGTACAAGGTCATGGCCCTCGCCTCCTACGGCCGGCCGGTCCACCTCGACGCGCTGCGCGAGACCATCCGGGCGACGCCGGACGGGGGGTTCGAGGCGCCGCTGCCCGACTGGTCGTCCTTCGCGCCGCGCCGGTCAGGCGGCGAGGACGACTGGCCCCCGCTCTACGCGGACCTCGCCTGCTCGGTGCAGGCCCGGCTGGAGGAGCTCCTCGTCGAGCTCGCCACGTGGCTGCACGACCGGACCGGGGACCGGGTGCTCACCATGGCGGGCGGCACCGCGCTCAACTGCGTGGCGAACAGCCGGATCTGGCGTGAGACGGCCTTCGAGGAGGTCTGGGTGCAGCCGGCCGCGGGGGATGCCGGCACGGCCCTGGGCGCGGCCCTCCACGTCCACGCCGGGGACGGCTCCTCGGCCGAGCCGATGGTCACGGCGGCGCTCGGGCGGCAGTGGCGCGACGACGACCTCGCCGCCTGGCTGCGGCGGGCGGCCGTCCCGTTCACGACCCCGGAGGACCTCGCCGGTGAGGTCGCCGACGTCCTCGCCGCAGACGGCGTCGTCGGGTGGTTCGACGGCCGTAGCGAGTTCGGCCCGCGGGCCCTCGGCCACCGGTCCCTCCTGGCCCACCCGGGGAGGGCCGCCAACCTCGAGCGGCTCAACGACGTCAAGGGCCGCGAGCAGTTCCGCCCGGTCGCCCCGATGGTGCTGCTCGAGCGGGCCGCGGAGATCTTCCTCGACGGGCCGCTTCCCAGCCCCTACATGCTCTTCGTCCACCGGGTCGCCCCCGCCTGGCGGGAGCGGATTCCCGCAGTCGTCCACGTCGACGGCACCGCGAGGGTGCAGACCATCGACGACGCGACGACGCCGAGGGTGGCGGCGCTCCTGCGCGCCTTCGAGGCGCGGACCGGGCTGCCCGTCGTCGTCAACACCAGCCTCAACACGGCGGGCCGACCGATGGTGGACGACCCCCGCGACGCGCTGGAGCTCTTCGGCTCCGCACCCGTGGACGCCCTCGTCCTCGGCCCTCACCTCGTGCGTCGAGCCGCCGTGTTCGCCGGGGGTGACTCGTGACGGGCGTCCTCGCTCCGCGGTATGCCGTCGTCGTCCCGACCGTCGGACGTCCCAGTCTCGCCGTGCTCCTCACCGCCCTGGCGGCGCAGGAGGGCCGGCTGCCCGAGGAGGTCGTCGTCGTCGACGACCGCCCGGAGCCCGGGCCGCCCCTGGTCGCGCGGTCGACGTGGCCGTTCCCCCTGCGGGTGGTACGCAGCTGGGGGAGGGGACCCGCGGCGGCGCGCAACCTCGGCTGGCGGCTCGCGACGACGGAGTGGATCGCCTTCCTCGACGACGATGTCGTCGTCCCGCAGGGATGGGCGGCCTCCCTCGTCGCCGACCTCGAGCGCCTCGGCTCGGCGGATGCCGGCTCGCAGGGCAGGATCCGCGTGCCGCTGCCCACGGACCGTCGGCCCACGGACTGGGAACGCTCCACCGCGGGGCTCGAGAGCGCCCGCTGGGCGACGGCCGACATGGTGTACCGCCGCCGGGCACTCCTCGCCGTGGGCGGGTTCGACGAGCGGTTCCCCCGGGCGTACCGCGAGGACGCGGACCTCGCCCTCCGGATCGGCCGGGCGGGCTGGACCCTCGCGGTCGGCACCCGGGAGGTCCTCCACCCCGTGCGGCCCGCGGGACCGGCCGCGAGTGTGCGCTCGCAGCGGGGGAACGCCGACGACGCGCTCATGCGCAGACTCCACGGCGCGCACTGGCGGGCGCTCGCGGCGACGGGCCGCGGGCTCTTCCGGCGGCACCTGGCGGCGACGGTGGCCGCCGGCCTCGCCGTGGCGGCCGCGCCACGTCGGAGTGGCTCCGCCACGGCGAGGGTCGCCATGGCCGTGGGCGGTGCGGCATACCTCGCGCACACCGGTGACCTCCTCCGTCGGAGGGTGACCCCTGGACCGCGCGACCCGGGTGAGGTGCTCACCATGGTGTGGACCAGCGCCGTCATCCCGGCCGCGGCGACGTGGTACCGGGCGCGCGGGTGGTGGCAGCACCGCTCCGCACGGCCCTGGCCCCCACCGCCTCGTGCGGTGCTCCTCGACAGGGACGGCACGCTCGTCCAGGACGTCCCCTACAACGGCGACCCTGCGGCGGTCGACCCCGTGGCCGGCGCCAAGGAGGCGCTCGACCGGCTGCGTGGCGCCGGCCTCCGACTCGGCGTCGTGAGCAACCAGTCCGGCATCGCTCGCGGGCTGCTCACCCGGGAGCAGGTCGATGCCGTCGACGCGGCGGTCGACGCGCGGCTGGGACCCTTCGAGACCTGGCAGGTGTGTCCCCACGGACCCGAGGACGGCTGCGCCTGCCGCAAGCCGCGTCCCGGGATGGTCATCGCCGCGGCACGGTCGATCGGCGTGCGGGCCGAGGAGTGCGTCGTCGTCGGTGACATCGGTGCGGATGCCGAGGCGGCGCATGCGGCCGGGGCCCGGTCGGTGCTCGTGCCGACGTCGGCGACCCGGGCCGAGGAGGTCGCCGCCGCACCCGTCGTCGCCCCCGACCTGGCCCGAGCCGTGGACCTGGTCCTGGAGTGGGCTCGTGCCTGACTCCTCGCGCACCCCTCGTGTCCTCGCCGTCCGCCTGGACAGCGAGGGCGACGTCCTGCTCGCCGGGCCGGCAGTGCGACAGCTCGCAGCGGGCGCGGTCGTCGACCTGCTCGTCTCGCCGGCCGGTGCGGGCGCCGCGGCGCTGCTGCCGGACGTCGACGAGGTCCTCGTCGCCGAGGCGCCGTGGGCGGGCCGGCAGCCCGTGGCGCCGGCTCCTCACCTCCTCGACGAGGTGCTGGACCTCGTCCGTCGTGGCCGCTACGACGAGGTGGTCGTCCTGACCTCGTACCACCAGAGCCCGCTTCCGATGGCCCTCCTCGCCCGGTGGGCGGGCGTGCCCCGTGTCGTCGGGACGAGCGACGACTTCCCCGGTTCCCTCCTCGACGTCCGCCACCGCCGGCGTCCAGGGAGGCGACGACCCCGGCTTCGGCGGAGGGCACGAGGTCGAGGCGATGTGCGCCCTCGTCGAGGCGGCGGGCCACCCCCGGACCGGCGACGACCGCCTCCGCGTCCTGCACCCGCCCGCCCCGGCTCACCTGGGGAGCCACTACGTCGTGCTGCATCCCACCGCCTCCGTCCCCACCCGCGCGATCGGGGTGGAACGGGCGGCCGTTCACGCCGCTGCCCTGGCTGCCGAGGGGTGGTCCGTCGTCGTGACCGGCGCTCCGGGCGAGGAGCAGGTCGGACGAGAGGTCACCCCGAGCACCGGCACCGACCTCACCGGTCGCACGTCGTTCGCCGAGCTCGCCGGAGTGCTCTCGGGCGCCGCTGCCGTCGTCGTGGGCAACACCGGGCCGGCGCACCTGGCCGCGGCCGTGGGGACCCCCGTGGTCAGTGTCTTCGCGCCGGTCGTCCCGTGGGAGCGGTGGCGCCCCTGGGGCGTGCCGACCGTTCGGCTGGGGGACCAGGAGGCACCCTGCCGGCTCACCCGGGCGAGGACCTGCCCGGTGAGCGGGCACCCCTGCACGACCTCGGTCACCGGCCGGGACGTCGTCGAGGCGGTTCGATCGGTCGCCGGCGTCCCGGCCCCGGCACTGGAGGTGTCGTGAAGATCCTCGTGTGGCACGTCCACGGCTCCTACCTCACCTCGTTCGTCTCGGGCGAGCACGACTACCTCCTGCCGGCAGTCCCCGGGCGGGGGCCCGACGGGCGGGGCCGGGCGCAGACCTGGGACTGGCCCGCGCGGGCCCGGGAGGTGACGCCCGGGGCGCTGCGCGAGGAGGAGATCGACGTCGTCGTCCTCCAGCGGCCGCACGAGGTCGACCTCGTCGAGCGCTGGACCGGTCGCCGGGTGGGAACCGACCTGCCCGCGGTGTACCTGGAGCACAACGCCCCCACCGAGCACGCGGTGCGCAGCGAGCATCCGGTGCTGCGCGACCCCCGGCTGCACGACGTGCCGGTCGTCCACGTCACGGGGTTCAACGCGATGGCCTGGGACTGCGGGGGACGGCCGACCATCGTCGTGGAGCACGGCATCCCCGACCCGGGTCCGAGGTACAGCGGCACCGACGCCTCCCTCGCGGTGGTCGTCAACGAGCCGGTCAGACGGTGGCGTGTCGCGGGCAGCGACCTCGTCCTCGACGTCGCCCGCTGTCTCCCGGTGTCCGTCTACGGTCTCGGCACGGACGAGCTCGGCGCGCTCGCGGAGGAGCGGTCGCTGCCCGGCCTGGACCGGAGCCGGTGCCACAGCCTCGGCCAGCACGAGCTGCACGACGCCATGGCCCGTCACCGGGTCTACTTCCATCCCTACCGCTGGACCAGCCTCGGCCTGTCGCTCATCGAGGCGATGACGATCGGGATGCCGGTGCTCGCCCTGTCCACGACGGAGACCCCCGAGGCGGTGCCGGAGGGCGCCGGACTCGTCACCAACGACCTGGCTCGGCTCCGGGCGACCGCCCGGCACCTGCTCGCCGACCCGGAGGAGGCGCGGGCGAGGGGACAGGTGGCGCGGTCACACGCCCTCAACCGGTACTCCCTCACCCGGTTCCTCCTCGACTGGGACCAGGTTCTGAAGGAGGTAACAGCGTGAGGATCGCCATGGTGTCGGAACACGCCAGCCCGCTCGCGGCGCTCGGCGAGGCGGACGCGGGCGGCCAGAACGTCCACGTCGCCGAGCTGGCGCTGGGTCTGGCCCGCTTGGGACACGAGGTGCAGGTCTACACCCGACGTGACGACGCTGCCCTTCCCGAGCGGGTCGCCGTCGCGCCCGGCGTGTGCGTCGTGCACGTGCCCGTGGGTCCGCCGCACGTCGTGCCGAAGGACGACCTGCTTCCGCACATGGACGCCTTCGCCGACTGGATGGCCGAGGACTGGCAGCGCACCGGCGACCCCGCCGTCGTGCACGCCCACTTCTGGATGTCCGGCCTCGCGGCCCTGCGGGCCGGGCGCGCACGCGGGGTTCCGGTGGCGCAGACGTTCCACGCCCTCGGGAGCGTCAAGCGGCGTCACCAGCGTGAGGCCGACCCGAGCCCGCCCGAGCGGCTCGAGCTCGAGCGGTGGATCGCGCAGGAGGCGGATGCCGTCATCGCGACGTGCCGCGACGAGGTGGAGGAGCTCGCCGACATGGGCGTCCGGACGGCACACGTCCACGTCGTCCCGTGCGGTGTCGACACCGCGCACTTCTCACCGTCCGGCCCGGCCTGGGACCACGGCCTCCCGGGTGGTCGCCGAGCACGGCTGCTGGTCGTCGGCCGGCTCGTCGAGCGCAAGGGCTTCGACCTCGCGGTGAGGGCCCTCCCGCACCTCCCGGATGCCGAGCTGGTCGTCGTCGGCGGTCCGCCGGTGGAGCGGCTCGAGGCCGACCCCGAGGCCCGGCGCCTCCGGGCGCTCGCCGAGGAGCTCGGCGTGGGCGACCGTCTGGTGCTCACCGGCCAGCGGCCCCACGAGGCGATGCCGGCGATCTACCGCTCGGCCGACGTCGTCCTCGCCGTGCCGTGGTACGAGCCGTTCGGCATCACCCCCCTGGAGGCCGCCGCGTGCGGCCGTCCCCTCGTCGGCAGTGCCGTCGGAGGTCTCCTGGACTCCGTCGAGGACGGCGTCTCGGGGCGCCTCGTCCCCGCTCGCGACGTGGCGGCCCTGGTCTCCGCAGTGCGGGGTCTGCTGGCGGACCCCGACGGGGCGGCGCGGATGGGCCGCCGGGCACGTGAGCGTGCGGTCGAGCTGTTCGACTGGTCCGTCGTCGCGGCGCGAACCGAAGGGGTGCTCGAGCTCACCGCCGCCCGGCCCGCGCCCGAGCCACCGCAGCGCTCCTGGCTGCACGAGCACAGCCCGGAGGTGGACGGCGGCATGCGGTCCCTGCTGGGCCAGTCCGACCGGATCAGGTCCTGGGGTGAACGGCTGGCCACCACGCTCGTGGGAGGCGGTCGCCTGCTCGCCGTGGGGAACGGTGGCAGTGCGGCGGAGGCGCAGCACCTCACCGCGGAGCTCGTGGGTCGGTGCTTCACCGACCGCCGGCCGCTGTCGGCTATCGCGCTGTGCGCGGAGACCTCGAGCCTCACGGCGATCCTCAACGACTACGGTCCCGACGAGGTGTTCGCCCGGCAGGTCGAGGCGCACGGTCGCCCCGGTGACGTGCTCGTGCTGCTCTCCACGAGCGGCACGAGCAGCAACGTCCTCCACGCCGCCAAGCGCGGGATCGACCGGGGCCTCCAGGTGTGGTCGCTCACCGGCCCCGGCCCGAACCCTCTCACCGGCCTCGCCGACGAGGCGGTCGTCGTCGACGCACCGAGCACCGCCGCCGTGCAGGAGGTCCAGCTCGTCGCGATCCACGCGCTGTGCGCTGCCCTCGACGATGCCCTGGCCGCGCGCGGTCTCATGGAGGCCGGGCCCGTGTGCCGGCAGGTCTCGTGAACCGCCGCCACGTCGTCGTCGTCGGTGACTGCCTCCTGGACCGCGACGTCCACGGGCACGTCGACCGGGTCTGCCCGGACGCCCCGGCGCCGGTCGTGGACGTCGACACGGTGTCCGCACGGCCGGGCGGTGCGGGTCTCACCGCGCTGCTCGCAGCGCGCGACGGTGTCGACGTCACGCTCGTCGCGCCGCTCGCACGCGACGCGGACGGACGGGAGCTGTCCGAGCTGCTCCACTCCGTGGGGGTGCGGGTCATCGCGATGGGTCACGAGGGGGCGACGAGGGTCAAGACCCGCGTGCGGGCCGGTGGCCAGTCGATCGCCCGGATCGACACCGGAGGCCCCGGCCGTCCGGTCGGCGGGCTTCCGCCGGAGGGTGAGGTGGCGGTGGCCGAGGCGGACGTCGTGCTCGTCTCGTGCTACGGAGGCGGCGTGAGCGCGGACCCGACGGTTCGCGCCGCCCTCGCGCGGCGAGCCAGGAGACGCCCGGTGGTGTGGGATCCCGCATCCGCGGGGCGCGGATCCCGTCGAGGGGTGTGCCCTCGTGACACCCAACCTCACGGAGGCCAGGACGTGGGCCCGGATGCCGGACGCGACCGGTGACGTCGTCGCCCGAGGCCTCGTGGAACGGTGGTCCGCCGCTGCCGTCGCCGTGACTGCTGGGCACCGGGGGGCGTGGGTCGCCACGACGGCGAGCGAACCGCTCTTCGCACCCGCGGTCCCGGCATCCGGTGACACCTGCGGGGCCGGCGACCGCTTCGCCGGCGCCGCGGCGGCCGCCCTGGCCCACGGCCGCACGACGAGCGAGGCGGTCATCGACGCGGTGGCACGGGCCGGTGAGTTCGTCGCGTCCGGCGGGGCGTCCGGCATCCGGCCGGTGGCGTCCGCGGGACCGCGTCCGCCCGACGGGCCGGCTGTCGCCGCCGGTCCTCCCCTTCGACGCGACGAGCCGGTGACCTCCGAGGCGGCGGAGTCGTTCGTGCGCGACCTGCGCCGGCGAGGCGGGGCCCTCGTCGCCACCGGCGGGTGCTTCGACGTCCTCCACGCCGGGCACGTCGCCACGCTGCAGGCGGCGCGTGCCCTGGGCGACGGGCTCGTCGTCCTGCTGAACTCCGACGCCTCGGTCCGGCCGCCTCAAGGGGCCGGCCCGTCCGGTGCACTCCCACGACGACCGGGCCCGGGTCCTGCTCGGCCTCTCGTGCGTGGACGCCGTCGTGGTCTTCGACGAGGACGACCCGAGCCGGGTGCTGCGGCGGATCCGCCCCGACGTCTGGGCCAAGGGCGGCGACTACGAGGACGCCGACCTCCCCGAGGCGGGGGTCGTCCGCTCCTGGGGTGGCCGCGTCGTCCTCCTCCCCTACCTCTCGGGTCGGTCGACGACCGCCTCCCTGCAGTCCATCGAGTCAGGAGATCACCTGTGAGCACCACCTCCCCCCTCCCCGTCTCGCCCTCGGTGGGCACGGTGTTCGTCACCGGTGGGTCGAGCGGCCTCGGCGCCGCCGTGGTCGCCGCGGTGACCAAGGCGGGTGGAACCCCGGCGGTGATCGACCTCGTCCCCCCGGAGGATGCCGGCCTGGCGCACGCGGTCGCGGACCTGTCGGACTCCGCCGCCGCGGCCGCCGCGGTCGACGACCTCGTCGCGGCGGTCGGCCCTCCGGACGCCGTCGTCACGGCCGCCGGCACCGACGCGTGCGGGCCGCTGTCCTCGGTCAGCACGGAGGACTGGGAGCGGGTGGTCCGGGTCAACCTCTTCGGCACCGCGGCCGTCGTCCGGGCGGCCCTTCCCCACCTCGAGGCACGCGGAGGCCGGGTCGTCACGGTCGCCTCGACGCTCGGTCTGCGAGCGGTGGGTGACGCGACGGCATACTGCGCCAGCAAGTTCGGGGTCGTCGGGTTCACCCGCGCCCTCGCCGCGGAGCTCGCCGGTCGGGTGGGCGTCACCCTGCTCGTGCCGGGTGGCATGCGGACCCGGTTCTTCGACGGGCGCACCGAGCAGTACCGCCCCGGGCCGGATGCCGTGCTCAACGACCCCGACGACGTCGCCGCGGCAGTGCTGGTCGCCCTGCAGCAGCCGCGCGGGCTGCGAGGTGCGGGAGCTCGTCGTCGCCACCTCGACGGAGCCCTCCTGGCCGTGACCCACGTCCTCGTGCTGCGCGCCCTCGGGCTGGGTGACCTGCTCACCGCGGTCCCGGCCCTGAGGGGGTTGCGGCGTGCCTGGCCGGGGTCGCGCCTCACCCTCGCCGCTCCGGCCGCCCTCAGCCACTGGCTCGCGTCCCTGGGTGTCGTCGACGACACCGTCGAGCGTCGACGGCTCTCGGGAGCAGCCCAGGTTCCTCACGTCGGTGGGGCGGCCGGCCGTGGCCGTCAACCTGCACGGCCGCGGCCCGCAGAGCCACCGCCTGCTCGCCCGGCTCGGCGCCGGCCGGCTCGTCGCGTTCGCCAACGAGGAGGCGAGCCACGACGGGCCTACCGTGGCGCCCGGACGAGCACGAGGTCGACCGGTGGATCCGGCTGAGCACGTCGGCGGGCGGGCCGGCGACGGCCGAGGACCTGCGCCTCCCCGAGCCGGGCCCGCGCGCCGGTCACGTGGTCGTGCACCCTGGCGCCGCGTCGGCGTCCCGGTGCTGGCCGGTGGAGCGCTGGGCCGCAGTGGCCGCGGCCCTCGCTGCGCAGGGCCGCGAGGTCGTCGTCACCGGCACCCGTGCCGAGGCCGGCCGGTGCGCGACGGTGGCGGGAGCCGCCGCCGTCGAGGACCGCTGCGGCCGGGAGACGTTCGCCGCGCTGGCCCGGACGGTGGGAACGGCGCGCCTCCTGCTCAGCGGTGACACCGGGGTGGCGCACCTCGCGACGGCCTTCCGGACACCGTCGGTCACGCTCTTCGGACCGGTCTCACCGACGTTGTGGGGACCCCGGGTGGACGGCCACCTCCACCGCGTCCTGTGGCGGGGGGGCCCTGAGGAGCTCCGCCCGGGTGACCCACACGGCGACGAGGTCGACGAGCGCCTCGCGGCGGTCGGCGTCGCAGACGTGCTCGAGGAGGCAGAACGCCTCCTGCGGGACGGTCAGGCCGTCCGTGCCGATCCGCGAACGGCGGCGGCGGCCGACTCGTCCTCCAGCGACGCCTGACGGAACCACTCCACCGTCCGCGCGAGACCCTCGCTCCACGGGACTCGCGGCCGCCAGCCGAGCAGCTCCTCGGCCAGGGTCGTGTCCGGACGGCGGACCTTCGGGTCGTCGACCGGGAGGTCGATGTGCTCGATCGCGGAGGCGGACCCGACGGCGGCCAGGACGTCCTCGGCGATGCGGAGGACCGTGAGCTCCTCGGGGTTGCCGAGGTTCACCGGCCCGGGGTGCCCGCTCGCCGCGAAGGCCAGGACACCTCTCACGAGGTCGTCGACGAAGCAGACCGACCGCGTCTGGGCGCCGTCGCCCGCCACCGTGAGCGGGTCTCCGAGCAGCGCCTGCCGGATGAAGGTCGGGATGGCCCGTCCGTCGTGCGGGCGCATCCGGGGACCGTACGTGTTGAAGATCCGGACGATTCCCGTGTCGACGCCCTCGTGGTCCCGGTACGCCGTGGTGAGGGCCTCCCCGAACCGCTTGCCCTCGTCGTAGACACCGCGCGGGCCGATCGGGTTCACGTGGCCCCAGTAGCTCTCCGGCTGGGGGTGGCACTGCGGGTCGCCGTAGACCTCCGAGGTCGACGCGAGGACGAAGCGGGCGCCCTTGTCCTTGGCGAGGCCCAGAGCGTGCCATGTGCCGAGTGAGCCCACCTTGAGGGTCTCGACCGGCATCCGCAGGTAGTCGACGGGCGAGGCCGGCGAGGCGAAGTGGAGCACGAGGTCCACCGGACCGGGGACGTGCACGAAGTCGGTGACGTCACAGCGCAGGAGCCGGAAACCAGGGGCGTGGAGGAGGTGGGCCACGTTGCCCGGGGACCCGGTGACGAAGCTGTCGAGGGCCACGACCTCGGCGCCCTGGTCGACGAGGGCCGTACACAGGTGGCTGCCGAGGAAACCGGCCCCCCCGGTGACGACGACCCGGCGTGGCAGCCCGCCCTCTCGCGTGCTGCTCGTGGTCCGGCTCTTCCGGTGCCGTGCGTGGGCGCGGGCCATGCGGTCCTCCTCCTGCCGACATCGGCGATGGCGCTCCTGACGGCTCCTTCGTACCCCCGAAGCGGTGGGGGAACCGTCGCGTCGGTGCAGGTGTGGGGCGGGGAACCGCGGGGTACCGGCATCCACGACCATCCGTCTCATCGCACAGGAGGATCCATGTCCACCCACTCCACCGCCGGCACCACGACGCGGACTGCGAGGACGGCGGTGCAGAAGGCAGCTCTCGCCGTCGGTGTCGTGTTCCTCGTCGTCGGCATCCTCGGCTTCATCCCGGGGATCACCACGGACTACGGAGATCTCAGCCTGGCCGGCCACGAGTCGGAGGCCAAGCTGCTCGGGCGTCTTCCAGGTGTCGATCCTGCACAACCTCGTCCACCTGCTCTTCGGCGCCGCCGGCATCGCCATGGCGCGACGCGTCGACTCGGCCCGCACGTACCTGCTCGTCGGTGGCGCGGTCTACCTTGTGCTCTGGCTCTACGGCCTGCTCATCGACAAGGACTCCGGCGCCAACGTCGTCCCGATGAACACCGCCGACGACTGGCTGCACTTCGTGCTCGGTGTGGGCATGATCGCGCTCGGCTTCCTCACGACGCGCCGCACGGCCGTCGACGACCGGGTCGCCGACCGTCGGTGACCTCCTCGGTCGACGCCGTGCCCGGGGTTGAGACGCCCCGGGCCGGCGTCGCGCTCGTCCTCGGCGCCTCCCGCGGCCTGGGCCTCCTCGTGGCGGGGGAGCTCATCGACCGCGGCTTCGTGGTCCACGGCTGCGCCCGGGACGCCGCGGAGCTCGAGGAGGCCGCCCGCAGCCTGCTGCGGTCGACGTCGACCGAGTCCTCCGAGCCGGAGGGCCCGGCCTTCGTCCCCCATGTCTGCGACGTACGTGACCCGGATGCCGTCGCGGCCCTCGTCGACGACGTCCTCACGCACGAGGGGCGGCTCGACGTCGCACTCCATGTGGCCGGCGTCATCCAGGTCGGACATGTCGACGCCCTCACCCTCGGCCACTACCAGGACGCGGTCGACACGATGCTCTGGGGGCCGGTGCACCTCGCGCTCGCCGTGCTCCCGTCGATGAGGGATGCCGGCCACGGTCGCCTGGGCATCGTCAGCTCCGTCGGCGGCCTCGTCGCCGTCCCGCGCCTCGTTCCCTACTCGGTGGCGAAGTTCGGTGCCGTGGGCCTCGCCGAGGGCCTCCACGCCGAGCTCGCCGGCACCGGTGTCACGGTGACCGCGGTGACCCCCGGGCTGATGCGCACCGGGGGCCACGTCCACGCGCGGTTCGTCGACGCCCCGGAGGCCGACTACGCGTGGTTCGCCCCCGCGGCATCCCTGCCCGGCCTGAGCATCTCCGCGGAGCGGGCCGCGCGCAGGATCGTGTCCGGGGTCCTGAAGGGCCGGCCCACGGTCGAGCTGACCCCCCTGACGATGGTCGCCAGGCGCGTTCACGGGCTCGCCCCGGCGACCACGGTGCGCGGGCTCGGCCTCGCCAGCCGGCTGCTCCCGGGACCGGCGACCCGGGCCCGGGACCCGCTGTCGACGGCTGCGCCGGGGGTGGAGGGGAAGGCTGCCAGGGAACGGCTGGCCTCCCGGGTCGTCGACCTGCTGAGCACGCTGGGCGACCGGGCCGCGCGACGGAACAACGAGATACCGACGACCCACCGCTAGCTAGCGCAGGGTGCCGCCCCGGGCCTGCTCCATGACCCGGTGTGCGGCCTCGCCGAGCGACAGCCGCTCCTGCTCCGCGAGGCGGACGAGGGCGTCGAACGCCTCGGGCATCTCGAGCGAGCGCGCCTGGGCCAGGGCCCCCTTCGCCCGTTCGACGACCGCCCGGGCCTCCAGCGCCTCCCGAAGGCTGACCGTGAGGTCCTTCTCGGCGAGGTGGGTGCTGACGATGAGCATCGTGGCGGCATCCGCGAAGGGCTGGCAGTCCAGGGTGCCCGTGCCGTCCGGCCACGCCTCGACGCGGAAGAGGTTGAGGGCGCCGAAGCACCGGCCGTGCCAGTGCAGGGGAGCGGTGGCGACGGCGGCGTACCCGGACGCGACGATCGCCCGTCCGGTCACCGGCCACCGGGCGAGGATCGCCTCGGTGCCCGACTCGGTGACCGCCGCCGAGGTGCGGATGCTGTCGATGCACGGCCCTTCGTCGGCCTGCACCTGGTACATCTCGAGGTCGGCGACCCGGTGGCTCGTCGCGGCGAGGACCTCGAGCGTCCCCGTCTCGGTCTCGACCAGCACCGCAGCGGCATCCGCGGGGACGACGTCGGTCACCCCGCTCAGCAGGGCCGCCAGGGCGCCGGTGACGTCCGGGGCGCCGGACACCATGCTGGCCGCGGCGCCGGCGAGCAGGTCGGACACGGTGATGGCGCTCATGTGGACTCGATCTCCTGCTGGGGGGTGGCTGAGAAGGTCAACCGGTGGCTGAGGACGTCGTGGGCACTCTTGCCGACGCTCTGGTCGTGCGAGTAGGCGTGGGCGCGGATGAGAGCCAGGGCGTCGTCCTCCGGGACGCGGAGCTGGGCGACGACCATCCCCGTCGCCTGGTGCACCTCCGCGCGCTCCGCCCAGGGACCCTGTCCTGCCTCGTGCTGGGTCGCACCGTCGGCAGCCAGGGCTGCGGCCAGGACCCTCGTGACGGTCGCAGCGGCGTCGAGGTCCAGCTCGTCGCCGGCTCGTCCGGTGTGCAGTGTCAGGACCCCGATGACCTGGTCGCCCTCCCCGATCGGCAGGGCGTGCACGACGAGGGGCGCCAGGCCGGTGAGCTCGGCGGACTCCAGGAGGGGCCACCGGGGGTCCGGGTCGTCGTCGGGAGTGAGGATCTCGAGCCGGGCGTAGCCACCGGTGGTGAAGGCCTCCGGCCCGGGACCCTGGCCCAGCACGTCCTGTTGCTCCTCGATGACGAGCGCCGCGTCGTCGGTGGTGCAGAGGGTCACTCGCTCGGGCCGGGTGTACGCGAGGGTGATGGCGCCGCCGTCGCAGCCCAGCACACGGGTGGCCGCCCGGCACATCCGCGCGGGGAGGGGCACACCGTCATGGGCTCCCTCCACGATCCCCTGGGCGAGGCGGGTGAGGAGGTCGTCGACTTCAGCCACCTGATCCTCCCCACAGCTCCGCACGCCGTGCCCGAGCACCCGCTCGTCGGGCTGCTCCCAACGTACTCCCCGGGCCGCCTCCGTCGCCTCCGCCCTGGGAGCCGCTGCCCTCGCGCCTTCGCCTCAGCCGCTACCGCTCGCGCGCCAGGTCCTTGGTCGCGGGGCCCTCCAGGCGCGTGCCGTCGGCCGTGAACCGTGACCCGTGCAGTGGACAGTCCCAGCTTCTCTCGGCGTCGTTCCACGACACCACACCGCCGAGGTGGGTGCACACGGCGCTGACCCGGCAGGTGCGGCCGTCGACGGTGGACACGGCCGTCGGGCCGAGTGGACCGCCCTCGACGCGGCCCTCACCCTCGGCCGGCGGGGCATGCTGCGCACCCGGCAGGGCTCGGACCACCCGGTCGGCCACCCAGCGGAACCCGACCGAGCCGTTGTGGCGCAACGACGCGGCGACGTCCCGAGGGCTCACGCCCACGGAGCGCAGCCCCGACGCGTACTCCGGAGGCTCGCCGAGGAGGTCGCCGGCGAGCACATGGGCAGCCGCGGCGGCATTGGTCATGCCCCACTTGTCGAACCCGGTGGCGACGAGGAGGGAGCCGTCCGTGCCCGGGATGGCACCGACGCTGGGCACTTGTCGCGAGGTCTGATAGTCCTGCGCCGACCACGACCACACCGCCTCGCCCACCCCGAAGTGCTCCCGCGCCCAGGCGTCCAGCTCGTCGACCTGGGCGCGGGTGGACCCGCCCCGGCCGGTCGCGTGGCCGTTCCCACCGACGACGAGCAGCTCCCCGTCGCGGTCGGGTGCGGTGCGCACCGAGCGGGTGCGCTCGTCCAGGGACAGGTACATGGCCCGGGGGACCTCGACACCAGGGGGCACCCGGTAGGCGATCGCGTACGAGCGGTTCGGTCGCAGCCGCGCGAAGTGCAGGCCGCGGTCGAGCACGGGGTACTGCGTCGCGAGGACGAGCCGGGTGGCGACGACCTCGCCGCTCGTCGTGGCCACCCGCCAGGGCCGCGACCACGAGGCGCCCGTGACGCGGGTGCCCTCGACGAGCGTCCCGCCGAGCTCGAGCAGCTCGTCACGCAGCGCGTCGACCACGTCGAGGGGGTCGAACTGCGCCTGGTCGCGCAGTCCGATGGCCGCTCGCACCGAGAACGGCAACCCGGCATCCGTGAGGTCCTCGACGGCCAGTCCCGCGTCCCGGGCGACCTCCGCCTCGCGCGTGACCTTGCGCGCGCCCTGCGCCGTCACGGCATACGACACCGCGAGGTGGGCCTGGACGTCGACGTGCCGCTTGCGCAGCTCCTCGAGGAGCCACAGCTGCCCGGCGCGGTTGGCACGCACGTAGGCGGCCACCACCTCCGGACCCGCGTGGGCATGGATCCGCTGGAGGACCGAGCCCTGGAGCAGGCTCAGCTTCGCGGTGCTGTGGCCCGTCGTCCCGGCCCCGACGGCCCGCGCCTCGACGACGACCGGCGGGTGGCCGGCCCTCGCGAGGAGGACCGCGGTGCACAGCCCGGTGAGGCCGGCGCCGACGACGAGCACGTCGGCTGCACCGGGCAGCGCGTCCGGAGCCGGTGCCGCGGCGTCCGGGGTGAGGCCCCGGCGGCCCCACCAGGCGGAGGTGCGAGGGGGGCGCTCCGGGTCCCGAGAGGTCATGACCGCGTGCCGCTGGCGCCGAGCTCGGGCTTGAGCACCACCTTGACCATGCCGTCCTCCTTGGCCTGGAACGTCGCGTAGGCGTCGGGTGCCGCCTCGAGGGGGAGACGGTGGGTGGCGAAGTCGTCGACGCCCAGGGGGTCGGCGTCGGTGAGCAGCGGCATGATCTCCGGGATCCAGCGCTTGACGTTGGCCTGGCCCATCCGGATCTGCACCTGCTTGTCGAACAGCGTCATCATCGGCATCGGGTCGGCCATCCCGCCGTAGACGCCGCTCAGCGAGACCGTGCCGCCACGGCGAACCGCCTCGATGGCCGTGGAGAACGCGGCGAGCCGGTCGACCCCGACGTTCGTCATCAGTGGCTTGGCCAGCGCGTCGGGGAGGAGCGCCACCGCCTTGTGCGAGGCCTTCACCAAGGGCGACCCGTGCGCCTCCATGCCGACCGCGTCGACGACGGCGTCGGCTCCGCGGCCCCCGGTCAGCTCACGCACGGCATCCGCGACGTCGTCGACCTCCCGCATGTCGACCGTGGTGACACCGCGCGTGCGGGCCCGGTCGAGGCGGGCGTCGACGCGGTCGACCCCGATGACCTGGCGGACCCCGCGCTCGAGGGCGATGCGGCACGCCATGTCGCCGATCGGGCCGAGGCCGAGGACGAGCAGGGTTCCCTCCGGCTCGGGGTCGGCGTAGGCAACGGCCTGCCAGGCGGTCGGAAGGACGTCGGAGAGGTAGACGAACCGCTCGTCGGGCGGCCCGTCGGGCACGGGGATGTGGGTGTACTGCGCCTGCGGCACCCGGAGGTACTCCGCCTGACCGCCGGGGATGGACCCGTAGAGCTCGGAGTAGCCGAAGAGCGCCGCCCCGGTGCCCTGGTCGCGGACCTGGGTCGTCTCGCACTGGCTCTGCAGCCCGTGCTCGCACATCCAGCACGTGCCGCAGCAGACCTGGAACGGGATGACGACCCGGTCCCCCGGGGAGAGGTTCGTGACACCGGCCCCGACCTCCTCGACGACCCCCATCGACTCGTGGCCGAGGACGTCCCCTTCGGCCATGAACGCCCCGAGCGGCTCGTAGAGGTGCAGGTCGGACCCGCAGATGTTCGTGCTCGTCACCCGCACGATCGCGTCGGCCGGGTCCGAGATCACGGGGTCCGGCACCTCGTCGACGCGGACGTCCTTCTTGCCGTGCCACACCACTGCTCGCACTGTGTCCTCCTTGGGGTCGGGTCCTCGGCCCGTACCCCCGGCCGTCTCCCGCACACCTCCCGTCGAACCTCCCCCGGGGGCGGAAATCGGCACGCGGGCCGTCGGACCCCCGGCATACAGTGACGCGGGTGTCGATCGAGGTCCACGAGCTGGTCAAGCACTTCCGCGTGCACCGCCGGGAGGCCGGCCTGCGGGCGTCGCTGCGCAGCGTCGTCCACCGCCGGCACGTCGAGGTCCGGGCGGTCGACGGCATCTCGTTCTCCGTCGGACCCGGCGAGGTCGTCGGCTTCCTCGGCCGGAACGGGGCGGGCAAGACGACGACGTTGAAGTGCCTGTCCGGGCTCCTGCATCCGACCTCCGGCACCGTTCGGGTCCTCGGCCACGACCCCGGACGCCGGGAGTCGGCCTTCCTGGGCCGGGTCGCGCTCGTCATGGGCCAGCGGAACTCGCTCTTCTGGGACCTTCCCGCCCAGGACGCCTTCGAGGTCCACCGCACCGTGTACCGGGTGCCGCCGGCCGAGTTCCGCGAGACCCTCGACGAGCTCGTCCACCTCCTCGAGCTGGAGCCCCTGCTCACCAAGCAGGTGCGGGTGCTCAGCCTCGGTGAGCGGATGCGCTGTGAGCTGGCCGGCTCGCTCCTCCACCGCCCGGACGTCCTCTTCCTCGACGAGCCCACCCTCGGGCTCGACGTCAACGCGCAGGCCGTGCTGCGCACCTTCCTGCGGTCCTACAACGAGCGGTACGGCGCGACCGTCCTCCTCACCAGCCACTACATGGGCGACGTCACCGCGCTGGCGTCGCGCGTCGTCGTCATCGACGGCGGGGTCCTGCGCTTCGACGGCCGGCTGGCGACGCTGGTGGCGGACCACGCGCCGCAGCGCCGCATCAGGCTGTCCCTCCTCGAGCCGGTGCCGGCAGCGGCCCTGGCGCGCTACGGCGACGTCGTCGCGCACGACGGTGCGTCCGTCACCCTGGAGGTCCCCCGCGAGCGCAGCGTCGACGTCGCGACCCGTGTGCTCGCCGACCTCGACGTGGAGGACCTCGCCATCGAGGACCCACCGATCGAGGACGTCGTGCGCGCCGTGTTCGACGATGGCTGAGACCGCCCTGGCGGCGTACGCCGGTCTGGTCCGCTCCTCGGCGCAGGTGGCGGTCACGTACCGCGGCCGCATGGTCCTGTGGGTGCTGAGCGGGTTCTTCCCCCTCCTGCTCATGGCGGTGTGGCTCACGGTCGTCGCCGAGTCGGGACCGCCGGCTGGGTGGACCACCGCCGACTTCCTGTCCTACTACGCCGCCGCAGCACTCGTCTGGCACCTCTCCGGTCAGCACATCGTGTGGGAGTGGGACCAGGACATGCGGTCGGGGGACCTCTCGACGAAGCTCCTGCGCCCGATCCACCCCTTCCACCAGTACGCCGCCGCCGACCTGGGCCACCGCCTGGTCCTCCTCACCTGGCTGATCCCCGCCTTCGTCGTCGCCGTCGCGCTGGTGCCCGGGCTGGACTACGACCTCACACCGGCTCGTGCCGTGCTCGGGCTGGCAGCGGTCGGGCTGGCCTACGTCCTCTCCATCGTCATGGCCTCCGCCATCGCCCTGGCGGGGTTCTGGACGACCCAGACGACCAACCTCTGGATGCTGTGGTGGGGCCTGGGGTCCTTCGCCTCGGGCTGGGTCGCCCCGCTGGAGCTCATGCCGGAGTGGCTGAGGACGCTCGCCGTGGTCCTGCCCTTCCGCTCCACGCTGGGCTTCCCCGTCGAGCTCCTGAGCGGGCGGCTCGACCGCCAGGAGGTGGCCGTCGGCTTCCTCGTGGGGGCGGTCTGGACCGTCGCGTTCGCCGTCCTCTACGTGCTGGCCTGGCGACGCGGCATCCGGCGGTTCCAGGCGGTCGCAGGGTGAACGGCGTCCGTGGGTGGGGTCGGTACCCGCGCATCCTCGCGATCTGCTGGCGGGCGGCGGTGGCCGAGCAGCTCGAGTACCGCGCCGATCTCGTCGCCAAGACCGTCATGAGCGCCTTCTGGCTGGCCTGGGCGGCGCTGGGGGTGTCGGTCTACTTCCGGTTCACCGGCGACATCGGCGGCTGGTCCTACGGCGAGGTGCTCGTGGTCGTCGGGCTCTTCTTCGCCCTCAACGGGGTGCGCCAGGCCTTCCTCGAGCCCAACCTCGAGGCCCTCGGCGAGGGGGTGCGGCGCGGAACGCTGGACCACCTGCTCACGAGGCCGGTCGACTCCCAGATCCTCGTGAGCCTGCGTCATGTGGACATGCACAACCTCGTCGACCCCGTCCTGGGCCTCGTCCTCGTGACCATCGGGGTCCGGATGACCGGCCGCGGCGTCACGCCGGGAGGTGTCGGAGCGTTCCTTCTGCTCCTGCTCGCCGCGCTCGTCCTGCTCTACGCGCTCGTGCTGTGCCTCATGTCGCTCGCGGTCCTGCTCGTCGGCGCGCAGGAGCTGTCGACGGTCTCCTTCTCGGTCGTCGAGCTGTCGCGCTTCCCGGTGCAGGCGTACCGCCAGCCGCTGCAGACCCTGCTCGTCGTCGTCCCGGTCGCGCTGCTCACCACGGTTCCCGCCCAGGCGCTGCTCGGCCGGCTCGACCCCGTCTGGCTGGTCGCCTCCCCGCTGGCCGCTGTCGGGGCCCTCGTCGCCGCCAGCATCGGCTGGCACCGCGTGCTGCGCCGCTACACCGGCGCGAGCGCCTGAGACTCCCATGGCGTGCTCCGGATCAGCCCGCGGGTCCGGTCCGCACGCGGACCTCGAGGCCCCCCTCCGCGTCGACGTCGACGACGCGGCCGGCGCCGTCGACCGCGACGGCGAGCGACCGCCCCCCCACCCGGATGCCCTCGACGCGGACCGCCCCGAACGGGCTCTCGGGCAGGGGTGCCACCTCGACGACGCCGTTCGGTGCGTCCGCACGTAGGCCGAGGACGGTCGAGACGAGCAGGCCCGCGGACGCGGCGGCCCACGCCTGGGGCCGGCAGCTCGCCGGGTAGGGAGCGGGCATGCCGTGCACGGGCTCGCCGGCGTAGAGCTCGGGCCACCGGTAGCCGCTCGCGGCGGCGACGTCGACGAGCGCCGCGGCCAGGCGCGACGCCTCCGCGGTGTGGCCGGTGCGGGCCAGCCCGAAGGCGGAGATCGCCGTGTCGTGGGTCCAGATCGACCCGGTGTGGTAGCCCAGCGGGTTGTATGCCGGGTTGCTGCTCGACAGCGTCCGCAGGCCGAGCGGAGAGCGCATCTCGGGTGCGCCGAGGGCGGCCACGACGTCGGCCGTCTCCGACGGGTCGAGCAGGCCGCTCCCGAGGACGTGGCCCATGTTGCTGCCGATGCCGTCGACGAGGGCCCCGGTCCCGTCGACCGCCATGGCGAGGTAGCGGCGGCCGTCCTCACGGGTGACCCAGAACCGCTGTCGGACGCGCTGCGCGAGCTCGGCGGCCCAGGTCCGCCACGCCGTGCCGTCCGCGTCCAGGACGACCTCGAGCAGGTCCGCGGCTCCGAGGGCGGCCGCGACGGCATAGGCCTGCGTCTCGACGAGTGCGATCGGTCCCGCGGCGACCGTCCCCCGTGCCGTGCGCATGGCGTCACCGGAGTCCTTCCACCCCTGGTTGCTGAGCCCGTTGCCGGTCGGGTCGTGGTAGCGCACGAGGCCGCCCCCCTCCTCGGCGGACCGACGCAGCCATCCCAGGGCGCCGTCCAGCGCCGGGCGCAGCTCGATGACGTCCAGAGCCGGAAGCCCCCATCGCCACGCGTCATGGAGCAGGCAGACCCACAGCGGCGTCGCGTCGACCGTCCCGTAGTACGTCGGTGGCAGCTCGAAGACGCCGGGGTCGACGAAGGTCGTGCGGCGGAGCTCGTGGAGGATCTTCCCCGGCTGCTCGGCCGCGCCCGGGTCATCCCGGCGCCCCTGCCGGCGGGCCAGGGCCCGCAGCGTGCCGCGCGCGAGGTCCGTGCCGAACGGCAGGGTCATCCGGGCCGCCCAGATCGAGTCCCGGCCGAACAGGGTGAGGTACCACGGCGACCCGGCGGCCGCGAAGACGTCGCGCGGGTCCTCCGGGTCGGCGAGCAGCAGGTGCTCGAGGTCGGTGAGCGAGTGGGCGACGGTGGTCCCGAGCCGTGCGTCCCGTGAGGTGACCCGGACAGCGGACCAGCCGACGCGGCCCGCACCCGGCGTGGGGTTGAAGGGGGTGTCGACCATCCGGGTGGCCCGAACCTCGAGCCGGAGGGTCGTCGTGCCCCCGTGGGGAATCACCACCTCCCAGCCGGCGACAAGACCGGTCCCCTCGACGGAGAGCACGGCATCCGGCGCGACGAGCTGGGTCGAGTGACGCTCGTCGACCCAGCCGCCCTGGTCGTCGTCGACGCGGACGGGCAGCGCCGGCCGGTCGGCCGTGCCGACCTTGATCTCGTGGAGCTCCGCGCCGTCGCCCTGCGCGGTGAGGGTGACCCTGCACCGCACGGTCGAGCCGGCCCGAGACGTGATCGAGATGCTCTCCTCCAGGCCGACCTCGGTGAGGGAGCGGTGCCGTCGCACCTCCACGGTGGGGTCGGGTCCCCGGTCCCCGACGTTGCGTGCGATGAGGAGGCACTCGGTGGTCGAGCCCTCGCTCGCCGCGACGACGCCCACGGGTCGCATGCCGTCCACCTCGAGGACGAGCCGGCTGAGGATCCGCCGGTCGTCGACATAGAGCCCGGTCGCGGCGCCGTCGACGGCGTCGACGTCGATGTCGCCGGTCGCGTGGCTGAGAGCCGTGACGGGTCCGTGGACTGCGGTCTGCAGCTGGTGGAGCCACGGCTGCCGCGAGCGTCGGCCGGCCAGGGCGCCCGCCCGTGGGCCCGGAACGGCATCCGACGGGCCGGTCATGCCCTGAACCTCATCGGCACGTGCATCTGGTCCGACTTCTGGGTATTGACAACGTGTGTGACGTGGCCCACATTGGGCACTGTACCGATTTGATCGTTCAAATCAAGGCGGACCGGCATCTTGAACGATCAAAGGTTCCGACGGACCGGAAGGGCGCCATGCCGAGGTCGAGCGATCGCGTGACGATCCACGACGTCGCGCAGCGTGCCGCCGTGTCCCGTCAGACGGTCAGCAACGTGCTCACCCATCCGGGGCGGGTCCGGCCGGAGACGCTCGAACGGGTGCGGGCGGCGATCGAGGAGCTCGGCTACCAGCCGTCGTCCTCGGCGCAGTCCCTTCGGTCGCAGCGGGCCGGCGCCGTCGGTGTGGAGGTCAACACGCTCGGCCCACGTTCGCACAACGAGACGATGGCTCCCTTCCTCGGCTCGCTGGCGATGCGCGCGACCGAGCACGGCTCGCACATGGTGCCGTTCGGCTCACCGGGGGACCGCCCGATGGTGGAGGGCTACCAGGCGATGTGGGCGCGTCGGCTCGTCGACGCCTTCGTCATCGCCGACACCCACCACGGTGACCCGAGGCCGGCCTGGCTCGAGGCGAACGGCATCCCCTTCGCCTCCTTCGGGCGGGTCTGGGACGACCCGACGTTCACCGGGTGGGTCGACGTCGACGGTGCTGCCGGCACGAGCGCCGCGGTGGCGCACTGTGCGGAGCTGGGGTACCGCACGGTGGCCTACCTCGGGTGGCCGGCGGGCTCCGTGGTCGGTGACGACCGCCGCGCGGGATGGGCCGCGGGGTGCGCGGCAGCCGGCGTTGCGCCGGGCCCGGAGGAGTCGTGCGACCAGGACCTCGACGACGCGCGGGCCGCGGCACGACGGCTGCTGGCTGACCTGGGACCCGATGCCGCCGTCGTGTGTGCCTCGGACATCCTCGCGCTGGGCGCTCCACCACGAGCTTCTCGCCGCCGGGCGCGCGCCGGGGACCGAGGTCGGCATCGTGGGCTTCGACGGCTCGGACACCGCCCGGATGCATCACCTGAGCACCCTCGTGCAACCGCTGGACCAGATCGCCGACCGCATCCTCGGCCTCATCGACGACGCCCTCGCCGGGCGCCCCCGGCCCACCGCCGGCTCCCTGCTCGAACCCGTCCTCCTCACGGGGGACAGCACGTCACCCCGATCCCGCTCGCGCTGACCGGCGCGCGCGCCCACCCCCCGTGCATGACCGACAAAGGAGTCCATTCCATGACACGCAACCGTCGCATCGCCAGCCTCTCCCTCGTGCTGAGCGGCGCCCTGCTCGCCTCCGCCTGCGGCGGCGGCGGTGGTTTCGAGGAGGAGGGTGCGTCCAGCGCGCCGGCGTCCGCCAGCGGCCCGGTCGACCTCAAGATGCTCATCGCCTCCTCGGGTGACGCCGAGACCAACGCGGTCAAGGCGGCCACCGACGCGTGGGCCAAGAGCAGCGGCAACACCGTCACCGTCACCGTCGCGAGCGACATGCCCCAGCAGCTCGCGCAGGGCTTCGCCAGCGGCAACCCCGCCGACGTCGTCTACATGGACGCGGCTCTGTTCGGCAACTACGCCAAGCAGGGCAGCCTCTACGCGTACGCCGACCAGATCGAGGACAACGACGACTACTACGAGCCACTGCGCCAGGCCTTCACGTACGACGGGAAGCAGTACTGCGTGCCGAAGGACTTCTCCACGCTCGCCCTCCAGATCAACACCGACTCGTGGACGAAGGCCGGGCTGTCCGACGCGGACGTCCCCACGACCTGGGAGGAGCTCGAGGCAGTGTCCAAGAAGCTGACGACCGGCGACCAGGCGGGTCTCGGCATCGGCGTCGGCATCGACCGTCTCGGCGCCTTCGTCGTCCAGAACGGCGGCTGGTGGCTCAAGGACGACGCGTCCGCCGGGGCGGCGAACACCCCCGAGGTCACCGAGGCCCTCGAGTACGTGCAGCGGAACGTCAAGGCCGGCAACTTCCAGATGTCGAACCAGCTCGACTCCGGGTGGGGTGGTGAGGCCTTCGGCACGAAGAAGTCGGCGATGACGATCGAGGGCAACTGGATCAAGGGCGCCGTCAAGAACGACTACCCCGACCTCAAGTACAAGACCTTCGAGCTGCCCGCCGGCCCCAAGGGCAAGGGCACGCTCCAGTTCACCCAGTGCTGGGGCATCTCGGCCGACTCCAAGGCGCAGGCGCAGGCCGTCGAGCTCGTCAAGGCCTTGACCACGGTGGAGCAGCAGATGGCCTTCGCCGACGCCTTCGGCGTCATGCCGAGCCGCCAGTCCGCCGCCGACCAGTACCCGCGAAGTTCCCCGAGGACGCCCCCTTCGTCGCCGGCGGCGAGTACGGCCACGGCCCGATCAACGCGCCCGGGATGGAGCAGGTCGTCGCCGACCTCAACAGCAAGCTCGAGGACATCGGCGGCGCCAACATCCCGCAGGTCCTCGAGGGCTTCGACACCAACGCGAACGCGGCACTGGGCAAGTGAGCACCACCGTCAGCACGGCCGCGGAGCCCGGCACGGGCCGGGCTCCGCGGCGCCCTCGTCAGGGCGAAGGGCAGCGCCAGTCGGTCGCCGGTTGGCTCTTCGTCACGCCCGCACTCTTCGTCCTCGGACTGTTCCTCCTCATCCCGATCGCCATGGCGCTGTGGGTCTCGTTCACCGACTGGAACGGCCGCGGCAGCCCGTTCTCGTCCCGGGTGAACCTCGTCGGCGCGGAGAACTACGCGGCCCTCCTGACCGAGCCCGGGCTCTCGCGCCAGGACTTCATGATCTCGCTGCGCAACACCTTCTACTACGTCGTCGGCGTGGTCCCGCTGCAGACGGTCGTCGCCCTGCTCCTGGCGGTCATCGTCAACCAGAAGTTCCTCAGGGGCCGCACCTTCTTCCGGACCGCGTTCTACTTCCCGTCGGTCGTCTCGTCGGTGGCCATCTCCCTGGTCTTCCTGTTCCTCTTCACGGGCACCGGCGCGGTCAACCAGTTCCTCTCCGTGTTCGGCATCGACGGCCCGGTGTGGTTCTCGGACCCGCGCGGCCTCATCCACCTCATCGGTGACTGGCTCGGGCTCTGGACCGTCGGCAGCCCGCCGGCGGGCCTCGCCGACACGCAGGTCATGAGCCTGTCGCTGTGGGAGTGGCTCAGCGGTCCCTCGGTCGCCCTGACGGCGATCATGGCCCAGGTCATCTGGACCACCGCGGGCACCTTCATGCTCATGTTCCTCGCCGGCCTCCAGGACCTCCCCACCGAGGTCGAGGAGGCGGCCATGGTCGACGGCGCCAACCGCTGGCAGCGGTTCCGCAACGTCACCGTCCCGCACCTGCGGCCCACGATCCTCCTCGTCATCACCCTGGGCGTCATCGGCACCTGGCAGGTGTTCGACCAGATGTACGTCATGACCCAGGGTGGCCCGGCGAAGACCACGCTCACCCCCGCGTTCCTGTCGTACACGGCTGCCTTCCGGCAGCAGCAGTGGGGCCAGGGTGCCGCCATGGCGTTCCTGCTCTTCCTGCTCATCTTCGTCCTGACCTCGCTCCAGCGGTTCGTGCTGCGGGACAAGGACGAGGCCGCCACGCGCAGGGCACAGCGTCGACAGCATCCGCGCGAACCGGAGAAGGGGGATCCGCGCATGACCCAGACACCGACCGGCGACTCGATCGCCCCGGCCGCTCGAACTCGTGCCACGCAGGACATCGCCGTGACCGAGGCGACGACGCCGAAGGTCGTCGACGACGGCAACCTCGTCAACCGCAGCGGGCGCGGCAAGAAGATCCTCATCTACACGTTGCTCGTGATCTTCGCCCTCATCTACGTCTACCCGTTCATCGTCCAGGTCTCGACCTCGTTCAAGACCAACGGGGATGCCGTGGCGAACCCGCTCGCCCTGGTGCCCGACCCGATCACGACGGCGGCGTTCGAGCGACTGGCCCAGACCGACTTCCCGCTGTGGTTCACGAACTCGGTGATCGTCACGTTGCTCGTCACCGTCGGGCGGGTCTTCCTCGTGTCCCTCGCGGGGTACGCGCTCGCGCGGTCTGAAGTTCCGCGGCCGCAACGCCGTCTTCACCGGGATCCTCGCGGTGCTGGCGGTGCCGGGCGTCGTGCTGCTCATCCCGAGGTTCCTCGTCCTCAACTACCTCGGCATGTACAACACCTATCCGGCGTTGTTCGTGCCGCTGCTCGTCGACGCGGCCGGGGTGTTCATCATGAAGCAGTTCTTCGAGTCGATCCCGGTGTCGGTAGAGGAGGCCGCTCGGATCGACGGGGCCGGCACCTTCCGGACCTTCTGGTCCATCGTGCTCCCCATGGCCAGGCCGGCGCTCATCACGATCACGATCCTGTCCTTCCAGGGCTCGTGGAACGAGCTGCCGCACTTCATCATCGCCACGGACAACCCCGACCTCTTCACCCTGACCCGTGGGGTCGGCCAGCTGACGTCGGGTGGCCTGGGCTCGGGCAACCAGTTCCCCATCTCCATGGCCGCGGCGCTGTTGATGACGATCCCGACGGCGTTGGTGTTCGTCGTCTTCCAGCGCTACTTCACCCAGGGCGCGAACGCCGGCGCCGAGAAGGGGTGACGACGGCGCCCCCTGGGACGTGAGGGACCACGGGGCGTGCACAGGACACCACCCGGCGAGGACGTTTCTCGCCGGGTGGTGTCGCATTCCCGGGTCGCTGTTCGTGAACCGGGTGAGGGCACGGCATACGGTCGAGTCCGCACCACACGAACCGAGGAGAGACCCATGACCCAGTACCTGCTGTCCGTCTGGCACACCGAGGGCGACGCGATGCCGCCGGAGGACGAGATCCAGGAGATGTACGCCTCCGTCGAGGCGTTCAACGAGGAGCTGCGGCACAGCGGCTCCTGGGTGTTCGCCGGTGGTCTCCACCCGCCGACCACCGCGACCGTCGTCGACGGCACGGGCTCCGAGGTCGTCACGACCGACGGCCCGTTCAGCGAGTCGAAGGAGCAGATCGGCGGCTTCTGGGTCGTCGAGGCCCCCGACCTCGACGCGGCCCTCGACATCGCGGCACGGGGATCCCGCGCCTGCCACGGCCGGGTCGAGGTCCGCCCCTTCCAGGACGAGTGAGCACTCCGGACCATGGTGAGGTGGAGGCGGTCTACCGTGCCGAGTTCGGCACGGTGGTCGCCTCCCTCACCGCCCGGTTCCGCAACCTCGACCTCGCCGAGGAGATGGCCCAGGAGGCCTTCGTCGAAGCCGTCCGCCGCTGGCCCACCGAGGGCGTGCCACCGAACCCCGCGGGCTGGCTCACCGTCACCGCCCGCAACCGTGCCCTGGACCGGCTGCGTCGCGAGTCCACCCGCCAGGCTCGGCACGAGGAGGCCATGATGCTCTCCGCCCCTGAGGACCCCCGGGCGCCCGTGACGTCGGTGACCGACGAGCGGCTCCGGCTCCTCTTCACGTGCTGCCACCCCGCGCTCGCTCTCGAGGCGCAGGTGGCCCTCACCCTCCGGCTGCTCGGCGGCCTCACGGTTCCGGAGGTGGCTGCCGCTCTTCCTCGTGCCCGAGCGCACGATGGCGCAGCGGATCACCCGGGCCAAGCGCAAGATCGCCGCCGCCAACATCCCCTACCGGGTCCCCCGCGACGCCGAGCTGCCCGGACGGCTTCGCGGCGTCCTCGCCGTCGTCTACCTCGTCTTCACCGAGGGGCACCTCCCCAGCTCGGGAGAGGCCGGCATCCGTGAGGACCTGTGCCTCGAGGCGATCCGGCTCGGCTCGGGTCCTGCGCGAGCTCATGCCGGACGAGCCGGAGGTCGCGGGCCTGCTCGCACTCATGCTGCTCACCGACGCACGTCGGGCGGCCCGGGTGGATGCCGGTGGCGCGGTCGTCACCCTCGACGTCCAGGACCGCTCGCTCTGGGACCGCGCGATGATCACCGAGGGGCACGAGCTGGTGCGGGCGTGCCTGCGCCGGAACCGTCCGGGGCACTACCAGCTGCTCGCCGCCGTCAACGCCGTCCACACCGACGCGCCGACGGCCGCGGAGACGGACTGGGCGCAGGTGCTCGCGATCTACGACCAGCTGTATGCCGTCACGCCCACGGCCGTCGTGGCGCTCAACCGGGCGGTGGCGCTCGCCGAGGTCGAGGGTCCGACAGCGGCCCTGGCCGTCGTCGACCACCTGTCGCTCGACGGCTACCACCCCTTCCACGCCACCCGCGCCGACCTGCTCCGTCGGCTCGGTCGCGGTGAGGAGGCGGTCGCGGCCTACGACCGCGCGCTCGAGCTCGCGACGAACCCTGCGGAGCGGGCCTTCCTCATCGGGCGCCGGGACACCGTCGCCCTCGCGTCCTCAGGGCGAGGAACCCAAGCGGGCGTCGACGAGCACGAGTGAGGCGAAACCCAGCACGCCGCGGTAGCCCCCGAGCCAGCCGTCCCGGTGCTCGACAGCGGCGGCGAGCGCCTGCTCGTGGTCTCCGCGCTCCCGACCCGGTTCGAGCGCCCAGTCGGTGAGTGAGCCCGTCCACGACCACTCGTACTCGTCCCACTCCTCGAGGGTGCTCACGTGTCCGTGGACCGGCTCGTAGCCGTGCTCCCGGACGAGACGCACGAGTCCCTCGAGGTCCGGGAACTCCTCCGCCGTGGCGTCGAGCGCGCGGAGCGCGGAGGCGGTCGGCGGCGTGTCCCAGATGCCGTCCCCGAGAAGGAGCCGGCCACCGGGCGCGAGGTGACGGCGCACGGCATCCAGGGTGGTGCCCGGACCGCCGAAGACGTGGGCGACACCGACCGCGATGACGGCGTCGAAGGCGCCGCCCTCCCACGTCGTCGCGTCGGCCGTCACCAGGGTGGCGCGCCCACCGGTCACGGAGGCGAGCTCTGCCGGGTCCCCCAGCGGGTGGAGGTCGACGCCGGCCCCGCTCAGGTCGCGGCGCCTGGTCAGCAGGGAGCGAAGCCAGGCGGCGCTGCCGCAGCCCAGGTCGAGCACCCGCCCGCCCTGGGGCGGGTCGAGCCGCTGGAGGAGGCGGTCGACCGACGCGTCCGAGAGCGGCGCCATGACCGGGTGGTGGCGGTGGGCGAGGTGGCTGATCTCGTGGCGCTGCACGGCGCCCACTGTCGGCCCGGGGGGTCGCGAACGCAAGTCGCGGGACCGGCTCGCGTTACCGTTGGGCGCGTCGACGGGTGCGGTGCCCGCGCGACCCCCTGACCCAGGCGAACGAGGAGCGCACCCATGGCCGGCGGACTGGTCGCCCTGCTCGACGACGTCGTGGCCATGGCGAAGCTGGCGGCTGCGTCGGTGGACGACGTGTCCGCCGCGGCCGGCCGCGCGAGCGCCAAGGCCGCCGGCGTGGTCGTCGACGACACCGCCGTCACCCCGCGCTACGTCCAGGGCTTCACGCCCGACCGTGAGCTGCCGATCATCCAGAAGATCGCGCTGGGCTCGCTGCGCAACAAGCTGCTCGTCATCCTCCCGGCGGCCCTGCTGCTGAGCCAGTTCCTGCCCTGGCTGCTGACCCCGATCCTCATGCTCGGCGGCACGTACCTCGCCTACGAGGGCGTCGAGAAGATCTGGGAGAGGGTCGCCGGTCACGACGAGCACGAGGTGCCCGCGGCGGCGGTCGACGCCGACCACGAGAAGACCATGGTCCGCGGCGCGATCCGCACCGACTTCATCCTCTCGGCCGAGATCATGGTCATCTCGCTCAACGAGGTCGCCGACGAGCCGTTCGTCTCCAGGGCCGTCATCCTCGTCCTCGTCGCGATCGGCATCACCGTGCTCGTCTACGGGGTCGTCGGCCTCATCGTCAAGATGGACGACATCGGCCTGCACCTCGCCGGACGTCGGTCCGGAGCGGCCCGCACGGTCGGACGGGGGCTCGTCGCAGCGATGCCGAAGCTGCTCTCGGCGCTGTCGATGATCGGCATCGTCGCGATGCTCTGGGTCGGTGGCCACATCCTCCTCGTCGGTGTCGACGAGCTCGGCTGGCACGCGCTGTACGACGCCGTCCACCACGCCGAGGAGGCCGTCGGCGGAGGTGTCCTCGGCTGGCTCGTCAACACGCTCGCGTCAGCGGTCATCGGGCTCGTCGTGGGCGCCGTCGTCGTCGCCGTCGTCACGGCGGTCAAGAAGCGCCGGGCGCCGACCGGGGAGCACAGCGAGCCGGCCGCCCACTGAGAGGTCGAGCCGCACCCCCGGGTGGCCAACCCCGGGGCCAGGAACCCGTCGACAGCAGGCAACACGCAGACGTCTCCGGCCTCGACGTCTGCGTGTTGCCTCCTCTCGACGCGTCGTGGTCAGCCGGCGGGAGCGGTTGCGCGCCGATGCCGCGACGCGTGAGGCGGGCCCGACTCAGCCCAGCTGGGCCCGCCGGCGCATGCGACGTCCGGCGAGCAGGGCACCGACGAGGATGACGGCCGCCACCGTGCCGGCGATGACGAAGGTCCGTGCGTCGCGCCCCGCCGAGGCGCCCAGGGCGGCATAGCCGACGCTTCCGGGGAGGACGCCCACGGCGGTGCCGACGACGTAGTCGCGCCAGCTCACCGCGCTGACCCCCGAGCCGTAGTTGACGATCGTGAACGGGATCGGGGTGAGCCGAGCGACGAGGACGGCCACGAGACCCTGGTGCCGCATGATGTCCTCCACCCTCTCGATGCGCGGCCCGGTGAGCGAGGCGACCGCCTCTCGGCCGAGCCGGCGGGCGATGGCGAAGGTGACGACGGCCGCCAGCATCGAGCCGACCCACGACAGGACGACGCCGCCGGCCAGGCCGAACAGCGCACCGGCGATCCCGGCGAGCAGGTTCTTGGACACGGGAACGAGGGTGAGGACGACGTGCAGGGCGACGTACACGAGCGGACCCCACGCCCCCGTCGAGGCCACGGCCTCCTGCACCGCGTCCACGTCTCCGCCGAGCACCAGCCACGCGAGCCCCCCGCCGAGGGCGACGGCGACGACGAGCGCGAGGAGGCGCAGCCGTGCACCACCGGTCGCGTTCACCTGCACAGGGTATGTGTCGCGATGTATCACGCGCCGCCACGGGCGCTCCTGCCGGTATGCCGTGCATTCGGGTCGACACCTCGCAGCTCACCTACCCATGGTTCTGGCTGCCGGGCCAGCTGCCGCACTTCGTCGACGGCTCGGTGCCCGGTGGAGTGCGCGTGGTCCTCGACCCGGGCGAGTACGCCTTCCAGCAGACCCGCGACCGCGCCTCCGACGTCCGCTTCACCGTGACGGACGCAGGCACCGTGGACTTCGCCGAGGCCGACGACCACCTCCTGCGCGGGCGTGGCACGTCGACGCTGCACGTCCTCGGGGTCCGGGTGACGCTCGACGCCTCGAGCACCCCGAGAACGCTGCTGCCGATGTGGGGCGGCTGTCGGGAGCCGCTGCACTCGCGGGCCCGGACGGTGCGGATGCCGCCCGGCACGAACTACGTCCTGCGGCTGGGGCTCGCGCCGACCGAGGTCGTCGAGTTCAGCGTCGGTGGGGACGGCGCGGTCGACTACGGACCCGAGTACGAGCGGTCACTCTCGGGCCGCGGGACCCGGTGCCTGCGCGTCGACGGGCGCCACGAGCGCTGACGGCGCCGTCCGGCAGGAGGGCTGTCGCGAGGCGTCACCAAGCCTCTCGTCCCCTTCTCTTGTCTCCACCGGCGCACCGGTGTAGACACCGCGCCATGGCGGGTCGCACGGAGCTCCTCCGCGAGCAGTGGGCGGCGTCCTGCGCGCGCCTCGAGCGGACCCTGACGGGACTGACCGACGATGAGTTCTTCTGGGAGCCATGCGATGGCTGCTGGACCGTCCATCGGCGGACGGAGACCCGAGCGGCGAGCGCCGACGGGTGCGGCGAGTGGGTCATCGACTACGTCGTCCCCGAGCCGGACCCTGCCCCGGTGACCACGATCGCCTGGAGGACGGTGCATGTCGCGGCGTGCAACTACCTCTACTGGGACTACGCCTTCGGGCCTGCCACCGCGAGCTTCGATCTCGAGATGCCGGGGACTGCCTCGGATGCAGTGGCCTGGCTCGCGGCCAGCCAGCGGCCCCTGACGGGCGCGCTCGCGACCGTCACCGACAACGGGCTGGATGACCTCCGGCCCACCAACTGGGGTGAGCTCATCCCCACCTGGCGCGTCTTCACCACGTTGATCGACGAGCAGGTGCACCACGGAGCCGAGATCAGCCTTCTGCGGGACCTGTACCGACATCGCGACACGCTGCACGGTGTCCGGTCGTAGGCCGTTCTCCACGCTCGCCGCGCCGGGTCGGGTCGGGTCGCACTAGGGATGCCGGCCCGTTCCCGTCTCCGCGGGTCGCATCCGCACCGTCCCCAGCCTTCGTGAGCGCAGGGCGACGAGCACCGCACCCAGGACGACGACCGTGATGATCGAGAAACCGAGGGCCGGCTCCAACGGGATCGCGATGCCGAGGGCCCCGCCGAGCACCCAGAACCCCTGGAGGATCGTCTCCGACCACGAGAAGACCCGGGCCCGGACGTCGTCGGCGATGTCGCGCTGGATGAGGGCGTCGAGCGACAGCTTCGCGAGCTGGGAGAAGAGTCCGGTGACGAGGCCGATGAGCAGCAGGGTCCACAGCGAGTACAGCAGTGCCGTCACGAGGGCGGCCGCGATCGCGACGGCCGCCATGGCGGTGGCGATCACCTCCGGATCCGGGATGCGTCGGCGGTTCCCGATGAGCGATCCGAGCGCGTTGCCGACGCCCGCTGCCCCGATGACGAGCGCGAGCACCGTCGTTCCCGGCCACCCCGGTAGGGGGTGTTCGCGCATGAGGAAGCCCAGGAACAGGGTGAGGAACCCGGACAGCAGGCGGGCCCCCGTCGTGAGCCACAGGACGTACCGGACCGAGCGCGGCAGGGCCCGCATCCGACGTGCCCCGCGCTGCGGCGTCGGGAGCGGCTCCTCTGCCACCGGGGTGCCGTCGACGTCGCGCTCGCCCAGCGTCGAGTCGACGCGCGCGGGCAGCCGGATGGCGAGGACCGTGGCCGCGACGTAGACGACGAACGCCAGGCGCAGCGACCAGTCCGGCCCGATCCGCGAGAGCGCGCCCCCCAGTCCGCCACCGACCGCCATCCCGATGAGGCCGGCGATCGTGAGGCGGGAGTTCGCCGTGACGAGGCCGATGCCCTCGGGGAGGAGCCGGGGGACCGCGGCAGCCCGCGCGACGGCATACGAGCGGCTTGCGACGAGGCACCCCAGCGCCGCCGGGAAGAGCCACGCGCTGTCCTCGACGACGGCGGTCGCGAGCACCCAGGCGAGGAAGGCCCGGGTGGCCAGCGTCGTGCCCAGCGCCCAGCGGCGGCCGTGGCGGAAGCGGTCGAGGAGGGGGCCGATGAGCGGTGCCAGGAGCACGAACGGCGCCATCGTGAGCAGGAGGAACAACGCGACCCGGCCGCGCGCCTCGTCGGTGGGCAGGGCGAAGACGGTTCCTGCGAGCGACACGGTGAGCGCCGCGTCACCGGCGACGTTGACGGCGTGGAGCTCGGTGAGGCGCGCGAGCCCGGTGTCACGCGCTCCGTCGGCGTCCACGAACCGGCGGAACCTCCTGCCGACGAAGCGGCCACCCCTGCCCACGGCCCGGATGCCGGCCCGGCTTCCGCGCCCCATGGTCCGGCCGGCCCCGGTCACCCGCGCGCGGGCGCTCGTCGCCGGCGACGGCTCGGGCGCCGGCGTGCGCGGAGTCGGGTCCGGGGGGGTCATGGCACCACGATCCTGCCCGAGGGTCCGCAGTGCCGGACCATCTGCCGCGACGGCATACCGGAATGGTGCTCCCGTGTCGTGCGTTGTGGAGCCCATGAGCACTCCCGGGACGAGCATGGCGGAGCGCTACGAGCATGCCCGCGGACTCTTCGAGCACGGCGAGTACCAGGCCGCCGCCGAGGCGTTGAGGGCACTCGTCGACGAGAGCGCCCTGGAGCCGCCGTTGCACGGAACGACCGAGCTGCGGCTGCTCCTCGCCCGCTCCTACTTCCACTCCGCCCAGCTCCACCGGGCCGAGCGGGTCACCCGGGCCATCCTCGCCGACCACCCCGACGAGGCCTACGCGAACCTCGTGCTCGGCCGAACGCTCCAGCGGATGGGGCGCCATGCCGAGGCGAAGCCGCACCTGGCCATGGCCGAGCTGCTCGGGGGGTACGCAGGGTCCGGTCGCCTCCCGCGCGACGACGACGCCCGCGGATGACCGACTACGGCCACGAGGTCGAGTTCGGACTGTTCCCCACACCCGATGCCGCACGGGCCCACCACCTGCTGGAGCTCAGCGCGGTCGCGGAGGTCAGTGGTCTCGACCTCGTGACGATCCAGGACCACCCGTACCAGGCCAGGCACCTCGACGCCTGGACGCTCCTGTCGGTCATCGCGGCGCGCACGACGACCCTGCGCGTGGCGCCCAACGTCGCGAACCTCCCCCTCCGCAACCCCGTCGTGCTCGCCCGCTCGGTGGCGTCGCTCGACGTGCTGAGCGGCGGCCGGGTGGAGCTGGGCATCGGCGCGGGCGCCTTCTGGGACGGCATCGAGGCTGCCGGCGGCAGGAGGCTCACCCCCGGGAGGTCCGTCGACGCGCTCGAGGAGGCGATCGCGATCCTCCGCGCGATGTGGGCGGGCGTGGGCAGCGTGCGGCTCGACGGTGTCCACCACCGGGTGAGCGGACTGCGTTCGGGACCCGCGCCGGCGCACCCCGTCGGGATCTGGGTGGGCGCCTACAAGCCGCGGATGCTGCGCCTCACGGGCCGCCTCGCCGACGGCTGGCTTCCCAGCCAGGGCTATGCCGCGCCCGACACCCTCGGGCCGATGAACGAGCGCATCGACGAGGCGGCACTGGCCGCCGGGCGCGCGCCCGAGGCGGTACGACGGCTCTACAACGTGTCGGGGGCGTTCGGTGCCGGGGGTGGGTTCCTGCGCGGTCGGCCGTCGGAGTGGGCGGAGCAGCTCGCCGGCCTCACCCTCGAGCAGGGAGTGGCGACCTACATCCTCGGAACGGACGCCCCCGACGACGTGCGGCGTTTCGGTGAGGAGGTCGCGCCGGCGGTGCGCGACCTCGTGGCGACCGAGCGTGAGCGTCGGGCGGATGCCGTTCACCCACCCTCGTCCTTCGCCGACCCACAGCGGGTGGAGACGGTGTCCGGTGGCGACGTCCGTGCCTCCACACGAGGGGCCTCGACCCGCCCGGTGGTTCGCCCGACACCGGACGACGGTGTCCGGCTCACCGGCACCATGCCATGGGACGAGTCCAGCCGGCCGACCTACCCGCGCCGGCCAGACCCGGGCGAGCAGACGGCATACGGGCCGGCGCAGCTCGCCGTGCCGCAGCACCTCGTCGACGTGCACGACCACCTGCGGGCCGAGCTGGCCCAGGTGCGCGACGTCGTCGACCAGGTCGTGCGGGGTCACCTGCAGGTGGGGTCCGCTCGGTCGGCGGTCAACGCCATGACGATGCGCCAGAACACCTGGACGCTCGGTGCGTACTGCGAGTCGTACTGCCGCGTCGTCACCGGCCACCACACGCTCGAGGACACCGGGATCTTCCCGCACCTGCGGGCGAGCGACCCCGACGTCGGACCCGTGCTCGACCGGCTGGAGGAGGAGCACGAGGTGATCCACGACGTGCTCGACGAGGTCGACCGGGCCCTCGTGGCGCTCGTCGCCGACGAGCCGGGTGCCCTGGACCGGCTGCGCTCCGTCGTCGACCTGCTCACCGACACGCTGCTGTCGCACCTGGCCTACGAGGAGCGCGAGCTGCTGCACCCCCTCGCCCGGCACGGCTTCTACCACTGAAGGGATGTGTCGTGAGGATGGTGGTCCACTCGGCGGCGCTGCTGCTCCATCGGCAGGAAGGTGGTGCGCTGGAGGTCTTCCTCGGCCACATGGGTGGGCCGTTCTGGGCCCGCAAGGATGCCGGCGCCTGGTCCATCCCCAAGGGTGAGTTCGACCCCTCGACGGAGGATGCCCAGGTCGCCGCCCGCCGCGAGTTCGCCGAGGAGATCGGAGTGGTGTGGGAGGGCCCGCTGGTGCACCTCGGCGAGTTCCGGCAACGCAGCGGCAAGGTGCTCGTCGTGCACGAGGCACGCGCGGAGGCGCCGGTCGAGTTCGTGGCCTCGAACGAGTTCACCGTCGAGTGGCCGCCCGGGAGCGGTCACCTGCGCTCCTTCCCGGAGATCGACCGCGCCCGGTGGTTCGTCGTCCCCGAGGCGCGGGAGAAGGTGGTCAAGGGCCAGGTGCCGGTCCTCGACGCGCTGACGGCCCGACTCGGGAGCTGACCGCGTCCCCGGCCGACGCGTCGCCGCTCCTCAGCCGGCGTGGGCCGCCTCGAGCGCCAGGAGGTGCTCCTTGGCGGCCGGCCCACCGGCATACCCCCCGACGCCGCCGGACGCGGGGAGCACCCGGTGGCACGGCAGCACGATGCACAGCGGGTTGCCCCCCAGGGCGCTGCCGACCGCCCGGGCCGCACCGGGCCGGTCGACCGCTCCGGCGAGGGCGGCATACGTCGTCCGCTCGCCGTAGCCGACCCGGGCGGCGAGGCCCGTGAGCACCGTCCGCTGGAAGGCCGAGGCCAGCGAGAGGTCGGTGCGCACGTCGACCGAGCGGGCGGAGCCGGAGAGGTATGCCGTGAGCGCTCGCCGCGCGGCGTCGGTCGAGGCGGGGTGGCGCAGGACCCGCGGGCTGACCGCCGCGGCGAGCCGCTCGAGCCACCGGTCCTCGGCCGCGGCGTCGCTCACGTAGGTGCAGGTCACGAGGGCACCGTCCGCACGAACGGCGAGGAGGAGCCGGCCGACCTCGGTGTCCTCGACGGCATAGGAGACGTCTGTGGGCGGCAGGTCGGGCGGACCGGCGAGCGGGGGGTCGAAGGTGGTGAAGGGGTTCGTCATGGCAGGTCCTGGAGGTCGAGGCGGAGGGTGGCGATCGCATCGCTGACGAGTCGGCGGCTCATCCCCGGCGAGGTGCCGAGCGCGGCCGCGATGGCGCGGTGGTCGAGGTCGCCGACGTAGCGGAGCACGACGGCGTCGCGCTGACGCAGCGGCAGCGCCCCGACGCGAGCCCACAGGTCGCCGTCGGGCAGCTCGGGCGGGTCGAGCACGGGCGCCTCGGCGAGCCTGGCGACGTCGTCGTGCGGAGTGGTGCGGCGAGCCGCCCGGTGGTGGTCCATCGCGCAGCGGTGGGTGATCGTGAGGACCCACGACCGGAGGTTCCGGGCGTGGGTGAGCCGTGGGTAGGCCGTGAGCGCCTGCGTCCACGCCTGCTGGGCGACGTCCTCGCCGTGACCCGGCGCCAGGGCGTGGGCGAGGCGGGCGACGTCGCGCCAGTGTTCGTCGACGAGGTGCTGGAAGGGCGGGAGGCTCACGATGATGCAACGGTATGCCGCGCGCTCATGTGAGCAGCGGCGTGTTGGAATCACCCTCCGGGCACACGTCGAACGGGAGGGGGAAGGATGAGGGGCGTGAACGACGAGGCCGCGGGCCAGCAGCGGCGCCGGCATCCGCTCGTCATCGCGCACCGGGGGGCCAGCGACGAGGAGGCGGAGCACACCCTCGCCGCGTACCGGCGAGCCTTCGACCACGGTGCCGACGGCGTCGAGTGCGACGTCCGGCTCACCGCCGACCATCACCTCGTCTGCGTGCACGACCGTCGGGTCGACCGCACCTCGACCGGGGCAGGAGCCGTCTCCGCGCTCGAGCTGGCCCGGCTCGAGGAGCTCGACTGGGCGTCCTGGAAGACGACGATGCGCAGCAAGCTCGACGCCGAACGACCCGAGAAGGACCCGGAGCGGGGCCGCCTGCTGACCCTCCGCCGGCTCCTCGACACGCTCGTCGACACCCGCCAGGAGGTCGTGACCCTCATCGAGACCAAGCACCCCACCCGGCACGGCGGTGACGTGGAGCGCGCGCTCGTCCAGGTGCTGCGACTGTTCGACCTCGCGGACGGGGACCAGCCGCGGCGTCCGCACGTCCGGATGATGTCGTTCTCCCAGCGCGCCCTCGCCCGGATGCAGCGCCTCGCCCCCGACCTGCCGCTCGTCTACCTCGTGGAGCCGGGAGTGCCATCGCTCGCCCTCACGGGGGCGCTGCCCCACCAGGTGACGAGTGTCGGCCTGCACGTGCGGCTGCTCCGCAAGCCCAAGGTCGTCCGGGCGTTCCAGCGCCGCGGTCACGAGGTCTACGTGTGGACCGTCGACAAGGCGGAGGACATCGACCGCTGCCTCGACCTCGGCGTCGACGTCATCATCACCAACCGACCTGGCCGAGTTATCTCGCGGATGGCCGGCTCGGGCTAGGGTGTGTCGCCGTGACCCCGCACCTGTCCCACGCCGACCACGAGGCGGATGACCCCGGCGCCATCGGACGCACCGGCGAGTCCGGCCTCGTCGTCACCGAGTCGCCCGGCCCGGGCGTCGACAGCATCGTCTGCACCCTCCGCGCCCCCCACGAGCCGGCCTCCGTCGGCAAGGTGCGACGCGAGGTCGTCAACGACCTGCAGAACCGCGACCTGCCCGAGTCGCTGATCGACGAGGCCGAGATCGTCGCGTCGGAGCTCCTGACGAACGCCGTGCGCCACGCCCGCCCGCTCTCGGACGGCACGATCCGGGTCCGCTGGAAGATCCGCGGGGACGTCGTCGAGGTCGAGGTGACCGACGGCGGCGGTGAGAGCCTGCCCCGGCCGGCCCCGAGGACGGTGTGGCTGTCGTCCGGTCGCGGCCTGCGGATCGTGCGGTCGATCGCGCACGAGTGGGGGGTCACCGAGGATCGCACCGGCAACGTCGTGTGGGCCACCCTGGGCGGCCCCAGCCGCCGTCGCGCGACCTGAGCCGCGCACCGGGTCGCCGCACCGGGCCGCACCCCGGGCCGCACTAGGGTGGCGCGCATGGGCAAGGCATCCCGACGTGCGCGTCGCTCCGACTCCGGCGCCTCCGGCCGCGCCCGACCGGCTCCGGTCCCCTTCGAGCGCCGCCCCTTCGCCGGGCTCCCCGGGGAGACCGACTGGGTCGCCATGCGCGAGATCCTGCCGGCGGCGACGGCGACGGTGACGCTGCGCCCACAACACCTCCCCGACGGGGCTCCGGCGGAGGCGACCGTCGCGACCGTGCTGCCCATGGCGTGGCCCGGCCTGCACCGCGCCGACGGCGCGGTGCTCATCGGCACCCAGTCCGGCAGCGCGAGCGGAGACGCGTCCCGCGACCTCGCGGCCCAGCTCCTCGCGGCGCTGTCCGCGGAGGCCGGCCAGCCGGTGCTGACGACGCCCCCGGTGACCGGCGACAGCCCGCGCCTCCAGGACCTCCTCGCGGAGGACACGCCCTTCGACGTCACCGTGCACGAGGGCTTCGACTTCTGGGTCGAGGGGCAGGACCTCGAGGGTGATGCCGCCGCCTCGCTGGAGCGCGCCAACGAGACGGTGGTCCCGACCACCGCGATGGCGGCGCTGCCCTCCGCGTACTGGGTCCGGATCGGTGACCGCACGCACATCCGCCTCGTGCTCCCCGACGAGGAGGACGCCGCCACCGACGCGCTCTCGCGCCTGCACGCCGCCGGTCGTGACGGTCTGGGAGGCGACACGCGCCTGCTCGGGGCGTTCCGGGCCTGCGGGCTCCTCGTCCCCGTGTGGGACCTCGACCCGTCCCTCGAGGCCGGCGACTACGAGGCCGAGCTCACCGCCTGGGGTGAGCGGTATGCCGCAGCCCTCGCCGTCGAGGAGCCGCTCGACGCCGACGAGCGGCGGGCCCGGTCCGGGCTCCTCAGCCGTCAGGTGACCCTCCGCTGATGCCCGGCGCCTTCCGCGCTCGCGACGCGGTGACAGCGGCGCGATGAGCGCCCTCGCCGGGAAGGTCGCGGCCGTGGTGCCGTGCAAGAACGAGGCCGACCGGATCGCCACCACCGTGGATGCGGTGCGCTCGCTGCCGCAGGTCGGTCGGGTCGTCGTCGTCGACGACGGAAGTAGCGACGACACGTCGCGGGTCGCCGAGGCGGCCGGCGCCGTCGTCGTCCGACACGAGCGAAACCGGGGCAAGGCCGCGGCGCTCGAGACGGGGGTCCGGAGGGTCCGCGAGCTCGAGGGCGCCGAGGCCGCCGTCGACGCGAACGCCGCGTGGCCGGCCGCCCTGCTCTTCGCCGACGGGGACCTCCAGGAGACGGCGAGCAACCTCGGAGTCCTCGCCTCCGCGGTGCTCGACGGCACCGCCGACATGACGATCGCCACCCTGCCGGCCCAGCTCATCACGGGGGGAGGTCGTGGACTCGTCGTCGGGCTGTCGCGCCGGGGCATCGAGTCGCTCACCGGTTTCCGCGCAGTGCAGCCGCTGTCGGGGATGCGCTGTCTCAGCCCGGCCGCGTACGCCGCCGCCACCCCCCTCGCTCGCGGCTGGGGGGTGGAGACCGCGCTCACCGTCGACGTGCTGAGGGCCGGCCTCACCGTCCTCGAGGTCCCGTGCCAGCTGCAGCACCGGGTCAGCGGGTCCGACTGGCGAGGGCACGTGCACCGTGCCGGCCAGTACCGGGACGTCTGGCTGGCGCTCGTCCGGCGCGGCTGGCGGCCGTGGCACCGAGGCTGACCCGGGTCCACCCGCTCCTCGTGGGTGTCTCGGTCACCCTGCTCCTCCTCGTCGGCGCCTCCCGCCCCAACGCCGCCCAGCCCGACCTGCTCCCACGCGGCTGGGCGCCCGGCTCACTCGTCCCGGCGACGCTGGGACCCGGCGCCGTCACGGCAGTGCTCTGGACGGCATACGTCGTCGGGGGCCTGGCCGTGCTGGCCGGGCTGCGGACGCAGGCCGCGGCCCTGCGCACGTGGGCGGTCCCCGCAGTGCTCGGCGGGCTGGTCCTCCTCACGGCGCCGTTCGGCTCGGCCGACCACGTCAACTACCTCGCGTACGGCCGGATCCTCGTCGGCGGCGGCGACCCGTGGCTCGAGGCCCCGGTCGAGTGGGACGGTGGGGCGGACCCGGTGACGAGCCGGGTCGAGGAGCCGTGGACGACCGAGCCGAGCGTCTACGGCCCGTTCGGGACTCTTCTCCACGGGCTCGCGGCCCTCGTGGGTGGCGACTCGCTGCGCCAGGGCGTCTGGGTGTGGCAGCTCGTCGTCGTGCTCGCCTGGCTGGTGGTGCGGGCGGCGCTCCGGCGCGTGCTGGCCGCCGACCTCCACGGCCGGGTCGACGTGCTGTGGACGCTCAACCCGCTCGTCCTCGGGATCGGGGTGCTCGGCGCCCACATCGACACCGTGGCGGCGGCCCTCGCCGTCCTGGCCGTCGGCGCTGCTGCCGTGCGGCCGGACGCGGTGGGGGCCGTCGCGGCGGGTGCGTGCACGGCGCTCGCGGGGTCCACGAAGCTCACGTATGCCGTCGTCGGGCTGGCCCTCATCGCCGGGTGGTGGGCGGTCGGCCACCGCTCGGCCGTGCTCGCGCGGCTCGTGGGCGCGCTCCTCGCCGCCTTCGCGGTCGTCGCGGGCGGGCTGCACGCCTGGGCCGGCCCCCACGTCTTCGACCAGCTCGAGCGGTCACGACGGGCGGTGTCGCTCGGCACCCCGTGGCGGCCGGTGCTGGAGTGGGGGCGGGACACGGTGGGTGACGACACCGCTCGGTTCGGCATCAGCATGGCCGCGGCGGTGGTGGCGATCGTTCTGGCGGCCTGCCTCCTGAGCGTGAGCCGCCCCGCCGTCCCGTCGCCCGTTCCGCCGGAGGGAGCCGGGACGTCCGCGCCGGAGCACCTCGCGCCCGTCGCCCTGTGGGTGACGGCGTGCCTGGCGCTCGCCTACTCGTTGGCCGCACCGTACTCGTTGCCGTGGTACGACCTGCTCGTCTGGTGCGCCCTCCCGGCCGTGCTGCCCGGTCTCGTCGACCTCGTCGCGCTGGCGCGCCTCACCGCGTCGGCGATCGCCTACGTCCCCGGGCGGGTCCTCGGGATGACTCCGGCGGTCGAGGAGCTGACCCTCGGCGTGCGACGGGGCGTCGTCCCGTGGATCGGCCTGGCCCTGTGGGTCGTCGTCATCGTCGCCGGCGCGCGGACCTGGTCGAGGCGACCGCCCGTGCCTCGTCGAGCAGGTCGTACATCGCCACCGACACGATGAGCGGCACGGCCACGGTCGCACCGACCGCGGGTATCGCCACGCCGGAGTCGTTGATGAGGAAGCCGATCGTCAGCGTGATGAGCAGCGCGATGAGGCCCGCGCGCAACGTGGGCGCCTGGGCGTAGGAACGCTGCATCGCCCGGGAGCCCCACGACGTGGGTCGAGCGAGCATGTAGATGACGAACAGCAGCGCGGCGGGGACGAGCAGGGTCAGCGGGGCGTTGCCGAGGAGGATGTCGAGGTTCTGCTGGCCCTTGCGCACGACGATGTCCATCGCGTTGCCGTCGAGGATCGCCTGGATGAACCGGCCGAGGTGGCTGCGGTCCGCGGGTGCCCGCAGCCAGTCGGCGCCGGCGACGAGGAAGAAGAGCGCCACGACGCCGAGGAGCACGGCGAACGCCCGGCGCCACGTCATCCGAAGGCCGAGCGAGGCGAAGACCAGGTAGGCGAGACCCGGGATCAGCGCCGGAGGGCCACCGCCGTCGGCACCCCAGAACGGAGCTCCGTCCACGACGACCGCGAAGGCACCCAGCGCGACCACGGCGATGGCGGCCGCACGCTGCCGCCCCGCGAGGACCAACGCCGACGACACGGCGGTGCACAGCAGGATCGTCGAGGTGGCGAACAGCGCGAAGGTGGCGTTGCCCATGCCGTAGAACCGGCCGGCGACGACGGGTTGCAGACCCATGAGGGACGAGAGCTGGAGCCGTGAGCCGGTGATGACGTCCACCGCGAGCACGACCATGGTCGTCGCCGACACGACCGCCATCGGGCCGAGGCTCCAGTGTCGCCACGGCCCGCGCAGGGCGACCGTGGCGAGAATCGCGACGAAGAGGCCCACCGACGCGACGATCGCCGCCATCTCGAGCGGGAACCGCCACCACGGGAGGAGGTTCGCCAGGAACGTCGAGACCGGCACCGAGGCAGCGACGACCGAGAGCACCCGAACGCGCGAGAGCACGGTCACCCGGGTCCGCTCGGAACCGATGCGGCCCTTCCACACGAGCAGGACGACGAGGTAGATGACGAGCTGGCCGTAGGCGAAGACGGTGAAGAAGGGTTCGACGAGGTCGTGGACGTCATGGCTCGCCTCGTCGTAGTCGACAAGGTCGGTGAGGCGGTCCTCCGCCCGGTCCTGGGAGTTGTCCGGGGCCGGCTCACTCGTGAGCGGGGCGCCGCCCACCGCGGCCGGCACCGGGAGGCCGACCGCGGCGAGGGCGGTGGCCGTGAGGTCCTGGGCCTGCGCCAGCCCGGCCTGCCGGGTCGAGCTGGACACGAGAACGCCCGGGCCGTAGTGCGGGCCCCTGGCCACGACGAGCTGCAACCGCTCGCTCGTGCCGGCGTCGGAGAGTGAGGCCACGAGGTAGTCGGCCCCGTTGGGGCCCGCGTCGATGACCTGCCCGATGCGGGTGTCGATCGCCGTGAGCTGCTCCTCGCGGGATGCCGTGACGGTCTCGCCCTCGGCGACCTCGTCCGGGTCCCTCAACGACCCCACGTCGACGAGGGTGACCGGGCAGCCGTTGAGGTCCTCGAGCATGCCGTCGGAGGACCACGCGACCGGCCGGTCGATGCTCCCGTCGGAGCGCGCACCCCCGACCGGCCCCCAGGGGGCGATGGCCTTGACGCAGAGGCCCCCCGCGGCGGCGCTGTCACCGAGCAGGCCGAGCTCGGCGTCGAACCGCTCGGCGGCGGCGGCCTCCTCGTACTCGGGCCACTCGGACACCACGCCGTCCACCACCTCCGGTGGGTCCGGGCACGGTCGTTCCACGGGGTTCGGCGCGTCCCCGGGCCGGGGGGCGGCGGCCCGTCCCCCGGCGGAGAGCCCGAGCCACCCGTCGGCCGGGCAGGTGTTGGTGTAGACCGAGCGGACGGACAGGGCGGCGGAGGAGCCGTCGCGCAGGAGCAGCCACAGGTTCGGGGTGGCCTGCTCGGAGACGTCGGACCAGCTGATCCCTCCCGTGCCGAGAACGACGACAGCCCCTGACGGCTCGGCGGCGCTCACCTGCGAGGGCCAGGCCAGCGCACCGAGCAGGAACCCTGCCAGCACGGTCGCGAGGGCGACCGTGACGGCGAGGGTTCGGCGCAGCACGTGGACAGGCTACGAGACGCCTCGCAGCGGTCCCGAATCCGTGAGCCGGAGCGAGCCGCGGGTCCGAGCCCTCGGCGGCCCCCGCCACAATGGACCGGTGACCACCCGTCCGAGCGGCACCGCCCCGCGGCACCGCTGGCTGCTGGCGTCCGTCGTCATCGCGCTCGCCTCCCTGCCGGTCGTGATGCGCTACCTCGTCTTCTGGCCGCTCGACCAGTGGCAGGTGGACGTCGAGGTCTACCGGGAGGCGGGGGTCTCGATCCTCACCGGTCGCCCCGTCTACGCGACGCTGACCGAGTCACCGCAGCTGCTGCCCTTCACCTACCCGCCGTTCGCCGCGCTCCTCGCGATCCCCCTCGCCCTCATGCCCTTCGGGGCGGCCGGGTGGCTCTGGACGGCCCTGCAGGTGGTCGCGACCACCGCGATCGTCTGGTATGCCGGGTACCGCCTCATCCACCGCACCGGCGCCTGGGTCCCCCTCACCCTGGCTGCGCTCACCGCCCCCATGCTGTGGCTGCACCCGGTGAGCGACGGCATCCGGTTCGGGCAGGTGAACGCCTTCATCGTGCTGGCCTGTCTCATGGACCTGCGCGAGCCGCGCCCGGGGCTGCTGCGGCGGGTGCCGCGGGGCGTGCTCGTCGGCCTGGCGATGGCCGTCAAGCTGACGCCCGGGGTCTTCGTCGTCCACTTCCTCGTGACCCGCCGGTGGAAGGAGGCGGCGACGGCCGTCGGCACCGCGGTCGGCGTGACGCTCGGCGCGTGGGTGCTCCTGCCGCAGGCGTCGTTCGCGTTCTGGGGCGGGGCACTGCAGGACCCCGCCCGCCTCGGCCCGAACATGGGCACGTCGAACCAGTCCCTGCGCGGCTTCCTCCTCCGCGTCGGACCCGAGGGGCTGCCCGGCACGGTCCTCTGGCTGCTCTGCGTCGCCGCAGTCGGCGGCTTCGGGTTCTGGCTCGCCCGTCGGCTCTTCCTCGCGGGCGACTCGGTCGGCGAGGTGGCGGCCGTGGGGTTGATGGCCTGCCTGCTCTCGCCGGTGGCCTGGATCCACCACTTCCACTGGGTCGTCGTCGTCGTCTTCGCGCTGCTCGGGGCGGACCCTCTGCGCGAGCGGCGAAGGCTGTGGGCGGGCCTCGGTGTCACGGCGTTCTTCCTCTGTCGCCTTCCGTGGTGGGGCATCTCGTGGCTCAACCACCGGGACTGGCCGGAGCTGCCCGGCCGGGTGCTCCAGAACGCCGACGTCGTCGGTGCCCTCGGCGCCCTCGCCCTTCTCTGGTGGGTCACCCGCCCGGCGCCGGGTCGAGGTGAAGCCGAGGCCTCCGGTCAGACGACGCCGGCGATCTCGAGCGCGGTGTAGGCGGCCAGCAGCACACAGACCGTCCCACCGACCCGCCGGACCGTCGACAGCCGCATCCGGGTGAGGAGCGTGCGGCCGAGAGCGGCGGCGAGCCCGGACACGGTCGCCAGGGCGAGGAAGGCGCCGACGAACACCGACGCCGCGTCGTCGTATCGCACCACGAGCGACGCCGTGAGGAGCTGGGAGAGGTCGCCCCACTCGGCGAGGAACAGCACGGTGAAACAGAGCGTCACCACGCGCCAGCCGACGACCGCGCGCGCCGTCTTCTCGCCGAACTCCGCCTCGGTCTGCGCCTCCTCCTCGTCGGCCCGCCCCGCGCCGCGGAGCAGGACGACGCCGCCGAGGAGGAACAGGACGCAGGCGACCACCTCGACCGGCGTCCGGGGCAGCCGGGCCAGCAGCCCCCCCGCGAGCACGGCGATCGCCGTCTGCACGAGGAACGCCAGGCACACCCCGATCCAGACGAGGATCGGTCGGAAACGCGTCGACATGACGAGCGTCGCGATGAAGGTCTTGTCGGGGAGCTCGACGACGAAGATCGTGGCGAAGACCACGGCCGTGGTCGCGAGGTCCAGTCCCACGGCGCCCACCCTAGGGGCCGTCCCGGATGCCGTTCCGCCCGGCGTGGAATGCCGGGCACCGGCGCGGTGCCAACGCCTAGCCTGTCGCCTGTGCTCGGACTTCACCCTGACGAGACCATCCTGCTCGCGGTGCTCGCGGTGCTCGCCGCTGTTCTGGTCGGCGTGCTGGCGTTGCTGGTCCGCCGTACCTCCGAGGTCCGTCGTCGCCTCTCCGCCCTCGAGCAGCACCGCCCTGCAGGCGACGCCGACCTCGCCGCCCTGCGGGCCGACCTCGGTCAGGCGCTCCGCCACGTGGCGGTGGTCCGCTACGACGCGTTCAGCGACATGCGCGGCCGGATGAGCTTCAGCGCGGCGATCGTCGACGACCACGGTGACGGCCTCGTCCTCAGCTCGATCCACGCCCGGGGGGAGTCCCGCACCTACGCCAAGGGAGTCGTGGGGGGCATCTCCGACGCCACCCTGACCCCCGAGGAGCAGCAGGCGCTCGCTGCAGCTCGCACCGGCAAGGAGACCCCGTGACCCGCTACGGCTACCTCGGTCCCGAGGGAACCTTCACGTCGATGGCCCTCGACGCGATGGGGCCCTGCGACGAATGCCGAGCGCGCGGCATTCGGCTCGGTCGACGCAGCCCTGGCCGCCCTGCGGGCCCGCGACATCGACGGCGCGATGGTGCCGATCGAGAACTCGGTGGAGGGCGGTGTGTCGGCCACCCTGGACGCGCTCGCGAGTGGAGAGCCCCTTGTGGTCGTCGGCGAGGTGCTCGTGCCCGTCACCTTCGTCCTGGCGGCGCCCGCCGGCGTCGGTCTGCGCGACGTGCGCGCGGTCGGCACGCACTCACACGCCTGGGCCCAGGTCCGGGGCTGGATGACGGTCACCCTTCCACATGCGACGTACGTGCCGACCCTGTCGACCGCCGCCGCCGCGGAGGGCCTCGAGAAGGGGCCGCAGCCCTACGACGCGGCCGTGTGTGCCCCGGCGGCGGCCCGGCTCCACGGCCTGGAGGTCCTCGCGGAGGACATCGGCGACATGCAGGCCGCCGTGACCCGCTTCGTCCTCGTCGCCAGGCCCGGCCGGCTTCCGGACCCGACCGGCGCGGACAAGACCACCGTCGTGCTGTTCCAGCGAGAGGACCATGCCGGCGGGCTCCTCGTGCTGCTCGAGCAGTTCGCCGCGCGCGGCATCAACATGACCCGCCTGGAGTCACGGCCCACGAAGGACTCCATGGGCTCCTACTGCTTCTCCATCGACCTCGAGGGGCACGTCCTCGACGAGCGCATCGGTGAGGCGCTCATGGGGCTGAAGCGGATCTGCGCCGAGGTCCGGTTCCTCGGGTCCTATCCGCGGGCGGACCGGCAGCGGGCGAGCATCGCGCCGCTCACCCGCGACGAGGACTTCGCGGTGGCGCGGGACTGGCTCTCCGGCATCCGGGCGGGACGCGGCTGAGTCAGGAGACCGGGGTCGTGGGCGGTCCGCTGCCCGCCGGCGTGGGGGCGGCGTTCTCCTCGACCCAGGCGTCGACCTCGCCCCAGCGCTCGTCGAGCCAGCGGGCGAAGGCGACGGGCTCCAGCGGAACGGTGTCGGCGGCATACGTCCACGTCTTGACCCGGAAGGGGCGGTCGTGGAACGGCAGGGCGTCGTAGACCTGGCGCGGGCTGGAGAGCCGGCCGAGGCCCGCATGGGCGAGGACCATGACGTCGGCCTCCGGACGGGCGGCACGCGCCGCCCATGCCCCCCGGGAGATCGGCGGCAGGACGTTGCGCAGCTCCTCGGCCCGCCGGGCCCGGGCGTGCTCACCCCGCTCCCGTAGCCGTCGGATGACGCCTGCTCTCCGGGTGGGCGTCCAGTTCCGGCCCTCCGGGAAGATGAGGAAGACGTCGCTCGCCTGCATCGAGGCAGCCATCCGCGTGATCCCGCCGACGCGGTCCTGGCCGGCTCCGGTCGAGGACGGGACGAAGAAGGACTGCAGCCGGGTGAGGATCGTGTCGATGGCCGGGTCCCAGCGCAGCGCCTCGGCGAGGACGATCCGCGGCAGCCGTCCCGCGGTGCGGGAGAGGAGCCAGGCCACGGCGAGGGAGTCTGCCGGGCCGGCATGCCGGGCGAGCGCGAGCAGCGGCTCCGCGTCGGAGCCGAAGTGCATCCGGTCGGCCAGGCGCACCTCGAGCCCGACCCACCGCCGGGCGTAGTACATCAGCGAGTCCAGGGCCGCGGAGAAGAGGCGCTCGTGGTCCTGCCGCCACGTCGGGGACGAGTGGTCGGGGCTGCGCGCCCACAGCGCCCAGCAGCCGACGAGCATCCGGATGTCGACCCACATGAGCACGACGGCGAGGCACGTCGCCCGGAAGAGGCGTGCCCGTCGGTCGACGACGACGAGGAACGCCCCGAGCACGATGACCGGCACGGACAGCGCCGTGACGACGACCCCGACGAGCGGCCAGATGACGTGCAGGACGCGACGCACGGGGAGCGGTGGTGGGGGGATGCTGCGGGCGCCCATGCTGCTCAGGCTAGGGCCGCGAGGTAGGCGGCCGTGGCCCCCCGAGCCGCGCCCATGCGCTCGCGCATGCGGGAGGCGCGGGCGTGGCCGATCGAGATGTTGGGGCTGGAGGTGGCACCGCTGGGCAGCACGTGCAGCTCGACGCCGTCGGGCACCGACTCCATCTCGTGCACGAACCGGTGCCGCCGAGCGATCTCGAACGCCACGGTGGCCACCTCCCAGGGCCGTGTCGGCGGGGTGAGCGGCTGCTCCACGCGACCCACCTGCAGCACGAAGATCCGGGTCGCGCCGAGAGCCAGGGCGCGACCGACGGGGATCGAGTGCACGAGGCCGCCGTCGAGGTAGTGGCGGCCCTCGATGCGCACCGCCGGGAAGAGGCCGGGCACCGAGCAGGACGCGACGACCGGGTCCGCGAGGTCCCCTGCGGAGAACCATCGTCCGCTCGCGTCCTCGATGCACGCCGCGACGCACTGGAAGGACACCTCGAGGTCCTCGAAGCGGGCGACCGGCAGGTAGCGCCGGAGCACGTGCCGGAGCGGCGCACTGGAGAGCAGGTGGGTGCGGTACCGCGCCACCCGGGCCGCCTGGCGCATGGGGTTGTCGAGGAAGACGCCCTCGAGCAGGACCGCCTCCCACACCGCCGCCAGCCGCTCCGCCCCCTCCACCCCGGGGTCGGCGGCGACGAACGCACCGTTGAGGGCACCGATGCTCGTCCCCAGCACGAGGTCGGGACGCAGGCCGGCCTCGGCGAGCGCCCACACCATCCCGACCTCGCTGGATCCGAGGACGCCGCCCCCGCCGAGGACGTACGCGGTGAGCTGCTCGCGCGGCATACCGTCAATGTATGCCGTGCCCAGCGGTGACCCTCTCCCGTCACCTGCCGCCCCGGTGCCTCACCGGTAGCCTCGCGGCATGAGCGGCGCGGCGATCTTCGACCTCGACCGCACGCTGCTCCAGGGCGGCACCGGCCCACTGCTCTCCCGCGCGATGTACGACCTCGGTGTCCTGACCCGCAGGCTGCCGGGGGAACGGCTGCTGTACGGACTCTTCGACCGCGTGGGCGAGACGCTGCCCTCGATCCTCCTCGCACGCCAGGCCACCCTCGTCGCCAAGGGCCGGGAGATGGGCAGCTTCGACGCCGCGGCGGTGGCTGCGGCCGAGGCGATCTCGGCGGTCATCCACCCCTTCGCGATCTCGCTCATCGAGCAGCACAAGGCCGCCGGGAGACCAGTCGTCCTGGCGACCACCACGCCGTACCACCTCATCGCCCCCCTGGCCGAGCGGCTCGGCTTCGACCACGTCGTCGCCACGCGCTACCGGATCAGCGACGACGGCAGGTTCGACGGCTCCCTCTCCGGACGCTTCGTCTGGTCCCGCGGCAAGCTCGCCGCCGTCCGGGAGTGGGCCGAGTCGGAGGGCGTCGACCTCGGCGAGAGCTTCGCGTACTCCGACTCCATCTTCGACCTGCCGCTGCTCTCCGCCGTGGGCCGCCCGGCAGCCGTCAACCCCGACCCCCGGCTGACCGTCTATGCCGTCGCGCGGGGGTGGCCGATCGTGCACTTCGACGTCTCACCGGGGGTGCTCAAGGTGCCGGTTCTCGGCGTCGAGCTCCAGCGGCTGCTGCTCCTCGCGAGCCCACCGGTGCTCACCCCGTACGCCCGGTTCGACATCGCCGGCACGGAGAACGTCCCGCGCACAGGGCCCGCGATCCTCGTCGGGAACCACCGGTCGTACTTCGACCTCCAGACGATCATCCAGCTGCTGCGACGCACCGGGCGCACCACGCGGGCGCTGGGGAAGAAGGAGATCTTCGACGTCCCGGGCGTCGGCGCGCTCGCGACCGCGCTCGGCGGCATCCCCGTCGACCGCACGGGCGGCGGCACGGAGTCGTTCGAGAACGCCGCGGTCGCGCTCGAGGGCGGCGAGCTCGTCTGCCTCCTCCCCCAGGGCACGATCCCCCGGGGCGCCCGGTTCTACGACCCGGTGCTCAAGGGCCGCACCGGCGCCGCTCGACTCGCCGCCATGACGGGCGCCCCGGTCATCCCGTTCGGCATCTGGGGCAGCGAGCACGTCTGGCCCCGCTCGTCGCCGATCCCTCGCGTGCTCGACGTGTTCGACCCGCCCACGGTGCGAGTACGGGTCGGAACCCCGGTGGAGCTCAAGCACCGGTCCGCGGTCGCGGACACCCGCCGGATCATGGAGGCCATCGTCGACTGCCTGCCCCCGGAGGCGCGCGAGCACCGCGAGCCGACGGAGGAGGAGATCCGGCGGGCCACTCCCTGAGGGAGGTTCGACGTCCGAGGCCGGCGTGCGTGGCGGCCCACCGTGTCAGGCTGTGCTCATGACCGCGCCCACGACCTTCGTCCTCTTCGGCGCCACCGGTGACCTCGCCAAGCGCAAGCTCATCCCCGGCCTGTTGCACCTCTTCCAGTCGGGCCTCGTCGACGACCTGCGGGTCGTCGGCACCTCACTCGACGACCTCAATGCCGACGCCTTTCGTGACCTGGCTCTCGTCGCCATCCGCGAGCACAGCACCCGCGAGATGAGCGACCCCGACTGGCACGAGTTCGCGAAGCGGCTCGACTACGTGCCGCTCTCGGCCGGTCCGATCGCCCTGAGGGAGGCCGTCCACCGGGCCGAGAAGCAGCTCCCGGGGACTGTGGAGCAGCGGCTCCACTACCTCTCCGTGCCGCCCAAGGCGGCCCTGGGGGCCGTGCGGATGATCGCCGAGGCCGACCTCGTGGCCCACAGCCGCGTCGTCATGGAGAAGCCCTTCGGCACCGACTACGACTCCGCGGTGGCTCTCAACGTCCAGCTGCACGACGTGTTCGAGGAGGACCAGATCTTCCGGATCGACCACTTCCTCGGGAAGGAGCCCGCCCAGAACATCCTCGCGTTCCGCTTCGCCAACGGGCTCTTCGAGCCGATCTGGCACCGTAACAACATCTCCCACATCGAGATCGACGTGCCCGAGACGCTGGGACTGACCCAGCGTGCGGACTTCTACGAGAACACCGGCGCCTACCGCGACATGGTCGTGACCCACCTCTTCCAGATCATGGCGTTCACGGCGATGGAGCCGCCGACCTCGCTGGAGCCGGGGGCGATCAGCCGTGAGAAGAACAAGGTGTTCCGGTCCATGCAGCCGATTCGGACGAGCGACGTCGTGCGCGGTCAGTACACCGGCTACCACGACGAACCCGGAGTCGCCGGCGACTCCGAGACCGAGACCTTCGTGGCACTCAAGTGCTTCGTCGACAACTGGCGGTGGGCGGGCGTCCCCTTCTACCTCCGGACCGGCAAGCGGATGGCGGAGGGTGCGCGCATCATCTCGATCGCCTTCCGGGAGCCTCCCCAGTCGATGTTCCCCGCGGGCTCCGGCGTGGGCGACAACGGTCCCGACCACCTCACCTTCGACCTCGCCGACAAGTCGAAGATGTCCCTGTCGTTCTACGGCAAGCGACCCGGCCCCGGCTTCCGGCTCGACAAGCTGTCGATGCAGTTCTCGATGCACGAGACGTCGTGGGCCGGAGCCGTCCTCGAGGCCTACGAGCGGCTCATCTACGACGCCGCTCGCGGTGACCGCACGCTCTTCACCTCGGCCACCGGCATCGAGCGGCTGTGGGAGATCTCCCAGCCGCTGCTCGACGACCCCCCGCCGGTGCGCCCCTACGGCCAGGGCACCTGGGGACCGAACCAGATCCACCAGCTCATCGCGCCCTTCACGTGGCGGCTGCCCTTCGAGCGACAGTGGCGCGAGCGGAAGTTCTAGGCGCGGCTCAGGCCGCCGTCGCTCGCCCGGCCTCGACGCGCACGATGAGCGCCCGGGGCTGGACGTCGATCTCGATGTGCGTGGCCTCGCCGATGATGTCGCCGTCGAGCTCGACCATCTGCTCGTGGTCCACCCGAACGCCGACGGACTGGCACCGGTAGCGGTCCAGGGTCCGGGTCGAGCGCCCGCTCTTGGTGATGACGCGCGCGGCGACGGACATCCAGGCCGTGAGCCCCTTCGGCGCGATGATGACGACGTCGAGGGTGCCGTCGTCGGGCTCGGCGTCCGGCATGAGGTTGATGCCGCCGGTCAGCTTGCCGCAGTTGCCGACGAGCACGGTGCGCGCCCGGACCGTCGACGGTGGACCGCCGTCGAGCGTGAGCCGTGCCTTGAAGCGCTCGACGAGGAGGTTCTTGAAGCCGGCCGGCACGTAGGCCGTCCACCCGATGCGCGCCTTGAGCGCCTCGGAGGTCTCCTCCATGATCGCGGCGTCGAGCCCGAGGCCCGCCATGACGAGGAAGATGTGACGTCGCGGCCCTGCGCTCGAACCCTCGCCGACGTGCTCACCGAGATGTGCCTCGCCGGGGTCGAGGGTCAGCCAGCCCACGTCGATGTGCCGGTTGCGGCCGGACATGGCGACGGCCACCGCCCACTCGAGGTCGTCCGTCGGCACCTCGAGGTTCCGCGCGAGGAGGTTCCCCGTGCCACCGGGGAGCAGCCCCATCGGGACACCCGAGCCGACCATCTCCTGGGCGACGGCGCGCACCGTCCCGTCGCCGCCGAACGCGCAGACGACGTCGACTCCCTCCCTGAGCGCGGCCCGGGTCTGCCCGAACCCGACGTCGTTCTCCTCGGTCTCGAGGAACAGCGGCTCGGCCCACCCCTGCCCTTCGCAGACAGCGGCGATCCTGCCGTGCACGTCGCCCCATCCGTTCATCTTCGTGGGGTTGAGGACCACGGCGAGCCGCTTGCGTGCAGGAGGAGCCGCCTGCGCGTCGTCGCGACGGAAGGTCGCGCGGGTCGGGCGGCCCGCACGCGCACGTCGGCTGCCGGACCGGGCGGACACGAGCAGCCACAGGCCGACCGCGGCGAGGAGGACCGCAACGGCGACGCCTGCCCACCACCACCATCGGTCCGACACAGAGTGGAAGGTACAGCACCGGACCCCGCCCACCCGACGTGCGTAGTCTTCGGCCCATGACGCAGACGCCCGCCGACGACCGCTCGGGCGAGACGGCCGGGCCCGCCGCGTCGGCCGCTCTCGTGCCCGATGACAAGGACTGGACCTGGACGCTGCACGAGCGGTGCCCGGAGTGCGGCTTCCACGCCGCCGCCGTCGCGGCGCCCGACATCGCGACCCGGGTCACGGCATTCACCGACCCCTGGCCCGACGTCCTCGCGCGCCCCGGGGCGACCACCCGGCCCGACCCCGCGCGGTGGTCGCCGTTGGAGTACGGGTGCCATGTCCGCGACGTGTGCCGTGTCTTCGACGGCCGCCTGCGGCTCATGCTCAGCGAGGACGCCCCGACCTTCCCCAACTGGGACCAGGACGAGACCGCCGTCACGCAACGGTACGGCGAGCAGGACCCGGCCGCCGTCGGGCTCGAGGTCACCGAGGCTGCGGCGGCCCTGGCCGGAGCCTTCGCCGGGGTGCCCGCAGATGCCTGGGAGCGCACCGGTCTGCGCTCGAACGGGTCGCAGTTCACCGTGCTGACGCTCGGGCAGTACACGCTGCACGACCTCGCGCACCACCTCTGGGACGTCGGGATCGCACGTCCGTGAGGGCCGAGCTGGTCTACCTCCTCCTCGGGGGGTCCCTGCTCCTCGCCGCGGTGCTGCCTCAGCTCCTCCACCGATGGGCGCTCTCCGCACCGATCGTCCTCGTCGCGACGGGCATGCTCGTGGGCCTGCTGCCGATGGCCCGGGACGTGCCGCTGGACCCGGTGGAGGTGCGACCCGTCATCGAGCACCTCACCGAGGTGACGGTCCTCGTGGCCCTCATGGGCGTCGGCCTGGCCCTCGACCGACCCCTGAAGTGGCGCAGCCGGACGTCGTGGCGCGCGTGGTCGCCGGCGTGGCGACTGCTCGGCATCGCCATGCCCCTGACCATCGCCGCCGTTGCCCTGCTCGCGTGGGGCCCGCTCGGTATCGCCGCCCCGGCGGCGCTGCTGCTCGGGGCGGCGCTGGCCCCCACGGACCCCGTCCTGGCCTCGGACGTCCAGGTCGAGGGGCCCACCCTGGAGGGGGAGGTCGAGGACGCGGAGGAGATCGACGAGACCGACGAGGTGCGCTTCTCACTGACGAGCGAGGCGGGACTCAACGACGGGCTCGCGTTTCCCTTCGTGTACGCCGCGATCTTCCTCGCCACGGCGGGGTCCGTCCGGGAGTGGCTGCCCGGCTGGCTCGCGTGGGAGCTCGTCGGGAAGGTGGTCGTGGGCACGCTCGTCGGGGTTGCGGTCGGCTGGGGCATGGCGCGGCTGGCGTTCCGCGCGCCGGCCCGCTCGCTCCGGCTCGCCGAGGTGGGGGAGCCGCTGCTCGCCCTGGCGGCGCTGCTCGTCGCCTACGGCGCCGCGGAGGCCGTGGGCGGCTACGGCTTCCTCGCGGTGTTCGCGTGCGGCCTCACGGTGCGCTCGGTCGAGCGGGCCCACGAGTACCACCGCCACATGCACGACGTCATCTCGCGCCTGGAGATCCTCCTGACCCTCGTCGTCCTCCTCGGGCTGGGGTTCTCGTTCACCAACGGGCTCCTCGCGCAGCTCGACTGGAGGGGCGTCGTCGTCGGCGTCGCCCTCGTGCTGGTGATCCGACCGGTGTCCGGCTACCTCTCCTTCCTCGGCCACCGCACCCAGGTCGGCGACGCAGGGCTCTCTCACCGCGAGCGCCTGGCCGTCGCCTTCTTCGGTGTGCGGGGCGTGGGCTCGATCTACTACGTGGCCTACGCAGCGGGTGCCGCCTCGTTCCCGGAGGAGCGCTGGCTCTGGTCCACCGTCGGCTTCACCATCGCCCTCTCGGTGCTGCTGCACGGCATCCTCGCCACGCCGGTGATGAGACGCCTCGAGGACGAGCGCCCCGACCACCCGGCCCGCAATGCCGATGCGCCGGAGGACGTCGCCCCGTCACACTGAGCGGTATGCCGTCCGCCTCCACCCTGCTCGCCTTCGCCGTCGCGTCGGTCGTCATCATCGCCATCCCGGGCCCGAGCGTGCTCTTCACCATCGGCCGGGCGCTGTCCAGCGGCCGCCGGGAGGCGCTGCTCACCGTCGTCGGCAACGCGCTCGGCATCCTCACCCAGATCTGCGGACTGGCTCTCGGGCTCGGGCCCCTCATCGCCGCGAGCGCCACCGCCTACACGGTGCTCAAGGTGGTCGGTGCCGGCTACCTGCTGTGGCTCGGGGTGCAGGCCATCCGGCACCGCCGGGCCCTGGCGGAGGCCTTCCACTCCGGTGTCCCGGTGGCCACTCCCTCGCTGCACGCGGTACGGGCTGGATACGTCGTCGGGGTCACCAACCCGAAGACCATCGTCTTCTTCGCGGCCCTGCTCCCGCAGTTCGTCGACCCCGCCGGGCCGGTGTGGAGCCAGCTCGTCGCGCTCGGGGCGATCTTCGCCGTGCTGGCGATCCTCCTCGACGGCTCCGTCGCCCTGGTGGCGAGCCGGGCGCGGGACTGGTTCGCCTCGTCGCCCCGGCGCATGGAGCGGGTGGGTGGCGCCGGCGGTCTCATGATGGTGGGCCTCGGCACCGGGCTCCTGTTCACCGGCCGCACCGACTGACTCCGAGCCGTTCTTGCTCCCGTCCGGTGCGACGAGGGGTGGCCGATGGCCCTTCTCCATGGACGCGGAGGGCCATTTGCCGACCCTGACCGGCAGACGACTCCACGTCGGGGTCAGTTCGGTGCGTCGCTACACTCCGCGGGTGATCGACATCAAGCTCCTCCGGGAGGACCCTGACCTCGTCCGCGCGAGCCAGCGCGCCCGAGGGGAGGACGAGGGCGTCGTCGACGCCATCCGCGCCGCCGAGGCGCGCCGTCGCAGCTCGCTCACGGCATACGAACGCCTGCGCGCGGAGCAGAAGTCGATGGGGAGGGACGTCGCGAGGGCGCAGGGCGACGAGAAGCAGCTCCTCCTCGCCCGCACCAAGGAGATCTCGGCCGAGGTGAAGACGCTGCAGGCCGCCGCCGACGAGGCGCAGACCGAGCTCGACGCGCTGCTGCGCACCATCGGCAACGTCGTCGAACCGGGCGTACCGAGCGGTGGGGAGGACGACTACACCGTTCTCGAGACCGTCGGGCAGCCGCGGGACTTCGCCGCCGAGGGCTTCGAGCCGCGGGACCACCTCACCCTCGCCGAGGGGCTCGACGCCGTCGACATGGAGCGCGGGGCCAAGGTGTCCGGGGCCCGCTTCTACTTCCTCAAGGGCGTGGGCGCGCGCCTCGAGATGGCCCTGCTCGGCCTGGCGATGGACACGGCCATCGCCGCGGGGTTCGTCCCGCTCATCACTCCCACCCTCGTCAAGACCGAGGTGATGGCGGGGGCGGGTTTCCTCGACCACCACGCCGACGAGGTCTACCGCGTCGACTCCGACGACCTCTACCTCACGGGCACCTCCGAGGTCGCCCTCGCCGGCTACCACGCCGACGAGATCCTCGACCTGGCTGCCGGCCCGCTCCGGTATGCCGGGCAGTCCACCTGCTACCGACGGGAGGCCGGCTCCTACGGCAAGGACACCCGCGGCATCATCCGCGTCCACCAGTTCAACAAGATCGAGATGTTCGTCTACTGCCGGCCCGAGGACGCCGCTGCCGAGCACCGGCGCCTGTTGGACATGGAGAAGGACATGCTCGCGACGATCGAGGTGCCCTACCGCATCATCGACACCGCCGCCGGTGACCTCGGAGGCCCGGCTGCCCGCAAGTTCGACTGCGAGGCCTGGGTCCCCACCCAGGGCCGCTACCGCGAGCTCACGTCGACATCGAACTGCACGACGTTCCAGGCACGGCGTCTCGGCACGCGCGTCAAGGGGGATGCCGGCAACGAGGTCGCCGCGACCCTCAACGGCACTCTCGCGACGACCCGCTGGCTCGTCGCCCTCCTCGAGAACCACCAGCAGGCCGACGGTTCCGTCGTCGTGCCGGGCGCCCTGAGGTCCCGTGTGGGGCTCGACGTCCTCGAGCCCGCCCGCTGACGCCCCCGGGTAGCGTCGGCTGCGATGACCACTCCACACCTCGTCGCCCTCGACATCGACGGCACCACCGTCAACCACGAGGGCGAGCTCTCGCCCGCGGTGCGTGACGTCGTCCGGGACGTCGCGGACGCCGGGCACCACGTCACCATCGCGACCGGTCGCGCCATCGTCGGCACGCTGCCGGTCCTCGACCGCCTGGGGCTCACCACGGGGTATGCCGTGTGCGCCAACGGTGCGGTCACCCTTCGGCTGGACCCCACCCTCGACGCCGGGTACGAGATCATCGACGCGGTGACGTTCGACCCCGCACCCGCCCTGCGGGTGCTCCGGGAGCACTTCCCCTCCGCCCTCATCGCCGTCGAGGAGCTCGGGGTCGGCTTCAAGGTCACGGCGCCGTTCCCGGACGGCGAGCTCGACGGGAACCCTCGCGTGGTGTCCTTCGACGAGCTCATGGCCACCCCGGTCACCCGCCTGACCCTGCGCGACCCGACGAGCACGAGCGAGGAGTTCATCCAGCGCACCGAGCAGATCGGCCTCCACGGCGTCGAGTACGCGGTCGGGTGGAGCGCGTGGCTCGACATCAACCCTGAGGGCGTCTCCAAGGGCGCGGCGCTGGAGGGGGTGCGGCGCAGGCTCGCGGTCGAGCCGATGCACACGGTCGCCGTGGGTGACCAGCGCAACGACCTCGAGATGCTCCGCTGGGCGGCGCGCGGAGTGGCCATGGGCAATGCGCCGGACGAGGTCAAGGCGGCCGCCGACGAGGTGGCCGGTGACGTCGACGACGACGGGCTGGTGCCGGTCCTGCGCGCCCTCCTCTGAGAACGCGAGGAACCGGTGCGCACGGGACTCGTCGCGGCATCCTCGTCGGTGGGATGGTGACCGGATGAACACCATCGACACCACCAACGCCGTCCGTGAGGTCGGCAACAGCCGCCTGCTCGAGCTCGGAGCCCGGATCGGGTACATCGTCGTCGGGCTGCTCCACATCCTCATCGCCTGGATCGCCCTGAAGATCGCCTGGGGCATCGGCGGTGGTTCGGACAGCGCGGACGCGTCCGGCGCCCTGTCGACGATGGCCAGCTCCGGCACCGGTCCGATCCTCCTCTGGATCGCGGTCATCGGGTTCGCCATGCTGGCGCTCTGGCAGTTCCTCGAAGCGGTCATCCGTCCCGGCGAGATGATGGACCGCGCGAAGTCAGCGGGCAAGGGTGTGGCCTACGCCTTCTTCGCCTGGACCTCCTTCCAGATCGGCAGTGGCGGTGGTGCATCCAGCGAGGAGCAGACCGAGGACTTCACGGCCGGCCTCATGGAGAAGACGGGCGGCCGAGTCCTCGTCGGTCTCGTCGGCCTCGTGGTGCTGGGCATCGCCGGCTACCACATCCACAAGGGCTGGACGAAGAAGTTCCTCCGGGACCTGCGCGAGCACCCGGGCGGCTGGGCGGTCCATGCCGGTCGGATCGGGTACATCGCCAAGGGCGTCGCCCTCCTCATCGTGGGTTTCTTCTTCCTCGTGGCCGCCTGGCGCGCGAACCCCGAGGAGGCGCAGGGCCTGGACGGGGCACTGAAGACCCTCAACGAGCAGGCCTTCGGCCCGGCCCTGCTGACCCTCGTCGCCGTGGGGATCGCGGCGTACGGGATCTACTCGTTCGCCCGGGCCCGCTACGCGCGGCTCTGAGCCGTCTCGCCGGCCCGTTCGGCGCCCGAGCCCCGTTCCTCCGCGGCCTCGCCGTCTCGCCGCAGGTAGCCCCACGCGAGCGCCGCGCACGCCAGGCCGTTGAGGATGCCGGCGAGGATGTCCGTCGTGTGGTGCGCACCGCGGTAGAGCCGGGCGTAGGCCACGCTCAGCCACGCCAGCACGCACAGGCCGATGACGAGTCCGCGCACGAGCCTGTTCCGGATGCGCGTCGCCGCCATGAGCGCGAACGTCGTGTAGAGGGCGGTCGCGGCACCCACGTGACCGCTCGGGTAGCTCGACGTGGGCGGCGTCGGGTCCAGCCGTTCGACGTTGGGCCGGTCGCGAGCCACGACGTACGCGGCGGAGACGAAGATCGTGGCCTGGAGCGAGATCGCGATGCCGGGGATGACGGCATACCACCACTGCTTCGTGCGCCACCAGATGATCGCCACGGCGACGAGGCACACGCCGATGATGTACTCGGTGTTGCCGATGCTCGACATGAAGAGCGTGATGGTCTCACCGGTCTCCGTCCGGCCGTCCTGGAGCCAACGGCTCGGGTTGTTCTCCCACTCGGAGAGCTCGAGGAGCGGGCCCTTGAGGACGAAGCCGAACGCGACGATCGCCCCGAACAGGAGGACACCGGGCACGACCGCGCGGACGGCGAGGTCGCGCAGCGCGGCGCCGAAGGTGGGACGGCTCTGGTCCGTCTCCCAGCGGGTGAGGAACGACATCAGCTCTCCTGGGTTGTGTGAACGGTGTCGCTCGCCGGTCCGGCGTCGTCGATGAACTCGGGGTGCTCCGGGTCGTCCGGATCGTGCGCCTCCGTGGGATGCGGCGGGTTCCACCCGGCGTAGCCCGCGTACGAGGCGAGCGCCAGGCCGACACCGGTGAGCACGCCCACCGTGACGTCACTCGGGTAGTGGACCCCGAGGTACACCCGGTCGAGCGCTGTCGCCGCGATGACGAGGACGGCGCACGCCACCATGGCGACGTGGCCGGCGCGCGAGCGCACCAGCGGCCAGAGGAGGATGACGAGGACCGTCGCCCAGGCCGCCGAGTTCAGGGCGTGCCCGGACGGGAACGAGTAGCCCGGTGCCTCGGAGACGGGGTCCTCGACGAGTGGCCGGGCACGTTGGAAGAGGTACTTCGCGCCGAGCCCGATCATCCAGGCGAGCATCATCGTGCCGAAGGCCCACCAGGCCCGGGTCCGCAGCCCCTTCGCCAGCCAGACCCAGAGGCACACCAGCGTGCCGACGACGTAGAGCCGGATGGGTTGCGTCAGCTCCTGCCAGACGATGAGCGTCTCGCGCAACCCGGGCCGAGGCCGGGTGACGGCGGTCGCCCGCTGGATGAGGGCGTCGTCGAGCGACGTCAGTGGCTGCCACCGGCTGCGGACGAGGAAGCCCACCCCGAAGAGCACGGCGCCCACGATGAGGGTGTACACCGCGGCACGGGTCAGCCTGCGGGCGCGGCTCGGTGCCGTCGCGGGCGCGAGGGTGCCGGTCATCGCAACTTTGTACCGCACGGGAACCGCCTCCGCGGCTCTGCGTGGCAGTGGGGTTCGACATGCGACACCCGTGCGATGCTGGAGCCGCAATGGCCGAGCTGCACGTGACGTCACCGTCCAACCCACGACTCAAGGACGTGATCGCCCTCCGCAGGCGTCGGATCCGCGAGGAGCAGGGCCTCACCGTGGTGGACGGGTACGAGGAGCTCGCCCTGGCGTTGGACGCCGGCGTGGTCCCGGAGTCGGTGCTCCACTGCCCGGAGCTCATGCTCGCGCCGTCGGACCAGAGCGCCCTCGTGGAGCGGGCGCGAGACCTGGGTGCGACGACGATCCGGCTGAGCAGGTCGGCGTTCGAGAAGGTCGCGTACCGGGAAGGTCCCGACGGGTTCCTCGCGGTGGTGCCCGTCGCCGGCGTCGAGCTCGACGACCTCGAGCTGCCGACCGACCCCCTCGTCCTCGTGTGCGAAGGCATCGAGAAGCCGGGCAACCTCGGTGCCGTGCTGCGCACCGCTGACGCCGCCGGAGTGTCCGCCGTCGTCGCTGCCGACCCGGCGACCGACTGGGGCAACCCCAACGTCGTGCGGTCGAGCAAGGGAACGGTGTTCTCGGTGCCGGTGGCCTCGGCCACGACCGCGGGAGTGCTGGGCTGGTTGAGACGCAACGGCATTCGCCTCGTCGCCACCACGCCTGCCGCGCGGACCGTCCACACCGCCGTCGACTACCGGGGCCCGGTCGCACTCGCGGTCGGCACGGAGAAGGAGGGGCTCACGCACCTCGCCCTCGAGGCCGCCGAACAGCGGGTGCGCATTCCGATGGTCGGCCGGGTCAACTCGCTCAACGCCGCCACCGCTGCCGCGGTCGTCGTCTACGAGGCGGTCCGTCAGCGGTCCGGGTGAGGCGGCTGTGACGCCTGTGGCGAGCACTCCGGTGCCTCCGGGGGGTGTCAGGACCACCCTTGGCCGTGTGCGACGATGAACGGCATGCGAGTTGACCATGTCGTCTACGCGGCAGAGCATGACGGTCTGCGGGCCACGGCCCAGCGCCTCGCCGAGCAGATCGGGGTCCAACCGGTCGACGGGGGAGTGCATCCGCGTTTCGGGACGCGCAACATCATCCTTCCGCTCGCTCACGAGCGGTACGTCGAGGTCGTCGAGGTGCTCGACCACCCCGCAAGCGACAAGGCCCCCTTCGGTCAGGTCGTCCGCGCCCGGTCCGAGTGCGGGGGCGGTTGGCTCGGCTGGGTGGTCCAGGTCGACGACATCACCGAGCAGGAGAAGCGCCTCGGTCGGGAGTCCGTTCTCGGCAACCGGCACCGGCCCGACGGGGTCGAGCTCCGATGGAAACAACTGGGGGTCCGGGGCCTCCAGGCAGACCCGCAGCTGCCGTTCTTCGTCCAGTGGGAGCCGGGGGTGCCGCACCCCTCGGACGACGCGAAGACCGACGTGACCATCGACTCGCTCCAGATCGCCGGTGACCCCGACCGCGTCCGGGAGTGGCTCGGCCTTCCGGCGGACTCCACCTCCTCGGTCATCGACTTCGAGTTCGTCTCGCCGCACGGAACCCCGGGCCTCATGGCGGTCACCTTCGACACGGTCCGCGGCCCCGTCACCATCTGAGCTCACCCGAGATGCTCCCGGACGAGCCGCTTCGGAGCCCGGCTCGCCCAGGCGTCGGTGATGAGCTCGGCGAGCTCCACCGCGTCCAGCATCCCGAGGTCCCGCTCGCGCACCAGAACGTACTGGTAGCCGTCGAAGTGCGTGGTGGTGAACCACGGCGGCCCGCTCTGGAGGAGCGCCTCCTTGTCGTCCGGGCCCGGCACGACGATGGCGATGACATCGGCCATCGGCTGGCCCGTGCTCGGCTCCAGCGCGTCCCGCCGTGGTCCGCGCCACAGGAGGAACGTCCTTCCCCGCACCGCGTATGCCGGGTGGTCGGCACTGCCCACCCTCGTCACCTCGGGCAGGGCGAGCGCCAGGGCGTCGATGTCGTCACGGGTGACCGGTCGGGGCGGTTGCTGTGGCACGTTCACCGCAGGTGGTCGACGAGCTCGGGTGCGATCCCGACGTAGGTGGCGGGGGTCAGGGCGGCGAGCCGCTCCTCGACGTCACCCGGCAGGCCCAGGCCGCGCACGAACTCGACGAGATGCTCGCGGTCGATCCGGCGGCCGCGGGTGAGCTCCTTGAGGCGTTCGTACGGCTCCTCCATGCCCGGGACGCCGCGGGCGCCGAGCGCCCGCATAGCGGACTGGATCGGCTCCGCGAGCACCTCCCAGTTGGCCTCGAGGTCCGCTGCCATCGTGTCGGGAACGACGTCGAGGCCCTGGAGCCCTCGGACGGCGTTCTCGATGGCGAGAACACTGTGGCCGAAGGCGATCCCGATGTTGCGCTGCATCGAGGAGTCGGTGAGGTCCCGCTGGAGGCGGCTCTGGACCAGCGTGGCGGAGAGGACGTCCAGGAGCGCGTTGCTGACCTCGAGGTTGGCCTCGGCGTTCTCGAACCGGATCGGGTTGACCTTGTGCGGCATCGTCGACGAACCGACGCTTCCCTGACCACGCACCTGGGCGAAGTAGCCCATCGAGATGTACGTCCAGACGTCGGTGCACATGTTGTGGAGCACCCGGTTGAAGCGTGCCACGTCGGCGTAGAGCTCGGACTGCCAGTCGTGGCTCTCGATCTGGGTCGTCAGGGGGTTCCACGAGAGGCCGAGGTGCTCGACGAACTCGCGGCTCACCTGCTGCCAGTCCACCTCCGGCAGGGCGACCACGTGCGCACCGTAGGTGCCGGTCGCTCCGTTGAACTTCCCGAGGAACTCGGCGTCCTCGATCCGCCGAAGCTGTCGCTGGAGGCGCCACGCGAGCACGGCGAGCTCCTTGCCCATCGTCGTCGGCGTCGCCGGCTGGCCGTGGGTGTGGGCGAGCAGGGGCACGGACCGCAGGTCCGAGGCCAGCGTCGCCAGCCGCTCGACGAGGGCGGTCGCCCGCGGGAGCCACACCTCGTGCACGGCCCCCTTGACCATCACGGCATACGAGAGGTTGTTGACGTCCTCGCTCGTGCAGCAGAAGTGCACGAGCTCGGCGAGGCCGGCGTCCTCGGGCTCCGGGGCGATGTCGGTCAGGCGCTGCTTGAGGTAGTACTCGACGGCCTTGACGTCGTGCTGGGTGACCTGCTCCCTCACGGCCAGCTCCTCGACGTCCGTGGCCCCGAACCCCCGCACGACCTCGCGCAGCGCCTCCTGCTCCTGCGCGGTGAGGTGGCGCACGCCCGGCACCACCTCGCGCTCGGTGAGGTGGATGAGCCACTCGACCTCGACATGCACGCGGGCGCGGTTGAGCGCCGGCTCCGACAGGTGGTCCACCAGCGGTGCGACGACAGGCCGGTAGCGGCCGTCGAGAGGGCCCAGGGCGATCGGCGGAACCGCGTCGGCGAGCGAGGCGGAGGCGGCGAGACTGGTGGCGTCGGCAGGGCTGGCCATGCGCCCATCCTCCCAGAGCAGGTCAGGCGCCGTTACGGTGCTCCAGCTCGGAGCGCACGTGCTCGACGATGCCCGGCAGCGCCGCGGTCACCTCCGCATAGGTCCGGTCGTATGCCGCATCGGTGCCGTACCAGGGGTCGTCCATCCCGAGCTCGCCCGCCTCCACCGCGTCGGGGTCGAAGGAGCGGAAGAGCCGGATCTTGCGGCGATGCCGGTCGTCCCCGGCCAGTCGCTCGAGCAGGTCGGCGTGCTCGTGGTCGACGGGCAGCACGAGGTCCACCTCGTCGAACCACGCCCGGTCGAACGTCCTGGCGACGTGGTCGGACCAACCCGAGTCGACGTGCCCGTTGCGGCGCATCACCGCGGCCGTGCGTGGGTGCATGCCGTTGCCGAGCTCCTCGGTGGAGGTGCCGGCCGAGTCGACGACGACGCGGTCGCCCAGCCCGGCTCCCTCCAGCGCCTCGCGCAGGAGGTACTCGCCCATGGGGGAACGGCAGATGTTTCCCCAGCACACGACGGTGATCCGGTAGGGCCGCTCGCTCATGCGGCCCATCCTCCCTCCACCCGCCGCACCGATCGGTACCCATCCGAGTCAGGTGAGCCCGAACCACCCGGGGACGGCCGCCAGGAACTCGGCGCTCGGCATCCGGCCGGCACCCTCGGGGATGCGACCCCACAGCGGCGCCCCGGTCACCCGCGGGCAGGTCGAGGAGGTTGCTCTCCTCCGCGAGGCCCGGCTCGCTCGGCCACGAGCCGACGACCACGCCGAGCAGGGGGAGCGACCGCGCGGTCAGCGCCTCCGCGGTCAGGGCCGCCACGTTGAGGGTGCCGAGACCCGCACCGGCGACGAGCACCACCCCGCAGCCGATCCCCTTGTAGCGCAGCCCCGCTCCGAGGTCGGCCAGGGTCCCTCCACGCTGGTCCAGTCGCACGAGGAGACCACCGGAGCCCTCGACGAGCACGACCTCCGAGGCACCGGCGATCTCCCCGATGCGCCGCGCATGGGCCGCCACGGGCGGCAGGGTCGCGCCCTCGGAGCGGGCGGCCGCCTCCGGTGCGAGCGGGTCGCGCAACCGGGCCAGCTCGTGCGTGACGAGGTCGTCGCCGACGAGGCGCCGGACCTCCCCCATGTCGCCCGGGTCGCCGGGGCCGACGCCGGTCTGCACCGGCTTGACGACCGTGACGCTGCTGCCACGCTCGCGCACGACCGCGGCCAGCGCAGCGGTCACCACCGTCTTGCCGACCCCGGTGCCGGTCCCCGTGACGAGGACGACAGAGGTCAGCGAGCGGGGGTCAGCCACGAGGGGCGGTGACCTCGGCGAGCACCTCGCAGGCCCGGTCGAGGTCGTGCCCGGTGTGGTCGGCATGGGCAGTGAACCGGAGCCGCGACGTGCCGTCCGGTGTCGACGGAGGCCGGAAGCAGCCGATCCGGATGCCGTGCTCGGCCGCCCGTGCCACGGCATCCACCGCCTCGTGCGGACCGGGCATGAGCACGGACATGACGGCACCGTCCGGGGCGTCCAGGCCGCAGGACGCGGCGAGGCGGGCGGCGTTGGCGCGGACTCGCTCCGCCAGCCCGGGGTCCTCCGCGAGCACCTGGAGCGCGGCGAGGGCCGCACCCGCCGAGGCGGGTGCCAGGCCGGTGTCGTAGATGAAGGGCCGTGCGGTGTTGACGAGGTGCTCCCGGACGTCGGAGGACGCGAGCACCGCGCCGCCCTGGGCCGCGAGCGACTTCGACAGCGTCACGGTGACGACGACGTGCTCGGCACCTGCCGCGCCCACCGCCGGCACGAGCCCGCCACCGCCCGGTCCGAGCACGCCGAGGGCGTGCGCCTCGTCGAGGATGAGGAGCGCCCCGACGTCTGCCGTGAGGGCGACGAGGTCCGCGACCGGGGCGGCGTCACCGAGAACCGAGTAGAGGGACTCCGCGACGACCACCGCACGGGGGCTGTCCCGCCGGGAGAGCAGCTCGGCGACGTGATCGAGGTCGTTGTGCCGGGACACCGACACCGCGGCACGCGAGAGGCGACAGCCGTCGATGAGGCTGGCGTGGGCGTGCTCGTCGCTGACGATGAGCGTGCCGGCATCGGCCAACGTCGTGAGGACGGCAAGGTTGGCGGCGTACCCGCTGCTGAGCACGAGGGCGGCGGGGGCGCCGGTGAGGGCGGTGAGCGCCGCCTCCAGCTCGTTGTGGATGTCGAGTGTCCCGGTGACGAGGCGCGAGGCTCCGGCGCCCGCCCCGTAGGTCTCGGCGGCGGCGACCGCCCCCGCCACGACGGCCGGGTGGGTACGCAGGCCGAGGTAGTCGTTGCCTGCCAGGTCGAGTCCGTCACCCACCTTGGTGGTGGTGAGCCGGCGCGTGAGCCCGGCGTCGTTCCGCGTCGCGGCTGCCGCGCGGATCCAGTCCAGGGGGCTCGTCACGGCATCGATCCTGCCACGCCGACCGTGGCCCCGCCCGGTGGTCGCTGTGGAACGCCTTGGCGGAGGTGGGCGGGCAGGTGCGCGGCTGAGGCGCCCGGGGCACGGCATCCGCGACAGGATCGAGGTCCATCGCCTGCCAGCCGAAGGACCAGAGGATGCCCAAGCCGCCCATGCCTGCCGAGGTCGCCGACCTGTTCGCCCGGCCGAACCCCGCCGTCGTCGCCGTACTGAGGCCGAGCGGCTCCCCCATGTCGGTCGCGACCTGGTACCTCGTCGAGGACGACGGCACCGTCCTGCTCAACATGGATGCCGGCCGCGCCCGCCTGCACTGGATGCGCAAGCGACCCCACGTCGCCCTCACCGCCCTCAAGGAGGAGCAGTGGTACACCCACATCAGCGTGCGCGGACCGGTCGTGCGCTGGGAGGAGGACCCGGAGCGCGGCCTGGCCGACATCGACCGGCTCGCCCAGCACTACACCGGAGCCCCCTACCGGGTGCGGGACCGTCCCCGGGTGAGCTGCTGGGTGCGCGTCGAGCACTGGCACGGCTGGGGTGAGGCCAAGGTCGAGTGAGGATCTCGGCGTCAGCCGTGGACGTCCTCCACCGCGCCGACCAGCGCCCGGGTGACCGTCTCCAGGTCGTCGTCGGAGGTGACGTACGGCGGCATCGTGTAGACGAGGTTGCGGAACGGCCGGAGCCACACCCCCCGCTCCAGTGCCGCCGCCGTCACCTCCATGATCCGCGCCGGCTCCCGTAGCTCGACCACGCCGACCGCGCCCAGCGTGCGCACCTCCGTGACGGAGTCGAGGGATGCCGCCCGCTCCAGCCCCGCTCGGAGCCCGCTCTCGATGCGGGCCACCTCGGCGGCGGTGTCGCGTGCGGCCAGCAGGTCGAGGCTGGCGGAGGCGACGGCACAGGCGAGGGGGTTGCCCATGAAGGTCGGTCCGTGCATCAGCGCGCCCGCCTCACCGCCGCTCACCCCCTCGGCCACCTCTCGAGTGCAGAGCACCGCCGCGAGGGACAGGTAGCCGCCGGTCAGCGCCTTGCCGACGCAGAGGATGTCCGGGACGAGATCGCCCCGACCAGAGCCGGCCCAGAGCGGACCGGTGCGGTGGAAGCCCGTCGCGATCTCGTCGTGGATGACGAGGGCACCGTGCTCGCCCGCCAGCTCGTGGAGCACGTCGAGGGCGTACGGGCTCCACACGTGCATCCCGCCGGCCCCTTGGAGCACGGGCTCGACGATGACCGCCGCCACGTCCCCGGCGTGGGCGGCGAAGAGCGCACGGGTCTCTCGCTCCCACGCGGCCATGTCGGGGTCGTCGGCCGCGCGATCCAGTCCACCGGGGGGCCGGGCCGCGAAGACGTGCTCAGGGAGCAGACCGCGGAACAGCGAGTGCATGCCACCGACCGGGTCGGTGACCGACATGGGGGAGAAGGTGTCACCGTGGTACCCGCCGCGAACGGTGAAGAACCGGGTCCGGCGCCGGCCAGCCGCCAGCTGCCACTGCAGTGCCATCTTCATCGCGACCTCGACGGACACCGACCCCGAGTCGGCGAGGAACACGTGCTCCAGGCCGGCCGGGGAGAGAGCGACGAGCCGGCGGGCGAGCCCGACGGCCGGCTCGTGCGTCAACCCGCCGAACATCACGTGCGCCATCGAGTCCAGCTGCCGGCGAGCGGCCGCGTCGAGCTCCGGCACGGCGTACCCGTGGATGGCGCACCACCACGACGACATCGCGTCGACCACCTCGCGCGGCGCACCGCTGCGGTCGAGCAGCCGCAGCCGGATGCCGTGTGCCGACTCCACGAGGTACGGCTCCTGCGGGGTCACCGCCGACGAGTAGGGGTGCCACAGGTGCGCTCGGTCGAACGCGAGCAGCGCCTCGGGGGCGGCGTCATGGGTGTCGGGCGGGGTCATCGCGCCTCATTGTGTCGACAACCCGCGGGGGTGTGCGGAAGGAGAGGGTCAGGCGGCGTCGCGGACGGTCTCGGCCTCGAGGGTCAGGCGAGTGAGCAGGGACCGCAGCTGGGAGTCCAGCCTCGGGTCGACGAGGTGGCCGTCGGTGAAGGCCTGGAAGGATGCGCCCACGCCCACGGTGTCGGCCAACACGTGGGCACCGGCGATCCGGAGCACGCGTACACCGTCCTCGCGGGCCCACTGCGCTCCGCGCGGTGAGCCGCTGGCGCCCAGCACGGCGGCGGGCTTGCCGACGATGGCCGCGGCGCCGCGAGGGCGGGACACCCAGTCGACCGCGTTCTTCAGGGCGCTCGACAGCGAGCCGTTGTACTCGGGCGTGACGAGGAGGAGGGCATCGGCGTCGGCGACGGCCTCCCGCAGGTCACGAGCGACCTCGGGCAGCACGTCGTCGTGGTCGAGCTCCTCCGAGTAGTGCGGCAGCTCGCGGAGGCGCTCGAAGACCGTGCCGTCCACCCCGGCGGGCAGGTGGTCGACGGCGGCGTGGGCGAGCTGGCGGTTCGTGGAGGCGGCGCGCAGGCTGCCGACGAGGACGAGGACGTTCACGGGGACTCCAGGGGGTCGGAGGTGCATCGGTTCGGCGATCGGCGCTGATCGGGTGGTTGAACCGTCAACTAACCCTCGCCATTCCCGTCTCCGCAGGAGGGGTTGCGTAGTGACTATTCAGCGTTACTATGTACCAGTAGTCATTGTCACTGAGTAGCCGAGGAGGTGGGTCGTGGGCAAGCAGGAGACGGAGATGCTCAAGGGGACGTTGGAGGGCATCGTGCTCGCGCTGCTGTCCGGCCGGTCGGCGCACGGCTACGAGATCACGGCGTGGCTGCGGGAGCAGGGCTTCACCGACATCGCCGAGGGCACGGTCTACGCGCTGCTGATCCGGGTCGAGCAGCGTGGCCTGGTCGACGTGGAGAAGGTCCCGTCCGAGAAGGGGCCGCCGCGCAAGGTCTACTCCCTCAACGACGGTGGCCGGGCGCATCTCGAAGAGTTCTGGAGGACGTGGAGCTTCCTCCAGGAACGCATCGAACAGCTCCGCGAAGGAGACGACTGACATGGTCGCGAAGTGGATCGAGGCCCTCACCGGGTCCCTCGAGCAGAAGAAGCAGTACAAGCGGGACAAGGCCCGCATCGAGGCCCTTCCCGAGCCGTACGGCAGCACCGGCAAGGCGTTCGAGCGCTACTTCATGTACTACGGAGGCGTGACGGACGGCGACACCATCGTCACGATGCTGGGTGACTTCACCGACCTGTGGGAGCGAGCCGCCCTGGACGGAACGCCCGTGCGAGAGATCGTCGGCGAGGACCCGGTGGAGTTCGCCGAGACCTTCGCCGCGGCATACGCCGGCACGCGGTGGATCGACAAGGAACGCGCACGTCTGACCACCGCGATCCAGGCTGCCGACCGAGGGGGCGCGACGTGAGGAACGATGCCGCCATCCGGGTGCGAGGCCTGGAGAAGTCCTTCGACGAGCTGCACGTGCTGCGCGGCGTCGACCTCGACGTCGACCGGGGCAGCATCTTCGCCCTGCTCGGCTCGAACGGCGCGGGCAAGACCACGGTCGTGCGCATCCTGGCCACCCTGCTCAAGGCCGATGCGGGCACGGCGGAGGTGCACGGCTTCGACGTCGCGACGCGGGCCGGCGACGTGCGGGAGTCGATCAGCCTCACCGGACAGTTCGCAGCGGTCGACGAGATCCTCACCGGGCGCGAGAACCTCGTGCTCGTGGCCCGCCTGCGGCATCTCACGGGAACCGGGGCGATCGTCGAGCAGCTGCTGACCCGCTTCCAGCTCACCGACGCGGCGGACCGGAAGGTGTCGACCTACTCCGGCGGCATGCGCCGCCGCCTGGACATCTCGATGAGCCTCATCGGTGACCCGCCGGTCGTGTTCCTCGACGAGCCGACCACGGGGCTCGACCCCGAGGCGCGCCTCGAGGTGTGGCAGGCAGTTCGGGACCTCGCCGCAGGCGGCACCACGGTGCTGCTGACCACGCAGTACCTCGACGAGGCCGAGCAGCTCGCCGACCGGATCGCCATCCTGCACGGGGGCCGGATCATCGAGAACGGCACCTTGGCCGAGCTCAAGAGGCTGCTCCCGCCGGCCAAGGTCGAGTACGTCGAGAAGCAGCCGACCCTGGAGGACGTCTTCCTCCGCCTCGTCGGCCGCGACGCCACCCGAGAGGACCAGCCATGACGACGCACTTCGTCGGTGACACCGCCCTGTTGACCGGCCGGTCGCTGCGCCACATCACCCGCAGCCTCGACACGATCATCACGACGACGATCATGCCGATCGCCTTCCTCCTGCTCTTCGTGTTCGTCCTCGGCGGCGCGATCAACGCGGGGTCGGACTCGTACATCGACTACCTGCTGCCCGGCATCCTCGTCATCACCGTGGCGTCGGGGGTCTCGTACACGGCGTACCGGCTCTTCCTCGACCTGCAGAGCGGGATCTTCGAGCGGTTCCACTCCATGCCGATCGCGCGGTCCTCGGCGCTGTGGGCGCACGTGCTGACCTCGCTTGGCCGCCATCGCGATGTCGGTCCTGGTCGTCGTGCTCGCCGCCCTCGTCATGGGCTTCCGCTCGGGGGCAGGTGTACTGGCCTGGCTCGCCGTGGCCGGCATCCTGGGCCTGTTCACCCTGGCGCTGACCTGGCTCGCCGTCATCCCCGGCCTGACGGCCACGTCCGTCGACGGGGCGAGCGCGTTCTCCTACCCGCTGATCCTCCTGCCGTTCATCAGCTCGGCCTTCGTGCCCACCGAGACCATGCCCGGCCCGGTGCGTGCCTTCGCCGAGAACCAGCCGGTGACCGCCATCGTCGACGCGATCCGCGCCCTGCTCGCACAGCAGCCGGTCGGCACCGACATCTGGGTCGCCCTCGGGTGGTGCCTCGGCCTTCTCGTCCTGGCCTACGCGTTCGCGATGCTCGTCTATCGCCGCCGGTTCGCGTGAGCGGACATCAGGACCAGGTGGCCTGCTCGACGCTGCCGTGCCGGGCGCACGTCGCCGTCCATGCGCCCGGGGTGACCTGCACCGTCATCCGCCGTCGGCAGTGGACGCACCACCGCGGCGGCTCGAGCTCGGCCCGGCGGGCGCACCGGACGTGGGCGCCCGCTCCCACGGCCTCGCCGCACTGCCCGCACCACTGGCCGGGGGAGGCCTTGCTGGCGACGGGCTGCACGTCAGAACGTCTCGTTGAGGGCCTTGATCGGCATCTCGAGCTCGTCGAGCAGCGCGAGGTCCTCACGGGGGTCGCGACCCAGCGTCGTGAGGTAGTTGCCGACGATGACGGCGTTGATGCCGCCGAGGAGGCCGTCGCGGGTGCCGAGGTCGCCCAGCGTGAGCTCGCGGCCACCGGCATACCGGAGGATCGTGCGCGGGAGGGCGAGCCGGAAGGCCGCGATGGCGCGCAGCGCGTCACCGGTCGCCATGGGCTCGAGGTCGCCGAACGGCGTGCCGGGACGCGGGTTGAGGAAGTTGAGGGGCACCTCGTGCGGCTCGAGCTCGCCCAGCTGCGCCGCGAGCTCGGCGCGCTGCTCGAGCGACTCACCCATGCCGACGAGCCCGCCGCAGCAGAGCTCCATCCCGGAGTCCTTGACCATGAGGCAGGTCTCCCAGCGCTCCTCGAACGAGTGCGTCGTGACGACCTGCGGGAAGTACGACCGACCCGCCTCGAGGTTGTGGTTGTAGCGGTGCACGCCCATGTCGACCAGGGCGTCGACCTGGTCGCGGGTCAACATGCCGAGCGAAGCGGCGACGTTGATGTCGACGGCCGCCCGGATCGCCGCGACACCTTCGCGCATCTGCTGCATGAGCTTGTCGTCGGGGCCCCTCACGGCGGCGACGATGCAGAACTCGCTGGCCCCCGTGGCGGCCGTCTGCTGCGCGGCGCGGACCAGCTCGGGGATGTTGAGCCACACCGAGCGCACCGGGCTCGTGAACTGGCCGGACTGCGAGCAGAAGTGGCAGTCCTCCGGACAGCCGCCGGTCTTGAGCGAGACGATGCCCTCCACCTCGACCGCCGGCCCCTGGTACCTCATCCGCACCTCGTGCGCGAGGGCGAGGAGGTCCTGCAGCAGGTCGTCCCCGGTGCGCATCACGGAGAGCACCTGCTCCTGCCGCAGCGGCACACCGCGCTCGAGCACCTGATCCCGTGCCACGTCGAGGATGTCGGTCCCGGTCACCTGTGCCGTCATGCGCCGATTGTTGCGTATGCCGGGCAGCGGCCCGCGCCGGGCCGCTACTGCAGGAAGCCGCCGAGCATGCTGCCCGGGCTCTGGCTCTGGTGGCCGCCCTGGGGCACCGACTCGCTCGGCTGGACGAGCACGTATCCCTGGCCGCCGAAGGACATCTGCAAGAGCTCGCCGGTGCCGCCACGCACCATCGAGCCGAGGCCGCCGGTGTCGACCCGGATGTCCATCGAGACGCCGGCGGTCCACAGCACCACGGCCTGGGCGTCCGCGAAGGTCGGCGATGCCGCGACGTCGAGAGCGACGGGTTCGCCCTTGGTCGTCACCGCGACGTAGCCGGTGCCGCGAAGGGCGACGTTGTAGAGCCCTCCCGTCATCGTGGCGCCGCGGGCCTGGATGCGGTGGATGTCCCACTGGATCGAGTGGGAGAACGCGAGGACGTTGGCCCCGTTGACGGAGATCGCGTCGTTCTCCAGGTACATCACCTGGATCTCCGAGGCGTCGTCGGCGACGAAGAGCTCGCCGCTGCCCGAGCACTGCATCATCTTGACGCCCTCACCGGTGGTGGCCGCCTTGAGCATCTTGGTGATGCCGCCGGAGCCCTTGTTGGCGAAGCGCACGTCTCCCTGGTAGGCCACCATGGAGCCCGTCCGGGCCCAGACCTCGCCGTAGCGCATGTCGATGCGCAGCAGCTTCTTGTTCTGCAGGGCGAAGGGGTCCTGCGTCTCCTTCTCGCGGAACTCCTGGAACAGCGACCCGTGGATCGTCATGGCATCGGCACCTCTCGATCGGCAGCGCGCGTGGGACATCGGCCGTCTCAGACGCTAGGCGCAACGTTCGGTCAGGTCCATGCCAGCACGAGGAGGATGAGCGGCAGGGTGCCCGCCAACGCCGCCCACGCGTAGGCGGCGGCCGACAGGACGGCGGGAGGCGGACCGTCCGCGAGCAGCCGCAGGCGGACCGGCGCCGTGGTCCCCGCTCCGAGCGCCGCCTCGGGAGCCCGGCTCCCCGCCAGGGTGAGCAGCGCTCGTGCGGTGGCGACCTCCCCGCTGCGCTGGACGGCCGCGCGGTCGGCGAGCGCCTCGACGAGCAGGCGGACCTCGAAGAGCGCCGCCTCCGAGCGCAGGAGAGCGGGGACCGCCTCGTGGACCACCGTGAAGAACTCCAGCAGCAGGTCGTGCCGGCGTCGGAGATGGGCCTCCTCGTGCGCGACGACGGCGTCGAGCTGGTCGTCCGGCAACGCGTCCAGCACCCCCTGCGACAGCACGACCCGGCCCTGCCGCCCCGGGATGCAGTACGCCGTCGGCGTGGGGTGCTGCAGGACACGCACCCGGTCGCGGTCGTGGGTGGCGATGATGTCGACGAGCTCACGGTGGTCCGAGCGGATCCGGCGCAGGCGCGTCCCGACCCGGTGGCCCGCCCAGAGCAGCCGGGCGAGCACCGCCGCACTGACGAGGAGGGCGGGAACGACGAGCTCGGCATGCGTGAGCGGGTCGTCCCCCTCCAGGAGCAGGGGCAGTGCAGCAGGGGCGGCCGCCAGTGCGGCGAGGATGCCGCCGACCGAGACGGCCTGCCACGCCGCCAGGGCGGCGCGCGGGGCGCGGCGGAAGCGCTTCTGCCGGGCCATGAGACCCGGGGCGACCCACGCGAGGAGCACCGCGAGCCCCGCGAGGACGAACGGGATCACGTGCTCCATGGTGGCAGGCATCCGCCACGGCAAGGGCGCGGCTACCTCGGGCTCACTGCCTGCGCGGTGACCCCGCGCGCGACTCGATCTCTGCGAGGGCCGCCTTGATGTCGTCGAGCTCGTCGCTCGTCGCACCGTCCAGGAAGTGGAGGAGGGCGGCCCTGCGGTCGGTGACCTCCATGTCGTCGAGCGTGCGCCGCATCGTCTGGGCCGTGAGCGCCTCACGCGTGTTCGCCGGGAAGTAGCGCCACGCCCTGCCGTCGCGCTCGCGGGTCACGAGGTCCTTCTTGGCCAGGCGGTCGAGCACGGTCATCACCGTCGTGTACGCGATCTCGCGCTCACCCGCGAACCTGTCGTGCACCTCGCGCACCGTCGCCCCGCCGAAGCCGGCGCCGGCGGCGCTGGCCGCCTCCCAGAGGTGCTCCATGACGACCCGCTCGAGGTCACCGAGTCGGGGGGCTGAGGTCGAGTGGGGCACGGCAACTCCTTCGGGAACGCTCCCTCCAAACTACACCGCGTCGTAGTGGAATCGAACCCAGTCCACCTGTGACGCGGCGCACCGGCCGACCCTGTGGCACGGTGGTCGGGTGCAGCGAGAAGACCTCGTCCGGCTCCGCCGGGCGCGCGACCGGATGGATCGGGACTATGCCGAGCCCCTCGACGTGCCGGCGCTCGCCCGGGAGGCGCTGATGTCGACGGGGCACTTCCACCGCGCCTTCCGGGAGGCGTACGGCGAGACGCCCTACGCCCACCTCATGACGCGTCGGGTCGAGCGCGCCGCCGCCCTCCTGCGCCGGGGGGACCTGTCCGTCACCGATGTCTGCATGGCCGTGGGCTGTACCTCGCTCGGGTCGTTCAGCGCCCGCTTCACCGAGCTCATGGGCGTCACCCCGAGCGAGTACCGAGCGGCGTCGCACGAGGCGGTGCGCGGCATACCCGCATGTGTGGCCAAGCAGGCCGACCGCCCGAGCGCGAGGCGGTCAGGATCGGAGAAGCGCCCGGAGGTGGCCGGTGTCTAACCTCGAGGACATGGACACCACGACCACCACCACGACGCCCGCAACCTCCCTCGACGGGACCCGCAGCAGCACACCGGCCACCGCCTCGCTCGCCGTCGCCAACTGCTTCCTCGTCGTCGACGACCACGACAAGGCTCTGACCTTCTACCGGGACGTGCTCGACTTCACCGTCACCCAGGACGTCACGAGCGGCGCCTACCGCTGGCTCAGCGTCTCGCCACCTCGCCAGCCGGACCTCGAGATCACCATCCAGTCGGTCGGGATCTACCCGGGGTGCAGCGACGAGGACCGGGCCGCCATGGACACCTTGCTGGCGAAGGGGCTGCTGTCGCCGCTGATCTTCCGGTGTGACGATGTGGACGCCCTGTTCGAGCACGTCCGCGCCGCCGGCGCCGAGGTGCTCCAGGAGCCGATGGACCAGTTCTACGGGGTGCGGGACTGTGCGTTCCGAGACCCGGCGGGCAACATGCTCCGCTTCAACACGAAGCTGCCGCAGGGCTGACCCAGCGGTGGATGTCCCCACCGGACGGACTCACCCGTCCGGGTAGCCGTGGGGATTCTGGCTCTGCCACCGCCAGGCGTCGGCGCACATGTCGTCGACGGTGCGCGTGGCGCGCCAGCCCAGCTCGGCCTCGGCGCGCGAGGGGTCGGCGTACGACGCGGCGACGTCGCCCGGCCGGCGGTCGACGACCTCGTAGGGCAGCTCGTGGCCGCAGGCCCGTTCGAAGGACCTGAGCAGCTCGAGGACCGATGTCCCGTGTCCGGTGCCGAGGTTCCACGTCGAGACCGGGTCCGACGTGCTGCCGAGCCGGGTCAGGGCGGCGATGTGTCCGGCGGCGAGGTCGTCGACGTGGATGTAGTCCCGCACCCCCGTCCCGTCGGGAGTGGGGTAGTCACCCCCGAAGATCGACAGCTTGTCGCGGCGTCCGACGGCGACCTGGGCGATGTACGGCATGAGGTTGTTCGGGATGTCGGAGGGGTCCTCGCCGATCGTGCCCGACGGGTGCGCGCCGACCGGGTTGAAGTAGCGCAGCAGCGCGATCCGCCACGACGGGTCGGCCGCGGCGACGTCGCGGAGGACCTGCTCGATCATGACCTTGGACCAGCCGTAGGGGTTGGTCGCCGAGGTCGGCAGGTCCTCGTGCATCGGAACCGGGGCGTTGGCGCCGTAGACCGTGGCCGAGGACGAGAAGACGAGCTTGGGGACTCCGTGCCGCCGCATCGCGCGCACGAGGGAGAACGTCGAGACGAGGTTGTTCTCGTAGTACTCGAGGGGCTTCTCGACGCTCTCGCCGACGGCCTTGAGCCCCGCGAAGTGGACCACGGCGTCGAACGGCTCGTGCGCGAAGAGGTGCTCGGTCTTGTCGTGGTCGGTGAGGTCGAAGGAGCGGACGTCGAGCGGCCTGCCGGTCAGCGCCTCGAGCCGTCCGACGACCGAGGGCTTGGCGTTGGCGAAGGAGTCGACGACGACGACGTCGTGCCCCGCGGCGACGAGCTGGACGACCGTGTGGGAGCCGATGTAACCGGCTCCGCCCGAGACGAGGACGCGCATGCCGCCGAATCTACGGGAACGGTGACTGTGGTCAGTCGTCGTCGGGAAGCACGAAGTCGAGCACCCACGACACGATCGAGATGATCAGGGCCGCCCAGATGGCGTCCCACCAGAACTGGTCGATCGTGAAGGGCAGGTCGAGCCACTCGCAGATCCACTCCAGGAGCTGGAGCATGAAGGCGTTCACGATGATGAGGAACAACCCCAGCGTGAACAGGATGAACGGCAGCGACAGCAGCTTGGCGATGGGTTTGACGATCGCGTTGAGCAGGCCGAAGATCAGGGCGACGAGAACGATGGTCAGCACGTTCTTCGCCGTCGAGTCCGTCCCCTCGCCGAGGCTGACACCATCGACGATGAGGGCTGCGACCCAGAGGGCGATGCCGTTGAGAACGACGCGGATGAGGAAGTTCTTCACCGGGGCATTGTGGCAGACCGAGGGGAACGGACGGGCCGGTCGAGGGATCAGGGCCCCGGCGAGTCGCCCTACAGTGGTGATCATGACCGACGAGCCCCGAGCGACCGGCAGCGGACCCGTCACCCCCGTGGGTCTGCGCGCCGCACTCGACGCGCTCCCCGCCTACACGCCGGGACGTCCGGCCGGCGCAGGACCCGGCGTCACGGCATACAAGTGCAGCAGCAACGAGAACCCGTACCCACCGCTGCCTTCCGTCCTCGAGGCCGTGTGGGATGCCGCCGGGTCGATGAACCGGTATCCCGACATGGCCGCCACCGAGCTCACGGCTGCCTTGGCTGCGCGGCTCGACGTGCCGCCGGAGCGCCTGGCCCTCGGGCCGGGGTCGGTCGGCGTGCTCGGGCAGCTCATCGCCGCGACCTGTGACGCCGGAGACGAGGTCGTCTTCGCCTGGCGCTCGTTCGAGGCGTACCCCATCCTCGTGACCCTCGCGGGAGCGGTGCCGGTGCAGGTGCCCCTCACCGCCGGCGACCGGCACGACCTCCAGGCGATGGCGGCGGCGATCACACCGCGCACACGGGTGGTGCTGGTCTGCACCCCGAACAACCCCACGGGGACGACGGTGGCGGACGCCGAGCTCGAGGCATTCCTCGATCGGGTGCCGTCCGACGTGCTGGTCGTCCTCGACGAGGCGTACCTGGAGTTCGTCACGGCGCCCGACTCCCCCGATGCGCTGACCGTCCTGCGGTCGCGGCCGAACGTCGCCGTGCTCCGCACGTTCTCCAAGGCGTACGGGCTGGCCGGGCTGCGGGTGGGGTATGCCGTGGCTCACGCGCCGGTGGCCGAGGCACTCCGGAAGGCGGCACTTCCGTTCGGGGTCAACTCGTTGGCGCAGGCGGCTGCCGTGGCCTCCCTCGAGGCGGTCGACGAGCTCGAGGTCCGCGTCAAGGAGCTCGTCGCCGAGCGCGAGCGCGTCGTGGCGGCGTTGCGGGAGCAGGGCTGGCGGCTTCCGGATGCCCAGGCGAACTTCGTGTGGTTCGGACTGGGTGCGGAGACGGCGGCGTTCGCGGCCGCGTGCCACGAGGCGGGGTTGACCGTGCGGCCGTACGGCGAGGACGGGGTTCGGGCGACGATTGCCGAGCGGGAGGCCAACGACCGGCTGATCGAGGTGGCCGGGGCGTTTCGGGCGAGCCGTTCGGGCTGACCCGACGGCGCGCGACCGGAAGCCGGCCTGTCGGCGACGTCAGCCGGGCTCGACGGCGGACAGGGGAGCAGCGCTCTGGACGCAGTTGCCCTGGACGAGCCACGCGTCGGCGGCCCGGGTCGCGTTCTCGTAGGCATCGAGCGCTCCTGCGTCGGTCGTGGCGGTGAGGAACGAGGACGTGCCGACAGCGATGGCACCGAGCACCAGCTGGCACGGCGAGGCGCTCCACGGGTCGTCGACGGACTCGTAGCTGCGCAGCGCGAACGCCAGGACTCTCAACCCCCGGGCAACGGGCTGCCAATGCAGCAGCGTCGCCGTGTCGGGCTCGCCAAGTGTCGGAGCTCGGAAGACCTGCGGCCTGTGAGAGGGCGTGTTGACGAACGTGAAGGGCTGATCGCTGATGGTGCCTGCGAAGGAGGCCAACCCGCCCCCCGTCTGCGACAAGGCGACCCGGACGGCCACGGCGTCCTCGCGCAGGATCAGCGTGGACGTCAGGCCGAACTCACCGTCGGGGCGAACATCGGCCTGCGAGACGACGCGGTGCCTGTGGTCGAAACCCGTGATGGCGAGGCCCGCAGGATCCTCGGAGACGTTGACCTCGTAGAAGAGCGGTGGGAACCCGGATGCGGGGAGCAGGAGGCGCATCTCAGTGCCCTGCACCCGTGGTCGCGACCGGCGGGATCGGGTAGCCGGTGTCACCGACGGCGCTGAACCCTCCGGCGGCCCAGGCCGATCCGTCGGGCAGGGCGATCACGGCGCTCAGGCTGTTGGGCGCAGCCGTGGTGGGCGGCTCGATCACGGACCACGACGACCCGTCGAAGTGCAGGATGAGCGGGCCGAAGGCCCCATCCTCGTGCTGCTGGGCTCCGACCGCCCAGACCTGGTCGGGTCCCGTGGACGCGACATCGCTCAGCCATGCCTGCCCGGCCACCCCGGTGTCGCTCGGCTCCCATGCGTGCCCGTCGTAGTGCAGGATCAGCGCGCCGCCGGTGTGGCCGGGGTCCTGGTCCTGGCCGACCGCCCAGACGTCGTCGGGACCGCTGGCGGCCACCCCGAACAACGGCCCGACCGCCTCCAAGCCCACGTGCTGCCACTGGCCGTCGGCGTAGTGCGCCACCAGTGAGATGTTGCCCGGGCGCTCGGCGAGCGCGGTCGCGCCGACCGCCCAGTACGCACCTGGCCCGACCGCACAGACCTCGTGGAGCGTTCCCCGAGCCGGGCCGGGCACGGCCGCCCATCGGGTGCCGTCCCACCGCACGCCGAAGCTGTCCCAGGCGGCCACGGGCGGCAGGCCCAGCGGGCCGCTCGGCAACGACGAGTGGGACGTCCGGGCACCGACCGCGAAGGCGTCGTCGCGAGCCCACGCGGCAACGTCGGACAGGTGGCTTCCCTCGCCGAGATCAGGGCCCTCCACCGGCTGCCACGTCGTCCCGTCGCTGTGGGCGATGTGCGTGCGTTCCGTGTTCGAGTGGAACAGGCCCTCCCAGCCGACGGCCCACACATCGCCGCTGGCGGTGGCGTGCACACCGGCGAGCTGGGTGTGCACCGCCGTGCTCGAACTCGAGTACGAGACCAGCTGCCACGGTTGCCCGCCAGCGCTGTGCGCGATCCGGGCGGGGGCCGGGGCACCGTGCATGCCGACCGCCCAGACCTCGTCGCCCACGGCCGACAGGTCGTTCACGCTGAGCGCGTTCTGGATGGGCGGCGGGTGAACGTCGAGACGTCCGGATGCAGGCATCGTCGTCCTTTGGTCGGCACCGGCTCCGATGGCGGTTGCCTCCCAGAATGAAGGGCATCGGGTGACCCGTCAACGGTGCTCATGGGAGCCACACGCGGCCCCGAGGACCTTCATCGGGTGCCAACGTGCCGTCGTGTCGGGGGACCTCCGATCTGGACGTCGCCCGTGTCGAGGCGGAGACTCGATGCACTGCCTGGGCTGTGGGCCCTGCGAAAGGAGACCCGCGATGTGGATGCTGATCGGGACCATCGTGGTCCTTGCGCTCCTCGTGCTGGCGTTCAAGGTGATGGAACGCCGGGCATCGAAGGAGGAGAGCGTGGGGGAGGACCTGTCCGGGATCGCCATGAGGCGCCTCGGACGGAACGACCCGTACGGCGGATCGGGAGACGCTGGCGGAGGCGCCATGTAGTCCGCTCGGCCGCAGGGGAACGCGCTCCGATGCCGGGGTGCCGAGCGCGCCGCACGTCGCGCTCCTGGCATCCCGGAGGCCGGCGGCCTGATGCAGCCGCGCGCACCGGCGCTGTCGGTCTGCCGAACCCCAGCGCCATCACTGTTGTGGCGCACGAGACCGCTGAGGACGCAGAACCTTCCGCGCCACGGCCGGACGTCAGCGCCATCACTGTTGTGGCGCGCGAACCCAGGCCCAACACGGACCCAACCCCGCCCTACCGTTCCCAGGCGCCACCGTTGACCGGCTGGGGATGGAACGATCGGTCAGCCGGCGAGGTCGGACTCGGCGACGACCCGCAGGGCCTGGGCGGCGATGGTCAGTGCGGGGTTCATGGCGGCGGACGAGGGGAAGAAGCTTGCATCAACGACCCACAGGTTGGTCAGGTCGTGGGCCTTGCAGTGGCCGTCCAGAACGCTGACCCGGGGGTCGAGGCCAGCGACCACCGTGCCGCACATGTGGCTGTTCATGCTGATGTCGAACCACTGGGTCGCGACGATGTCGTAACCGGCATCGCGCAACAGCCGCTTGGCGCGCCGATGCAGCTGCTCGTGCTGACGGGTGCCCCGCGCGACCCGAGCCGTCCGGATGCCGCCAGCCGGCGTGAGCGTGACCCGGTTCCCCGGGTCGGGCAGGTCCTCGGCCATGACCAGCCACTCCACGGAGCGGTGGGCGACGGCATCCAGGATCCTGAGCGGGACGCGGGTCGCCCAGCTCTTCATCATCACGCCCTGCACCTTGCCGATCGTCTGGAGGCTGCCGAGGGGGTGCCCGTCTCCGCCGTCCTCGTACCAGTCGGTCACCGCCAGGGTCTTCTGGAACACGACGTCGTTGTGCCCGAAGAGGTCGACAGCCGCCACGTGCGCGTTGTTGTGCATCATGAAGCTGGCGCCGAGCCGCCCCGAGGAGTTGGCCAGGCCGTCGGGGTGCTCGGGGCCGGCCGACGCCAGGAGGAGGGCGGCCGAGTTGGCGGCCCCCGCCGAGACGACGAACCGGCGACCGTGGATCGCGACCGGACCGTTCGGTCCCTCGCCCACCGCGTGGGTCACGCGCCGCCCCGAGCCGTCGGTGACGAGACGGGTGACCCGGACACCCGTGGCCAGCCGGGCTCCCGCGGCGAGCGCCGGATCCACGGCACGGACCTCGGCGTCGGACTTGGCGCCGACGCGGCACGGGAAGCCGTCGCAGGTGGCGCAGCGCAGGCACGAGCCACCGGGGCGCACGTCCACCCCCATCGCCGTCGACGACGGCTGCACACCCGCCGAACGAAGCCGGTCGGCCAGCTCGGCGACGTACGGCTCGTGCGGAAGCGCGGCATACGGGTAGGGCGTGCTCCGCCAGGGCTCGGTCGGGTCCTCGCCGGCGGTGCCGTGCACGGCATAGAGGCGCTCGGCCTCCCCGTAGTGCCGCTCGATGTCGGCGTAGCGGAAGGGCCATGCAGGCGAGATGCCGTCGAGGTGGGCGACCTCCTCGAAGTCGGACTCCCGGAAGCGGGGTAGGGAGGCGCCGTAGACCTTGGTGTTGCCCCCGACGACGTAGTGCACTCCGGGCCGGAAGGGGCGGCCGTGCCCGTCCTCCCAGGTCTCGGCGGGCTTGTAGCGGCGCTGCAGGAACACGGCGGCAGGCGACCAGTTCGCGGGCTCTCGAGGGATGCGCTCCCCACGCTCCAGCACGAGGACGTCGACCCCCCGCTGGGCCAGCGCCCACGCCGTGGTGCCCCCGCCCATGCCGGAGCCCACGACGACGACGTCGGCCTCGAGGTGGTCCATCGTCACGCCCGATCGTCCCACGGGACCCGGTGACCGGGTGCGCGGAGTTGACCCAGCCAGCGATCTCGGGTTGCGTGGGGCCGCATGACCGTCATCGGATTCCACTGCTCCCACGAGCAGATCGCCCCGGGGCAGCTGCTCCGCGACGTCCAGCACGCCGAGCAGGCCGGCTTCACCGCGGCGATGTCCTCCGACCACCTCTCGCCATGGAGCGAGCGCCAGGGTGAGTCCGGCTTCGCCTGGTCCTTCCTCGGCGCGGCGATGGCGACGACGAGCCTCCCGTTCGGCGTCGTCACGGCCCCCGGCCAGCGCTACCACCCCGTCGTGACCGCCCAGGCGATCGCCACGCTCTCGAGCATGTTCCCCGACCGCTTCTGGGCGGCGATCGGCTCGGGTGAGGCGTCCAACGAGAGGGTGACCGGCGACGTGTGGCCCCGCAAGGACGTCCGCGACGCCCGCCTCGTGGAGTGCGTCGACGTCATCCGCCGCCTCCTCTCCGGCGAGGAGGTCAACCACGACGGCCTCGTCACCGTGAACCGGGGTCGCCTGTGGACCCTCCCGGATGCCGTGCCACCCCTCATCGGCCCCGCCGTCACCGCCGCGACCGCCGCCCGGCACGCCGAATGGGCCGACGGTCTCATCACCGTCAACCAGCCGCTCGACGTCCTCCAGCAGGTGCTGGACGCGTATCGCGGCGCCGGGGGACGGGGCGCGGCCCGGCTCCAGGTCCACCTCAGCTGGGCGCCGACCGAGGACGAGGCGAAGGCCGTCGCCCACGACCAGTGGCGGAGCAACGTCCACGGTCCGCCCGTGGCGTGGGACACCGAGACGGTCGAGGCCTTCGACACCATGGCCGAGACGGTCACGGCCGACCAGGTCGCCGAGGTCGTCAACGTCTCCGCGGACCTCGGCCAGCACACCGCGTGGATCCAGGACTATGTCGACCAGGGCTGGGAGGAGGTCTACCTCCACTTCGTCGGCAAGGAGCAGGAGCACTTCGTCGACGCCTTCGGCGAGCACGTCCTCCCGCAGCTCGACGCGCGCCCACCGGCGCCGGCCACGACGGCGCGACCGGCCGTCGAGCGAGAGGAAGCCACCCGATGAAGCTGAGCCAGACCGGCGACGTGTGGTGGAAGTCCGCCGTCGTCTACTGCGCCGACGTCGAGACGTTCTCCGACAGCAACGGAGACGGCATCGGTGACCTGCACGGCATGACCCAGCGCATCGAGTACCTCGCCGACCTCGGCGTCACCGTCCTGTGGCTCATGCCCTTCTATCCCACGGCCGGTCGCGACGACGGCTACGACATCACGGACTTCTACGGCGTCGAGCCCCGCCTGGGCACCCTGGGCGACTTCGTCGAGCTCGTGCGAACGGCGAGGTCCCGCGGCATCCGGGTCATCGTCGACTTCGTCATGAACCACACCTCCGACCAGCATCCGTGGTTCAAGAGGGCGCGGCGCAGCGTCGACGACCCCTATCGGCAGTACTACGTCTGGTCCGCGAGGAAGCCACCGTCAGGGAAGGAGGAGGTCGTCTTCCCCGACAAGGAGGACAGCATCTGGGAGCTCGACAAGAAGACGAACGAGTGGTTCCTCCATCACTTCTACAAGACCCAGCCAGACCTCAACGTCGCCAACCCCGTTGTCCAGGAGGAGATCTCGCGCACCCTCGGGTTCTGGCTCGAGCTCGGTGTGGCCGGCTTCCGGATCGACGCGGTGCCGTTCATGTTCGCGAGCGACACCTACCCCGGGTCAGAGCCCGACGGCTTCAACCCGCAGCGGTACCTCGGGGACGTGCGGGACTTCGTGGTCCGCCGCGTCGGGGACGCCGCCCTCCTCGGCGAGGTCAACCTGCCCTACCCGCAGCAGAAGGAGTTCTTCGGCGGCGACGACGGTGACGGCCTCAACCTCCAGTTCGACTTCATCGGCATGCAGGCGATCTACCTCTCGCTGGCCCGGGAGGACGCCACCCCCATCGCGGCGGCCCTGCGAGAGCGGCCCGAGCTCGACATCACCAGCCAGTGGGCCAACTTCGTGCGGAACCACGACGAGCTCACCCTCGACAAGCTCAGCACGTCCGAGCGCGAGGAGGTCTTCGCAGCCTTCGGTCCCGACCCCGAGATGCAGCTCTTCGGTCGCGGCCTGCGCCGGCGGCTCCCGACGATGCTCGGAGGGGACGAGCGTCGCCTGCGCCTCGTCTACTCGCTGATGTTCTCCCTTCCCGGCACCCCTGTCCTCTTCTACGGGGAGGAGATCGGCATGGGCGAGAACCTCGACATCGAGGGTCGCCTCAGCGTCCGCACGCCGATGCAGTGGGATGCCGGCCCGAACGGCGGCTTCTCCACCGCGCCGAAGCGTCGGCTCACCCGCCCCCAGCCGAGCGGCCTCTGGTCGCCGGAGCACGTCAACGCGCAGGCCCAGCGCCAGGACCCGGACTCCCTCTGGTCGTTCATGCGCACGATCATCCGCCGCTACCGGCAGATGCCGCAGATCGGCTGGTCGGACGTGGAGGTCCTCGACCACGAGTCCCCGAGCCTCCTCGCGCACGTGTGCCGGTGTGACGACTGGCGCATGCTCGCCGTCCACAACTTCGCCGCGGACGACGCCATGGTGACCCTCGAGCTGGGGGAGGTGCCCGACGGCTCCGTCCTGCGCGACGTCCTCGACGGCCGGGACGACGTTCCCGTGGACCCCGATGGCCGGGTGGAGCTGCGCGTCGACGGCCACAGGGGACAGTGGCTGCGCCTCGTCGCACCGGGGGAGCAGGCCTACGCCTGACCCCGGCGTTCGCGGCTTGGGAGAAGGCGCCGCGCGCCCGGTACGGTGGTGCCGACACCGGCAGTGACCGCCGCCACACCCAGCACCAGCGGTCACGACGACCCTGCCGCCCGACCGCCCGGACACCCCGCGCGCCAGGACGACACGACGCGGCGACCGTCACCACGGGAGCCCGGACAAGGAGTGCCCCGTGAGCGACAACGAGGTCGCCCCGCTCGAGACGGCGTTCGGCGTGGACCACCACGTCAGCCGGGCGGAGGCCCCCGAGCGGCCCGCCCAGGACGGCGGGCCGGACATGGTCCAGCTGCTCAACCCCGAGGGCGAGCGCGTCGCCCACCCAGAGCACGACGCCGTCGTCGACGGCCTCTCCGACGAGGAGCTGCGGGGGTTCTACCGCGACCTCGTCCTCATCCGCCGCTTCGACACCGAGGCCACGGCGCTTCAGCGCCAGGGTGAGCTGGGCCTGTGGGCCAGCCTCCTCGGGCAGGAGGCGGCGCAAGTCGGCTCCGGCCGGGCGCTGCGCCCCCAGGACTACGCCTTCCCGACCTACCGCGAGCACGGGGTCGCATGGTGCCGCGGGGTGGACCCCGTCAACCTGCTCGGCATGTTCCGAGGGGTGAACCACGGCGGCTGGGACCCCAACGAGAAGAACTTCCACCTCTACACGATCATCATCGGGGCGCAGACCCTTCACGCGACCGGCTACGCCATGGGGGTCCAGCGCGACGGCAACGTCGGGACCGGTGACGAGGAGCGCGACACCGCCGTCATCGCCTACTTCGGCGACGGAGCGACCTCGCAGGGTGACGTCTCCGAGGCTCTCGTCTTCGCCGGGGTCAACAACAGCCCCGTGGTGTTCTTCTGCCAGAACAACCAGTGGGCCATCTCGGAGCCCAACGAGAAGCAGACCCGGGCGCCGCTCTGGCACCGGGCCCGCGGGTTCGGGTTCCCCGGCATCCGGGTCGACGGCAACGACGTCCTCGCGGTGTATGCCGTGACCAAGGCCGCGCTCGACGCCGCGCGTTCCGGGCAGGGCCCCACCTTCATCGAGGCCTTCACCTACCGGATGGGTGCCCACACGACGTCGGACGACCCGAGCAAGTACCGGGTCTCGGCGGAGGTGGAGGTGTGGAAGCACCGAGACCCGATCGAGCGCTTCCGGCGCTGGCTGACGACGACCGGCCGCGCGGAGGTGGAGTTCTTCGACGCCGTGGACGAGGAGTCCGACGAGCTCGGCGCCTCCGTGCGCCAGCGGTGCCTCTCGATGGCCGACCCCCACGGGACCGAGATGTTCGACCACGTCTTCGCGGAACGGCATCCGGTCATGGAGCGCGAACGGGCCGAGTTCGAGACCTACCACGCGTCGTTCGAAGGGGCCCGGTGATGGCCGCCACGACGCTCGCCAAGGGCATCACGAGCGGCCTTCGCGCGTCGATGGAGAAGGACCCCAAGGTCGTCCTCCTCGGTGAGGACATCGGCAAGCTCGGAGGGGTCTTCCGCGTCACCGAGGGTCTGCAGAAGGACTTCGGCGAGGACCGGGTCATCGACACCCCCCTCGCGGAGGCCGGCATCCTCGGCACTGCGATCGGTATGGCGCTGCGCGGCTACCGGCCGGTCGTCGAGATCCAGTTCGACGGTTTCGTCTACCCCGCCTTCGACCACATCGTCAGCCAGGTCGCCAAGCTGCGCGCCCGGTCGCTCGGCTACGTGACGATGCCGATCGTCATCCGCATCCCGTTCGGCGGCGGCATCGGTGCGGTCGAGCACCACAGCGAGTCCAACGAGGCCTACTTCGCGCACACCGCGGGGCTGCGCGTCGTCGTGTGCTCGAACGCCCACGACGCGCACTGGATGATCCGGCAGGCCATCGAGACCGACGACCCGGTCGTCTTCTACGAGCCCAAGCGCCGCTACTGGGACAAGGGAGAGGTGGGGGACGGCCCCGACGGCACGCTCGGCACCGCGCGGGTGCTCCGCGAGGGGACCGACGTCACCCTGCTGGCGTACGGCCCGATGGTCAAGACCTGCCTCCAGGCGGCACAGGCGGCCGAGGAGGAGGGCCGCTCCCTCGAGGTCGTCGACCTCCGCTCGCTGTCGCCGCTCGACACGGAGGCGATCCTCGGGTCGGTGCGGAAGACCGGTCGGGCCGTGGTGGTCCACGAGGCGTCGACGTTCCTCGGCATGGGCGCGGAGATCTCGGCGCTCCTCACCGAGCGGGCGTTCTACCACCTCGAGGCGCCCGTGCTCAGGGTCGGCGGCTACAACGTGCCCTACCCGCCCAGCCGCCTCGAGGAGGAGTTCCTCCCCGACCTCGACCGTGTGCTCGATGCCGTCGACCGCTCCATGGCGTACTGAAAGGCGTTTTCTCAGATGGCTCTTCGTGAGTTCAAGCTCCCCGACCCCGGCGAGGGGCTGACCGAGGCGGAGATCGTCACCTGGCACGTCAAGCCGGGAGACACCGTCAAGGTCAACGACGTCGTGGTCGAGGTCGAGACGGCGAAGTCGCTCGTCGAGCTGCCGGTGCCCTTCGCCGGGACGGTGTCGGCGCTGCACGTCGCCGAGGGGGACACGGTCGAGGTCGGCACGTCGATCATCTCCATCGACGACGGCGCCTCGTCGGTCGACGCGCCACCCACACCGCCCGCCGAGGACGTCGAGGAGGGGCTCATCGGCGGCACGACGTCGACGGGCCGCACCGCCGTGCTCGTCGGCTACGGCGTCAAGCAGACCGAGGCGAAGCGTCGCCCCCGGTCGACGCCGGCCCCCCACCCGTCGGAGGCGCCCGACCAGCCAGGGCCCGGCCCGGAAACGCTGACCGGTGAGCGGGTCCGAGCGCTCGCCAAGCCACCGGTGCGCAAGCTGGCCAAGGACCTCGGCAGTCGACCTGGCGTCGGTGACCCCGACCGGCGACGGTGGCGTCATCACCCGCGCCGACGTCGAGGCGTCCGCGGGGGGCACCGCTGGCGACGTCAAGGGCGCCGGGGAGACCCGCATCCCCATCAAGGGCGTGCGCAAGATGACCGCGCAGGCGATGGTCGGCTCGGCGTTCACCGCCCCGCACGTCACCGAATGGGTCACCGTCGACGTCACGGCGACGATGGAGCTCGTCGAGCGGCTCAAGAGCGACCCGGAGTTCCGCGAGGTCAAGGTCACCCCGCTCCTCGTCCTCGCGAAGGCGATGTGCCTGGCCGTGCGCCGCAACCCGGGCGTCAACGCGACCTGGGACGAGGACGCGCAGGAGATCGTGATCAAGCACTACGTCAACCTCGGCATCGCCGCCGCCACCCCACGCGGCCTCGTCGTCCCGAACATCAAGGACGCCGACCGGATGACGATGCGCGAGCTCGCCGAGGCGATCGGCGCCCTGACGGGCACTGCTCGCGAGGGCCGCACCCAGCCGGCCGAGATGTCGGGCGGGACGATCACCATCACGAACGTCGGGGTCTTCGGCATCGACGCCGGCACCCCGATCCTCAACCCCGGGGAGTCCGCGATCATGGCGTTCGGCACCGTCGCTCGCCGCCCGTGGGTGGTCACGGGCGTGGACGGCACCGAGACGATCGAGCCGCGGTGGGTGACGACGTTGGCGCTGAGCTTCGACCACCGCCTCGTCGACGGGGAGCTCGGCAGCCGCTACCTCGCGGACGTCGCGGCGATCCTCGGTGACCCGTCACGCGCTCTCGTCTGGGGCTGAGGTGCCTGACGGCGGTGACCAGCCGACCGGTGTCGTCTTCCCCGAGGTCGACGGCCGGCGCTCCACGAGCGCGACCGGGCGGGCCGTCGTCGCCGACGCGCTGCGCCCGGTCGACCCGGTCGGTGCCGCCGCGGCCGCACGGGAGACGAACTGGCGCAGCGGGTACCTCACGCACTTCCGCCGGCTCGTCGAAGCGGGGCTGACCCGTCCGGACGACGCCCGTGCGGTCGCGGGTGCCGGGCTCACCTCACTGCACGACCGGATGCGCTGGCGGGACCCCGACGGCCGCGAGGTGCCCCTCACCGCGGCCCTCGGTGGGGTGACGGGAAGCCCGGCCGACCGGCTGGCCACCGAGGTCATCGGCGGCGACGGCGAGCCCGACACCGCCCTGACCATTCCCTACCGCGGCCGCCGCCTGGCCGGTGACGGCCTGCGTCGCCAGCTGGACGCGTGGGTCGAGGGAGGCGTCGTCGAACCAAGCCTGCGCGACGCCGTGGGTGCCGTGATCGAGAACCCGCAGTGGCTGCGCCTCGAGGGGCGGACCGTCGTCGTCCTCGGTGCGGCGGCCGAGATGGGTCCCCTGCGGTCGCTGTTGCGCTGGGGCGCCACGGTCGCCGCCGTCGACCTGCCCCGGCCGGAGCTGTGGAGCCGGCTGCTGCACGACGTCCGGGGCACGTCCGGCCGGGTGGTCGTGCCGGCGTCCCCGGGCACCCGACCGCTGGCCGAGCGGGCCGGCGTCGACCTCGTCCACGACCTCCCCACCGCCACCGCGTGGGTGAGCGGGGTGGCGGCCCCCCTCGTCCTCGGGAACTACGTCTACGCCGACGGAGCGACCAACGTCCGGGTCAGCACCGCGGTGGACGCCCTCACGGAGCAGGTGCGGCTCGCCCGCCCGGACACCGCCCTCTCGTTCCTCGCCACGCCGACCGATGTCTTCGCCGTGCCACGACAGGTCGTCGACGCCTCCACCCGGGCGTATGCCGCGCGGCGCACCTCCAAGGTGCTCCGCGGCCCCCTGCGCACGCTCTCCGGCGGTCGCCTGCTCCGCCGCAACTACGTCCCGGGTGAGGACCCGGGGATCAACGACTCCGTCGTCCTCCAGCAAGGACCCAACTACCTCCTCGCCAAGCGCCTCCAGCGCTGGAGGGCGACGACGGCCAGGGCGTCCGGTGCGACGGTCTCCTTCAAGATCGCCCCGCCGACCCGGACGCGCTCGGTCGTCAAGAACCGGGCGCTCGCGGCTGCCTACGCCGGCGCACACCGCTTCGGCGTCGAGGTCTTCGAGCCCGGCACCGCGAACACGCTGATGGCGGCCCTCCTCGTCCACGACCTCGTGGCCGGATCGCCTCCTCAGGAGCACCCGTGGCAGGACGAGGCGTATGCCGCGGCGCACGGTGGCCTCTGGCGAGCGGCATACGACCCGCGCAGCGCGCTGGGGCTGGCGGCCCTCCTCGGCGTCGCCGCCCGCCCCTGAGGTGCCACCGCACCCGTCATCATGGAGGGCATGACGCCCACCGAACCGATGCCCCAGCGAGCGTCCGACCCGCTCGACCTGCTCGACGTCGACAGCCTCCTCACCGACGAGGAGAAGGCGATCCGGGCGGCCACCCGGAAGGTCTGCCAGGACGCCGTCGACCCGCACATCGTGCAGTGGTACGAGCAGGGCGACCTGCCCGAGGCCCGCGAGCTGGCCCGTGAGTTCGGCAAGGTCGGCCTGCTCGGGATGCACCTCGAGGGGTACGGCTGCGCCGGCCTCGGCTCGGTCGACTACGGTCTCGCCTGCCTCGAGCTGGAGGCGAGCGACTCCGGCATCCGGTCGTTGGTGTCGGTCCAGGGGAGCCTCGCGATGTTCGCCATCTGGCGGTTCGGCAGCGAGGAGCAGAAGCAGGAGTGGCTGCCGCGGATGGCGGCGGGCGAGGCCATCGGCTGCTTCGGTCTCACCGAGCCGGACCACGGCTCGGACCCCGCGTCGATGCGCACGCGCGCACGCCGCGACGGCGAGGACTGGGTGGTCAACGGTTCGAAGACCTGGATCACCAACGGGTCCATCGCGGACGTCGCGGTCGTCTGGGCGAACGCCGGTGAGGAGCATGGCGGCATCCGCGGCTTCGTCGTGCCGACGAGGACACCGGGCTTCACGGCGCACACGATCGAGCACAAGATGTCGCTGCGCGCCTCGGTGACGTCGGAGCTGACCTTCGAGGACGTCCGGCTGCCGGCGGATGCCGTGCTTCCCGAGGTCCGCGGCATCAAGGGTCCGCTCGCGTGCCTCTCGGAGGCGCGCTACGGCATCGTCTGGGGCTCGCTGGGGGCGGCCCGCGCCTCGTTGGACGCGGCTCGGCGCTACTCGATGGAGCGGGTGCAGTTCGACCGCCCCATCGCGGGTTTCCAGCTGACGCAGGCGAAGCTCGCGGCCATGGCAACCGAGCTCCAGCTGGGCCAGCTGCTCGCGCTGCACCTCGGCCGTCGCAAGGACACCGTCGGGCTCCGGCCGGAGCAGGTCTCGGTCGGCAAGTACAACAACGTCACCAAGGCCCTCGAGATCTGCCGCACCGCGCGGACCATCCTCGGTGCCAACGGGGTCAGCGGTGAGTGGCCGGTCATGCGGCACGCCAACAACCTCGAGTCGGTGCTCACCTACGAGGGCACCGTCGAGATGCACACCCTCGTCATCGGTCAGGCGCTCACCGGGGAGTCGGCCTTCCGGTAGCACCCGGCCGCGCCGGAACCTCCCGCGGCGAAACCGCGTTGCCGTCGTCTCGCCGGAACGGCGACCATGGTCTCGGTCCGCCGGCCAGGACCACCACACCCCTCGTCTCCACGGAGCTCCTCGTGCTGTCCGCCTACGCCCCGCTGTTCCGGGTTCCCGGCGCCCTGCCGTTCATCGCCGGAACCACCTTGTCGCGCACCGGCGGGGCGATGTTCGGGGTGGCGGTCATCGTCATGCTCAGCGAGCGCCGCGGGTCGTTCGGCGTGGCCGGCGCGGTCTCCGCTGTCGGCCTGGCGGTCCTCGCGGTGGCCGGACCGGTCATCGGCCGGCTCATCGACAAGCACGGCCAGCGTCGCATCGCCCTGCCGTTCGTCGTCGTGTCCGCCGCCTGCGGCTTCACCGTGGTCGTGCTCTCCTGGCGCGACGCGCCCGCGTGGACCCTGTTCCTCTTCTACGGCCTCTCAGCCGTCCTGCCCGAGCCGGGTCCGATGTCGCGGGCGCGGTGGGCGCACATCTTCCGTGACGAGCCGCAGCGGCTGCACACCGCGATGAGCTTCGAGCAGGTCGCCGACGAGGCGTCGTTCGTCGTCGGTCCGGTCCTGGCCGTCCTCGTCTCGACGCTGTGGTTCCCGGAGGCGGGTCTGCTCCTCGCCGAGATCCTCTTCACCGCGGGGATGCTCGCATTCCTCGCCGCCCGAGCCACCGAACCGCCCGTGGTCCCCCATGCCGACCGGCCGGCCGGGTTGGCCGTCCGGCGCCCGGGCCTGCTCCTCGTCGCGATCGCCCTCGTCATGACCGGCATCATCTTCGGGGCCAACGAGGTCATCGCCGTGGCCTACGCCAAGGAGGCCGGTCAGACCGGTTTCTCGAGCGTCGTCCTCGGCGCGTTCGCCCTCGGCTCGACTCTCGCCGGCATCGTCTTCGGCAGCCGGGTCTTCCGCTCCACCCTGACCCGCCGCCTCGTCATCGCCGCGACCGGCATGTTCGTGCTCGAGGTACCGGCCCTCCTCGTCGACGGGTTGTGGCCGCTCGCGGTCGTCATGTTCGTGGCCGGGTCCGCAACGGCTCCCATGCTCATCACGAGCCTCTCCATGGCCCAGCGCCTCGTGCCCAAGGCGCTCGTCACCGAGGGCATGGCGGTGGCCATCACCGGCATCCTTCTCGGCATCTCCGCCGGTTCGGCCGTCGGCGGTTGGGCCATCGAGGCTTGGGGCGCCCAGGTGGCGTATGCCGTCCCCGTGGTGAGCGGTGGCCTCGCCCTCGCGCTCATCGCGCTTCGCTCCCGGCACCTCGAGCGCGCCGAGCTGGCCGGGGGTCGGACCCTCGAGCCGGACAGCACCCCCGTCGCGGCGTGAGCGGGGCTCAGTGCGGGGCGGCGGCCGCCTTCTCGTCGGCTGCCCGCTGCCCGTAGCTCGAGCTCTTGCGCAGCTCGACGTGGGGCAGCATGAGCATGACGAGGAAGCCGACGACCATGACGCAGGCGCCGACGAGGAACACGAGGTCCATCGCCTCCGAGAACCCGATGAGGAACGGCCTGGCCAGCCGCTCGTCGAGGTCGTTGAGGAAGGAGCTGTCCTGCAGCACTGATCCCGCAGCCCCGCCGACTCCACCTCCCTGAGCGTCCTGGAACCGGGCGGCCACCGCCGCGTTCGCCGGGTCCGCGAGGGCCGCCTGGAAGTCCGGCGTCGGGACGGCGACCCGCAGGGCGGCCTCGATCTTCTCGCCGGCGGTCGAGAACAGGATGGACAGGAAGACGGCCGTGCCCAGCGCACCGCCGATCTGCCGGGTGAAGGTCGCCGTCGACGTCGCCACCCCGATCTGCTGAGGCGGCACGGCATTCTGCACGGCCAGGGTGAGCGGCTGGAAGTTGAAGCCGAGCCCGATCCCGAAGGCGAGCATGACGACCATCGTCTGCCACAGCGGGGTGTCGAACTCGACGTAGTGGAAGACGAAGAGGGAGACGGCGAGCAGGCCGGACCCGATGATCGGGAACATCCGGTAGCGGCCGGTGCGGGAGATGATCTGGCCCGAGAGGATGGAGCCGAACATGATGCCCAGGGTCATCGGCAGGAGCAGCAGGCCCGCCTCGGTGGGCGTCGCCCCCTTGACGATCTGGAGGTAGAGCGGCAGCGCGGCGAGGCCGCCGAACATCGCGACGCCGATGAGGATCGACGCGACGGAGGAGACGCCGACCGTCCTGTTGCGGAACATCGCGAGGGGGAGGATCGCCTCCTCCTTCATCCGCCACTCCTGCCAGAAGAAGCCGATGGCTCCGAGCACCCCGACGACGTAGCAGGTGGTGGACGACACGGCGCTCCAGCCCCATTCACGCCCCTGCTCGGCGACGAGGAGGAGCGGCACGAGCGAGACCGACAGCAGCGCGGCGCCCAGCCAGTCGATGCGGTGGTCCAGGCGCGTGTGGTGCAGGTGCAACGTCCTGGAGACCACGGCGAGCGCGGCGGCGCCGACGGGGACGTTGACGAGGAAGACCCAGCGCCAGCCCTCGATGCCGAGGATGCTGTCTGCTCCGGCGAAGAAGCCACCGATGACCGGGCCGAGGACCGACGCGGTGCCGAAGACGGCGAGGAAGTAGCCCTGGTACTTGGCGCGCTCCCGCGGCGGGACGATGTCCCCGATGATCGCGAGGGCGAGCGAGAAGAGCCCACCGGCACCGATGCCCTGGACCGCCCGGTAGAACGCGAGCGATCCCATCGACGTCGCGAAGGCACACAGGACGGAGCCGAAGATGAAGATGCTGATCGCCGTGATGAAGAGCTTCTTGCGACCGTAGATGTCGCCGAGCTTGCCGTAGAGCGGCGTGACGATCGTCGAGGTGATGAGGTATGCCGTCGTCGCCCACGCCTGGTGGTTGAGCCCCTGGAGGTCGTCGGCGATGGTGCGGATGGCCGTGGCGACGATCGTCTGGTCGAGGGCGGCGAGGAACATCCCCATCATCAGCCCGATGAGGATCGTGACGATCTGCCGGTGGCTGAGCGGCCCCTCCGGGTGGTCGGCCTCGTCGGCCACGGCAGGCCGGGTGCCGACCGGGTCCGCCGACGCCGGCAGGGTGGAGTCGTTCATCGGTCCGTCCTTCGCGGTGTGGTGTTCAGGGAGGCGTCGAGCTCCGAGGCGAAGTGCTGGAGGTGCGCCGAGAACGACGCGACGTCCTCGCTGGGCCAGTCGGCGAGGAGCCCCTGGAGCCATCGGTCGCGGTCCTCGCGGATGGCGACGAGCAGCTCCTCGCCCTCCGGGGTGAGCGAGAGCGCCTGGGCCCGACCGTCGTCCGGGTCGGGACCGCGGCGCACGAACCCGAGGTCGACGAGCGTGCTGACCTGGCGGCTGACCGTGGAGACGTCGGAGTGGACCACCTCGGCCAGCGCCGACACCCGCATCGGCTGGGCGCGGAGGTTGAACAGCAGCGGATACGCCATCGGGTCGACCTGCGGGTGCCGACGCGGCGCCTGCTGGCGGACCAGGTGAAGCAGCTTGACGACCCGGATGAGGTGGTCGCCGAGGGTGAGCGTCGGGGATGACGACGCCTGGTCGGGCGGCATACGGGCTCCTGACACACCGATGGAGGACATGGCGGTATGAACTTGCTTGCTGCATGCAACTACCGCCTGAGCCGGCTCATTCCCCGAGGTCGACCATCGGGTTGTGCGAGAACCGCTGCTGCCTGACGGCGAGCACGCCCTTCATCGCGGTGGCCGCGTCAGGGCGTGATGACGAGGTGCTCCAGCACGCGCCGGGCGATCTCGTCGTCCCCGTGGACGACGACGTGGAGCTCGTCCGGGGGGCGTCGGCCCCCCGCGAGCCGGCCGGCCACCTGGGTCGACATGGTCAGCGACGTCGTCACGACGTCAGGGTGCTCCTCGGCGTCCCCGGTGAAGAGCGGCACCCCGACCGCCTTCCCCTCGTGCTCCTCGACCCGCGCTCCGGCCCGGCCCACGGTGGGACCGGTGAGGTCCAGGACGACGGCGTTCCCCGGTTCGATCCGCGCGTCCTTGGCCACGATGCGTGGCAGCGTCGCGAACAGCCGGCTGATGCTGTGCGCCGCGGCCGGGCTGTCGAGCCCACCGGGACGTCCGAGTGCCTCGCGGATGTCCTGCTCGTGCATCCAGATGTCGAAGACGCGGATCCGGAGCAGCCCCTCCATCGTCGTCGGGCCGAACGGTCCCTCGATCTGCTGCTCGGCCCACTCGTGTCCGGACCGGTAGACGTGCAGCCGCTCCGCGAGACGCTCCTCCAGCTCGTCGAGCACCTCCTCGAGGTCGCGACCCCGACGTGACTCGACGTACTTCTCGACCCGCTCCCCGAACGCGTGCCGCACGTGCGCGTGCTCCCGGACGTCGATGTCGGGCACGGGCTCGCCGGCCACCATCGCCTCGGTGCTGGCCACGTGGGCGACCTGGTCGCGGACCGTCCACCCGGGGCAGTCCGTCGGAAGGTCGGCGTCTCCGGGCCGGGTGGTTCGCCCGAGGTCGATGACGCTCTGCACCGTCTGGGCGTAGGCGTCGACGAGCTCGCCCAGCTCGCTGGGTGCCGGGGGGTGCACGGGCATGGCGTCACAGTACCTACGCTGGGTGACATGGCCGCCACCCCACGGAGCTCGGCGCTGGCGCGACCTTTGGGCCTCGCCGTCGTCGCCGGCCTGTTCGCGGCCGTGGTGGCCGCCGTGCTCACGGGTGCGACGGCCCCGCTCGCCCTCGCCGACCCCGGACCCGTCGTCCGGTGGGGCGTGCCGCTCGTGTCCACGGTGAGCACCCTGGCGGCCAGCGCGACGGTCGGTCTCCTCGGCCTCGCCGCCTTCCTGGCGCCGGAGCGAGTGGGCACGGAGCGCCGGGTCACGGCGACGCGGTATGCCGCGCGCGCCGCGGTCGTGTGGGCGGCCGCCGCCCTCCTCGAGGTCGTGCTGACCTTCGCCGACCTGGCCGGCACACCCCTGACGAGCCCCGACCTCATCAGCCAGCTCGCGTCCTTCACGTGGACGCTGGAGACGACTCGGGTGCTGCTCCTCAGCGCCCTCGCCGCGGTCGTCGTCGCCGCCGCTGCCAGTGTCACGACGCGTCGGGCACCGATGGCGTGGCTCGCCCTGCTCACCCTCCTCGCCGTCGTCCTGCTGGCCCTCACGGGGCATGCGGCGGGCTCCGCCAGCCACGAGGACGCCGTCAACGCGCTGGCCGTCCACCTCCTCGGCGTCGTCGTCTGGACCGGCGGCCTGATGGCCGTCGTGGTGATGCGCACCCAGCTCGGCACCGACCTCGGCGCGACGGTGGCTCGCTACTCGACGGTCGCCGGCTGGTGCTTCGCCACCGTCGCCGTCACGGGGATCCAACAGGCATGGATCCGGCTGGGTTCTCTGGGTGCGCTGGCCACGGCATACGGCACGGTGGTCGTGCTGAAGGTGCTCGCGCTCGTCGTGCTGGGGGTCCTGGGGTGGCTGCACCGGCGGAACATCACGACCCGGCTCCGGGCCGACCCGGGCGACGGCCGAGCCTTCGCGCGGCTCGCGGTGGGCGACGTCGTCATCATGGGTGCCGCCACCGGGCTCGCGGCGGTACTCGCCCGGAGCCTCCCGCCGGTGCCGGACGCCCCGCCGGCCCCGAGCCGCATCCTCGAGCTCACCGGGTTTCCGGACCCTGGCCCCATGCTCGTGGCCGACTGGCTCACCGCCTGGCGGATCGACTGGCTCTTCCTCGGCACGGCCGGGCTGGCGGTGGCCCTGTACCTCGCGGGCGTCGTGCGTCTGCGCCGCCGAGGCGACGCCTGGCCCGCCGGCCGGACGATCTGCTGGGTGCTCGGGTGGACCCTCTTCGTCTGGGCCACGTGCGGGGCGCCGGGCATCTGGGGTCGCGTCCTCTTCAGCGTGCACATGGTCATGCACATGGTCGTGGCGATGCTCGTCCCGATCCTCCTCGTGCCGGGCGCGCCGGTGACGCTCGCGCTGCGTACCCTGCGGGCTCGGCCCGACAAGACATGGGGGCCGCGAGAGGTGCTCCTCCAGGTCGTCCACTCACGGGCGATGCGGGTGCTCGCCAACCCGATCGTCGCGGCGGCCCTGTTCTTCTTCAGTCTCGCGGCGTTCTACTGGACGGGTCTGTTCGAGCTGTCGTTGACGACCCACACGGGCCACCTGCTCATGCTCGCCCACTTCCTCCTGACCGGGTACCTCTTCACCTGGGTGCTCATCGGGATCGACCCGGGGGTCCCGCGCTGGAGCCCTCTCGGGCTCCTCGGCATCCTCTTCGCGACGATCTCGTTCCACGCGTTCTTCGGTGTGGCACTGACCGGAGGCCAGGACCTGCTGGCATCGGACTTCTTCCTCCAGCTCAACCTTCCCTGGGGGCCGGACGCGCTCGCCGACCAGCAGCGGGCGGGGGAGATCGCCTGGGGCGTCGGGGAGGCGCCGACGCTCATCCTCGCGGTCATCGTCGCGGTCCAGTGGTTCAGGACGGACGAGAAGGAGACCGCGCGCAAGGACCGCCAGGCCGACCGCGACGGCGACGCCGAGCTCAAGGCCTACAACGAGCGCCTGGCGCGGCTGCGCGGGGCAGGATGAGTGGCATGCGCATCGCCGTCGTCCAGCTCGCCTACGACGACGACGAGTCCTTCGGCGCGCGGGTCGACCGGGTCGCGGGGCTCGTCGCGGCGCAGGCGGGCCACGACCTCGTCGTCCTCCCAGAGCTGTGGGGCGCCACGGGGTTCGACTACTCGCGCTGGTCCCGTGACGCGCAGCCGCTCGACGGGCCGTGGGCGGCGGCCATGGCGGATGCCGCCCGAGCGGCGGGCGCGACGTTGCACGCCGGCTCGGTCGTGGAGCGCCTTCCCGAGCCCGGCGCCGACGGCCATGACCTCGCCAACACCTCCGTCGTGTATGCCGCGGACGGCCGCCTCAGCGCCGTCTACCGGAAGATCCACCGGTTCGGCTTCGGCGCCGGCGAGCCGAGGCTCATGGAGGCGGGCGAGGACGTCGTGGTGACCGGCATCCCCGCCGGTTCGGGCACGGACGAGCTCGTCGTGGCCGGGCTCTCCACGTGCTACGACCTGCGGTTCCCCGAGCTCTATCGCCGTCAGGTCGAGGCCGGGGCCGAGGTGTTCCTCCTGCCCGCTGCGTGGCCGGCGGCGCGCGTCGCCCACTGGACCCTGCTGGGGCAGGCCCGGGCCGTCGAGAACCAGTGCGTCATGGTGCAGTGCAACACCGGCGGTGCCCACGCGGGCCACCGGATGGGTGGGCGCAGCCAGGTGGTCTCTGCCTCGGGCGAGGTGCTCGCAGCGGCGAGAGGTGCGGACGAGGTGGTGCTCTCGGTCGACGTCGACACCGCCGCCACCACGGCATACCGGCGCGACTTCCCTGTGCTGGCGGACCGCCGCCTCTGACCACCGCAGGTCCGAGCTGCCCGGACGAGGACGGGTGGGAGAGTGGGGTCATGGCCGATGCGTCCGGGATCCTCGCGGAGCTCGTCGCGGCTCTGCCCGAGGGGGTGGTCGTGAGCAGCCCCGAGACGCTGGAGAAGTACCGGTTCGACTGGACCCACGACGCCACAGCGGGGATGCCACTCGCGGCCGTCCGCGCGCAGGACGCCGGACAGGTGCAGGAGGCACTGCGCTGGGCGAACCGACACGGTGTCCCCGTGGTGCCTCGAGGGGCCGGGACGGGACTCTCCGGCGGCGCGCTCGCCGTCGACGGTGGCATCGTCCTCTCGACGGAACGCATGCGGGCGGTCGAGGTCGACCTCGCGAGCCGGGTCGCCGTCGCCGAGCCCGGGGCCCTCAACGTCGAGGTGAAGCGCGCGGCGGCTGAGCACGACCTCTGGTATCCGCCCGACCCGAGCTCGTACGAGATCTGCTCCATCGGCGGCAACATCGCGACGAACGCCGGTGGCCTCTGCTGCGTGAAGTACGGCGTCACGGCGGACTACGTGCTCGGGCTCGACGTGGTGTTGGCCGACGGGACACTGGTCACCCTCGGGGGCAAGCGCATCAAGGACGTCGCCGGCCTTCCGCTGCTCAGGCTCTTCGTCGGCTCGGAGGGCACGCTCGGCGTCGTCACCCGTGCGGTCCTGCGCCTCGTGCCTGCACAGCATCCGCGGGCGACGGTCGTTGCCACCTTCCCCACGTCGCCGCCGCGGCGACGGCGGTGGTCGACCTGGGTCGCACGGTCCGCGCGTCGATGGTGGAGCTCATGGACCGCGCCTCGCTCAACGCCGTCGAGGACTTCCGGCCGATGGGGCTGGACCGCGAGGCGGGGGCCATGCTCGTCATCCAGTCGGACGCCCCGGGCGGCGCCCGGGCCGACGAGGTGTCCGCGGCCGTGACGGCGTGCGAGCGGGCCGGGGCGAAGGAGGTCTTCGCCACCGACGACCCCGACGAGGGCGAGCTGTTCGTCCAGGCTCGGCGCCTTCACTTCACCGCCCTCGAGTCGCGCGGGGCCGTGCTCCCCGAGGACGTCGGCGTGCCCGTCCCCCAGCTGCCCGCGCTCCTCTCCGCGGTGGAGGAGATCGCGCAGCGGTATGCCGTGCAGGTCCCGGTCGTCGCGCACGCCGGTGACGGCAACACCCACCCGGCGATCGTCTACCCCGCGGGCGACGAGGACGCCGAGCACCGAGCGCGGCTCGCCTTCGACGCCATCATGGTCGCGGCGATCGAGCTCGGGGGCACCATCACGGGCGAGCACGGTGTGGGCCGGCTCAAGACGGCATCCTTGCCGCTCCAGCTCGGGCCCCAGGTCATGGACCTCACGAGGCGGGTCAAGGCTGCCCTGGACCCGCACGGCATCCTCAACCCGGGCGCCGGCTTCTGACGACCGTCCTCCGTCGGGCGTCTCGAGGAGTGCGAAAACGGGTGCACCGGAGCCGCAGGTGAGTGATTCCGCGTGGCTACAGTCGTTGGGTTAGCCGACCACCGGCCCCCCACAGAGGAGACCCCCATGTACATCGGACTCGGCATCGTCCTCATCGTCATCGGCGCCATCCTGGCGTTCGCACTCGACATCGACCTTCCCGGGATCGAGGACGACACGCTCGGCTGGATCCTCATCGTCGCCGGGATCCTCGCCATCCTCCTGTCGTTCGCCTTCGCCAACCGTCGGCGCGTGGGCGTCACGACGACTCGTGAGAGCCAGATCGACCCCGTGACCGGCTCGCGTGTCGACCGCACGGACGTCGACCCCCGCTGACCTCCTGAGCCGCCAGACGGCCCACCCCTTCGTGGGGTGGGCCGTTTTGGTCGATCCGTGCCTCAGAAGGAGGCCTCGGGCACGTCCATGAGGAGGGAGTCCGTCGCCTCTGCCACGGCGCGCTCGGCGGACAGCCGGGGAAGGATCTGGCGGGCATAGAACTGCGCCGCAGCGACCTTGCCCTCGTAGAAGTCCTTGTCCCTGCCGGTGGCGCCGGCCGCGAGGGCGTCGAGCGCCACCACCGCCTGTCGGAGCAGGAGCCAGCCGACGACGAGATCACCGGCGGCGAGGAGCAGACGAGTCGTGTTCTGGCCGACCTGGTAGACGTTCGTGATGTCGCCGCCCTGGCGTGGGTCGGACTTCATGAGCTCGCCGACCATGAAGCCCAGGATGCCCTGGACGTCCTCGACCCCCTGCCCGAGCAGCTCGCGATCGCGGTCCAGGCGGCCGTCGTGGGCACCGAGGTCCTTGGCGAACTCGGCCATCTGCGAGGAGAGGTGGGTGAGCGCCTGACCCTTGTCACGCACGATCTTCCGGAAGAAGAAGTCCAGGCCCTGGATCGCGGTCGTCCCCTCGTAGAGGGTGTCGATCTTCGCATCGCGGACGTACTGCTCCACCGGGTAGTCCTGGAGGAACCCCGACCCACCGAAGGTCTGGAGCGACTCGGTCCCCAGCAGCACCCACGCACGCTCGGACCCCAGGCCCTTGACGATGGGCAGCAGCAGGTCGTTGACCCGGCTCGCGATGTCGGCGGCGGAGCCCGCCTCGAAGCTCTCCGACCCCGTCGCGAGCCGCTCCCGGTCGACGATGTCCTGCTGGGTCGCCGTGAAGAGCACGAGGGCGCGCAGGCCCTCGGAGTAGGCCTTCTGGGTCATCAGGGAGCGGCGGACGTCGGGGTGGTGGGTGATGGTCACGCGGGGGGCGGCCTTGTCGGTCGACTGGGTGAGATCGGCGCCCTGGACCCGCTGCTTGGCGTAGTCGAGGGCGTTGAGGTAGCCCGTGGAGAGCGTGGCGATGGCCTTGGTGCCGACCATCATCCGGGCGTTCTCGATGACGTGGAACATCTGCGCGATGCCGTTGTGGACATCGCCCAGGAGGGTGCCGACGGCGGGTTTCTCACCGCCGAACGTCAGCTCGCACGTCGTGGAGACCTTGAGGCCCATCTTCTTCTCGAGGTTCGTCACCTGGACGCCGTTGCGCGCGCCGAGCTCACCGGTCTCGAGGTCGACCTCGTACTTCGTGAGGATGAAGAGGGAGAGCCCCTTCGTGCCCGGGCCGGCGCCCTCCGGGCGGGCGAGCACGAAATGCACGACGTTGTCCACCATGTCGGACTCGGCACTGGTGATGAAGCGCTTGACACCGCTGATCGTCCAGGTGCCGTCGTCGTTCGGCACGGCCCTGGTGCGGCCCGCGCCCACGTCGGACCCGGCATCCGGCTCGGTGAGGACCATCGTGCAGTGCCAGTTGTTCTCGACGATCCAGTGCGCGAGCTTCTTCTGGTCGTCATTGCCGAGGACGTAGAGCAGCTTGGCGAACCCGTAGGAGGCGGCGAACATCGCAGCCGCCGGGTTGGAGCCCAGCAGCATCTCGTTGACCGCCCAGCGCAGGCTCGGCGGCGCCACGGTGCCGTCGAGCTCGGCGGGGAGGTCGATGGCCCAGAAGCCGCTCTCGCGGTAGGCGTCGAAGGACCTCCGGAACGACTCCGGCATCCGAACCACCTGCGTCTGCGGGTCGTAGACCGGCGGGTTCCGGTCGGAGTCCTCGAACGACTCGGCGAGCTCGTTCTCGGCGAGGCGGGCCACCTCCTTGAGCATCTCGCGAGCGGTGTCGCTGTCGACCTCCTCGTACGGGCCGGACCCCAGCACCTCGCCGCGACCGAGCACCTCGAAGAGGTTGAACTCGATGTCGCGCAGGTTGCTCTTGTAGTGGCCCATGGCCGTGTCCTCCTGGTGGGCAGGTGAGCGCTTGCTTACCAGTCTGCTACCCGCCGGTAACAAAAGCAAGAGGGATGCCGTGCCAGCCGGACGGCATACTCGGCTCGTGGGCATCCTCGAGGAGGCGCGGGCGGCACGGGATGCCGGGTCGTTGTGGCAAGCCCGGGATCTCCTCACCGACCACGTCGAGCACGAGCGGGACCCCGAGGCCCTGGCCCTGCTGGGTGAGGTGCTCCACGACATGGGGGACCTCCCACGGGCCGGAGCCGTCTGGTTCGCCGCAGGGGCCACCGGCCCGGACGTCGACTCGGCGGTGGGGGCGTGGCGGCAGCAGACGGGCGACGACTTCGCCGCGATGTGGCACTCGCTGCCGGCATCGGTGCAGGCAGAACCCCGCGCGCGTCGCGTGGAGGCCTTGCGGTCACGAGCGCTCGACGCGGGCGCGGACGTGGGCTCGGTCCTCGATCCGCCGACGGACGACGTCGGTGACCTGCGGGACATCCAGGCCCGCTTCCAGGACCCGGTCGAGGAGCCGGCGGAGGGCGGTCACGACGCGGCGTGGCTCATGGCCTGGATCCTCGCGGTGGCCTTCGTCGTCTTCGCCGCGATCGGGTTCGTCACGGCACTCGGCTGGCTCTTCCCGGACTGACGGCGTCGACCGCCGAGGCACGGGATCCTGCTGGTCGACGCCACGCGGTGGACTTGCGCCAGTACAGGTAGGTGACCAGGCCGATCGGGATCGGCACGAGGAACGTCGCGATGCGGTAGAGGAGGACGGCCGCCAGGACCGCGGGCTGGTCCGAGGCGGGCAGCCCGTAGCCGAGCACACCGACCAGCACCACCTCGGCCACCCCAAGCCCCCCTGGGGTGGGGATGAGCAGCGAGGCGAAGGTCACGAGCCCCCAGGCGACGAGGATCACGGCCCACGAGATCGTGGCCTCGTCGAGACCCAGCATCCGCACGCACACACCGAGGACGAGGACGACGGTGAGCTGCGAAACGACCATGGTCGCGGTGAGGCGGCCCCAGCACAGGCGCAACAGCCCGACCATCGCCGTGCGGAACGCCGGCAGCCCTTCGGTCAGTCCCGGGTCGGGTACGCGCCGGACCCGACGTCGGATCCGGGTGGCCACGGCGTCGCACCAGACACCCAGCCGGGCGGCGAAGCCGGCGCTGCGCAGGATGCGGACGAGGAGGACGAGGGCGATCACGATGAGCGTGACCAGAGCCAGGGTCCACCATTCGGTGCCGTCGGGGGCCCAGCCCTGGATCACGACCGCCCACAGACCGATCGCCAAGAGGATGAACTTCGTCAGCTGCGACCACGTCCCGGTGACGAGCACCTCGGAGGTGATGTCACCCAGGGTGAACCCCCAGGACCGCAGCATGGCGTAGTTCAGCCCCGTCGCGACCGCGCCACCCTCGGGCACGGTGTTCGACAGCGCGGCGGAGGCCGTGTTCGTCACCGCTGCCTCGCGCAGCCGCAGCCCGGGCAGGGTGACGACGATCGGCGGCCAGTTCGTGGCCAGGTTCACGACCCCCAGAACCACCGCAGCCACGACCATGGGCGCGCTGATGAGAGCGACAGCCGACGTCCAGCTGCCGGTCTCCGTGTTGGTCACCAGGAACCACACGGCGAGGAGGACGACCCCGTAGCTGAGGACGCCCGACACGATCCGACGGCCGACGCTGGTCGGTCGGTCGGCCGGCAGGCCCCCGTCGTCGAGGCCGCTCGGGCTGCTGTTCGCCACCTCGGTCATGGGGCCATCCAACCAGCGAAGGGCTCGCCGTGCGCTGAAGACGCCTAGTGGGCGTGGGCTCCGGTCTCGGGCCGAAGCGCTCCTTCGAGAGCCGCGATGACCGCGTCGAGCTCGGACGGGAACGTGTCGTCGGGGCCACCACTCACGACAGCGGTCACGTCGGCCGTGGCCGCCCGCACGGCGTCACGGAGGTGCGCCGCCCGCCGGCGCCGCTCGTCGTCGCCGGCGGTCGCCTCGAGGGCGGTGAGCCGGTCCTCGGCCTGCGCCACCCTGTCCTGCGAGACCGACCACGCGCCCGCGGCCTGCTCCCGTGACCCGGCGCGCCGCACTGCTGGGAGCAGCTCTCGGGTGAACCAGGCAACCTCCAGCTCTGCGGCGGCCAGCTCTTCCTGCCACGCACGCCGCCGGCGGGCTCGGATGACGAGGGCCACGACGGCGGCCAGCGCGATGGCGAGCAGGAGCCACCAGACCCAGGGCGAGATGCCGTCCTCATCGTCCTCCGGTGCATCTGCTGCGGCGGCTGTGCTCGTCGGTGACGGCTCGGGAGACGGCGTCGGCTGCGGGGAGACACTCGGTGTTGGTTCCTCGGTCTCGGTCGGCTCCTCGGTCTCGGTCGGCTCCTCGGTCTCCGTCGGCTCCTCGGTCTCCGTCGGTTCCTCCGTCGGTTCCTCCGTCTCGGTGGGGTCGGGCGAACGCGTGGGGAGACTGAGGCTCGGTTCAGGGAGGCTCGCGGTGACCGTCGGGATCGTCACGCTGCGGCTGGGGGTCACGTCCGGGAGCTCCACGGAGCCACCGCACGCCGTGGCGAGCAGCGTGGTCAGCGCGAGAGCGCCGAGAAGTGGTCCTCTGCTGAACCTGCCGCCTGTCACCCGCATCATCCGACGCCCTCCGGTAAGCCTCTGGCTCGCGCACCGCGGGCCTGGACCCACGCTCGGCCCTGCCGCCATTCCGCGCATCACCCCTGCGGGGTGGTCGGGACCGCTTCCGGGCATCGATCCGTGCCCGTGATGGGAGCCGATGACGGGAATCGAACCCGCGTGTCCAGCTTGGGAAGCTGGCGCTCTACCATTGAGCTACATCGGCGTGCCGGGTGCGAGACCGCCCTGCGGACCTCCCCGGCGGCCGGAAGTCTAACCCACCCCGAGCACCCCACCGGTAGCCTGACGGCGTGCTGCTCTCCGACCGCGACATCAGGACCGAGATCGAGGGGGGACGGGTCCGCCTGGACCCCTGGGACCCCACGATGATCCAGCCCAGCAGCATCGACGTGCGGCTCGACAAGTTCTTCCGGCTCTTCGACAACCACAAGTATCGGGTGATCGACCCGTCCCAGGACCAGGCCGACCTCACCCGCCTCGTCGAGGTCGACCCGAGCGAGGGCTTCGTGCTGCATCCGGGGGAGTTCGTGCTCAGCAGCACCCTCGAGACCATCTCGCTTCCCGACGACCTCGCCGCACGTGTCGAGGGCAAGTCGAGCCTGGGACGACTCGGCCTGCTGACCCACGCGACCGCCGGGTTCGTCGACCCGGGCTTCACCGGCCACGTCACGCTCGAGCTGTCGAACGTCGCCACCCTGCCGATCATGCTGTGGCCGGGCATGAAGATCGGTCAGCTCGCCTTCTTCCGGCTGTCGTCCTCCGCCGAGAACCCGTACGGGTCGGCGACGTACGGCTCGCACTACCAGGGCCAGCGTGGCCCCACGGCCAGCCGGAGCTTCCAGAACTTCCACCGAGCCGACGTCTGATCCGGGCATGGGGCACCCGACGGCACCCGACCCGGCGACCGGCCCAACGGCATACGTCGAGGTGCGGGTCACGGCCCCCGACGCTGCCACCGCAACCCGGCTGGCGCACCTGCTCGTGGAGGAGCGCCTGGCCGCCTGCGTCAAGGTGCTGCCCGGCATCACCTCCGTCTATCGGTGGGAGGGTGCGGTGGAGGCGGCGCAGGAGCACCTGCTCCTCATCGTGTCCACGGGAGAGCGCTTCGAGGCAATCCGCGAGCGGGTCCGCGCCGAACACTCCTATGACACGCCCGAGGTCCTCGCGGTCCCCGTCGTCGCCGCCGACGCCCGGTATGCCGCCTGGCTCGACGAGTCGGTCGGGCAGGGCGGGGGTACGGAGGCAGGCGACGGCTCGGAGGACGGCAGCGATGAACGAGTGGCACACCGTGCACCAGCAGACCGCGGCAGCGGCGTCCCTCCTCAGGCCTGACGGAGGAGACGGTGCCGAGCTGCGCGGTCACGTCCCCACCGAGCCACGGGGCGTGGTCCTCCTCCTCCACGGCGGGGCGGAGAGCGGGCGGTCGGTGGTCGGCTGGTGGACGCTCGCCGTCCTCCGGATGGTGCCCTTCGCCCTCGCCATCACCAGGCGGTCCGAAGACCAGCTCGCCGTGCTGCGGCTGAAGTACCGGGTCCGCGGGTGGAACGGCCGGCGCCAGGATCCGGTCCTCGATGCCCGCTGGGCGCTCGACCGCATCCGTCGCGCGCTCCCCGGCCGCCCGATCGCGCTCGTGGGTCACTCGATGGGGGGACGGGTGGCGCTCCACCTCGGCAGCGAGCCGGACGTCGTGGCAGTGGCCGCGCTGGCGCCGTGGGTCGAGAGCGACCCACGCCGCCCGCGCCACGGCACCAGGGTGCTCCTCGTGCACGGAAGCCATGACCGCGTGACGGACCCGCGACGAACGGGCATTCTCGCGAAACGGTTGGCGGAGAGCGGAGTCGACGTCCGGCACGTCAGCGTGGAGGGCGGCGACCACCCGATGCTGCGAAAGGCTGCGTACTGGCACGACACCGTTGCCGACTTCGTCACCGACGCTCTTCTCGGCCCAGGCCGAACCAGCTGACCACGCCGCCGGCAGCGAGCAGGACCGCGCACCAGAGCATCGCCCCGCGGTAGCCACTCGTCATGGCCGCCGGGTCGAGGTACTCCTCACCGGCGAGCCCGACGAGGGCCGGCAGGGCCGCCACGGCGAGGAGCGACCCGGCCCGCGCCACGGCGTTGTTCACTCCGCTCGCCACGCCGGCGACCCGGTCGGGGGCCGCGTCCAGCACCGCGGCGGTGAGCGGCGAGACGAGCAGCGCGAGACCGAGCGAGAAGACGATCATGCCCGGGAGGACGTCGAGCCAGGTCGCGTCCAGCCCGACCGCGAGCAGCAGGAGGGTCCCCGCGGAGCAGATGAGGGGGCCGAGCGTCATCGGGATCCGAGGGCCGATCCGGGCCGAGAGCGCCGCCGCCCGCGACGACAGCAACAGAAGGGCAAGGGTCATCGGCAGGCCCGACAGCCCCGCCTCGAGTGCGCTCCACCCGGCCGCCTGGAGCTGGAGCACGGTGAACAGCGACACCCCGCCGAGGGCTCCGTAGACGAGGAGCGTCATGCCGTTGGCCGCCGAGAACACCCGGGAGCGGAACAGCCCCAAGGGAACCAGCGGGTGTGCCGTCCGCCGCTCTCGGACGAGGAACGCCGTCGCGGCCGCGACGGCCACGGCGTACGCCAGCGCGACGACACCGGCCGGCGCTTCGGTCGTTGCCGTGAGGGCGTAGGTCATCGCCCCGAGGGCAACCACGGTGAGGGCGGCGCCCGGGACGTCGAAGCGGCCCGAGTGGTCGGGATCTCGGCTCTCGGGAGCGGCGTAGCGGGTGAGGGCGAGAACGCCGAGGCAGAGCGGGACGTTGATCGCGAAGATCCAGCGCCACGTCGTCGTGTCGACCATCCATCCTCCGAGAATCGGGCCGACCGCCGCGGCGATGCCCGAGAAGCCGGCCCACGTCCCGATCGCCGGGGCGCGGTCCTTCGCGGTGAACGAGGCCTGGATGAGGGAGAGCGCCCCGGGCGTCAGCAGGGCGGCGCCCACGCCTTGCAGCACGCGGAGGGCGATGAGCTGTCCAGGTGTCTGGGCGAGCGCACACAGGCCGGACGCGACCATGAACCAGGTGACCCCGACGAGATAGACCCGCCGGCGCCCCAGCCGGTCGCCGAGCGCACCGCCGACGAGGACGAGCGAGGCGAGGGCCAGCAGATAGCCGTTGACGACCCACTGGAGCTGCGCGAGCGAGGCGTCGAGGTCCTCCCCGATGCTGCGGAGCGCGACGTTGACGACCGAGCCGTCGAGGATCGCGATGCCCGAACCCAGGGTGACCCCGGTGAGCATGAGCCGCCCGCGCGGGGACCCGCGCTCGAGGACCGCAGGAGAGGCAGCGTCGCGGCCCGTCTCCGCACGAGCACCGGACGGGCCGTCATGACCCGCGCTCATCGGGGCCACTCTCGGCCGGTTCGGACGGCGGAGAACGCCTTCACGGCAGGGCAGTTCACCCCGTATGCGTACCACGCCACACGCTGTGGGGCACTCCCGCGCTCGCCGGTGACGCGGTACCGGTTCGCCGACGCCCTCCCTATCCTCGTGCGAGTGAGCGATCCCGGACGCACCGCAACTCTCGTCCTCGTCCACGACGGGGCCGTCCTGGGCTGCCTTCCGCCGGTCGGGCTGCCCATGCCGTGGTGGCCCGAGAGCCATGACGTCGTCGCCGCGGTCCGGGAGCGCTTCGGCATCGACGTCACGCTCCTGCGGCTGCTCGACGCCCCGTCCGACCGGCTGTGGGGTGGACACGTCACGTACCTCGCGGAGACGGCCGGCCGGCCGCCCCTTCCACTCGAGCCGTATGCCGGTGACCCGCTCGCTGACGACCCCCTCCGACAGGTGTGGGCTCGCCCCGGGGGACCGGCGGCCCTCCTGGCGTGGGCCGAGCAGGAGCTCGGCGACCGAGGGATCCGGGCAACGGGCCCACCGGAGCAGATCCGCTCGTGGAACCTGTCGGCGATCTGGCGACTGCCGACATCCGAGGGGAGGGTGTGGCTCAAGGCCGTCCCGTCCTTCTTCGCGCACGAGGGAGCGGTCATCGACTGGATCGGACCCGGGACCGCCCCGCGCCTGGTCGCTCATACCCGGGGCCGGGTCCTCATGGCGGAGATCCCCGGCCCGAGCAACCATGACACCCGGGGCCCGGCCCTCCTCCTTCCCATGGTGGACCTGCTGACCCGGCTGCAGGAACGGTCCGTCGGCCGTACCGACGAGCTGGTCGGCCTCGGCGTTCCGGACCGCCGGCTGGCCGTCATGCTCCCCCGGATCATGGCCGTCGTCGACGAGCACGCGTCCACCCTGAGCGGTCCCGAGCGCAACGCCGTGGAGCTCCTCGTCCACGACCTGCCCCGCCGCCTGGGCGACATCGACTCGTGCGGGATCCCGGACGCGCTGGTGCACGGCGACTTCCACCCCGGAAACGTCGGAGGGTCGGTCGACCAGTACGTCATCCTCGACTGGGGTGACTCCTTCGTGGGCAACCCGCTCATCGACGAGCTCGCCTTCGTCCGCCGCCTCGGGAGCGCGGACCGGGTCGCCGCTCGCGAGGCGTTCGTGGCGGCCTGGCGTCGGATCGCGCCGTCGGCCGACCCCGAGCGCGCCGCCGCCCTGCTGCGTCCGGTGCTGCCGTTGCTCGCTGCGGTCATGTATGCCGACTTCTGCGCCGCGATCGAACCGGCCGAGCGTGTCTACCACTCCTCGGACGTCACGGCGATGCTGCGGCACGCTGCCGAAGAGGCCCCCGCAGAGCGCAGCCAGCTGTGATACGCGGCCGAGAGGTACGTTGAGTCGCAGCCAGCGGCCCGCGGCGCGTGCGGCCGGAGATGTCACCGCACTCCACCACGGGTGGTCCGGAGGACGTGGCCGGGAAGACGGGGGCGTCACGCGTCGGCTAGGTTGGTTGGTCCCGCCGCCGATCTCGAGGGGCACCGATGATCCGGTTCGACGCCGTCACGAAGGAGTTCCCGGACGGCACGGTCGCGGTCGAAGACCTGTCGCTCACCGTGCCCACGGGCCGGATCACCGTGCTCGTCGGGCCTTCCGGATGCGGAAAGACGACGAGCCTGCGGATGGTCAACCGGATGATCGAGCCGACCCGGGGCTCCATCACCCTCGATGGCCAGGACATCAGCCGCATGAACGAGGCGGAGCTGCGCCGCGGGATGGGCTACGTCATCCAGCACGGCGGTCTCTTCCCGCACCGGACCGTGCTCGACAACATCGGCACCGTGCCTCGCCTGCTGGGGTGGGACCGCACGAGAGTCCGGGACCGCTCGAACGAGCTGCTCGAGCGCGTGGGCCTGGCGCCGGAGCTCGGCGAGCGCTACCCCGCCCAGCTCTCGGGGGGCCAGCAGCAGCGGGTGGGGGTGGCGCGGGCGCTCGCCGCCGACCCGCCGGTGATGCTCATGGACGAGCCGTTCTCCGCCGTCGACCCCGTCGTGCGCGACCAGCTCCAGGACGAGTTCCTCCGCCTCCAGGGTGAGCTGGGAAAGACCATCGTCTTCGTCACCCATGACATCGACGAGGCCATCAAGCTCGGGGACCAGGTGGCCGTGCTCCGCGTCGGGGGGCGGCTCGCGCAGGTCGCGGAGCCGGCCTACCTTCTCGCTCATCCCTTCGATGACTTCGTCGCGGACTTCGTCGGGCGCGACCGGGGCTACCGGGCGCTGCAGTTCCAGGAGTCGCCACGCCTGCCCCTTCGCTCCGAGCCCACGATCGTGCTCGGCGAGCAGCCCAGCGAGGCGGATGCCGCGTGGGTGCTCGTCGTCGACGACGACCGCCGGCCGGTGGGCTGGGTCGAGCCGCACCGGATCGGCGCCCGGACGGTGCTGACCGAGGACCTCCATCGTGGCGGCACCGTGGCGAGCGAGCACGGGTCGCTCAGGGCGGCGCTCGACGCGGCGCTCTCCTCGCCGAGCGGACGCGGGGTCATCGTGGACGCCAGCGGTTCGCTGTGCGGGACGGTCGAGGCACACGAGGTGCTCGCCGCGATCGAGGGAGCACGACGCCCCGAGCGCCGGGAGGCGGCCCCCGTGGCCGGTGGAACCCGGCCGGTGCACCCCGGTGAGGACCGCCCGTGACCTGGCTGGCCGACAACTGGCGCACCGTTCTCGACCTGGCGGTGTCCCACCTCTACCTGGCGGGCATCCCTCTGGTCGTCGGTCTGCTCGTGTCGTTGCCCCTCGGGTGGGCGGCGAAGCGGTGGTCCCGGTCCTATCCGGCCCTCATCACGACGACCGGGCTGCTCTACACCATCCCGTCGCTGGCCCTGTTCGTTCTCATGCCCGTCGTCCTCGGGACCAAGATCCTCGACCCGGTCAACGTCGTGGTGGCCATGACGGTCTACACGGTGGCCCTGCTCGTGCGCACTGTCGCCGACGGACTGCGCGCCGTCCCCGACCACATCGAGCAGGCGGCGACGGCGATGGGCTACCGGGGCCTGCGGCGTCTGCTCGGGGTCGAGCTGCCGCTCGCGGTCCCGGTGATCGCCGCGGGGCTCCGGGTGGCGGCTGTGAGCAACGTGAGCATCGTGTCGGTCGCCTCGCTGCTCGGCGTGAGCCAGCTCGGCGACCTGCTCGTGGACGGCTACAACAGGGTCATCTGGGGGGAGCTCGTCACCGGGATCCTCGCGTGCATCGTCCTCGCGCTGCTCTTCGACACCCTCATCGTGACCGGGTCCCGCCTGCTCACGCCGTGGCAGCGCGTCGAGGGCCGCCGGGCATGATCCCCTCGCTGCTGTCATGGTTCACCGACCCGGCGAACTGGTCCGGGGAGGACGGAATCCCCAACCGGCTGCTGGAGCACGTGGCCTACACCGCCGAAGCGATCCTCGCGGCCGCCCTCATCGCCATCCCGCTGGGACTCTGGGTGGGGCACACCGGTCGCGCCCGGTGGCTCGTCTCCCTGGCGAACTCGGCGCGGGCGGTGCCCACTCTCGGCCTGCTCTTCGTCGTCTCGCTGTGGCTGAGCCCACGCATCTCGGGGGACCTCGCCTTTCTCGTCCCCAGCATCGTCGTCCTCGCGCTCCTCGCGATCCCGCCCCTCGTCGCCGGGACGTATGCCGGGATCCAGGCCGTCGACCCCGCCGCGCGTGACGCTGCAATCGGCGTCGGCATGACGCCACTGCAGGTGCTGCGCCAGGTCGAGCTGCCGAACGCCCTGCCGTTGCTCCTCTCCGGCGTGCGGTCCGCTGTCCTCCAGGTCGTGGCGACGGCCAGCGTCGCAGCGGTCATCAGCCTCGGCGGCCTCGGGCGCTATCTCATCGACGGCATCGCCCTCGGCGACTACCCCCGCGCCGCCGGGGGCGCCGTGCTGGTGGCGGTGCTCGCGGTGGTGCTCGACGGGATGTTCGCGCTGGTGCAGCGCCGCGTCGTGTCGCCGGGTCTGGTCGCAGGGGGTCGCGGTGTCAGTGGCGGGGGGAAGGATTCCCGAAGCGTGGAGGTTGAGGCCGACAGTCCATCGACCCGTGTCCGCGCGCCCGGCTGAACGGCGCAACCGCGTCCTGCTCGACGAAGGGAATCCCGCTCATGAAGCGCACCACCTCGGCCCTTGCCCTGCTGGCGGCCTCGATCCTCGGCCTGACCGCCTGTGGCAGCGGCAACGACCCGCTCGCATCCGAGACCCCGGCCACGACGGCATCCGGCGGCTCCGGTCAGCCGATCGTCGTCGGCGGTGCGAACTTCTCCGAGTCGACCCTCCTGGCCGAGATCTACGCCGGCGCCCTGCGAGCCAAGGGTCTCGACGCGACGACCAAGCCCAACATCGGCTCCCGCGAGATCTACCTGCGGGCCCTCGAGGACAACTCGGTGCAGGTGTTCCCGGAGTACACGGGTGCGCTGGCCCTGTTCTACGACAAGGCCTTCACCGGCACCGACCCCGAGGAGGTCTACGCGCACGTCAAGGAGGTCGTCCCGGACACCCTGACGGTGCTCGACAAGTCCGTCGCCGAGGACAACGACTCCATCGTCGTCACGAAGCAGACGGCGACGGAGAAGGGCCTCGCGACGATCGAGGACCTCGCCCCGGTGGCCGGTGACCTCTCCCTCGCGGCGCCCCCGGAGTTCAAGGAGCGTCCCCAGGGGATCCCCGGTCTCGAGAAGACCTACGGGGTGACCTTCGGGTCGTTCCGTCCCCTCAACCCCCAGGGTGTGGTCCAGGCGCTGAAGAACGGGCAGGTCGACGCCGCGAACATCTTCTCGACGAACCCCAGCATCGCGGAGAACGAGTTCGTCCAGCTCGAGGACACCAAGAAGCTCTTCGGGTCCCAGAACATCGTCCCGCTGGTGCGCGCCGACCGCGCCGACGAGGTGCGCGACGCCCTCAACGCGGTATCGGCGAAGCTCACCACGGAGTCGATCGCCCAGATGCTCAAGCAGACCGACATCGACAAGAAGGACCCGAAGGCGGTCGCGGAGGAGTTCCTCACGGCCAACGGTCTCGCCTGACCCGGTTCTCGGGCCTCAGTCCCAGGGGTCCGGCTCGTCGAGGAGTGCCGGGTCTCCGCTGACGGCCGCGCCACGACCCTTCTCCGAGTCGCGCTCCGCCGGCTCGACCGGCTCGACGGGCTCGAGGGGCTCAGCAGGGCTGGCGGCGGGTGGAGCCGTCGGTGCCGGCGCGTCCCAGGGGTCGACGTCGTCCGTGGCCGCGGCGGCGTCCGCCCTGACCTTCTCCTCGGTCGGTGCCCCCTCGGATCGACCGGCCGTCTCGTCCTCGGTGGCGGGCGGCTGGTCCCACGGCTCCGGCTCCCGGCCTGACGGGTCGACGTTCTCTGCCGCAGCCGTCCCGGCACCGGCCGCCACCACCGCACCAGTGGCCGCCACCACCGCACCACCGGCCGCGCTCGGCGCCTCAGCCCGGCGAACCGCCGCGAGCAGCATCTGCGCGACGTCGACGACCTCGACCGACTCGGCCTCGCCCTCGGCCTGCTTCGCCGTGAGGCCGTCGGAGATCATGACCCGGCAGAACGGGCAGCCGATGGCGATCCGCTCCGCGCCGGTCGCGATGGCCTCCTCGGTGCGGTTGGTGTTGATCCGCGTCCCGAGCTTCTCCTCCATCCACATCCGCGCACCGCCGGCCCCGCAGCAGAACGACTTCTCCATCGTCCGCGGCATCTCCCGCAGCTCGACCCCGGGCAGGGCACCGATGAGCTCACGCGGGGGTGCGTAGACGTCGTTGTGCCGGCCGAGGTAGCAGGGGTCGTGATACGTCACGGACTCGGCGGTCGAGGCCGGGTTCCTGCCAGACGACATGCCGGGCACGTCGGTCGGTCGCGCGACCGGCACGAGCTTCTTGTCACGCACGAGCCGGTTGAGCAGCTGGGTGTGGTGCACGACCTCGTAGGACCCGCCGAGCTGCGGGTACTCGTTCTTGATCGTGTTGAAGCAGTGCGCGCAGGTGACGACGACCTTCCTCACACCGAAGGTCCCGAAGGTCCCGACGTTCTGCTGGGCCAGCGTCTGGAAGAGCAGCTCGTTGCCCGCGCGTCGTGCTGCGTCGCCGGTGCACGTCTCGCCGTCGCCGAGGACGGCGAAGGAGACCCCCGCGCTGTCGAGCAGCTCGGCCACCGCCCGCGTCGTCTTCTTCGCCCGGTCCTCGTAGGCCCCGGCACACCCGACCCAGAACAGCCACTCGACCTCGGACGCCGCGTCGACGTCCTGGCCGAGGACCCTGACAGGGAACGGCAGGTCCTTGGCCCAGTCGAGCCGGGCCCGGGCGCCCATGCCCCACGGGTTGCCCTTGCCCTCGAGGTTCTTGAACAGTCCGCCGAGCTCGGCGGGAAACGCCGACTCGATGAGCGTCTGGTAGCGCCGCATGTCGATGATGTGGTCGACGTGCTCGATGTCGACCGGGCACTGCTCGACGCACGCGCCGCAGGTGGTGCACGACCACAGCACGTCCTGGTCGATCACGGCATCCGGGCCGTGCGGGTTGTACGCCGTCAGCGGTGCCGCGACGTCGTAGCCGGTGTCGCCGATCAGCGGCAGGTCGGGCCACGAGACCCGGCCGGCAGGCCCAGCCGTGGAGTGCTCGAGGCCGTGCGTGGCGTCCGGCGCGCTCGCAGGTGCACCGACCGTGGCCAGGGCCCTCTCGGCGTCACCGTCGTGGGCAGCGAGGGCCTTGAGGTACGGAGCCTTGGCGTCGGCATGGTCCCGCAGCGCCATGACGAGCAGCTTCGGGGAGAGCGGCTTCTCCGTGTTCCAGGCCGGGCACTGCGACTGGCAGCGGCCACACTCGGTGCACGTCGAGAAGTCGAGCAGGCCCTTCCACGTGAAGTGCTCGACCGCACCCACGCCGAGTGACTCACCCTCCTCCATGTCCTCCAGCGCGTCCATGTCGAACGGCCTGCCGCCGACGGTCAGCGGCGTGGCCGCGCCGAGCGCCGTGCGGCCCGACGAGTTCCGCTTGAACCAGATGTTGGGGAAGGCGAGGAACCGGTGCCAGGCGACGCCCATCGTCGGCTGCAGGGCGATCGTGATCATCCAGGCGAAGGAGGTGAGGATCTTGACCGTCGCCACGACGTACACCCATTGCGCCATCGCCGGTAGCGACAGGCCGGACCAGAAGCCTGCCATCCAGCCGGTCAGGGGGAAGTGCACCGCGACCGAGGTCCCCGGTTCCAGTCGGCCCACCATCGCGGCCTCCAGGCCACGGAGAAGCAGGATGCAGAGCGTCACCACGAGGATCGTCGCCTCGACGTAGTACGCCTGCCAGAAGGTGGAGCCGAAGAAGCGGGACCGGCGTCCGTGCTCACCCGCGGCAGAGCGCGGATGCTCCTTCTGGCGCACCGCGACGAGCACGAGGATGCCGAGGAGTCCGCCCCACGCGAACAGCTCGACGACCCACTCGAAGGGCGGGAAGTGCCCGATGACGGGAAGTCGGTAGTCAGGCTGGATCAGCTGGAGGAAGGCGTTGACGAGCGTCGCGAAGAGGATCATGAACGCGAGCGCCGTGAACCAGTGCGCGGCGGCGACGATCTTGATCCGGCTCATGCGGGTGTGGCCGAGGAACTCCTTCGCGAGGGTCCACGAGCGCGTCACCGGGTTGTCGGCACGGGTCGTGTCCGGGCGACCCAGGCGGTAGAGGGCGACGAAGCGCCCGACCTGACGGGCGAGCAGGGCCCACCCGACGAGCGGGACGGTGAAGCAGAGCACGAGGGCGACCACCTGGACCGCACCCAGGCCCCCGAACCGCTCGTCCGGCATCGGCACGAGCTGGCCGGACAACGCATGTACCGCGGGGCGTGCGGTCAGGGCAGACATGTCACGCAGCCTACGGCTGGTAAGCGAGCGCTCACCAGAGCTGTGACCGGCATCAACCGCCCGGGCGTCTCGGCCTTTCGCGAGACGTCGTTGCCTGCGGGGATAACTCTCTGTTGGAATACACATAAGCAGGCGACGGTTTCACCGTCGTCGGCCTCCGAGCCGTATGCCATCCGTCCACCCGGGCCCGTGGCGTACTGCGTCCCCGAACACGAAAGGCCATCCGATGCCCATCCTCGACGACGTGACCAAGGCCGTCGGCAACACCCCGCTCGTCCGGCTCAACCGGATCATCGACGGCGACGCCACGGTGGCCGCCAAGCTCGAGTTCTACAGCCCTGCGAGCTCGGTCAAGGACCGCATCGGTGTCTCGATCGTCGACGCCGCGGAGGCCTCCGGTGAGCTGACGTCCGGCGGCACCATCGTCGAGGCGACGTCGGGGAACACCGGCATCGCCCTGGCGATGGTGGGGGCGGCCCGCGGCTACAAGGTCGTCCTCGCCATGCCGGAGACGATGAGCAAGGAGCGCCGCGCTCTCCTGCGCGCCTACGGCGCCGAGCTCGTCCTCACCCCCGGGTCCGAGGGCATGAAGGGTGCCGTCGCCCGCGCCGAGGAGATCGTCGCCGAGCGCGAGGGCGCCGTCCTCGCCCGGCAGTTCGCCAACGAGGCGAACCCCGAGATCCACCGCAAGACCACCGCGGAGGAGATCTGGAAGGACACCGACGGCGCGGTCGACATCGTCGTGGCCGGCATCGGGACCGGCGGGACGATCACGGGTGTCGGCCAGGTGCTCAAGAGCCGCAAGCCCGGCATCCAGATGATCGCCGTGGAGCCCGAGGAGTCCCCCATCCTCAACGGAGGCCAGCCCGGGCCGCACAAGATCCAGGGCATCGGCGCCAACTTCGTCCCGGAGATCCTCGACAGGGACGTCTACGACGAGGTCATCGACGTCAACGCGGCCACGTCCGTGGAGTGGGCCCGCCGGGCCGCGACCGAGGAGGGCCTCCTCGTCGGCATCTCGTCCGGGTCGGCGATCGCGGCCGCGGCGCAGGTCGCCGCCCGACCGGAGAACGCAGGGAAGACGATCGTCGTCATCATCCCGAGCTTCGGTGAGCGCTACCTCTCGACCATCCTCTTCGAGGGTCTCGTCGACTGATCATGCCCTTCATCCGTGCCGCCCGGGCGAGGATCCGCGAGGACCTCGACGCCGCCATGCTGCGTGACCCCGCAGCAGAGACGCGGGTCGATGTCGCCGTGAACTCGCCCGGGCTGCACGCGATCTGGGCGTACCGCGGGCTCCACCGGCTGTGGCAGCGGCCGGGCGGGAGACCGGCGGCGCGTGCCCTGTCGACGCTCGTGCGCTCCGTCACCGGGGTCGAGATCCACCCGGGTGCCCAGATCGGCCGACGCTTCTTCATCGACCACGGCATGGGCGTCGTCATCGGTGCGACCGCCGTGGTCGGCGACGACGTCATGCTCTACCACGGGGTCACGCTCGGCGGCCGGTCTCTGGCGCGCGGTACCAAGCGCCATCCCACGGTCGGCGACCGCGTCACCATCGGTGCCGGCGCACGGGTTCTCGGCAACATCGAGATCGGGGACGACGTGCAGATCGGCGCCAACTCCGTGGTCGTCAAGCCGATCCCGGCCGGCGCTGTCGCGACGGGGATCCCCGCCACCGTCCGCTTCCCGCAGCGGCGTGACGAGGACCCCTACGACGCGCTGTTCGCCGAACCTGCCCTCTTCATCTGACGCCCCCGGCCGGCGCGCTCCAGTCGGACCCGTAGTAGCAGAAGACCCCCGCAGCGGGGTGCTGCTCGACCACCGCGCCCCAGGCGGTCGACGCGTCCTGCCCTCCCGCCAGGAGACGGTGGTAGGCCACCATGGCGTCCGCTGCGACGTGGTCGGCGACGGGAGCCACGGCTCCCAGGACACTCGTCGCGCCGAGCGAGATGAGAGCGATCGCCAGACCCAGCGGCTCGTCGCCGGGGCGGGTGGAGAACTGCCCGACGTCGCAGGCGGACAGCGAGACGTGCTCGGCGGCGACCGGGCGCGGGAACTCGTGCGCGAAGACCGGCCCGTCGACCATCTCGACCGAGGAGAACAGCGGGCTCTGCGCCTCGTGGACGCCGTGAGCCGCGAGGTGCACGACGCGCGCCGAGCCCAGCGCGCCGAGCACGTCGTCGCTCGTCGCTGGTGCGACTCCCCGGTCGTGTCGGCGGTGCGACCACGCTGCGCGGATCGCCCGGATCTCGGGCTCGGTGCGGGACAGGCCGGGTCCGTAGAGCGCGGCGACCGGCTGCGTCCACCGGGTCCTCCGCGTGCGAGACGGCCCCCGGACCCAGCGGGTGAGGGACGGAGCGACCGTGACCGGACGTCCGTGCAGGCTGGGCAACAGGCTCCACGGCACGGCCGCGAGGTTCCTCGAGGGGATGACGACGACGCGCGGCTCGCTGGGCCCCCCCGGGTTGAGCACCGAGTCGAGGCCCGTCAGGGATGCCGCCGTGGCGTGCTCGAGCGTTCCCGCCATCGGCGACCCGGCCGCGAGGATGGCCCTGGCTCGCAGGTCGCGACGCAGTCGCGTGACGAGCCGTGAGACCTCCTCGATGCGACCGGTCGGGTGGACGGTGATGCCGTGACCCGACAGCACGATCGTCCAGACGTCCTCGCCCACCTCGAAGAACTCGACGACGGTGACGTCCCGATCGGATGCCGCGGCTCGGGCTTCCTCCGCCTCGACCGGTGCCAGCGCACCGGCTGTCGATCCCTGGACCGTCAGGCTCCACTCCCGCTCGGACACCTCCTCCTCCAAGGCGGCGGTCTGGGCCGCGAGTGCGGGAGAGCTCTCGAGCCCACCGTCCGCCGCGAGCCGTCGGAGCCGCCGCAGCTCCCGCGTCATGGTCGCGATCTCCGGGTCGTTCGGTGTCGTCACGGGGTTGATCCGGTGGGAGATCGCCCGCCATCTCTCGATGCTCGTGAGGATGCCGTCCGCGTCACCTGCGGCGAGGGCACGCTCGGCGTCGAAGACCGCGAGTCGCCGGCCGTGCAGCGCGAGAGACGCCCGCACGTCGAGGCTCGACGACTGGAACTGGTGGGCCGCCAGGAGCCGGTTGCCTGTGGTGATGCGACGCTCGGCCTCGACGTCGGCGCCCGCGTGCCTGGTCCAGCCGAGCCCGCACGAGGGTGTCGTGCAGGCGTGCCGCGAGCGACTCGCGGGTGGTGCGGTGCACGGTCGAGAGCCGGCGGTCCGCACCGTCGGCGTCATCGAGGAGCAGTCGCGCCTCGGCCTCGAGCCGGACGGCTCGGAGGTCCTCGGTCGTCGTGGGAACGGGAACGTCGTCATTTCGCCGCGCCAGCTCCGCGACGACCTCGGGCAGGTTCCGGCCCTCGGCGACGTCGATCGTGGCGCGGATCAGGGTCGCGTCGTGCAGCAGGTCCTTCACCTGCCGGGAGCGGTAGGCCGCCATGGCGCTCGTGATGTGGTGCCTGGCTCCCGTCAGGTCGCCCGCAAGGAGGTCGCACCGGGCGAGACGAGCGCTGATCTCTCCCTCCTCCAGCCGATGCCCGTCTCGACGGGCCACCTCGAGGGCGTCGCCGAGGGCGTCGCGCGCCTGGTCCACGAGCCCGGCCTCGAGCAGCACCTCGGCGTGGTCGAGGCGTGCACGGTCCCGCGCCACGGCGGCATCCATGCGATCTGCCGCTCGCATGAGCACCAGGGCTCGCGGCAGGTCGCCGTCGACGAAGGCCAGACAGGCGAGGTTGTGCCGCGCCTTGAACTCCTGGTCGACCAGTCCGTGCTCTGCGGCGATCCCGGCCGCTCGGGAGAGGTCGCTCTCGGCCTCGGAGCTGTGTCCCAGGCTGAGGTGCGCCATCCCGCGGTTGATGAGGAGGGCGCAGAGCTGGCTCGGGTTGAGCACGTCCTCGTCGTCGCGCACGGGCTCCAGGGCGACGAGGGTGGCGCCCCAGCTACCGCCGCGGACGTGGATGGCACTCTCCTGGACATGGCTGAGCGCCACGAGCAGGCGGTCGCCGATTCCCGTCGCCCGGGCGCGAGCGTCGTGGAGCATGCGGAGCGCCGCCCCCAGCCCGTTGACCTCCAGCTCGGTCCACGACCGGGTGATGAGCACCCGCACCCGCAGTCGTTCGGCGTCCTCCCCGGCCTCCTGGTCGAGAGCGTCCAGTGCACGGCCGAGCTTGGCGGCGGCAGCATCGAAGCGGCCCACCTCGTTGTCGTGCCGAGCCTCGGCCAGGAGGGCCTCGGCCCGGTCGGAGGGGCGCTCGATGAACCTCTCCTACAGCTCGATCGCCGGGGTGATGATGGGCGGCGCTGCCACGTCCCCGCGGCGACGGAGGACGAAGTTCACGAGGCCTCGCTCCACCCCGGTGAACGAGAAGCGCCCCTCCTCGTCGACGACTGCAGTCCGCGTGCGTCCGCGCTCGCGGAGCTCGACCTCGACGTCGGTCTCGCTCACCCAGCCCGCGATGTCGGCCCTGGTCGTCGCACCGTGCTCGATGCTCACCATGACGCTGAGGCCGTCGCTCGCGAACGTCACGGTGTCGGCACGGTCGTAGTCGGTGCCTCGCACGGTCTCCAGAGTGGCGCTCGAGACGATCTCCGCGACCTCCGCCTCGAGCGCGGCCACCGTCATGGCGAACTTGACGCGGTCGACGAGGTCGGCCGGCGGGGGATCCACGACCTCGTGGAGGTGCCGGAGCTGGTCGAGGACGTGGGCGTCGACGTCGTCGAGGGCACCGGCGGCGAGCGTGGTCTCTGGATCCGGGCTGGCATTCATGACGGCATCTCCCAACGAGGGTCTGTGACAAGGGCATGGCGGAGCTTGGCGAGGCAGCGTCCCCGGGTCGGTCCGATGCTGCCGACCGGCATGCCCAGAGCCTGGGCGACCGTGGCGTAGTCCGGCTTCTCGGCGAACGCGATCGCGCGCAGGAGGGCCTTGCACCGGTCCGGCAGCGTGGCGAAGTGGTGCCAGACGAGGCGGTCGTCGGCCTCGGCGAGGACCGCGAGCTCGGGAGACGGAGCCGTGACGTCCGGCTCGAGGTCACGCACGTCGGCGTGGGCCGCCGGCTCCTCGCGGTGGCCGCGCGAGACGGTGGACCACGCGTCGCGCTTGGTCGTCGTGATGAGCCACTTGAGCACCGACTGGGGGTCGGCGATCGACGGCGCGTGCTCGACGAGCTTGAGCCAGGTGTTCTGGACGACGTCCTCGGCGCCCTGGTGGTGCAGACCCTGCTGGCGCGCGACCGCCCACAGCAGCGGCGTCACCTCGTCGACCAGCGTGGACATGGCGGCGGTCTCACCGTCGCGGTAGCCACGGAAGGCGGTGGCCGCGCGGTCGGCGAGGCTGTCCGCGCCGGCATCCGTGTGCATCACGTCGTCCCGCGAATGCACCGCTTGACGAGCCGGCGGAGGCTGGCGACCCGCGTCTTGACGACCTTGTCGAGGGGCTTCTCGGCCAGGAGACAGGCGAGGTCGCCGACGAGGGCCGGCGCCGCGAACGACGTCCCGCTCCAGATGCCGAAGCCACCGCTGTAGTCGTCGGGGTCCGACGTGCCACGGTCAGGGTTGGCGTCCTGGGGCACGAAGACGGAACCCCGAAGCGAGCTGTTGAACGTCGTCGGCATCGTGCTGACCACCGCGACGCCGGGTCTGTAGCAGGTCACCCAGGGGCCGGTGTTGGAGAAGAGGCTGACGGCCGCTCCGGGCGGGTTGCTGGCCCCGACGCTCACGACGGGCACCCCGCGAGACGGACCGTCGGCGAGGGCAGCCGGCCAGAACGGCTGCGTGGTCGCGCCGTTCCCGGCCGCGGCGACGACGGACACGCCCGCCTCGCCGAGGGCGTTGATGAGGGCGAAGAGGGCCGCCTCGCGGTCCACGCTCTGGGGTGTCTCGTGGTAGTAGCCGAGGGACAGGCTGATGACGTCGACCGGTTCCGCCCCTCGCCGGCCGGCCAACCAGGCCCATTGCCGCAGGAGGAGCTTCTGCAGGGCGTCGATGAGGTCCTTCTCGTCGGCGGCACCGTCGCCGTACATGACCGGGACGATGACGAGCCTGCTCTCCGGGCACCGCTGGCGAATGATCCCTGCGATGAACGTGCCGTGCCCCGCGAGGGGGTCCAGACTCCGGTTGAGGCGGTCGAGGGTGACCCCGGACATCTCCGGGTCGTCGTCCGCCGGGAACCGCAGGCCGATGGGTTCGCCGTCGATGCGCGGGTCGCGATCGACGTTCGAGCGGGGCCCGAACCACGGGTGCTCACCGAGGCCGGTGTCGAGGATGGCGACGACCGGACCCGAGGTGTCGGCGGAGTGGGGCGCTGCCATGCCGAAGACGACGGGGGCACGCCCGTCGGGTGCCCCGGGGCCTCCACCGACACCGGACGCGTACCCGACACCCGAGGCGTACCCGACCCCTGAGGCGTACCCCACACCGGAGGCGTACCCGACCCCCGAGGCGTACCCGACTCCTGAGGCGTACCCCACACCTGAGGCGTACCCGACCCCGGAGGCGTACCCGACTCCGGAGGCGTAGCCCGTCGCCATCATGACGTGGCACAGGCTCCAGGCGCTCACCTCCGGCAGATCGTCAGCCCGCGCTCGCTGGAGCACTGACCATGCGTCGATCGGGCCGCCGAACCGGTCCGTGTTGCCGGTGAGCCGGACCACCTCGTGCGCCACGGTGTCGAGCTGTTCGGCTTGGCCGAGCCGGTTCGCGAGGTCATACGTTCCCCGCTCGATGACATCGACCCTGAACTGCATGTCGCGCTGGTCGCCCAGACGGCGCAGCTCTTCCAGGGGACCTCCGGTTCGGTTGAGCCGCCCGCCGTTCAGCCCGGGGAGCACCAGCCGGTCCGGGATGTAGACCGTCGGCTCGGGGGGCAGCTGGCTACCGAGCACGTCCGCGGTGTCCGGGTCCAGGACTCGTGCGCCGAAGCGCCGAACGGCGGTGGCGGGGACGGAGTAGATCGGTGTCGAGGGCTGCGGTCGAGGTCGGCTGCCGTCCTCGTCCTTGCCGGCGGTCCTGTCGTTCATGTGCAGCTCCTGTCCCGCCAAGCCATGGGGCGCCTACCCGTGGGGCTCAGAGTAGTGATGATCATCGGCGCTGAACAGGAGCAGCCAGGGCACCCCCTGATACCTCCGAACTGCAGTTTTCCGAGGACCCGCGGATGACAGGTATCACGGACGCCCGAACGCACTCCTTCCCCACGTCGGCCCCCGGAGCCGGAGGCGTCACGGCACCGGGCTGTGGAGGCGCGGTGTCGAGTCGGTCGCGGCCAGGGGTCTTGGCCCGACGGCGATCCGCCTGGACGGAGGGGTTCAGGCGGCGCCGTCGGAGCGCGTGGCGCTCGCCCAGGGGTCGGTGCCCGGTGTTCCGTTGGTGTCGGGGGCCGAGGAGCCCGAGATCGCCTCCGCCGGCACCGTCCGCGCCGAGCGCAGCTTGTCCCCGGTGGCCCGAGCGGCGTCAGCGACCATGTCGGCGACGACCGGGGCGGCCTTCGTGCGGGCGACCTCCTTGGCGGTCGAGACCTGCTGCTGCACCGGCCCGGAGTTCCAGACCTTGCCCGCGGTCTGTCGGATCTGCTCGTACCGCTGTCTGCCTGCGCGCGCCCCGAGGACGTAGCCGGCGGCCAGACCGGCGATGAAGGTCAGCTTCGCCATGGGTGGGTTCCTTTCGTCGGCCTCCGACCCTACCGGCGGATCGATCTCGGATGCCGTCCGCCCGCGGCATACCCTTGGGGCCTGCCCGGCGGCGACCGGGCCAGGAGGGCTCGCATAGTGGCCTAGTGCGGCGGTCTTGAAAACCGCTAGGGGCGCAAGCCTCTCGTGGGTTCGAATCCCACGCCCTCCGCACCGGTGCTGAGTCCTCGGATCACCCGTCCGGCGGCGGGATCTCTCCTGACCCGCGCACGACGAGGGTCGGTTCCAGGACGATGTGCTGCGGAGGTGCCCTGTTGCCGTCGATGCGGTCGAAGAGCAGGTCGGCGACCAGGCCGCCGATCCGGCTGACGTCCTGACGGATCACCGTCAGTGGGGGGTCGAGGAGGTCCGCCAGCGGGAAGTCGTCGAAACCGACCAGCGCGACTCGCTGCTGGAGGCCCCGTTCGGACAGTGCGCGCACCGCCCCGACCGAGAGGATGTTCCGGCCGCAGAACACCGCCGTCGGCGGGTCGTCGAGCTCGAGCAGCGAGTGCATCGCCTTGGTCGCCTCGTCCGTCGACCGGACGCTGGTCACGACGAGGCGAGGGTCCGGGCGAAGGTTGCGTGCGGCATGCGCGTCGGTGAATCCGGTGTGTCGAAGGCTCGCGGTGCGGATGGACTCCATGTCGACCAGGGCGGCGATACGACGGTGCCCGCTCGCGAGGAGGTGCTCCGTGGCGAGAACTGCTCCCGCGCGGTTGTCGACGACGACGGAGTCGGCATCCACTCCTCGCGGCTCTCGGTCGACGAAGACCGCGGGGGTCCCTGTTCGCAGCTCCGCGATGAGGTAGTCCTGCCGCTCGCTCGCCGGCATGAGCACGAGACCGTCGACGCGGCGGGTCACGAGGTCGTGGACGAGCTCTTCCTCCCGGTCGCTCTCCTCGTCGAGGCTGGCGGCCAGGACCGCGGTGCCGCGCAGCCGGGCGGAGTCCTCGAGCGAACGCAGCAGGCTGGCGGAGAAGGAGTTCGACAGATCCTGTACGAGCGCCCCCACGAGGCCGGTGCGAGCACCCGTCCGACGCAGGTTGCTCGCTGCGAGGTTGGGGCGGTAGTCCAGGCGGCGCACCGCGGCCGCGACCCGCTGCCGGACGTCCGATGACACGCCGGACTCGTCGTTGACGACACGCGACACCGTCTTGAGGCTGACCCCCGCCAGGGCGGCGACGTCCCGCATGGTGGCGCGGGACGTCTGGCCTGACAACGATGTCACCTTCACATCACGATGTGTACTCCATAACTTGACGATTGTGCAAGCACGGGCTAGACATGTCCCTGACAACGTTGTCACGACGCGGTCGTCCAGTTTCAGACTCAAAGGAGAGTTCGCCCCATGCACATCCGCCAGCTTTCGCCCTCGCGCACGTCGCGCAGGGTGCTCGCCTCCGTCGGGATCGTCGGCCTCGCCCTCAGCGCCGCCGCCTGTGGTTCGGACGACGACAACGGCTCCGGCTCCCCGGGCGCCGCCGGCGACACCGAGAAGATCGGCGTCGCGCTCATCACGAAGGACTCCTCGAACCCGTTCTTCGTCGCCATGCAGAAGGGCGCCCAGGCCGACGCCGACAAGAACAACGTCGACCTCACCATCGCCTCGGGCAAGCAGGAGGGCGACGACGCCGGACAGATCGCCGCCATCGAGCAGGCCGTCGTCCGCGGTGACAAGGGCATCCTCATCACCCCGATGTCCACCGGCGTCAACGACGCGATCACCAAGGCCCGCGACGCCGGCCTCTACGTCATCGCCCTCGACACCCCTCCGGACCCGGCCGAGACCGTCGACATCACCTTCGCCACCGACAACCGCGAGGCGGGCAGGCTCATCGGCCAGTGGGCGGCTGCCACGCTCGACGGCGGGCAGGCGACCATCGCCCTCCTCGACCTCTTCAACGACAAGATCGTCTCCGTCGACTACGACCGTGACCAGGGCTTCCTCGAGGGCATGGGCATCGACGTGGCCGACCCGAAGAAGAACGGCGACGAGGCCGCGACCGGCAAGTACACCGGCGGAAAGGGCGGCGACTACACCATCGTCTGCAACGAGCCGAGCAACGGCTCCGAGGACCTCGGCCGCACCGCGATGGAGACCTGCCTGACCAAGAGCGACGGCATCAACGTCGTCTACACCATCAACGAGCCGGCTGCGGTCGGCGCCTCGGCCGCCCTCAAGGCCGCTGGCGTCACCGACGCGCTCGTCGTGTCGGTCGACGGCGGCTGCGCCGGCGTCAAGTCCGTCAAGGACGGGACGATCGGTGCGACGGCCCAGCAGTACCCGCTGAAGATGGCGACGCTCGGCATGGAGGCCATCGCCAAGATCGCGCGTGGCGGCGAGAAGCCGACCACCAGCGAGGGTCTCGAATTCTTCAACACGGGCGTCGCGCTCGTGACGGACAAGCCGGCGGAGGGTGTCGAGAGCATCACCACCGACGAAGCCCTGAAGATCTGCTGGGGCTGACCTCGATGTCGTCGTCCACATCGGCTGCTGCCGCCGAGTTCGCTCGGCGGCGGCAGAGCCCCGTCCAGAGGATCCAGCACCTGCTCCACGGCTACCCGTGGCTGAGCCCGCTCTTCCTGCTCGTGCTGACGTTCATCGTCTTCTCGATCCTCAACCCCCGCTTCGCGTCGCCCAACGCGCAGTCCCTGCTCTTCCAGCAGGTCGCCGTCGTGGCGTGCCTGGCGATCGGGCAGACCCTCGTCATCCTCACCGCCGGCATCGACCTGTCGGTCGGCGCCATCACGATCCTCGCGATGATGGTCATGGCGACCCTCGCCGCCGAGAACGGTGTGGCCGGCTGGCTCGCGATCCTCATCGGCATCGCGCTCGCGGTGGCGGCGGGTGCGCTCAACGGCCTGCTCGTCACGCGGGTCGGGTTGCCACCGTTCATCGTCACCCTGGGCACGCTCTCGATCTTCACCGCGATCGCGCTGCTGTACTCCGGTGGCTCCAGCATCCAGAACAACCGGCTGCCCGACATCATCAACGTCACCGGTGAGACCTTCTCGGTCGGGCCCTTCCGGGTCACCGTCGGCGTCATCATGGTCCTGCTGCTGTACGCGATCGTCGGGTTCGCCCTCACCCAGACCGCCTGGGGCCGGCACATCTTCGCGGTCGGTGACGACCCGGAGTCGGCCCGCCTGTCGGGCGTCGCGAGCAAGCGCATCCTGCTCAGCGTCTACACCGTGGCCGGTCTCATCTACGGCTTCGCGGCGTGGATCCAGATCGGGCGCGCCGGCTCGGCGACGGCGAACGGCATTCCGGACGCCAACCTCGACAGCATCACCGCAGTCGTCATCGGTGGCACGAGCCTCTTCGGTGGCCGTGGTGGGCTCATCGGGAGCCTCCTCGGTGCGCTGATCGTCGGGTCGTTCACCCTCGGCCTCTCGCTCGCGGGGGTCGACCAGCAGTGGCGACTCCTCGCCATCGGCGTCCTCGTCATCGTCGCCGTCTCCGTCGACCAGTGGATCCGGAAGGTGAAGGCATGAACATCACCCCAGAAAGTTCTGCGCTCCTTCGTGGCTCCGATACTGTCCGGGGGCCCCGATGAGCACGATCGAGCGGCTCCCGCTGTCCGTCGACCACATCCCCGAGGCCAAGCGAACGGTCTACGACGCCGAGCCGATCCTGTCGGCCCGCAACCTCGTCATCACGTTCGGCCGGGTCATCGGTCTCGACGGGGTCGACCTCGACCTCTACCGGGGTGAGGTGCTGGCGGTGATCGGTGACAACGGCGCTGGCAAGTCGACGCTCATCAAGTGCCTCACGGGTGCCTACCAGCAGGACACCGGGGACGTGTTCCTCGAGGGCCAGCCGGTGAGCTTCAAGCGCCCACAGGATGCCCGCGAGGCCGGCATCGAGACGGTGTACCAGCAGCTGGCCGTCATTCCGGCGCTCGACATCGCGAGCAACCTCTACCTCGCTCGCGAGGAGCGCCGACCGGGACCGCTCGGGTCGGTGTTCCGCATGCTCGACAAGAAGGGCATGAAGGAGCGGGCCGGCGACTCGGTGCAGAAGCTCGGCATCCAGACGATCCAGAACATGGGTCAGGCCGTGGAGACACTCTCCGGTGGCCAGCGCCAGGCGGTCGCGGTGGCGCGTGCCGCGGCGTTCGGGAGCAGGGTCGTCGTCCTCGATGAGCCGACCGCTGCCCTGGGTGTCAAGGAGTCGGGGATGGTCCTCGACATGGTCAAGCAGCTGCGCGACAGCGGGCTGGCGGTGATCCTCATCAGCCACAACATGCCGCACGTGTGGGAGGCCGCCGACCGCATCCACATCCAGCGCCTCGGCGGCTGTGCGGGCGTCATCACCCCGCAGTCCCACGACATGGGCGAGGGCGTGGCGATCATGACCGGCGCCAAGCAGCTCGCGTCCTGACACACGCGGGGCGCCGCACCTGACGGACGACCAGGTGCGGCGCCTCGTCCTCACCCCGACACCACCCAACCCCGGAACCGGAGACCACCATGACCATCGTCGTCGGGTACATCCCTCGCCCCGAGGGGCTGGCCGCCGTGGACACCGCCATCGCGGAGGCCGAGCTGCGCGGCAAGCGGCTGGTCGTCGTCAACACCGGCCACCACGGGGACTACAACGACCCGAGCTTCGCGTCCGCCCAGGACATCGACGCGCTCGACGCCCAGCTCACCGAGCGGGGGATCGAGCACGAGATCCGCCAGCCGACCCGGGGGTTGGCCCCCGCCGACGAGCTGCTCGACGTCGCCGCCGAGACCGAGGCCAGTCTCATCGTCATCGGCATCCGGCGGCGCAGCCCGCTGGGCAAGCTCATCACCGGCTCCACGGCCCAGCAGGTGCTGTTGGACGCTCCGTGCGACGTCCTCGCCGTCAAGGCCGCGGAGGGCTGACCCGTCCGGGCGTCCGCTGGATGAAAGGTGCCTGATCAGGCGCGCGCGTGACCATGCTGCGTGCTAGCGTCGCTGGCGGTTGCAGCAACAGCATTTCCTCGCAGGTCGAACACCAACGCGCCACAAGGGGACTGGAGTTCGCATCCACGGTCGGCGCGACGTGTGTCGACCGGCGTGCTACACACAGAAAGAGTCATCCCCGATATGGCACAGGGCACCGTGAAGTGGTTCAACGCTGAGAAGGGCTTCGGGTTCATCGCCCAGGACGGTGGCGGACCCGACGTGTTCGTTCACTACTCCGCCATCGACGTCCAGGGCTACCGCAGCCTGGAGGAGGCGCAGCGGGTCGAGTTCGAGGTCACCCAAGGCCCCAAGGGTCCGCAGGCCGACCAGGTCCGACCCATCTGACCCGGTCCGTCCGGCTCTCGGAGAGGCCCCGTCCGGTATGCCGGGCGGGGCCTTCCGCTGCCGCGACAGGGCGTGGGGGTGAGGAAGACCGGGCGGCCTCAGCGCCGAGCCAGGAGGGTGAGGAAGTCCCTCGCGATCGGTGCCGCGACCGTGCCCCCGCTCTCGCCCTCCTCGACGAGGACGGCGAACGCGACATCGCCCTGGTACCCCAGGAACCACACCCGCGGCTCGGCATCCGGGCCGCTTGCGTGCTCGGCCGTGCCGGTCTTCCCCCGGACCGAGCCTCCCGGAGTGCCTCGGAGAGCAGAGCCGGTCCCCGCCGCGACGACGGAGGCCATCATCGACCGGAGCTGGGCGACGGCCCTGCCGTCCAGGGGTGTGGGACGCGGAGCTCCACCGGCGGGGTCCTCGACGAGGACCGGCGGGACGAACGTCGCTCGCCCGATGCTCCCCGCCATCACCGCCAGGGACAGCGGGGATACCTCGGTCCGGCCCTGGCCGATGGAGGCCGCCGCGGCATCCGTCCCGCCGTTCGTGCTCGGGACGCTGCCCTCGAACGCCCCGTCGACCCCCACCCCGTCGGCCCAGCCGGCCCCGATGCCGAGCGCGCGAGCAGCGTTGCCGAGGTCGTCCCCGGCGAGCTGGCCGGACAGCCCGACGAACGCGGTGTTGCACGACACGGTGAAGTCCTGGAAGAACGTCGGCGTCCCGCCGATCGACTCGCCCGCGTAGTTGCGGAACGCGCGCCCGTCGACCGTGACCGTTGGAGGGCACGGCACCCGTGAGGTCGGCGTCGTGATGCCGCGGGTGAGGTAGGCGTACGTCGTCGCGACCTTGAAGGTGGATCCAGGGGGGTACCGGCCGGTGATGGCGCGGTCGAAGCCGCTCGACGGTGAGTTCGCGGCGGCCAGCACCTCACCGGTCGGCACGTCGACGGCGACCAGTGCGGCGGGAACGTCCAGGTCGGCATCCGCCAGCGAGGTCTCGGCCGCCTCCTGCACGGCAGGGTCGAGCGTGGTCCGCACGTCGGTGCCGTTCGTCGGCTCCTGCTCGAAGAGCGCCGTGCCGCCGCTCGTGGTCACGGTCAGACCCGTGGCGCCGGCGAGCTGGGAGTCGTACTGCGCCTGCAGACCGCTGCGTCCTGCCCGGTCACCGGCGACGAAGCGCCCGCCGCTCTTCTCGATCATCTCGGCCGTCACCTCCCCGTAGGTGCCGAGCAACGGCTGCGCGAACGTACGGGTCCGGGCGAGCGGCTGTTGCGACGTCGGGGCGATGACGCCGTCGAGCGCCTCGAGCCGGTCCTGGCGCGGGGCGAAGTCGGCCTCGCGGTAGGTGATGACCGGGATCGGAGCCTTCGACCCCGACGAGGTGGCCTTGGCCAGCGCGGCGGTCAACGTGCCGGGGTCGGCGTCGACGACCTCCTCCAGCGCCGCCGCGGATGCCGGAGTGGCGTTGACCGGGTCGAGCTGCACGGCGTAGACGGTGCCCAGCGGCATGAGCGGCTCTCCGGACCGGTCGAGGAGGTCGGCCCGGGTGCCGGAGGTCCGCTCGAGCTCGAACGTCTCGTCCGGTGCCAGCTCCGGGTGCCATCGGGACCCCTGCTGGGGGGATCCGACGACCCAGCGCTCACCGGAGCGGACGACCCGGGCCGGCACGGCATACGTCCAGGCAACCTTCCCCGGCAGCGTCCAGGTGACCGACAGGTCGGTCGTCGCCGCGTCGCCGTCACGCGCCACGCCACCGGAGGTCACCCGGACGGGCGCGTCCCCGAGGTCGTCGACGACCTCTGCGAACCGCTCGGCCGCGCCGTCGTCGGCGAAGGGCACCGCAGCCATGTCCTTGGCGTTCCAGCCTGCGACGTACGCCGACACGGCTCCCTCGGCGCCCGCGTCGAGGGCGGCCTCGCGCTGGCGCCACCACAGCCAGCCTCCGAGCGCCGCACCGAGGACGAGGACGGCGGCGGCGACGAGCGCGAGTCGAGACCTCATGGCCCCAGTCAACCAAGGTCGTCGGACCGGCTCCCTGGGTACCTCCCCCAACGGGGGAGTGTCCCGGTCAGGGGAGGGGTGCCGCCTCCGGACCGAAGTCGAACGGGTCGGCACCCGTGTCGGCGACCTCCCTCGCGATGTCCGCGACCTTCCGGTTGGTGCGTTGGCTCGCGAGGCGGAGGAGATCGAAGGCCTGCTCACGAGACAGGTGGTGGTGCGCCATGAGCACTCCCACGGCGACGCCGATCTCCCGGTTGCTCTGGAGCGCCTTGACGAGGTTGCTCGCCTTGTCCTGCGCGAGGCTGGCGCTCACGAGGAGAGCGCAGTGGGTGGCGAGAACCTTGCCGCGCTGCACGTCGGCCGGGGAGAAGGCGTTGAGCTGGTCCGACGAGAAGTTGAGGCCGGCGATCGTCGCCGACTCGTCGAGGAGGTGGAGGCGGTAGGCGAGCATGCTCCGCACGCCGTATGCCGCGTTGAGCCGTTCCCCCAGGGGGCGCCACCGCTCCTCGGCGGTGATGTCCCCGGTCAGGTACATGGTGTCCCCGAGCACGGCATCCACGCAGGGCCCCGCCCCGAACTCGTACTGCAGCCGGTCGACGCCGTCGGCCGTCGGCGCGGTGCTGGCGATGGTGCGGAAGGTGCCACCGCGCAGGACGGTGATGCTCGCCCAGCGGGCCTCGACGAGCTCCCGGCCCCCGCGACCGATGAGGCTCTGCAGCGCCCGCTCCGGATCCTCGTTTCGCAGGTCGTCGGTGAGGCTCGCCAGCGAGTCGGCCATGGCACGCAGCGCCTGCGTGTCGTCGGACCGGTAGCCGTTGATCCCCATGTGCGCCACCATCCTCTGAACCCCGAGTCGTGTCACCCCTCGTGGTGTGCGGTGGGCAATGTGGGGCATCCTAGATCACGGGCGAGGCGGGCGGGGCGCCACGGTCGTCAGACGGCCTGACAACTTGTCCGGGGTGCCGCTCGGGACACGCCATCCTCCCGTGTGTCACGACCGCTGAGAAAGCCCCCGGTGGCAGACGTCCCGGGGGCTTCTCGTCGGCGGAGGCGGAGGGATTTGAACCCTCGATGGGCGGTGAGCCCAAACCGCATTAGCAGTGCGGCGCCATAGACCGGACTAGGCGACGCCTCCAACGACGCACAGGGTAACCGTCCGTTCCTCCGGCGGGCAAAGTGGGTCGAGCGCCACCCGCGAGCGAAGCGGATCCGCTGTGAGAGGTCCGGTCACTCGTGGCGCCGGCGGGCAGCTCCGCACGCCTCGTCCGGTGCACACGAGCGTTTGCGAGGATGTGGCGGTGCCCCTCCCGCGCTCGGCCCTCGTCATCAGGCGCGCCAGACCCGAGGAGCTCGAGGCCGTCGGCCGGCTCACCGTCGCCGCCTACGTCGGCAACGGGGTGATCCCTGCCGACGCGCCCTACCTGGACTTCCTCGGGGATGCGGTCCACCGGGACGCCGAGGCCGAGCTCTGGGTCGCGGTCGACGAGCGGGGTGTGGTGGGCACCGTGACGCTGGCCGAGCCGGGGTCCTCGCTGTCGCAGCTCGCCGAGGACGACGAGGTCGAGATGAGGTCGCTGGCCGTCGAGCCCGCAGCCTCCGGCGAGGGCATCGGCGAGGCGCTGGCGCGGCACACGGTCACCCTGGCCCGCCGACGCGGGTTCGGGGCGGTGGTGCTGTCGTCCTCGACGACGATGCACACGGCACACCGCATCTACGAGCGGCTGGGGTTCACTCGTCGCCCGGACCGCGACTGGTCACCCGCGGCGGGGGTGCGGCTCGTCGCCTATGTCCTACCGCTCTGAGGAGCGGCGTGGGTCAGCCGGCGGGCAGCAGCACCGAGAAGATCGTCTCGCCCGGTTCGCTCGACACCTCCACCCGGCCGCCGTGCGCCTGACCCACGGCGGCGACGATGCTCAGGCCCAGCCCGGTGGAGCCGTTGGCGCGGTTGCGCGAGTCGTCGCCACGGGTGAAGCGCTCGAAGACGGTCGGTTGCAACGACCGCGGTATGCCGGGCCCGTCGTCCGCGACCGACACCCGAACGAGCGGGCCCTCGGGCCGCACACGGGTCACGACTCGCGTCCCGGCGGGCGTGTGGGTGCGCGCATTGGCGAGCAGGTTGGCGAGGATCTGGTGCAGGCGGGCGCCGTCCCCGGGCACCTCCACCGGGTCCTCGGGCAGGTCGAGCTCCCATGCGTGGTCCGGCGCGGCGGCGTGGGCGTCGCTCACGGCATTGACGGCGAGGAGGGAGAGGTCCACCGGCTCGCGCTCCAGGGGGCGGCCGGAGTCCAGCCGCGCCAGGAGGAGCAGGTCCTCGACGAGCTCCTGCATGCGCAGCGCCTCGGACTCCACGCGGCCGATGGCGTGCGTGACGGTCGGCGGCACGGGCTCGCTCTCGCGCCGGGTGAGCTCGGCGTAGCCCCGGATCGACGCGAGCGGGGTGCGCAGCTCGTGGCTGGCGTCGGCCACGAACTGGCGCACCTGGGTCTCGCTCTCCTGCCGGGCGTGGAGCGCGGACTCGACGTTGTCGAGCATCGTGTTGAGGGCGAGGCCGACCTGACCGACCTCGGTCCGCTCGTCGGCGTCCTCCGGAGCGACGCGCTCGGCGAGAGCCACCTGACCCGAGTCCAGCTTGAGGCCCGACACCCGACGGGCGGTCGCCGCCACCCGGTCGAGGGGCGCCAGGCTGCGCCGGACGAGGACCGTGCCCCCCGCGCCGACGAGCACGAGCCCCACCACCGTTCCTCCGGCGACCACGGCAACGAGCCGGGAGAGCAGCTCGTCGACCGGCTCGGTGGAGACGCCGACGATGACCCGCGCACCTGCCCCCAGCGCCCGGGACGTGACCAGGTAGGTCCCGATGTCGCCCCCGATCTCGACACGCTGCGGCAAGCGCACGGGTCGGGCCCCTCGCAGCGCCGCGACCTGGGCGGAGTCCAGGGTGTCGTCCCTGCCCTCGTCGTTGACCACGGCGTTGAGCGTGCGGCCCACGGTGTCCGAGGCCACGGCACCCGTCGACGTCAGGCCCAGCACGAGCACGTCGCCCCCACCTGGCGCCCCGACCGGCCCGCCGCGGGCGCCGCGGCCGTTCCCGTTCCCCAGGCCGTTGGCGTTGCCGTTGCCGTTGCCAGGACGGTCGAGACCGACGAGCCCTCCGCCTTCTCCGACCCGGGCGAGGGCGGTCTCGAGATCCGCGACGAGCTGGGCCTCGAGGTACCGCCGGGTCTCGAGCACGGTGAGCGCGCTCGTTGCGAGCATGACGAGCATGAACAGCACGAGGACCGAGGCGAGGAGCTTGGTCCGCAGTGTCCAGCGGGAGGGTCGAGGCGGCATCCGGAGTCCTGCGGCCTCAGGCGGCTGGCTTGAGGACGTAGCCCACGCCGCGCATCGTGTGGATCATCGGCGACCGGCCGGCATCGATCTTCTTCCGCAGGTAGGAGATGTAGAGCTCGACGACGTTGGCCTGCCCGCCGAAGTCGTAGTTCCAGACCCGGTCGAGGATCTGGGCCTTGGAGAGGACCCGCTTCGGGTTGCGCATGAGGTAGCGCAGGAGCTCGAACTCGGTGGCGGTGAGGTGCACCTCGTCGCCCCCGCGCGTCACCTCGTGGCTGTCCTCGTCCATCGTCAGGTCCCCGACGACGAGCAGCGAACCCCCGTCGTCGGTCGCGACCACCGTCCGGCGCATCAGCGCCCGTAGCCGGGCCACGACCTCCTCCAGGCTGAACGGCTTCGTGACGTAGTCGTCGCCTCCCGCGGTGAGGCCGGCCACGCGGTCCTCCACGGCATCCTTGGCGGTGAGGAAGAGCACGGGCACGTGGGGGTCCTCGCCACGCATCCTGCGCAGGACCTCGAGCCCGTCGAAGTCGGGAAGCATCATGTCGAGGACGACCGCGTCGGGGCCGAAGTCCTTCGCGGCACGGACGGCGGCCAGGCCGCTGCCGGCGCTGCGCACCTCCCAGCCCTCGTACCGCAGGGCCATGGAGAGCAGCTCGGTGAGGTTCGGCTCGTCGTCGACGACGAGCACGCGCACGGCCGTGCCGTCGGAACGCTGCAGTGCGGGAGCACTTCCCGTGCGGGACGTCGTCATGACGTCCAGTGTGGTGCCCTCGTCTGGGCCGAGTCCATGCGTTCCCTGTGTGTGACCTGTGCCGCCGGGATCGGCGGAGCCCCCGTGGAGAGACCTCCACGGGGGCTCCGCCGTCCGCGGGCAGGCGCGGGGGTCAGGCGCTCTCGAGGCGGGTCTTGAGCGTGGCGAGCTCGTCGGCGAGCTGGGTGGGAAGCGTGTTCCCGAACTTCGCGAACCACTCCTCGATGAGCGGAAGCTCGGTGTCGCGCCACTCCTCCACGTTGACGGCGAGTGCCTTCGCGACCTGCTCCTCCGACATGTCGAGGCCGGTGGTGTCGATGGCGCTCGGGGTCGGCACGAGCCCGACGGGGGTCTCGACCGCCTCGGCGGTGCCGGTGAGGCGCTCGACGATCCACTTGAGGACGCGGGCGTTGTCCCCGAAGCCGGGCCAGAGGAACGAGCCGTCCTCGTCGTCGCGGCGGAACCAGTTGACCTGGTAGATCTTGGGCAGCTTGGACTCGTCCGCCTGCTTGCCGATCTCGAGCCAGTGGTTCACGTAGTCGCCGGCGTTGTACCCGATGAAGGGCAGCATCGCCATCGGGTCGCGGCGGACGACGCCGACAGCGCCGGTCGCGGCGGCGGTGGTCTCCGAGGACAGCGTCGCCCCGATGAAGACGCCGTGGGCCCAGTCCCGCGACTCGTACACCAGCGGCACGGTGGTCTTGCGGCGGCCGCCGAAGAGGATCGCGTCGATCGGGACACCGTTGGGCTCGTCGTACTCGGGGGCCATCATCGGGCACTGCTTCGCGGGAGTGCAGAAGCGGCTGTTCGGGTGGCTGGAGACCTCATCGCTCCCGGGCGTCCACTCCCGGCCCTTCCAGTCGGTGAGGTGGGCCGGGGGCTCCTTCGTCATGCCCTCCCACCAGACATCGCCGTCGTCGGTGAGGGCGACGTTCGTGAAGATCGAGTTGCCCTTCTCCACGGTGCGCATCGCGTTGGGGTTGGTGTGCTCGCCGGTGCCGGGGGCGACGCCGAACAGACCGAACTCGGGGTTCACGGCATACAGCCGACCGTCCTTGCCGAACCGCATCCAGGCGATGTCGTCACCGACCATCTCGGCGGTCCAGCCCTCGAGGGTGGGGTCGATCATCGCGAGGTTCGTCTTGCCACAGGCGCTCGGGAACGCGCCCGCGATGTAGTGCGTGGTGTTCTGCGGCGAGATGAGCTTGAGGATGAGCATGTGCTCGGCCATCCAGCCCTCGTCGCGTGCCATCGCGGAGGCGATGCGCAGTGCGTAGCACTTCTTGCCGAGCAGGGCGTTGCCGCCGTAGCCCGAGCCGTAGGACCAGATCTCGCGGGTCTCGGGGAAGTGGGCGATGTACTTCGTCTCGCTGCACGGCCAGGCGACGTCCTCGCGGCCCTTCCCGAGCGGGTAGCCGACCGAGTGCAGGCCCTTGACGAAGCCGGCGTCCTGGTCCTCGATGGCCTTGAGCACCGGGGTGCCGATGCGCGCCATGATGCGCATCGACGCCACGACGTAGGCGGAGTCGGTGACCTCCACGCCGTACATCGGCACGTCCGCCTCGAGGTGACCCATGACGAAGGGGATGACGTACATCGTGCGACCGGTCATGGACCCGCGGTAGAGGTCGGTCATGACGGCCTTCATCTCCGAGGGAGACCTCCAGTTGTTCGTGAAGCCGGCGTCCTCCTCCTTCTCGGAGCAGATGAACGTGCGGTCCTCGACGCGGGCGACGTCGGTCGGGTCGGATGCCGCGTGGAACGAGTTCGGCTTCTTGCTCGGGTTGAGGCGGGTGAAGGTGCCGGCCTCGACGAGCAGCGTCGTGAGGCGGTCCCATTCCTCGTCGGACCCGGTGACCCACTCCACGGAGTCCGGGGTGGTGAGGGCGGCGACCTCGTCGACCCAGGCCTGCAGGCCTACGTGGCTCGTGCCCTGTCCTCGTGTGCTCGGCCTGCGTGGTCATGGTGGTCCTTCCGCCGGTCTGGGCTCAACTCGTCGGCCACCTGGAACGTGCTCGCGCGTCCGCTCTTGACGGGTGGCGCGGCGCCCGCCGCTGGGAGCCTCGATTCCACGGTATGCCCGGGCACCGGTGGCCGGCGACCGCGGAAGCGCTTGCGCCTTATGAGGCTCCTCACAGCGGGTCCGCGGTGGCGGGAGGAGCCGCCGTTGGATTTCTCGCCCGCTGAGGCGCTCCGGTAGTCTGCTCTCTCGTTGCGCCGACGCGTGACATGCGCCCGTAGCTCAACGGATAGAGCATCTGACTACGGATCAGAAGGTTAGGGGTTCGAATCCCTTCGGGCGCGCTCTGTGTTGAGACAGACGACGGGCCCCCGACCAGCGGAAACGCTGTCGGGGGCTTACTCGTGCCCGGATGGCGGACGTCGATCGGGTCGCAAGGTGACCCAAAATGTGACCCAGAATGTCGGGGCGGGTCGTGTCCTGTCGCGTCAGGGCGGGAAGCCTGAATTCGCCGGGACCGGGGTCAGACGGCTGGCGCGACTGGGCCCGGCCTGGTCGGACTGGACCCGACACCCTCGGCTCACCAAAGACGCCGGCCTCGACCCGGGCATCATCTCTCAGCTGGAGGGCGACCCAGTCATCAGCGACCTGGGCCAGTTCTCCCGGGCCGTCTGGTGCCGCGCGGCCCAGCGGCCGGTCTGCTCGTAGTTCAGCTACATGAGTCTCGGAAAGAGCACTCGACCTGGACCTGAGCGGTGCGTCATTACGCCGCCAGCCGACCGGCAAGCATCAGGCGAAGGTCCCGGGGCCGGTCGAGCCGGCGCTAACGGACCATTGACGCTCTTTCCGAAGGCGAGGAGTGTGAGCTACTCAGGGAACCAGCCACGTTCAGGAGGACCGCATGCTCCGCCGACTCGCGATAGCACTTCTCGCCCCGTTCCTCCTCGTCGTCGCGGCGCCCGCGTACGCGGCACCGCCCACCACGACGACCACCGCTGAACAGGGTGTGGTCGAGGCCTTTGTTGACTTCGTGCCCACCTGCGAGGGCGGCGGGCCCCAGTACACGATCACCACCACGACCAACCGTGTCGAGCACGAAACCGTCTTCGACGATGGCCGCATACACGCCACGTTCACGGACACCGGGACCTTCTCGGCGGTACCCCTGAGCGACCCGAGCCTGCCGAGCTACACCGGCAAAGTCACCATCTGGGGCGGCTTCAACCAGAGCGGAACGACCGTCAACGGGACGTTCACGTTCAACGTCCGCGGGAGGGGCTCGGACGGCTCGACCTTCTCCAACCACCTCGTGGAGCACTTCAACGTACGCCCCGACGGAACGACCAACGAGTTCTTCCGCTGCCACTGACCGCTCATCCGGGTTAGGCACGAGTGATGCTCATGGGTTTGGCGACCCCGCGTTGAGCCATGGGCGGTAGCGCTCGGCGGACGTCGCCGCGGCGGCGGCCGAGTTCGAGTCCGCCGACTCCGGACGGCCACACGTGCAATGCGGCTGCGGTGGTGGTGAGCGTGGTTTTCCTAGCCCGGCGCGCGGGGCACATCGGTGTACTCGGCTCCTGCGCAGGACGGGAAGGCCTCGCGGGCGACGGCGCGCTTCAGCGCCGGGTACACCGCCTTCTTCGTCCCGCCCCTTGCCCAGCCGGAGCGCATGCGTCTATCCGCCGCCTGATGGCGGATGGGACGGGGTTCAGTTCAGTGTGCTGGCGAGGCGCCGGAGCTTGGCGGCGGCGTCGTGCTCGACGGGTGGGCCGTGGCCGACGAGGATGACGCGAGGGTCCAGGGCCGCGAGCTTGCGGACCGAGTCCGCGGCGGCTGCCTGGTCTGGCGTGACCATCGGCAGCGCGCCACCAAGGTTCCCGTCGACGGTGTTGGTGAGGGCGTCGCCGGCAACGAGCACCGCCGAGGCGGCGTCAAACACGGCGATGTGGCCCGGCGTGTGGCCCGGAGTCGTGACCACCTGCAGGCCAAACACCTCCTCGCCGTCGGCTACCGCGCGAAGCCGCCCCGGGGACTCGGGGGGTTGTCCGTCCCGCCCAGTCGGCGAGCTCTTGATGCTGTGGAGGTCGAGCTCCCCGCCGTACAGCTTCGCACCGGTCGCCCGGCCGGCGACCTCCTCGATGCCTCCAACATGGTCGAAGTGGGCGTGGGTGATCAGCAGGTGTCGCACGCCGTCCCAGCCGGATCCGGCGGCCTCGAGCGCCGCGCCGATGCGGCCCGCGCTGCCCGCGACGCCGGTGTCGACCACGGCCGCCTGCCTGCCGCGGACGAGCACGTAGGCCGACACGTACGCGAGATCGACTCGCGACCAGGCCAGCCCGGCGCCGGACCCGCTCTGAGCGGGGGCGGCGACGGTGCCGGCCCTGTCGGTGCCCACGCAGGCGGCGAGCTCCAGCACCGCGATCGCAAGCACGCCTCGCCCCGCTCGGAGGATCATGCGGCGCGAGACGCCCGGGGCCTGGACCCGACTGACGTGCCGGGCATGAGGCGGCGGCGGATGGCCGCCACGGCGGTCCACGGCAACGCGGCGAACCGTGTGCCATGGGGTCCGCGGCATCTCTGGCTCCGCAAACGGGGGACGCCTTGCCTCAGTCGACATTCTGAGTCACCTCCATGACTTCGTCATTGCGGTAGCCGTGACTACGCGCGAACACGACCGGGTCCCGCACGTGTTGAACGACCGCGGCGGGGGTACCGACAGCCGAGAGGTCACGGCCGCGGCGACCTGCCCGGTGGCACCCAGCGTGCTCCCTCTCGTCAGCCCCCGGGGTGGTTCAGGGCGCTGTTGGGCGGGCGGATCTCGGTCGTCAACACTGAGCAGTAGCCGGTGGGCGCGAAGCACCGGTGGGTGACGAAGGCGTCGACGCTGACTTCCCCCTTGGGCCCCACCGTCACCGCGGAGGTGACGAGCACCGTCGAACCCGTCTCCCACTGGGCATCCCAGGCCACCGCGGCGACGTCGGCCGGGTCGACGGGCAGGACGAGCGGCACCGGACTGTCAAGGTCGTCGGCCGCGTGAGCCGTGAAACCCTCACCGCTCAGCTGGACCGTGTGCGAGCGGTCCGGGGACCACACCGCGCGGCCGAGCGGCACCGTCCGCACCGGCTCGAACACGCCGTCCTGAGTGACCCGGCCCTCGACCGAGCGCGCCCCCGGCTCGTCCGCCGCGAGCTCCTCGGACTCGACCGCGACGCCTTCCGGAGTGAGGTAGGCGAGCTCCTTCGACTCGCCCACACCCCAGTCCGGGGGGAGACCGCGGACGTGCGCCCACCGGGACCGGCCGAGGTCGTGCACCCAGAGGGCACCGTCGACCTGGACGTAGGTGCGGCCGCCCCAGTCCATGCCCTCGACCTCCGGGATCCCTGCCGAGAGGATCTCATCGGGCATCGTGAACCGTCCCGTCGGCTCCTGGGCGACCAGGTCGTGGACGAACAGGGCGTCCTGCTCGAACCAAGCCAGGTACCTCCCGTCCATGCTGATCCGCACTCCCGGTGACTGGAGCCGGGAAACCGTGACGAAGCGGTCGCCCACGAGGACCTGGAGCCCGTCGGCTGACGACATCACCGTGCGGCCCGCGTGGTACCACAGGTAGCGGTGGTGCGGCCTTGCGTACGCACAGTCGGTGTCATAAGCCGTGCCGTCGACGTGCAGGACGTCGCTCCTGACGTCGCCACCGATCTGCTCCTCGCAGAACGGGATCGACAGGGCGGACGCGTTCCTGCCTCCGGGAACGCGCTCCAGCGGCGCGGACACGTCGCTGCCCTCCGGGACGGATGGCGAGGACGGGCCCTGCGGGACGACCTCGCGTCCGGCATCCGGGGGGGCCAGACCCTGGGCCACGAGGACAGCGGAGCCCGCGACGACGGTCAGGGCCAGGGCGGCGCCACCGACGACCGCGCGCCGGCGCCGGCGCCGGGACAGCGCGCCCGCCACGACATCGGCCGGGTCGTAGCCGTGGCCGTCGTGACGTGCGGCCTCGTGCGAGAGCACCTCGCGCAGCAGCTGGTCCTCAAGGTTGCCGGTCATGTCACCACACCTCCGTCGGCCCTCGTGCTCATGCCCCGGCGCAGCGCGGCCAGCGCATCGTGCGCCTGGGACTTCACGCTCCCGGTCGAGCAGCCGAGAACGTCGGCGATCTGCTGCTCCGAGAGGTCCTCGTAATACCGGAGCACGATGACCGCCCGCTGCCTCGTCGGCAGGGCGAGCACGAGGGGCCACACCTCCTCGTGGTCGACCACGGCCTGCTCGCGCGACTCGACGGGCGCGTCGGGCGGCGACGCCCGGAGCACCTCGGCCCGGTGTGCGGGACGCCGATGGTTGGAGACGAGGGTGTTGACCATGAGCCGCCGCACGTACTGGTACGGCGCGTCGGCGCCGCTCACGCGAGACCACCGGAGGTAGACCTTCTCGAGGGAGTCCTGCACGAGGTCATCGGCCTCGGACGGCGAGCCCGTGAGCAGGCAGGCCAGCCGGAACAGGCTCGTCCCCCGAGCATCGATGAAGGCGGCGAAGTCCTCGTCCGCTCCCATCGCACCTCCTGGTGTCCTCACCCCTGAGACGCACCCCGGATGCCGCCGGGTTGGGTCACCCTCATCCCCCAGGCTGAACACCGTTGCCCAGTGCGGGCTGCCCGAGGCGGTCGACCCGTTCGCAGGAGCCGGAGCGGACGTCGCACCGGTACACGGACGACCCGGCCTGGAGGCCGCTCACTGCGAGGAGCGACGTCCGAGACTCCCAGATCAGGTCCACCTCCGGCAGCCGCTCCGGCCGTGCCGCGAACAGGTCGCCCGGGAGGTCGAGCGCGAGGCGGCGGGTCAGGTCGGCGCTGCGGACCACGACGCCCTCGGGCTGCTGGTCGGCGACGAGGGAGCGGTCGGGCGACCACCGGCCCCGCCCGATCGGGACCTCGCGCTGGGGCAGGAAGCGCCCCTCGGCGTCGACTCGACCCTCGAGGGATGCGAGCGGGATGCTGGCACGGAAGTCAGGCCCGGAGACCACGTCCTCGGCGATCTGCACGGCGAAACCGTCGGCCGTGACATAGGTGATCCCGCCGCCGTCGGTGGGGACGCCCACGACCTGGCTCCACTCGTGGCGGCGCGTGTCGTACATCCGCACGTCGAGCACGCCCCATTCCGCGTCGTGCACCGTCACGTAGATCCGGCCGAGGTCGTCGATCCCGGCCAGGTGCCCGCACGAGACCGTCTCGATCTCGGTTCTCGCGACCTCGGTGGCCGTGGCGACCTCGTAGACGGTCAGCGCGAACACGCCGCAGTTGGTACTTCCGGTAGAGGACAGCAACGCGGCGAGCCGTCCGTCGTGGGTCATCGACACGCTGCCGCTGGTGCCCAGCGGCGTGAGCCGGCCACCGGCCACCCGAAAGGTGGTGCCGTCCTTGGTCAGGATGGTCGTGCCCTCGTGGTGCCACAGGTGCACTCCTCGTTGGCCGTGGCACAGGCTGCGGATCGGCGCACCCTCGCCCACGATGAGCTGACCGCCGCTCGGGTCGGGGACGCACCACGGCACCTCCGTAGACCCGACGCCGGCCGGCGGCCCTGCGGGGTCCTCCTTCGTCCTGGCGTCCCGCAGCCCCACGCCCACCCCCACACCGACGGCGACCACCAGCAGGGCTGCCAACCCCGACGAGGCCAGGGCCAGGCGCCTGCGACGCCGCCGCGCCAGACCGCCCGCCCGCAGGGCCGCGAGGTCCGGCATGGGCCCCTCGCGTCGGTCGGCCTGCGCCGCGAGGACGTCACGCACTTCGTTGTCCAGGCTCATCCCTCGACCGCCTCCCTCGCCGGTGCCGCCCCGAGCCCGCGCCGAAGCGCCCGCATCGCGTCGTGGGTCTGCGACTTCACGGTGCCCACGGCACAGCCGAGCACGTCGGCGGCCTCGCGCTCGCTGAGGTCCTCGTAGTAGCGCAGCACGACGACGGCGCGTTGCCGCTCCGGCAGGGCGCACACCAGCGGCCACAGCAGCAGGTGGTCGACGACCCGGCCGTCCTCGGGTGGCACCGGGCGCTCGGGCAGCACAGCCCTCAGCCACTCCCGCCGACGCGCCGGCCGGCGGCGGTCGGAGATCACCGCATTGACCATGAGCCGGCGGACGTACGCCTCGGGTGACTCCATCCGCGTCACCTGCGGCCAGCGCGCGAACGTCTTCTCCATCGCGGTCTGCAGCAGGTCCTCGGCCGCGGCCTCGTCGGCCGTCAGCAGGTAGGCCAGCCGGTAGAGCCGCACCCAGCGCGCCGAGACGAACTCGTCGAAGTCCACGTGCGCGCCCATGCCGCCTCCAGGAGCGAGGTCTCACCCAAGTAAACGCGCGAGCCGGGCGATCGGTTGGGCCGTCCGCGCCCTCGGTCCGCGATCCCATCGACGAAGACCTCGGTCCTGCGAGCTCGGGAGGTCGCCCGCGAGGCCGGCGGTCATGGTCAGCAGGTGGGCCAGGCTCGCGTCGACCCCTGGAATCTTCCCTTGGCCGATCGTGATGCCGACCAGCGTACTGATGATGCTCTTGATGACCGACCAGACGTGGTGGTGCCCGGTCGCCACCGAGTCGTAGGACCGGGCCGAAACCGCAGTCGCAGCGAAATGCCTTGCCATAGTCGGACATTGGAACCCACTGAATGGCACGTGGGCGGCAGGATCCGGTTCGCAGCGACGCGAGACTGGTATTCTTGCAGGTCAGTGCCCTGCTGTTCCGGTACCGCTTGGCTCTTGTAAACAGGGGGGTTGAGGGTTCGAGTCCCTTCGCCAGCTCAGAGCCGCCAAGGGCCTCGCGCTCCGCCACGCGTTGGCGCTACCGGCCTGCCATCATCATCGCCATGCCCACGGCCGAGATCTACACCCTGTTGCTCGCCGGGCTGCTCATCGGCGGTGTGCTGTGGGTTGTAACCCGGTTCATCGACCGGGATTGAAAGGAACCTCGCGACCGCGACATCGCAGGCTCCCGGCGCAGACTCTCAGAACTACCCGGCGACACTGCTTTTGAGTGGGACCCGACCGCAGTGAAGGTGCGTCACAGCGTCGCCTAACGCACGGCGCCATGTCGACGTTGACAGCCCTCAACTGGGGCGCGGACCGAGCGCCGACCGGATTTCACCGGAATCAGCCGGGGTGACCCAAAATGTGACCCAAAATTCAGCGGGATCTCGGTTCCGTACCATCCTGACCGGAGCCGCCTTGGCGCGTCCTCACGCCTGTGACCTGCGCAAACATCTGACCTGGCTTCGTATGAGGGCGGACTGCTTCGGCCCGTGTCGGATCGATTGAGTTGCTACGGATCAGAAGGTTAGGGGTTCGAATCCCTTCGGGCGCGCTCTGTGTTGAGACAGACGACGGCCCCCCGACCAGCGGAAACGCTGTCGGGGGCTTGCTCGTACCCGGATGACGGACGCCGATCGGCTCTTGAGGTGACCCAAAATGTGACCCAAAATGTCGGGCCGGGTCGTGTCCTGTCGGGTCAGGTCGGGAAGCCCGAGACACCTGGGACAGGGGTCAGACGGTTGGGACGACCCGGCACGACCTGGTCGGACCGGGCCCGACACCGACACGGTGCTCGATTGCCTGGAGTGCGGGTGCAGGACTCGGCAGCCCTGGAATGGCGAACAGGCTCGCCTCCACCGACCGCGAATTGCGCAGCCGCCAGCAGAGGCAAGGCACATAGCGCTCAGACGGGGAACTCCGCGACCCTGCGGCAAGCGCAGCAGAAGTGGACGTTCACCGCACCTCGAGCTGCGAGCAAAGACGTCGCACTTCGTCGATCAGCAGGGAAGGGCGTTCTGCCTCGGCGACCAGATCGCGGGTGAGCGCGTCTGCCGTCCCGTTGTCCCGCGAGCGGTGCAAGTCCTCTCGACCGTCTCGGCCCACGCTGGATCACCAACAAGGGAAGGCGGATGGCCCAGGCGCGCCGCTTGCGCTTGGCGCGGTCAGCCGCAGATCGACTGTTGCCGATCCGGCGCTCAGGCTCGCTCGCGGGCAAGCCGGTTGCGACGTTCTTCTTCTCGTTTCGAGTAGGCGGCCGCGCGAATTGCCTCGTCTGACTCGAGTCCGGAACCGAGGCCGCCGCCGACGGTTGCCGCCGAGGCGACGAACCACGCGAGCACGAAGAAGTCGCCGTAGCCGAACGACGCCTGGTCAAAAGCGTCCATCACGGCGGAGTCGAGGACGAAGAACGCCCATGCCAGGTTGACCACGTACAGCGCGGCATAGCAGATGACCACCCCCGCAGTCAGCGTCAGCAGCGTCGAGGTGTTGTAGAGACGAGACCTCTCCCGCGCTTCGGCCGAGTCGTCCTCAGGGCGGTCCCAGAGTCCACCGTCGATCACCAACCACCCGACGACCAGCGCGACGGACCCCAACGAGGCGAGCAGGAGGCGCCACCAGGACAACGAGCCTGCCAGCAACCAGACCGTGGAGTTGATGGTGGCGACGGCTCCGGTCGCCAGGGCGGCAACGAGCGCGGACTTGAGTCCGGGCACCAGCAGCCACGGACGGTTGGCGAACACCATGCCCCCCAGCAGTCGCCACCGACCCATCAGGCGAGGGAGCGCCACGCGGTGCTCGCCCTGGTCGGGGGAGTCGGCTATACCGTCGACCAGCGAGCGCACCGTGTGACGGGCGCGCGCGGACACGCGGAAGCCCCCGAGTGCGGGCAAACACACCAGCGCCGTCCGCTGTTGCTGGTCGGTCTCGACCAACAGGTACCGGCCGTCTACCCCGCTGCGGAGCGGCAGCTCGGTCAGACCGACCACGACGTCCCATCCGTGCTGACGAGCCCGCTCGCGCAGGCGGGTCAACGCGGTGTCGACGTCCTCGGACCCGAGGGTGAACGGTTCGCTCACGACCTTGATGTGCCAGTCCCTGAGACCCGCGGTGTCCCGCGGGCCCAGATCACGCATCCGGCGGGCGATCTCGGTCGGCACCTCCGAATCGGCGACCAGACCGACGGTCATCGGATCCATCTGTGCGCCCTACCGCGTCGGTTGCACGGTTCGGGGTAGGACCGTGAGAACCCGCTCGATGTGGACGCGGAACTCCTGCATGAAGCCGGAGAGGAAGTCGGCGGTCGAGTCATCGGTGACCTCGCCGTCGTCGGTGATCAGGCCGGGCTTGAAGGTGATGTAGGCCTCCGGCGCGGTCATCTGACGGGCGTTGCAGAAGCTGAGCACGGCTCGCAGACTCTGTTGCGCGACCGCTGTGCCGATCTGGCCGGGTGAGGCGCCGATCACGGCGGCCGGCATGTGGTCGAAGGAGTTCCTTCCCCACGGCCTGGACGCCCAGTCGATCGCGTTCTTCAGCGCCCCCGGAATCGACCGGTTGTACTCCGGGGTGACGAACAGAACCGCCTCCGAGCCCGCAATGGCCTCCTTGAGTGCTTGCGGCTCCGGGGGATAGTGATCATCGAAGTCCGGGCTGTACAGCGACAGGTTGCCGATCGGGAGCTCGGTGAACTCCAGATCTTGCGGGGCCAGCCGGATCAAGGCCCGGCTCAGCACCCTGTTGATCGACGTCGACGACAGGCTGCCGACGAAGTACCCGACCTTGTAGCTGCTCATGTGTCCTCCCGTGTTGGCGTGCACCGCGGCCGGACTGAGCCATGACATCTCGCGCTGCGTGACGTCCAGTGACGCCGGCGGGCAGGCCCTGGGCCTTCGCCGCGGACGCTCCGCGCTCTCTCCCTTCCGCCGGCAGTCCCCGACGTCCGCCGCTCTCTGGGACGACCGCTCTTCACCGGCGTCCCGCGGCCTGTAGGAAGTCGTGGACCTGCCGGATCACGACCGCGCCTTCCCCGACGGCGGAGGCGACCCGCTTGACCGAGCCACTGCGACGTCGCCCACGGCGAACACCCCCTCACGGCGGGTCGCGAACATCCCGTCGTGACAGTCGGCGGCGGGCCCGGTGAGCACGAAGCCCTTCGAGTCCAGCGGGATCTCCCGCTGGAGCCAGCTGGTGTGGGGGGCCGCACCGATCAGCACGAACAGGGCTGAGGTCGCGACGCGCTGCTTCTCATTCGTGCGGAGGTCGTGCAGCACCACCTGCTCGAGGGCGTCGTTCCCGATGAGCTCACCCACCTCGGTGTTTCGCCAGATCTTGATGCGTGGCGACTGTTCGACCCGGTCGGCGAGGTAGCGGGACATGTCCCTCCGCAGGTCCTCGTGTCGGATGACCAGGTTGACCACCGGCGACTGTCGGGCCAGGAAGCACGCCGCCTGACCCGCGGAGTTGCCGCCGCCCACGACGGTGACGGGGTCCTGCCGGCACAGCCGGGCCTCGAACTCCGTGGCGGCGTAGTAGATGCTGCTGCCCTCGAGGCGGTCGGTCCCCGGAATGTCGAGGCGTCGGTAGTGCACGCCCGTGGCGACGAGCACAGCGTGTGCGATCAGGTCGTCCCCCTCCGCTAGTCCCACCACGTGATAGCCGTCGGCCTGTGTGAGAGACACTGCCTCGCCGGGTATGTGGAAGAGGGCGCCGAACTTACGGGCCTGGACCACCGCGCGGTCGGCCAGCTCGCCGCCGGTGATTCCGGCGGGGAACCCCAGGTAGTTCTCTATCTGGGAGGACGTGGCGGCCTGGCCGCCGGTGGCGACGGCGTCCAGGACGACTGTCGAGAGCCCCTCGGATGCGGCGTAGACCGCTGCGGCCAGACCGCCCGGGCCTGCGCCGACCACGACGAGGTCGTGCGCCGCCCGGGTCGGCGCCGCGCGCAGCCCGAGGAGGTCGGCCAGCTCGATGTTGCTGGGGTTCCGCCAGGATCCGCTGGCCCTTCCAGATGACGACTGGTGTCTTGGCGT
>CAWBEJ010000012.1:0-61139 GCA_963787805.1 uncultured Actinomycetota bacterium | reverse complement strand
TCTTCGCGATGGTCGGCTTCGAGGATGCCGTGAACATGGCCGAGGAGTGCCAGGACCCGGTGCACAACTTCCCCAAGATGATGCTTGCCGGCATCGGGCTCACCGGGCTCATCTACGTCCTCGTCGCCATCGTCGCCGTGGCGCTCGTCCCCGTCGGTGAGCTCGGAGAGGGTGACACCCCCCTGACGAAGGTCGTCTCCGCGGGGCTCCCTGACTTCCCGATCGGCGACATCATGCCCTTCATCGCGATGTTCGCCGTGGCGAACTCGGCGCTGATCAACATGCTCATGGCAAGTCGCCTCATCTACGGCATGGCCCGACAGGACGTGCTTCCGCCCGCCCTCGGCTGGGTGCACCCAGGTCGACGGACGCCGTGGGTGGCGATTCTCTTCACGACGGCGGTCGCCTTCGGTCTCATCTACTACGTCAGCAAGAGCGAGAGCGAGGTGGTCCCCGCGCTGGGCGGGACGACGGCGCTGCTCCTCCTGGGTGTCTTCACCATCGTCAACATCGTCGTCCTCGTGCTTCGCCGGGACGAGATCGGCCGCAAGCACTTCCGGACCCCCACCGTGCTCCCGGTCATCGGAGCGCTGGCCTGCTTCTACTTCACCCTTCCGGTGACCGGGCGGGACCCGATCCAGTACACGATCGCGGCATGGCTGCTCGGCATCGGGGTCGTCCTGTGGGCGCTGACCTGGGCGGCCAACCGGGCGTTCTTCGGGAAGAAGACCTACCTGCGCGAGCCCGACGAGCTCGCGGCCGGCACCCCGGCCGAGGACGAGCGGCCAGCGGGACCACCCCCGCGGCGCGGGCCGATCAACTGAGCTGGGGCTGCGCTGGCGCCGGCACCCGACCGGTCGACTCCCGGACGACGAGCTCCGTGGGCAGGACGACCTCCTCCGTCGACCGGTCGTCCTCGAGGAGCGCCTTGAGGAGCAGCCCGGCGGCGGCGTGTCCGAGCCCCGCGACGTCCTGCCGCACCGTCGTCAGCCCCAGGACGGCGGACAGCACGTAGTCGTCGATCCCGATGATCGAGAGGTCCTCCGGGACCCGCACGCCGAGTCGCCGTGCGCTCTCGCGCACCCCGATGGCCATCTCGTCGGAGGCCGCGACGATCGCCGTCGGCCGGTCCGGGCGCGAGAGCAGGGCGGTGCTGTCCCGGGCGGCCGCCTCGGCCGTCCAGTCCGACCCGAGGATCCAGCCGTCGTCGCACATGAGGCTCTGTTGCTCGACGATCTCGAGGAAGGCCTCCAGCCGGTCCTGTGGGGTCTGGATGTGCGCGACGTTCTGGGGCACCGCGCCGATGTAGCCGATCCTCGTGTGGCCGAGCCCGGCGAGGTGCTCGACCGCCGTGCGCATCGCCGCCCGGTCGTCGATCCGGACGCACGGACGACCGGGAACCGGGGAACCGATCGCCACGAGCGGCAGTCCGAGCCGCTCGACGAGCTCGATCTCCTCGCTCGTCATGGGGATGTTGAGGGTGATGACGCCGTCGACCCGCTTCCACAGCATGTTCTGGGAGAGCGGGAGGCGGTGGTCGTAGCTGTCGTCCTCGAGGTCGAAGAGGAGGACGTGGTGGCCGGAGGCTCGCAGGCTCTTCTCGATGGCGCTGACGAGCGTCGCGAAGAACCAGCGGGTCAGGAACGGCGCGACGACCGCCGCGACGCGGGTCCGTCCCGACGCCAGGGACGTCGCGGTGGGGGAGGCGACGTAGTGCAGGTCCTCCGCCACGCGCAGCACGCGCTCGCGGGTCTGCGGGGAGACCCGGTCGAGTCCCCGAAGGGCGCGGGAGACCGTGGCGACCGAGACCCCGGCCACCCGCGCCACGTCGGTGATGGTGCTGATCGGCTGAACCTTCCCGAGGAGGGACGGGCGTCAGCCCTTGAGCCCGCCCGCGAGCAGTCCGCGAACGAAGTACCGCTGCAGCGCGAGGAACACCACGACGGGGACGACCATCGCGATGAACGCACCGGCCGACAGGAGGTACCAGGCGCTGCCGCGGCTACCGGACAGCTCGGCGACCCGCACGGTGATCGGCGCGACGTCGGGCGTCCCACCGAGGAACACGAGGGAGACGAGCAGGTCGTTCCAGACCCAGAGGAACTGGAAGATCCCGAATGCCGCGAGAGCCGGCGTGAGGAGCGGGAGCAGGATGCGGAAGAAGATCGTCACGTGACCCGCGCCGTCGACCCTCGCAGCCTCCATGAGCTCGCCCGGAAGCTCCCTCATGAAGTTGTGGATGAGGAAGATCGCCAGTGGAAGCGCGAAGATCGTGTGCGACAGCCAGACGCTCCAGTACGACGCACCGAACCCGAGCCGGTTGACGTAGAAGTCGAGGAGAGGGATCAGCGCGACCTGGAGCGGGACGATCTGCAGCGCGAACACGGCGACGAACAGGGCGTCCCGGCCCCGGAACGGCATCCACGCGAAGGCGTAGGCGGCGAGCGAGGCGAGGAACAGCGGCAGCACCACGGCGGGGATGGTGATGACGATCGTGTTGATGAAGTACTGCGACAGGCTCGCTGAGGTGCCCGGCGCGAGCGCCTGGCGGTAGTTCTCGAGGGTCCACGCACTCGGGTCGCCGAAGGCGGTCCACCACCCGCTGGTGTTGATGTCGCGCTGGCTGCGGAAGGACGTGACGAGGAGCCCGAAGGTCGGCACCGTCCACAGGACGGCGATGACGATGGCGAGCCCGGACGCCCAGGGTGAGGTGATCGCGCGAGCCGCGTCGCCTGCCGCGGTCTTCCTCCTGCGACGTCCCGGTTTCACGCTGTCGGGCGGTTCGGCGATCGTCTTGTCGTTGACGGACTCCGGCAGTGCGGCCGGCTGGAGGGTGCTCATGTGCTCAGGCCTCCTTGCGCATCTGGACGATGTTGTAGGCGACGATCGGGATGACGAGGACGAACAACAGGACCGCGAGCGCCGCACCCAGGCCGGGAGCGTTGAACCGGAAGCTCTGGCTGTAGAACTCGTTCGCGACGACGGAGGTGTCGAACTGCCCGCCGGTCATCGTCCGGACGATGTCGAAGACCTTGAGCGTGCCGATGCCGATCGTCGTCACGACGACGACGAGCGCGGCCCGGATGCTCGGCAGGGTGATGAAGCGGAACATCTTGAAGCTCTGGACGCCGTCGAGCTTGGCGGCCTCGATGATGTCGTCGGGGATGGCCTTGATCGCCGCCGACAGGACCGTCATCGCGAACCCGGCCTGGATCCACACCATGACGATGATGAGCATGAACGTGTTGAGCGGGGCGTTGATGAGGAACTGCTGGGTCTCGAACCCGAGCGCCTTGAGGATGGCGTTGAGAAGGCCGATCTGCGGGCGGGAGGTCTGCTTGTACTGGTAGACGAACTTCCAGATGATGCCGGCGCCGACCATGGAGATCGCCATCGGCAGGAAGATGAGTGCCTTGGCGAAGGCCTCGCCCCGGGCCCGGTCGACGAGGATCGCGTAGATGAGGCCGATGCCCGTGGCGAGCATCGGCACGAGGATGACCCACAGCGCCGTGTTCCGCAGGACGAGCAGGAGCTCGGGCTGGGTGAACATCGCCGAGTAGTTGCTCAGGGTGAACGCGTCCTCACCGGAGCGTCCCCGGAGGGACTGGATGATCGTGAGGATCGCCGGGTACACGAGGCCGACGCCGAGCAACACCAGTGCCGGCGCCACGAAGACGACACCCTGCCACTTCTCGCCCGTTCGACCCTTGAAGAGGGAGGCGAGGAACAGGACGAGGCCGAACACGGCCGCGAAGAACGCGATCGCGAAGAACATCAGGAAGAACTTGCCAGCGACGCTTTCAGCGCGAAGGAAAGGCTCGGGAATGATCCCGGCCCCCACGCCGCCGAGGACGGTTGTCGCCATTGACTCCACCTCCAGTCACGTGGTCAAAGGGATGAGCCGGGGTGGGGCGGAGCGTCTCCGCCCCACCCCGGCTCGATGGTCCCAGGACTCAGGTCAGGGACGTCAGGACGCCGGCCAGGACTGCTCGATGAAGTCGAGAGTGGCCTTGTCGTCCTTGCCGATGATCCAGTCGGTCATGCCCTTCCAGAACGTCCCCGATCCCACGGCGCCCGGCATGAGGTCGGAGCCGTCGAAGCGCAACGTCGCGGCCTCGTCGGTGAGGATCTCCGCCGACAGCTTGTCGATCGCGTTCTCCAGGAGGTTCGGGTCGACGTCCTTGTTCGCCGTCACGCAGCCACCCAGGCCACAGGTCTTCGCCCGCTCCGTCGCCCACTCCAGGGATGCCAGGTAGGTCTGGAAGGCCTTGACCTCCGGACGGTCGGCGAACGCGGCGGTGAACTCACCTCCGACGAGGACAGGACGGGTGTCCGCGCTCGTTGACGGCAGGTAGAAGGCCCAGACGTCGCCGTCCTCGGCCACCGTGGTGCCCTCCGGGAAGTTGGCCGCGTAGAACGACGCCTGGCGGTGCATGTAGCACGTCCCCTCGGTGATGCCGAGACCGGCCTCCTGGAAGGGCGTCGAGGCGATCGTCTTGACGTCGCCGAACCCGCCGTTGACGTACTTGGGGTTCTTGAGGATCTTGCCGGCCTCGGCGATCGCCGTCTGGATGGCCGGGTCGTTGAACGGGATCTCGTGAGCGACCCACTTGTCGTAGGTCTCCGGACCGGCGGTGCGGAGGATGATGTCCTCCATCCAGTCGGTCGCCGACCACCCTGTCGCGTCGCCGGACTCGATGCCTGCGCACCACGGCTTGACCTCGTCACCGGGGTTGTCGGCGGCGATCTTGTCGGAGAGGGCGAGCAGCTCGTCCCACGTCTTGGGGATCTGGTATCCCTTCTCGGAGAAGGCCGACGGGGAGTACCAGACGAAGGACTTCACGTTCGCGCCGAGCGGTGCGGCGTAGAACGTGCCGTCCACGGTGCCCCAAGCCTTCGAGTCGGGCATGTACTTGTCGACGTTCGCGGCGACCTCGGGCGGCGCCGGCTTCACCTGGCCGGTCTCCACCATGGTCTTGAGCAGACCCGGCTGCGGGAGGTAGGCGATGTCGGGCGCGTTTCCACCCTTGACTCGCACCGGCAGCTGGGCCTCGAACTCCTTGGAGCCCTCGTACTTGATCTCGACGCCGGTGCAGTCCACGAACGGCTTGTACGACGCGATGTGCGGCTCGTCCTCGGGAGCGGTGATCGAGGTGTAGACGGTCACCGTCTTCCCGTCGAGCTCGCCGAAGGCCTCGTAGGGGGCACAGTCGATGGCGCCGCCGCCGCCGGTCGAGCCGGCGTCGTCGCCGCCGCCTTCATCGTCACCGCTTCCGCAGGCCGTCACGGTTAGCGCAGCCACCGCGAGGACTGCGGTCAACGTCGCGAAGCGACGCCTTGAGTTGAGGGCCATATGCCCGCCTCCATTTCACTGGTCGCGCCGAGACGGGGATGCCGGCCTCGGCGATGAGGGAACCGGCACCAACGTAAAAGCGTTTACACACCCGCGCAACGGTACCGAGGCACCCAGCGGTAACGATTGGGTAACACGGCGGCCCGTCGACGCGTCAATGCGCCGGCGACCCGATGCCGGCGATGACCGTGGGGTAGGGCACGCCCGACCCGTCGCGCCGCCCGGACGGCTCGGGCAGGTCGAGGGCGACACCACCCGCCCCGGAGGCGCGGGCCGGGACGGCGCCCACCCAGGCGAGGACGAGCGTGTCCTCGCCCCGGAGGAACCGGTGCGCGCGGACGCCACCGGTGCCGCGACCCTTCGTCGGGTACTCGGCATACGGCGTGACCTTGAGGGATCCGGGCTGGGTGCCCGGCAGGGCGTCGGCCGAGCCGGCCGAGGTGACGACGACGTTCTCGGCCGGCGGGGTCGACGGCACCGAAGAAGACCACCCGTGCCCCGGGGGACAGGCGGATCCCGGACATCCCGCCGGCCGCCCGCCCCTGCGGACGCACGGAGGAGGCCGGGAAGCGAAGCAGCTGGGCGTCGCTCGTGACGAACACGAGGTCCTCGGAGCCGTCGCGCAGCGCCACCGCCCCCACCACGTGGTCGCCCTCCCGCATCCCGCCGATGACGTCCCAGCTCCCCCGGCCGGGGTAGTCGGTGGTGACCCGCTTGACGATCCCGGAGGCCGTGCCGAGGGCGATGCCCGGGCCCTGTGGGTCCAGTGGCACGATCGTCAGCGGCTGCTCCCCCGAGGGCAGGTCGACGTAGACCGCCAGGGGCGCCCCTCCCGAGAGGCCCGGCGCCTCGCCGAGCGGGGGGAGGGTCGGGAGCTCGAGGGCCGACATCCGGACCATCCGCCCCCGTGAGGTGACGAGGGCGAACTCACCTCGTGCCGTCGTCCGGACGGCTCCGACGACGGCGTCGTGCTTCGCTCGCCCGCCCTCGACGGGGATGGGGTCTGCCCCCGAGGTGCGAGCGAGCAGGCCGGTCGAGGACAGGAGGACCCAGCAGGGGTCGTCCGTGACCTCGAGCGGCGTGGCCACCGAGGCCGGTGTGCCGGCCGACTCGAGAAGCACCGTCCGGCGCGGTGTGCCGTGGGCCTTGGCGACGTCCGCGAGCTCGGTCGACACCGTGCGGTGGAGCAGCCTCTCGTCGGCGAGGATCGCCTCGAGCTCCTCGATCTGCCGGCGCAGCTCGTCGCGCTCCGTTTCCAGCTCGAGCCGGGAGAACTTGGTGAGGCGTCGGAGCTGCAGCTCGAGGATGTACTCGGCCTGGGCCTGCGAGAGGTCGAAGACCGAGACGAGCCGGGCCCGCGCCGCGGCGGCGTCGTCGGACGCGCGGATGAGCTGGATGACCTCGTCGATGTCGAGGATCGCGACGAGCAGGCCCTCGACGAGGTGCAACCGGGCGCGTCGCCTCGCCAGGCGGTGCTCGGTGCGACGGCGCACCACGGCGATCCGGAAGTCGACGTACGTGCGCAGCAGCTCCTTGAGACCGAGGGTGCGCGGCTGACCGTCGACGAGGGCCACGTTGTTGATCCCGAACGAGTCCTCCATCGGGGTCAGCCGGTGCAGCTGCTCCAGGACCGCATCGGGGTTGAAGCCGTTCTTCACCTCGAAGACCAACCGCAGGCCGTGCTTGCGGTCCGTGAGGTCCTTGACGTCGGAGATGCCTTGGAGCTTCTTGGACTGGACGAGCACCTTGACCCGTTCGATGACCTTCTCGGGCCCGACGAGGTAGGGCAGCTCGGTGACGACGATGCCCATCCGGCGTGGGGTGAGCTTCTCGACGCGCGCCGTCGCCCGCGTGCGGAAGCTGCCGCGGCCGGTGAGGTACGCGTCGCGGATGCCGTCGAGCCCGATGACGCGTCCGCCCCCTGGGAGATCGGGCCCGGGGACGAACTTCATGAGGTCGTCGAGCGAGCAGTCCGGGTGGGCGATGAGGTGACGAGCGGCGCCGATGACCTCCACGAGGTTGTGCGGCGCCATGTTCGTCGCCATGCCGACGGCGATGCCCGACGCGCCGTTCACGAGGAGGTTGGGGTAGGCCGCGGGCATGACGCCCGGCTGGGTGAGGGAGTCGTCGTAGTTGGGGACGAAGTCGACGGTGTCCTCGTCGAGTCCGGCGACCATGAGGAGTGCGGCCGGGGCCATCCGCGCCTCGGTGTAGCGCGACGCCGCCGGGCCGTCGTCGAGCGACCCGAAGTTGCCGTGCCCGTCGACGAGCGGCAGGCGCATCGTGAACGGCTGGGCCATCCGCACGAGGGCGTCGTAGATCGCCTGGTCCCCGTGAGGGTGGTACTTGCCCATGACCTCGCCGACGACCCGGCTCGACTTCACGTGCGGGCGGTCGGGGCGCAGGCCCAGCTCGCTCATCCCGTAGAGGATCCGCCGCTGCACGGGCTTCAGGCCGTCCCGGGCGTCCGGCAGGGCGCGCGAGTAGATGACGCTGTAGGAGTACTCGAGGAAGGCGCTGCGCATCTCCTCCTCGACGTCGATGTCGACGATCCGCTCGGCGATCTCCTCCGGCGGTGGGGTCGTGCTGCGCTTCGCCATGGGCTGGGGCGTGCTCCGGGGTCGGGCCGCGCTCGGTGTGGCGGCGGGTGGGTGGGTCGGTCTCGGTCGGTCTCGGTCGGTCTCGTCGGTGTCCTCGGTCGGGTCGGGTCAGTGAGCCAAGGGTCCCGACCATCCTCACTCACCGGCGCGGCGAGGCTTCCTGCGACGCGCCGAACCGACCCATGTGGAGGACCTCGTCGAGGCCGCGGCGGTGCCGGGAGCGCGCGGAGCCGGAGACCCGCTCGGCCTCCGTCCCCAGCGCCACCACACCGACGAGCCGCCGGTCCGCCGGGATGCCGAGCGCCTCGCGCACCGCCGTGTGGTGGTCACCGGGGACACCGAAGAAGAGCGCGCCGAGGCCGGCGTCCTCCGCCGCGAGCAGCAGCACCATCGCGGCCATCGCGGTGTCGGTGTCCCAGTACGGGATGGGCCACCGCTGCGGGGAGCGGTCGTCCCACCCCTTGTCGGGTTCGGCGTACCGGTCGAGGTATGCCGTGGGGTCCGAGAGGCACAGGACGAGGGCTGGAGCGGCGGAGACTCCACGACGCCAGGCGTCTGGTGGCCTGCCGTCGTCGGTCGCCGCCCAGAACGCAGCGCGGTCCTCCGGCTCGAGCAGGGCGAGGAAGTCCCACCCCTGGGTGAAGCCGGCGCTGGGCGCCCGCAGGGCCAGCCCGACGAGGGCGCGCACGACGTCGGCGGCGACCGGGGCGTCGGGGACGAACCGGCGCGCCATCCGCCGGCGCAGGACGGCCTCACGCAGCTCCACGAGGACAGTGTGCCCCGCGCGGGCGGCAGACGTCGGGGTGGCACGATGACACCCATGGAGGACGAGCCGCTCCCCCCGGGTTACCCCTCCGCGTGGGAGGCCGACGTCGTGCTCCGCGACGGGACGGTGGCTCACGTGCGGCCGATCCTCCCCTCGGACATCGACGGCATCCACCGGTTCCACGCGGCCCAGTCCGAGGAGTCCATCTACCTGCGGTTCTTCGCGCCGCTGCGCCGGCTCAGCGACGCCGACGTCCACCGCTTCACGCACGTCGACTACGCCGACCGGGTGGCCCTCGTCGCGACCATGCGCGAGGACATCATCGGTATCGGCCGCTACGACCGGATCGACGCCCGCAGTGCCGAGGTGGCCTTCAACATCAGCGACCACTACCAGGGCAAGGGCATCGGCTCGGTCCTCCTCGAGCACCTCGCCGCCATCGCCCAGGAGTTCGGGATCACGACGTTCACCGCGGAGGTCCTGCCGCAGAACCGCAAGATGCTCGCCGTCTTCTCGGATGCCGGCTACGACGTCCGTCGGCACGTCGAGGACGGCGTCGTCGAGGTGGGGTTCGACATCGAGCCCACCGACCAGTCGAAGGCCGTCGCGATGTCACGCGAGCACCGCGCGGAGGCGCTGAGCGTTCGGTCCCTGCTCCACCCGAGGACCATCGCGCTCATCGGCGCCAGTCGTCGCAAGGAGTCGATCGGCAGCCAGCTCCTCGACCGGCTTCTCGACGCCGGCTTCACCGGCGCGATCCACCCCGTCAACCCGAACGTGCGCACCCTCCGACGCCGTGCGGCGTACCCGTCGGTGAGCTCCGTGCCGGGGCCGGTGGACCTCGCCCTCGTCGCCGTCCCTGCGCACGCGGTGCTCGACGTGGTCGACGAGTGCGCCGAGGCCGGAGTCCTCGCGCTGCTCGTCGTCTCGAGCGGGTTCGCAGAGGAGGGCAAGGACGGGGGCCCGGCTCCAGGCCGAGCTCGTCCGCCGAGCCCGTGGGTCGGGGATGCGGGTGGTCGGCCCCAACTCCTTCGGCATCATCAACAACGACCCGGCCGTGCGACTCAACGCCTCTCTGGCGCCGACGCTTCCGCCGCACGGCCGACTCGGCCTGTTCGCCCAGTCGGGGGCCCTCGGCATCGCCGTGCTCGCCTCGGCCGCCCGGCGGAACCTCGGCATCTCGACCTTCGTCTCGGCGGGCAACCGTGTCGACGTCTCCGGCAACGACCTCATGCAGTACTGGATCGACGACGACTCGACGGACGCCGTGGGGCTGTATCTGGAGTCGATGGGCAACCCGCGCAAGTTCTCCCGCGTCGCGCGCAACCTGGCGCTCATCAAGCCGGTCATCGTCGTGAAGTCCGGGGTCTCCCGGTTCGGGGTGCCGCCGGGGCACCGGGTGAGACCCACGAAGGCGCGTCCCGAGGTCTTCAAGGCCATGCTCAAGCAGTCCGGGGTCATCCGGGTCGAGAACGTCCACCAGCTCTTCGACGTCGCTCAGCTCGTCGTGCACCAGCCGCTTCCGGCCGGGGACAGGGTGGCGGTCGTCGCCAACTCCTCTGCCCTCGGCGCGCTCAGTGCGGACGCCTGCACGAGCTGGAAGCTCACCGTGACCCATGGCCCCGTGAACCTGCCGAGCGAGGCGACCGCCCGCAGAGTTCAGGAAGGCGCTGGAGACCGCCTTCGCGGACCCCGCGGTCGACTCGGTGCTCTCCTGCTTCATCCCACCGCTCGTCACCGGGGACGAGGACGTCGCCGCCGCGGTGCGGGATGCGGCCATGAGCGCCGAGAAGCCCATCGCCGCGACGTTCCTCGGGATGCGCGGGGTCGACGACGGCCACGCGTCCGTGACCGGCACCGGCGGGTCGAGTCGGGCCATCCCCGTCTACAGCATGCCGGAGGACGCCGTCCGGGCGCTGGCCGCCGCGACCCGGTACGGGCAGTGGCGCGCCAAGGACCACGGCACCCCCGTGGCCCCGCCCGGCATCAACCGCAGGATCGCCGAGGACGTGGTCCACACGGTGCTCTCGGTCGACCCCAAGGGCCGGCGGCTCGACCACGACGAGGGCTCGGCGCTGCTCGCTGCCTACGGGATCGACGTGTGGAGCCAGCAGGTCGTCGCCAGCGCCGACGCGGCGGTCGCCGCCGCGGAGGAGGTGGGTTACCCCGTCGTGCTCAAGTCCACCGCCCCGGTGATGCGCCATTCCGGTGGGATGACCGGGGTGCGTGTCGACCTGCGCACCGAGGCGGCCCTCCGGGCGGCCTGGGACTCGCTGAGCGAGCTGCTCGCCCCGCTCGAGGCGGACCGCTTCGTCGTGCAGCGGATGGCCAGTCCCGGAGTGCCGTGCGTCGTGACCTCGGACGAGGACCCGTTGTTCGGGCCGGTGATCGGCTTCAGCGTGGCGGGACTCCCCACGGAGCTCCTGGAGGACATCGCCTACCGGATCCCCCCGCTCACCGACGTGACCGTCTCGGAGCTCATCTCGTCGGTCAAGGCGGCCCCGGTGCTGCACGGCCACCGTGGGGCCGCCCCCGTCCACCGTGCCGCCCTCGCCGATCTCATCGCGCGGGCGTCGGTGCTCGCCGACGACCTCCCGGAGGTCGCGTCCCTCGTGCTGAACCCCGTCAACGCCCACCCCGGCGGTGTCGAGGTGCTCGGCGCGCAGATCGTGCTCGCCCCGGCGCCGCGGCGCATCGACCCGGGCCGGCGCTCGCTGACCTGAGGCCGGGGTGATGCGACGGCACCCTGCCTGGGCAGGGCGAACGCCGGCGCTTCGACCCGGCGCCTCACCCCCAAACCCTGCGACGGTCTCGGGCAGGGCCCGGCAGGCGGGCACAATGGTCGTCATGAGCAGTGCCTCCGACGCCCCCGTCCTCCCGGCGGACCTGACCTCCGCGATAGAGCGGGCCGGCTACTACCCGGCCCTGGTCGCCGACGTCGTCGCCGCCGCCCTCGTGCAGGAACCCATCGAGAACCACCTCGTGCACCTCGAGACCACGTTCGACCGTGACGTCGTCCGCCGCCACATCACGGTGCTCGTGCTCACCCCGACCCGCCTGCTCATCGCGCACGCCGACGACCACGCGGACGAGCCCCCGGCCCCTCAGGACGTGGCCACCGCGACGACCGAGTCCATCCCGCTGGCCGCCGTGCGCGGCGTCATGCTGACCCACGTCGTCGAGAGCCCCTCGAGCTACGTCCCGGGCAGTCTCGGCCGCGAGCTCACGCTCACGCTCGGCTGGGGGACGGTGGCCCGACTCGACCTCGTGCCGGCGTCCTGCCCGGACCCCGACTGCGACGCCGACCACGGCTACGAGGGGACGATCACCGGGGACGACATCGCGCTGCGGATCTCCGCCGCTGCGGACGGCGACGACGCCCTGTCACGGGCACTCGCCTTCGCCCGCGACCTCTCCGCCGCCATCGGCCAGGGCTGACCCGCCGGATGCCGCCCGCCGGCGACCCGTCCGCGGAGCCGCCCGTGGGGGTCGGACCGGCGCTCGCCGACGTCCTGCCCAGCGTGGCCACGAGCCTGGGTGTGCCCTGGCGCGCGGGTGACGGCACGGCATACGTCGGTTTCGGGATGCCGCCCGCCCGGCGCGCCGTGGTCGTCCTCGTCGACGCGCTCGGGTACGAGCTGCTCCTGCGGCGCGCGGGCCACGCGCCGTGGTTGCGCGCGCACCTGACCTGTGACCCGACGCGTGCCGAGCGGGTTCCCGTCCACCACCGCCACCTCGATGGGGACCTTCGGGACCGGACTCGCGGCCGGTGTCCACGGCCTGCTCGGCTACGAGGTCCTCGTGCCGGGTGAGGACCGGCTGCTCAACGAGCTCTCGTGGGAAGGCGGGCCCGACCCACGGACGTGGCAGCCCCACGAGACCGTCTTCGAGGCAGTGGCCCGGGCCGGCATCGACGTCGTGAGGACCGGCCCCGCCTTCTTCGACGGCTCGGGGCTGACGAATGCCGCGGTGCGCGGCGGCCGCTTCGTCGCCGCTGAGTCACTCGCCGCCCGGGTGGATGCGACGCTCGCCGCAGTACGCTCCTCCCCGCGCGCTCTCGTCCACCTGTACTGGGGAGACCTCGACAAGGTGGGACACGTCTTCGGGTGCGACTCATGGCAGTTCGGCGACGAGCTCGAGGCCATCGACCGCGAGCTGGCCCGTCTGGCTGCCGGTCTGCCGGGTGACTGCTCGATCACGGTGACGGCGGACCACGGCATGGTCGAGGTGCCGCATGACGACAGGGTGGACGTGGCTGAGGAGCCGGCCCTGGCATCGGGCGTCCGCCACGTGACGGGAGAGGCCCGGGCCCCTCAGGTCTACGTCGTGGCGGGTGCCGAGAACGACGTCCACGCCGCATGGACGGAGCTGCTGGGTGACCGGGCGCTGGTCCGCACACGAGAGGAGGCGGTGTCCGCCGGGTGGTTCGGACCTGTGCTGCCCGAGAACCTGCCGCGCATCGGGAACGTCGTCGTCGCGATGCGGGGCCGGAACGCCGTCGTCGACTCCCGGCGCGCGCGGCCGGAGCTGCTCGCCCTCGTCGGTCTGCACGGCTCGCTCAGCGACGACGAGGTCGCGGTCCCAGTCGTCCACGTACCCGCCGCGTCCGTCGCCTAGGGTGTCCCCTCGTGGCGGAACTGGTCTTCTTCTCGGGCACCATGGACTGCGGCAAGTCGACCCTCGCTCTGCAGATGGACCACAACAACAGCGTGCGCGGACGTCAGGGACTCATCTTCACCAAGCTCGACAGGATGGGTGAGTCCGTGCTCTCGTCACGGCTTGGCCTGTCCACTCCGGCCATCGAGGTGGGGGACGGGCTGGACTTCTGGGACGTCGTCGTCGAGCGGCTCACCTCGGGCGCCCGGGTGGACTACCTCATCTGTGACGAGGCCCAGTTCTACACGCCGGCGCAGGTGGAGCAGCTGGCTCGGGTCGTCGACGAGATGGGCATCGACGTCCACGCCTTCGGCATCACCTCCGACTTCCGCACCGAGCTGTTCCCGGGAAGCCGCCGGCTGATCGAGCTGGCCGACCGGGTGCAGCTCCTCCAGGTGGAGGCACTCTGCTGGTGTGGGCGCACGGCCACCCACAACGCTCGCATCGTCGACGGGGTGATGGTCGTGGAGGGAGAGCAGGTGGTCGTCGGCGACACCTCGGCCTCGAGCGCCGGTGTGGTGGAGTACGAGGTCCTCTGCCGCCGCCACTACATGCGCCGGATGAACAGCCACGCGGCCCGGGCAGCGGCACCGTCACCGGACACGTTGCCGTTCGACCTCGACGTCTGCCCCGTCACGCCGTCGGCCTGACCCAGGACACGCTCCCGTCCTGCCACCAGCGATTCGGGTGCCGGCCCGCCCGTCGGGTCAGGAGGGTTCGCCGCGGGTGCCGAAGACGATGTCGTCCCAGCTCGGCACGCTCGGTCGACCGCGCCTCGGCGAGGCAGGCCGAGGCGGGGCGTCCTCCTCGACCACGCCCTCGGGTCCGGGCGTCGACGAGTGGTCCTCGGGAGGGCGTCCCCCCGGTGAGCCGCCGAGCGATCCCTTGCGGGCGGAGCCGTTGCGGCCGGAGCCGTTGCGAGGAGAGCCGCGGCCGGCATCCCACGCCTCGGTGCTCGGGCCACGAGACGCAGCCTGGCCGTGCCCCGCATCCATCGTCTCTGTGGTGTCGGCGACGACAGGGGAGCGGGAGAGGCTCCGCGGGGTCGAGGGCGAGCTCGGCGATCGGCAGTGCGTCGGGGTGCGGCCGGTCCTCGCCGCCGGTGTGCGACGGGGACGGCCGGCGCCGGGACCGGCGGCCACGGGTCGAGCTCTCCCGCATCGCGGCCATGAGGTCGATCGGCTCGTGCGGCGCCCGCACCGGTCCCCGGGCCAGGCCTCCGTCGGCATCGACGTCGTAGACGTCGAGGTCGCCGATGGGCGGAGCCTGGTGCGGGGCGGGAATGGCGCCGGGGACCGGGTCCTCGCTCAGCCAGCGCGCCTCGTCGTCCGACGCGGTCACCGACCCGCCGAGCGGCTCGTAGTGCCACGTGGCCGAGCGCTCCCGTCCGCCCGCGATGAAGGCCAGGGTGACGGACCAGAGTCCCTCCTCGTCCCGCGCCGAGTCCCACCGCACCGCCCCGCGGTCGACGCCCCGGTCCCGGAGGCGCTCGGCCACCCGTTCGGCAAGGGTGACCGGACCGGTGCCGCGGCTGCCGACGGCGCACTGCTGGGCTCGGTTCGCGACGTGCTCACGCTCCGCGAGGACCGGACCCTCGAAGCGGCGCACCTTCTCCACCGTCCATCCCGCGCGGTCCGCCACCTCCTCCGTCGACAGCCCGCGGCGGATGAGCGCCTGCACGTCACGGGGGCGAAGGCCGCCCTCGATCTCGATCTGGAGCTGGCCCAGGCGTGGGCGGTCACGGCGTGCCGCGGCCCGCAGCGCGTCGTCCAGGGTGAGGCGGTACCGGCCGCCCTCGGCATCCGCGAGAAGCAGGTGCTGGCCGTCCTCGTGGACGCCGATCAGGCGAAGGTCCTGCATGTCGGGCTCCCGAGTGTGCTCGTCGTCCCCCGACTGTGCCACCCATCCCGGGCCGGATCCCGGAGCCCACGCCGGGGCGGTCCGGATTGCCCGGTTACCGTTGCCGCATGCCAGACGAAGGTGCCCTCGCGCCCTACGACGTCGTGCTCCTCGGCTCCTTCGGCGGCCCGGAAGCGCCCGACGAGGTCATGCCGTTCCTCCGGCGCGTGACGGCGGGTCGCGGCATCCCCGACGAGCGGCTCGCGGCCGTGGGTGAGCACTATCTCGCCAGGGGAGGGCGCAGCCCCATCAACGACCTCAACCGCGCCCTTCTCTCGCGGCTGCGGACCGAGCTCGCCCGGCGGGGCGTCGACGTGCCGGTCGTCTGGGGCAACCGCAACTCCCAGCCGTTCTTCGCTGACGCGTTCCGGGAGGCACTTGCCCTGGGCGCCATGCGGGTCCTCGCCCTCACCACGAGCGCCTACTCGTGCTACTCGTCCTGCCGCCAGTACCGCGAGGACCTCGCCGCCGCGGTGGCCGAGGTCGGCCCGGCGGCCGACGGCCTCGTCGTCGACAAGGTGCGCCCGTATGCCGTGCACCCCGGGCTCGGCCGCGCATGGCTGCGGGCGCTCGTCGAGGCACTGCGCGCCGTGCCGGACCCCGCGACCGTGCGCCTCCTCTACGTGACGCACTCGGTTCCCGAGGCGATGGACGACACCTCCGGCCCGGGCGACGGCGAGGGCAACCTCTACGTCGACCAGCACCTGCGTCTCGCCCGCCGGCTCACGGACGAGGTCAACCGAGAGCTCGGGCTCTCGCTCGCCGGTGAGCTCGTCTTCTGCTCCCGGTCCGGCCCGCCGAGCCAGCCCTGGCTGGAGCCCGACGTCAACGACCGCATCGAGGACCTGGCAGGCGAGGGGGACGGCCCGGTGGTCGTCGCGCCGATCGGCTTCGTCTCCGACCACATGGAGGTGGTCCACGACCTCGACACCGAGGCCGCCGAGACCGCCGCGCGGGTCGGCGTCCCGTTCGTCCGGGTCGCGACGCCCGACACCGACGAGGGGTTCGTCGAGGGTCTCGTCGACCTCCTCCTCGAACGCGCGGCGGAGGCCCGGGGCGAGGTCGTGGCCCTGGACAGCTGGCTGCCGGGCGACGTCCGCCCCTCGGTCTGCGAACCGGGGTGCTGCCCGAACCTGCGGACCGCGAAGCCGGCCCTGTGCGGCAGCGACTGATGAGCGACGCCGTTCCGGTGCCCTCGGGGACCGACCCCACGCGCGCTCGAGGACGTCGCGTGCGCCGTGGTGAGGGCCGCCGGCCGCCTCGTCGTCGAGGAACGGCCCGCGCAGCTCGGCGTCTCCGCCAAGTCGACCCTCACCGACCCGGTGACGGTGATGGACCAGCGCAGCCAGGAGCTGTTGATCACGCTGCTCGCCCAGCGACGCCCCGACGACGGGTTCCTCGGTGAGGAGGAGGGCGGCACCACGGGGGGCAGCGGTCTGACGTGGGTCGTCGACCCGATCGACGGGACGGTCAACTACCTCTACGACATCCCCGCCTATGCCGTCTCGGTCGCCGCCGTGACGGGTGACCCGTCTCGGCCCGGGGCCTGGCAGGCCGTCGCCGGCGCCGTGCTCAACCCCGTCACGGGGGAGCTCTTCTCCGCGCATCGCGGCGGCGGGGCCCGGCTGACGACCGCGACCGGGACGCGGACGCTGCGGGCCACCGCCGCCACCGACCTCGCCATGGCTCTCGTCGGCACCGGGTTCGGCTACGACCCCGAGCTCCGCCGGCGCCAGGGGGCCGCCCTCCAGGCGCTCCTGCCACGAGTGCGTGACATCCGGCGCCACGGCAGCGCCGCCCTGGACCTGTGTGGCGTGGCCTGCGGGAGGCTCGACGGCTACTACGAGACCGGGCTCCACGCCTGGGACCGGGCCGCGGGCGAGCTCCTCGCCACCGAGGCGGGGGCGGTCGTCGGTGGACCGACCGGTGAGGTGCCCGACCGTGACCTCACCTGGGCCGCCGCCCCCGGGCTCGCGTCCGACTTCGCGGCGCTCGTCCGTGACCTCACCGACCGGCACGTCCGCTCCTCCGGCTGACCGACGGCCGCCACCCGCGGAGCTCGCTCGGCCCGGCTGCCGGCGGGCGCGGTGGACCCGGCGTGGTGCTGCGGGCCCCGATGGTGCACAATCACCGCGCACGGCGAGTTCCCGGGCACAAAAGCGGCGTTCCGTGTGTTGTCAGGGCCGGGTTACACGACGAAGGGTGGACATCAGCAATGGCAACCGACTACGACGCACCGCGCAAGACCGACGACGAGCTGTCCGAGGACTCCATCGAGGAGCTCAAGAGCCGTCGCGTCGACAAGCGCGCCTCGAGCGTCGACGTCGACGAGACGGAACAGGCCGAGGGCTTCGAGCTGCCCGGGGCAGACCTTTCCGGCGAGGAGCTCTCGGTGCGGGTGCTCCCGCGGCAGGCCGACGAGTTCACCTGCTCGCGCTGCTTTCTCGTGCACCACCGCAGCCAGCTGGCGAGCGAGAAGTCCGGCGTGCTCATCTGTCGGGAGTGCGCCGCCTGAGCGGGGTCCCGAGCGGGTCGGGGGGTCTGCCGGCCCGCGTTCCCGTCGGTGTGCTGCGGCTCGACCCGAAGGCGCGCGTGCCCGCCTACAGCACCGAGGGTGACGCCGGCGCGGACCTCACGAGCGTCGCCGAGGTCACGCTCGCACCGGGGGAACGAGCCCTCGTGCCGACCGGTCTGGCCCTGGTGCTACCGCCTGGCACGGTGGGGCTCGTGCACCCGCGGTCCGGGCTCGCCGCCCGACACGGCATCACGGTCGTCAACGCCCCCGGCACGCTGGACTCGGGCTACCGCGGCGAGGTCCTCGTCAACCTCGTCAACCTCGACCCGGCCGAGCCGTTCACCATCCGGGTCGGCGACCGCATCGCGCAGCTCGTCGTGCAGCACTACCTCCACGCGGAGTTCGGCGTGACGGATTCGCTTCCGGCGAGCGACCGGGGGGAGACTGGACACGGCTCGACCGGAGGCTTCGGAGCCCCCGACCACCGGTGGCGCCGCCGACGACACCACACCGAGGACGACAGCTGACGTGAGCATCTTCAAGAGATCCAAGGACTCCGCGGGCGGTCACTCCGTCGAGGCGGACGACGGGCGCGTCGACGACGCCGTCCAGGCGACCGAGGCCCTCGGCGGCCAGCGCTCCGACGGGCCCTGGGACGTCGCCGAGGTGAACGGCCGGGATGGTCGCGTGGACCTCGGCGCGCTGTGGGTGCGTGGGGTGCCCGGGATGGAGCTGCGCCTCGAGGTCGACCAGGCCAGCCAGCAGGTCAATGCGGCGACCGCCGTCCTCGGTGAGTCGGCACTGCAGATGCAGGCGTTCGCGGCCCCCCGCTCCGGTGGGCTGTGGGACGAGATCCGGGCGGAGATCGCCGCCGCGGTCGAAGGGCAGGGTGGCACGGCCGAAGAGCACGAGGGTGAGCTGGGGACACTCCTGCGCACCCGGATGCCGTCGCAGGGGCCGGACGGTCGCACCGTCTTCGCGCCCGCCACCTTCGTCGGGGTCGACGGCCCGCGCTGGTTCCTCCGGGCGGTGCTCTCGGGCCGAGCCGCGATCGACGAGGGCGCCGCGGCGCCCCTCGTCGAGGTCCTCAAGGCGGCGGTCGTCGTCCGCGGCAGCGAGCCGATGGCGCCGCGCGAGCTGCTGCCCCTGTCGTTGCCCCGCGAGGTCGAGGCACCCTCCGAGCAGCCGGAGTCGGATGCGCAAGGCCAGTCCCTCGACCCGTTCGAGCGCGGTCCCGAGATCACCGAGGTGAGATGAGCATGACGTTGCGCGAGAGGTTGCGTGACCTCGCCAAGACGCCGGTCGAGCACCAGGCGGACGCCCTGCGGGCCCAGTCGGAGACGGCCGGAGGTGACGACCTCACCGCGCTGCCGCCCCGACACCCGGCGTGCGTCTGCGGAACGGTCCGCACCGTGACGCTGCCGCCCCGGCGGAGCGTCCCGGCGCTCGTCGCCGAGGTCTGGGACGGCAAAGGCGCGGTCAACCTCGTGTGGATCGGGCGGCGGAGCATCGCGGGCATCGAGCCGGGTGTGTTCCTGCGAGCCCGCGGCCGCGTGACGCTCGTGCGGGGCGCACCGACCATCTTCAACCCGGCCTACGAGATCGTGCCGCAGCAGTGACGGGGGACGGCCCCGCGGGCCGTGACGACGGCTGATGCCGAGACGGTCGAGGCGCTCATCCGGCACCGTCTGGCGGCCGCCCTCGGGGGCTGGCGCGGCTCGGTCGAGACCGCCTTGCCGACGGTCGTCTTCGTCGCGCTGTGGAGCTGGCGCCGGGATATCGGCCTGGCGGCTGGTGCCGCCCTTGCCGTCGCGCTCGTCCTCGCCGTCATCCGCATCGCCCAGCGGTCCTCGCTCAGCCACGTGGCAGGTGCGGTCTTCGCAACGGCCATCGCCGCCTTCTTCGCCGTGCGGTCGGGGCGAGCAGAGGCGGCCTTCCTGCCGGGGATCCTCACCAATGCCGGCTTCCTGGCGGCGACCCTGGTCTCCATCGCGACGCGGTGGCCGGCAGTCGGCTTCCTCGTCGGGGCCGGTGACCCGCGCGCCCAGGAGGATCCGTTCGCCTGGCGCCGTGACCGCGGCATGGTCCGGGTGTGCAGCCGACTCACCTGGGTCCTCGTCGGGACCTATGCGGTCCGTCTCGCCGTCATGGTGCCGCTCTACCTCGCCGCGGAGGTGGCCTGGCTGGGTGCGGCGAAGATCGCACTGGGATGGCCGTTGTGGGTCGCCTCCATCGCCCTCATGGGCTGGCTGCTCGTTGCGGGCCACACCCCGCTCGAGCCGGGCGAGGGACCAGGCTCCGCGCACGACGCCTGAGACTCGGAGCGTGAAGGGCGTCGGCCGGCGCTCGGCGCACAGCCTGTGCACGGCATCGGCCCAAGCGCAGCGGGCAAGCGAGCGGGGGGCCACACCTGGCCCCGGGACTGGTACCTCGAGCGGACCGACCAGGTGGCGGACCTGCGTCATGAGCTCGTCGAGTGCCCTTCCGGCGAGGCGGTCCGCCACGCACCCGCGCCCGCAGAGGTCGCACCGTACGCCCACCGGTACCAGCCGCCCGCCTGGCGTCAGCCCTCGTCGTCGTCCGCGTTCTCGGTGTCCCGCTTGTGTCTCTGGCCGGGGCTGAGAAGTGACTCGAGCTCCGCCTCGACGTCGGGAGTGGTGACGAACAGCAGCTCGTCGCCGGGCTCCAGGGCGTCGTCACGGCTGGGCGCGATGGGGTGCCCCTCGCGGATGATGCCGGTGAGCACGGTGTTTCCCGGGAAGGGGACGTCGCCCACCCGGGCGCCGGCATACGGGCTGCCGACGGGCAGGGTCATCTCGACCATCATCGCGCGGCCCTGCTGGAACTCGAAGATCCGCACGAGGTCACCGATGCTCACGGCCTCCTCGACGAGGGCGGTCATGAGCCGTGGCGTCGACACGGCGACGTCGACGCCCCACGCCTCGTCGAACATCCACTCGTTCTTGGGGTTGTTCACCCGAGCGACGGTTCGTGGAACGCCGAACTCCGTCTTGGCGAGCAGTGACAGGACGAGGTTGACCTTGTCGTCCCCGGTGGCCGCGACGACGACGTCGCACTCGGCGAGGCCGGCCTCGCCCAGTGCCTCGATCTCGCAGGCGTCCGCCTGGAGCCAGCTGGCGTCGGGCACCTTCTGCACGCGCTCACCGTCCGCCTCGCGGTCCACGAGGAGCACCTGGTGCCCGTTGCGGAGCAGCTCGCGGGCGATGGACCTGCCCACACTGCCGGCTCCGGCGATGACGACGCGCATGGCTGGGCCTTTCGGGGTCAGTGGGCGGGCGGTGCGGCGTCGAGGACCCGTTCCGCGGTGGCGAGGTCCTCGCGCCGCAGCGCCAGGTGGAGCAGGTCGCCGTCCTGGTACACCGTGTCCGGGCCCGGAAGGAGACCGTCGCCGAGCCGCGTGAGGTAGGCCAGCCGACCCCCGGTGGCGGCCTCGATGTCCTTGACCCGATGCCCGACCCACCCCGTGGCGACCGGCATCTCTGCGATGACGACCTTCCCGGAGGGGTCGGTGAACTCCGGGACGTGGCCCGAGGGGAGCAGGCGCCGCATGATCTGGTCACTCGTCCACTTCACGGTGGCCACGGTGGGGATGCCCAGCCGCTGGTAGATCTCCGCGCGACCCGGGTCGTAGATCCGGGCGACGACGTGTTCCACGCCGTACTTCTCCCGCGCCACGCGGGCGGCGAGGATGTTGGAGTTGTCGCCACTGGAGACGGCGGCGAAGGCATACGCCTTGTCGATGCCGGCGGCCCGCAAGGTGTTGCGGTCGAAGCCGACCCCCGTCACCGTGCGACCGTCGAAGGTCGCGCCGAGCCGCCGGAACGCGGACTCGTCCTGGTCGATGACGGCGACGTCGTGGCCGGCCCGCTCGATGGCCCGGGCGAGGGAGGCGCCGACCCGGCCGCAGCCCATGATGACGAAGTGCACGACGCCGACGCTACACCGACGTCTGGGCACCGGTGACGGGGTCCTTCGAGGCTCCCCGCGCCCGTTTCCGGTGCGGCATACAGTGTCTGTCGTGTCATCACCCGGACGTCTCGTCAAGCGCGTGGTTCTCGGCCGAGCGATGCGCAGCGACCGGCTCGGCGAGACCCTCCTCCCGAAGCGGCTCGCGCTGCCGGTGTTCGCAAGCGACGCGCTCTCGTCCGTGGCCTACGCCCCTGACGAGATCCTGCTGACCCTCGGCCTGGCGGGTGGGGCCCTCGCCCTGACCAACTCGTGGAAGATCGCCCTCGCCGTCGTCGTGGTCATGGCGGTCGTCATCATGAGCTACCGGCAGAACGTCCACGCCTACCCCTCCGGTGGCGGCGACTACGAGGTCGCGAGCGTCAACCTCGGCCCCCAGCGCCGGGCTCACCGTGGCGAGCGCCCTCCTCGTCGACTACGTCCTCACCGTCGCCGTGTCGGTGTCGGCGGGGGTGCAGAACGCCGCCAACGCCTTCGACTTCGTGCGAGGCCGGGAGGCGGTGCTCGCCGTTGCGATCGTCGCTGGCCTCACCGCGATGAACCTTCGCGGCGTCCGGGAGTCCGGTGCGGCCTTCGCCATCCCGACCTACCTGTTCATGGTGACGGTCATCGGCATGGCCATGGTGGGGTTCTACCGACAGGCCACTGGCACCCTCCCGCCGGCCGAGAGCGCCGGCCTCGAGCTGCTGCCGGAGCCGGGCTACGAGGCGCTGGGCGGGCTGGCCATGGGCTTCCTCATGCTCCGGGCGTTCTCCTCCGGCTGTGCGGCGCTCACCGGCGTCGAGGCCATCAGCAACGGCGTGCCCGGCGTTCCAGGAAGCCGAAGAGCAAGAATGCCGCCACCACCCTGCTGCTCATGGGCACGGTCGCCATCACGATGCTCCTGTCGATGGTGACGCTCGCCCGGTGGACGGGCATCAAGTACGCCGAGGACCCGGCGATCCAGCTGACCCGCGACGGGGTCCCGGTCGGTGACACCTACGTGCAGGACACCGTCATGGGCCAGGTGGCCAACTCGGTGTTCTCCGGGTTCGGCCTCGGGCGTCGTGCTCGTCTCGATCGTCACCGGGCTTGATCCTCATCCTCGCGGCGAACACCGCCTTCAACGGCTTCCCCGTGCTCGGCTCGATCCTCGCGCGCGACGGCTTCCTGCCCCGCCAGCTGCACACCCGCGGCGACCGGCTTGGCGTTCTCGAACGGCATCATCATCCTGGCTGCCGCGGCCGCCGGCCTCATCATCGTCTACAACGCCGAGGTCACCCGCCTCATCCAGCTCTACATCGTCGGCGTCTTCGTGTCGTTCACCATGTCGCCAGATCGGCATGGTGCGGCACTGGAACCGACACCTCCGCCTCGAGAAGCACGCCGGCCGCCCGTGCCCGAATGATGCGCAGCCGGGCCATCAACGCCGTCGGCGCGGCGATGTCGGGCACGGTGCTGCTCGTCGTCCTGGTCACGAAGTTCCCCCAGGGGGCCGGCTACGCGATCGCGGCGATGGTCGTCCTGTTCGTCGTCATGACGCGTATCCGTCGCCACTACGACCAGGTGCGTGACGAGCTGGCGGTGAGCGAGGGAGACACCAAGCACCAGCTGCTGCCCTCCCGGGTGCACGCCATCGTCCTGGTGTCCAAGATCCACAAGCCGACGCTGCGGGCGCTCTCCTATGCGCGGGCCACGCGCCCGTCCATCCTCGAGGCGCTCACCGTCGACGTCGACCCCGACGAGACGAGGGCGTTGCAGGCCGAGTGGGACCGCCGTGACATCCCGGTGCCGCTCAAGGCCCTCGACAGCCCGTTCCGCGAGATCACCCGCCCGATCGTCGACTACGTGAAGTCGATCCGCTCCGGGAACCCGCGCGACCTCGTCGTCGTGTACATCCCGCGAGTACGTCCTCGGCCGCTGGTGGGAGCAGCTCCTCCACAACCAGAGCGCCCTGCGGCTCAAGGGGACGCCTGCTCTTCACACCGGGCGTCATGGTCTCCTCGGTCCCGTGGCAGCTGGCCTCGGCCGAGGGCTCCGAAGACCGGATGGACGGTCCGGTCGTCGGCGACGTCCGCCGCGGCGAGGGCTGATGTCGGAACCCCACCGGGTCGGCCTCGCCGTCGGTGACGAGGTCGCGGTCGACGTCACCGCGGTCGCCCACGGGGGTCACTGCGTGGCCCGCCACGACGGTCAGGTGCTGTTCGTCCGGCACTGCATCCCCGGCGAGCGGGTGCTCGCCCGGGTCACCGAGACCGGCGCCGGCGAGCGGTTCGTGCGGGCGGACGCCGTCGCGGTCCTCACCGCATCGCCGGACCGGGTCGACCCCCCGTGCCCGTGGGCCCGGCCGGGCCTCTGCGGTGGCTGCGACCTCCAGCACGTCGCACTCCACCGACAGCGCCGGCTCAAGGCCGATGTCGTCCGCGAGCAGATGGCCCGGCTGGCGCGTCTCGACGTGGACGTGCAGGTGGAGCCCGTCCCCGGGGACAGCGAAGGCCTCGGATGGCGCACCAGGGTCGAGCACGCGGTGGACGCGCGGGGCCGCGCGGGCCTGCGGCGACACCGGTCGCACGACGTCGTGCCCATCGACTGGTGCCGTATCGCCTCACCCGAGGTGACGTCTCTCGACGTGCCGAGCCGGCCATGGCCCGGGGCCGAGCTCGTGGATGCCGTCGCCCCCTCCACGGGTGAGCCGCTCAGCGTGGTGGTTCCGGGGGACCCGCCCCCCGTCGTCCGGGAGCGGGTCGTCGCCGCGTGGCCGGGACCGGACGGGGAGGAGCACCGCCTCGACCGGCACTTCGAGGTCTCCGCCCGAGGCTTCTGGCAGGTTCACCGTGGAGCCGCCCCCACGTTGCTCGCCGCCGTCATGGCGACGGCGACACCGCGACCCGGGGAGCGGGCGCTCGACCTGTATGCCGGGGTCGGGCTGTTCTCGGCGGGCCTCGCCGAGGCGGTGGGTGGGTCTGGGCAGGTGCTCGCCGTCGAGTCCGACGTCGAGGCGAGCGCCCACGCGCGAGCCAACCTCGCGGCATACGGAAACGTCGTCGTCGTTCCGTCACGGGTCGACGACGCCTTCGGGGTCGCTCGTCCCTCCCGCCGCGGGAGCGCCCGCCAACGGGGGAGCAGACCGCGCAAGCCGCGGCGCTCGGCGCTGCTGCCGGGGTCCGTGGACATCGTCGTCCTCGACCCCCCGCGCACCGGGTCAGGGCGAGGGGTCTCGACCGAGATCGCGGCGCTGCGTCCGAGGGTCATCGTGTACGTCGCGTGTGACCCGGCCGCGCTGTCGCGTGACACGGCATACCTGCGCGAGGCCGGCTACCGGCTCGAGGGCCTACGCGCGTTCGACGCCTTCCCCATGACCCACCACGTCGAGTGCGTGGCCCACTTCGTCGCCGGGGTCTCCGAGGACGCCCACGCCCGGGAGCCTCGCACGGGGGACGGCTCGGCATAGGCTCGACGGGAACCGACCCGGTGTGGTTAGATATCTTGACGTCAAGATATCTAACCCGAATCGCGCGATGACGCACGACCGAAAGGGAGCCACGGTGGCCAGCACGAACAGCTTCGACGCCCACGGCACGCTTCAGGTGGGTGAGCAGTCCTACGAGATCTACCGGCTCCGCGCGGTCGAGGGCAGCGACACCCTCCCCTACAGCCTCAAGGTCCTCCTCGAGAACCTCCTGCGCACGGAGGACGGCGCGAACATCACGGCCGACCACATCCGCGCCGTCGGCGGGTGGGCCGCCGACGCCGAGCCCGACACCGAGATCCAGTTCACGCCCGGGCGCGTGATCATGCAGGACTTCACCGGCGTCCCCTGCATCGTCGACCTCGCGACGATGCGCGAGGCCGTCGCAGAGCTGGGCGGCGACCCGGCCAAGATCAACCCGCTCGCCCCGGCCGAGCTCGTCATCGACCACTCGGTCATCATCGACGTCTTCGGCCGTGCCGACGCGTTCGAGCGCAACGTCGCGATCGAGTACGAGCGCAACGAGGAGCGCTACAAGTTCCTGCGCTGGGGGCAGACCGCCTTCGACGACTTCAAGGTCGTCCCGCCGGGCACCGGCATCGTCCACCAGGTCAACATCGAGCACCTCGCCCGCACCGTGATGGTCCGGGACGGCGTCGCGTACCCCGACACCTGCGTCGGCACCGACAGCCACACGACGATGGTCAACGGCATGGGCGTGCTCGGCTGGGGGGTCGGCGGCATCGAGGCGGAGGCGGCCATGCTCGGCCAGCCGGTGTCGATGCTCATCCCGCGGGTGGTCGGGTTCAAGCTCTCGGGCTCCATCCCACCGGGGGCGACCGCCACCGACGTCGTGCTGACGATCACCGAGATGCTCCGGAAGCACGGCGTGGTGGGCAAGTTCGTCGAGTTCTACGGCGAAGGCGTGTCCGCGGTTCCGCTGGCCAACCGCGCGACGATCGGCAACATGAGCCCGGAGTTCGGCTCCACGTGCGCGATCTTCCCCATCGACGACGTCACCCTCGAGTACCTTCGCCTCACCGGCAGGTCCGCGGAGTCCGTCGCGCTCGTCGAGGCCTACGCCAAGGAACAGGGCATGTGGCTGCAGTCGGGCCCCGACCAGCCCGAGGCGCGGTACAGCGAGTACCTCGAGCTCGACCTGTCCACCGTGGTCCCGTCCATCGCCGGTCCGAAGCGGCCACAGGACCGGATCGCGTTGACAGAGGCCAGGACCGCCTTCCGCAAGGTCCTCCCGACGTATGTCGCGCACCATGAGGGCGACCGCGGCCCGGGGGCGAGCTTCCCCGCGAGCGACCCGACGGCCACGAGCGGGGTCGGGGTCGACCGCGACAACGGCGGGGAGAAGCCGGCCGACGAGGGCACCGGTGAGGACCGGCCGCGTCAGCCGGTCACGGTGACGACGCCGGAGGGCGCCAGCTTCGAGATCGACCACGGCATCGTGTCCATCGCCTCGATCACGAGCTGCACGAACACCTCGAACCCCTCGGTGATGATGGCCGCGGCGATGCTCGCGAAGAACGCCGTCGAGAGGGGGCTCTCCGTGCCGCCCTGGGTGAAGACGTCGATGGCCCCGGGCTCGAAGGTGGTCACGGGGTACTACGACAAGGCGGGCATGTGGCCCTACCTCGAGAAGCTCGGGTTCCACCTCGTCGGCTACGGCTGCACGACGTGCATCGGGAACTCCGGTCCCCTCAACGACGAGATCTCCCACGCCGTGAACGAGCACGACCTCGCCGTGGTGTCGGTGCTCTCGGGCAACCGCAACTTCGAGGGCAGGATCAACCCCGACGTCAAGATGAACTACCTCGCCAGCCCGCCGCTCGTCATCGCCTACGCGCTCGCCGGCACGATGGACTTCGACTTCGACACCGAGTCCCTGGGTCGCGACGCCGATGGGAACGACGTCTTCCTTCGGGACCTGTGGCCCGCCCCCGCGGACGTCGAGCGAACCATCGCGGAGAGCATCAACAAGGACATGTTCACCTCCGACTACGCCGACGTCTTCGCGGGTGACGAGCGGTGGCAGTCGCTGCCCACGCCCGAGGGGGACGTCTTCGCCTGGGACCCGGACTCCACCTACGTCCGCAAGCCTCCGTACTTCGACGGCATGCGCCCGGAGACGACGCCCGTCACGGACATCCGCGGGGCCCGGGTGCTCGCGAGGCTGGGCGACTCGGTGACCACCGACCACATCAGCCCCGCCGGGTCGATCAAGGCCGACTCGCCCGCAGGCCGCTACCTCGCCGACCACGGCATCGAGCGCAAGGACTTCAACTCCTACGGCTCGCGCCGCGGCAACCACGAGGTGATGATCCGGGGCACCTTCGCCAACATCCGGCTGAAGAACCTGCTGCTCGACGACGTCGAGGGCGGCTTCACGCGCAACTTCCTCTCCGGTGGAGAACAGACGACGATCTTCGATGCCGCGGCGGCCTACCAGGATGCGGGAGTGCCGCTGGTCATCCTCGCGGGCAAGGAGTACGGCTCCGGTTCCTCGCGGGACTGGGCCGCCAAGGGCACCGCACTCCTCGGCGTCCGCGCCGTGATCGCGGAGTCCTACGAGCGCATCCACCGCTCCAACCTCATCGGCATGGGCGTCCTCCCGCTGCAGTTCGCCGAGGGCGAGAACGCCGAGAGCCTCGGCCTCACCGGGACGGAGACGTTCGCGATCTCCGGTGTGGAGCAGCTCAACGAGGGCACGACGCCACGGACCGTCACCGTCTCGGTCACGACGGAGGACGGTGCGCAGACCAGCTTCGAGGCGCTCGTGCGGATCGACACCCCCGGGGAGGCTGACTACTACCGCAACGGCGGCATCCTCCAGTACGTCCTCCGCTCGCTGGTGAGCTGACACCGAGCCCGCGGGACGCCGTGAGCCCGGCGCCCCAGGGTGTCGACCGCACGGCCGGGTCAGCCGGCGACGAGTGCCCGAGGTCCGACAGGGCGTACGCATTCCGAGGTGTCCAGTGGCGAACGCCGTGTCTGCGGCCCGGACCGCTTACAGAGGTCGGGGCGGTGGGAGCGACGGCCGTGCCGGGTGGAGCGGGCTCAAGCGCACGACGTCACCGACGACGACGACGGCCGGGTTCTCCACCCCGGCTGCCCGGGCCGTCTCGGCGATGTCGGCGAGCGTCCCGAACGTCACTCGCTGGCCGGGGAGGAACCCGCGCTCGACGACGGCGACCGGGCACGTGGGCGACCGGCCCGCGTCGACCAGCGCCCGGGCCGAGCGGGCCAGCCGTCCGACCCCCATGAGGAGGACGACTGTGTGGTCGCCACCGGACGGGACCGCCGGGAGGTCCTCGTGGCCGGTGACCACGGTGAAGCCCCGGGCGACGCCCCGGTGCGTGAGCGGGATGCCGGCCGCGGCGGGCACCGCCACGGCGCTCGTCACCCCCGGAACCACCTCCACGGGGATGCCGTGGGCCTCGCACGCGTGTCGCTCCTCGCCGCCCCTTCCGAGGACGTAGGGGTCACCACCCTTGAGCCTGACCACCGCCCGTCCGGCGAGGGCCTCCTCCACGAGCAGCGCGTTGATCTCCTCCTGCGGGACGGTGTGGCGTCCGGGGGCCTTGCCGACGTCGACCACCCGGACGTTCGCCGGCAGCCGGTCGACGACCCCTCGCGGCGCGAGGCGGTCGACGACGACGACGTCGGCGACGGAGAGCAGCTCTCGGGCGCGGGTGGTCAGCAGGCCGTCCGTGCCGGGGCCGCCTCCGACGAGGGCCACCCAGCCAGACCCCGGACGCGGCGTGCGCCGGCGCAGGTCGAGCGACCCGCTCGCCAGCACGGCGCCGACCTCCCGGACGACGTCGGTGGCGAGGGCACGGTCGGAGTGGGTGTGGGCAGCGACGGTCACGGTGATGTCCGCGGCTGCCACCGACGTCGTGGCCGGCAGATCGGCCATCGCGTCCGACGCCGCCGGTGCCAGGCACCACACCCGAAGGTCGAGCGCATCGGCCCGCACCGCCTCGTCGACATCCAGGTCGCCGGTGGCCGTGTGCACGAGCCAGGCGCCGTCCAGGTCTCGCCGCCCCTCGTAGTCCCTGGGCGCCCAGGCGACGTCACCCGAGGCGACGAGGACCGCCAGCTCCTCGCAGACATACGGCGCCACGACCTCCACGAGGGCGCCGGCGGCGAGAAGGGTCGAGACGCCGGAGGCGGACGCCGGCCCGCCTCCGACCGCGACGACACGCCGCCCGGTGACGTCGAGCCCGATGGCGAGCGTCATCCGGGGTGCTCCCCGGGGGCCAGTGCCCCGGCCATGACCGCCGCGAGGGTTCGGCCGTCGTCCGGGTCGACGAGGAGGAAGGCACCACCGCGCCGAGAGGTCGAGTAGTCCTCGACCGGCAGGGGCGAGGCGAACCGGACTGTCACGCGGCCGATGTCGTTGAGCTCGAGGCGCTCTGCGGGCGCGAGCCGCATCGCGTCGAGGTCGAGGCGGCCGTCGACCGAGCGCACCATGGCCACGACGGTGCGCGAGCCGTGCTTGACGAGGAGCCGCGCGCCCGGGCGCAGCGGCTCGTCACCCAGCCAGCACGCGAGGGCCTGCACCTCCTGGCGCAGCTCGACGGGATCGGATGCCGCGCACAGCAGGTCACCACGGCTCACGTCGACGTCGTCGGCGAGCCGGATCGTCACCGACTGAGGGGCCACCGCGACATCGAGCGACCGCTCGCCGAGGTCGATGCCCGCCACGGTCGTGCGGGTGCCGGAGGGCAGCACGACGACGTCCTCGCCCACCCGCACCGATCCGGACGCGAGCTGACCGGCATAGCCCCGGTACTCGACCTGCTCGGGCGATCGCGCGGCGCCCTGCGGGCGAAGGACCACCTGCACCGGCATCCGGAACGACTCGTGGGCGGGGTCGGTGTCGGGAGGAAGGATCTCGAGGAGCTCGAGGAGCGACGGCCCGTCGTACCAGGGGGTGTTCGTCGAGCGGTCGACGACGTTGTCCCCGACGAGGGCGGACACGGGGACGGCGTGTGCGTCGGGGATGCCGAGCTCGACGGCGATGGCGCGGACGTCGGCAGCGACTGCGCGGAAGACGTCCTCGCTGTGGTCGACGAGGTCGATCTTGTTGACCGCGACGACGACGTGCGGCACCCGCATGAGCGCCGCGACGGCGAGGTGCCGCCGCGTCTGCTCGAGGACCCCCTTGCGAGCGTCGACGAGGAGGACGACGGCGTCTGCGGTCGAGGAACCGGTGACGGTGTTGCGGGTGTACTGGACGTGCCCGGGGCAGTCCGCGAGGACGAACGACCGGTGGGCCGTGGCGAAGTAGCGGTAGGCCACGTCGATGGTGATCCCCTGCTCGCGCTCGGCCCGCAGTCCGTCGGTGAGGAGGGCCAGGTCGGCGGAGGTGAGGCCCCGGTCCCGGCTGACCCGCTCCACCGCGTCCAGCTGGTCGGTGAGGACGGACTGGCTGTCGTGGAGGAGGCGGCCGACGAGGGTCGACTTCCCGTCGTCGACCGACCCGGCGGTCGCGAGCCGCAGGAGGGTGCTCATCGCGGGGCCCCCGTGAAGTACCGGAGCCGGGTCCCACGCGCCCACGCGAAGCGTGGGACCCGCGCGTGGGCGCGGCGAGCGCGGGTCCCACGCTCTGCGTGGGCGAACTTCACGGGGTGCATCAGAAGTACCCCTCCTTCTTCCGGTCCTCCATGGCGGCCTCGGAGATGCGGTCGTCGGCCCGGGTCGCCCCGCGCTCGGTGAGGGTGGAGGCCGCGACCTCGGCGACGACGTCGGCGACCGAGACGGCCTCGCTCTCGACGGCGCCGGTGCACGACATGTCGCCCACCGTCCGGTAGCGCACCCGGCGCCGAGTGACCGTCTCGTCGGCCCGCGGCCGTGACCACGGACCCACGGCGAGCAGCATCCCGTCGCGCGAGAAGACCTCGCGCTCGTGGGTGTAGTAGAGCGCCGGCAGCTCGATGCCCTCGCGCTCGACGTACCGCCACACGTCCAGCTCGGTCCAGTTCGACAGCGGGAACACCCGGACGTGCTCACCGGGCCGGTGCCGTGGGTTGAAGAGGTTCCACAGCTCGGGCCGCTGGTTCTTGGGGTCCCACTGGCCGAAGTCGTCACGCAGGCTGACGACCCGCTCCTTGGCGCGTGCCTTCTCCTCGTCGCGCCGACCGCCACCGAAGACGCCGTCGAACCGGTGCCGGGCGATGGCGTCGAGGAGGGGCTGGGTCTGGAGCGGGTTGCGGGTGCCGTCCGCCCGCTCGCGCAGCCGGCCGTCGTCGATCCAGTCCTGGACCGACGCGACCTCGAGGCGCAGCCCGAGCCGCTCGACGGTGGCGTCACGGTAGGCGAGCACCTCGGGGAAGTTGTGCCCGGTGTCGACGTGGAGCACCGGGAACGGGATCGGAGCCGGCCAGAACGCCTTCGCCGCGACATGGAGCATGACGACGGAGTCCTTGCCGCCGCTGAACAGCAGCACCGGGCGTTCGAGCTCGGCGGTGATCTCGCGGAGAACGAGCATCGCCTCGCTCTCGAGGACGTCGAGCTGGCTGAGCACCGGCAGGTCGGCCGGCGGCGCGGTCGTGGGGACGGTGGTCACGTCGATCGTCACGGGTGGTACCTCGGTCAGGATGTCGGTGGTCACTGGTGCAGTCCGCACTCGGTCTTGGCAGAGCCGGCCCAGCGCCCGGCCCGCAGGTCGCTCCCGGGCTCGACACGCTGGGTGCACGGCTCGCACCCGATGGACGGGTAGCCGTCGGAGAGAAGGAGGTTCACAGGCACGCGGTGGTCGTTGGCGTAGTCGACGACCTCGTCGAAGGTCCATGCCGCCAGCGGGTTGAGCTTCACCAGGCCGAACTGCTCGTCGAACGTCACCAGCGGTGTGTCGGCCCGAGTCGGTCCCTCGTCACGACGGATGCCGGTCACCCACGCCTCGTAGCCGGCCAGTGCCGCCCGCAAGGGCTCGACCTTGCGCATCCGGCAGCACGCGGCCGGGTCACGCTCGTGGAGCCGAGGCCCGTACTCGGCGTCCTGCTCGGCCACCGTGAGGGTGGGCGTGACGTCGACGACGGTGACGTCGAGCTCGTGGGCGACCTGGTCCCGGGTGCCGTACGTCTCGGCGAAGTGGTAGCCGGTGTCGAGGAAGAGCACGTCCACCCCGGGGGCATGGTTCGCGACGACCGCCGGAAGCACGGCATCCGCCATGCTGCACGCGACGGCGAGCGTGCCGGGGAAGGTGCGCGCGGCCCAGGCCGCCACGTCGTCGGCCGTGGCATCCGGGCCGAGCTCTCGGGCGCCCCGGTCGGCCAGCGCACGCAGCTCGTCGCGGCCGCGGCGGGTGGTGGTGGTGCTGCCCCGTGTGCTGGTCGTCATCGGAGCTCCTCCTCGTCGACGCGGTGGGCCCAGCCGGAGAACGTCTCGCCCGGCTCGCGGCCGACGACGTAGCGGCGCACCAGCCGTTCGACGAGGTCGGGGAGGCCCTCCGCGGTCACCTTGAGCCCGCGCACGGTGCGGCCGAGCCCGGCCTCCTCACGGTCGGTGGACGCCAGCCCACCCCCGAGGTGCACCTGGAAGCCGGCCTCCTGCTCGCCGTCGACGGTGACGATCTGGCCCTTCAGCCCGATGTCGGCGACCTGGATGCGGGCGCACGAGTTCGGGCAGCCGTTGACGTTGAGGGTGATCGGCGTGTCGAGGTCGAGGTCGGCGAGGCGGCGCTCGAGCTCGGCGATCGCGCTCGTCGCGGTCGCCTTGGTCTCGACGATGGCGAGCTTGCAGTACTCGATGCCGGTGCAGGCCATCGTGTGGCGGCGGAACACGCTGGGCGTGACCGACAGTCCGAGCCGCTCGAGGCCGGACACGAGGTCGTCCAACCGGGTCGCAGGCACGTCGAGGACGACGAGCTTCTGGTGCGGGGTCAGCCGAAGCCGCTCGCTGCCGGCTGCCTCCATGAGGTCCGCCAGGCCCGCGAGCACCGCACCACTGACCCGGCCGACGGCCGGGGCGGCTCCGACGTAGTGGAGGCCGTCCTTCTGGAGATGGACTCCGACGTGGTCACCCGGACCGGTCGCTGGTGCGGGGGGAGGTCCGTCGGGGAGTGGGGAGTCGAGGTAGTCGCGCTCGAGCACCTCGCGGAACGTCACCGGCCCCCACTCCGCGAGGAGGAACTTGAGGCGGGCCTTGGTCCGCAGGCGCCGGTAGCCGTGGTCACGGAAGATGCGGATGACTCCGTGCCAGACCTCGGCCACCCGTTCGGGCTCGACGAAGACGCCCAGCCGCTCGGCGAGCCGGGGAGCGGTCGAGAGTCCGCCGCCGACCCACAGGTCGTAGCCGGCGCCGAGTCGGGGGTGTTCGACGCCGACGAAGGAGATGTCGTTGATCTCGTGGACGACGTCGAGGCTCGGGTGGCCGGTGACCGCGGACTTGAACTTGCGGGGGAGGTTGGCCAGCTCGGGATCGCCGATGAATCGGCTGGTGATCTCCTCGATCGCCGGCGTCGGGTCGATGATCTCGTCGGCGGCGATCCCCGCCAACGGGCTGCCCAGGACGACGCGTGGGGTGTCGCCGCACGCCTCGGTCGTCTGGAGGCCGACCTCCTCGAGCCGGCGCCAGATCTCCGGCACGTCCTCGACGCGGATCCAGTGGTACTGGATGTTCTGGCGGTCGCTGATGTCGGCGGTGTCGCGGGCGAAGTCCCGGGAGATGCCGGCGAGGACACGGAGCTGACCCAGGGTCAGGGCGCCACCGTCCAGGCGGACCCGGAGCATGAAGTAGCGGTCCGACAGCTCGTGCGGTTCCAGGGTGGCGGTGCGCCCGCCGTCGATGCCGGGCCGACGCTGGGTGTACAGGCCCCACCAGCGCATGCGGCCGTGGAGGTCGTCGTCGGGGATGGAGTCGAATCCCTGGACCGCGTAGACCGTCTCGATGCGCTCCCGCACCTCGAGTCCGCCGCCCGCCGCCTTCATCTCCTCGTTGGCGTTGAGCGCCGCCCGACCGTCGACCGCCCACTGGCCGTTGGAGCGGCCGGCGCGGGGCGGACGGAGCGCCCGAGCCGTCGTGCTGTCGGTCGTGTGCGTGCTCATCGGTCCTCAACGGATAGCGATTAGTCCTCGTGATGAAATCTATAACGCCCCATTATTGACTGCGACGTGGTCCACGATGTGGTCGGTGCGCGTATCATCGAACACATGTTCGACCCTGCGGCGCCCGATGGTCCGCCGCTGCGTGCGGGCAGCCCCGGGTCACCCGCACGGCAGCGGTCCGCGGCCGGAGGCGCGGGCGCGGGCGGGCCGCCGGGGTGGCCACCCGGGGTGCCGCCGCCGGGGGAGCGCGGCTGGGACCACCGGGCGAGCGCGTGGCTGCTCGACCACTGCCCCCCGGACTACCGGCTCCACCCGGCGTGGCGACGGCATCCGGTGGCGCTCGCCTGGCTCACGGTGCGCCACCTCGACGCCCAGCTCGACGCCATGCGGTCGGCGTACCGCGAGGTGCGGGTCGACCTCGTCGACGACATCGGCCCCGAGGGGGTGGCCCAGGTGCTCGGTGACCTCGAGGCCGAGGGTGTCCGGCTGCTGGCAGCCCGGCGTGCCGCCGGACTGCTCCTCGACGCCCTGCGCGGGCTCGAGTTCGTTCCCCGCCTGTGAAGGTCGTGCGGCGACGACGTGGCGGAGTGGTGGAGGGCACCCCGGTCCGTGGGGATCGTTCGGCGCCCAGCCCCTAGACTCAGGTGGTTCGTGTGCCGTGAGGAGACCAGGAGGTAGGCACCGGTGAGCCTGCTCGAGCGCATCGGGGGACCCGAGGACCTCAAGGCGCTGCGCCCGGACCAGCTGCCCGCGCTCGCGGAGGAGATCCGGCGCTTCCTCGTGGATGAGGTCTCGCGCACCGGCGGCCACCTCGGACCCAACCTCGGCGTCGTCGAGCTCACCATGGCGATCCACCGGGTGTTCAGCTCACCCGAGGACACGGTGGTCTTCGACACCGGTCACCAGTCCTACGTCCACAAGCTCCTCACCGGACGACGGAACTTCTCCGGGCTCCGCACCCAGGGTGGGCTGTCCGGCTACCCGAGCCGCGCGGAGTCCGATCACGACGTCGTCGAGAACTCGCACGCCTCCACCTCGCTCTCCTGGGCGCACGGCATCGCGGCGGGGCGGGTCGTCCAGGGCCAGACCGGCCGGCACACCGTGGCCGTCATCGGTGACGGCGCGCTCACCGGCGGGATGGCGTGGGAGGCCCTGAACAACATCGCCGCCGACTCCGACCTCCCCCTCGTCGTCGTCGTCAACGACAACGAGCGCTCCTACGCCCCCACCCGAGGTGGCCTGGCCGACCACCTGGCGACGTTGCGCACGACGCGCGGGTACGAACGCTTCCTCGACTGGGGCAAGACCACCGTCTCGCGCACTCCGGTGGTCGGCGGGGCGATGTACGAGACGCTCCACGGCGTGAAGAAGGGCATCAAGGACATCGTCGCGCCGCAGGGCTTGTTCGAGGACCTCGGTCTCAAGTACCTCGGTCCGGTCGACGGGCACGACGAGCCCGCGATCGAGGCCGCCCTGCGCAAGGCGAGGGCGTTCGGCGGGCCGGTCCTCGTGCACGTGCTCACCCAGAAGGGTCGTGGCTACGAGCACGCCGTCAACGACGAGGGCGACCAGTTCCACGCCGTCGGCGTCATCAACCCGGAGACGGGACTGCCGCTGGAGATCGCCGGGCGCAGCTGGACCGACGAGTTCAGCGAGGCGATGGTCGAGATCGGCGAGGGGCGGGACGACGTCGTGGCGATCACCGCCGCCATGATGATCCCGGTCGGGCTCAAGGACTTCTGTGAGCGCTTCCCGGAGCGCACGTTCGACGTCGGCATCGCCGAACAGCACGCGCTCACCATGGCGGCCGGGTTGTCGTATGCCGGGCTGCACCCCGTCGTCGCCGTCTACGCCACCTTCCTCAACAGGGCGTTCGACCAGCTGCTCATGGACTGCGCCCTCCACCGGGCCGGCGTCACCGTGGTGCTCGACCGCTCGGGGATCACCGGCCCGGACGGTGCCTCGCACCACGGGATGTGGGACATGACGATCAGCGGTGTCGTGCCCGGGCTGCACCTCGCCGCCCCCCGCGACGGTCAGCAGGTCGTGCGAGCCCTCCACGCCGCCGTCGACATCGCCGACGCGCCATCGGTGGTGCGCTTCCCCAAGGGCACCGTCGGTGACCCGATCACGGCCGTCCGCGCCGTCGGCACGGTCGACGTCCTCGCCGAGCCCGATGCCGACGACGTGGACGTGCTGCTCGTGGGGGTCGGGTCGATGGCGGCGACGACGCTCACCGCTGCCGAGAAGCTCGGAGCCGAGGGCGTTCGCGTGCGGGTCGTCGACCCGGTCTGGGTGCTTCCGGTCGGCCCCGACCTCGTGGCTCTGGCGTCGTCGGCGCGCCGGGTGGCGGTCGTGGAGGACCACGTCGTCGTCGGGGGCATCGGCTCCCAGGTCGCTCTCGCCGTCCGCGACGCCGGCTCCGACGTGCCCGTCGACTCCTACGGCCTCCCCAAGCGCTTCCTCGAGCACGGGTCACGAGGTCAGGTCCTCGACGCCGCGGACCTCACACCGGAGGCCATCGCGGCCTCGGTGCGCGCACGCCTCACCTGACGGGCAGCGCGGGTCGCTCGGACGGCCGGCGCGGGTCGCTCTGCCGAGCGCGAACGCTCTGGTGCCATCCCGCACTCGCGCGGTTGGCTGACGGCATGAGACTCCTCGTGCTCGGTGGCACGGCGTGGCTGGGGCGAACCATCGCGCAGGATGCGGTGGCGCGCGGACACGACGTCACGTGCCTCGCCCGCGGCAACGGTGATGCAGCACCTGGCACGGCGTTCGTCGCGGCGGACCGCGACCACGAAGGTGGCCTGGATGCCGTCGCGGGCACCACGTGGGACACCGTCCTCGACGTGGCACGGCATCCCGGCCACGTCCGTCGCGCGGTGCGGGACCTGCGAGGCACGGCACTGGGTCTTCGTCTCCTCGGGCAACGCGTACGCCTCCTTCTCGTCCCTCGAGCAGGACGAGGACGCTCCGGTGCGAGAGCCCTTGGCCGCGGACGTCATGGAGAGCATGGAGGTCTACGGCGAGGCCAAGGTGGCGTGCGAGGACGCCGTGCGCGAGGGTGCGTCGACCGCGACCATCGTCCGATCCGGACTCATCGGTGGTCCCGGTGACTGGTCGGGCCGCACCGGCTACTGGCCGTGGCGGTTCGCCCATCCCGTCGGGGACCGGGTCGTCGTTCCGGCAGACCGCGACTTCCCCTGCGCCATCATCGACGTCCGGGACCTCGCCACCTGGCTCGTCTCGGCGGCCGAGGAGCGGTTCGAGGGGACGTTCAACGCGACAGGCCCCACGACGACCCTGGCCGACGTGCTCACGGCGGCTGCGCAGGTCGCCGGGTCGACGGCCTCCCCTCTCGAGGTGCCGCCCGGCCTGCTCGCCGAGCTGGGCGTGACCTCGTGGATGGGGCCCTCATCCCTGCCGCTCTGGATCGACGACCCGCAGTGGCGGGGCTTCGCGACGCTGGGCACCGCGCGGGCGCGCGCGGCCGGTCTGCGGGTGCGCCCTCTGCGCGACACGCTCCGGGACGCGCTCGCCTTCGAGGAGGTGCGGGACGTGCCTCGGGCAGCGGGTCTCACCGACGACGAGGAGCGCCGGGTGCAGGAGGCGGTCACGCGCTGAGGCGTGGGGCCGGGTGTCGTCCCCGGGCTGTCGATCTCCGGACCGCCGACGCCGTCGGCCGTCGCCTCCCGTGGAACGGACCGCGCCTAGCATGAGGCGGGTGACGGACTCCCGCGCCGACGAGCTGGCCCTCAACCGGGCGCTCTGGGCCGTGGTCAACGAGCGCTTCACGGATGCCGCGGCCGAGGACCTCTGGGGTCGGTCGGATGTCGTGTGGGGGTTGTTCGCCGTGCCCGAACGGGAGCTCGGTGTCCTCGGTGAGGTCCATGGCCTGGACGTCCTCGAGCTCGCGTGCGGCACCGCCTACCTCTCGGCGTGGCTCGCCCGTGCCGGGGCGCGACCGGTGGCGGTCGACCTGTCCGGCGAGCAGCTGGCGACCGCCCGCCGGCTGCGGGACCGGCTCGGCCCCGACTTCCCCCTCGTGCAGGGCGACGTCGAGCGGGTGCCTCTCGCGAGCGGTCGCTTCGACCTCGTCGTCAGCGAGCACGGCGCGGCCGCATGGTGCGACCCCGAGCAGTGGCTCCCGGAGGCCTCCCGGCTGCTGCGACCCGGCGGGCGCCTGGTGTTCCTCACGAACAGCCACCTCTCGGCCCTGTGCGTGCCGGCCGACGCGGGGGTCGCCGAGGAGCGGCTGCTCCGCGGCTACCCGGAGGCGTACCGGGTGCGGTGGCCGGGCGGAGGCGTCGAGTTCCACCCGTCGCACGGCGACTGGGTGCGCCTGTTGCGCCGGTCCGGGTTCGTCGTGGACGCCCTGCACGAGGTCTTCGCCCCGTCGGACCGCACCGAACACCCCTTCTACGACATCGTCTCGCCGCAGTGGGCAGCCCGGTGGCCCGCGGAGGAGGTCTGGGTCGCGCGTCGGGAGTAGGGGTCTGTCGCACCGGCCCGCTCCTGGCGTCGACGCTCCCTATGCTGGCCCGGTGGAGCTGGAGTTCACCGGTGAGGTGTGGCACTGGCGGGGGCCGGCGCCGTACCACTTCGTGTCCGTCCCCGAGGGGGACTGCGGTGCACTCGAGATGGCCGCTCCGCTCGTGAGCTACGGATGGGGCATGATCCCCGTCGACGTGCGGCTCGGCACGACCGCGTGGGCGACCTCGCTGTGGCCCAAAGACGGTGGGTACGTCGTCCCGCTCAAGGACCTCGTGCGCCGAGCCGAGCACGTGGAGGTCGGCGACCTCGTGACCCTTCGCCTGACCGTCGACGTGTGAGCGAGGCCCTTCACCGGGCGCCGGCTCGGGGAATGGCTCGGACGTCAGACGGCCGCCGGGCGCTCACTGGGCGGCGCGGAACCGGTCGCCAGGCCACGGACGAGGACGTCGACGAGGTGTGGCACCTCCGAGACCTCGACCTGGACGGTCGCGGTGCACAGCGTGCCGCGCCAGACCGACAGGACGGCGACGCCGTGCTCGGGGTGCCAGGACACGCGCAGCGCCCGCCCGTTCCCACGGGCATCGGCGACGACCTGGCCGCGGAGAGGAAGCACGGTCGGTTCCGTCATCTCCCCATGGTGCTCCCCGCGAGCGGTGGGCACCAGTGGCGGGACCCGCCACCCCGGGCGGCCCCTGGGCCTGCCGGAGCGATCACCCCTCAGATGTCGCGGAAGGTCTCGATCGTCGCCCCGAGGGCGTTGAGCCGCTCGGCGAGGTCCTCGTAACCGCGGTTGATGACGTAGATGTTGCGCAGCACCGATGTGCCGGGAGCGGCGAGCATGGCGAGCAGCATGACGACCCCTGGCCGTAGGGCGGGCGGGCACATGACCTCCGCGGCCCGCCACTTCGGCGTCGGCCCGGTGATCATCACGCGGTGGGGGTCGAGGAGCTGCACCTGGCCACCGACCTTGTTGAGCTCGGTGAGGTAGATGGCGCGGTTCTCGTAGACCCAGTCGTGGATCATCGTCGTGCCCTCGGCGCACGCGGCGATGAGCGCGAAGAACGGCAGGTTGTCGATGTTGAGACCGGGGAAGGGCATCGGCGCGATCTTGTCGACCGGCGCCCGAAGGGGTCCCGGCTGGATGGTGAGGTCGACCAGGCGGGTGTGGCCGTTGTTCGCGCGGTACTCGTCCGTGAGGGTGAAGCGCAGACCCATCTCCTCCAGCGTCGCCAGCTCGATCTCGAGGAACTCGATCGGCACCCGCTCGACGGTGATCGTCGACTCGGTGACGACGGCCGCGGCGATGAGGCTCATCGCCTCGATCGGGTCCTCCGACGGGAAGTAGTCGATGTCGACGTCGACCCGGGCCACCCCGGTGACCGTGAGCGTCGTCGTGCCGATCCCCTCGATCCCCACCCCGAGGGCCTGGAGGAAGAAGCACAGGTCCTGGACCATGTAGTTGGGGGAGGCGTTGCGGATGACCGTCGTCCCGGGATGGCGGGCGGCGGCCATGAGGACGTTCTCGGTCACCGTGTCACCCCGTTCGGTGAGCACGATGGCCCGCTGCGGTGACCGTCCGGGCAGGACCTCCGCCTGGTAGAACCCGTGGGTGGCGGTCACGTCGAGTCCGAATGCCTTGAGCGCGGACAGGTGGGGCTCGACCGTGCGCGTCCCGAGGTCGCACCCCCCGGCATACGGCAGCTGGAAGTGCTGGAGCTCGTGGAGCATCGGACCGAGGAACAGGATCACCGTGCGCGTGCGCCGCGCTGCCTCGACGTCGATGCTCGCCAGGTCGAGCCTGGCCGGCGGGATGATCTCGAGGTCGTTGCTGTCGGGTAGCCACCGGACACGCACGCCGATCGAGGTGAGCACCTCGATGATGCGGTTGACCTCCTCGATGCGGGCCAGGCTGCGCAGGGTCGTGCGGCCCTTGTTGAGCAGGCTCGCACACAGGAGGGCGACGGCGGCGTTCTTGCTCGTCTTCACGGGGATCGAGCCGGAGAGCTTCCGCCCGCCGACGATCCTCAGGTGCTGGGGTCCGCTGTGACCCAGGGAGACGAACTCGCTGTCGAGCTTCTCGCCGACCCGGGCCAGCATCTCGAGGGAGAGGTTCTGCTTGCCCTGCTCGATGCGGGCGACGGCGCTCTGGCTGGTCCCGAGCAGGTCGGCCAGCTCGCTCTGGGTGAGCCCCTGGTGGCGGCGGGCATCCCGGATGAGGGTGCCGATCCGGGTGAGGTAGGTGTCCGAGGTGGTGGTCGTCGTCACCGCGACAGGGTATCTCAGTTGTGAGATATCGGTGGCGACGCGTCACGTGTTCGGAGTTGTCCGACCGCCGCGCCGCGCCCCGGCGGGGGCGGTCAGCCGACCGGCACGCTGGCGACCCCGGGCGGGAGGAACCGTCGCCCGAGCACCTGCTCCGAGGCGCCCTCTCGATCGAGGAGGGGGCAGAGCCCACCGTTCCAGAACTGGAAGCCGGCCCCCGTGATCATCGCGAGGTCGATGTCCATCGGTGCCGCCACGACGCCCTCGGACAGCATGAGTCCCACCTCCTCGGCGAGGACCCCGAGGATGCGCTCGCGGACCTGCTCGACCGTCAGCTCGACCGGGTTCTCCGGACGCTCCGCCATCGCGAGCACCTCCGGGTCGGGCACGGGCCGCCCGTCCTCCATGACGTAGTAACCGCGCTTGCCGGCCTCGACGAGACGCCGCAGGCTCGGCGAGACGTGGAACCGTTCCCCGAAGGCACGGTTGAGCGTCTCGATGTTGTGCAGCGCGATCGTCGGCCCGACCAGGCCGAGGACGACGAAGGGCGGCATGGGGGCGAGACCGGCCACCGCGCGGTCCGCGGTCGCGACCGGCGTGCCCTCGTCGACGATCCGGGAGAACTCGCCCATGAAGCGTCCGAGCAGGCGGTTGACGACGAACGACGCCGAGTCCTTGACCCGGATCGTCGTCTTACCCAGTGCGCGACCCGTGGCGAATCCCGTTGCCAGCGCGCTGTCGTCGGTCCGTTCCCCGGGGATGATCTCCAGCAGGGGCATCACGGCGACCGGGTTGAAGAAGTGGAAGCCGACGACCCGCTCCGGGTGCCGCAGCGCGCTGGCCATCTCGGTGATCGAGAGCGACGAGGTGTTCGAGGCGAGGACGCACTCGGCGGAGACGGCGGCCTCCACCTCGGCGAACACCTGCCGCTTGACGGACATCTCCTCGAAGACCGCCTCGATGACGAAGTCGGCGTCGGCGAAGCCGGCCTTGGACGTCGAGCCGGTGACGAGCCGGGTGAGGAAGGACGCCTTGTCAGGGGACACCCGGCCCCTGGCGAGGAGGTCCTGGACCTCCGCGTGCACCCAGCCGACGCCGTTGGCCACGCGGACCTCGTCCAGGTCCGTCATCACGACCGGCACGCCGAGCCGCCGCGCGAAGAGCAACGCCAGCTGGCTGGCCATGAGACCCGCCCCGACGATGCCGACCTTCGTGACCGGTCTGGCGAGGGAGGAGTCCGGTGCGCCGGCGGGGCGCTTCGCCCGCTTCTGCACGAGGTCGAAGGCATAGAGGCCGGCCCGCAGCTCGTCGCTCATCGTGAGGTCGCCCAGCGCCTCGTCCTCGGCGGTGAAGGCCTCCTCGCGGGTGGCGGTTCGCGCGGCGCGGACGAGCTCGACGGCGCGCAGCGCACCCGTGGCCCGCCCCGCCGACTTCGCGAGCACGACCTTCCTCGCGGCGTCACACGCCGAGTGCCCAGACGGCCTCGTCGCGGTCGACCTCCGGGCGCTGCCGGCTGGTGGTGCCGGACAGCACGCCGGCAGCCCAGCGCAGCGAGTCCTCGAGGAAGTCGGCGGGCTCGAGGAGGACGTCGGCGACCCCCAGGGCGGCGACCTCCTTCGCCGTGAGCATCCGGTTCTGGGAGAGAGGGTTCTCGACGATGACCTTGAGAGCATTCGCCGGTCCGATGAGGTTCGGCAGGAGGTAGCAGCCGCCCCAGCCCGGGAGCAGGCCCAGGAAGGTCTCGGGCAGGGCGAACGCGGCGACACCGGCCGAGATGCTCCGGTGGTCGCAGGCGAGCGCGAGCTCGACGCCGCCGCCCATCGCTGCACCGTTGACGAACGCGAACGTCCGGACCGGCAGGTCCATGATCGCCGCGAATGCCGCGTGCCCTGCGCGCGCGAACTCGGTCGCCTGACGTCGCTCGACGACGTTCGGGATGCCCGACAGGTCGGCCCCGACGGCGAACACGAACGGCTTCCCCGTGATGGCCACGGCCTGGATCTCGCCCGCCTCGGCCCGCTCGCGCAGCCGCTCGACCGTTGCACTGAGCTCCGCGATGCCGCGCGGTCCGAAGGTCGTGGGCCGGGTGTGGTCGCGGCCGTTGTCGAGCGTGACGAGCGCCAGGATGCCGGCGCCGCCCGGCAGGGCCACGTCCTGGACCGGGGTGTGCGTCACGACCTCGGTGAGGTCGTCAGGGGCCGACACCGCGGTCGCGGGGGTGGAGGTCGTCATGGCTCAGGACTCCTTGCCGTCGTCGGCGTGGTGCGGGTTCTCCCAGAGAACGCAGCCGCCCATGCCGATGCCGATGCACATCGCGGTGAGGCCGTACCGGACCTCGGGGTGTTCCTCGAAGTGCCGGGCGAGCTGGGTCATGAGCCGCACACCGGACGACGCGAGAGGGTGGCCCGTCGCGATGGCGCCACCCCAGGGGTTGACCCTCTCGTCGTCGTCCGCGATCCCGAAGTGGTCGAGGAACGCCAGGACCTGGACGGCGAAGGCCTCGTTGAGCTCGAGGAGGCCGATGTCGTCGATCGTCAGACCTGCGTGGCGGAGCGCTTTCTCCGTGGCGGGAACCGGGCCGATGCCCATGACCTCCGGCTCGACACCGACGAACCCGTACGACACGAGCCGCATCCTGACCGGAAGGCCGAGCTCGGCGGCGGCAGTCTGCGAGGCGAGGATGCACGCGGTGGCACCGTCGTTGAGCCCTGCCGCGTTCCCCGCGGTGACCTTCCCGTGCGGCCGGAAGGGCGTCTTCAGCGCGCCGAGCTCCTCGAGCGTCGTCCCCGGGCGGGGCGGCTCGTCGACCGTCGCCAGACCCCAGCCCTTCTCGACGTGGCGGGTCGCCACCGGCACGAGGTCCGGCTGCACCTTCCCGGCTGCGTAGGCAGCCGCGAGCCTGCGCTGGCTGTTCACGGCATACGCGTCGCACCGTTCCTTGGTGAGGTGCGGGAAGCGGTCGTGGAGGTTCTCCGCGGTCTTGCCCATGACGAGGGCCGACTCGTCGACGATGCGCTCGGCGACGATCCGCGGGTTGGGGTCGATGCCTTCACCCATCGGGTGGCGCCCCATGTGCTCGACGCCGCCGGCGATCGCGACGTCGATGGCGCCGAACCCGATCGAGGACGCGACGTTCGTCACCGCTGTCATGGCTCCGGCACACATCCGGTCGATGGAGTACCCGGGGGTTGTGGTGGGCAGGCCCGACAGGAGACCTGCCAACCGGCCGAGGGTGAGGCCCTGGTCACCGATCTGGGTGGTGGCCGCGATGGCGACCTCCTCCACCCGCTCCCCGGGCAGCTCGGGGTGGCGACGGAGGAGCTCGCGGATGCACTTGATGACGAGGTCGTCGGCGCGCGTCTGCGCGTACATGCCCTTCTCGCCGGCCTTGCCGAACGGGGTGCGGACGCCGTCGACGAAGACGACCTCCTGGAGCGCGCGTGGCACGGTGGCCTCCCTGAGCTTGCGGGTGGGGGACCCGGTCGTCCAAGGCCCTGGGGTCCACCGTACTAAGCGGACGCTTAGTGCCCTAGAGGGCCCGGCGTGACGGGCGTCACTCGGACACGGGCGACTGGATCTGGATGAGGTTGCCGCAGGTGTCGTCGAACACCGCGGTGGTCACCGGACCCATGGGCGTGGGTGGCTGGGTGAACACCACGCCGGCCGCGGCGAGCCGGGTGTGCTCGGCCTCGACGTCGTCGACCGTGAAGGCCGTGAACGGGATGCCGTCGGCCACGAGGGCCTCCTTGAAGGGACGGGCGGCCGGGTGCTGGTCGGGCTCGAGCACGAGCTCGACGCCGCCGCGGGCCTGCGGGCTGACCACGGTGATCCAGGCGAACTCGCCCATCGGCACCTCGTGCTTCTTCTCGAAGCCGAGCACCCGGGTGTAGAAGTCGAGCGCCTTGGCCTGGTCGTCGACCAGGACGCTGGTCAGGGTGATCCTCATCGGGGGGTCCTCTCGTCGGAGTGGTGCCACCGCTCGCGCAGCGGCGCCAGCGGAGCGGTGTCGAGGTCGTGGAAGGTGTAGCGGCCCTCGCGCCGCCGGGTCACCAGCCCGGCCGTCTCGAGCACGTCGAGGTGCTGCGAGATCGCCTGCCGGCTGGAGGTCAGGCCGTGGGCGGTCGCCATCCGGGCGCACAGCTCGAACAGGGTCTGGCCGTCGCGCTCGGACAGCGCGTCGAGCAGGGCACGACGGGTTGGGTCGGCCAGCGCCTTGAACAGGGCGTCCGCGTCATCCACGTCATCGACAATAGGCAAGCAACCACTTGCCTGTCAATGACGCAGGTGGATGAGGGGTCACGACACGCCGATGGTTCGAGCCGCGCGCCGGCGGGTCGTGACCCCTCGACTCGCCAGCCCCGGCGCGCTGGATGGGTCAGTCGGGGAACTGCGCGAAGGCGGCGACGAGCATCGGCGCCACGATCTCCGCCTGCCACGGCCGCGTCCCCTGGTCGAGCAGCGCCCGGGTGAACGCCGCCTTGTCGCGGTCAGAGGGCGGCTGCCACACGACGCGGCGCAACGGGTCGGGGGAGCACACGTTCTCGACGGGGATGACGTGCTCCTCGGCGAACACGGTGAGTGCGGCCCTCGTCGCCCCCAGCCGGTCTGCGGCGACGGGGTTCTTCTCGGCCCAGACCCGCGGCGGGGGAGGGCCGTCGGACGGGAGCGTGCGAGGCGGCAGGTCGTCCTCGGGAATCTCGGACGCCCTCCGCACGGCCTCGACCCACTGGCGGCCGTAGCGGGCGATCGCACGGTGGCCTCGGGGCAGGTCCGCCGTCGTCTGCGGGGCGGTCGCCGCGATCTCGACCAGTGCGGCATCCGGGAGGACGCGGCCGACGGAGGTGTCGCGTTCACGGGCGATGTCGTCCCGGACGTACCAGAGCTCCCGGACGATGGCGACCGAGCGGCGCGAGCGCAGCGCGTTCATGCCCGACGTCCGGCGCCAGGGATCGGTCCGCTCGGTGGGTGTCCACCTCAGCAGGGCGTTGAACTCCTGCCTGGCCCACTCCGCCTTGCCCTGCATCGCGAGGTCGACGCCCATGAGGTTCCGCAGCTCGTCGAGCACCTCGACGTCGAGGGCCGCGTAGCGCAGCCACGGCTCGGGCAGCGGCCGGGTCGACCAGTCGACCGCCGAGTGCTCCTTGGCAAGGGTCAGGCCCAGGTAGTGCTCGACGACCGCGGCGAGGCCGACCCGCGGAAGGCCGAGGATGCGAGCGGCCAGCTCGGTGTCGAACAGCTGCCGCGGTCGCAGGCCCACCTCGGCGAGGCAGGCGAGGTCCTGCGTGGCCGCATGCAGGATCCACTCCGCGGCACCGATGGCCCGGTCGAGGGGCGAGAGGTCAGGACAGCCGATGGGGTCGATGAGCCAGGTGCCGGCCCCGTCGCGACGGACCTGGACGAGATAGGCCCGCTGGCCGTAGCGGTAGCCCGAGGCGCGCTCGGCGTCGATGGCGACCGGCCCGCTGGCTGCGGCGATCGCCAGGGCAGCGCGTTCGAGCTCGCGTTCGGTCTCCACCACGTGAGGCACGCCGTCGGCAGGCTCGACGAGGGGCACCGACCGGGCGGTCGGCTCCTCGGACGCTGTGGCGGCGGTCTCGGAGCTCATTCAGCGGCGGGGCCCGGGAAGGGCGACGACGCCCTCGGGCAGCGGAGGGAGGCCGGCGATGGTGCACAGCAGGTCCGCCCACGCGAGCAGGTGCGCGCCGACGTCCGGACCCAGCGGGGTCCAGGAGGCGCGGACCTCCATCTCGACGCTGGCGGGCCGGTCGGCGAGCCCGGCAAAGCTCTGCGACACGACCCGGGTGACGGTGCCCGCCTCCGCGACGTACTGGACGCCGCGGGTCGCGAGCGCGTCGACGAGCCAGCTCCAGCCGACCTCGCCGAGCAGGGGGTCGGTCGCGAGCTCCGGCTCCAGCTCGGCGCGCGCGAACGTCACCGCGCGCCACTGACCCCCCCACGGCTCGGGCGCCGAGGGGTCATGGAGGAGGACGAACCGGCCGGAGGCCAGGTCGTCGTCGGTGTCACGGGGGTCGGCGACGTCAGCGGTGAGCGCGACGGCATACGGCGCGATGCGCTGGGGGGCGGGCACCTCGGTGAGGCGGATCTCCGGCCGCAGCCGGGCGCCGTGGAGGCCTTCGAGAGCGCGGGCGAACTCGGGCGACTCCCGGCCGGTCACGGTGCGGCTGGACACCCCAGCAATGTATGCCGTGTGGCCGCCGGGGGCGCGCGGGCACGCCGGAGCGGGTCGGGGCGTCGACGGGCGCGGGTGCGGCACCTCGTAGTCTCGGTCGGTGCTCAGCCTCCTGGCCCTGGCGTCGTCGGTCGCCTGGGGAACCGCGGACTTCTTCGCCGGGGTCGCCTCACGGCGCCGTCCGGCAGTCGCCGTGGTCGGGTGGACCCAGGGGCTCGCGCTCCTCGTCATCTCGGTGCTCGTGGCGCTCCGCTGGGACACCGTGACATGGGACGGGTGGCCCCTGTGGGCGCTGGCCGCCGGGCTCTCGGGGATGACCGGGCTGATCTGCTTCTACTCCGCGCTCTCGGCCGGCACGATGGGCGTCGTCGCTCCCATCGCGGCGCTCGGTGTCGTCGTGCCGGTGGCGCTCGGCGTCGCGAGCGGGGAGGTTCCGTCACCGTGGGCCTGGGTGGGGATGCTCGTCGCCGTCGTGGGGGTGACCCTCGCCTCGGGGCCCGAGCTCAGCGGGGAGGTGTCCACCCGCCCGGTCGTGCTCGCCGGCTGCGCGGCCCTGGGTTTCGGTCTGGCGTTGTTCTGCCTGGACCGCGGGGCCCGCGTGTCCACCCTGCTCACCCTGTGGGGGATGCGGCTCACGTCGGTGACGATCCTCGTCGCGGTGGCGCTGCTCCTGCGTTCGGCAGGTGGTGTCACGGCGCGTGAGCTGCCGGCTCTGCTGGCGATCGGCTGCGGGGACCTCTCGGCCAACGCGCTCTTCGCGGTGGCCTCCTCGCGGGGGCAGGTGAGCGTCGCGTCGGTGCTCGGCTCGCTGTACCCGGTCGTCACGGCGGTGCTGGCGCGGGTCGTCCTGCACGAACGGCTCCGCCGGGTGCAGCAGGTCGGGGTCGTCCTGGCCGTCGGCGGGGCCGCGGTCGTCGCCCTGTGACCTTCGACATCCACTGGCGGGTGTCCTGCACAGGGCACGCGGGATGCGAGGATGTCGCGTCGTGACGCGCCCCGACACCACGACCCCCACGCCGCACCGGGTGCCCGTTCCCGGCGACGCCGTGCGGGCGGCCACCTCGGCCTCCCCGCTCGTGCGAGCCGCTCGGCAGCAGCCGGTGTCACGCACTCCGGTCTGGTTCATGCGCCAGGCGGGGCGTTCGCTCCCCGAGTACCGCGCGGTGCGGGAGGGCGTCGGCATGCTCGAGTCGTGCCGTCGCCCCGACCTCGTCACCGAGATCACCCTGCAACCGGTGCGACGGCACGGCGTCGACGCGGCCATCCTCTTCTCGGACATCGTCGTGCCGCTCGCGGCCATCGGGGTCGACCTCGACATCGTGCCCGGCGTGGGCCCGGTCGTCGCCCACCCGATCCGGACCCGTGCGGACCTCCGGCAGCTGCGCGACCTCACCCCGGAGGATGTGCCGGACATCACCGAGTCGGTCCGGCTGCTCGGCCGCGAGCTCGGTGCGACACCGCTCATCGGCTTCGCCGGCGCACCGTTCACCCTTGCGTCGTACCTCGTCGAGGGCGGGCCGTCGAAGAACCATGAACACACCAAGGCGCTCATGCACGGCGACCCTCGGCTGTGGCACGACCTCTGCGCCCAGCTGGCCCAGATCTCCGGGCAGTTCCTGCGGGTGCAGGCCGAGGCAGGGGCGTCCGTGGTCCAGCTCTTCGACTCCTGGGCCGGCGTCCTCAGCCGCGCCGACTACACGGCATCCGTCCAGCCGCACTCGGCGACGGCGCTGGCCGCTGTCGCCGACCTCGACGTCCCCCGCATCCACTTCGGGGTGGGAACCGGAGAGCTGCTCGACCTCATGGGTCGGGCCGGCGCGGACGTCGTCGGTGTCGACTACCGGGTGTCGCTGCCGGACGCGCTCGACCGGCTGGGTGGCCGGTATGCCGTCCAGGGGAACCTCGATCCGGCCCTGCTGTTCGCACCCTGGGAGCCGCTCGCCCGCAGGGTGCGACAGATCGTCGACGAGGGCCGTGCGGCGCCGGGGCACATCTTCAACCTCGGCCACGGGGTGCTGCCGGACACCGACCCGGACGTCGTGACCCGCGTGGTCGACCTCGTCCACGAGGTCTCGGCCCGCTGAGTCAGGCGCTGGGGGGCTCGCGGGTGCACGACCCCGGAGACGGGTCGGGTGCCGCGGCGGCGCCACCACACGAGGAGCGGGACGGCGACGAGCGCGGCGAGGACCGCGAAGGGCAGGAGCGCCCCGAGGGCGGTGAGCAGCACCGTCACGGACGCCGTGAAGGCGTCCCACCCGGCGGCGAGCCCGGCCAGGAACCCGGTGTCGTCGTCCCGGTCCTCCAGTGCCGTCTCGTCGGTGCTCAAGGTCACCTCGATGGGCGCGAGGTCGACCGCGTCCTCGAGAGCGGCCAGCTGCGCCTGCAGGGACTCCAGGTCCGCCTGACGGCGGGAGAGCTCGGCCTCCAGGCTCACGATGTCGGCCAGCCGGGTCGCCTCAGCCATGAGGGCGCGCACCCGCTCGACGCTCGCCTGCATCGTCTCCATGCGGGACTGGGTGTCGACGTACTGCCCGGTGACGTCCTCGGTGGAGGTGTTGCGGGAGTGCACCTCGCCGACTGCGGCCAACCGGTCCATCGTGTCGTCGAGGGCGTCGGTCGGCACGGAGATGGTGATCGTGCTGAAACCACCGAGCTCAGGAGAGTCCGGCTCACTCGAGATGGCCTCGGCGAGGACGATGCCACGAGCGGCTGCGGCAATCGTGCGCACCTGTCCGGCTGCCGTGTCGACGTCGGGCACGGTGAGGGCGATGGTCGCCCGCCGGGCCAGCTTCCGGTCCTGCACGGCGGGCATGACGACGGCCGCCTCCGTGACGGTCTTGCCGGTGTCGCGAGGGGCCTCCCCACCGGCGGCCGGCTCGTCGCTGCCCGGCGTCGCAGCCCGGGTGTCGACAGCCGAGCCCGCCGAGCTCGTGGATTCGCCGTCATCTCCGCCGCCGCTGCATCCCGCAAGGCCCGTCAGACCCGCGACGACCGCGAGGGCCGCGACCGTGGTGCTGAGCGGGCGGGTGATGCGTCGCGTGGGGCTGGCCGGTGTGCGCATGAGGACTCCTTCGTCGTGGCGGGCTGAGCTTTCGGCGTCGGACCGGCCCCCGAGGTTCCGCGGTCCTGGTCTCGATCCGGTCACGACTCGCGGGGGCGCTCATGGCCGAGACCGTCCGCAGGGCGGCCGCACGGTGCGTGAGAGGCTGAGGACATGCCCACCTCGGCCGTCTCGACCCGGCCCCATGTCGTCGTCGTGGGCGGGGGGATCGCCGGTCTGGCCGCAGCCCTCCGCGTGCTCGACGGGCTACCGACGGCCGAGGTCACCGTGCTCGAGGGAAGCGACCGGCTGGGCGGCAAGCTGCGGAGGGAGTTCGTGGCCGGGCATCTCGTCGACGTGGGTGCCGAGGCGATGCTCGCCGTCCGGCCCGAGGCCCTCGACCTCGCCGGTCGCGTCGGAGCGGCCGGCGACGTGGTGGCCCCCTCGACGACCTCCGCCTCCGTGTGGACTCGCGGCGCCCTGCGGGCGCTGCCCCGGGCCACGCTGATGGGCGTGCCGACCGATCCGGAGTCGGCCCGTGGAGTCCTGGCCGACGACGAGGTCGAGCGACTTCAGGACGAGCGGGCGTGGCCGGGAGGGGCTCTTCGCGAGGACGTCCCGGTGGGGGAGTACGTGGCCACCCGGCTCGGGCAGGCGGTCGTCGACCGGCTCGTCGAGCCGCTGCTCGGTGGGGTCTATGCGGGTCACGCCAGTCGGCTCTCACTGCAAGCCACCCTCCCGACGCTGTGGGACCGGGCGACTCGCGGGGAGAGTCTCCTCACGCCGCCGACCGGTGGCACGGCATCCGACGACGGCGGCGCACCGCGTTCCGCCTTCGCCGGGCTCACCGGCGGGGTCGGCCGACTTCCGGGTCTGGTCGCCGACGCACTGCGCTCGCGAGGTGCGGTCCTGCGGACTCTCGCGGTCGTGCGTCGGCTCGAACAGGTGGAGGAGGGGTGGCGGCTCGTTCTCGGTTCGGCGGCGTCCCCGGAGACCGTGGAGGCCGACGCGGTTCTCCTCTGCGTGCCACCGACGCCCGCGGGGCGGCTGCTCGCCCCGCACGCACCGAGGGCGGCACGGGTGCTCGGTGAGGTCGAGACCGCCTCCACCGCCGTCGTGACCCTGGCGGTGGAGAGGGCGGGGCTCGGGACGCTGCCCGGGTCGGGGTTCCTCGTGCCTCCGGTGGAGGGCCGGACGATCAAGGCGAGCACGTTCAGCGCGAACAAGTGGGCCTGGACCGGCGACCTCTCGCCCGACGTCGTCCACCTGCGTGCCTCGGTCGGCCGCGCGCGGGAGGAGGCCGTCCTCCAGCGTGCGGACGACGAGCTGGTCGAGGTGTCCGTCGCGGAGGTCGGAGAGGCCCTCGCGTGCCCGCTGCCGCGCGTCGTCGACGCCCACGTGCAGCGGTGGGGCGGCGGGCTCCCGCAGTACGCCGTCGGGCACGTGGACGCCGTCGCGTCCGTCCGTGCCGACGTGGCACGGCTGCCCGGTATCGAGGTGGCTGGAGCCACCTATGACGGCGTCGGCGTGCCCGCCGTCATCGCCTCCGCGACCCGGGCGGCAGCCGCCACCGTCCACCACCTCCGCACCATCACCACCCGTCGAGGAGACCGACCCGCATGACCGAGCCCAGCCGCCCCGCGCCCGCCAAGCCCGGCGCCTCCCGCATCCGCGAGATCAACGACACGATCCGCTACGCCATGTGGTCGGTGTTCGCCGTGGCCGAGCCCCTCGGCGACGAGGACCGGGGTGCGCTCGCCACGGAGGTCGAGGAGCTGTTCACCGACCTCGCGTCCCGCGACGTCATCGTCCGCGGCACGTATGACGTCGCGGGTCTGCGGGCCGACGCGGACGTCATGATCTGGTGGCACGCCGAGACGATCGAGGCGCTCCAGGAGGCGTACCACGCGTTCCTGCGCACGGCATACGGGGAGCACCTGGACCCGGTGTGGTCCGTGGCGGCCCTGCACCGCCCGGCGGAGTTCAACAAGAGCCACATCCCCGCGTTCATGGCCGACGAGGACGCGCGGAGCTACGTCTGCGTCTACCCGTTCGTCCGGTCCTACGACTGGTACCTCATCGACGACCAGGAGCGCCGGGACATGCTCGTCGAGCACGGGAAGATGGCGCGCGACTTCCCCGACGTCCGGGCCAACACGATCGCGTCGTTCGCCCTGGGCGACTACGAGTGGATCCTCGCGTTCGAGGCCGACGAGCTGCACCGCATCGTCGACCTCATGCGCGAGCTGCGGGCGTCGAGGGCGCGGATGCACGTGCGCGAGGAGGTTCCGTTCTACACCGGGCCGCGGGTGCCCGTGCGCACCCTCCTCGCCCGTCAGCGCTGACCCGGCTCCTTCCGCGCGACGAGTGGCGAGCTGGTGCGCCAGGCAGCCGTCTCCGCGCTCAGCGAGGGTTCGTGCGGTCTGGGTAGGTTCGTCGGGTGCTCACCCGGCCCGCCGACCTCACCGACGACGAGGTCCGTGACGCGCTCGGCTCGGCCTGGGGGCTGCGCGTCGCAGACCTCGACTACGCCGCGGTGGGCTTCGGGAGCCACCACTGGCGGGTCGTCGCCGACGGGGTCCGCTGGTTCGCGACCGTCGACGACCTCGCGGCCAAGCGGCACGGCGCCGGGGAGGCGCTCGAGGGGCCGCTGGGCCGGCTGGCCGCCGCCCTGACGACGGCCCGGGCGCTGTACGAGGTCGGGATGCCGTTCGTGGTGGCCCCGGTGCCCACGCGGGGCGGGGAGGTGGTGCACAGGCTCACCCAGCGGTACGCGATCGCGCTGCACCCGCACGTCGAGGGACGGACCCACTCGTGGGGACCGTTCGAGAGCGCCGAGGAGAGGTCGGCGGTGGTCGCCCTGCTCGCTCGCCTGCACCGCGCCCCACCGGGATGCCGTGCCACGGCCGGTGTGGACGACCTCACCGTTCCCAGGCTCGACGAGCTCGTGGCGCTGCTCGACGGGGTGGGCGACGACGGAAGGCCGTGGACAGGTGGGCCGTTCAGCGAGCCTGCACGGCTGCTGCTGGGTGCTCGGCGCGCCGCCGTGCTCCGCCTCGTGGCACGCCACGGGACACTCGCGGCCGCACGGCGGTCGGCGCGGGGACAGTGGGTGCTGACGCACGGCGAGCCGCACCGCGCGAACACGGTCACGACGGCATCCGGGATGGTGCTCGTCGACTGGGACACGGTGCTCGTCGCGCCGCCGGAGCGAGACCTCTGGCGGCTCGTGGCCGAGGACGCTGGGGTGGCCGGCGAGTACACGGCGCTGACCGGCATCCGGCTCGATCCCGACGCCCTCGAGCTCTACCGGCTCACGTGGGCCCTCGCCGACATCGCGATCTACGCGAGCGAGCTTCACGCACCCCACGCCGACACGGAGGACGTCCGCACGGCGTGGAGAAGCCTGCAGTCCTACGTGTCCTGAGTGGCCGGGCGCAGCGTCAGGCTGATCGAGTTGATGCAGTAGCGCTGGTCGGTGGGGGTGTCGTAGCCCTCGCCCTCGAAGACGTGCCCGAGGTGGCTGCCGCAGTGTGCGCACCGCACCTCGACGCGTGGCCGACCGGGGAGCGAGCGGTCCTCGATGTACTCCACGGTGTCCCCGGCGAGCGGTGCGAAGAACGAGGGCCACCCGCAGTGGCTCTCGAACTTCGTCTCCGAGGCGAAGAGCTCGGTCCCGCACGCTCGGCACGCGTAGACACCGACGGTCTTGGCGTCGGTGTACTCCCCGGTGAAGGGCCGCTCCGTACCGGCCTGGCGGAGCACGTGGTACTCCTCCGGCGAGAGGACGGCCTTCCACTCCTCCTCGGTGCGGTCGACGGCGTACGAACGGTTGGTCGGCTTCGTCGTCATGTCCACACCAACATCGCGGCGGGCCGGATGGTTCCCGACTCTCCTCGCCGAAACCGGCCCGGCACCTGTCGCCCCGTCGGCCCCCATCGTTAGGCTCGCCGCATGGCGGATGCTCAGGTGCTGGAGGTCGAGGGGCCCGAGGGCACCCGGCAGGTGCGGCTCAGCAGCCCCGACCGGCTCATGTGGCCGGATGCCGGCATCACCAAGGGCGACCTCGCCGCCTACGTCGTGGCCGTGGGCGACCCGCTCGTCCAGCACATCGGCGACCGGCCGATCACGCTCCAGCGGTTCCCTGACGGCATCGACGGCGAGGAGTTCTACCAGAAGAACCCGCCCAAGGGCATGCCCGGGTGGGTGCGCACCGTGTCGTGCCGTTACCCCAGCGGGCGCCGCCACCCGCAGATCGTCGTCGACGAGGTGGCCACCGCGGTCTGGGCGGTACAGATGAACACGGTGACCTTCCACCCGTGGCCGGTGCGTACGGCCGACAACGACAACCCCGACGAGCTCCGGATCGACCTCGACCCCCAGCCGGGCCGGACCTTCGCGGATGCCGTGGAGGCGGCTCACACGCTGCGCCAGGTGCTCACCGAGGTCGGGCTCACCGGCTGGGCCAAGACGAGCGGCAACCGTGGCGTGCACGTCTACGCGAGGATCGCCCCGACCCACGAGTTCCTCGAGGTGCGCCACGGGGTCATCGGGATCGCGCGTGAGCTCGAGCGCCGCCTGCCCGACCTCGTCACGACCTCGTGGTGGAAGGAGGAGAGGGGGGAGCGCGTCTTCGTCGACTTCAACCAGGCCTGCCGTGACCGCACCATCGCCTCGGCCTACAGCCCACGACCGCTGCCGGGCGCCCCGGTGTCGATGCCGGTGACGTGGACCGAGCTCTCCACCGTGTCGCCCGGGGACTTCACGATCCTCACCGTGCCCGACGTGCTGGAGGACCGCGGCGACGCGTGGGCAGGCATGGGGGCCGACACCGGCGACGTCACCGGTGCCCTGGCCCTGTGGCACCGCGACGTCGAGGAGCGCGGCCTGGGCGAGCTCAACTTCCCCCCGGACTACCCGAAGATGCCCGGGGAGCCGCCGCGCGTGCAGCCGAGCAAGCGCCGGTCCGACAAGGCGGATGCCGAGTACCTCGCGCCCAAGGCCGAGCGCGACGCCGACGAGCGCGAGCGGTGGGGGATGCCGGTCGTCCCGCCGGTCGCCCCCATGCTCGCCAAGCCGGTCAAGGGGATCGAGGCACTCGACGGTGAGGACGTCAGCTTCGAGCCGAAGTGGGACGGCTTCCGGTCCATCGTCTTCCGGTCCGGCGACCTCGTGGAGATCGGCAGCCGCAACGAGAAGCCGATGACCCGGTACTTCCCCGAGATCCTCGAGGCGGCGCTCGCCAACCTGCCCGTGAAGTGCGTCGTCGACGGCGAGATCATCGTCGTGCGGCCGGGAGAGGACCGTCTCGACTTCGACCTGCTGAGCCAGCGCATCCACCCCGCCGTCAGCCGGGTCACGAAGCTCTCGGTCGAGACGCCCGCGCGCTTCGTCGCGTTCGACCTCCTGGCTCTCGGCGACGAGGACCTCACCACGCGCCCCTTCCACGAGCGGCGGGCGCTGCTCGAGCAGGCGCTGGCCGGCGCGCAGGCTCCGATCCACCTCACGCCCGCGACGACCGACCGCACGGTCGCCGCCGACTGGTTCACCGAGTTCGAAGGGGCAGGGCTCGACGGGCTCGTCGCCAAGAAGCTCGACAGCCCGTACGAGCCCGACAAGCGCACGATGAGCAAGATCAAGCACGAGCGCACGGCCGACTGCGTCGTCGCGGGCTACCGGACGCACAAGTCGGGCGCCGATGCCGTCGGCTCGTTGCTCCTCGGCATCTACGCCGACGGGACGCTGCTGTCGGTGGGGGTGATCGGCGCCCTTCCCATGGCGCGTCGCAAGGAGCTGCTCGAGGAGCTCCAGCCGCTCGTGACGACCTTCGACGACCACCCATGGAACTGGGCCGCACAGGAGGAGGGCACCCGCACTCCTCAGGCGGCCGCCCAGAGCCGGTGGGCGGCCGGCAAGGACCTGTCCTTCACACCGCTGCGTCCGGAACGGGTCGTCGAGGTCCGATACGACCACATGGAGGGCGTCCGCTTCCGGCACACCGCGCAGTTCGTGCGGTGGCGCCCCGACAAGGCCCCGGAGGACTGCACCTTCGAGCAGCTCGAGGAGCCGGTCTCCTACGACCTCTCCCAGGTGCTGTCCGGTGGCAGTCGGTGATGAGCCCCGCGGCGCCCGGTCGTCCGTGGCGTTCGCGCTCGGCCGGTCCCCTCGTCGCCGCGGGAGCTCAGCCCGCGAGTCGTGCGCGTCAGGTGGTGACCGCCACGGCGGCCGTCGGGGCCACGACGGCCGTGGCCTCCGGTGCCGGGTCGATCGCGGCCGCGGCGTACTTCGCCCGCAAGGTGCTCACCCCGGACCGGCACCGTCCCGATGATGTCGTCATCCGGGCCGCCGGATCCTCGAGCGTGGTGCTCGACGTCACTCCGGAGACCGTCGTCCCCGGTCTCTACGGGCTCTGGATCGAGGACGGTTTCGGTCACGTTCGGCTCGGTGACGTCCTGGGCGTCGACACGGCATCCGGCACGGTCGAGCGCGAGCTCGTCGCCGTCGACCGCGGGTACCTCGCGCCGGGGCCGGCGCGGTGGAACCCGTATTACTACGGCGCACCCCCGGACGTCAGCATCGGGGCGCACACCGAGCACGTGACGTATGCCGGTGAGCTCGGCCCGATGCCGGCCTGGCTCGTGCCGGCCGAGCACCGTGACGGCAGTCGTTGGGCCGTTCTGGTCCATGGTCGTGGCGCGCGACGCGAGGAGGCCGTCCGGGCGCTGCCGCCGCTGCTCGCGGCCGGGTGGACGTGCCTCGTCCCGACCTACCGCAACGACGAGGGTGTCCCCGCCGGCCCGGACGGCCGGTACGCGCTCGGGCTGTCGGAGTGGCGCGATGTCGACGCGGCGATCGAGCACGCCCTGGAGCACGGCGCCCGCGAGGTGCTCCTCGTCGGCTGGTCGATGGGCGGGGCGATCGTGCTCCAGTTCCTCGACCGCTCGCCGCTGTCCTCGCTCGTCTCGCGGGTGGTGCTCGACGGGCCTGTGGTCGACTGGGGCGACGTGCTGGCGCACCACGCGAGGCAACACCGGATGCCGGCCCACGTCGGTTCCCTGGCGCGGGCGATGATGGCGCGCCGCTGGGGACACCGGCTCGTCGGCGTCCACGAGGGAGTGGACCTGGCGAAGACCGACTGGGTTGGTCGGGCCGACGAGCTGCAGCACCGCATGCTCGTCATCCACTCCGCTGACGACGAGTTCGTGCCGGTGGCGCCGTCGCGGGCGCTCGCAGAGGTGCGACCGGATCTCGTGACGTTCGAGGAGTGGCACGTCGCCCGGCACTGCAAGGAGTGGAACACCGATCCGGAGCGGTGGGAGCGGGTCGTCCGCGAGTTCGCCACGTAGCGTCAGGGTCACGACGGCGGCGACCTCGTGGCCGCCGGCCCGCGGCCTTCGCGAGCATCCGGAGCGGGGCCTAGCGGCGGACGCGCCAGAGGCCGAGCAGCGTGCCCGCCTCCTCGACGAGGAGGTGTGGACGCAGGGGGATGCCGTCCGGGGGGTTGAGTGGTGCTCCGGTGGTCACTCGTGGCCCCGCCCCACCGACGACCTTCGGCGCCAGGGTGAGTGCCATCTCGTCGAGGACGCCGGCGGCGAGGGCCGCCCGCAGGAGGGTGGGCCCGCCCTCGCAGACGACGTGCCGCAGACCCCGGGCTGCGAGCCCGTCGAGTGCCACCCGCAGGTCGACGTGCTCGTCACCGGCGACGAGCACGGCATCCTCACCGAGTGCCTCACGGCAGTGGGCGAGCCGGGCGGGCCCCGCCGCTTCGCAGGTCACGAGCATCCCTGCCCCTCGAGCCTTCCGAGGTGTCCGAAGGCCTTCGGGGAGGCGCCCGGAGCCGCTCACGACGACGAGCGCAGGTGGAGAGGGCCGCCGCCGCGTCGCGGTGACTCGCTGGTAGCCCTCCGCCTCGACCGTCCCCGAGCCGACGAGCACCGCGTCGCACAGCTCGCGCTGCAGTGCGAAGACGCGGTTGTCCGGTGGCGTGTTCACTGTGCCGCTCCGCCCGTCGGCGCCAACCACCGATCCGTCGAGAGACGTGACGAAGTTCGAGCGGACCCATCGACGGGAGGTGGGAAAGGCGTAGAGCTGGACGAGCTCGGCCGCCGAGAGCTTGGCCCCGGGTCGCGCGGGGCGACGCGGATCGAGGAGGACGCGCATGTCGGAAGTGTGGCAGCACCATCGTTGACCGCCGGATGCACCGGGCCCGCGTCGGGGCGTCCCCGTCTGCGAGGATGCGCCGATGGGCAAGGGTGCGAAGAAGAAGAAGACCGGCAAGGACGCGACGTCGGGGGAGGGGGTCGGGGCCATCCCGGCATCCGAGGTCGCTGAGAACGGTGCGCTACCGGATGCGGAGGTGAACTCCGACGACGAGCTCACCGGCAAGGCTGCGAAGAAGGCGGACAAGAAGCGCAAGAAGGCGAAGGCGGCGCGGAAGGACGAGGCGGTCCAACAGGTCCCGTGGTCACAGGTGCTACGGGTCGGGTCCGGCTTGAGCATCCTGGACCTCGACACCGGCTCGACACCGAACTTCGCCGGCGACAAGGATGTGGGAGAGGAGCTCATGGGGGAGCTCCAGGCACGACTCGGCGACCTCCAGGAGCGGCTCTACGCAGAGTCCAAGGGCGGCGGTGGTCGCTCGGTGCTGCTCGTCATCCAGGGCATGGACACCTCGGGCAAGGGCGGCATCATGCGCCACGTCGTCGGTGCCGTGGATCCTCAGGGTGTCGACATCACCTCGTTCAAGGCTCCGACCCCCGAGGAGAAGCGTCACCCGTTCCTGTGGCGCATCCGCCGTGCGCTGCCCACGCCCGGCTACATCGGTGTGTTCGACCGCAGCCACTACGAGGACGTCCTCATCGTGCGCGTGCACGACCTCCTTCCGCGGGCGACATGGTCCCGCCGCTACGCGCAGATCAACGCCTTCGAGAGGCAGGTCGTCGACGGCGGGACGACCGTGGTCAAGGTGATGCTCCACATCTCGAGCGACGAGCAGAAGGCCCGCCTGACCGAGCGCCTGGAGCGCGAGGACAAGCACTGGAAGTACCGGCCGGGCGACGTCGACGAACGGGCTCACTGGGCGGAGTACATGCAGGCGTACCAGGCCGTCCTCGAGAAGACGTCCACCGACCACGCGCCCTGGTTCGTCGTGCCCGCGGACCAGAAGTGGTATGCCCGGCTCGCGGTGACGAACCTGCTGCTCGAGCACCTGGAGGCCATGGACCCCCAGTGGCCCGCCGCCGACTTCGACGTCGAGGCGGAGAAGGCGCGGCTCGCGCTCACGCCCTGACCGGCGGGGTGGACGCCTGAGGGACCGCATCGCCTCCTGCTCCCCGACTTCGTCTGTGGGCGTGCCGCGACACGCCGTCGTGGACGGCGTGTCGCGGCCGCCTCACAGACGAAGTCGGGGAGGCGAGAGGGCGGGTCAGGCGGGCAGGGCTCGCTCGATGAGCCGGCGCGCCGCCGTGTCGCCGACCCGGCTGCCCAGGGTGCCGAAGGTCACGCCGTGCTCACCGCCCAGGCGGCTCGCGACGAACGCGTCGGCGACGACGCCGGGGGAGTGCCGCACGAGCAGGGCTGCCTGCAGGGTGAGGGCAAGTCGCTCGACGAGGCTGCGGGCGGACCAGGGCGCTGCTGGGTCCAGGGCGACGGTCGCGGCCCGATCGCACTCGTCGATGGCGAGGTCCAGCACGGCGTGGTGGCCCCGGGCCAGCGCCAGCTCCTTGCCGAGCGCGGCGAGTGACGACGGTTCCCGGGTCAGCGCCCGCACGACGTCGAGCGCGTTGACGTTCCCGGAGCCTTCCCAGATGGAGTTGAGCGGCGCCTCACGGTAGAGCCGGGCCAGCCCGTTCTCCTCGACGTAGCCGTTGCCCCCCAGGCACTCCAATGCCTCGGCGACCATCGGCGCCGTGCGCTTGCACACCCAGAACTTCCCCAGTGCCACGCCGAGCCGGACGAGGTCGTCCTCTCCGGCGTCGACGGCGTGTGCCAGCCGCATCGCGAGCACGGTGGCGGCCTCGCTCTCGAGAGCAAGGTCGGCGAGGACGTTGCGCATCAGTGGTTGGTCCACGAGCAACGCCCCGAACGCCCTGCGATGGCGTGCGTGGTGCACCGCTCGGACGAGGGCCGCGCGCATCGTCGCCGTCGAACCGAGGACGCAGTCGAGCCGTGTCGAGGCGACCATGCCGAGGATGGTGCGGATGCCGCGCCCCTCCTCCCCGACGCGCACCGCCCAGGTGTCGTCCAGCTCGATCTCCGCGGACGCGTTCGACCGGTTGCCGAGCTTGTCCTTGAGCCGCTGGATGCGGATGACGTTGCGTGCGCCGTCGTCGGCCACCCGGGGGACGAGGAAGCATCCGATGCCGGCGTCGGTCCGAGCCAGGACGAGGAAGGCGTCGCTCATCGGCGCCGAGCAGAACCACTTGTGGCCGGTGAGCCGGTAGGTCTCACCCTCCAGTGGCCCACCGGGGGTCGCGACCGCACGAGTGGTGTTGGCCCGCACGTCGGAGCCGCCTTGCTTCTCGGTCATCCCCATGCCGACCGTCAGCCCCTGCTTCTCGGTCATCGGGCGGAGAACCGGGTCGTACGCACGAGAGGCGAGCCCGGGGAGCCATCGGGCAGCGAGGGCCGGTTCCGCGGCGAGGGCCGGAACGGCGGCATACGTCATCGACACCGGGCAGAGGTGGCCCGCCTCGACCTGGGACCAGACGACGAACCCGGCGGCGCGCCGCGCGTGGGCGCCCTGTCCGGCCGGGCGGGTCCATGGCTCTGCCGTCAGGCCCTGGCCCACCGCCACCTCCATCAGACGGTGGTATGCCGGGTGGTACTCGACCTCGTCGATCCGCTCGCCCGTCGGCGCGTGGGTGCG
>CAWBEJ010000011.1:0-51306 GCA_963787805.1 uncultured Actinomycetota bacterium | reverse complement strand
CGCCAACGGACACCGTCCCGCAGGACGCAACGACCAGCGGCTGAGGCCGCGGCCACCCCACCGGCACTCACGACGTGGCTGACCCCCACGAGGACCAGGAAGGAGAGGCCGGTCGCTCGCTCGATCCCATGTCATTGCAGTGACGAAGGAGCATCATGAACGACAACGACGTCAACGTCTCCGGGCTGGTCAGCAGGCTCGGGCTCAACCGCCGGCAGTTCCTCGCGGCCACGACCGGAATGGCGGCCGCCGCGGCGGTCACCTCGCCCTCCGCGCTGGCCGCGGACACCACCGGCCGCACACTCATCCCGTCGGGGAAGCGCGGCATCATCCTCTACACCGTTCGTGACGCCATCTCTCGCGACCCGAACACCTCGGATCTCGCCTCCGGCTTCCAGGAGGTTCTCGGGGAGCTCGCGAGGATCGGCTACAAGCAGATCGAGTTCGCCGGCTACACCCAGAGCGCCAATGCCCCCGGTGGGAGGAACCTCAACACCGTCGAGGGGGCGACTCTGCTGCGCAGCTGGCTCGACGCCAACGGCCTGGAGGCCGAGGGCAACCACGGGTCCATCCCGAGCACGATCACCGATGCGACGCTCACGTCGTTCGACGCCGCGTGCGAGATCGCCAACATCCTGGGGTTGGGCCACATCGGGACCGGCAGTGACCCGACGGGCAGTGCCTACGTCGCCGACTGGGCCCTCGCGGCGGAGCGCTGGAACATCCTCGGGCAGCGGGCGGCATCCCACGGGCTGAAGCTGTACACGCACAACCACGACATCGCGTACAGCTTCCTTCTCGACAGCGGGCCACTGGACGACCTCGGCCGTCCCACGCGGTCCTCCGGGATCCGGCGTCTCGAGTACTTCCTCGCGAACACGGACCCGGCGTACGTGTACCTCGAGATGGACGTCTACTGGGCCCACGTGGCGCAGTACAAGCACCACACCTACACCGCGCCCGACGGGACCTCCGTGCAGGACATCTTCGACCCCGCGGCCGTCGTCGCGGCGCAGACCACGCGGTTCCCGCTCTTCCACGCCAAGGACGGGCGCCGGGACGAGACCGTGGCCAACGGCTATGTCATGACGCCGTTCGGTGAGGGTGACATCGACTACGCGACCTTCTTCACCCAGGTGGGCGCCAAGGGGTACCACAACCCCATGTGGGAGCAGGACACCGCACCGAGCACGGTGGACCCGGGGCAGTCCCTCGAGTTCGCCCAGCTCAGCTACGACAACCTGGCGGCCCTGCGCGGCTGACCCCCAGTACTCACCGGGTCACCCCGGTGAGCGCCAGCCCCGGTGGAGGCGTCCTCTATGCCGTTGCAGCGGCAGGCGCCACCCCGGGGCTGGCTCGCCCGACACTCACGAAGGACGTGAACATGAAGTCTATTCGTCACCGTGGGCGACCACGTGCGTTTTCGACAGTTGTCGGCGTCTCCCCTCGCCCAGTCCGTCGCCGGCAGTCCGTCGTGCCGCCCGCGCCAGCGGAGCGCGACACGTGCCGAGCCATCGTTCTTCGGCTCATCGCCCCGACGGAGGCCGGCCGCGTGAGACGGTGGCCAACCCGGGGTTCCCGCCCCTCGTCATCGACTCGTCATCGACGGCGGGGCGCCACACCGGCGTCGCGGCGCCGGCGTGACCTCGTCCACCGCAGTTGAGAAGGAGCGCACGCCATGACCCGTCCGATCACCCTCTTCACCGGCCAGTGGGCCGACCTCCCGTTCGAGGAGGTGTGCCGCCTCGCCGCGTCGTGGGGCTACGACGGCGTGGAGATCGCGTGCTGGGGCGACCACTTCGAGGTCGACCGGGCGCTCGCCGAGGACGACTACGTCGCAGGGCGCCGCGAGATCCTCGAGCGTCACGGGCTCGGTGTGTGGGCCATCTCCAACCACCTCACGGGCCAGGCGGTGTGCGATGACCCGATCGACCAGCGGCACAAGGACATCCTCCCGGCATCCGTGTGGGGTGACGGTGACCCGGAAGGGGTGCGGCAGCGGGCCGCCGAACGGATGGCCGACACGGCACGGGCCGCGGCGAAGCTGGGAGTCGACGTCGTCATCGGCTTCACGGGTTCCGCGATCTGGAAGTACGTCGCCATGTTCCCCCCGGTGAGCGCCGCAACGATCGACGCCGGCTATCAGGACTTCGCCGACCGGTGGAACCCGATCCTCGACGTCTACGACGAGGTGGGCGTGCGCTTCGCCCACGAGGTCCACCCGAGCGAGATCGCCTACGACCACTGGACGACGGTGCGCACCCTCGAGGCGATCGACCACCGTCCGGCCTTCGGTCTCAACTGGGACCCCAGCCACATGGTGTGGCAGGACCTGGACCCGGCCGCGTTCATCTGGGACTTCCAGGACCGCATCTACCACGTCGACTGCAAGGACGTCCGCAAGCGCGTCGGCAACGGGCGCAACGGCCGGCTCTCCTCGCACCTGCCCTGGGCGGACCCTCGCCGTGGCTGGGACTTCGTCTCCACCGGACACGGAGACGTGCCCTGGGAGGACTGCTTCCGGACGCTCGGTGCGATCGGCTACGACGGCCCGATCTCCGTGGAGTGGGAGGACGCGGGGATGGACCGCCTGCTGGGTGCCGCCGAGGCTGTGGGCTTCGTGCGCCGGCTCGCCTTCGACCGGCCGGATGCCGCCTTCGACGCTGCGTTCAGCTCCGGGGACTGACCCCGGGCTGCCGCGAGCGCGGGTCGAGCCACGAACCGCCCCGGCGGTGGGGTCATGAGGGGGCCGCCACCGCCGGGGCTGCACCGCCGTGCACCCCTGACGGTGCATCCCTTTCACGCCCAGAAGCGGGGGAGCGACGACAGCTGCGCGCACGCCTCTGCCCCTGCGCCGATCAGAGCTCCCTCGTCGACCGGGGGCACCTCGGCACCCACGGACGCGAGCAGACCGTTCGCAGTCGCATGGTCGTTGAGGGCGCCGAGGGTGGACTGCACGTCCTCGACGTGCCACGCGTAGGCCAGCGGGCCGGTGAGCACGTTGCCGTCGGCGGTGACGGCGCGAGGCTCGTCGACGGGATACAAGGAGGCGAAGAACTCGCAGCCGTAGCGGAGCTTCTTGGCCTCGATGCGCACCCGGTGCCGCTTCCTGGGGCGCAGCTCCTGCAGCCGCCGACCACGGGAGACGACGCGTCGCCAGCGCTTGTCGAGGGCACGGTCCGCCAGGTCGCGCACCGGGACGTCGTCACCGGACCACGGCGCGGCGGCGACGAGCTCGTCGACTGCGGCGCCGGCATCCGCCCACTCCCGCGACCGAAGGATGCCGAGGACCTCGTCGTAAGCCCTTTCCCGAGCGCGTGCGAGGGATGTCACCTCGGAGTCCTCGAGATCCGCCACGAGCGGTCCGTCGAGCAGCACGTCGAGGTCGCGCGCCGCGCCGAAGGGAAGGGCGAGCGTCCGCAGGTGTCGGGCCACCTCCCGAGCCCCGGGGACAGGGTCCAGCACCGGCCCGAAGAGCGAGAACGCGGAACGCAGTCGGCGCACCCCGACACGTGTCTGGTGCAGGTGCGGCATGGCCCGCGAGGTCAGGAGCTGCGCCTCGTTCGTGCGCCAGTGGTCCGTGCACTCGGCCACGATGACGGTGAACGCCCGTGATGCGCTGAGGTCTGTGGTCAGCTCGACCTGTCTCGCCTTGCGGGCCGCGGTGTCCTTGCCGAGCGTGCGGGTGACGGTCTCGCGGTGCGAGGAGCTCCCGCGGTCCACGGACTCCACGCGACTTCCGGCGGCCGACGTCACGCCGGGGACGGCGAGGTGGAGGTCGACGGGGACGACGGCGGCGAGGGCGCGGGACACATCGGCAGCGCGTCGCTCGTCGCCGAAGGGAGCGTCGTGAACTTCACCCCGAGCGCGACGTCGACGACGGCCCCCTTGCGCTTGTCGGCCACGGCGGTCGCCCCCTTCGGCAGGGCCGAGAGCACGAGCTGGGCCTGCACCTTGCCGCCCGGACCGTGTCGGACCTCGGCGACGGGGGGCACCTTGCGCTTCGAGGGGTCGTTCGCGACCTTGCCGATGATGAAGCCGCGTGCCTCGAGGCCCTTGGACACCGAGGCGGCGAGACCGTTGCGGTTGGTCGCGTTGTAGACGTTGACCGTCGTCTTCTGCGGGGTCACGGCGTCCGCGTCGTAGGGACGGCAGGTCGGCGCCGGGGCGCGACCGCGCGCCGAGCTCTCCGCCTGGTAGTAGGAGAGCGCGTACCAGAACGCGAAGAACAGACCGAGCAGGACGGTGCCGAGAACGAACAGGGAGCGCCGCTTCCGGCGTGCGCGGACCGACGACTGGGCCTCGGTCGTGTACTCGCTCATGGCGGCCTAGAGCGAGAGCACCCGGGCGTGCAGGGTGGGACGTTGCTGGAGCGCAGCGCGCAGCGCCCGGTGCAGGCCGTCCTCCAGGTACAGGGTCCCCTCCCACTCGACGACGTGGGCGAACAGGTCACCGTAGAACGTCGAGTCCTCCGAGAGGAGCATCTGCAGGTCGAGCTCGCGCTTGGTCGTGACGAGCTCGTCGAGTCGGACGAGGCGAGGAGGCACGTTCGACCACTGCCGCGTCGAATACCCGTGGTCGGGGTACGGCCGCGAGTCCCCCACTGCCTTGAAGATCACGACATTCACTGTATGCCGGGAGGTCGTCGCGGGCGGGGACGACGCCCGTGTGCGGGCTAGATTGGCGCCCGTGACCGAGAACAGCAGCACCTCGCCCCAGCTCGACGAGATCCGCGCGGGCTACGCGTTCGAGGGGCCCGCCCTCGACTTCGGCGCGGCCGTGCTCGAGGGCACCGCCCACCCGGACACCACCGTGCGCATCCCGCTGTCGGCCATGAACCGTCACGGTCTCGTCGCCGGTGCCACCGGGACGGGGAAGACGAAGACGCTCCAGCTCATGGCGGAGCAGCTCGTCGAGCAGGGCGTTCCGGTCTTCCTCGCCGACATCAAGGGCGACCTGTCGGGGATGGCGACCGCGGGCGAGGCCAACGACAAGATCGCCTCCCGGTCGGCCGATGTGGGCATGGTGTGGGAGCCGTCGGCATATCCGGTGGAGTTCTACGCCCTGGGTGGGCAGGGCACGGGCGTCCCGGTGCGGGCGAGCGTCTCGACGTTCGGCCCGACCCTGCTCGCGAAGGTCCTCGGCCTCAACGACACCCAGGAGTCGAGCCTCGGTCTGGTGTTCCACTACGCCGACAAGAAGGGACTCTGGCTCGACACCATCGCCGACCTGCGCGCCGTCGTCCAGTTCCTCACCAGCGACGAGGGCAAGGCCGACCTCAAGGAGCTCGGTGGGCTGTCGTCGGCGACCGCCGGAGTCATCCTCCGCGAGCTCATCACCTTCGCCGACCAGGGCGCCGACGTCTTCTTCGGTATGCCGGAGTTCGAGACCACCGATCTCCTGCGAGTCGCCCCGGACGGGCGCGGGCTCGTCTCGATGCTCGAGCTGCCGGGGGTGCAGGACCGACCGCAGCTCTTCTCGACGTTCCTCATGTGGCTCCTCGCCGACCTCTTCCACGACCTGCCCGAGGTGGGAGACGTCGACAAGCCCAAGCTCGTCTTCTTCTTCGACGAGGCGCACCTCCTCTTCAACGACGCGAGCAAGGACTTCCTCGACGCCATCCAGCAGACAGTCCGGCTCATCCGGTCCAAGGGCGTGGGGGTCTTCTTCGTGACCCAGTCACCCAAGGACGTACCGGCGGACGTCCTCGCCCAGCTCGGCAACAGGGTCCAGCACGCCCTGCGGGCCTTCACCCCGGACGACGCGAAGGCGCTCAAGGCGGCGGTCCGCACGTACCCGAACACGGCATACGACCTCGAGGAGCTGCTCACCCAGCTCGGCACCGGCGAGGCTGTCATCACCGTGCTCTCGGAGAGGGGCGCTCCCACTCCGGTGGCGTGGACCCGGATGCGCGCGCCGAAGTCGCTCATGGCTCCCTCCGCCGATGCGCTCCTCACCCAGGTGGTCGCGGCGTCGCCGCTCACGGCGAAGTACGGGACGGCGCTGGAGCGGGAGTCGGCATCCGAGATGCTCGGCAAGGCGGAGGTGGCGAGGACCGAGGCCGAGAAGGCGGCGGCGCTGGAGGCGGAGAACGCCAAGGTCCGCAAGGCGGCCGCCGACGCCGCCGAGAAGGAGCGGGTTGCAGCCGCGAAGGAGGCGGCGAAGGCAGCGGCTGCCGCTGAGAAGACGCGGGCGGCCCAGGGGCGCAGGGCGGTCGACGAGCCGGGCGTCGTGGAGGCGGTCGTGAAGTCGGGCGCGTTCAGGTCCATGCTGCGGTCGGCGGGAACCGTCCTCGGACGGGAGATCACCCGATCGGTGTTCGGCACGAGCCGCAGGCGCTGACCCGGCGCGCCTCGCCCGGCTCGCCCCGAGCGCGTGTGGCGCTGCAGGGGTGGGCAACGATTGTGCTCGTGTCCTTTCGGCCCGATCGCCGAGTCGTGGCAGAGCGGTTCGGCTCGTTGTCTCAGGCGGCGGCGGTCGTAGAGGGTGGCCGAGCGGTTCGGCTCGTGGCCACTCAGGCGGCGTGGTCGCGGAGGGTGGCCGGCGTGGTGGTGTGCGTACGCCCTGCTGGAGTGGTCCAGTGGCAGGTGCCGTCGTCGGTCATGGCGACCCTCCAGCCGGCATGGTGCTTGAAGCCGTGGTGGGCGGGGCACAGCGTCTGCAGGTTGCCTTCGACGGTCTCGCCGCTGGGGAAGGCGACGACGTGGTCGAGGTGGCACCGGTTCGCGGGGACGCTGCAGCCGGGGAAGCGGCAGTGCCGGTCCCGGGCGCGGACCGCACTGGCGAGGTTCGCGCCGGGGCGGTAGGTGCGGCGGCGGGGGCTGTCGCCGTCGGCGAGTGCCGGGACCGCTGCCACGGACTCGGACGCGGGTGTCGGGGTCGCTGAGCAGGGCGATGACCTGTTCGGGCAGGAGTGCCGCGGCGCCGGGTGCCTCGACGAGCCCGTCGACGAACCACACCCCCTCCGTCGACGACCATGGTGGAGGGCCCGAGTCGCCGTCTGCGATGCCTTCCCTCGCGCGCCGGTGCTGGGGCCGTGGTCGCTGCGGTGGCTCTGCCGGTGGGGGTCGGTGGTGGGTGAGGAAGGGGTTGGCGGCGACCTCGAGCCATGCCCCGAGGACCAGCCCGAGGCGGCGTTCGAGCTCACCGGCGGCGAGGGTCTCCTCGGTGACCGAACCCAGGACGAGGTCGACCGCCACCTCGTCGACCCCCGTCACGTCGACCGCAACCTCGCCGACCGGGGCCAAGACGTCCACGTGGCGGGCACGGCCGGCCGCCGGTTCCAGGGCGGGGTCTTGACCGGTGGCCCCTGGCCGGTGTGGTCCGGTGAGCCGTGCGGTCCGATGCCTCCGGGGCGGGAGCCGGTCCTGGTGAGCTCGGCGGTGGCGGCGGCGCGGCGACTGGGGCGGGTGACGGTTGTCGCCGCGCCGGCGTCGACCGGGACGACGAGCTCGATGACGGTCTCGACGTGGGCGTTGGCCATGACCAGGTCCCCCAGCGCGTCCAGGCGAGCGGCCGCCACCGAACGCCGCCGCGAGGGAAGGTCCGCGGGCGCGCTGCCCGCGCCACGGCTCGGCGCAGACCCGTGCGCGCCGGCGCCGGCTGCGGCTACCGAGTCGGCGGTGAGGTACTCCTGCGCGAGCTCGTCGACCGCGGCGAACATCCGCCGGGACATCTCGTCGGGCACCTCGAGGGACCACCGCATCAACCCTGTCGTCTCAGAGGGCGCCACCCGCAGGCCCCGCCGGCGGGGCGCCCGCCGCACCCCCCGGGTCATCCCCTCCGGGTCCGCCTTCGCCGCGGCCCTGCGCACCCGCTCCACCAACCGCGGCTTGGGCAGGTCGGTGACGTCACCCGCGTACACCCGGGACTCCAGCTCCACGAGCCGATCCGCAGCCACGTCCTGCGACGCCACGACCACCGCGTCGACCCGCCACGGCTCGAGCTCACCGGCGAGCGCCAGCTCCAGCGTGCGCGGCAGCTCCATCAATGCCCGCGCCCTGGCCAGCCGGGTCCGCATCGTTCGGGGGCTGATCCGCAGCTCGGGTGCCAGCATGCTGGCCGCGACCTGCTCCGGCTCGGGTAGCCCCACCGCGCCGGTGTCACCCCGCCACCTCCCACCTCCGGCCTCCACGGACGCACGCTGCGCGTCCCGGGCAGCGACCAGCTCCGCCGCGTGCGCCTCCTGGGCGTCCAGGACGTGCTCGGCGAACCGGTCCACCGCCACGGCCTGAACCCCGTGCGCCCACGATGCCACCCGCTGCGTCGCGACGACGACCGCCTCCGCCTGCTCCACGCTCAACCCGGCCAGGACGTCGCGTGTCACCGTGGACATCAACACCGCCAGCTCACCCGGGTGCGCCTGCCGCACCTGGGCCGTTGTCGGGAACGAGCTGCCGTCCATGAGGCAACGGTAGACCCGACCACTGACAGCCGCCGGGCCAAAAGGGCTGTCCGGCAACGAGGCACGCCTACCCCGGTTCACGCCAGCTGCCGTCCGACGGACTGGTGCCTGACACCCCATGGGCGCTCGGCGCCGCCGACCAGCCGACGGGGAGCCGACGACCGACCGACCGGACTCAGAGGGTCAGGACGGCCTGAGCGTACGCACACTCGAGGTCGGCGTCGGTGATCGTATGCCGTTCGCCGGACGTCACGGCATACGTCACCTCCCAGCCGGGATCGGTGCGGCGCACCGACTCCAGGCGGTCGCCGAGCAGCTCGCGGAGCTGGTCCTCTCGAGGGAGCCACAGTGCCTGGTCCAGCGTCACCGAGTCGAGCGCCCACTCGGTCGTCCCGTTGAAGCCGAGGAGGGACTGGTCGCGATAGCTGTGGACCTCCACGGTGAGGTCGCTGATCCAGAAGACCTCGGCCGTGAGCAGCTCCGCGTCGATGACGAACCGGTCACCGGCCCGCGGCTCCCAGAGCACCCCGGCCTCGACGAGGGCCCGGGCGAGCTCGACCGTGATCATGGGCCCATCCTCACCCGGATCACCGTTCGGTGGCGTTGCCGGTGCGCCCGCGTCGAGAGTGCCTGTCGAGGGTGCGTCGTCACCCGGCGCGCAACCCTCAGCCGAGCGCCCAGGCGAGGAGCGCGATGACCGGAACGGCTCCGACCGTCGTCACGAGGATCGTGTCGCGGGCGAGCGTCGCCGAGCGGTCGTATCGGGTCGCATGGACGAAGATGTTCTGCGCCGTGGGGAGGCTCGCGCACACGACGACGGCGAGGAGTGGGTGACCCGAGAGGCCGAGCGCGTGGTGCGCCACGGCATACGCGACGAGGGGCTGCACGGCCAGCTTCAGCGTGCTCGTGAGGACCAGCTCACCCCTGGGGACGTCGCCCCCGAACCCCGGGCCCAACCGAAGCGCGATGCCGTAGGCGAGGAGCATGGCCGGCACGGCCATCGCGCCGATGAGCGCGACGGGGTCGGCGACGATCTGGGGCAGCCTCCACCCGGTCACCGCGAGCAGGAGGCCGATGAGCGTGCCGATCGTCAGCGGGTTCGTGAACGGCCTGACCACCACGTCCACCACCGACGGCCGGCGCCCGCGAACGTCTGCGTCGAGCACTGCCAGGGCGGCCGGCTGCAGGACGAGCAGCTGGAGCAGCAGGGTCGGCGCGACGAGCGCTGCGTCCCCGAGGACGTAGGCGGCCACCGGAAGGCCGAGGTTGCCGGCGTTGACGTAGGAGCTCGCGAGCGCTCCGATGACCTGCTCTCCGGCGGTGCGGTGCCAACGCCACCAGGCGATGACGACGTACGCCAGCACCGGGACGACCACCCCGGCCACGGTCGCGAGCAGGCTGCGGGAGAGCACGTCGTGGACATCGGCCTCCGCCACCGTGGTGAGCATCAGGGCGGGGGAGGCCACGAAGAAGGCCACCCGGCTCAGGACCTGCTGCGCACCGAGGTCGACCACGCCGAGGTGGGCGACGAGGGCACCGACGGCGATGACGGAGATGATCGTCGCGAAGCCCAGGACGACACCCTCCACCCCACCATCCTCACGGCTGGTCCGGGGAGCCCGTCGTGCCGTCCGCGCAGCGGCCCCCCGTCAGCCCCAGCTGGACGTGCTGGTGAGGCAGAAGGGATGGCCGCTCGGGTCGAGGAGCACCCTCCACGTCTCACCGGGCTGCTCGTCGGGCAGCGTCGCGCCGAGAGCAACGCACGCCTCGACACCGGCGTCGAGGTCGTCGACCGCGAGGTCGAGGTGGAACTGCTTGCTGCCGTTGGCGTTGGGCCACCCCGGGGCGACGTGTCCCTCCACGGTCCCGAGGCCCAGCGCCATGCCGTCGGGACCGTTGAGCATCGCGTAGGCGTCCTCCTCGTGGGCGACCTCCCAGCCGAGCACCGCCGCCCAGAAGCGCGCATCACGGCGGGAGTCGGAGCTGTCCAGGGTCAACATCCTCAGGGTGGCGACGGCCATGGTGGTGCCTCTCGTCGGGTACGGACTGATGCCAGCAGCATGCACCCGGGGTCCGACAGAGGCCTGGCCGACGTCACCCGCCGACGTCACCCCGCCGCTCGCCGAGATGGTCCCAGACCCGAGCTCGGATGCCGTCGGCTCAGCTCGGAGGGCGGAGCACCCCCGAGAGGGTGTCGAGCACGCCGGCGTCCTCGATCGTGCCCGGCACGGTGGGGACCTTGCCCTCGGCGATCTCTCGCATCGTCTTGCGCAGGATCTTGCCGGACCGCGTCTTCGGGAGGCCGGCGACGATGTCGACCTGGCGCAGGCTCGCCACGGCGCCCACCTCGTCGCGAACCCGATGCACGAGCTCGGCGCAGATCCGGTCGCCGTCGGTGGCGGCGTCGACCCCACCCTTGAGCACGACGAGACCTCGGGGGACCTGCCCCTTGAGGTCGTCGGCGACGCCGATGACCGCACACTCCGCGACGGCCGGATGCCCGGCCAGGGCCGCCTCGATGGACCCGGTCGAGAGCCGGTGTCCGGCGACGTTGAGCACGTCGTCGGTGCGGCCCAGGACGTAGACGTAACCGTCCTCGTCGATGAGGCCCCCGTCGCCGGTGAGGTAGTAGCCCTCGTACACCGAGAGGTAGCCGGAGACGTAGCGGTCGTCGTCCTGCCACAGGGTGGGGAGGGTCCCCGGGGGCAGTGGCAGCCTGATCGCGATGGCGCCCTCGGTGCCCCTGGGGACGGGCTGTCCGGCGTCGTCGAGCACCTCGACGCCGTAGCCGGGCACCGGGACGGTCGGTGAGCCGGGCTTGATGGGCATCGGCTCGAGGCCCCGCAGGTTCGCGACGATCGGCCAGCCGGTCTCGGTCTGCCACCAGTTGTCGACCACCGGCACGCCCAGAACCGCCGTGGCCCACTCGTAGGTGTCCGGGTCCAGTCGTTCGCCGGCGAGGAACACGGTCTCCAGCGTGGAGAGGTCGTGTCCCCGCATGAGCTCACCCCCGGGGTCCTCCCGCTTGATGGCCCGGTATGCCGTGGGGGCGGTGAACATCGCCTTGACGCCGTGGTCCGCGATCACCCGCCAGAACGCACCTGCGTCGGGGGTACCGACGGGCTTCCCCTCGTAGAGGACCGTCGTGGCGCCCGCGATCAGCGGTGCGTAGACGATGTAGGAGTGGCCGACGACCCACCCGACGTCGGATGCCGTGAACCACACGTCGCCCGGTCCGATGTCGTAGACGTTCTCCATCGACCAGCGGAGGGCGACCGCGTGTCCGCCGTTGTCGCGGACGATGCCCTTGGGTCGGCCCGTCGTTCCGGAGGTGTAGAGGATGTAGAGCGGGTCCGTCGCCTCCACCTCGACGCAGTCGGCCGGCTCGGCGTCCGCCAGGAGGTCGACCCAGTCGATCTCCTCCCAGTCGGTGTCGCGCTCGCCGACCGCGGCGATGCACTCCTCCCTCTGGAGGACGATGACCGACTCGGGCTTGTGCCTGCTGCGGTCGAGTGCGGCATCCAGCATGGGCTTGTACTCGACGACCCGCGCCGGCTCGATGCCGCAGCTCGCGGCGACGATGACCGTCGGCCTGGCGTCCTCGATGCGGGCCGCGAGCTCGGCGGGCGCGAACCCGCCGAACACCACCGAGTGGATCGCCCCGATCCGGGCGCACGCGAGCATCGTCATGACCGCCTCGGGGACCATCGGCATGTAGACGACGACCCGGTCGCCCTTCTCCACACCGAGCGAGGAGAGTGCGCCGGCGACGCGCGCGACCTCCTCGAGCAGCGCGGCATACGTGAAGGTCGAGCCTCCTTCCCGTGACCGGGCTGTCGTAGATGAGCGCGGCCTGCTCGCCCCGGCCGTCGCGGACATGGCGGTCGAGGGCGTTGAAGCAGGTGTTGAGCGTGCCGCCGCGGAACCAGCGGTAGAAGGGCGGCTCGGTGTCGTCGAGGACCGTCGTCGGCTCCCGGATCCACTCCACGGCCTTCGCCGCCTGCCCCCAGAACGTCGTGGGGTCCGCGATCGACTGGTCGTATGCCGCTGCGTAGGCGCCGGTGCTCATGTCTCCCATCGTGCGCAGGGGCTCTCCACTGCGCCAGCAGGGCGGGTCATGTGGCCCCTCGACGGCCGCTTCGCGCGCCGAACGGCCCCGGTGCCGTCGAGTTCTGCGATCGTCGGCGTGACGGTTGACGATGAAGCGGAGGAGTCATGACGACATTCGTCCTCGTCCCTGGTGCGGGCGGGCAGGCGTGGTACTGGCACCGCGTCGTGGAACGGCTGGAGGCGCGAGGGCACGAGGCGGTGGCCGTCGACCTGCCCGCGACCGACGAGGGCGCGCGCCTCGAGGACTACGTGCGCACCGTCGTCGACGCCACCCCGTCCACCGCGGCGCGGGCTGCCGGTGGGGACGGCCTCGTGGTGGTGGGGCAGTCGCTGGGCGGGCTCGTCGCACCACTCGTGGCGGACCGTTGCGGCGCGGACCTCGTCGTCCTCGTGGCCGCGATGATCGCGCGCCCCGGTGAGACGGGCGGGGAGTGGTGGGAGGCCACCGGGCAGGGCGAGGCCGCTCGGCTCCTCGCCCTCGAGGAGGGCCGCGACCCTGAGCTCGAGGACGAGCTCGAGGTGTACTTCCACGACGTGCCGGAGAAGGTGCGGACCGAGGCGATCCGGCGCCCTCCCGCCGGGCAGACGGACGGTCCGTTCCGTGACCCGTGGCCGCTGGACCGGTGGCCGGACGTCCCGACCCGCGTGGTCGCGTGTTCTCGCGACCGGTTGTTCCCGTTGCCGTTCATGACGGAGCTGGCACGCTCCCGGCTGGGGGTGGTGCCCGACGTCCTGGACACCGGTCACCTGCCCGCGTTGGCAGACCCCGATGCGCTGGTCGGGCTCCTCGACCGTTACCGGGCGGAGCTGGCGCTGGCGTAGCGCGAGCCGGAGCAGGAAACCCCCGGTCGCGTGGCTGCCGGGGGTTCCTGGTGGCGGAGGATGGGGGATTTGAACCCCCGAGGGTTTTATCCCAACACGATTTCCAATCGTGCGCACTAGGCCACTATGCGAATCCTCCGCGGGCGAGGCTACTAGAGGATCCGTGGTCGCCCGAAATCGTTCTCTGGTGGCTGTCCGGTGCATGCTCGGCACATGGGTCCGGACGTCGGAAGCACCGATCGGGATCCCGCAGTGAGTGTCCGGGCTGACCACCTCGGTTGACGTCCCAGGGAGGGGTCGCCCAGCTGAGGCCCTCCTCGCGGTGTCGCGCGACGGCCTCCCGTCCCACTGGGCGCCGCGAGGGTGATCCGATGGCCGTTTTGCCGGTCCCGGGAGGGGCCGCCTAGGATCGGTGGCGGCACCCCGCGTGGTGGTACCCCACTGAACTCCCCCAGGGCAGGAATGCAGCAAGGGCAGGTGGGCTCTTCCAGGTACGCGGGGTGTCCTCGCTCCCGGATGGGCGCCGACCGTCAGCGCGAGGCGGTGACCGAAGCCTCGGAGGTCGACTCGCAGAGGCCGCCGCAGCCGCCCGCGCCGCATCCGCAGCCCCCCGACGCCTCGTCCTCGACGGTCGCGTCGCCTGCTGCGCCTGATCCACACGCACCGCCACAGCACCCGCCGCCGCAGCCGCCGGCATCCCCGACCGGCTCGGGCTCGGTGCCCTGGAGCTCCCACACCTGACGGATCGCGCCGAGCATCACCTCGACGGGCTGGGCCCCGCTGACGCCGTACTTCTGGTCCAGCACGAACGTCGGCACCGCGGTGATGCCGATCTGGGACGCCAGCGCCAGGTCGGTCCGCACGTCGATGCCGTAGTCGTCGCCGGCGAGCAGCTCGCGCACGGCATCCTCGGTCAGGCCGGCCTCGACGCCGAGGCGCACGAGGGTCTCGTGGTCGCCGATCGCCTCACCCTCGGAGTACCACGCGCGCAGGATCCGCTCGGTGACCTCGTCCTCGCGGCCGAGAGCGCGAGCGAGGTGCAGGAGACGGTGCGCGTCATACGAGTTGCCACCGCGCAGTCGCTCCCACTGGAAGTCCAGCCCGACCTGCGCGGCGTCCTCCGCCATGCGTTGCTGGGAGAGCACCATCTGCTCTCGCGGGACGCCGTACTTCCGCGCGACGGCGTCGACGACGGGGGTGTCGTCCACGGGCGGGGCGTTGCGGTCGAGCTGGAAGCTGTGCCACACCACGTCGACCTCGTCACCGTGCTCGAACTGCTCGAGGGCGAGCGCGAGGTGCCGGCGTCCGAGGTGACAGAAGGGGCACAGGATGTCTGACCAGACGTCGATACGCACCCGTCAAGGGTATGCCGTGCCGCCCCTGATCCCGAATCGCGCCCGGTCCGTGGAAGAGGCCGTCCGGGGGTGTCCACGGGTGGCTGCTGGGCGTGCCGGGTGTCCGGCATCGCGACTAGGGTTCGGGAGGTGAGCACCGCGCTGTACCGCCGCTACCGGCCGGAGACGTTCGTCGACGTCATCGGTCAGGAGCACGTCACCGAGCCGCTCATGCAGGCCCTTCGCACCGAGCGGGTCAACCACGCCTACCTCTTCTCCGGGCCGCGTGGCTGCGGCAAGACGACGAGCGCGCGGATCCTCGCGCGGTGCCTCAACTGCGACCAGGGTCCCACTCCGGACCCGTGCGGCACGTGCGACTCCTGCGTCGCCCTCGCCCGTGGCGGCGCGGGCACCGTCGACGTCATCGAGATCGACGCGGCCAGCCACGGCGGCGTCGACGACGCCCGTGACCTTCGCGAACGAGCGTCCTACGGGCCGGCCCAGAGCCGCTACAAGATCTACATCATCGACGAGGCGCACATGGTGACCCCGCAGGGCTTCAACGCGCTGCTGAAGATCGTCGAGGAGCCGCCGGAGCACGTGAAGTTCGTCTTCGCGACGACAGAGCCGGACAAGGTCATCGGCACGATTCGCTCGCGGACGCACCACTATCCCTTCCGGCTGGTCCCGCCCGCCCGGCTGCAGGCCTACATGGAGGAGATCTGCGCCAAGGAGGGCGTGGCCGTTGCCCCCGGCGTGCTCTCGTTCGTCGTCCGTGCCGGGGGCGGCTCGGTCCGTGACTCGCTGTCGGTGCTGGACCAGCTCATCGCCGGTTCCGGTCCGGAGGGGCTCACCTACGAGTCGGCGGCAGCCCTTCTCGGGTTCACCGACGGTGAGCTGCTCGACGCGTCCATCGACGCCCTCGCCGCCGCCGACGCCGCTGCGGTCTTCCGCGCGATCGACCGGGTGGTCGAGACCGGGCTCGACCCGCGCCGTTTCGTCGAGGACCTCCTCGAGCGCCTGCGCGACCTCATCGTCGTCGCGGCGGTGAACGAGGGCGCCGGGTCGGTGCTGCGCCACGTCCCCGAGGACCAGCTCGAGCGGATGCGCCGACAGGCCGCGGCCTTCGGGGCGGGTGCGCTCTCCCGGGCGGCCGACGTCGTCAACGCCGGGCTCACCGAGATGACCGGCGCCACCGCCCCCCGGCTCCAGCTCGAGCTCATCGCGGCCCGGATCCTCCTCCCGGGCGCCGCCGGCGAGGCAGGGTATGCCGCGCGGCTCGACCGGCTGGAGCGTCGCCTCGACGTGGGAGGGGTTCCCACCTCGGCGGCCCTCAGTGCCGTGTCCGGCCCGGAGGCTCAGCAGGCGATCCACGCTGCCACCGCGACGGTGCCGGCACCGTCACCCTCGGTCACCGTCCCACCTGCGCCGGAGGACGCCCGAGCCGTCGACATCGACGAGCAGCAGCCGGCTGCGCCCGCGCACCGAGTCCCCACCCGCTGACGACGAGGCCGCACCGGCAGACGACCTGTCGACGGCACCCGCCCTCGCTGCGGTGCCGCCGTCCACCGGGGTCTCGTCGGAGCCGGGACCGACCACGTCCCCGAGCCCCACGCAGGCTCGGGGCCCGGGCGGCCTGGACACCGACGCGCTGCGCCGTTCCTGGCCCGACGTCCTCGACTGGCTCAGCCGGCACAAGCGGGTGACCTGGACGTTCGTGGCGCAGAACGCGCAGGTCGCCGACTACGACGGCCAGCGGGTCCTCCTCGCCATCTCCACGGTCGGCCTCGCGGACACCTTCCGCCGCGGTGCCCACGCCGACTACGTCCGTCAGGCCCTCATCGACGTCCTCGGAGTGGATGCCCGGGTGGAAGGAGTCGCCTCGGACGACGGGGGGAGCGGAGCGCGACCCGCGCCGGTGGCAGCGGCGCCGACCGCAGCGGACCCGGCGGCTTCAGCGGGGCCGACGACGCGCACGGTCCGGCCATCCGCTGACGCACCGGACCGCGGGGCCGACGTTGCAGCCACCCCGCCCGCAGACGCGCCCGGCGACTCGTCCACCGGCCCGCGCCCGCTGGCCGGGACGGCCTCGTCCGGCGCGACACCCGTCGCCCGGGCGGCGGCCCAGTCGACCCCGAGCGCCGCGGGCACCGAACCGTCGACCCAGACGCGCCCCGGGCGAGGCTCGGGGGACGGGGGCCCGGCATCCGAGTCCGAGCCGGCGAGCTGGTCGGCCGCACCCCCGCCCCACGCCACCGCCCCGTCGTGGGCCTCCCCCGAACGCCCGGGCGAGGGTCTGGCCGACCAGGCCCGCGGGTCGGGGCACGCTGTCGACGACTCGGCCATCAGCGACGACGACGAGTCCATCGACGACCTGGCCGACGTCGGCGTCCCGGTCGTCGAACGCCTGCTGGGGGGCACGGTCATCTCCGAGGACAGTCGGTGAGTGCGGCCTCGTACCGCCTCAGCCACGGCGTCGTCGCCCCGGTGTCCAAGATGCTGTGGCGCCCGACGATTCTCGGCACCGAGAACGTCCCACTGACCGGTGGCGTCCTGCTGGCGAGCAACCACCTGTCCTTCATCGACTCCTTCGCCATCCCGATCGCCGCACCCCGGCCGGTGAGCTTCCTGGCCAAGTCCGACTACTTCACGGGCACCGGGGTCGGTGGAGCGATCCGTCGCGGCTTCTTCGAGGGCTCCAACGCGATCCCGGTCGACCGGCACTCCTCACGCGCGGCCCAGGAGTCGCTCGACGCGGCGCTCGCCGTGCTGCGCGAGGGTCGCGCGTTCGGCATCTACCCCGAGGGAACCCGGTCGCGGGACGGCCGCCTCTACAAGGGACGCACCGGCGTCGCCTGGTTGGCCCTGACCGCCGGTGTGCCCGTCGTGCCGGTGGGGCTCGTCGGCACCGACCGCGTCCAGCCGGTCGGTGCCAGCTTTCCCCGGCTGGCCAAGGTGCGCGTCTCCTTCGGACCTCCGATCCACCCGGAGCCGTATGCCGGGATGCCGGCCGGCAAGGGACGCCGCCTCCTCACCGACGAGGTGATGGACGCCATCGCCGGACTCTCGGGCCAGGAACGGGCCGACACGTACAACGAGCTCCCCGCGGACTCCACGGGCGCGGCCGTCGGCATCTGAGGGCACCTGCGCGCGGGCCCGGTCAGGGGTGGAGCGCGTCGAACTCCGCCTCGGCCACCACGTCAGGGTCGGCATCCAGGCGCACGTGGGCGAGCAGGGCCTGGACGACCCGCAGGGCCGCTGCGGCGCGCTCACCCCAGTGGGACAGGTAGCTGAACTGCCACCACCACAGAGCCTCCACCGGCCGACCCGCATCGTGGTGGCTCAGTCCATGGGTCAGCGCGGACGCGATGTCGGCGAGGTCGTTGGACAGGCAGCCCACGGTGGGCTCGGGGTCGATCACCGGGTCGGCGACGTCCGCGTACTCGTCGAGACCCTCGAAGACGTTCGCCAGGTTCTCGCGCAACGGGTCGAGCTCCGCGTCGGGCCCGGGGTCGACCTCGAAGCGCGCGACGGGCACGACGTCCTCGATGGCCCCGAGCCGCGCCCCCATGACGAGCACCTGGGAGAGGGCGAGGAGCACCATCGGCAGCGCGGCATCGGGGGTGTTCCCGGCCGCGATCTCGCGGAGGGTGAGGAGGTACATGCGCGCGTCGGAGGCCGACTCCTCGGACAGGAGAGCCAGGTCGTCAGACATCGATGAGCCTCCGTCCTTCGAAGGCCCGGCCCAGGGTGACCTCGTCGGCGTACTCGAGGTCGCCGCCGACCGGAAGCCCGGAGGCGAGGCGGGTCACCCGCAGCCCGAAGTCCCTGAGCATCCGGGAGAGGTAGCTCGCGGTCGCCTCACCCTCGAGGTTGGGGTCGGTGGCGATGATGACCTCGGTGACGGTGCCGTCCCCCAGCCGGGTGAGGAGCTCACGGACGCGCAGGTCGTCGGGCCCGATGCCGTCGATGGGGCTGATGGCCCCGCCGAGCACGTGGTAGCGCCCCCGGAACTCACGGGTGCGCTCGATGGCGACGACGTCCTTGGGCTCCTCGACGACGCAGATCGCGTGGAGGTCCCGTCGCGGGTCCAGGCACACCCTGCAGCGCTCGGCCTCCGCGACGTTGAAGCACACCTCGCAGAAACGCACCTTGAGCTTGACCTCGGTGAGGGCGTGGGCCAGGCGTTCGACGTCCGCGGGGTCGGCCTGGAGGATGTGGAAGGCGATGCGCTGGGCGCCCTTGGGACCGACACCCGGCAGCCTGCCGAGCTCGTCGATGAGGTCCTGGACCGCGCCTTCGTACACGCGTCGAGCCTACGACCTCGCGCCGACCGTGTCCCCCGCCGCCGCGCCCCGGTTCACGACGGTCCCACCTCGGTGCTCCCGACCCTGCTCCGAGGGTCGTGCGGACGTGAGGTGCCGTCAGGGGGCCGCCGGAAGGTCCCCGCTCGCCACCGCGGCCCGGAGGTCGTCGGTGGCGTCCCAGTCGTTGGCGTGCATCGCCGCGACCACCCGCCCCTCGCGCAGCCAGAAGGCCCGGAACACCCGTCCCTCGAGGTCGCCGTGCACGACGACCTCGTCCTCCGCGCCGCCATGGCCCACGTACTCCATCCCGAGGTCGTACTGGTCGGTGAAGAAGTACGGCATCGCCTCGTACGGCTCGTCCCCGCCGGCGAGGTTGTGGGCGGCGACCTTGGCCTGGTTGATGGCCGTGTCCCAGTGCTCCACCCGGATACGGCGGCCGAGCACCGGGTGGTCGTGGCTCGCGATGTCGCCCACGGCCAGCACCGACGGCGACGACGTGCGGAGCCGGGCGTCGACGAGCACGCCGTCCTCCACGGCAAGTCCCGCCTCCTGGGCGAGCTCCACGCGCGGGCTGACACCCACGCCGGCGACCACGAGGTCGGCGCCCGCGAGGTCGGCCGCCGTCACGGAGGTCCCGAGGCGCAGGTCAACGCCGTGGTCACGGTGGAGTCCCGCGAACATCCCGGCCACCGTCGGTCCGAGGACGCGCAGCAGGGGCAGCTCCGCGGTCTCGAAGACCGTCACGTCCGAGCCGGCCGTTCGCGCCGCCGCCGCGACCTCGAGGCCGATCCACCCGCCCCCCACGATGACGATGCGCCGGCCCGCGCCGAACGCCGCCTTGAGCCGGTCGCTGTCCTCGATCGTCCGCAGGTATGCCGTGGGGACCCCGCTCTCCTCGGCCAGCGGCAGCCGTCGTGGCTCGGCGCCGGTGGCGAGGAGCAGGCCGTCGAAGGACTCCTCGCCGGCCGTGGTCCGCACGACCCGACCCGTGAGGTCCACGGCGGTTGCCCGCACGCCCAGCCGCAGCTCCACGTCGTGGTCGGCGTACCACTCGCGGGGGTGGACGAAGGCGACGTCGAGCGGGTCGTTTCCGAGCAGGTAGCCCTTGGACAGTGGTGGGCGTTCGTACGGCGGGTGCTCCTCCGCACCGATGAGCACGACCCGACCGTCGTACCCCTGTTCCCTCAGCTCGGTCGCGGCGGTGCCGCCGGCCAGCCCTGCTCCCACGATGACGATCGCCATGGGACGGACGTTACGCCGGCCCGGCCACCGCCGGAAGGAGCGGGTGGGCCGCCCGCTCCGGAGGCCGGCTGACCGGCATCCGGTCGCCGGGCTCGGGTCTGGAAGGGACAGTTAGAGTGGTCGCCGCCCGCAGAACCCTCGTCACCGGAGTCGCACGTGCCCATCGTCGTCCAGAAGTACGGCGGATCGTCGCTGGCCGATGCCGAGAGCATCAAGCGGGTCGCCCGACGGATCTCGGAGACGAAGAAGGCAGGAAACGACGTCGTCGTCGCCGTGTCGGCCATGGGGGACACGACCGACGAGCTGCTCGACCTCGCGCAGGAGGTCAGCCCGGTGCCGCCCCCGCGTGAGCTCGACATGCTCATGACCGCGGGAGAGCGGATCTCCATGGCGCTGGTCGCGATGGCGATCTCCGACCTCGGCTACAGCGCGAGGTCCTTCACCGGCAGCCAGGCCGGCGTCATCACCGACTCCGTGCACGGCAGGGCCAAGATCATCGACGTCACTCCGGGGCGCATCACGGAGGCACTCGGCAAGGGCCACATCGTCATCGTCGCCGGGTTCCAGGGCGTCAGCCAGGACACCAAGGAGATCACGACCCTGGGCCGGGGCGGCACCGACACGACCGCCGTCGCCCTGGCCGCGGCCCTCCTCGCCGACGTCTGCGAGATCTACACGGACGTGGACGGGGTCTTCACCGCCGACCCCCGCATCGTGCCGAGCTCCCGCAAGATCGACCGGATCAGCAACGAGGAGATGCTCGAGCTCGCAGCGGGCGGCTCCAAGGTGCTCCACCTGCGCAGCGTCGAGTACGCCCGCCGCTTCGGCATCCCCATCCACGTCCGCTCGTCCTTCTCCCAGAAGGAGGGCACGATCGTCACCGACCAGCCCGGACCGCAAGGAGACCTCGTGGAAGAGCCGATCATCGCCGGAGTGGCGCACGACCGCAGCGAGGCCAAGGTCACCGTCGTCGGGGTTCCCGACCGCACCGGCATGGCCGCCCAGATCTTCGAGGCCGTGAGCCTGGCCCAGATCAACCTGGACATGATCGTCCAGAACGTGTCGGCGACGGAGACCGGTCTCACCGACATCTCGTTCACCCTGCCGAAGTCCGACGGCACCGCAGCCGTGTCGGCCCTCCAGCGCATCCAGGGTGACGTGGGGTTCTCGGCGATCCAGTACGACGACCAGATCGGCAAGCTGTCGCTCGTCGGTGCCGGGATGCGGTCCAACCCGGGCGTCTCGGCCACCTTCTTCAAGGCCCTGGCGAAGGCGGGGGTCAACATCGAGATGATCTCGACCTCGGAGATCCGCATCTCGGTGATCACCCGGGACGACCTGCTGGACGACGCGGTCCGGGCCGTCCACACCGCCTTCGGGCTGGACTCCCTCGAGGGAGAGGCCGTCGTCTACGGGGGAACCGGCCGCTGACGTGAGTGACCACGGGCAGGACCGAACGGCTGGCGGGCGGCCCACGCTGGCCGTCGTCGGCGTGACCGGCGCCGTCGGGCGCGTCGTCCTCGACGTCCTTCCGACCCGCGACACGCACTGGGGCAGCATCCGGCTCGCTGCGGGGGCCGAGGACGTCGGGGCGGTGTTCACCGTCGCCGGCAAGCAGGTCGTCGTCGAGGCCCTCACCCCGGAGTTCTTCGACGGCGTCGACGTCGCGATCTTCGACATCCCGCCCGGGATCGCTCGCGAATGGGTCGAGCTGGCCGCCGGCCGCGGGGTGGTCTCCATCGACAACAGCACGGTCTTCCGCATCCAGCCCGACGTGCCGCTCGTCGTCCCAGAGGTCAACCCTCGGAAGATCGCCGACCGTCCCCGGGGCATCATCGCCAACCCGGGCGCGACGGTGATGACGATGATCGACGCCCTCGCCGTGCTGCACGGCGCGTGGCAGCTGACCGGCCTCGTCGTCACGACGTTCCAGGCGGCATCCGGCCTGGGTCGGACCGGCATGACGCGCCTCCACGACGAGCTGGACGTCGTCCACGGTCACCGGGAGCTGGGCACCCGCCCGGGTGACGTCCGTCGCCTCATCGAGCACGAGCTGGGCGAGTCACCGTTCCCCGCCCCGCTCGCTCTCAACATCATCCCCTTCGTCGGTCATCACGTCGGCGACGGCTGGACCTCGGAGGAGGTGAAGGTGCGGGAGGAGACCCGCAAGATCCTCGACCTCCCGGAGCTGCCCATCTCGGCCACCTGCGTCCGGGTCCCGGTCCTGTCCTCCCACTCCGTGACGGTGCACGCCACGTTCGCCCACCGGGTCCGGGTCTCCGAGGCCCGGCAGGCCCTCGTCGAGGCCCCCGCCGTGGTCATCCTCGACGACCCCGAGCATGCGGAGTTCCCGACCCCGAACGACGTCGTCGGCGTGGACCCCCGGTTCGCCGGGCGGATCCGCCAGGACCCCTCGTCGCCGATGACCCTCGACCTCTTCATCTGCGGTGACAACCTCCGCAAGGGCGCCGCCCTCAACATGATGCAGACCGCCGAGCTCGTCGCCCGCGACCTGACCCGCGCCTGACCCGACGCGCCACAATGGGGCCGTACACCGCGAAGTCCCGCAGGACCACCCGTACACCCGCACCGCAGGAGCGCCTCATGACCGTCCGGACCGTCGCCATGCTCACCGCCGGTGGGCTCGCACCGTGCCTGTCCTCCGCCGTCGGAGGGCTCATCGAGCGCTACACCGAGGTGGCACCGGACGTACGGCTCATCGCCTACACCAACGGGTATGCCGGCCTGCTGCGGGGTGACACGGTCGAGGTCACCGCGGAGGTGCGGCAGCGAGCCCATCTCCTCCACGGTTTCGGTGGCTCGCCCATCGGCAACAGCCGCGTCAAGCTGACCAATGTCGCCGACTGCGTCCGGCGTGGCCTCGTCCAGGAGGGCCAGGACCCCTTGCACGTGGCGGCCGAGCAGCTGACCTCCGACGGGGTGGACGTCCTCCACACCATCGGCGGTGACGACACGAACACGACGGCAGCCGACCTCGCGGCATACCTGCACGAGAACGGGTACGACCTCACGGTCGTCGGGCTGCCCAAGACCGTCGACAACGACATCGTGCCGATCCGCCAGTCCCTCGGCGCGTGGACGGCGGCCGCGCAGGGCTCCGTCTTCGCCCAGAACATCGTCGCCGAGCACTCGTCGAACCCGCGGATGCTCATCGTCCACGAGGTCATGGGTCGCCACTGCGGCTGGCTGACCGCCGCGACGGCCGAGGCGTACCACCTGTGGGTCGCCGAGCAGGACTACGTGCCCGCCATCGGCAACGACCCCCGGCGCTGGGACGTCCACGCGGTCTTCGTCCCGGAGCGTCCGATCGACCTGCACGCCGAGGCCGACCGGCTGCGCGACGTCATGGACGAGATCGGGTGCGTCAACGTCTTCCTGTCCGAGGGCGCCGGGGTCTCCGAGGTCGTCGCAGAGCTGGAGGCCGCCGGCGAGGAGGTGCCGCGCGACCCGTTCGGCCACGTCCAGCTCGACAAGGTCAACCCCGGCGCGTGGTTCGCCAAGCAGTTCGCGGAGCTCCTCGGGGCCGAGAAGACGATGGTGCAGAAGTCCGGCTACTTCTCCCGCTCCGCCGCCGCGAACCCTCGTGACCTCGCGCTCATCAAGGAGTGCACCGACCTCGCCGTCGACTCGGCGATGCGTGGACAGCCCGGCGTCATCGGGCACGACGAGGAGCGCGGCGACGAGCTCCGAGCCATCGAGTTCCCCCGCATCAAGGGCGGCAAGGCGTTCGACACCTCGGTCCCCTGGTTCACCGACCTGCTCGAGTCGATCGGGCAGGTCTGACCGGGGAGCCGCCATGGTCGTCGACGCCTGGTGGATGGCGGTCGGCGTGTATGCCGTCCTGCTCGTCGGGCAGCGGCTGTGGCGGGCGCGCACGTGGGTCCCGCCCGAGTGGCCGGAGGCCGACTACGGATGGAAGGTGACGCACCTGTTCTGGGTGCCCTTCCACGTGCTCGACGTGGTGTTCGGCGTGCCGCTCCTCTTCGCCGTCGTCATCGCCTACTTCGCGATCTGAGCTCGGAGCGGACCTCCCTCACGGGTCGACGGTGACGCCCTTCCAGAAGGCGACGCGGTCACGGATCTGCGCCGCGGCCTCCTTCGGCTCCGGGTAGAACCAGGCGGCATCCGGGTTGGTTCGCCCGTCCACCTCGAGGGTCCAGTAGGAGGCCGTGCCCTTCCACGGGCAGACGGTGTGCGTGTCCGAGGGGCGCAGGAGCGATCGGTCGACGGACTCTGCCGGGAAGTAGTGGTTGCCCTCCACGACGACGGTGTCGTCGGACTCGGCGATGACCGTGCCGTTCCAGATGGCCTTCATGGGGTCCTCCTCCAGAGTGCTGAATGGCCCTGCAAACCCTCGGACGGCCCGGTCTGTTCCCGGCGCCCAACCGTGTGCGCTGCGGTTCGGTTGGCTCGAAGCGCCTCCCGAGGCACCGCGGACGGGCAGGATGACGGCGTGCTGCCCGACCTCTTCCTCGTCCCCGAGGAGCGCGACAACCCCCACACCCGCATCGACGCACACCTCGAGGACGGCGCGGCATGGAGCGTGGGAAACCACGTCCGTCCGGTGGTCCACGGGCGTCCCTACTTCGCGGAGCTCCACGAGCGCATCAGCACGATGGGGGAGGGTGACCTCCTGTTCTTCGTCGACTGGCGCGGGGACCCGGACCAGCGGCTGACCGACGACCCACGGTCCACCGTGTCCGCCACCTTCGCCGCCGCGGCCCGCCGTGGTGTCGACGTCCGGGGACTGCTGTGGCGCTCGCACTGGCGTCGGCTCGGCTTCCACTCCCACAAGGCGCGCTACCTGGGCCTCGAGATCGAGGAGGCCGGCGGGCAGTGCCTTCGTGACATGCGCGTGCGCACGGCGGGGTCGCACCACCAGAAGTTCGTCGTCCTTCGCCATGGCGACGACCCGTCACGTGACATCACCTACCTCGGGGGGATCGACCTGTGCCACAGCCGTCGCGACGGCATCGAGCACGAGGGTGACCTCCAGCGGGTCGACATGCCTCAGGTCTTCGGGCGGCGGCCGGCGTGGCACGACGTGCACTGCGCCATCACCGGCCCGGCCGTCTTCGACGTCGAGACGGTGTTCCGGGAGCGCTGGGAGGACTCCACACCGCTCACCCTCAACCCCGGCCGGCTGCTGTCGAGCATCAGCCGTGGGGAGGACCTCACCCCCCGACCACTCCCGGAGCAGGCTCCGCCCCCGCCCTCACCGCCAGAGGCGTGCGAGGCGGTCCAGATCCTGCGCACCTACCCGGCGATCCTTCCGAAGGGGTACGACTTCGCCCCCGACGGTGAGCGCAGCGTCGCGGCCGGCAACGCCAAGGCGGTCAAGCACGCCCAGCGCCTCATCTACCTCGAGGACCAGTACCTGTGGTCGGAGGAGGTGGGACGGCACTTCGGCAACGCCCTGCGGGACAACCCCGACCTCCGCCTCATCGCGGTCATCCCGGTCGTCCCGGACGTCGACGGCCCGCTGACCCTTCCGCCCGAGCTCTACGGTCGCAAGCTGGCGATGGACCTGCTGCTCGAGGCAGGTGGTGACCGGGTGGCCGTCTACGGGCTGACGAACGAGGGCGGCTACCCCATCTACGTGCACTCGAAGGTGTGCGTCATCGACGACGTCTGGTCGAGCGTCGGCTCGGACAACTTCAACCGGCGGTCGTGGACGAGCGACTCCGAGATCGCCGCCGCCATCCAGGACGTCCGGGTGGAGAACCGAGAGGGGACCGCGCCCCGGGACGTCTTCGCGCTCCGGATCAGGCGGGCGCTCGTGGGCGAACACCTGGGCATGCACCCGGACGACGTCCCGGACGACCATGACGAGGTGTGGGACCTCATGGCGGCCTCGGCGGCTCGGCTGGACGAGTGGTATGCCGGGGGCAGCGGCTCGCACAGGCGCCGTCACCTCCCGCGTCCCACGGCGCCCTTTCGGGGCACCTCGGTCCACTGGCGGCGGCGGTCCCCCGGCGCCCGGGGAGCGGCCGACGTGGACCGGCCGCCCGGGCGGCTGCGGCGTCTGGCGCCCCCGGAGCTCACCCGGCTCCAGCTGCTCTGGGCATCGCGGGTCTTCGGCGTGGTCGACCCCGACGGCACGATCGGCCGCGACGACGAGATCTGACCGCCAGGGCGCTGCCCCGTCCAGACGGCGTCCCGACGACGCGGTCGCTCAGCGGGCTGTCGTCAGCGCGTCGAGCGAGCAGACCCGACGAACCCCTCGGCCTGGGTCCCTTCGTCGGCGACGCGGACGCCGTACCGGTAGGACAGCTTCCCGCCCAGCCACCCGGAGACACCCAGCAGGGCAAGGGCGACGATGGACAGGACCAGGGCCCCGGCGCTGACGTCGTCGTAGCCCTGGGACCTGCGAAGGAAGAAGTTGACGACGTACAGCAGGGTGACCACGAGGTTGATCGTCATGTGGGTCAGGCCGGTCGTGAAGGCCCGGGTCCCGCGCGCGATGGTGGACAGGTCGATCGCGCCGAAGAGCGCCGCGACCAGCGCACCCACCACGCCGATGCCGATGAGCCAGTTGGACCCCGTGGCGAACGCCGCGGGGCGGTCACCGAGCATCGCCGCGAGGTCGAAGACGAGGCTGGAGGTCCAGGCACCGATCGGGATCGTCACGAGGATCGGATGGACCGGGTGGCCGTAGAGCCCGGCCACCACACTGCGAGGGTGCTTGGCACGGTGCATCGACGATGCCGGGGGTGTCGGGTCCATGGTTCGTCCTTCGCTGGTCGAGGGTTCGGGCGTGCTGGCGGTCACCACGTACCCGCTGCGGAGGTCCTGGAACCGAGGGACGGCTCACCCGAGAGTTGCGCCCGAAACCGTTCGTTGCTTGGTTGGGGCCATGGCGTTCAACGGCATGTGGGCCAGGCCCGGCACCGACCCGCGGGAGGCGCTGGCGCCCGGTAGGGGCGAGAAGGCGGTGTTGGCCGAGTACCTCGACCGGTTCCGGATGACGGTCGAGCTCAAGTGCGAGGACCTCACCGCCGAGCAGCTCGCCAGCCGCTCGGTGCCGCCGTCGACGATGTCCCTGCTCGGCCTGGTCCGCCACCTCGCGCGCGTCGAGCACTCGTGGACCCGTCGCATCCTCGAGGGACAGATCGAGCTGCCTCGGCTGTACCGCACCGACGAGAACCCGGATCTCGACTTCGACGAGGCAGTCGCCGACCCGGACGTCGTCGCCGACGCGTGGGAGACCTGGCACGCCGAGGTGTCGCACGCCCGGGACGTCTACGCCACCCTCGACCTCGACGCCGTGGTCGACGTCCACGGCGACGAGGTGGAGGTGCGCGACATCGTCGTCCACCTCGTCGAGGAGTACGCCCGCCACGCCGGTCATGCCGATCTCCTGCGGGAGTGCATCGACGGCCGCACCGGGCAGTGACGGGCAACAGACGCTGAGCCGCCCACCGGGATTCGGGGCGGCAGCGCGCCCTGTGGGAACCTTGACCGACGCCCTGCGGCAGCCGCCGCCTTCCAGCCACACCCTCCGGAGGACCCCGCGTGCCCGCCACCACGGCCACCGACTTCCGCCCGGTCATCCTCGGCGGTGACATCACGGCATACAGCCTCGTCCGGACGTTCCACGAGGCGTACGGCGTGCGTCCGCTCGTGGTGAACATGACCGACGGCGGACCCATCGCGCTGTCCCGGGTCTGCGAGCACGTCTACGTGCCCGGGTTGGAGGATGCCGACGTCTTCGTCGGTGCTCTGGAGAAGGTGGGCCGGGAGCACCAGACCCCGGGGGTGCCGCTGCTCCTCGTGGCGGCCGGCGACTGGTACGTGCGGATGATCATCGAGAACAAGGACCGGCTGGGGCAGCTGTTCACGATCCCCTACATCGACCAGTCGCTGCTCGACGTCGTCGTCCGCAAGGACCGCTTCTACGGACTCCTCGACGACGTCGGCGTCCCGTACCCGAGGACCGTGGTCGTCGACATGGCCCAGGACCTCGGTGAGGAGCACGACCTCCCCTTCGGGTTCCCCCTCGTGCTGAAGCCCGCCGACAGCGCCCTGCACCACTACGCGAGCTACCCCGGCAAGAGGAAGGTCTTCATCCTCGAGACCCGCGAAGAGCTCGACGACACCCTGTCCCGCATCCGTGCCTCGAACTACGACGGGAACTTCCTGCTGCAGGAGTTCATCCCCGGGGACGACACGAACATGCGTGTGCTGACCTGCTACTCCGACCAGCACGGCACGGTCCGCTTCGGTGCCGTGGGCCACGTCCTGCTCGAGGAGCACCACCCGCTCGCCATCGGCAACCCGTGCGTCATCATCACCACGGAGATCGACGAGGTGGTCGAGCAGGCGAAGCGCTTCCTCGAGCGCGTCGGATACGTCGGCTTCTCCAACTTCGACCTCAAGTACGACACCCGCGACGGCACGATGAAGTTCTTCGAGATCAACGTGCGCCTCGGCAGGAGCAACTTCTACGTGACCGCCGGCGGCAACAACGTCTCCGAGTGGTACGTGCGTGACTGGGTGCGCAACGAGGAGATGCAGGGCCTGAAGATCGCCCGCGGCGAGCACCTCTTCGCCTTCGTCCCGAAGTACGTCGTCAAGCGCTATGTGCTCGACCCCGCACTGCGGGACAAGGCGCTGGCACTCATGCGGGCCGGCCGCGCGAGCGACCCCAACTGGTACGCCCCCGACCTCACCCTCAAGCGACGCGCCTACAACGTGGCGTACCACGTCAACCAGGTGCGCAAGTTCCGCGAGCACTTCGTCGCGCGATGACCGGTCCGGCCGCGCGCATGGAGCGCGACGAGCCGGTCGGCGTGCTCGGTGGGCTCGGTCCGTCGGCCACGGTGCACTTCCTCGCCCGTGTCGTCGAGCTGACCGATGCCGTACGCGACCAGGACCACGTCGACCTCCTCGTGTGGCAGCACGGCAGCATCCCCGACCGCACCGCCTTCCTCCTCGGCACGGGGGAGAGTCCCGAGCCCGCGCTCGTGGCGGACGCGGTCGCCCTGGAGAGGGCGGGCGCGCGCTTCATCGCGATCCCCTGCAACACCGCCGTCGTCTGGGTCGATCAGATGCGGGCGTCGGTCGGCATCGAGGTGCTCGACACCGTGGCCGAGACGGTGGCAGCCGCCCGGGCGGTGGTACCCGGCCTGCGCCGACTCGGTGTCCTCGCGACGGACGGGACGCTGCTGGCGGGGACGTATGCCGGTGCCGCCGCTGCAGTGGACGTCGAGCTGGTGCTTCCCTCGCCCGACGTCCAGCGCGACGTCATGGCGGTCATCTACGAGGGGGTCAAGGCGGGGGTGCCCGTACCCCGAGAGCGTTTCGAGGCGCTCGTGAGGCACCTGCGGGATCGAGGGGCGGAAGCCGTCGCCCTCGGCTGCACCGAGCTCTCCGTGCTGGCGGAGGACCTCGGCGTCGAGGATCCGCGAGTCGTGGACTCGATCGACGCGCTCGCCCGCCGTGTCGTCCAGCGGGCCGGAGCACCGCTGCGCCCATAGTCCCGGCGGCCTGCACCACCGCCTAGAGTCGTCGGCAACGTGAGGCGACGAGGACGACGCTCAGGAGGCGTGGTGGCGGGTGGTGGACAGCGTGAGATGGCGACCTCGGGGCCTGCCGTCCTCGTTCTCGTGCGACACGGCGAGAGCGTCGGCAACCTCGCGGCGGCAGCGGCCGGGCAGAAGGGACTCGCGCGCCTGCAGCTCGACTACCGCGACCCCGACACCCCGCTCTCGGACAACGGCGTCGCCCAGGCCAAGGCTCTCGGACAGCATCTCGCGGACCTCCCCGAGGAGGAGCGGCCCGAGGTGGTGCTCGGCTCCCCTTACGTGCGGGCCGCCAGCACCATGGAGCACGCGCTGGATGGCTGGCCGAACGCGCCCCGCCCGGTCCAGGACGAGCGGCTGCGGGAGCGGGACCTCGGCCTCTTCGACGGGTTGACCGGACAGGGCATCCGTGACACCTACCCCGAGGAGGCCGAGCGGCGGGCCGCCATGGGCAAGTTCTACTACCGCCCACCCGGGGGCGAGAGCTGGACGGACGTCGTGCTCCGCATCCGCAGCGTGCTCACGGACATCCGCGCCGAGCACGCCGGGCGCCGGGTCTGGGTCTTCAGCCACCAGGCGGTCATCATGTCGTTCCGCTACCTGCTCGAGGGCCTCACCGAGGAGAAGCTGCTGCGAACGGACGGCGAGACGCCCCTGGGGAACTGCTCGCTGACGACGTACCGGGCGACGGCGAGCGGTGGTCTCGAGCTCGTCTCGTATGGTGCCGCCGACCACCTCGAGCGGTCCTCGCGTGCGGAGGCCACGCACGAGGAGCCGCACACCCCGACCGAGCGGACTCCCGCGGACGCCTCCCGTGGCTGAGCAGGAGGCGCGACACGCCGCTGCCGAGCAGTCACCTGACGTCGTCACTCCCACCCTGCTGCGCGAGTGGCCCCTTCCGGACCCCCGCGGCACGAAGGACGCCAAAGGGCGCCTCGTGGTCGTCGGCGGCAGCGTCAGCACTCCGGGGGCCGTGCTCCTCGCCGCCGAGGCAGCGATGCGGGTCGGCGCAGGCAAGGTCCAGGTGGCCACGACCAGCAGGACTGCGGTCGCACTCGCCATCGCGGTGCCGGAGGCCTTCGTTCTCGGCCTCGACGAGGACGACGCCGGGGACATCGCAGCCGGGGCCGCAGAGCGACTCCTCGAGCTGTGCGATGGAGCGGACGCCGTGCTCCTCGGACCGGGAATCGGCGCACCCGAGGCTGCGAGCGCCCTTCTCGAGGCCGCGGTGCCGCGCCTCGACGTGCCCGTCGTCATCGACGCCCTCGGCACGGCATACCTCACGGAGCACCGGGACGGCCTGCGTCACCTGGCCGACCGCGCGCTCCTCACCCCCAACGGCACGGAGCTCTCGAAGGTTCTCGGGGAGGAGCCGGCGGACGTGGAGGACGACATGTTGGGCGCCGCCCGGCGGGCGTGCGCCGCAACCGGTGCGACGGTGCTCTCCGGGTCGGACGTCTCGTACGTCGTCGCGCCGGACGGCCGTGCCTGGTGCCTCGAGGCCGGTGCTCCCGGTGCTGCGGCAGCGGGCTCCGGCGACGTGAAGGCCGGCACGGTGGCGGGGCTGCTCGCCAGGGGAGCCACGCCGGCCCAGGCGGCGGCCTGGGGTGCGTACCTGCACGGGCGTGCGGCGGAGCGGCTCACGGCGTCCGTCGGTCGGGTTGGCTTCCTCGCCCGTGAGCTCGTCGCGCAGCTTCCCCGCGTGCTCGCGGAGGTCGAGGCCTGAGCTGCCCATGCGTCGGGCGGCCGAGGACGACAGTGGTTTCGCAGGGAAGGGTAGGCCGGGCAAGGATGAGGGCATGAGTGCGACCCTCCAAGCGCGTGGGGTCGCGGCGGCCTACGGCGACCGGGAGCTCTTCCGGGGGGTGGATCTCGTGGTCGCCCCGGGGGACGTGATCGGGCTCGTGGGTGCGAACGGCGCCGGGAAGAGCACTCTGTTGAGCATCCTCGCCGGCCATCGCCGGCCGGATGCAGGGAGCGTCACGCTCTCCCCGAGGACGGCCAGCGTGGGGTTCCTCCAGCAGGAGGCCGAACGACCTGAGGGCGAGACGGTCCGCCGGCAGCTCGAACGTCGCACCGGAGTTGCCAGTGCGCAGGTGGACCTCGACGCCCAGGCCCATGCACTGTCCGAGGGCCACCCGGGCGCCGAGGACGCGTACTCCGAGGCTCTCGAGACCTGGCTCGCGCTCGGTGCCGCCGACCTCGACGAGCGGATCACGGCCGTGGTGGGCGATGTGGGGCTGGGGGTGGATGTCGACCAAGGGATGACGGGGCTGTCGGGTGGGCAGGCGGCTCGGGTGGGGCTCGCCGCCCTCCTGCTGTCCCGGTACGACGTGTACCTGCTCGACGAGCCGACGAACGACCTCGACGGACAGGGCCTCGACCTCCTCGAGGACTTCGTGGCTCACCTCGACGCGCCGGTCGTCGTGGTGAGCCACGATCGGGAGTTCCTGTCGCGCACGGTGACGAGCGTCGTGGAGATCGACCGCAGCCTCGAGCGCGTGACCACGTACGGCGGCGGCTACGAGAGCTACCTCGAGGAACGGTCGCTGGCGCGGCGCCGGGCTCGAGAGGCGTACGAGAGCTACGCCGCCCGTCGGAAGGAGCTGGAGGCCAGAGCCCGGATGCAACGGGCCTGGATGGAGAAGGGGGTGAGGAACGCCCGGCGCAAGGCTCGGGACAACGACAAGCTCGGGCGCAAGTTCCGCACGGAGCAGACCGAGAAGCAGGCGGCCAAGGCGCGGCAGTCAGACCGTGCGCTCCAGCGGCTGGAGACGGTCGTCGAGCCCCGGAAGGAGTGGGTGCTCCAGTTCGAGATCGCGGCGGCGCCGCGATCGGGGGACGTGGTCGCATCGCTGCGCGGTGCCACGGCCACCCGCGGATCCTTCACGCTCGGCCCACTGGACCTGCGGCTGCACGTCCGCGACCAGGTCGCCGTCACCGGGCCCAACGGTGCGGGCAAGACGACACTGCTCTCACTGCTGCTCGGGCGGCTCGAGCCGACGACCGGCACTGCGAGCCTCGGTCACCGCGTCGTGGTCGGCGAGGTCGACCAGGCGAGGGCAGCCTTCGAGGGTGACGAGACGCTGGGTCGTACCTTTGCGGCCGAGGTGCCCGAGTGGCCGACCGCCGAGGTGCGCACCCTCCTCGCGAAGTTCGGGTTGGGGGCGGACCACGTCGAGCGGCCGGCATCCTCGCTGTCGCCCGGCGAGCGCACCCGCGCCGCCTTGGCCCTTCTTCAGGCCCGTGGGGTCAACCTCCTCGTCCTCGACGAGCCCACCAACCACCTCGACCTCCCGGCGATCGAGCAGCTGGAGGAGGCGCTCGACGACTTCCCGGGCACGCTCCTGCTCGTCACGCACGACCGGCGCATGCTCGAGCGGGTGCGGCTGACCCGGCGGTGGCACGTCGAGGGCGGCCAGGTCGTCGAGGTCGAGCCATCGGCGATCGAGGCGCGGGGGTGATGCCGGCCGGCATCCTCGTCCGCTCGCCTCACCGCTCCGCCACGGGGACCCGTGAACAGGCAGAGGGCCGTTCCCGAGGGGCCCGCCGCGGCTGGGCCCGGGTCGGACATTGGGCACTGCCTGTTGGCGTGCTCATGACCGAGGTCACCGCCGGCTGGTTAGATCGGGCCTGGCGACCCCGGAGACTCGGGCCGAGACAACTCCGAGAAACGGATGGAGACACGATGAGCAAGGCCACGAGGACCGACCCGACGACCTCGCCCGCGGCGCACGTCGCCGACAGCCACGACCTGATTCGCGTGCAGGGGGCCCGTGAGAACAACCTCAAGGACATCAGCCTCGCGATCCCGAAGCGCCGTCTCACCGTCTTCACCGGTGTCTCCGGCTCCGGCAAGAGCTCCCTGGTGTTCGACACGATCGCCGCGGAGTCCCAGCGGATGATCAACGAGACGTACAGCGCCTTCGTGCAGGGGTTCATGCCCAACCTGTCGCGACCGGACGTCGACCTCCTCGACGGCCTGACGACAGCGATCATCGTCGACCAGGAGCGGATGGGAGCCAACCCGCGATCCACCGTCGGCACCGCCACGGACGCCAACGCCATGCTGAGGATCCTCTTCAGCCGGTTGGGGGATCCGCACATCGGAGGCCCCAACGCGTTCTCCTTCAACATCCCCACCGTGCGCGCGAGTGGCGCGATCACCGTGGAGCGAGGCGACAAGACGAGGGCCGAGAAGGCGACCTTCAACCGGCTCGGCGGGATGTGCCCACGCTGCGAGGGGATGGGGGCGGTCAGCGACGTCGACCTCACCGCGTTGTACGACGACAGCAAGTCGTTGCGCGAGGGCGCCTTGAGCATCCCCGGGTACTCGATGGAGGGTTGGTACGGCCGCATCTTCGCCGGTTTCGGGTTCGACATGGACAAGCCCATACGGAAGTTCAGCAAGCGCGAGCTGCAGGACCTCCTCTACCGGGAGCCGACGAAGATCAAGGTCGAGGGGATCAACCTCACCTTCGAAGGGCTCATCCCGCGGATCCAGAAGTCGATGCTGTCCAAGGACCGGGAGGCGATGCAGCCCCACATCCGGGCGTTCGTCGAGCGGGCCATCACCTTCCAGACCTGCCCCGAGTGCGACGGCACCCGGCTCGCCCCCGAGGCCCGGTCCTCGAGGATCGCGGGCAAGAACATCGCCGACCTCTGCGCGATGCAGATCAGCGACCTCGCCGAGTGGGTCCGCGGCCTGGACGAGCCGTCGGTCGCCCCGCTGCTCACGGGACTGCAGCACGTCCTCGACTCGTTCGCCGAGATCGGCCTGGGCTACCTCTCCCTCGACCGCCCGGCCGGGTCCCTCTCAGGGGGCGAGGCCCAGCGGACGAAGATGATCCGGCATCTCGGCTCGTCGCTCACCGACGTCACGTACGTGTTCGACGAGCCCACCATCGGCCTGCATCCCCACGACATCCAACGGATGAACGCCCTGCTGCTGCAGCTGCGCGACAAGGGGAACACGGTCCTCGTCGTGGAGCACAAGCCCGAGACCATCGCCATCGCCGACCACGTGGTCGACCTCGGTCCGGGCGCCGGCACGGGCGGTGGCTCCGTGTGCTTCGAGGGTGCCGTCGAGGGCCTGCGCTCGAGCGACACCATCACGGGCCGGCACCTCGACGACAGGGCGAGGATCAAGGACTCGGCACGGACGGCATCCGGCGTGATGGAGGTACGGAAGGCGTCCACGCACAACCTGCGCGACGTCGACGTCGACATCCCGCTCGGGGTGCTCTGCGTGCTCACGGGCGTCGCCGGCTCGGGCAAGAGCTCCCTGATCCAGGGCTCGGTCGCGAAGCGTGAGGGAGTCGTCGTCATCGACCAAGGGGCGATCAAGGGGTCCAGGCGCAGCAACCCCGCAACGTACACCGGCCTCCTCGAGCCGATCCGCAAGGCCTTCGCGAAGGCGAACGGAGTCAAGCCTGCTCTGTTCAGCTCGAACTCCGAGGGCGCCTGTCCCACGTGCAACGGGGCGGGGGTCATCTTCACCGACCTCGGCATCATGGCCACCGTCGAGTCCACCTGCGAGGAGTGCGAGGGCAAGCGCTTCCAGGCGGCCGTCCTCGAGTACACGCTCGGCGGCAAGAACATCGCGGAGGTGCTCGCCATGCCGGTCCTCGAGGCGGAGTCGTTCTTCAGTGACGGCGAGGCCCGCACGCCGGCCGCCCACCAGGTCCTCGACCGACTGACCGACGTCGGGCTCGGCTACCTCACGCTCGGGCAGCCGCTCACCACGCTCTCCGGCGGTGAGCGGCAGCGGCTCAAGCTGGCCTCCCAGATGGGGGAGAAGGGTGAGGTCTACGTCCTCGACGAGCCGACGACCGGCCTCCACCTGGCCGACGTCGAGAACCTGCTCGGCCTGCTCGACCGGCTCGTCGACGCGGGCAAGTCGGTCGTCGTCATCGAGCACCACCAGGCCGTCATGGCGCACGCCGACTGGATCATCGACCTCGGCCCCGGGGCCGGCCACGACGGCGGCCGGATCGTCTTCGAGGGCACGCCCGCGGACCTCGTGGCCGCCCGCCCCACCCTCACCGGGGAGCACCTCGCGGCCTACGTCGTCTGACGCCGGGCTTTGGCCTCAGACCCGTGCCAGAAGGCCGAGCGTGCGATCGACCACCTTGGTGGTGGCCGCCTCGTCGTAGGTCGGCAGCGAGGAGTCGGTGAAGAGGTGGACGTCGCCCGGGTAGACGAACAGCTCGCCGTCCTCGGCCGCGGCGACGAGCTCGCGAGCCGCGTCGAGGTCGCCCTCGAGCCCGAAGAACGGGTCCCGTTCCATGCCGTGGACCTGCACGGGAACACCCGCGGGCCACCCGTCGCCGAACTCGGCGGGCGGCACGCACGCCTCGAGCAGGACCGCACCCCGGGCACCGGTCCGGGTCTGGGCGAGCCGCTGCGCCGCCATCACCCCGAGCGAGATGCCGACGTAGACGAGCTCCTCGGGGAGGCCGGCGACCGCCTCGTCCGCCCACTCCCCACCGACCGAGAGGTCGCGCTCCCGGAGGAAGGCGAAACCCTCGTCGAGGGAGGCGAAGGTGGAGCCGCCGAAGGCGTCGGGGGTGTGGACGGTGTGTCCGTCAGCCCGGATCACGTCGGCGAGCCGTCGCACGCCCTCGGTCAGCCCTCGCACGTGATGGAACAGGACGACCTCGGCCATGGTGACCTCCAATGATCGGGAAATGTCGATTGATCGATAACTGTAGTCTGTCGGGTGATGAACCGCCACCCCAGGGATGCCGAGGCGACGCCGGTCGTCCGCACGCCTCCCGGGCACGAGCTCGCTGACCGGCTCGTCCTCACTCGAGTCGAGCAGGTCCGCGCACTCGCCCATCCCCTCCGCACGACGATCATGGGGCTGCTCGCCGAACGAGCGGCATCCGTGGCGGAGATCGCCGCGGCCACCGGCCGGCCGAAGGGAACGGTGGCGCACCATGTCGGCGTCCTCCACCGCGCCGGCCTGCTCCAGGTGGTTCGCACCCGACGCGTCCGCGCCGTCGAGGAGCGCTTCTACGGACGCTCCGCGCGAACGGTCACCATCGCGGTGGAGGGTCACGAGCACCTCCCCACCGACCAGAACGACTTCGCTGTCGCGGCCGCCGAGTCGGTGGGGGCGGACGAGCAACGCCTGCTGTGGTCGTTCATCCGGCACGCCCGCCTCGAGGCAGCTCAGGCGGAGGAGTTCTGGACTCGGATCCGCGCCCTCGTCGAGGAGTTCGACCGGCTTCCGCGCAACGGCGAGACGACGTACGGGATGGCCGTGGGGATCTACCCCATCGCCGGCTACCCGCGCTTGCCGGACTCGCAGGGCGAAGCCTGACGGGCGGTCCTTGCCGTGGTGGCTCCGGATCGACAGGCTGGTGCGACAGGTGCGACGCACGAGGAGGTGTCGACGTGGAGGACCGCGACGGAGCCGACGTGGACGATCTGGCCCGTCGGTCAGCGCGTGAGGTGCTCGACGACCACCTCAACCTGGCCAACGACTGGGTCGACACGCCCCTCGACCGCGTCCTGGAGGAGGACCTCCGGCGCAACGTCTCGCAGGACGTCGTCGTCCTGATCAACCGCGGGACGTTCCGGGGTCATGACGGCGTGCGGAAGCTGGCCGAGATGCTCGCCGAGGAACTGCCCGACCACGAGGCGTTCGAGTACACGTACGTCGCCGCCGAGGGGCGGATCGGCCTGCTGGAGTGGAGCTACACCGATGCCACCGTGACTGTGCGAGACGGCGTCGACTCGTACCTCATCGAGGACGGCAAGATCGTGGCCCAGACGATCCACTACACGCTGGAGCACCGGTAGCAGGTGATGAGCGAGCGGTGCAGCCTGGGTCAGGCGTCGGTCGAGTGCGTGCCCGAGACGCCCTGGCGTCAGCTCGTGCCGTCGAGGACCTCGCGCAGTCGTGCGGCGAAAGCCTCCGGCTGGCCGGGGTAGCCGGACTCCGCACCGGCGAAGCCGGCGTGATGGCTCGGAAACTCCGCCACGGGCTGGTGCAGTGCGTCGGCGAGCGCAGCCGCGGCGCGCCCCGCAAGCGCGCGTCGGGACTCGGCACCGACGGCGATGACCACCCGCGTGGGCGCAGATGCCAGGGCATGGAGGTCGGGGCGGAAGCCGGTGATCGCGTTGCCCGTCCCGGAGAGTAGCGGGTCGTCCCGGGCCCCGTCGTCCTCCGTCGGCAGACCGAACTGGGCCGGATCGGGCTCCGGTTGGGCGGAGTACTCGTCGGTGAACTCGCCCTCCCAGGACGACAACGCGATGAAGCGGGCCATTCCGGCGCCGAATCCCCGGCGATGGTATGCCGCCTGCACCTCGCGCTCCGCCGCCAGCGCGCGCTCGGCGTCGGGCAGGAGCGCCAGCACCGGAGGTTCGTGTGCGACGAGAGTGTGGACGTCCTCGGGATGGTCGGCGACGAGGGCGAGGGCGTTGACCGCGCCCCCACTGGTCGCGAACACGTCGACCGGCCCCATGCCGAGTGCGTCGACGAGGGCGTGCAGGTCGGTTGCGTGCATCTCCGGGGTGCGCTCGTCCCGACCGTCCTTGCGGACGCTCCGCCCGAGCCCCCGAGGGTCGTAGCTCACGACCACACGGTCAGGGAAGAAGGACGCAAGGGTCTCGAACCCGCCGGCATCCATCGGATGACCCGCCATGAGCAGGGGTGGCCGCCTCGCCGCGTCGTCGGACGGATCACGCACGTCATACACGAGGTCGACATCCGGGGTTGTCAGCGTTTCCGTTCGCACGGGCATCCTCATCTCCTGTTGTCCACGCAACGTGCGGGCTGGTTCGACGTCATCGTTGCATCCGCGAGCATCGACGGCCAAGGCCATCCCCGACGTTCGGCGCACCGGTGCTGGTGATCGCGGCCGCGAGGTGCGGGACGACTCCCAGGATGCATCCGAACGCGGTCACCAGGGCGCGACCGCGCCCGGCCCTCAGGTCGGTGGGGAGACCTCCGCGGCCAGCCGGTGGGCCGTGAAGGCGTTCGTCGACCGGGCCGCGAGCCCAGTTGCGAACACCACGCGGAGCATGGTCTCCTGCACGACCCGTCCCACCCGGCCGGGGATCTTGGCGCTGCTGCTGCGGGCACCGGCCCGCACGATGGCCTCCACCCGCTTGCGACGCGTCTGCTCGTATGCCGCGAGCGCACGTCGCGGATCCTGCGCGAGGCAGCGGCTGAGCACGACAGCGTCCTCGAGTGCCATCGCTGCTCCCTGACCGCTACTCGGTGCCGGGGCATGAGCAGCGTCCCCGACGAGGACGGTCGCCCCCCTCCACCAGGTGGGCACGTGTGCCAGGTCGTGCGTGTTGTCGCCGGCAAGCTCCAACCTGCCGGTCGCGAGAAGCTCTGCCGCCGGCCCGGCATCCTCGGAGGCGAGGGTCCCGAGCCAGGCGAGCCAGCGCTCATCTGGGGTCGCGGCCCGCTCGGCTCGGGTGATCTCGGCCCGCGGCACGTTGGCGAACCACACGACCTCGCCGGTCGAGAGCGGGTGCGCCCCGAAGAAGCAGCGTCGACCGAAGACGAAGTGCCAGGCCTGCGGTGTGAGCTCGGCGGCCAGGCGGGACCCGGGAGTGATGCCGCCGAAGTTGGTGAGCCCCACGTAGCGTGCGGTGGGAGCGGCCGCATCCAGCCTTGTGCGCATGGTCGACCGCACGCCGTCGGCACCGACGAGCACGTCACCAGCGAGAGTGGACCCGTCGCCCAGGGTGACGGACACCGAGTGGCCGTCATCGCTCATCGCGTCGCATCGGGCCCCGAGCCGGAGCTCGGCGCCGGCCTGGGCGGCTGCCTGGCCGAGGAGAGCGGCCAGAGCGGATCGCTTCATCGTCAGCGCGACTGACCCATCCTCGAGCGGCACCCCCAGTGAGACGTCCCCGAGATGCCGACCTGTGGCCCCGTACATCCGGTTGGTGCGCGTGGGGTGCCCGATCGCTCTCACCCGGTCGAGCACCCCGAGAGCGGCGAGCGCGTCCAAGCCGTTGGGCGCCACGGTGATCCACGAGCCTTCGTACGGATCCTGGGCGCCGCGGCGCTCGACCAGCGTCGCCTGCATGCCGAGGTTCGCCACGGCCAGGGCCACAGCCGACCCGGCGATACCGCCACCGACGACGAGTACTCTCATGGCCATCCTTTGTACGGAGTTCGAATAGTTCGATTTTCGAAGGGTATGCGCCATGGTCACCCGTCGTCAAGCGGTCGCCGACCTCGGTGCCGCGATGCAGCGATACCAACGCAGTGTCCAGTCATACGACGATGCCGTGGGCAGGGCACTGGGACTCGGCCCCGCCGACCTCCGCTGCCTCGACTGGCTCGTCGACGGGCCCAAGACGGCGGGTGCCCTGGCGTCGGCCACGGGGCTCCGGCCGGCGGCGACGACCGCACTCCTCGACCGTCTTGAGGCGAAGGGCCTCGTCGAGCGGCTTCCCGACGAGCACGACCGCCGCCGTGTCCTCGTGCGGATGACCGACGAAGGGATGCGGTCCACCTATGCGATGTACGCCCCGCTGGTGGACGAGGGTCAGCGCCTCTTCACCCGGCACACCGTGGACGAGCTCGAGGTGCTACGGGACCTCCTCGACGCGATGCGGGAGATGACCGACCGGCACCGAGAGCGCCTCGGCGGGCCGGACTGAGCGGCACCCGCACCGTCATCGAGAGGTGGGACGCCGAGGTGTCTTCTCGCTCACGTCCGTCGACCGGCTGACCACTGGCAGTCATAGAGTCGAAGCGTCACCGAGGAGGTGCCAGACATTGTCACTCGTGATGTGGGTCATTGCCGCAGTTCTGCTCGTCGCCGCCGTCATGGTGCTCGCGGATGTCGGCGCAGCCGGCCTATGGATAGCTGTCATCGCCGCGGGAATCGCGATGGTTGCCCTGGAGCAGAGGCGTCGACGGCAGAGCTGACAACCGCAACGCAAGCAGGCTTCGTGTCGCCTGTGACGGGTCGAGTGCCGTTGGAGTCCAGGCCCGCCGGTGTGAGGGAGGTTGCCTGATGCCCCTGAATCGGCTGCGGATGGACGAGCTGGTCAACGCGTGGGTCGGCGGCAGAACCACACCCTTCCAGATGGGGCTGCTGGCCGTCTTCGAGCCCGGCCCCTTCGCCGGGGCGGACGGTTCCGTCGATGTGAACGCGGTTGCACGGGAACTTTCGAGGAGGGCGTCGGGCATCCCAGAGCTACGCCGCCGGGTCCTGTGGACTCGCCTTGGCGAGGGGCGGCCCGTGTGGGTCGACGATGACGTCGACCTGGCGGAGCACCTGGTGACCTCAGGGCTCGCACCAGGGCCGGACCTCGCCACGTGGGCTGCGAACCGGACCATCCAACCGCTGCGCCGTGACCGGCCGCTGTGGCGAGCCGACGTCGTAGCGGAGCTGCCGGGAGGCAGGTTCGCGGTCTTGGTGGTCGTGCACCACCTGCTCGCCGACGGGCTGGCGGGGATGCGACTGCTCGCCTCACTCCTGGACGGCGATGCCGACGCGCCGCGGTCGGACCCACCTCCCCGGAGCCCGAACCCACTGCCGTCGCACCGGGAGCTGGTGTGGGACAACTTTCGCTCCCGGCGGCGGCCCTCGAGAGGTCGTCGGCGCGAGCCCTGCGGCCGGCCTGCGGCCCGCGCGCGCCGAGCCATCGCCCAGTACCGGGAGGCGACATCCGACCTGTCCGAGCCGCTACCGAGGACCTCCCTGCCCCGGGTGGTCGGTCCGAGCCGGCGGATGAGCGTGGCCACCGCTCCGCTCCAACCGCTGCGGGCTGCCGCCCACGCTCAGAGGGCAACGATCAACGACCTCCTTCTGGGCGCAGTGACCCACGGGCTGCGGGACCTGCTCACCGCCCGAGGGGAATGCCGTGAGTCGCTGTTCGTCAGAACCATCGTCCCGGTCGCCTTGGACCGTTCGCGTCAGGCCGCCAGCCTCATGGTCGTGGACCTGCCCGTTGGTGAGCCTGATCAGACCCGCGCACTCGCCGCGATCACCGAGCGGACCCGGGCCCGAAAGGCGCGCCTGCGGGTCGCCCGCCGCACCGCGCCAGACCTGTCATCGCTCCCGGTACCGGTCGCCAGGGTGTTCGTTCCCTGGGCTCGACGACGAGGCAGCGCCAGGATCCACCTGTCCGTCACCAACGTGCCGGGGCCACCGGCTCCCCTCTGGTTCGCCGGGGCCCGCCTCGTCGAGGCTGTTCCCGTCCCTCCCCTCGTGCCATTGGTCGGCCTGACCGTGGCCGCGTTGTCCTACACCGACCGTCTCACCGTGGCCGTCAACGCCGACGGTGCCGTGCGCGACCTCGACATCCTCAGAGACGGCATCACCACCGCACTCGCGCACTGGGCCACCGACGACCGGCGTCTCGACCTCGGATGACGTCACAAACGGCCGCGATGGGCTCACGCGCCATCAGGCTGGCGGCCCACCGGGATCGTCATGGGAGCGTGCGCCGTGTTGTCCGTCCCTCGCCCCGCCGATGAGCTGACCAGAGGACACCGTGCTTGGTGCTCTCGGCGCCGCACGGTGCGCATGCACTGCCGACAAGGGGGGTGGGCAACTCCTCACCGCCGACGCACCCGGTTCTGCCAGCTAGTAGGCGATGGATCCTCGATAGGACAGGGACGCCAAGCCTGTGACGGCGTTCCCCGACCCGTGGAAGGTACCGCCACCGGTGGCGTCGGAGAACCTGCCCGTACCACCGGTGATGACAAAGGTTCCCGTGAGAAGGGATTCGCCGTTCTCGTCCGGCAGGGAACCGGTCCCCTCGTAGCTCCAGTACAGCTCGTCGCCATTGGCCGCGACCATCACCAGCTGACCGTCACGCACCACGAGGATCCCAGGGGACGTGACGAAGTCCAGGGTCTCGGACGTCGAGACCGTGACCTTTCCGAGGTGGGACGCATGCCCTACACCCGACGTCGTCACCGCGAAGACACCCGCGACCGGCGTCTCGGCGAACGACGCCTGAGCAGTGAAATCTGATGTGAAGGGCGTCGTGGTGGCCGCGAGTGCCATCGGGGGCGCAGTGAGCAGCACGGTGGCGAGTGCGGCGATGAGTACACGGGTGAAGCGCATGGTGGCACCGTCCCAACGAGAGCGCGGTCCGCGGACCTGCTGCAGCGGAGGCACACACGTGCTCGGGGCGTCCTCCGTTCGAGCAGCACAGCCAGCGACACCTTGAGTAGTGCAATCAGCCTGCACCCGATCTTCAGGCGTGTCCAGGCATGGAGTCGTGAGGGTGCTGACCAGGCCGGGATTACGTTCGGTCGGCTGGCGGCGGAAGGACGCGGTCAGCATGTCGCTTCATACCGCGGGATTCGCGATGCGCACAGTGGGTAGCACCAGACCAGTGCCTCACGGAAGGAGAGCCGGGTGTCGAAGGATCTCAGTGACAGCGCCAACCGCAAGAAGCTGAAGAAGTCGTCCTTCGCGTTGCCGGAGCAGGAGAAGTACCCGATTCCTGATATCGAGCACGCGCGGAACGCCTTGGCCAGGGTGGCTCAACATGGGTCGAAGGCTGAGAAGAAGCAGGTCCGGGCGGCGGTTGAGAAGAAGTACCCGAGCCTGAAGAAGGACGACTGAGCGACTCCGTCGATGGGATCGCAGCTACCTATCCGAGGCGATGAGCAAGCTGGGACCCTCCAACCGGGTCGCGGCGGCCCGACAGGCCCGGAACGGGGATGGCTGTGACGTCCCCCGCCGCCGCGCCCACATCCCGAAGTGCACGCCCTGTCCGCCCGACCCAGGGCGATACGCCTCGCCCAGGCGCGCGTAGGACTGGCACATGTGGTCGAGTCTGCTGAAGCCGACGGGTCACTTCTCGGCGGCTGTGACGGTCGGTGCCGGCATTGGCCAGCGCGCCAACGCAGGGATGGGCCGCCGCAGGTCCCCCTGATCGCCACCAAGGACATCCACGCCGAGTCGAACCCGCAGGCGTGTCCGCGAGCAGACAGGCCTGGGCGGTGCCTTCCTTGATGCCGCCGACCTCCGATGTGGGGGTGGGACGATGGGGCGTGCGGCAGTGGCGCCTTGGTGTGGCTGTGCTCGGGGTGTGGCGATTCTGTTGCTGGCGCAGGCCGACACGAGTCCCGCTGGGCCTGCGGTGATCTACCACAACGGGGTCGTGCTCACGATGGACGACGGGCTGCCGCCGCGGGCCGAGGCGGTCGCGGTCGAGCACGGAAGGATCGTGGCGGTCGGCGGCGACGACGAGGTGTTGGCGCTGCGGAAGGGCTCGACCCGGGTCGTGGACCTCGGTGGGCGGACAGTGCTCCCGGGCTTCATCGACTCGCACGCGCACTGGATCGGTGACAGCGGCAGGGTCGGCCACAACCCCGACACCGCAATGGCCGCGGCGTTGCGCACCGGGTGGACCAGCGTCAACGAGCAGTTCGTCGACCAGGGGCGGCTGGACGAGCTGCGTGCCCTTGATGCCGCCGGCCGGCTTCGGTTGCGGGTCAACGCCTACCTGCCGGTCAACTTCGTGGACGAGAAGTTCGGCGACTGGTACCTCGAGCTCGAACCGCACCACACCTTCGGCACTCGTCTTCGGCGGGGCGGGATCAAGCTGTTCCTCGACCACGACTGGGGCACCGACTTCCACTGGAACCAGGCCGAGCTGGATGAGTACGTGCTGACGGCGCACCGCAACGGCTGGCAGGTCTCGGCGCACACGGTCAGTGCCGAGGCGCACGACCAGATCTTGTCGGCGGTGGCGCGAGCACAGGCCGCGTTTCCGAACCCCGATGCACGTCATCGGGTCGAGCACGTCATCCAGCTCCGCGACGACCAGCTCACCAGGATGCGCGACCTGGGCATGATCGCGTCCATCCAGCCCGGCATCCCCGGGGATCTGGCCAAGGAGGCAGGGTTCCCAGACCTGGTGGCCAGGGGCGAGACGAGGTGGATCGCCCGCTGGCGAGACCTGGTGGACGGCGGAGTTCGCACCATCGGCAGCACCGACATGCCGTGGCTGGTGCTGGACCTGTTCGGCGCGCCCACCGCGCCGCCCCACGGGTCACCCCTCGAGGCGGTACACCAGGCGATGACCCGTCAGACCTACTCGGGCCGTCCTCCGGAGGACTGGCAGCTCGCACAGCGCCTGACGGTCGACCAAGCGTTGCGCCTGTTCACCGTCGACGCCGCGTACGGCACGTTCGAGGAGAACGTGAAGGGCAGCGTGGTCGGCGGAAAGTACGCCGACCTCGTCATCCTCTCCGACGACCCCAGACCGTCCCGGTGGACTCGCTGCTGGACATCCAGGTCCTGGCGACCATGGTCGGCGGACGGGTCGAGTACTGCTCCGACCCCGCACGGTGTTGATCGTGCGCCGGCATCCCGCACCTCCCCGGCGTTGGCACCGAGCTGACCGGCACGGGTCGGACCTCGCCCATCGGTCTGCCTCACCGCGCCTGCATGACGCGCACCAACGGCTGTGGCCCTCGCGATCTCCGCTGCTCCCGCCGTCGGGAAGGGAGGCTCGCGGCGGTGTGACCTTCGCGGGCGCCCCAGTCGACGCACCGGGCGCTTCTCAGCCCAACTCGGTTCCGTTGCAGCCGATCCTGCCGTGGCTTCACAATGATCTGAGGGCGCGGAGAGGAGTATCCATGATCAAGCGGATCTGGCGTGGTTGGGCGAGCGTGGACAACGCCGACGAGTACGAGCAACTCCTGAACACGACGATCGTTCCGGGCATCACGGCTCGGTGTATCGCAGGCCACCGTGGCACCGAGATCTTGCGGGAACGCGACCCCGAGGGAACGGAGGTCCAGTTCGTCACGATCATGACGTTCGACGGCTGGGAGGCCGTCCGGGAGTTCGCCGGCGGTGATGGGCATGTCAGCGTGGTCCCCCCGGAGGCTCGAGCACTGCTCGCGCGCTTCGATGAACACTCCGCTCACTTCGATGTCGCCGGCGACCATCCCGCCGTCCGGCATCGATCCAGGCGAGCGCGAACCGACGACCTGAGGCAGCACGCTGGCGGCGGGCCTCAAGCTCCGGCTGTGTGCGCACTGCATGCGGCGTAGTGACGCCGGGTTGCACGGCGAGAGCGGTCGGGCGGTGGTGCCTCGCGCTCGGCACGGGTGCGCCGGGTCGGACTAGGGTGCACTCACCGGCACGTGGCGAGGTTGGCATGAACACTCACGAGGATCGGGTCGCCGAGTTCCAGCGGCTGCACTCCGCGGGGTGTTTCGTCATGCCGAACCCATGGGACGTGGGCAGTGCGCGAGCGTTGGAACGGCTGGGATTCAAGGCCTTGGCCACGACGAGCGCCGGACTGGCGTGGACCCTCGGTGTCGCGGACACGCAGGTCACCCGCGATCAGGCGCTCGAGCACCTGGGCCTGATAGCAGGGTCCGTGAGCGTCCCGGTGAACGCTGACTTCGAGGGTGGTTATGCGGTGGATCCCGCTGATGTCGCGGCGAACGTGACACTGGCCGTGTCCACCGGGATCGCCGGGCTCTCGATCGAGGACTCTTCCGGTGACGAGGCCCATCCGCTGTTCGAGTTCGATCTGGCCGTCGAACGCGTTGCCGCCGCCCGACGAGCGATCGATGACGGCGGGACTGGCGTGGTCCTGACGGGACGCTCCGAAGGTTTCGTGTGTGGCCGACCTGACATCGAGGAGACCATTCGTCGGCTCCAGGCCTACGCCGAGGCCGGCGCGGACTGCCTCTACGCCCCTCGGATCGACAAGCTCGAGCACGTCTCTGCGATCGTGACCGCGGTTTCGCCGAAACCGGTCAACCTGCTGATCAATGCTCCGTTCACCACCGTCGCCGAGGCGGCGCAGCTGGGAGTGCGGCGGATCAGCGTGGGAGGCACTCTGGCGCGCACCGCATGGGGTGGGTTCCTGCAGGCAGCCGGTGAGATCGCAGACCGGGGCACCTTCTCTCGGTTCGAGCAACTACCCGACGTCGACGCACTCTTCAGCCCCTGAGATGGCTGCGCCCGCTCCGAACGAACAGCGCGGATGGCGGCGAAGAGACGTGGTTGGGGGAACTTTGGACGTGACAGCCGCGGCCCCGTTCGAGCCATGCTCCCGCCTGAAAGACTTCGATACTGGATGTCGAAGACTGTGACGGCCGTTCGACGTAGGTGCACGAAGCAACTTCCCGTCAACCACCAGGAGTGATCAAGATGCCGCGTTTCATGGGATTCGTCAGGATGGAAGAAGGCGTCGGCACGCCGCCACAAGCGCTGTTCGACGCGATGGACGCCCACATCGGCGAGCGGGCCGCCAAGGGTGTGTTCCTCGACGGGGGCGGCCTGTACGGAACCGAGGACGCCGTGAACTTCGTGGTCCGTCAGGGCGAGATCACTCGGGTCGACGGGCCGTACGCCGAGGCCAAGGAGGTCGTCGGCGGCTGGTCCATCCTGCAGTACGACAGCCTCGAGGAGGCCGTGGCCGACCAGCAGGAGTTCGCCGAGCTCCACGCGAAGTACTGGCCCGAGGTGACCGTGATCTCGACCCTTCGCCAGATCTCCAACGGCCCGGACGTCCCCGGCGACTGACCGGGACTCACTACGCTGGCAGCGTGCCGGCGAAGACCAGTGCGGATGCCTCGAACGAGGCCATCGTCGCGGCGTGGCGGGCCGAATCGGCCCGCCTCGTCGGCGCTCTCACCCGGATGACCCGTGATCTCGACCTCGCTGAGGACCTGGCGCAGGACGCACTCGTGGCCGCTCTGGAGCAGTGGCCGACGACCGGAGTCCCGGAGAACCCGACCGCGTGGCTGATGACCATCGCGAAGCGGCGCGGCATCGACCACTTCCGGCGCGCCGACACCCTTCGCCGCAAGACCGCGGAGCTCGAACACGCCCACGGCGGAGAGGAGGCGGTGATGCCCGACTTCGACGGCCAGGTCGACGACATCGAGGACGACGTCCTGCGCCTCATCTTCCTGTCCTGCCATCCCGCCCTGACGGCGGAGTCCCGTGCCGCGCTGACGCTGCGTCTCGTCGGCGGACTCACCACTGCCGAGATCGCCCGTGGGTTCCTGGTCACTGAGTCGTCCATGGGTCAGCGCATCTCGCGAGCGAAGAAGACGCTGTCCGCGGCTCACGCCGAGTTCGAGCTTCCCACAGGGCCGGAGCGGACGAGACGGATCGACGACGTGATGGCCGTGGTCTACCTGATCTTCAACGAGGGCTACGCGGCCACCACTGGCCAGGAGTGGATGCGCCCAGACCTGGCGAACGAGGCGATGAGGCTCGCACGGATGCTGGTGGCCGTCGCTCCCAACGAGGTCGAGGTGCTCGGACTGCAGGCGCTGCTGGAGATCCAGGGCTCGAGGATGGCCGCCCGGCTCGACGAGCGGGGTGTGCCGGTCCTGCTGGAGGCGCAGGACCGGAACCGATGGGACACGATGCTGATCCGCCGCGGACTGGCCGCCTTGCAGCAGGCCGAGCTGCTCGCCGCCCGCGGCAAGCCGGTCGGGAAGTACTTCCTGCAGGCCTCGATCGCCGCCGAGCATGCGCGCGCCGGGCGTGCCGAGGACACGAACTGGCGCCGGATCGCGGCTCTGTATGACGTCCTGGCCGAAGCCGCGCCGGGACCGGTCGTCGAGGTGAACCGGGCGGTCGCACACGGGCGCGCGTTCGGCCCGGACGCGGGGCTCGCCGTGCTCGCGGACCTGGACGCAGGTGGCCTCGGCGACTCGCCGCTGCTGCCAAGTGTGCGCGGAGACCTGCTCGAACGGGCCGGGCTGAACGCGCAGGCAGGCGAGGCGTTCACCGAGGCGGCTGCGCGAACCAGTAACGAGAGTGAGCGCGCAGTCCTGCAACGGCGGGCCAAGGAGAACCTGACGTTCGGGTCGACATCGAGGTGATCCGATCGCGGCCCTCGAGGTCAGACAGCTGGTACCGGCGGCTGCTCCAGGAGCAGTGCCCCGGCATTGGCCACGAGGCACTGCAGTTGCCACCAAAGGGCTGACCTGGTGCCTGAACCCGTGCGTCAGGCGGCGATCTGACTCATCGCCCCCGGGGGCAGCTGCTTGAGGGCGCCGGGCTACAGCGGTCTGACTGTGAACCTGCCTCTGTCCTCGACGAGCAGCACACCGGCCCCCTTGGCCAATGGCTCCACGGCCTGACCTGTCAGACCTGCCACAGCGGCCTCGTTCGTCGGACTGTGGCCGACCACCAGCGCCCGGCCTCCGTCGGGAAGTGACTCGACGATGCCCCGCAGCGACGCGCCGAGGAGCCGTTCCTCGTGTTCCACCAGGTCCGGGTCGACCCCTCGAATCTGTTCGACGGTGGCGCCCTTGCCCGCAGCCTTGGCCGCGTACCGCCAGCGGTCCTCAACCGTCGAGCGCAGCCCTGTCGCCTCTGAGATGGGGACGTCCTCCTGCCCGGCGGCGTGACGCAGGATGGTGACCATCTGGGTGGCGCGGGCGGCGCCAGAGGAGACGAACGCGGCATACGGTGGCTGCAGTCCCTCGTGGCCGATCGCCTGCGCATCGGCCACACCCTGTGCGGTCAGCTCGTCGCCCTCGTTGTCGGTGTGCCGACGCAGCTCGACGTAACGCATCCCCCATCGTCGGCACTGGACCGCGAAGAGCGCAAGCCAGAGCCCTCATTGGCAGGCTGAGCACTGTCACGCCAATGCGCGCCACGCGGCGAGGTGACGCACGCTGCAGGGAGTGGTCGCGTCAGGATTCTCGGACGACCTGGTCGGCCTTCTTGTCGGGGCGCAGGCCGCGCCATGCGGGATGCCGTAGTCGCCCGTCCCGTGTCCACTCGGTGAACCGGACCTCGCCGACGAGCTCGGGTCTGACCCAGCGTGCGCCGCGGGCGTCCGCTCTGGGAACGTCGTCGCCGAGCGGGGAAAGGCTCACGGCCAGCGGTTCCAGTCGACGCTGCAGGTCCTGCAGGGTGGCGGTGGTGAACCCGGTGCCCACCTTGCCCGCGTAGTGCAGCCCGTCTGTGGCCGGGATGGCGAGCAGCAGCGACCCGATGCTGTCGGCCCGCCGTCCCTGCCCGGGCCGCCATCCAACAATCACCACCTCCTGGGTGCGCAGGTTCTTGATCTTCAGCCAGCTTCGCGACCGCGCCCCGGGCTGGTATGCCGACTCGAGCTGCTTGGCGACGACGCCCTCCACGTGTTGCTCACGAGCGGCGGCCAGCACGGCCTGGCCGCCGCCGAACCAGGCAGGAGGGGTCCGCCAGGAGGGGCCGGACAGGCCAAGATCGTCCAGCAGGGCGCGGCGCTCCCGGTAGGGCGCCGAGATGGTCGAGCGGCCGTCGAGGTGGAGCACGTCAAAGACGAAGTAGGTCACCGGGACCGACACGGTCAGGCGCCGGATGCGTGCCGCACCCGAGACGTGCATCCGCGGCTGAAGCAGCTCGAAGCTGGGCCGCCCGGCCGGGTCGAGCGCCACCAGCTCACCGTCCAGCACGGCTTGGGTCGCGCCCATCGACTCAGCCATCGCCCGCAGCTCCGGGTAGGTGTCGGTGATGTCGATGTCGTTGCGCGACCATGCCGTTGGGCGACCCCCATCGACATGGACCACGGCGCGCACACCGTCCCACTTCATCTCGTAGGCCCACCGCTCATCATCAGCCGGGAGCGAGTCCGCCAACGTTGCCATCATCGGGGCCACCCGCGCCGGCAGCGGCAGGTAGCCGTCCGGACGTGGGCTCATCCGATGCATCATCCAGTTCCTGCCTCCCGTCCTGAACAGGACGTACCGACCCTCGACCCGCGAGCCGTGCAGGACCACCTTGACCTTCCCCTCGGTCCACTCCTCGGTCTCGTACCTGCCACGGTCCCAGATGGCCACACCGCCCCCGCCGTACTCGCCCTCGGAGATGTCTCCCTCGAAGTCGGCATACGACATGGGGTGGTCCTCGGTCTGGACCGCGAGCCGGTTCACCGACGGGTCGAGAGGGATCCCCTTAGGAACCGCCCACGAGACCAGGACCCCGCCGCGCTCCAAGCGAAAGTCCCAGTGCAACGCACTCGCATGATGCTCCTGCACAACGAACGTGTCGTCCGCACCCGGTGAGACGAGCCCCGGCGGCGGCATCGGCTCCGAGGTACGCGCGGGATCCCGTTTGGCGCGGTAGGAGGACAGCCCATCGTCCGACACCCCCACATCGTCCCCCGGGGATGCCCGCATCGCCGCCGCAAGCGACACCGCACCACTGGTCGCGCCGAACGCCGAAGAAACGTCCGGGCTGCGAGGTGGACGTGCTGAGATCGCAGCTCTGAGGCGGCACACACGGCGGCGAGGGCCACACCGCCCATGTGCTCGGCATTGCCTTGGTGTTCAAGAAGCGCAGACCGGCACGAGTTCCCGTTCGGGAAGGTAGGCGAGCCACTCGGTCCGGGTCAGCTCGCGGCCGGCGATTCGGCATGCCGCCTCGACGGCAGCCTCGGGCCTGGGGTCCCATACCCAGACCTTGCCGTCCAGCGACGCGACGAGCACATCGGTGGAGCCGCTTCGGAACCCTGCGTGGCTTCCACTCTCAGCCCTGACCGAGCCGAGGGACTCACTCGTGTCGATGTCCCAGAGCCCGACTCGGTCCGACCCAGAGGTTGCGAACCGCCTGCCG
>CAWBEJ010000010.1:0-95613 GCA_963787805.1 uncultured Actinomycetota bacterium | reverse complement strand
AGTCAAGCGCACCATCGCCTGGCCAACGACGAGCGAATCGTGATGCGTCAATGCGCCGCGACGGGGTGCGCCAGGGGCTGCGGCGGCCGGTGCAGCTGCTGGCGCTGCACCGGCCGCCTCGACCGGTCAGGGGCGGATGGGCGTCACCTTGATGTCGACCGCCTTGGCCGTCCCGCCCACCGCGTAGGCCGCGACACCCGTCGCCGAGCCCGGCGGGTAGATGAGGTCGGTGACAGAGACCTGACCGCCCTCGGCCAGCACCTCGACCGAGCTGCGGTCGAGGTATGCCGTGAAGGTCACCTCACCGTCGCGCACCGTCACGGGCGCCTCCTCGACGCTCGGGAAGAGGGGGTTGAACCCGACGTTGCCGCTGCTCGTCCGGTCGACGACCAGCGTGCCGTCGCGACGGACCCCGACCTTGGTGCCCACGGCGCCATCAGCGCTGCGCCGCAGCACGACGCCGGCCTCGGACGCCGAGCCCAGGGCGACGCGGACCTCGACCCGTGCCACCGTCGCGTCGAGCCCGGTCGGCGTGACACCGGCCGCGACCGAACGCTGCTTGGCCTGCTGCCTGTCACGGGGCACGGTCACCGCGTCGACTCCCGGGACCGGCATCTGGCGGAGGCGCGGTCCCCGCCTCCGTCGAGACGAGGGACAGTGTGCGGGGCATCGTCATCTGGCCGCGCCACGGGTCGGTGGGCACGTCACCCGCATACTGCCAGTTGTTCATCCAGCCGATGAAGGTGCGCTGGTCGTCGGGCAGCCCGTTGAAGGTCACCCCGGCGTAGTTGTCGCGTCCGAAGTCGACCCAGCTGGCACGGTCGGTCCCGCTCTTGGCCGGCGCCGACGCGAGCATGAACTGGTCGGCGAGGATGTGCCCCCAACCACCGGAGCTGTGGTCGACGACCGTGATCTGCGCCGTGCGACCCTGCAGGTCGCCGAGGTCCCACGACGCCCAGTCGAGGGCCTCGCTGTCCGATCCCGTGCTGGACCGCACGACCTCGCCGCCGACGACGAGGTTGACGGTCGTCTGGGTGTCGCGCGGGCCGGCAGCCGTGTCGGAGAACCGGATGTCGTCCACCATGAGGTGTCCCCAGTCGCCGCCGCTGTGGTCATCCCGCACGACGATCCGGGCCTGCTCGCCCACCACCGTCCTGGCGTCGATGTAGCGCCAGTCCATCTCACCGGAGTTGTTGCCGGTCACCGACCCGACGACCACTCCGCCCGAGACGAGCTCCACGACGGTCGGGCCACTCGTCCCGAGCGGGTGCGTGCCTCCTGCGATGAGGAGGTTGACGTAGTCCTTCGTCACGGTGAACTCCGGCGACACGAAGGTGCCCACGGCGGGGTCGCACATGTCGGGCACGACGCACGTGTCGAGCACCTTGTCACCCTGGTGGTAGGGCAGGCTCGAGCTGGTCGCGCCGTAGCCGACGAAGTCCCCTGTGGCACTCCACCCCGCGGGCAGGTGCGTCGCCGGGTCGAGCTCCTCGAAGTCGGTGAAGACCTCGCCGCCCGGGTCACCCTGGGTCGCGCCGGGGATGGCCGGATGGCGGCCACCGCCGATGAGGAAGTTGAGGTACCTCTGGTCGATCGTGAACTCCGGCGAGGTCAGCTCGCCCTGGGCGGCGTCGAAGTCGATGAAGCTGTTGACGAGGTGTTCGCCCACGTAGCCGGTGACGGGCTGCTGGCCCGGCAGGGAACCGGATGCGGGCTGGGACCCGAAAGCGGTCCCCGTCGGGGTCCATCCGGCATACCCGTTCTCGAATCCCTGCAGGAGCGTCCCGGCGGGAGGCTCGTAGCTCGCGGGCCCGTCCGGCGTGAAGGTCGTGCCGTCGAAGTCACCGACGAAGTACTGGGTGCCGGAGCCGCCGGCGATCCCACCCGGGTTCAGGCTGACGATCATGACCCACTTGACGTTCTCCGGATCGCCGTCGACTGCCAGGGGGAAGAGGTCCGGGCACTCCCAGAGGCCGCCGATGGCGTTGCGCGGGCCGAACTCGGACAGCTGGGTCCACTGCTTGAGGTCGGCGGAGCGCCAGATGAGGACCTTGTGCTCGTTGGCGATCACCGCCACCATCCGCCACTCCTGGGCGGGCTCGTACCAGAAGACCTTGGGGTCGCGGAACTCGCGCGAGCCGATGTCGATGACGGGGTTGCCCGAGTACTTGGTCCACGTCTGACCGTCGTCGGTGGAGTACGCCAGCGACTGGGCCTGAATGCCCTCGCGGCCGCTGGCGGCCGTGTAGGCGCTGGTGTACATCGCCACGAGAGGGGGGTTCTGCACCGTTCCGAAGCCGGAGCTGTTCGTCGTGTCGACGACGACCGACCCGGAGAACACCCCCTCGTTGGCGTCGAACGGGATGGCGACCGGTTGCTCGTCCCAGTGCACGAGGTCGGTGCTCGTCGCGTGGCCCCAGGACATGTTGCCCCATACGTTGCCGAGCGGGTTGTACTGGAAGAAGAGGTGGTAGACGCCCTCGTGGAAGACGAGCCCGTTGGGGTCGTTCATCCAGTTCTTCGCGGGGCTGAAGTGGTATGCCGGGCGGTACTGCGGCGTGTCCGCCGCCGCGGGCGCCACGCCAAGAGTGGCGAGGAACGCGACGACGAACAAGGCGACGGCGTGCCACCGGCGCGTCGGTGGACGGGTGCTGACAGCCATGATGAACCTCCGGATGATGACAACGTTGTCAGTGGATCATTCCAACGCTACAGCGGGGCGCGACCGGGCGCACGTCGAGCGGGAGGACCACGACGCGAGGTTCCCCCCACAGCGCTCTCACACCGACGGAGCACCGCGGTGAGCAGACCCGGCCCGGCTCGTGTTGGGAGCCACTCGGCCCGCCCTCACACGCGCGTCCTCCAGGTGCTGGATCGTCTTCTTTCGCGCGCTGTGTTGAGACAGACCACAGCGCCCCGACCAGCGGAAAGGCGCTCGGGTCTCGGCGTTCCTCCTGCCCGGGAGGCAACGGTTCGGACACGGAGGGCGTGCGGATGTCTTGGCAGGCCGCCGGGGGCCGCCCAGACTCGGGATCGTGCGGACGGTGCACGACCAGGGGCTGCGCAGCATGACGCTGTGGGCCGGGGTCGTCGTGTGCACGGCGCTCGGGTGCACGACGCCGTCGACGCCGAACCCCGAGCCGTCGTCGCGGCAGGCGGCACCGGAGCCGCCGTCCAGGAGCCCGGGCGGGCTGATCGCGTTCGTCTCCGATCGCGAGGGCGCCGAGGCGCTCTACCTGATGGATGCCGACGGCTCGGATGTGCGGCGGCTGACGGAGGAGCTGCCTGCGGTGTCGCACCCGGCCTGGTCGGCTGACGGGCGGCGGCTCGCGTTCAACGCTGGGTCGTCGACAGCGAGCGACATCTACCTGATCGCCGTGGACGGGTCGGGACTCACACAGGTCACCCGCGACGCGGCCGCGAACTTCTACCCGAGCTGGTCGCCGGATGGACGTCGACTCGCCTTCAGCTCCAACCGGGACGGCGACTGGGACATCTTCGTGATGGACGTCGATGGTGCGAACGTCCGGCAGCTGGTGAACTCCCCTGGGCTGGACGACAAGCCGCAGTGGTCACCGGACGGCTCGCGGATCGGCTTCGCCACCACGCGCAGCGGCTCGCCTGAGCTTCGCGCGGTCGACCCGGACACCGGCGTCGAGGAGCCGCTCCTGCCACAGCCGCTCCGCGGCATCAACCCGGCCTGGACCGTCGACGGGTCGCAGCTGGCGTACAACGTCGTGACGTCGGGCGGCTTCGACATCGCCGTCGTGGCCGCGGACGGGACCGGGCAGCGGTCGGTGGTCGCCGAGTCCGCCTCGGAGGAACGGCCACGGTGGTCGCCGGACGGCCGGTCGCTCGCGTACTACTCCGACGCGGACGGGTCGTGGGACGTCTACGTCGTCGATGTCGCCACGGGCGACAGTCGGGCCCTGACGCAGGAGCCCGGCTTCGACGGGCAGCCGGCGTGGCAACCCGTCACCGCCGCGGTCAACCGCTCTGGATGACAGCCGCGACCGCTCGTTCCCCGAGGCGCCTCTCGCGCTCGCTCTGTTCCGGTGACGCAGTTGTCCGCTGAGGACCCGGGTGTACCTGCGGCGCCAGCGGACAACCGCGTCCCGCCTGCCCAGGATCAGGTGGCCGTGAGGATGACCAGCTGCTGGGTCGCCCGGGTCATGGCGACGTACCGGTCGACTGCCCCGGTGATGCCCGTGCCGAACGCATCCGGGTTGACGAGGACGACGAGGTCGAACTCGAGGCCCTTCGCCAGCTCCGGTGCCAACGACTGGACGCGGGACGTGGCCCGGAACGACGGGTCACCGATGACACAGGCGATCCCCTCGCCGTGCTCCTCCAGCCAGGTGTCCAGCAGCCGGTCCAGATCCGCAGCGGACCTGTGCACCACGGGGATGCCGTTGCGGCGGATCGAGATCGGCACATTGGCGTCCGGGAGCACAGCGCGGATGACCGGCTCCGCCGCCACCATCACTTCGTGTGGCGTCCGGTAGTTGATGCTCAGGGACGCCAGGGCGATCCGGTCGAGTCCGACCCGGTGGAGGCGTTCCTCCCACGACTCGGTGAACCCGTGCCTGGCCTGGGCCCGGTCTCCGACGATGGTGAAGCTCCTGGACGGGCAGCGAGCCAGCAGCATCTGCCACTGCGCGTCCGTGAGCTCCTGCGCTTCGTCGACGACCACGTGGGCGAAGGGCCCGGCGAGCAGGTCGGCGCCGGCGGCGGGCCCGGGGACCTCGTTCACCAAGGCGGCCTGCAGGTCGTCACCCCGGAGCATCGACATGACCTTCATCTCCGAGTCGTCGGTCGCGATGAGGTCGTCGACGACGGCTGCCATCTCCTCGTGCTGGGCGGCGAGGACCGCCTCACGATGACGCCTGCGCCGCGATGCCTCCGGGTCGCCGAGCCGCATCCGAGCGGCGTCGAGGAGCGGTAGGTCCGCCACGGTCCACGCGTCGGGTTCCTCACGCTGGAGCCGGCGCACGTCGTCGATGCTGATGCCCGGAGCGCACCGGCGCAGGTAGGCGGGGACCGACCACAGGTCACCGACGACCTCGGTCGCATCCACCAACGGCCAGGCCCGGTCGAGGGCCATGCGCAGATCGCGGTTCTGCTCCAGCGACCTGCGGACCAGCTCGGGAGACGCCTCACCGTCGTCATGCCGGTCGACGAGGATCGTCACGAGCTCCTCCCAGATCGCGTCGGGGGCCTCGTTGTGCGGCGTGCCGGGATCAGGGGCGTCGAACGCCGCGGCCCAGTCGTCGGCGCTCAGCCAGACGTCCGCCCACGGGGTCGTGACCCACATCCCCTCGGTGGGCGCCTCCTCGTACAGCCCGACGGCCGGCTCGATCGCCCTGACGAGGTCCATGGACGACTTGAGGCGGGCCACCTCCGGGTCGGGCTCCTCCGCTGCCCCGGGCCCCTCCGCCACGAGGTCCCGGAGTGTGCAGGTCCGCACCCCTTCCTCTCCGAGGCTGGGGAGGACGTCCGCGACATAGGCCAGGTAGGGCTCGTGCGGACCGACGAAGAGCACTCCGCCCCGGCGGTGCCCGAGGCGGGGATCGGAGTACAGCAGGTATGCCGATCGGTGCAGCGCGACGACCGTCTTCCCCGTGCCCGGACCGCCGTCGACGACGAGAGCGCCGCGGGAGCCGGCACGGATGATCGCGTCCTGGTCGGCCTGGATCGTCCCGAGCACGTCTCGCATCCTTCTCGAGCGGTGGCTGCCGAGGCTGGCGATGAAGGCCGACTGGTCGTCGAGCGCTGCCTGGCCCTCGAACCCCTCCGAGGCGAACACCTCGTCCCAGTAGTCGCGAACCCGACCGCGGACCCATCGATACCTGCGGCGGCTGTGCAGACCCATCGGGTTGGCGTGCGTCGCACCGAAGAACGGTTCGGATGCCGGGGAGCGCCAGTCGACGAGGAGCCGCCGCCCCTCGCTGTCGGTGAGGCCAAGGCGTCCGATGTACACCGGCTCTCGGCCGTCCTCGGGAACGATCCTGCCGAGGCACACGTCGAGACCGAAGCGACGTAGGGCGCGTAGACGAGCACTCAAACGGTGGACCTCCAGGTCGCGGTCCATCGCCTGCTGGCCCCTGCCGGCCGGCGCCCTGCGCGCTTCTTCGAGGCGCTCGGACACGTCGGCCACCGACTGCTCGAGTGCCGTGGCGATCGCCGCGAACTGTCGCTCGTCGACGGAGATCAACGTCGGGTCACGCTTGTCAGCGAGCCGGTCCGGAAGGTCGAATGCGCTCGTCTGAGCACCGCACGTCCCTCCGGCTCGTGCGTCCAGCCATTGCTCTGACGTGCCCCGCGATCCCGGCGTCGACAACGACTCACCCATGGACGAACCCCCACTCCCTCTCGTGCCTGGCCGGCCATTCTGCGACCCAGACGGGGCCTTGCGGCAAGCCCCCCACTGCGCTATACGTTGAGAACGGAGGGGTCATGACGCCTCGGGACATGAGGATGTCCCGCGTCATGACCTTGGCGGGGGGGCGTCTTCAAGGGTGTGAAGGGACACCACGAGACCGCGCTGTCGACCTCCTCGCCGGCTGAGGCAGCGCCCCGCGTCCCCATCGACCACGCATCCGTGGCCGGCGCCTTCCAGTCCCCGCGCGGCCGGTCCGGCCAGATGCGCGGGACCTTCCGGGTGCGCAGAGTGCTCCCGAGAGCGGGCGGCCTGTGGGTCACGGGCGTCCTCACCGCCGAGCTGCGGGAGGCCGACGGCAGCCTCATCGGGGTCGACAGCCGTCGCGTGACTCTCCCCGCGTCCGAGGTGCGTGGTGATCGGGGTCTTCGCCTGGTCGTCGATCCTCTCGTGGTGGACCTCATGGGCATCACGGTTCGGGTGGAACGGTTCACGATCGAAGCGCCGGGAGACGTTCCGCCGTGGGAGACGCAGCCACGGCACGTGGTCGGGCGGCGGCGCCCCGTGAACGGCGGTGGGCGGCCGTGAGCACGGCGGTGACAGTGGTCGGTCAGGTGCTCGCGCTGGGGCGGGCGGTTCTGCTCCACCGGCTCGAGGTGTGGCTGGACAGGGGACGAGCAGGCTCCTCATCGACCTGCGGCCGAGGGGAGGCGGGGCGATGAGTGAGCCGTCCCCGCCAGCTGAGGAGATCGAGCGCATCGCCGTGCCGCGCGATCCGCCCCCACCCCCCGGGTACGTCGACCCGTTGGGGGACAGCCCGGCACTCGAGGGCACGCCGGGCCCGGTGCCGGAACGCTTCGTTGCGACAGCCGACGCCCCGCGGCCACGGAGTCCTTCCTGAGGACGGGGACCCGATCAGCCGCGCGGCGCCGGGATTCGAGACATCTCTCCTGGCGCCGTGCGGTGCACTGCCGTGTCGGGCGGCCCGTGGTGCGGCGACCGGCTCGATCGTCGGGTGACAACGGGCTGCAGCTTCAGGGGACGCGCCAGTGCGGGCGCGCGTAGGGTCACAGCCGTGACATCTGGAGCGGCGGCTGAGAGGTCGTCCGAGCCGGGCGGACCCGATGAGGACGTGGCGGCCCTCATCCCCATGCTCCGGAGGATCGTCGGGGCCCGGGTGGGCCAGCACCCCGCCGCGGAGGACCTCGTGCAGGAGACCCTGGCGCGGGTCCTTGCCGCCAAGGACCGGATCGAGCCGGGGATGATCGAGCCGTACGCGATCACGACGGTCCGCAACCTCGTCGCCACCATGTGGCGCAGGGACGACCGGGAGCAGCGCAACCGTCATCGGCTCCACGACCCCAACCAACCGATCGACGTGGAGGAGTCGCTCGTCGCGACGGAGGAGCAGTCGGCGATCGCCGAGGCCCTCGGTCGGCTCACGGAGCGAGAGCGTGAGGTTCTCCTCGCGCACGAGGTCAGTGGCCGTGACACCCGCTCCCTCGCGGAGCGAGACCGGCAGCACCGCCGGGGCGGTCGCCGCCCAGCTCAAGAGGACCCGTGCTCGGCTCCGCGTCGAGTACCTCCTGGCAATGGAGAACGCCGAGCCTCCGACCGACCGATGCCGACCCGTCCTCCTCGCCCTGTCGGGCGCCGATCGGCGGCGTCAGCGCGAGCTGGATGCTCCTCGGCACCTGCTCGAATGCGACCTCTGTGCCCGCCTGAGCGAACCCCTCCTCGGCCGGGGACCGGCGCGCGAGGACGAGGTCCATGTCCCCATCACCAGCGACCCGGACATCGTCGCGGCCCGACAGGCTGCTCGTGAGCTCGCCGTGCGCGCCGGCTTCTCCGGCACCCACCTCACCGTGTTGGCGACGGCCGTCTCGGAGGTGGCCCGAAACATCGTGAAGTTCGCGTCGAGCGGGGACGTGACCATCGAGCTCCTCGACCACCCCCAGCCCGGCATCCGCGTGGTGGCCCGGGACACCGGACCCGGCATTCCCGACGTGGATCGCGCGCTGGAGGACGGCTTCAGCACCTCTGACGGCCTCGGTCTCGGTCTGCCGGGTGCCCGGCGCCTCATGGACGAGTTCTCCATCGTCTCCGAGCCGGGCCGCGGCACCACCGTCAGCATGACCAAGTGGTTCGACACGAAGGGATGACGATGGACGATCAGCAGACCGACGATCGGCAGGACACCGTGGTGGCGCTCGACGGCCACCAGCTGCTCCCGCAGCTGGTCGCTCACCTGAGAGAGCACCGCGAACGAGTGCGCGACGAGTGGGCGTCACGCATTCGCGACGCACACCTGCTCGAGGCGATGACGCCACAGGAGATGGCCGCCGAGACCACCTCGGTCTACGACAACTACGTGGAGGTCCTCGAGACCGGCAGCGTGGAGGCGCTCAAGCACTACGCGACGGACCTGTCGGAGCGGATCATCCCGCGGGGGGTGGAGACGCACGAGGTCGTCGGCATCGTGCTGTTGCTGCGCGACGTGCTCGCGCGCTCCTTGTTCGAGAAGTACCAACGCGACTTCCCGTTGCTCAACCGGGTGCTGGACGCCTACGAGCCGGCCGCCAACCGCATCGCCAACACCGTGGCGGTGAGCTTCGTGGAGGAGCGCGAGCGGGTCATCCGCCAGCAGCAGGACGCGATCCGCGAGCTCTCCACGCCGGTCTTGCCGGTGCGCGAACGACTTCTCGTCCTTCCGATCATCGGTGTCCTCGACAGCGAACGGGCTCGGCAGCTCACGGAGCAGCTGCTGCGCGGCATCCGCACACACCGGGCCAAGGTCGTCGTCATCGACATCACCGGGGCGCCGGACGTGGACGAGACCGTCGCCAACCACCTCGTGCAGACGGTCGACGCCTCCCGGCTCATGGGAGCCAGCGTCATCATCACCGGCCTCTCGCCGACGATCGCCCAGACGCTCGTGACCATCGGCGTCGACCTCAGCAAGATGAACACCATCGGGGACCTGCAGGGCGGCCTCGAGGAGGCCGAGCGGCTGCTCGGTTACCGCGTGACACGGATGGAGGCGGACGACGACTCGTGAGCACCGGGCCGGCCCTCGTCTCCATCCTGCGACAGGGTGACACCCTCGTCGCGTCGATCCACACTGCCCTGGACGACTCCGAGATGATCCGGTTCCAGAACGACCTCGTCCACCAGATCGGGGAGCACCGGGCCCGGGGCGTCATCATCGACGTCGCCGCGCTCGACGTGCTCGACAGCTTCGGGTCACGCACGCTGCGGACCATCGCGGACATGGCGCGGTTGCGCGGGGCCGCCACGGTGATCGTCGGCATCCAGCCGGATGTCGCGTACGCCATGGTCCAGCTCGGCATGGGCCGGATGGGCGCCCACACGGCTCTGGACCTCGAGGAAGGGCTCGCGTACCTGTCCGCCCTGCGGACCGGGCGACACGAGGCGTCGCGGTGACCGAGGTGGAGGACCTCACGCGGGACTACCGTGCGGCCTTCCTGCGGTACCTCCCCGGCCGCAGTGAGGCGGCCCTCACGCTCGGGTACGAGCTCGGGCGTCGAGCCGTCGTCGACGGGGTGAGCCTGCTCGACATCGTCCAGGTGCACCACACCGTCCTCGCCGAGGTCCTCGTGGACACACCTGCCGAGGACAGCCCCGCGCTCAGCTCGGCGGCGGCCGCGTTTCTCGTCGAGGTGCTCTCGACCTTCGACATGGCCCATCGGCTGCAGGACCGTTCTCAGACTCCTCGGGGCTGAACGTCCTCACCGCCCTTCGTGGGCTCGTCATTCGTCGGACCACGGCCCCTCGGCGTCGTGTCGGCGTGAGGGCCAGGGGTCAGGAGGATGGTGAGGCTCACGAGCAGCACCCAGGACGGAAAGACGAGCTGGGTCCAGGCCTGCGCCCCAGCGGCGACCAGCAGCACGGCAGCGGTCGCGAAGCCGGAGAAGGCGACCCAGCGCGGAAGTGCCGACGTGCGGAGGGCGAGGCTGCTCACCGAGAGGGTGAACACGGCGGCCATCCGCATCGCGTAGACGGAGACGAGCGAGCGGGTCGTGGTGCGGCCGTAGGCCCACACGTCGGCGTCGGGAGTCGGCCCGCTCAGCATCTCGAGGAGGCTGGAGAACGTGACGGCGCCGACGAAGAGGAGGGCGAGGAAGAGGAGTCCGCTGCCGAGGAAGACGGTGGAGAAGAGGCGGTCCTCGATCTCGCCGATCTGTTCCCGCACGACCCCGATGAACCACAGGAACGCGATCCCGGCGAACGGCACGAGGTGGAGGCTCAGCCGGATCAGCTCCCGGCGCTGTGGGTCGGACTGGAGCGCCTGGAGGCTGTCCTCGGACAGGGCGAGGCGCAGCATCAGCATGGCCGTGAGCAGCAGGACGCCGAAGATGATGCCGGCCACCGCCGCCGAGCGGCGGCTCCGCCAGAACCGCGCCGTGCCGATGTGGGTCGTGTCGCTCACGGTTGCACTCCCTTCAGATCGCCAGGCTGATCGGCAACGTCGCGATCCAGGTCAGGGTCGCCGCGAGGACGAGGCAGCCGGCGATGGTCATCACCCAGCGGAGCCGCCTGCTCCCGAGCTTGGTGCTCATGCCGGCGAAGAAGAGCACCACCGCGTACAGCACCACGGACAGGACGTAGTCGCTCGATCGCTGGATGTTGCGGGCGACGACGGCAGAGGACGCCTCCGCCTCCGCATCGAGCCGTCTGGCCTCCTGGGTCGCCGCCACCTGGTACTCCGGCATCGCGAAGGGAGTCGGGGGCGCCTCGGGGCTCTCGAACGGTCTCGTCCGCATCCACGCCTCGAATGCCGGCTCGAACTCCGGGCGGAAGCGGTCCACGTAGAAGGCCGCCAGGTCACTCTCACCCCTGCGATCGGCATCGGTCCACGCGATGAACGTCGCGACATCGACCTGCGTCTGGGCCTGCGCCTGACTGGCGGCCCGGGCGGCGTCGATCCGGATGGCATTGGTCCGGCCGGCGGCCCGGGCCTGCTCACCGTTCCATCGGGTGGCCTGGTAGCTGCTCCAGGAGGTCGCGACGGCTGCGACGACGAGCAGGACCGTGACGATCACCTCCTGGAGGCTCCTACCGCCCGGCTCGCCGTCAGCGAGGGACGCCATCGTCGTCACACGGCGGGGCCGCATCCAATCCGACGACCTGGAGCTGCTCGTCGATGAGCCTCAGCGTCCGTTCCATGGCGATCGGCTTGAGGCGGCCGACCCCGTTGCCGTGTGGGTGGTCGAAGAAGACGAGCAGGAGCATGAGCAAGGTGATGACCACGGTGACGCTGCCCATGAGCATCGCCTGGGTGCCCGATCGCTCCCCCCGATCCGCGAAGAACAACATGTAGCCGAAGATCACGCCGCAGATGATGAACAGGGACAGCCACAGCGGTAGCGGGATGATCCCCTCGGCTGCATGCACCCGGTCGGTACGCGCCTGCTCCCGGTCGGACGTCTGTGACATCCACCGGTCGTAGGCGGACTGCTCCGCGGACGTCTGTGCGTCGACATCCCGAATCGTGAGGAACATGCGAGCACCCCATGGGTTGATGGAGTCGCCCAGCGTCCCGGCATCCAGAGCGTCCCACTCCACGCCGGCGACCGAGCGGGCGTAACAGATGAGCTCCCCGGTGAGCCGTGGCGACGACGAGGCGGGGAGGAACTGAGCGGTCTGCAGCTGCTGCGCCACGATCGTGGCCTCCGCCTCGGCGCCGGCCCGGGACTCGTCGTAGGCAGCGAAGGCCAGGAAGATGATGAACCCCAGGAGGACGGAGAAACCTGTCGCCAGGACCCCGAAGACGCCGGACGCACGGTCCCCGTCGGAGAAGTAGCTGCCCTCCGGCGCCCGTCGGCGCACGAGCAGCATTGCGGCGACGGTGCCGGCGGTGACGAGGAGGACGACGACCAGCCCCAGAACGAGGTTCACGGTGTCTCCGATCCGCTGGGGTCCGGCCGGGCGGTGTTCGGTGGCCCGGGCGCGCCACCGGTGGTCAGGGGTATGTCTACCTGAGGGTGCTCCGGAACCGCGACGACGACATGACCCGAAAGGGGTGAACAGGCGCAGGTTCCGCCCTGGATCCACACACAACCTCCACACGTCCTCCCCGCCCCGTGCCCGACGAGCCTCATAGCGTTCCCCTCATGATCAGCGTGCGAGGACTCACGAAGGACTACGGCGACGTGCGGGCCGTCGACGACCTCACCTTCGATGTCGAAGCGGGGAAGGTCACCGGCTTCCTCGGACCGAACGGGGCCGGCAAGTCGACGACCATGCGGATGGTCATGGGTCTGGACCGCCCGACGGGCGGCAGTGCCACCGTCAACGAGAAGCGGTACGTCGAGATCGGGGCGCCGCTGTGCGAGGTGGGGGCACTGCTCGACGCGGGCGCGATGCATCCGGGGCGCACCGGGCGCTCGCACCTGCGGATCGGCGCCCGGAGCAACGGCATCGCGCTGAAGCGGGTCGACGAGGTCATCGAGCAGGTGGGTCTGGGCGCCGCCGCACGGCGACGGGTGAAGGGGTACTCCCTGGGGATGCGGCAGCGACTGGGCATCGCGGCCGCTCTGCTGGGTGACCCCCCCGTGCTGCTCTTCGACGAGCCGGTCAACGGTCTCGACCTCGACGGCGTCCGTTGGATCCGGGCGCTGCTGCGCGGTTTCGCCGACGAGGGCCGCACCGTGCTCGTGTCCAGCCACCTCATGAGCGAGGTGCAGCTGATCGCCGACCGCGTGGTCATCATCGGTCGGGGCCGCCTCATCGCCGACGCCGACATCGACGAGGTGCTGAGCGGCCTCGGGGGCCGGCGGGTGCGGGTCCGAACCCCTCAGTCCGACGACCTGCACCGGGCTCTCGCCGATCGCGCCTCCGTCGTCCGCAGCACCCCCGGCGAGCTGGAGGTCACGGGGCTGGGGGCACCCGAGATCGGCGACCTGGCTCACGCCCTCGGGGTGACCATCCACCACCTCGCGGACGTCGAGCAGTCCCTCGAGCACGCCTACCTCTCCCTCACCGAGGACAGCGTCGACTACCACGGCCAGTCCGCCGAGGCGATCGTGAACGGAGTGGCGCGATGAGCACGGCCACCGTCCTCGCCCGCTCCGCTCGGGCCGAGTGGGCCCGGATCTGGTCCGTGCGCTCCAGCTGGATCCTCGCGGTGGTGACGGCGTTTGCGGTCGTCGGGCTCGGCACGGTCATCGGCATCGACACGTCCGACGACCCCTCCGGTCCGCCACAGGATGCGAGCGCGTGGGACGGAGGCCAGCTCACCGGGATGTTCGCGCTCTTCGGGATCCTCGCGATGTCCGTGGTGACCAGCGCTGCCGACCACGGCACCGGCGCGATCGTGCCCACCTTGCAGTGGACGCCCCGCAGGGGTGTGCTGCTCGCCGCCCGAGCCGGCGTCGTCGTCGCCACCGCGACCCTCCTCGGGGTGCTGCTCGTGGCGGCGGCAAGCGTGGTGATCTGGGCGTTCCTGCCCGATCTGGGGCTGCCGGTCGGGGACGGCGCCGAGATCCTCGGCGGGCTCGCCCTGGTCTATGCGTGCGGTGCCCTGCTGGCCGTCGGCCTCGGGCTCGTCCTGCGGAGCACCGCCGGTGGCCTCGTGACCGTCATCGCGCTCGTGCTCGTGCTGCCTCCACTGCTGGCCCAGCTTCCCTACGACTGGGCCGTCACCCTCTCCGCGCTCATGCCCGGCTCGAGCGCCCTCTTCCTCATCTTCGGCGAGGGGCCGAGCGACGACATGACCACCACCTCCGCCCGGATCACCCTCGCGGCGTGGGGTGCCACCGCGCTGCTTGCAGGCGGCTGGCGCCTCATCCGGACCGACGCCAACCGATGACACCTCTCAGGGAGCAGACATGAAGAAGGCCACGACGTCGTACCGCCTGGCCGCCGGGATCGCCCTCGTGACAGCGCTCTTCCTGGCCTTCGGGATCGGCGCCCTCGGCATCATCGGGGACGGTGGGCGAGCGGACCGGATGTACCTCGCGGTCTTCGCCGTCCTGGCCGTCGGCACCGTCCTCGCGCGGTTGCGGCCACGAGGCATGGCCTTCGCGCTCGCCGCGACGGCCGTCACGCAGGTGCTCGTCGCCGTCGTCGCGCTCGTCTCGGGGCTCCCGGACTCCGAGGGCGCCTCGGTCTCGGACATCCTCATGCTCACCGTGATGTATGCCGGCCTCTTCGGTCTGTCGGCCTGGCTCTTCTGGCGAGCGTCCGAACAGTCGGCGGTGACAGCCGCGAGTTCCGCCTGACCGAGCGTCCCTGAGCTCCACGGCCCTTCGACGTCGTGACGCTATGGTCAGGCAACCGACGAGGAGACACCATGAGGCCCGGTCCCGCGACGCCGAACGCGCTCTCGCCGGCTCCCGGCTGTCGCGCACACATCCACACGGGATCTGGGCTCATCCGCCGAACCCTCGGCTGGCTCGCCCCGCTGGCAGTCCTCGGCTCGGCCCTTGTCCTCGGTGCATGCGCAGGGGAGGACGCGGACCTCGCTGGCCGCACCTTCACCGCCACCGAGGCCCAGGGTCACGACCTCGTCGAGGGCAGCACCGTCACACTGACGTTCGAGGAGAACGCGATCTCGGCACAGGCCGGGTGCAACACACTCAACGCCGGCGCGACGTGGGACGGTGACACCCTCGAGGTCCAGGAGCCGATGGCCTCCACGCTCATGGCCTGCGAGGACAGTCTCATGGAGCAGGACCAGTGGCTGTCCTCGTTCCTGACATCCTCACCGGTCCTCGAGGTCGACGGTGACGTCCTGACGCTGGGTGACGACACGACCGGCCTGACGTTGACCGAGCAGACGTAGGCGGTCTCTTCTCGGCGCCGACGAGCGCGCGGGACGCGCAACCGTCGGTCGTGTGCAACGGACGCACGCGGCGACCCTCGTGCCGGCGGGTGGTCACCCGAGGCGGTCCAGCCGGGCCTGTGCCCGCTGCACGGCCGTGGCTGCCGCCCTCTCGTCGCGCCCAGCCGACTCCACCGCACGCCCAGCCGCACGCTCGGCATCTCTCGCCTCGCCGAGGCCGTGCTGGAGGTCGGCCAGCTCCTGTTCCAGCTCTCGGCGCCTGCCCTCGAGGGCTTCTCGATGCCCGTGCGCCGCGGTGGCGACGTCCCGAGCGTCGCCGGCCCGGCGGCGGGCCTCCTCGAGCTCGGCGACCGCGTTCTCGAGATCTGCCCGAGCGGCGGTGACCTCGGACGGGTCGGGCCCGGTGCGCCGGGCGGGCGACGGCCGGCGCGGTGGGGGCGCCACGGCATCCGCGACCGGCCCGGCGGCGGGGATCGCGACGACGCGGTCGACGGCGACCGGGTCCAGCCCGGTGGAGGAGAAGGCGTCGGTGAGCAGACCGGTGGACAACGCCGCCGCCGCCGCGGTGTCCGCCATGGCGGCCCGCAACGTCTCCTCGACGGCAGTGGCCACCTGCTCGCTCACCGGGTGCCCCGCCTGGCGTCCCAGGCCACGCGCCTGTTCGGTCACCGCACGGGTGAGCTGCCTCCTGGAGTGGTCAAGGGCACGCAGCTCGGCCCCGGAGAGCACGCCCTGCGCGGCGCGCAGCTCGGCCCCCAAGGCCAGCACCCGGTCCACCTCCTCTCGGTGCGTCCGGACCAGGGTGTTGAGCAGCCATGCGGCCGTGGTGGGCTTGCGCAGCTTCTGGATCCGCTCGGCCAGCTGAGCGTCTCCTCCGTCCCGGGCGTCCTTCGCGCGACGGTTGCGCTCCGCCGTGAACTCGCCCGGTGCCACGGCATACAGCTCGTGGGCGGTCTCCTCCAGGCTGCTCACGCTCCGAGCATGGCATGCGTCACCGCTGGGCGAGGACCGGACCACGGGCCACCGCGGGTGGAACCTCGACGCCGGCCCCTCACTGCAAGAGGGGGAGTGCACGCCCTGAGGACCATCGTCGTCAAAGGTTTACCTCATGAACCATTGGGCACTGCGTCATGGACCGGCCCGGTCAGCGTCTTGCGATGCATCCGGGCAAGCCCCGCAGAAAGTGAGACGACCGTGGAAGACGCACTTGATGACGCCCTGAGGACCGTCGTGGCCTTCGTCCCGAAGCTCCTGCTGTTCATCGTCATCCTCATCATCGGTGTCATCGTGGCCAGGCTGCTGGCGAAGGCCGTCAACGCGATCCTCGAACGAGTCGGCTTCGACCGTGCGATCGAGCGGGGCGGAATCGGACGCGTCATGGAGAAGTCGAAGTACGACCCATCCGACATCCTCGCGAAGATCGTGTACTACGCCGTGCTGCTCTTCACCCTGCAGCTCGCGTTCAGCGCCTTCGGCCCGAACCCGATCAGCGAGCTGCTCACCGCGATCATCGCCTTCCTCCCACGGGTGTTCGTGGCCATCGTCATCGTCGTCGTGGCCGCCGCCATCGCCGCCGCGGTGAAGAGCCTCATCCAGGGCACCCTGGGCGGCCTGTCCTACGGACGGACCCTGGCCAACATCGCGGCCGTGTTCATTCTCGGCCTCGGCATCATCGCGGCGCTCAACCAGGTCGGCATCGCGACCACCGTGACCACCCCCGTGCTCATCGCGGTCCTCGCGACCATCGCCGGCATCCTCATCGTGGGCGTGGGCGGCGGGCTGGTCCGACCGATGCAGAGCCGGTGGGAGTCCTACCTCACCAAGGCCGAGGCCGAGGCTCCCCGTATCCGCCAGGAGGCCGCCATGGCTCCGAGCGCCACGGAGCAGATGCGGGACACGAAGGACCAGCTGGAGTCGCAGTACGGCAGTGGGTCCACGACCTACAGCGAGCAGCCGACCGCGGTCTACGACCAGACCGTGGGGGCGACCGCGTACGACCCCAACCAGCCGTCGACCGCGTACGACCCCAACCAGCCGTCGACCGCGTACGACAACACCGTGCCCTCGACGGCCGACGACCCCAACGAGCCGTCGACCGCGTACGACCCCAACCGGCCGCCACCGGCATACGACCCCAACCAGCGGTACTGACCGGGCCTCGGCCCGAGGTCTGTCGCGGCCCGCGAACGTCGCGGGCCGCGGCAGAGGCGAGTGGACGGTCGCGGGCATGCGCTTCTCCGGAGTGTCGACCGGGCAGGGCTCGGCGACTGAGACCATGGGAGCCCGACAAGGAGGAGAGGCATGCAGATCGACAAGCAGGAGATCCTCGAGCTGTTGAGGAGCCGTGGCGAGCACGACACTGCCGACCAGGCGGAGAACGAGCTCCCTGACGAGGTGGACACCGACGAGCACGCTGCCCAGCTGAAGCAGCTCGGCATCAACCCCGCCGATCTTCTCGGCGGCATCGGCGGCACGTTCGGCTGATCGTCGCAGCGCGAGGCACCGCTCCTGAGTCGTCCACCGCGGCGCTGACCGCAGGAGGCTCCCGATGACCGACAAGCCCACTGTCCTCTTCGTCTGCGTCCACAACGCCGGTCGCTCCCAGATGGCCGCCGCCTACCTGGGGCACCTGTCCGGCGGAGCCGTCGAGGTGCGGTCCGCCGGCTCGGCGCCGGCCGACGTGGTCAACCCCGCGGCCGTGGAGGCGATGGCCGAGGAGGGGATCGACATCACCGCGGAGACGCCGAAGGTGCTGACCACCGAGGCGGTCGAGCAGTCCGACGTCGTCATCACGATGGGCTGCGGCGACAGCTGCCCGATCTACCCGGGGAAGCGCTACGAGGACTGGGAGCTCGACGACCCGGCCGGCAAGGGGGTGGAGTCGGTACGCCCCATCCGCGACGACATCAGACGGCGCGTCGTGACGCTCCTCGCTTCTCTCGGCGTCCGCCCCGTCGGTACCTGACCGGACCGGCATACACTCCTCGGACACCCGACCCCGACGCCCACCGGTGCCATGCAGACGTTCGTTCCGTATGCCGCGTTCGAGGACACCGCCCGCGTCCTGGACCCCAGGCGGCTCGGCAAGCAGCGGGTCGAGGTCATCCAGATCGTGCGCGCCCTCACCGTCCCGGGGTACGCCTGGGCGTCGCACCCCGCGGTCCTCATGTGGAAGGGGTACGAGGAGGCGCTTGGCCGGTACGGCCTGACGATGTGCGACGTGTGGACCGAGCTGGGCTTCGCCGACACCTGCGCGTCGACCATCACGCAGGACCTCGCGTCCGCCGGTATCGACCGCATCCGGAGCTACGACGAGCTGTTGCGCGCGGGCGCCCTGCCGCCATGGCTGTTCGACAACGAGCTCCAGCGCACGCACCGCTCGGCGCTCGTGCGCAAGGACCCCGACCACTACGGTCCGCTCTTCGCTGACGTTCCGCCCGACCTCCCCTATCACTGGCCGCACCGCTCACCGCCGGTCGTGGAGCGTGAGCGCCGCCGGGCGGAGAACGCGGAGCGCCGTGAGGAGCGGGTGCGGCAGCGGGACGCCGAACGGCGGCGAAGGAGCTTCGGCCGCTGCACGGCCTGCCGAGGGCGTCCGGGAGGCCGGAGAAGCCGGGACCCACTGGACGCGACGCCGCGGGCGGCTGACCACGTCCACCGACGGTCACCCGGTATGCCGCAACCGCCACACCGTGCGCGACGAGAAGGTCTCGTCCGGTCGGAGGACCACCGAGGGGAACTTCGGGTGGTTCGGCGCGTCCGGGAAGCCCTGGGTCTCGAGCGCGATGCCGGCTCGCGCGGTGTAGTGGACACCCGACGGACCGACGACCGAGCCGTCGAAGTAGGCGCCGCTGTAGACCTGGACACCCGGGCGGTCGGTGAGCACCTCCAGCTCGAGACCCGAGGGCCCGGTCAGGCGCGCCGCGGGCCGGAGCCCGCTCCCGGACAGCACGAAGTTGTGGTCCAGGCCGCTCGCGAACCCGAGCTGTTCGGACGGCTCGGCGAACACGTCCGACAGGCGTCGAGGGCGCCGGAGGTCGAAGGGCGTGCCGTCGACGGGGGTGACCTCGCCCGTGGGGATCATGTCCGGCCGCACCGGGGTGGTGGCGTCGGCGTGGACCTGCAGGACGTGGTCGTCGATCGTGCCGCGTCCCTCGCCGTCGAGGTTGAAGTAGGAGTGGTTCGTGAGGTTGACGACCGTCGGCCGGGTCGTGCTGGCGAGGTAGTCGACGGCCACCTCGCCGGCAGAGAGGGAGTAGGTGACCGAGACGCGCAGCTCGCCGGGGAACCCCTGGTCGCCGTCCGGACTCGTCAGCGACAGCGTCACGGCATCCGGACCGGTGGACTCCACCTCCCACTCGCGACGGTCGTATCCGTCCGGCCCACCATGCAGCGCATGGCCCCGGTCGTTGGTCGGGACCTGGTAGTCGACGCCGTCGAGCGAGAAGCGGCCCGCGTCGATGCGGTTCGCGACCCGGCCCACCACGACCCCGAAGTAGCCACCGACCGAGGCGTACGCGTCCACGTCGCGGTGGCCGAGGACCACGTCGGTCTCCGAACCACCCGGCGCGGTCGACCGTGAGGCGGTGGACGGCGGCCCCGGTGCTGAGGACCTCCAGCCGAATGCTGCTGCTGCGCAGGTTGATCCGGCGAGGAGTGGTGGTCATCGGGCGATCCTTCCAGACCCCGGCGCCGAGCGGACCGGGAGTGGCGGCGTCAGCCAGGGCGCCGGTTCCGAGATGACCCGCTCGAGCTGGAGGTACGCGGCTCCCAGGGCTCCGGGAGCCGGGTCGTGTCCTGCAGTCTCGATGGTCGGCGGCACCCATCGCGCGGAGATGACCCGGTCGCGGAGCGTCGACTCGAGGCGGGGTCGGAGCAGGTCCGCGACCTCCCGGAGGTGACCGCCCAGGACGATGACGGGGACGTCCACGAGGTTGACCGCTCCGGCGACCGCGCACCCGAGCGCCCAGGCCGCGCGATCCACCGCCTCCGATGCTCGCGCGTTCCCAGCGCGGATCCGGTCGGTCAGGGCGGATGCCGTGGCGTCCGGTTCGAGCCCGGCCGCGGCGAGGAGCGCCCTCTTCCCCGCGTACTGCTCGAGGCACCCCGTCGAACCGCACGGACACGGCGGCCCGGAGGGGTCGACGGTGAGGTGGCCGATCTCGCCGGCCCAGCCGTGGCGGCCTGTCAGCGGCGTCCCGCCGAGGACGACGGCCCCCCCGATCCCCGTCTCGCCCGAGACGTAGATGAAGTCGCGAAGCCGCCCTGGTCGGCCCGGCCGCTGCGAGGAGACCGTGCGAGACGCCAGGTCGGCTTCGTTGCCGACGACGAGCGGCAGGTCACCGAGGTCCCCGGACAGGACGGCCGGCACGTCGACGTCGGACCACCCGAGGTTGGGTGCGCGCAGCAGCCTCCCGGAGTCCGGGGACACGATCCCGGGCACGGCCAGGCCCGCCCCGACGAGGACGGCGCCGGGGGCCAGTGCCATGGCCTCGGCAGCCAGGACCGTGAGACGACCCAGGACCTCGGTCGGGCTCGAGGCCCTGAGGTCGTCCGCCACGACCCGGCGGACGTGGACGACACCAGCAAGGTCCACCACGAGGGCGGCGAGGTAGCCGACGTTGACCTGCAGGCCCAGCGCGCCGAACCGGCTGCCGTCGGGGACGAGCGGAGTACCGGGGCGTCCCGGGCCCGCCCTGGCGACGGGTTCCAGCTCGGTGAGCACGCCGCCGCCGACGAGGTCGTCGACGAGGCGGGAGACCGTGGAGCGGGTCATCGCCGTGGTGTGGGCCACGTCGGCCCGGGTAGGGGGCTCACTGGCGGCGAAGACCGTCCGTGTCACCAGCGCCAGGTTCGCCGCGCGGATGCCGGCCTGGTCCGAGCCCGCCGCTGCGGCGGGAGGCGAACCCGGTCGGGAGGCGGTCGGCGGCGAAGTCGGCGGCACCCCTTGACGGTAGCGGGTGGCGGGCTTTAGTTTTGTGAAACAACAAATGCGAAGGAGCATGCTCATGTCGGTGGAGACGCGTCGTCCCTCAGCAGAGGACAAGTTCTCGTTCGGCCTCTGGACCGTGGGCTGGACCGGGGCCGACCCGTTCGGCACCGCCTCGCGGCCGGCCCTCGACCCGTGGGAGTACTCCGACCGCCTCGCCGAGCTCGGCGCCTGGGGGATCACCTTCCACGACAACGACGTGTTCCCGTTCGACGCCGACGAGGCCACCCGTCGCGACCGCCTGGGTCGCCTCAAGGACGCGGCGGACAAGGCCGGGTTGACCATCGAGATGGTCACGACGAACACCTTCACGCACCCGGTCTTCAAGGACGGTGGGCTGACCTCGAACGACCGGTCGGTGCGCCGGTTCGGTCTCCGGAAGGTGCTCGGCGCCGTGGACATCGCCGCCGAGATGGGAGCCAGCACCTTCGTCATGTGGGGCGGCCGTGAGGGGGCGGAGTACGACGGGTCGAAGGACCTCTTCTCCGCCTTCGAGCGCTACAAGGAGGGGTTGGACACCGTCGCCGGCTACATCAAGTCCCGCGGCTACGACCTGCGCATCGCGCTGGAGCCGAAGCCCAACGAGCCGCGGGGCGACATCTTCCTGCCGACCCTGGGCCACGCCCTCGCGATGATCGCCGAGCTCGAGCACGGCGACATCGTCGGCCTCAACCCCGAGACGGGCCACGAGCAGATGGCCAACCTCAACTACACGCACCAGCTCGCCCAGGCGCTGTGGTGCGGCAAGCTCTTCCACATCGACCTCAACGGCCAACGCGGGCTCAAGTACGACCAGGACCTCGTGTTCGGCCACGGCGACCTGCTCTCCGCGTTCTTCACCGTCGACCTGCTGGAGAACGGGTTCCCGGGCAGCCCGCGACGCGCCCCGCTACACCGGCCCCCGTCACTTCGACTACAAGCCCTCGCGCACCGAGCACATGGACGGGGTGTGGGCCTCGGCGGCCGCCTGCATGTCGACGTACCTGCTCCTCGCCGACAAGGCGCGGGCGTTTCGGGCCGACCCCCGCGTGACCGAAGCCGTGGCGTATGCCGGGGTGACCGACCTCGCGAGCCCCACCCTCGACGCGGGGGAGACCATCGACGCCTTCCTCAAGGCCGACGACGGGTTCGACGCCGACCTCGCCGCGGAGCGCGACTACGGCTTCGTCCGGCTCAACCAGCTCGCCCTCGAGCACCTCATCGGCTGAGGGACGATGCCCCTCGTCGCCGGCGTCGACTCGTCCACGCAGTCCTGCAAGGTCGTCGTCCGGGATGCCGAGACGGGCCGGCTCGTCCGGTCCGGTGCGGCCCCCCACCCGGCCGGCACCGAGGTCGACCCGCAGGCCTGGTGGGCGGCCCTCGAGGCGGCGTTGGCCCAGGCAGGCGGGCTGGACGACGTCGCCGCCCTGTCGGTCGGAGGCCAGCAGCACGGCATGGTCTGCCTGGACGCCGAGGGGCGAGTGGTCCGCCCGGCTCTGCTGTGGAACGACACCCGATCGGCCCCCGACGCCACCGACCTCGTCCACGCCCTCGGGGACGGCGACCCGGCGGCTGGTGCGGCGCGCTGGGCGGAGGCCGTGGGCAGCGTCCCCGTCGCCTCGATCACGGTGAGCAAGCTCCGCTGGCTGGCCCGGCACGAGCCGGAGCACGCCGACCGGGTCGCCGCGGTCGCGCTGCCGCACGACTGGTTGACCTGGCGCCTCACCGGCTCCTCGTCCATCGACACCCTGACGACGGACCGGTCCGACGCATCGGGGACCGGCTACTACGACGCCGTCCACGACGGCTACCGGCGCGACCTGCTGGCGCTGGCCCTCGAGGGCAGGGCCGGTGAGGGTGCGGACCTCGTGCTGCCCCGGGTGCTCGGGCCGAACGAGGCCGCCGGGGGCGGTGACCCGCGACGTGGCTGGGACCACGTCGTCCTCGGCCCCGGGTGCGGGGACAACGCCGGTGCAGCACTCGGCCTCGGGCTCGCGGTGGGGCAGGCCTGCCTGTCGATCGGCACCTCCGGCGTGGTGTCGGCGGTGTCCGAGACTCCCACCGCCGACCCCTCGGGGCTGGTCACCGGGTTCGCCGACGCCACGGGGCGGTTCCTCCCGCTGGCGTGCACCCTCAACGGCTCGCGGGTCCTCGACGCCGTGCGCGGCATCCTCGGCGTCGACCACGCCGAGCTGAGCCGCCTCGCGCTGTCTGCGGAACCAGGAGCGGCTGGCCTCGTCCTCGTGCCGTACCTGGAGGGAGAGAGGACCCCCAACCTCCCGACGGCCACCGGGTCGCTCCACGGGCTCACCCTCGACTCGACGACTCGTCCCAACCTCGCCCGAGCCGCCGTGGAAGGGCTCCTTGGCCTCATGGCCGGCTGCCTCGACGCCATGACCGCCCAGGGCATCACGATCGACCAGGTGACGCTGGTCGGAGGCGGTGCGCGCTCGGAGGCGGTGCGCGCGCTCGCTCCCGCGATCCTCGGCGTGCCGGTCGTCGTCCCCCCACCCGGCGAGGCCGTGGCGGACGGCGCCGCCCGGCAGGCCGCGTGGGTCCTCTCCGGCAGCGAGGAGCCGCCCTCCTGGCAGGCGGGCTCTGTCGAGACCCGTGTGTCGCCGCCGGACGGCTCCACGCGCACCCGGTACCGCCGGGCCGCACAGGCGGCGGCGAGCGTCCTGGCGTCCGCTGACGACCGCACGTAGGCAGGCGCACCGAGCCATCGGCATCCGCAGGTCGGCGAACGGCACGTAATCAACTTGACAGTTGATCAACAAAGATGTTGAATGAAGCCATGAGCACCGCAGAGGAGCGAGTCGACCTGGGCTTCGCCGCCCTCGCCGATCCGGTGCGGCGCGCGATCATCGCCCGCCTCAGCCGCGGCCCGGCCACGGTGAACGAGATCGCCGAGCCGTTCGGAATCTCCCTCCAGGCGGTCTCGAAGCACATCCAGGTCCTCGAGCACGCCGGCCTGGTCACCCGCACACGGGACGCCCAGCGGCGGCCGGTCCACCTCGACCCGGCGGCTCTCGAGGCGCTCACGGCGTGGATCGACCGCTACCGGCTCGTCCACGAGCAGCGGTTTCGGCGTCTCGACGCCGTTCTCACACCCCCGTCGGCCACGGAGGTCGACACCCCACCCACCCAACAGGAGCAGTCATGAGCAACAACCTTCACCTCGACATCCCGGCCGGCGTCCCGTGGATCGACTTCACCCGGGACTTCGACGCTCCGGTCGCCGCCGTCTTCGAGGCGCACCGCGACCCCGAGAAGGTCCGTCAGTGGCTCGGCCCGCACGGGTACCAGATGGACATCGACAGCTGGGACTTCACGACCGGCGGCGGTTACCGCTACACGCACACCAGCGACCACGGCACGTTCGGTTTCCGTGGCGTCTTCCACACCATCCGCGAGAACGAGTTCGCCCTGCAGACCTTCGAGTTCGACGGGGCGCCCGACGAGGTGGCTCTCGAGTTCATGTGGTTCGAGGACCTCGGCGACGGACGCACCCGACTCCGCGGTCGCAGCATCGGCCGCACCGTCGAGGGGCGCGACGCGATGGTCGAGTCCGGCATGGAGAAGGGCATGGCGGAGGGCTACGACCGTCTCGAGGCGCTCGTCCGCGCCTGACCGCAGTGGGATGCCGGGCCCGCGGGTCAGCGGGCCCGGCATCCGGTTCACACGACGAGCCACGCACGGCATACCGGAATCCCCTCTCCACCCGGCATCCCCATCTCCACCACTGAAGGAGCACCCATGGACTGGACCCTGGAGGTCGTCGTCGTCCCGGTCAGCGACCTGGCCGCGTCGATCGCCTTCTACCGCGACCAGGTCGGCTTCGCGCTCGACCACGAGACCCGCAACGAGCACATGCACGTCGCCCAGCTCACCCCTCGTGGCTCGGGATGTTCGATCGTCATCGGCGACCTGCCGTCGCAGAACCAGATGGCGCCCGGCACGCTGCACGGGGTGCAGCTCGTCGTGGCCGACGCCGCAGTGGCCAGGGCGGAGCTCGTCTCCCGCGGCGTCGAGTGCAGCGAGGTGATCGTCATCGACGAACGCGACGGCGGCACGCTGTTCGGCTTCTCGGACCCCGACGGCAACTCGTGGGCGGTGCAGCAGCTCCGCGCCCGGGCCGATCGACCGCTCATCCCGCGTCCGGCAGCCGAGGTGGGGTGACGGAGCCGAGCGGCGCGCACCAGTCGTCTCGGCGCTCAGCCGGGATTCAGCCGGCGTTCAGCCGGCGTCAGCCCCGGAGCCGCGCTCGGTCGCCTCGTAGCGTTGCCTCAGGCGGTCGCGCACCTCGTCAGGGGTGTACGAGCGGCGCTCGCGCTCACTGCGGGCGAGCAGGGCTCCCGTCGCCACCACGCCGACGACGCTGGCCAGTCCGGCGAGCTTCCACAGGCGGTTCGAGGCGCGCACGCTGACACCATAGCCAGGCGTTCGGCACACTGTCCGCCATGGCGCGAACGCGGACGACGGCGGTCCCGTTCCGGGAAGCCGTCGAGGTGACACGGACCGGCGACCTCTGGACCTTCCGCGGCGGGACGGTGGCTGACCGGGTCATCCAGACGGCGAGCAACGCACCCGTGAACCACGTCGGCATGGCCGTCGTGCTCGACGACCTCCCACCGCTGATGTGGCACGCCGAGCTGGGCCGGTCGCTGCGCGACCACTGGACCGGTGGCCACCACCGCGGGGTCCAGCTTCACGACCTGCGCGAGGCGGTGACGACGTGGCAGGTGCGGTACGGCCAGCGAGCGTGGCTGCGCCAGCTGACCCCGGACGTCACCTCCGAACAGGAGGACGCACTCCTGCGCACCATCGCCCGGCTGGACGGCGTCTCCTTCCCCTCGTCCGCCGCGCTCGCGTGGCGGTGGCTGCGCGGTCGCGACGGACACCTCACCCGTCGCTCCGCGGAGCAGAGGGCGACCCGGCCGGAGGATGCCTACTGTGCCGAGGTCGTCGCCGTCACCCTCGAGGAGATGGGCGTGCTCGAGGGCGACGTTCCCTCCAACTGGTACGACCCGGGGCGGTTCTGGAGCGGCGACACCCTGCCGATGCGCCCGGGGTGGTCCTACGGCGTCGAGGTCGAGGTGGCGCGCGCCTCGCGCTGACGCCGCACCCACGGCAGTCCGACGGCGATGACGCCGATCGCGAGCACCCCGGCGGCGGCGAGCACACCCCACAGGAACGACCAGGCGGCGATCGCGACGCCCTCCCAGAGGAGGTTGGTGAAGACGAGCTCCGGTCGGGTGCGTCCGGCCAGCCAGGCCCCGGCCACGAAGGCCACCGAGGTGAGGACCATGAGTCCCACCGTGATCCCCGCCGAGCGGGCCACGGCACCGGCCGCCGGAACGGCGAGCGCTGCCTCGTCGTCGGAGTCCACCCGGTGGGCGAATGTCTCGAAGACGTCCGGGACGGGGCGTGAGCGACGGCGGCGCATGGCTCGAGCATACGGTTCGGCGCCGCGAATGCCCGCCGGTCGCTAGCGCCCGATGCCGGCGAGCCGGTCGCTACGGTGGCCGGATGGGCCTGGGACCTTCCGGCTCGTTCCCTACGAAGGAGTAGACGAATGCGACGATCTCGCATGCTCGCCGTCACCGGCGTCGTGGCCCTCGCCACGACCGCGCTCGGTGCCACGGCGGCAAACGCAGGAGCACCGGCGGCCCTGACAGGTGTCGCGGCGACGGGCCAGACGAGGACCTTCCAGGTGCTCGCGGAGAGCGGTGTCTCCGCCGACGCGCTCGCCCGAACGCTTGCTGCCGCCGGGGCCAAGGTCACGGCGAAGAACTCGGCGATCGGCCTCGTGACGGTGACGTCCACGGATGCGAAGTTCGCCGCCAAGGCCCGGGGCATGGCCGGAGTCGAGGGCGCTGCCGCCGACCGTACGGTCGGTCGGGCGCCCACGGACCTGAAGGTCAAGCCAGACCCGGTCGAGAAGGAGCACGTCTTCAACAAGAGCCGCGCGAACGGTTCCACCAAGGTCCCGGCCGCTCCCGAGGGGGCCGACCCGCTGGACGGCCTCCTGTGGGGCCACGAGATGGTCAACGCGTTCGAGGCCAGGGCGATGGAGACCGGCGACAAGGTCCGCGTCGGGATCATGGACACCGGAGTCGACGGCGACCACCTCGACATCGCGCCGAACTTCGATGCCAGTCTCTCCCGCAACTTCGCGATGGACATCCCGGCCGTCGACGGGGCGTGCGAGTTCGCGGGCTGCCTCGACCCGGTGGACCACGATGACAACGGGCACGGGACGCACGTCGCCGGCACGATCGGTGCGGCGCTCAACGGCGTCGGCATCAGCGGCATCGCGCCGGACGCCACCCTCGTCAACATCCGAGGTGGCCAGGACAGCGGCTACTTCTTCCTCACCCCGGTCGTCAACGCCCTCACCTACGCGGGTGACAACGGCCTTGACGTCGTCAACATGTCCTTCTACGTCGACCCCTGGCTGTACAACTGCCAGGGCGGTGCGCCCGAGGACCAGAAGTACCCCGAGGCCGTCGCCGAGCAGAACCTCACCATCGACGCGATGACCCGTGCGCTGGGCTATGCCACGGCTCACGGCGTCGCGCTCGTCGGTTCCCTCGGCAACAGCCACGAGGACCTCTCGAAGCCGCAGGCACGACTTCACCAGCCCGGACTACGACAACCCGCTCTACACCTGGGACAGCGCTCCCTGGGAGCGGACGATCGACAACGCCAAGTGCTTCGACCTCCCGGTCGAGGGTCCGAACGTCATCGGCGTCTCGGCTCTCGGCCCGTCCGGGGCGAAGGCGGACTACTCGAACTACACGACCGACCTCACCTCCGGTGAGATCGAGGTCTCCGCTCCCGGTGGCTGGTTCCGCGACGGCTTGGGGACGGACTCCTACCGCACCATCGGCAACGAAATCCTGTCGGCCGCCCCGCTCAACGCCCTGCAGGACGAGGGCCAGGTCGACAAGAACGGCAACATCACCAAGCTCGGCCGGGACCTCGGCGTGCTCAAGTCGTGCGAGAACGGCAAGCACAACGAGAACACGTCCGAGTGCGCCTACTACCAGTGGCTGCAGGGGACCTCGATGGCCGCCCCGCACGCCACCGGCGTCGCGGCGCTCATCGTGGGCGCCCACGGGTCCGGAACATCCGAGGCGAACTTCGGTCTCGCCCCGGCCCAGACCCGCGCGATCCTCATGGACACCGCGACGAACCACGCCTGCCCCGAGCCTCCCGCTGCAGACCTACCTGGATGAGGGCCGGTCGGCGGAGTTCAACGCGCTGTGCGTCGGCACCGCGGACTTCAACGGGTTCTACGGCGACGGCATCGTCAACGCGCTGGCGGCCGTCAGCTGACGAACGCGGCAACGCACCATCCGGGATGCCGTCCGCTCGACCCGAGCGGGCGGCATCCCGCTGTGTGCAGTCACCCCGCAGCGAGGGTCCAGCCGAGCCACGCGGCACCGAGGCCGAGGACGAGGGTCAGGGCGACGTTCACCGAGGCGTGGAGGTGGCGGCCGTCGGCCATCGCGTCCCAGAGCTCCAGGGCGAGGGTCGAGAAGGTCGTGAGCGCGCCGCAGAATCCGATGCCGACGAGGGCCAGTGGCCAGCCCGTGCTGCCGCTGCCCACGAGCAGTCCGATGACGAAGGAACCGACGACGTTGACGACCAGCGTGCCGGCGGGGGGTGCCCCGCCGAGCTCACGCACGGTCTGGCTGATGAGGTAGCGCAGCGGGGCCCCGACGGCGGCGCCGGCCGCGACCAGCAGGGCGTCGAGGCCGTTCACGGGCCGGGCCAGATCCGCTGCCCGACGACGGCACCGGCGGGCACGGCGAGCGTGCCGAACAGGAACGTCGCGGCGACGTAGAGCAGGGCGACCTGGACCCGGTCGCCGGTCGCCAGGGTCACCACCTCCGCGGCGAGCGCCGAGAAGGTCGTCCACCCGCCGAGCACCCCCACCCCGACGAAGGGACGGGCAAGGCGGTGGGCGCCGGGGCGGTCGACGAGGAAGGCGACGAGCAGGCCCATCGCGAACGCCCCGGTGACGTTGACGAGCAGGGTGGCCGAGGGAAACCCACCCGCCGCGTGGGGAAGCACCAGGCCGACGGCATACCGGCCGAGAGACCCCACCACCCCACCGAGGGCGACGGCCGCGAGGACCACGGGGTCGACGGCCGTGCGGGGTTCGACCACCCGTCAGTCCCGGATGGTCTCGAGGTAGTCGGCGATCCGGCCGATGGCTTCGGTCAAGGTGTCGACGTCCGGGAGCGTGACGAGCCGGAAGTGATCGGGCTCGAACCAGTTGAACCCGGTGCCGTGGGTGACGAGGATCTTCTTCGCGCGCAGGAGGTCGATGACGAACGCCTCGTCGCTCTCGATGCGGTACACCTCCGGGTCGAGCCGGGGGAAGCAGTAGAGGGCTCCTCGCGGCTCGACGCAGGACACACCGGGGATCTCGTTGAGCAGGCGCGAGGCGAGCTTGCTCTGCTCGTGGAAGCGTCCGCCGGGCACGATGAGCTCGGTGAGCGACTGGTAGCCGCCGAGCGCGGTCTGGATGGCGTGCTGCGCAGGAACGTTGGCACACATCCGCATGTTGGCGAGCAGGGTGAGGCCCTCGAGGAAGTCCTCGGCGAGGTGCTTCGGGCCGGAGACCATGACCCAGCCCGCGCGGTAGCCGCAGACCCGGTAGGCCTTGGAGAGCCCGCTGAAGGTCAGGCACAGCACGTCGTCGCGCGCGAAGGTCGCGGCGTGGTGGTGGACGGCGTCGTCGAAGAGGATCTTCTCGTAGATCTCGTCGGCCATGACGACGAGACGGTGCCGGCGTGCGATGTCGACGAGGGCACGCACGGTGTCCTCGGAGTACACGGCGCCGGTGGGGTTGTTCGGGTTGATGACGACGATCGCGTGGGTGTTCGCGGTGATCTTGGCCTCGATGTCCTCGAGGTCCGGGTTCCAGCGGTTCGTCTCGTCGCAGCGGTAGTGGACGGGGGTGCCGCCCGAGAGCGTGACCGCGCCGGTCCACAGGGGGTAGTCGGGCGCCGGCACGAGGATCTCGTTGCCGTCGTCGACGAACGCCTGGAGCACCATCCCGATGAGCTCGGACACCCCGTTGCCGATGTAGACGTCGTCGACGCCGGTGTCGGTGAGGCCGTGGGACTGGTAGTACTGCGCGACCGCGGTCCGGGCGGAGTAGATGCCCTGGGAGTCGGCGTAGCCCTGGCTCTCGGGAAGGTTGTGGATCATGTCGGCGACGATCGCCTCGGGTGCCTCGAACCCGAACGGGGCGGTGTTGCCGATGTTGAGCTTGAGGATCTTGTGGCCCTCGCTCTCGAGCCGATGGGCCTCGACGAGGATCGGGCCCCGCACGTCGTAGCGCACGTGCTGGAGCTTCTTGCTCTGGACGATCCGACGCATGGCCCTCAGTCTCGCAGCACGGCCGGTGCGCCGTCAGGCGCCGTCGAGCCCGCTCAGCAGCACGAAGAAGATGAGGAGGCCGAGCACGGCCGCGGCGACACCCGCGACCGCCCCGACGAGCACCGCCCGGCCGCGGGTCGCGCCCGGACCAGCCAGCGCGGGCACCATCCGGCCCACGAGGGCGCCGATGGCGGCCATGAGCAGGAGCTGCACGGGGATGATCCAGTTCTCGGTCCCCTCACCGTCGAGGACCGCCGCGACGAGCGGGAGGCTCAGCACTCCGAGCACAAGCAGAACGACGAGGGCCACGACACGCTGCGTCGACACGACGACCACCGGCCTTCCTGTTGGTGGCCCCGCCGTCGGGGCCCTGCGTGCGAGGGTAGGGCCAGCCGGGCCGTCGTGGACAGCGCCGCACACCGCGTCGCCACCCGCTGCCCGACGACGCGCCGGCGCGGCCCTGACCGGAGACCGGGCAGACTGCCCGGGTGGACGACGTCGTCGTGGAGAGGGTGCTGCGGGCCGTGGAGCAGGTGCCGCCCGGTCGGGTGGTGTCCTACGGCGACCTCGCGGCCCTCGTCGGGATCGGTCCCCGGCAGGTCGGGACCATCATGCGGCTCTACGGGTCCAACGTCACGTGGTGGCGGGTGACGAACGCGTCCGGGTCCCTCCCGACGGCGCTCATGGACGAGGTCCGTGAGCGGTGGGCGGCCGAGGGGATCCTCCTCCGGCGCGACGGTCGCGGCTGCCGCATCGCGGACCACCGGGCCGACCTCGCTCGCCTGTCGACGGACTGGGAACGCGCCACGGCCGACCTCGCCGGGTGAGGATGTGGGCATGACGAGGAGCAGGTATGCCGCCCGGCTCGCCACGCTCGGGGTGTTGTCCGCCCTGGGCCTCGCCGCCTGCTCGGGAAGCGACGAGGTGGATGAGGTCCCCACATCCCCGACGACGAGCGCCACGTCATCCTCGCCCAGCACGTCGCCGCCCTCGGCCAGCCCCGCCCCACGCAGCACCGCCGTGCCGGACCTCGAGGTGGAGGTCGTCGCGGAGGGTTTCGAGCACGGGTGGGACATCGGCTTCCTCCCGGACGGCAAGGCACTCGTCTCCGAGCGGCCCGGGCGGATCTCGCTGGTCTCCGGGCTGCGGGAGGGGGCTCGGGTCACCCGGGTCGACGCTGATCTCGACGACGTCTTCGTGCAGGGCGAGGGCGGACTCATGGGGATGGTGGTGCACCCCGATTTCGCGTCCTCCCGGCTGTTCACCACCTGCCAGACCCACGAGGACGGCGGCTCCCCGGACGACATCCGGCTCGTCACCTGGCGGCTGAGCGCGGACGGGTCGTCGGCCGAGCGGGTGCGGAACCTCCTCACCGGGCTGCCGATCTCGACCGGGCGGCATTCGGGCTGCCGCCCGGAGATCGCCGCCGACGGCGCACTCCTCGTGGGCACCGGGGACGTCGCGCGTGGGCGGAACCCCCAGGACCGCACCAGCCTGGGCGGCAAGGTGCTCCGTCTCGACCTCGGGAGCGGGAAGCCGCTGCCGGACAACCCCTTCGCATCCGCGCGCAACGGGCGCGAGCGGTACGTCTACAGCTACGGGCACCGCAACATCCAGGGGGTGGCGGTGCAGCCGGGCACCGGCGAGGTCTACACGGCAGAGCACGGACCGAGCAACAACGACGAGGTGAACCGCCTCCGCGCCGGAGCCAACTACGGCTGGGACCCCTCGCGCGGCGGCACCCGGGACGGGTACGACGAGAGCGTTCCGATGACCGACCGGGAGCGTTTCCCGGATGCCGTGCCCGCGATCTGGCAGTCCGGCCGCACCACGGAGGCCGTCTGCTCCGCGGAGTTCCTCGAGGGTGAGCAGTGGGCGGGGCTGGAGGGTGCCCTCGTCGTGACCGCGCTCAAGGGCGCCAAGCTCCTGGTCCTCACGCTCGAGGACGACGGGACCCTGGCCGACGTGTCGGTGCCCGAGGAGACCGACGGCCCGTTCGGCCGGCTGCGGGCGGCGCGGCTGGGCCCCGACGGTGCCCTCTACGTCACGACGACCAACGGCGACGACGACAAGCTGCTCCGCATCACCCCCCGCTCCTGAAGGACGTCGCGCCGGTCGACGAGGCGCCCGAGAAGATCGCGCCAGACGAGGGGTCACGACATGCCGACGGGAGGCGCCCGGCATCCGCGTGTCGCGACCCCTCGACGCGGGAGCCACCCAGCCCTGTGGATGACCCGGCCGGCCGATCGGCAGTTCGCGGCAGGCTGCCGGCATGGGGGAGCTCGTCCTGCCGGTGGCGCTCGAGGGCCGGGCCTTCACGGTGGCCGAGGCCCGGGATGCCGGCGTTCGCCCGACTGACCTGCGGGCCGCCGGCCTGCACATCCCCACCCGGGCAGTCCGCTGCCGGGACGAGCCCCGTCTGCCTTCGCGCCCGGGTCGCCGCCTTCTCGCGAGCCCTGCCCGCGGACGCCGCGTTCTCCCACGTGACTGCGGCCCGGCTGCTGGCCCTGCCGTTGCCCCGTCAGCTGGAGGACGACGGGGCGGACCTGCACGTCATGCGCGACTCCACACGACCGCGGGTCCGCCGCTCCGGATGCATCGGCCACAAGGGTCTCGAGCGGCGCGCGGTCGTCGAGGTCGACGGCCTACGAGTCGTCGAGCTGGCCGACACGTGGGTCGACCTCGGCGAGGTGGCGGGTCGTGGCATACGGCTGGACGACCTCGTCGTGGCGGGCGACGTCGTGGCTCGTCGCCTCGACGCGGGACCGGACAGGGGATCCACCGGCCGGTCCCTCGACGGCGGCCGACTTCCCGACCACGGACAGGGCGCACTCCGCGTGGCGCTCGAGGCACGGGTCCGGCCGCGCGGCAAGGCGCTCCTCGCGGAGGCGTTGCCACTCGTGCGAGCGGGGTCCCGATCACCGATGGAGACCCGGGCGCGGCTGATGTTCCACCGGGCCGGCTTCCCGGAGCCCGAGCTGAACGCCGACGTGCGCGACGCCCACGGCGGGTGGCTGCTCGAGGGCGACCTCGTCTGGCGGCAGCAGCGGGTCATCGGCGAGTACCAGGGCTCCGACCACGGCTCCATCAAGCGGCGCAGCGCCGACGCATCCCGGGCGACGTCGGCCGAGCAGCACGGGTATCGGGTCATCGAGATCTTCGCCGAGGACGTCTTCGGCGGGGGGCGTCGTCGGGCGTGCCTGACCCGCTTCGCACGGGCGATGCACCTCGACCTCGCGACGCTGAGGATCGGCTGATGCTCTGTCGAGGGGTCACGACACGCCGAGCCGGCGGTTGTCGCATCCGCGTGTCACGACCCCTCGAGTCCCCGCCGGACGGTCACGGCGTGTCGACGATGGTCGTGACGACCTCGGTCACCGAGGGGGAGCGTGGGGTCGACGAGAAGCCGAAGCGGCACGGTGGGTCGACGGGGCGCAGGTCTCCGAGCGGGATGCCGTCGAGCCGGCCCTCGAGGTCCGTCACGGCCCGCACATCGGTCGCGGCGTAGAACTCGCGGCGGCCCTCGCGGGCGGCGCCCCGGGTGCGGACGCCGTGCATCGCCACGCGTGCCACCGGGTCGACGACCGTGGCCCAGGCCGGGCTCTCGGCGAGCGGGCGGGGGACGAGGCGCAGGAGGCGACCCAGCGGCATACGACCCCCGACAGCCAGCCGGAGGTCGAGCGAGCGCGACTCGACGACCCACGCCTCGCCGGCATCGGCCACCGAGAACGGCTCGACGCGGATCTCGTCGAAGACGTACGTCGCAGACACCAGGGCTGCGACGTCCGCCCGCGGAGCGATCAACACCCGATGGCCGTCGGCACGCTCCACCATGGCGTCGCCGAACGCTCCGAACGGGCTCTCGCGCCACCGTCCGACGACGACCCGCACGCCGCTGGTCGACCCCACGCCCGCGATCCGTCCCCGAAACCGCTGACGCGCACCCATGCCGTCATTGTCCGCACTAGGGTCCCGACATGGCAGCGGCGCCCTCCCGAGGAACCACGGCGGCCCTCACCCCGGCGGCCAGGCGAGGGTACGGCCTCGGATCGGTCGCCACCGGCTCGTTCGGCACCGTGCCCGGCCTCCTGCTCCTGCCCTACCTCACCGACCGGCTCGGGGTGACCGCCGGTCTCGCGGGCCTCATCGTCTTCCTCCCCAAGGCGTGGGACGTCGTGCTGAACCCCGTGGCAGGTCGGATCAGCGACCGGTCGACCAACCCGGCGGGCCGTCGTCGTCCCTTCCTCATCCGTTCGGGTGCCCTGCTCGCGGTCGCCTTCGTCCTCCTCTTCTCGGGACCGACCTCGCCCACCGGCGTCGCCGCCACCTGGGTGGTCGTGCTCTTCGTGGGCTGCGCGACGGCCTACGCCTTCTTCCAGGTGCCCTACGTCGCGATGCCTGCCGAGATGACCGACGACTACGACGAGCGCACCCGCCTCATGACCTGGCGGGTCGCGATCCTCGCACTGGCGATCCTCGTGAGTGGCGGGCTCAGCCCGGTGGTGCGCGACGCGCTCGGGCCGGAATGGGGATACCGCGGCGTCGGCCTGTTCGTCGGCACGCTCATCCTCTTCGGCACGGTGGGCGCGTGGTGGGGCACCCGTTCCACCCCGATGAGCCGAGCCGCCACCGCAGGCGGCAGCCTGCGCGACCAGCTCGCCATCATCGCGGCCTCCCGGGCGTTCCGGACCCTCCTCACCGTCTTCGTGCTCCAGGCGCTCGCGACCGGGGCGATGCTCGCCGGCGTCGACTACGTCGCCCGGGTCCTCCTCGGCAGCAGTGGGGCCTCGACGGTCCTGTTCGTCTGCTTCGTCGCCCCCGCGCTCCTCGTCACCCCCTTGTGGCAGCGGGTCGGCGAGGCCCGCGGCAAGCGCATCGGATACGTCTGGGGCTCGGTGCTCCTGGGCGTCGGTGCCCTCGCGACGCTGCTCACCGTGCAGCTCGGCGTGGCCGCGACCGCAGTGACCGTGGCCGTCGTCGGCGTGGGATACGCGGCCTGCCAGATGTTCCCCCTGGCGATGCTGCCTGACGTCGCCGCCGACGACACGGCCCGCACCGGCGAGGACCGCGCGGGAACGTACACCGGTGTCTGGACGGCCGGGGAGACGCTCGGGCTGGCGGTGGGCCCTTTCCTGTATGCCGGCATCCTCGCCCTCGGCGGGTACGTCTCGTCGACGGATGCCGCAGCGGCGCAGCCGGACTCGGCGCGCATGGCGATCGCCCTGGGGTTCACCGTCGTCCCGGCCGTGATCGTCGCGAGTTCCCTGGTCGTCCTGCGCCGGTACCGGCTCGACGAGGAGGTCCACCGATGAGCGAGCCCGCCGGTGGTGCGATGAGCACCGAAGAGGTTCTCGCGGCCCTGCGAGGCCTCCAGTCCGCCGACCTGCCCGCCCACGGCGGTCGGACGCTCGCGTATGTCTACGACTCCGGCCTGGCCGACGCGGACAGCGTCGGGCTCGAGGCGCTGGCGATGTTCGCGTCGTCGAACGCGCTCGACCCCACGGCCTTCCCGTCGCTGCAGCGGATGGAGAACGACCTCGTCGCCATGGCGGGCGGGCTCCTCGACGCACCGACCGGGTATGCCGGGTCCGTCACCTCCGGCGGCACCGAGTCGATCCTCCTCGCGGTGCTCGCGGCGCGGGAGGCGGCCCGGGTCGAGAGCCCGAGCATGGTCCTGCCCACGACGGCGCACGCCGCGTTCCACAAGGCCGCGAAGTACCTCGGGGTCCGCCCGGTGCTCGTCGACGTCGACCCGCGGACGCTGCGCGCGGATCCGCTGGCCATGGCAGGGGCGGCCGACGAGTCCACGGTGCTGGTCGTCGCCTCCTCCCCGTCGTACGCCCACGGAGTCGTCGACCCGGTGGCCGAGATCGCCGGGAACGCGGCGGCGCGCGGCATCCGGTGCCACGTGGATGCGTGCATCGGCGGCTGGGTCCTCCCGCACCTCACCGACGTCGGCCCGTGGTCCTTCGCCGTGGACGGCGTGACGAGCATCAGCGTCGACCTGCACAAGTACGCCTACACCCCGAAGGGCGTCTCCGTCCTCCTCCACCGCTCGGCCGTCCTGCGCGCCGGCCACTTCTTCGCGTCGGCCGACTGGCCGGGCTACACGATGCTCAACACCACCACGCAGTCCACCCGTTCGGGCGGTCCGCTGGCCGCGGCCTGGGCGGTGACCCGCCACATCGGGCTCGACGGCTACGCAACCCTGGCCCGGCGTGCTCGGCAGGCGACCCTGGACATCGCGGCGGCGGCGGCCGGCATCCAGGGACTGCGCGTCGTGGCGGCGCCCGACGCCACCCTGCTGGCCCTGGCGACCGACGGCTCGTGCGACGTCTTCACGGTGGCCGACGAGCTGCTCGAGCGCGGGTGGTACGTCCAGCCCCAGCTGTCCCATCGCGGCCGGGGGGCCACCCTCCACCTCACCCTGTCGGCCGCCACGGCGCCGTCGGTGCCCGAGCTGGTCGTCGCCCTCGCCGACGCCGTCGCGACGGCGCGAGAGGTGGGTCCGGTGGAGGTCGACCAGGCCCTGGCGGCACGTCTCGGGTCGCTCGACCCGAGGACGCTCGACGACGTCGGATTCGCCGGCCTGCTCGCGGCCGCCGGACTCGCAGGGGACGACGGCCGACTGGCGCTGCCCACCCGGATGGCACCCGTCAACGCGCTCCTCGACCTGTGCCCCTCCCCGGTGCGGGAGGCACTCCTCCTCGGCGTCCTCGACCGCCTGTCCCGTCCCTCCGGTACCTGAGGGCGCCCGGTTGCCACCGGTGTGACCGCGGTGTTGGCTGGGTGGCCCCAGCCTCCGGATCGAAGGACGACGATGAGCGACGCGACGCCCGACCTCGCCCTCTCGCACACGGCCGGCCCGAAGGAGCCCGCCCTCCTCGAGCAGACGATCGGCGACAACCTCGACGCGACCATCGCCCGGGTGCCGGAACGGGACGCCCTCGTGGACCGGGCGGCCGGCATCCGGTGGACGTATGCCGAGCTGGGCGCCGAGGTCGACCGGCTCGCCCGGGCGCTCATCGCCGTCGGCGTGGCCAAGGGGGATCGGGTGGGCATCTGGGCGCCGAACTGCGCCGAGTGGACCCGAACGCAGTACGCGACGGCCAAGGTGGGGGCCATCCTCGTCACCATCAACCCGGCATACCGGTCACATGAGCTGACCTATGTGCTCAACCAGGCCGGCGTTCGGCTGCTCGTCACAGCCGCCTCCTTCCGGTCCTCGGACTACGTCGCGATGGTCGACTCGGTGCGGCAGGAGTGCTCGGCCCTCGAGGAGGTCGTCGTCCTGGGGCAGGAGTCGTGGGCGACGCTCTTGGAGCGTGCCGAGGAGGTGAGCCCGGAGCGGCTGTCCATGGTCCAGGCCGATCTCGGCCCGCACGACCCGATCAACGTGCAGTACACCTCCGGCACAACGGGTTTCCCCAAGGGTGCGACCCTCAGCCACCACAACATCCTCAACAACGGGTTCCTCGTCGGCGAGATCTGCCGCTACACCGAGGAGGACCGAATCTGCATCCCGGTGCCCTTCTACCACTGCTTCGGCATGGTCATGGGCAACCTGGCAGCGACGTCGCACGGGGCGTGCACGGTCATCCCGGCCCCCGGGTTCGACCCGGCGCTGACCCTGGAAGCGGTCGCCGAGGAGCGCTGTACCTCGCTCTACGGCGTGCCGACGATGTTCATCGCCGAGTGGGCCCTGCCGGGCTTCGAGTCGTACGACCTCACCTCGGTGCGCACCGGCATCATGGCGGGCTCACCATGCCCGGAGTCGACGATGACGAAGCTCATCGAGGCCGGCATCGACGAGATGACCATCTGCTACGGCATGACGGAGACATCGCCGGTGTCGACCCAGACCCGCCCCGACGACTCGTTCGAGCGCAAGGTGGGCACCGTCGGCGCGGTGCACCCCCACCTCGAGATCAAGGTCGTCGACCCGGTGACCCGAGAGACGCTGCCGCGGGGCGAGGCCGGTGAGCTGTGCACCAAGGGGTACTCGGTGATGCTCGGCTACTGGGACGAGCCCGAGAAGACCGCCGAGGTGCTCGTCGACGGGTGGATGCACACGGGCGACCTCGCCGTCCTGGACACCGACGGCTACGTCCGCATCACCGGCCGGATCAAGGACATGGTCATCCGCGGAGGGGAGAACATCTACCCACGCGAGATCGAGGAGTTCCTCCACACGCATCCGGACGTGCTCGATGTGCAGGTCATCGGCGTGCCCGACTCGCGGTACGGCGAGGAGCTCTGCGCGTGGGTCCGGGTTCGCGACGGCGCGACTCCGTTGACCGCCGAGGCGTTGCGCGAGTTCGCAGCTGGGCGACTCGCGCACTACAAGATCCCGCGGTACGTGCGCCTCGTCGACGAGTTCCCGATGACGGTCACCGGCAAGGTTCGCAAGGTCGAGATGCGCGAGGTCACCGTCTCCGAGCTGGGCCTCTGACCCAACCGGTGGACGGGCCGCCGCTCGTCACACGGTGGCATCTCCCGCGGAGTAGGTTGTGCCGCGAGATGTGCCTCCGGCGCACCGTCGACGACAGGAACTCCGTATGCAGACCGGCCGACTGATCCTCCTGCTCCTCCTCGTCCTGGTGGTGGCGGTCGTGGTGGTCCTCCTGCTCCGGCGGAGCGCCGGCAAGAAGGAGCAGCAGCGGGTCGAGGCCGCCCTTCTGCGCACCGACGCGGAGCAGATCGGGGTGCAGCTCGCCGGCGAGACGAGCTTCGCCGAGCAGGCCGCCGAGCGCGCGGAGGTGGCGCGGGTGGAGGCCGAGCAGCGGGCCCGTGAGGCGGCGCGCCTCGAGGAGGAGGCGGCAGAGCGGCGAGCGGCGGCCGAGTCCACCCGCCGCGAGTACGAGGAGACGATGCGGCGGGCCGACGACGTGGACCCCGACGTCACGGAGTCCTCCTTCCCCACGGTCGATGACCGCGAGGAGGCCGTCGACGACGGCGACCGGCACCTGGGGGACGCGGTGCCCGACGAGGCGCGGCCGGCATCCGAGGAGGAGACGGCAACGCGCGCCGAGCGCCGGGAGTCCGACGAGGTCGACGCCGTCCCTACGGTCGACCACTCGGAGTCGGCGCCCGAGCGCAGGGCCACCGGTGCCACGGCGGCCGGTGCCACGGCGGCCGGTGCCACGGCGGCCGGTGCCACCGCGGCCGGTGCCGCCGCGTGGGCCGGCCAGGACCGGGACCAGCACTCGGAGAGCGAGCGCATCGCCTCGGCCGCCGACTACCGCGACGACGTGCATGCCGACACTCCGCGCTCGGACGACGACGTTTACGGTCGGCCGGCAGTGGGTAGGGCGGACGGCATGAGCGACGACGCCCGCCCCGACCGTGACGACTCCGACACCGGACGGGACGGCGAGGCTCCCCCCACGTCCCCGGACTCCGACGTCTCCCACGACGTCGAGTCACCCCGCGGCGAGTGGGGCGGGCCGCCGAACGAGCGCTCGGCCGACCGCGGTGCCGACGAGGGCGCCGACCTCACCGTGATCGCAGAACCCGAGGCCTACGCCGCCACCGAGCCGGTTATGGCGGAGGACCAGACGCCGCCGGTCGAGCGGGAGCCCGTCGGCGACGACCAGCGCCAGTGGTCCGCCACCAGTGGAGTCGACCGCGATGCGGATGCCGGTGCCGACCACGGTGCGGATGCCGCCGCGGATGCCGCCGTGGACGCCGGCGCGGGCCGGGATGCTGACGCCGGTGCCGACCATGGTGCGGATGCCGGTGCGGATCTCGGCTCCAGCGCCACGCGTCCGGGTGACGTGGGGATCGTCGTCGACACCGACCAGTACGCGTCGACCGAACCCCTGCACGCCACGGAGGACGGCACCCGGACCGACACAGCGGACGAGACCGGTGAGGAACACGGGGGCAGCGAGCGCACCCGCACCTCGGACCGGGACACCCTCGGCGACCCCAACGCCCACGCACCAGCCGAGACGGGTGCGGCCGTCGCGGAGAACGACGACTCGACATGGACCGTCGCCGACGACGCGGAGCGCGCATCGAACCCTCGCCATGACACCACCCCGGCAGGGGACTGGGCGGCTGACGAGGGGGAGCTCCTCGACCGGACCCAGGACCGCGGTGACCGCCTGGCCGAGGAACGCCGGGACCTGGCGCGAGAGGCCGGTGCGCCGCCCCCGCAGGAGGGCATGGCGCAGCGGGCAGCCCGCCGCGTCTCGGACTTCCACGAGCTGCGTGACGGAGGCTTCGGGGTCGGTTCGGCCGCCCCTCTCGACGACGGCGGCCAGCCACTGGACCACCCCGTGCAGGGCCACCGGAGCTCGATGACCTTCGACCTGCCCGGCGACCCGGGCTACGACACGGCCGAGCCCGACGTGTGGTTCTACGACGAGGCAGCCGCCGAGCGCAGCGGCTTCCGGCGCTCCAGCCGGTAGGTCCCGGCACCCGAGACCCCAACCGCGGGACCGGCCGCGCGGCACCCCAGCCACTGGCCTGCCCGGCGGCGGTCTCCGGCGTCCGTCGCCGGCGCCCCCTCCCCGTGCCCGAGCAGGGCACCCGATAGGTTCGTCCCGTCCCCTGCAGGCCGAGAGGAACCGCTGTGCGCATCGGAGTGCCCCGAGAGTCCCGACCGGGCGAGACGCGGGTCGCCGCGACCCCGAAGACCGTCGAGCAGATCCGTGCCCTCGGGTACGCGGTCTTCGTGGAGAGCGGCGCCGGTGCGCGCGCCAGCTTCGACGACTCCGCCTACGTCCGCGCCGGCGCCGACGTCATCGACGCCGCCGTGTGGAACGCCGACGTCCTGCTCAAGGTCAACGCGCCCTCCGACGCGGAAGTGGGTCGGCTCCGTCCCGGGCAGGTCCTCGTGTGCCTCCTCGCCCCCGCCCTCGACCCTGCCCTCGTCGAGATGCTCGCTGGTCGTGGGGTCACCGCGCTCGCCATGGACGCCGTCCCGCGCATCTCGCGCGCCCAGTCGCTCGACGTGCTGTCGTCCATGGCGAACATCGGTGGGTACCGCGCCGTCATCGAGGCCGCCCACGAGTTCGGCTCGTTCTTCACGGGCCAGGTGACGGCGGCGGGCAAGGTGCCTCCTGCGAAGGTCCTCGTCGTGGGCGCCGGGGTCGCCGGTCTCGCGGCGATCGGCACGGCGAACTCGCTCGGTGCCGTCGTCCGCGCGTTCGACGCCCGCCCGGAGGTGGGCGAGCAGGTGGAGTCCATGGGCGCCGAGTTCCTCCGCGTCGACGTCGAGGACACCGGCCCCTCTGCCGACGGGTACGCGCGGGAGACGAGCGCCGACTTCGACGCGAAGGCGGCTGCGCTCTACGCCGAGCAGGCCGCCGACGTCGACATCATCATCACGACCGCGCTCATCCCGGGGCGACCCGCACCGCGGCTCCTCACCGAGGCGATGGTCGCGTCGATGAAGCCTGGTTCGGTCATCGTCGACATGGCGGCGGCGAACGGCGGCAACGTGGCCGGCACCGTCGCCGGCCTGAGAGTCGTCACCGGGAACGGTGTGACCATCCTCGGCTACACCGACCTCGCCGGGCGCCTCCCCACCCAGGCGTCACAGCTGTTCGGCACCAACGTCGTCAACCTCCTCAAGCTGCTCACCCCGGGCAAGGACGGCGAGCTCGTGCTCGACCTCGACGACGTCGTGCAGCGCGGGATGACCGTCGTCCGCGAGGGTGAGATTCTCTGGCCACCGCCACCGGTACAGGTGTCCGCGGCGCCAGCCGCCCCCTCGGCGGTCGCCGAGGTTGCGCCGAAGGCGGCCAAGGAGCCGATGAGCCCGACGCGCCGGCTCGCGGTCCTGGCCGGGACGGGCGCACTGTTCCTCCTCGTCGCCGCCGTGTCACCGGAGCCCTTCCTCGGCCACTTCATGGTGTTCATGCTCTCCGTCGTCATCGGGTTCTATGTCATCGGCAACGTGCACCACGCACTGCACACCCCGCTCATGTCGGTGACCAACGCGATCAGCGGCATCATCATCGTCGGTGCCCTGCTCCAGGTGGGACAGGGGAGCGTCGCGGTCTCCGTCCTGGCGTTCATCGGCATCCTCGTGGCGAGCATCAACGTGTTCGGCGGCTTCCGGGTCACGGCTCGAATGCTCGAGATGTTCAAGCGCGAGGAGGCGACCCGATGACGCTCTCCCTCTCGCTCGTCCAGGGCGCCTACATCGTCGCCGGCCTCCTCTTCATCCTCGCGCTGGCGGGCCTCTCGCGGCACGAGAGCGCCCGGAACGGCGTCCGGTTCGGCGTCGTCGGCATGGCGGTCGCCCTCGTCGCCACGGTCGTCGCCGCCACCGCCGGCGTCGACGCCTCGCCCGACGGTCCCTCGGCGCTGGACCGGGCCGGGAGCGGGTGGCTGGGGCTGGGGCTCATCGCCGCCGCCATGGTGATCGGTGCCATGATCGGCCTGGACCGGGCGCGCAAGGTCGAGATGACGGGGATGCCGGAGCTCATCGCGATGCTCCACAGCTTCGTCGGCGTCGCCGCGGTCCTCGTCGGCTGGAACAGCTCTTACGAGGAGAGCCCGTACCCCGCCATCCACGACATCGAGGTCATGGTCGGCGTCTTCATCGGTGCGGTCACGTTCACCGGTTCGATCGTGGCCTTCCTCAAGCTGTCGGCGCGGATCAGGTCCGCCCCGCTCATGCTCCCGGGCCGCAACCTCATCAACCTCGGGGCGATCGTCGCCTTCTTCCTGCTCACGGCCGTCTATGTCGCGCTCCCGGCCGACGCGACGTTCGCCCGGGCCAGCGTGCTCGGCGTCGTCACGGTGATCGCGCTCGCGCTCGGCTGGCACCTCGTCGCCTCGATCGGCGGTGGCGACATGCCCGTCGTCGTCTCGATGCTCAACAGCTACTCCGGGTGGGCCGCCGCCGCGGCCGGCTTCCTCCTCGGCAACGACCTCCTCATCATCACCGGGGCCCTCGTCGGCTCCTCTGGTGCCTACCTGTCCTACATCATGTGCCGAGCCATGAACCGCTCGTTCATCTCGGTCATCGCCGGCGGCTTCGGCGTCGAGGGGGGCACCGTCGCCACGGACGTCGACTACGGCGAGTACCGGGAGATCACCGCCGAGGCCGCGGCGGAGCTGCTCTCGGATGCCCGTTCGGTCGTCGTCACACCCGGCTACGGGATGGCGGTCGCCCAGGCGCAGTACCCCGTCGCTGAGCTCACTCGCCGGCTGCGGGAGCGGGGGGTCGACGTGCGCTTCGGCATCCACCCCGTCGCCGGACGACTGCCCGGCCACATGAACGTGCTGCTGGCCGAGGCCAAGGTGCCCTACGACATCGTCCTCGAGATGGACGAGGTCAACGACGACCTCAAGGGCACCGACGTCGTGCTCGTCATCGGCGCGAACGACACGGTCAACCCCGCCGCCTACGACGACCCCACGTCGCCGATCGCGGGGATGCCGGTGCTCCGGGTCTGGGAGGCGGAGCACGTCGTCGTCTTCAAGCGCTCGATGGCCACCGGCTACGCCGGGGTGCAGAACCCGTTGTTCTTCCGGGAGAACTCCCAGATGCTCTTCGGCGACGCCAAGGACCGGGTCGAGGACATCCTCCGGGCGCTCTGACCCGCCGAGGCGGGCGGGTTCGGGCCCGTCGGTAGGGTGTGCGGCGTGACCGACGCCGAGGTGCCGACCTCCTCGCCCGGACCGGCCGTCATCACGTATGCCGGGGCCGGCGTCGACGTCGAGGCCGGTGACCGCGCGGTCCAGCTCATGAAGGCGAGCGTTCGGCGGGCGACCCGAGCCGAGGTGCTCGGTGGCCTCGGAGGCTTCGCGGGCATGTTCGACGCCAGCGGGCTGTCCACCTACGAACGCCCGGTCCTCGCCACCTCGACGGACGGCGTGGGCACCAAGGTGGCCATCGCCCAGGCCCTGGACCGGCACGACACCATCGGGTTCGACCTCGTCGGCATGGTCGTGGACGACATCGTCGTGTGCGGGGCCGAGCCCCTCTTCATGACCGACTACATCGCCTGCGGCCAGGTCGTCCCCGAGCGGATCGCCGCGATCGTGTCCGGGATCGCTCGCGCGTGCGAGCAGGCCCGGGTCGCGCTCATCGGCGGCGAGACCGCCGAGCACCCCGGCCTCCTCGCCCCGAACGAGTACGACCTCGCCGGGGCCGCGACCGGGGTCGTCGAGCACGCCGAGGTGCTCGGACCGCACCGGGTCGTCGCCGGAGACCTCGTGCTGGGCCTGGCCAGCAGCGGTCTGCACTCCAACGGCTACTCCTTGGTCCGCAGAGTGGTCGAGCGCGCGGGGTGGCGCCTGGACCGGCACGTCGAGGACTTCGGACGCACCCTCGGTGAGGAGCTGCTCGAGCCCACCCGGGTCTACTCCGCCGACCTCCTCGACCTCCTGCGTACCGACGACATCGAGGTGCACGCCTTCTCGCACGTGACGGGAGGCGGACTCGCCGCCAACCTCTCCCGCGTCCTCCCGCCACACGTGCACGCCCGCCTCGACCGCTCGACGTGGACCCCGGCGGCCGTCTTCACGACCGTCGGCCGGCTGGGGTCCGTGCCGGTCGCGGACCTCGAGCGAACGCTGAACATGGGTGTGGGCTTCGTCGCGGTGGTCCCGGCCGCCTCGGTCGAGGCGGCGACCGCGCTCCTCGAGGCGCGCGGCATCCGCACCTGGTCCATGGGCGAGGTGTTCGATGCCGCCGCGGCCCCGGTCGAGGACGGCGTCGAGGTGGTGCGGGGCGCGAAGGGCGTCGACGGCGGGTCCGTCCAGCTCGTCGGCGAGCACCCCGCGCCTGACTGCGGCGGCGACCGGATCAGGCGGTGATGGTGATCTGGGGGCCGTACAGCGCCATCGCGGCCAGGGCCCGGGCGTGGTTCTCCGGCGTGGAGCCGGCGCACGCGTCCGCCACGACCCGCACGGTGGCGCCGGCGTCCGCGGCGGGCAGTGCGGTCGACAGCACGCAGCAGTCGGTCGAGACGCCGGTCAGGGTGAGGCGGGCGTCGTCGCCGACCAGGTCCCGCAGCACCGGCCACTTGCCGAACGTCCCGGCCGTCAGCACGTGGCCGGCGGCGTCCCGCAGGTCGGGCACCACGGCATACAAGGGGTCCTCGTCCGGGACGAGGGCGAACGGCCACTCCTCGTAGTACGGGCCCCACGATCCGCCGAGCGAGGGGTCGGCGACGAACCGCGTGACGACCGTCCGCTCGCGCCCGTGCCGTGCAGCGAGCGCGACGATCCGTTCGACGGTCGACGCCCACATCGGAGAGCCCCATGGCGAGGTCCCGGGGTCGGCGAAGATGGCTTGGGGGTCGACGACGACGAGCCAGCCGTCAGGGCCGACCGGGTCGACGGGGACGTGCTCCGTCACCGGACCTGCGCCCGGTCCTCGCTTCGGCCGTCGCTCGTGGGCATCTGCGCCTCCTGACGGCGCACCGTGCCACGCCGGGCGAGCAGGGTGACGAGGAACCCGATGGCCAGGGCGAGGAGGACGCCGATGTTCGAGTACGGCCAGTTGCCCTCCCAGTACGGCGCTCCCTCTCCCTCGGGGACGTACGTGCCGAGGCCCAGCGGGCCGAGGAGGTAGCCCTGCCAGTTGTTCCACGCGGCGTCCTGGGCGAAGCTGTTGACGACGAGACCCCAGCCGATGACCGACGCCACGACCATCGTCCCGATGGACACCCAGTCGAAGGCGCCGTAGCGACCGCGGGCGTCGAAGAGGTCGTCGTCGTCGTAGTCGCGCTTGCGCAGGGCGATGTCGGCGATCATGATGCCGGCCCACGCCGCCAGGGGGACCCCGAGGGTGATGAGGAAGCTCTGGAACGGACCGAGGAAGTCCTCGGCCACGAACACGACGAAGAACGTGCCGAAGGTGAGGATGAGGCCGTCGATGAGGGCCGCCATCGGCCGTCGGGATGCGCACACCCAGCGACAGCAGGGTGAGGCCGGAGGAGTAGATGCCGAGCACCGCCCCGGAGATGAGCGAGAGGATCACCGCCACGAGGAACGGCACGAGGAACCACGTGGGGAGGATCGTCGCGAGCGTGCCGATCGGGTCCGAGGGGATGCCGGCCAGCACCTCCTCGTTGGAGGCCGAGAGCATGAGCCCGAAGACGACGAGGAGCACCGGGGCGATCGCACCCCCGAACGTGTTCCAGAAGACGATGGCGCCGCCGGGTGCCGAGCGGCGCTGGTAGCGGGACCAGTCCGCGGCGATGTTGATCCAGCCGAGCCCGAAACCGGTCATGAGCAGGACGAACGAGCCCACGACCGACTGCGCTTCGCCCGACGGCAGGGCGGCCACGGCGGCCCAGTCGATCTCGCTCGCCGCAACGAGGACGAAGAGGACGGTGACGATGCCCGTGACCCAGGTGAGCACCGACTGGAGCCGCATGATGATGTGGTAGCCGGCCACGGAGGCCAGCACGATCGCGGCGGCGACGACGACCGCCGCAGCCACCTTGGTGCCCGTGCCGCCGCCCCAGCCGAGCTGCTCGAAGATCGTCGCCGTCGCGAGGACGGCGAGGATCGCGAGGAAGGTCTCCCAGCCGATGGACACCAGCCACGAGACGACGCCGGGAAGCTTCTGCCCGTTCACGCCGAACGCGGCCCGGGAGAGGATCATCGTCGGCGCCGACCCGCGCTTCCCGGCGATGGCGATGATCCCGCAGAGCAGGAAGGAGATGACGATCCCGAGGACGGTGACGAGCACCGCCTGCCAGAACGAGATGCCGAAGCCCAGGACGAACGCGGCGTACGAGATGCCGAAGACCGACACGTTCGCCGCGAACCACGGCCAGAAGAGGTCCCGTGGTCTCGCCGTGCGCTCCGACTCGTCGATGATCTCGATGCCCGTGGTCTCGACCCCGAGCCGCTTCGTGGCCACCGCCGTCTCGCTCATGGGGCCGAGCATAGGCCCGTCGCGGAGCGTCAGGAGGGCTCGGCGTGACCTGCGGCGGGATCGGGCACGACCGACGCCCGCACCGTCGGCGCGGGTCGCACGAAAGCCGCGGTCAGGGCGGCGTCAACGCCGGCCCGGGGACCACGGCCCGTGGTCGTCCTCGTCCTCCCCGTCGCGGTCGTCGCTCATCGAGCGGCTCCCGTTCGGGGTGGAACCGTGCAGTTCTCGCTCAAGCGCGGAGAGGTCGGTGTCCGGGCTGAAGTACTTCAGCTCTCGAGCGACCTTCGTCTGCTTGGCCTTGGCTCGGCCGCGCCCCATGGCGTGACCCCCTCGTGCGTCTGCCGGGGCGGCATCACGAGTGGGACGGCCCCGTCTTCAGGGTCATCCCACGTCGCGGAGCGGTCCCGGGAATCGTGTGTGTGTCGTGACGCCAACGGTACATCAGTGGAGCCGTTCCGGCGACGCCGTCCGGTCAACGGTGAGCCGCTGTCCGGTGTTCCCGGGCCCCACGACGGAACGCGCCTCAGGTGGCCCTCACCCCGACCGCGTCCCCGGGCAGCCAGGGACGACGGCCACCTGCGGCGATGCGGCGCTCGGCGAGCCGGTCCGCCGCCACGGCCGGGCTCACGTCGTCCTCGTCGGCGGCGCGGAGCACCTCGAGCGTGTGCTCGAAGATCGTCTCGGTCCGGCGCCGCGCGCGCTCCATGTCGAACCCGTGCAGCTCGTCGGCGACCTGGATGACGCCGCCTGCGTTCACGAGGAAGTCCGGCGCGTAGAGGATGCCGCGCTCGCGTAGTCGGCGAGCCGTCCCACCCGGCCCGTCCGTGACCAGCTGGTTGTTCGCTCCGCCGCACACGACCCGGGCCCGTAGTGCCTCGACCGTGTGCTCGTCGAGGGCCCCCCCGAGGGCGTTCGGGCTGAACACGTCGAGGTCCGCATGCACGAGGTCCTCCACGTCCGCGACTGCCCGAACCCCGGGGTGCCGGCCGAGCAGCGTTCGCACGGCATCCGCGTCGACGTCGGCGACGACGACGTCCGCGCCGTCCTCGAGGAGGTGCTCGACGAGGCGGTGGCCGACCTTGCCGACCCCGGCGATGCCGACCCGGCGTCCGGCCAGGGTCGCCTCGCCCCAGAGGTGCTGCGCCGCCGCGCGCATCCCCTGGAAGACGCCGTAGGCCGTGAGCAGCGACGAGTCGCCCGCCCCGCCGCGCTCGGGCGAGCGGCCGGTGGCCCACGTGGTCTCCTCGCCGACGACGTCCATGTCGGCGACGTACGTGCCGACGTCGCAGGCGGTGACGTACCGGCCACCCAGCGACTCGACGAACCGGCCGTACGCCCGGAGCAGCTCGGGCGTCTTGTCCCGGTGCGGGTCGCCGATGATGACGGCCTTGCCGCCGCCGTGCTCGAGGCCGGCGACGGCGTTCTTGCTCGTCATGGCGCGGGAGAGTCGGAGGACGTCGGCCAGCGCGTGGTCCATCGAGGCGTACGGGTGGAAGCGCGTGCCGCCCAGGCCCGGGCCGAGCGAGGTGTCGTGCAGGGCGATGACCGCCCGGAGACCGGTGTCCGGATCGGAGCAGAAGGCGACCTGTTCGTGGCCGGCGAGGTCGATGAGGTCGGTGGCCATACGGGTGCTCCTGCGGGCGTCGGACGAGTGCCACCACGCTAGCGCCGCTGCACCGCCGACCCGCCGGGTCGGTCCTGCCACCGCAGGTGCGTTCCGGGGGCAACGTTCGACGCGGCGCCGGTCCTCGCGTGGAAGGTGTGAGACTTGGCCCCCGGACATCCCGTCACCGAGGAGCGAGTCGTGCTGAGAGTCGGGTACAAGGCGTCGGCGGAGCAGTTCGCTCCCGGCGAGCTCGCGGCATACGCGGTTCGTGCCGAGGAGCTGGGGCTCGACTCCGTCACCGTCTCCGACCACTCCCAGCCCTGGCGGCTCGAGGGCGGGCACGCCCCGAACTCCCTCGCCTGGCTGGCCTGGGTCGCCGCGCGCACCGAACGCGTCATGCTCGGCACGTCGGTCATGACCCCGACCTTCCGGTACAACCCCGCCGTGGTCGCCCAGACCTTCGCGACCCTCGCCTGCCTCGCACCGGGGCGGGTCATGCTCGGCGTGGGCACGGGTGAGGCGCTCAACGAGGTCTCGGTCGGTTCGGTGCGCGAGGGCGAGTGGCCGGAGTTCAAGGAGCGGTTCGGGCGGCTGCGCGAGGCGCTGCGGATCATCCGCGCCCTGTGGACCGAACCCAGCGTGACCTTCGACGGCGACTACTTCCGGACGGTGGACGCCAAGGTCTTCGACCGACCCGACGAGCCGGTACCCATCTACGTCGCCGCCGGCGGGCCCACGGTGGCGCGGTATGCCGGGACGATGGCTGAGGGCTTCATCTGCACCTCCGGCAAGGGCCGGGAGCTGTACGCGGACCAGCTCCTCCCGGCCGTGGACGAGGGGCTGGAGGGGGCCGGCCGGGACCTCGACGAGATCGACCGGATGATCGAGGTCAAGCTCTCGTGGGACCCGGACCCCGACCGCGCGCTGGAGAACACCCGCTTCTGGGCGCCGCTGTCGCTCACGGCGGAGCAGAAGCACTCGATCCACAGCCCGGTCGAGATGGAGGAGGCAGCCGACCGCCTGCCCATCGAGCAGGTGGCCAGGCGATGGGTCGTCGCGAGCCGGCCCGAGGACGTCGTCGACGCGCTGCGGGTCTACACCGACCTGGGCTTCGACCACCTCGTCATCCACGACCCTGGGTACGACCAGGAGCGGTTCCTCTCGACGTTCTGTGAGCAGGTCCTCCCGGGCCTGCGCGAGCTCACCCCTGTCGCCCGGTGACCGCCGCAGTCCCGCACCCCGTGCCCGAGGCACCCTCCACCCTGCGCCTCGGCGACCGCGCCTTCGACGCCTCCCGCCCGGCGGTCATGGCGATCGTCAACCGCACGCCGGACTCGTTCTGGCCGGGAGGCCGCCATGCCGACCTCGACTCCGCCCGTGCGGCGCTCGACGACGCCGTCGCCGCGGGCGCGGACGTCGTCGACGTCGGCGGGGTGCGCGCGGGACAGGAGGGCGAGGTCGTCACGCCCGAGGAGGAGATCGCGCGGGTGGTGCCGTTCCTCGTGCTCGCCCGGGAGGCCCATCCCGACCTCGTCCTCAGCCTGGACACCTGGCGTTCTCGGGTGGCCCGGGTGGCCGCCGCCGAAGCCGGGGTGGACCTCGTCAACGACACCTGGCAGGGGCACGACCCGGACCTGCTCCAGGTGGCGGCGGAGGTCGGGGCCGGTTACGTGGTTTCCCACACCGGCGGGCTCCCGCCGCGCACCGATCCGGTCGCGGCGACCTACCCGCCGGAACCCATGGGGGTCCTCGACGACGTCCTCCGCACGCTGGGCGAGGGAGCCGACCGAGCGGTGGCGGCCGGCATCCCCGCAGACCGGGTGATCGTGGACCCCACCCTCGACTTCGGCAAGACGACCGCACACTCGCTGACCCTCCTCCGTCACACCGGGGCGATCGTCGCGCTGGGGTATCCCGTGCTGCAGGCGCTGTCGCGCAAGGACTTCGTCGGGGAGACGCTCGACCTGCCGCCGGACGGCCGACTGGAGGGCACCCTGGCCGCGACCGCCGTCGCGGCCTGGCTGGGCGCCACGGTCTTCCGGGCCCACGACGTCCGTGCGACCCGGCGAGTCGTGGACATGGTCGCGTCGATCCGCGGTGACCGGCCGCCGCTCCTCACCGTCCGGGGCGTCCCGACATGACCGCGGCGATCGCCGGACCACTCGAGGGGGTCCGCGTCGTCGAGCTGGGCGGCATCGGGCCGACGCCCTTCGCGGGGATGTACCTCGCCGAGCTCGGCGCGGACGTCGTGCGCGTCGACCGGCCCGGTGAGACCAACCCGCTGGCGGTGGCCGGCGGGCTCCGGCGCTCGCGGCCGAGCATCGCCGTCGACCTCAAGCACCAGGCCGGTCGGGCCGTCGTCCAGCGGCTCGTGGACGAGGCCGACGTCCTCCTCGAGGGCTACCGGCCCGGTGTTGTCGAGCGGCTCGGGCTCGGGCCGCAGGAGTGCCTCGCACGGAACCCGCGGCTCGTGCACGCCCGGATGACCGGCTGGGGCCAGACCGGGCCGTGGGCGGGGCGGGCCGGACACGACATCACGTATGCCGCCGTGTCCGGGACGCTGCACGCCCTCGGCCCTGCCGAGCGCCCGGTCGCGCCGGTGCCGCTGATCGGTGACTTCGCCGGCGGCTCCCTCTACGTCGTCGTCGGGGTGCTGGCCGGGCTCGTCGCTCGAGCCACGACCGGACGCGGACAGGTCGTCGACGCCGCAATGGTGGACGGTGCGGCGCACCTGCTGACGATGGTGCACGGCCTGCTCGGAGCCGGAGCCTGGGAGGACGAGCGGGCCGTCAACCTCCTCGACGGCGGGGCGCCGTTCTACGACGTCTACGAGTGCGCCGACGGCCGGTTCGTCGCGGTGGGGGCCCTCGAGCCCGCGTTCTGGGCGGAGCTCGTGGCCGTGCTGGGTGTCGCGGTGGAGGGCGAGCAGTACGACGTCACCGCGTGGCCCGCGCACCGTGCCGCCTTCACCGCGGCGTTCCGGTCCCGGACCCGTGACGAGTGGGCGGTGGCGTTCGAGGGCACCGACGCCTGCGTGGCCCCGGTGCTCTCCCTCACCGAGGCGCCCCACCACCCGCACCTCGTCGCCCGCGGCACGTTCGCCCTGGCGCTGGACGGCCGGCTCGTGCCGCGTACCGGTCCGAGGCTGTCCGAGACGCCGGTGCGTGACCCCGGACGAGAACCCGCTCCCGGGGCCGACACGACGGCGTACCTCCTCGCCCACGGCTTCACGTCCGACGAGGTCGCGGCGCTCCTTGCTGCCGGTGCCGTCGTGCAGACCTGACGCTGGCCGTGTGGCGGCTGCGGCTCATGGCGGACCGGCGAACACCGCCTCGGCGTTCCGGCCTTCCCCGAGAGGCGCCCTCGCGAGTTCACAGGTGGTGAGCAGTCGCGGCACGGAAGGACGGTCCTAGGCTGCGAGGCATGCTCCACGGTTCGGGACTCCACGGACGACCCGCAGGGCGGGCCCTTGCGGCCCTGTGCGCGGCGCTCACCGCCACGGCCGTCGCCGGCTGCGGGGCCGGTGCGGCCGAGTCCGAGGCCCGCAGCGCCGCCGACGCCTTCCTCGAGGCGGCCGGCGCGGACCCGGCATCCGCCTGTGAGCGACTCGCCCCGGAGACGAGGAGCACTCTCGAGGAGAACGCCGGGTCCAGCTGCGACGCCGCCCTGCGGCAGCTGGGGCTGGGTGCCACGGGCGCGGCCGAGTCGGTCGACGTCGCCGGCCACGGGGCGCAGGTGCGGTATGCGAGCGACACGGTGTTCCTCGCCCTCTTCGACGACGGCTGGCTCGTCACCGCCGCCGGGTGCGATCGAGCGTCGGACGACCGGTCCGAGCCGTACGACTGCGACGTCGAGGGAGGATGACGCGATGAGGGTCGTCTTCACCGCGTATGCCGTCTTCATCGTCGTGGGTCTCGCGTACTCCATCTGGCTCGGACTGGCGGCGCGATGACGGGCCCTGCGGAAGATCGCTCGTTCTGGCGCGACAACTCGCTCTCACTCGTCTTCGGCGGGCTGCTCCTCATCACCCTCGCGGCGCAGTCCTGGTGGGGTGCGGCGCTCTACAACGAGGAGGCGAGGACCGCGGGGCTTCAGGAGATCTCGCTGTGGCGGTACGTCACCTCCTCGACGTTCGCCGTGGACGTCGCCGAGAACTGGCAGTCGGAGTTCCTGCAGTTCGTCCTCTACATCTTCTTCACGGTCTGGCTCGTGCAGCGCGGCTCCTCCGAGTCCAAGCGGCCCGGGAACGAGGGGCGCGAGTCCGACGAGCAACAGAGGGTGAAGAGCCACGCACAGGCGGACTCACCTGCCTGGGCCAAGGTCGGTGGCTGGCGGACGCGGGTCTACTCGCACTCCCTCGTGACCGCCATGGCCGTCCTCTTCGTCCTGTCGTGGACTGCCCAGGCGGTCGCCGGACGCGTCGCGAACAACGAGGAGCGGCTGCGCGACCGGCTCGACACGCTGTCGGTCGGTGAGTACCTCCTGGCGCCGGACTTCTGGAGCCGGACGCTGCAGAACTGGCAGTCCGAGCTGCTGGCCATCGGCACGATGGTGGTCTTCGCCATCTACCTGCGTGAGCGTGGGTCGCCCGAGAGCAAGGAGGTCGGGGCTCCCCACCACCTCACGAGCTCCAGCGACTGACTCCTCGTGGGCTGACCTGCCGCTGGTCGTCAGGGCCGGTGTCGGACGGGACGTCGAGACAGGGGTCACGCCGGCGGACGGCATACCCTCGTCGCACCCCGGGTATGTGGCACCGTGTGATGCCCGAGGAGAGGACCCACCGTGCCCCTGCGACCCGTCGCCGATCCGTGACCGACCCCCTCGTCGAGGTCCTCGAGGAAAGAGCGGCCGAGGAGCTCGGCGACGGCCCCCGGCGGGACATCGTGGACGCGATCGACGAGATGGTGTCTCACCCCGAGTACCCGTGCCTCGGCGCGCGGTCGGTCTTCCGCCGCTCGGCGGTGACGATGGTCGTCCTCGACGCCCTCGACGACACCTCGTCCGGTGGCTCGCTCGACCAGCTGGCTGTCGCCCTGGGTGGCTATGCGCAGGAGGTCGACCACGAAGGTGACCTCGTATCCTTCGTCGCCTGCTTCCGGCGCCCGATACCGGCTGAGGAGAGCGACTTCGAGCGGCTCCTCTGGAACGCCCTGCAGCACCTGCACGAGCGCGATGCGCAGCCCTGGGCGGCGGGCGTGGCCGCTGATCCCGAGCACCCGCACTTCGCGTTCAGCGTGGCGGGAACGGCGTTCTTCGTCGTCGGCCTGCACCCCGACGCCTCACGCGTGGCACGTCGTACTCCGGTGCCGACGCTGGTCTTCAACCTCCACGTGCAGTTCGAGCGGATGCGGGCGGACGGCCGCTACCAGCGGATGCGGGACACGATCCGGCGCCGCGACACCGAGCTCCAGGGCTCCCTCAACCCGATGGTGAGCGACCACGGGGAGACCTCCGAGGCCCGGCAGTACGCGGGGCGTGCAGTGCCGCCCGACTGGACGCCGCCGTTCGACGCCGATCCCGAGAGCGTGACGGGCGAGGGCGGGCGGTGAACCCCGCTCGGCGACGCTTCCCACGACAGGGCGAGCCACCGGCATACGACGGCTCCGACGATCACCCCGGAGAGGGCTGGACCCGCGTGGCAGCGCAGACCGGCACCGCCGTACGGCTGGACGCCGGTGACCGCCTCACGGTGCTCGACCCGTGCGGTGAGCAGGTGAGCGACCTCTTCCTCGTGGCCGCGGACGACCCTGCCGAGGTCTTCTCGTCCGGCCGAACGACGGACTACGGAAACTCGATCTACGTCTCGACCGGCTCGCTCCTCTACAGCAACCGCAGCCGGGCGCTCGCCCAGGTGGTCGAGGACACGGTCGGTGTGCACGACCTCACCCTCACGCCGTGCAGCCAGGACACGTTCGACATCCTCTACCCGCAGCTGGGCGGCGCGCAGCACCCGAGCTGCCTCGCCAACCTCGCCCGCGCACTGGCACCGCACGACATCGAACCCGACCGGATCGGCTCGACCCTCAACGTCTTCATGGACGTGTGGACCGACGACCGCGGCGAGCTGCACATCGACCCGCCGCCGACACGGCCGGGTGACCGATTCGCGCTCGAGGCGCGGATGCCGGTCGTCGTGGGCGTGACCGCCTGCTCGGCGGAGAAGTCGAACAACGGGGTCTGCACCCCGATCGACCTGCGCGTCGACCATCCCGACTGAGCCGGATCCCATGTCGGTGGCGAGGGGCAGGATGAGCACATGGACGTGATGCTCGCCGACGTCGTGTCGGCATCGCGCACGGTGGCCGCCACCCGGTCTCGCACGGCCAAGACCGAGGCGCTCGCGGCCCTGTTCGCGCGTTGTGACCCCGACGAGGTCGGCGTCGTGGTCGCCCATCTCTCCGGTGTGCTGCCACAACGACGGCTCGGGGTCGGGTTCCGCTCGCTGGGTTCCCTGCCGGAGCCCGCGCCGGCACCGTCGCTCACCGTGGCGGAGGTGGATGCCGCGTTCGACCGCCTCGCGACCACGGCAGGCGCCGGGTCGGCCGCGTCACGGCGGGCCGAGCTGACGGGCCTCATGAGACGTGCGACGACCGACGAGCAGGACTTCCTCCGTGACCTCATCACCGGCAACCTTCGTCAGGGTGCGCTCGACGGCGTCGTCCTCGCGGCCGTCGCGAAGGCGTATGCCGTCCCCGAGCCGGTCGTGCGTCGGGCCGCCATGCTGGCCGGCACGGCGGCGGAGGTGGCGGGTCTCGCCGCTCGGGGTGGGGAGGCGGCACTGGCGGAGGTGGGACTCGTCGTGGGGCGGCCACTGCGACCGATGCTCGCCGCCTCCGCGAAGACGCCCGAGGAGGCGGTGGAAGCGGTCGGCGGCGGTGAGCTCATCGTCGACGGCAAGCTCGACGGCATCCGGGTCCAGGTGCACCGCAGGGCCGGCGTCGTGAGCGTCTACACCCGCAGCCTCGACGAGATCACCGACCGGGTGCCCGAGGTCGTGCAGGCGGTCGCTGCGCTGCCGGGCGGTGACCTGGTGCTCGACGGCGAGGCCATCGTCATGCGGGAGGACGGGCGGCCGGCGCCGTTCCAGGTGACCGGCTCCCGCACGGCCAGCTCCGCGGACGTGGCCGGCCTGCGAGCAACGGTTCCCCTGACGACGTACGTCTTCGACGTCCTCCACCGGGACGGCGTCGACCTCATCGACGAGACGGCCCGCGTGCGTCACGAGGCCCTCGCGGAGCTGGCCCCGCACCTCATCGTCCCGCGGCGCGTCACCACGGAGGCCGCGGACGTCGTGACGTTCTTCGACGAGCTCATCGCGTCGGGTCACGAGGGCGTCGTCGTCAAGGCGGCGACGAGCGCCTACGCCGCGGGTCGGCGGGGAGCGGCTGGGTGAAGGTCAAGCCGACGCACACCCTCGACCTCGTCGTCCTCGCCGTGGAGTGGGGCTCGGGACGGCGCCGCGGCTTCCTGTCGAACATCCATCTCGGCGCCCGTGATCCGGACACCGGCGAGTTCGTCATGATCGGCAAGACGTTCAAGGGCATGACCGACGAGATGCTCCGCTGGCAGACCGAGCGCTTCACCGGGCTCGCGGTCGACGGCACGGACGGGTGGGCCGTGCCGGTGCGGCCGGAGCAGGTGGTCGAGGTCGCCTTCGACGGGTTGCAGATCTCCCGGCGGTACCCGGGCGGGGTCGCCTTGCGGTTCGCCCGGGTGATCCGCTACCGCGACGACAAGTCCGCCGAGGAGGCCGACACGATCGCCACGGTGCGCGCGCTCGCCCCCGATGCCTGACCCGGCCCTGCCGGCTCGTGCGGTGCCGCTCAGTCCGGCGGGGCCGGTGCTCGAACCAGTCGAGCGGCTGCGGCCACGATGCCGATGACACTCCCGGCGATGCCGACGGCCAGCACCCACCTGGCGAGGAGGTCGAGGTCGACCGAGGCGTCGGAGAAGGCGACGGGGAACACCTGCCACAGCCGGACGAGGGCGGCGAGCCCGACGCCGGTCGTGACGACGTCACCGAGGGCGCGTACCCAGCGCGGGTCGTGCACCACGTACACGGCATTGGCGACGATGCCGGCCACGAGCGAGGCGTTGACGAGCCAGAGCACCTGGGTGAAGTCCTCGGTCAGGAAGGGCACCGCCTGCCACCCCGGGACGTCGTTGACGAGCACCAGGAGGATGACGTTCACGACGATGGCGATGGTGTACCCGACGCGGCGGGACACCGGCCCGGGCGGCGGGCTTCGCATGCAGCGGTGCTGGGGGTGGCGGGTGATCGGTGGTGGCCATGGCTGCGCCTCCGCTCGTCGCGGCCCGGCGCCCGGCTGGTGCCGGGCCTCAATGGTCCATCTCCATGCTGGCACCGGCCTCGGCGGCCGGCGTCCCGTCGAGACGGGTGTCACGCCGTTGGTCGAGAGCCGCTGTGCCACAGCGGCTCGGCTAGGGTCCGGGAGGCAGCGTCGGCACGGCGAGGGGACACACATGAGCCAGCGTGAGAGCGGCGGCTCTACCTCCGCGCCTGCCGGTGTAGCGGTGACGTCGCGCGGCATCTGGACGTCCACAGGTGATGTCGACGTGCTCCGCCGCCTGGCGGCCAGCGGGTTCGACTGGCTCGCCATCGACGCGCAGCACGGCCCCGTCGACCGCGTGACGCTCCACGCGATCGGGCGCGCGCTCGAGGGCCACGGAGCTCCGTTCGTCGTGCGCGTGCCCGGAGTCGACCCGGCGTGGATCGGCGCGGCCCTCGACGTCGGCGCCGCAGCGGTCGTGGTCCCGTCCGTGACCGGGACGGCGGACGCCGTGACCGCGGCCCGCGCGGCTCGGTACCCACCCCTCGGCGAGCGGAGCTGGGGTCCCTACGCGCCGCTGTGGGCAGGTGCCCGCGCCCCGGATCCGCAGACGGCGAACGCCGGAGTCCGTTGCCTCGTCATGGTCGAGACGACCGGCGCTCTGGATGAGGTCGACGCGATGGCGGTCACGCCAGGCGTCGACGGCCTCTTCGTCGGGCCGTTCGACCTCGCCCTCGCGCTCGGGACGACCGTCGAGTCGCTCCTCGCAGACCGCGGTCCAGGCAACCCGCTCGGACGGGTCGTCGAGGCGGCGCGACGCCACGGCGTCCTCGTCGGTGCGTTCGCAGGCACTCCGGCCAACGCTCGTCGCCTGCGCGCTCACGGCATCCACTGCCTCGCGGTGTCGACCGACGTGGCGGTCCTCGCTGAGGGCTGTGGCGCGGTGCTGCACGCCGACGGGGCCTGACCGGCGCGCGAGCCGCCACAGGAGTCAGACGTCGACGCCGGACAGCCGCTCGTCGCGCGGGGTCTGGGAAGGCTCGTCGTCCACGATGCCCAGGAACCTCCGGAAGCGCTGGGCCCAGCGCTCGGGGGCACGGTCGAGCTCGGCCGCAACGACCGTCGACGCGACGACGAGAACCGCGACGCACAGCAGCCAGCCCACCAGCGCGATCGTCACGCCGAAGAGCCCGTAACGCGCGCTGTACGACTCCATCAACGGGGGCATGTAGATGGTTGTCGCCACCCCGTAGAGGGTGCTGCAGACGGCGGTCAGTGCCCCTCCGACGGCGAGTCTGCGCCATCCCACCTGTCGGTCCAGGAGCAGCCACGGGATCGTGGTCCAGAGCACGAGGCTGGCGGCCCAGCTGAGGGGGAGCTGGATGGCCCGCTCGAACGGCAGGTTCCGGATCATGCTGAGGAAGACGTAGAGCACGGTGAACTCGAGGAGCAGCGCCAGGAGGCCCATCACGGCGTTGAGCGAGCCCCGCACCCCTCGACGAGGTGGCACCTGCCAGGCCGAGAGATACATCTTCTGCATCCGCCGCGTGAGAGAGACGCCTGAGAAGAGCAGGAGCAGCAGGCTGGCGATCCCGACGCTGCTCGACTCGGAGTGGGCGAACACCTCCTGCACCGAAGCCGCGGCGTCCCCGGTGAGCCCGAACCTGCGGATGACGGCCTCGGCCACCGCGGTGTCGCTGCCTCGCGGGAGAACGGCAGACACCACCATGAGCAGGGGGATGAGTGCAGTGAACGCCTGGGAGGCGATCACCATCGACCGGTCAAGGCCGCGGAGCTCGACGAACAACCCGATGCACCGGCCGGGGAAGCTGTCCTGGGCGCGCTCCACGAGCGCCGTCCAGTCGAGACGTGCTCCCACCGTGTCTCCCCTTCTCGACCCACAGGCGTGTCACACCGGGGCCGCACGCCACCGTCGAGCGCTGCCCAGGTGCTGAGCGCGTCCCCAGTACATCGGCCGGCGCCCGGAGACGGCACCACCCCCAGCGGGTGACGCACGCGGGCGCGCGGCACCTCGACCAGTGGGCGCATCATGCGCCCGGTGCGTCCTGACGCCCGGAGCGCCTGGCTCCGTGGGACCCTCCCCGGCGACCGGAGTATCGGCCGTTGTCGCGGCGGTGTCGGGCCGCGCCTCCGGCGGATCTCCGGAACGCACGCCACCCATCGCCCGGCCGTACCGCGCGGCGAGCGGCGCAGCACTCAGCCCGTGGGCCACCACGCTGAGCAGCACGGTGACCGCGATGACGGCGACGGCCTCGTCCGCCGCCGGGCCGAGGGCCTCCAAGGCGAGCAGGGCGAACACCAGGGACGCCAGGCCTCGGGGGCCGAACCAGCCGACGAACACCACGGACCGCCAGTCGAGGTGAGTACCGATGGACGCGACGGCGACCGACAGCATCCGCACCACGGTCAGGCTGAGAACGGCATACAGGACGAGGAGGGCGTCGATGCGGCCGACCATGATGGGAAGGGCGATGGCCCCGAAGGCCAGCCACACGAGCAGCGACACGAGGCCGCCCATCTGCTCGAGGAAGACCAGCTCCTCCGGTGCCCGACGCCCGGCGCACGCCCCGAACGCGAGTCCACCACAGAAGGCGGCGACGAACCCGTTGCCGTCGATGACGACGGCGACGGAGTAGGCGAGAAGGGCCAGCGCCAGGACGCTGATGCCCGTGAACTCCTCCGCGGCCAGCCCCCGCCGGCGCGCCTGCTGGAGCAGCCAGCCGCCGGCCGCGCCGAGGCCGACGCCGATGGCGGCGCCGAGCAGCAGCTGGACGACGGCACGCCCTGCGCTCTCGGGGGCCTCCAGACCGGCGGCGACGGCCGCACCCGAGATGGCGACCATGACGACGGGGGTGGCGATGCCGTCGTTGAGGCCGCTCTCGACCGTGATGAGCTCGCGGATGCGTGAGGGCACGACCGGGTTCGTCACCACCGGGACGCCGAGGGCGGCATCCGTCGGCGCCAGCGCTGCGCCGAGGAGCACCGCGATCCACAGCCCGAGCTGCGGGAAGAACGAGGCCGCCAGGCCCGCCCCGAGAAGGATCGTCAAGGGAAGGCCGATCCCGAGGAGTCGGACGTAGCGGCCGAGATCTCGCCGCAGGTCCGACAGGGGCAGGCGAGCGGCATCCGAGAAGAGGACCCAGACGAGCGTGATCTCGACGAGGGGGGTGAGCTGAGGGGTCGCGGCCGGGCCGTCGACCAGCCCGGTCCACGCCGCGAGTCCTCCCACAGCGATGAAGACGATGGGCCCCGTGAGATCCGCGCGCTCCAACCTCGCTGAGACCAGCCCCCAGCCGAACAGCGCCGCTGCGACGAGGACCAGGACGGTCAGGTCCACGGGAGCCCCGGCGCAGGATCGGGTGAGATGCGGTGCTCGAGGACTGCCCGGATCATGCGAGCCTCCTCGGGTTCCGGTCCAACCACGATGGGGTCGCGCAGACCCCCGGGGCTTCATCCTCCACGGGTGAGGCTCGACGGCCGGTCGAACGGACACCGTTGCTCCTGCAGCGAGGTCGGCGTCAACGGCGTCAACCGGCGCGGGGGCGGGGGACAGGGTCACCCCGGGCGGGTGAGGCGGTCGCGGCGTCCTCGCAATAGAACTGAGGTCTAGGCATCGAGCGTCAGCGGCATGCGCGCGCGATGCACGACGAACGGAGACGGAGCACCATGTCGTACGACGAGACCTCCCTGACCACGAACCTCGACGGTTCGAACCGGGCGTACAGCAGTGCAGCAGTCGGCGTGACGGTCTTCGCCGGCGTCCTCATGATCATGATCGGCGTGTTCCATGCCATCCAGGGTCTGGTGGCGCTGTTCAGCGACGACTTCTACGCCGTGGGCCAGGAGTACATCTTCCAGTTCGACCTCACGTCCTGGGGCTGGATCCACCTCATTCTCGGCGTGGTCGTGGCCTTCGCGGGCGCGGCCCTGTTCCGAGGAGCGCTCTGGGCACGGACCGTTGCCGTCGTCGTGGCCGCGGTGAGCATGGTGTCGTCCTTCGCCTGGCTGCCCCACCACCCCGTGTGGAGCGTCCTCATCATCGCCCTCGACGTCTTCGTCATCTGGGCAGTGACCCTCCACGGTCGCGACCTCGTCGACGAGTGACGGACCGTCGCCACCCCGCCCAGAACCAGGAGAACCTCCCGTGACCATGACCAGCGACTCCGCCGGCAGCACGACGAACGCATTCCACGGACCGATCGACTTCGTCCTTCTCGAGTTCCAGGCTGACCGGCTCACCGGCGAGGCCGCACCGGCACTGCTCGACCTCGTGGAGCGGGGTGTCATCCGCCTCTTCGACCTCCTCGTCGTGAAGAAGGACGAGGACGGCTCGTTCGAGGTCCTGGAGCTGACCGACCCGCTCTCGGACCAAGGCGGCTTCTCGTACTTCGCGGGCGCCCGATCGGGGATGCTCGGGGACGACGACGCACGCGAGGCGGCCGAGGCCATGGAACCCGGAACCGTGGCGGCACTCATCGTCTACGAGAACACCTGGGCCGCCCCGTTCGTCGCCGCGGTGCGCAACAGCGGCGGCGAGATGATCGCCAGCGCCCGTATCCCCGCCGCCGACGTCATTGCGGCCCTCGACGCACTCGACCAGACCAACTGAGCAGGAGAGAGACATGCCAGGACTACTGCGCGGAGTCGCCCGTACCGCGGTCGTCGCGGGCACCGCCACCGCCGTGAGCGGTCGCGTGCAGCGGCGTCAGGCGGCGAAGTACACCGACCGCGACGCCCAGCTCGCTGCCGACCGCACGACGGCCTACCAACAGGACATGGCTGCCCAGGCCCCTCCACCGGTCTACGCCGCACCGCCGCCGGCGGCTGGTCCCTCACCCGACGTCGTGGGCCAGCTCAGGGAGCTGGCCAAGCTGCGGGACGACGGGATCCTCACGGACGAGGAGTTCGCCGCCCAGAAGGCCAAGATCCTCGGGACCTGATCGACCGCGGCTGCGTCCAGGCCGGCGTCCGGCCCCACAGAGCCATGCTTTCCCGCGTGGGGACAGGTTTACAGTGGGTCGATGACCCGCTCCTGCGCGGTGACCGTCAACGGAGCGTCGCGGCCGCTGACGGGGTTTCCGGTCCACACCTCGCTGCTCGACTTCCTGCGCGGGCAGGGGCTCACCGGCGCCAAGGAGGGGTGCGCCGAGGGTGAGTGCGGAGCGTGCGCGGTGCTCGTGGCGCGGCCGGACGGCGCGCGGTCGGGCTGGGTGGCGCTCAACGCGTGCCTCGTCCCCGCCGCGGCATACGACGGCCAGGAGGTCGTGACCGCCGAGGGGCTCGGCAGCCCGGAGCGGTTGCACCCGGTTCAGCGCGAGATGGCAGAGCGTGGGGGGTCGCAGTGCGGCTACTGCACGCCAGGGTTCGTCTGCAGCATGGCGGCGGAGTACTACCGTCACGGGCGAGGTGAGGCCGGCTCGGGGGACGGGTCCCCACCGTCGTCCGCGTTCGACCTCGAGGCACTGAGCGGCAACCTCTGCCGCTGCACCGGCTACCGGCCGATCCGGGACGCCGCGCTCGCCCTCGGCGCGCCGGACGCCACCGACCCGCTGTCGTCGCGACTCGCCGCACCGGCGCCACCTCCGGCGGCGACCCTGGTGTCGGCGCCGGACGGCCTGTTCACGCGTCCGACGGACCTCGACGAGGCCCTTGCGATCCTCGCCGACGACCCCGGCGCGACGGTGGTGGCAGGCAGCACGGACTGGGGCGTGGAGGTCAACCTCCGCGGCGCTCGGGCGTCGTCGCTCGTCGTCGTGGACCGGCTGGAGGAGCTCCGTGGGTTCGACATCACCGACGAGGCCGTCACCGTGGGTGCTGCGCTGACCCTCAGCGAGCTCGAACGGCTCCTCGCCGGCCGGGTGCCGCTGCTCGACGAGGTGTGGCCGCAGTTCGCGTCGAGGTTGATCCGCAACGGGGCGACGCTCGGTGGCAACCTCGGCACGGCATCGCCGATCGGCGACACCACGCCGGCGCTCCTGGCCCTCGAGGCGTCCCTCGTCCTCGTCTCGCGGCGAGGCGAGCGCGAGGTGCCGCTCGCCGACTTCTTCACGGGCTACCGCCGCACCCTCCGTGAGCGCGACGAGCTGATCCGAGCGGTGCGGATTCCGTTGCCGCTGAGCTCGGTCGTCGCCTTCCACAAGGTGGCGAAACGACGTGCCGACGACATCTCCAGCGTGGCGGTCGCCTTCGCCCTCGACGTCGCGGACGGCGTCGTCCGCCGCGCACGCATCGGGCTCGGCGGGGTGGGAGCAACGCCGCTGCGGGCGCTCGCCACCGAGGTGGCCATCGAGGGCCGCCCGTGGACCGCGGAGACGGTCGTCACGGCGGCCGAGGTCCTCGCGGGCGAGGGAACGCCCATCGACGACGTCCGGGCGAGTGCCGCCTATCGCGCCGCGATGCTCCGCAACTCTCTGCTGCGTCTCGCGGTCGAGCGAGGCGGCCTCGACGTTCCTCCGGCGGCCGTTGGCCGCCCGCTCGGTGGTGCGGCATGAGCCGCTTGTCCGAACGCCCGGAGGGCGGAGAGGCCGGAAGGGCGCTCCCGCACGAGAGCGCCGCCCTGCACGTCACCGGCGCGGCGTTGTACACCGACGACCTCCTCGGGCGGACTCCGCACCTCCTCCACGCCCACCCCGTGCAGTCGCCGCATCCCCACGCCAGGGTCACCGACCTGCGGGTCGCACCGGCATACGACGTCCCGGGGGTGGTGCGAGTGCTCACGGCCGCCGACGTTCCCGGCGTCAACGACGCCGGCGTCAAGGGCGACGAGCCGCTGTTCCCGGCCGAGGTGAGGTATGCCGGACATGCCGTCTGCTGGGTGCTCGGGGAGAGCCTCGAGGCCGCCCGGCTCGGCGCGGCCGCGGTGGAGGTCGACTACCAGCCGCTGCCCGCCGTCGTGGGCCTGCGCGAGGCCATCGCCGCGGGGTCGTTCCAGGGCGGTCAGCCGACGGTCGAGCGCGGCGACGTGCTGGCCGGCCTCGATGGCTCCGCTCACGTGTTCAGCGGCGAGACCGAGATGGCCGGACAGGAACACTTCTACCTCGAGACGCACTGCTCCCTCGTCCACGTCGACGAGGCCGGGCAGGTCTTCGTCCAGTCGAGCACGCAGCACCCGACGGAGACGCAGGTCATCGTCGCCCAGGTGCTGCGCCTGCCGCGTCACGCGGTGACGGTGCAGTGCCTGCGGATGGGCGGTGGCTTCGGTGGCAAGGAGATGCAGCCCCACGGGTATGCCGCGGTGGCGGCGCTCGGCGCGACGCTCACAGGTCGGCCGGTCCGCGTGCGGCTGACCCGTGCCCAGGACATGACGATGACCGGCAAGCGTCACGGCTTCCATGCGCAGTGGCGGGTGGGGTTCGACGGGGATGGGCGCCTGCAGGCCCTCGACGCCACCCTCACCTCCGACGGCGGCTGGAGCCTCGACCTCTCCGAGCCGGTGCTCGCTCGCGCCCTCTGCCACGTCGACAACGCCTACTGGATCCCGCACGTGCGGGTCCATGGCCGCATCGCCCAGACCCACAAGACCTCCCAGACGGCGTTCCGCGGCTTCGGTGGCCCGCAGGGGATGCTCGTCATCGAGGACGTCCTGGGCCGGTGCGCGCCGCTGCTGGGCATCGACCCGGCGGAGCTGCGGCGCCGGAACTTCTACACCGAGGGACAGCCGACGCCGTACGGCCAACCGGTGCGCCATCCCGGGCGGCTCCACGTCGCCTGGGACCAGGTGAGCGTGAACGCCGAGGTGGACCGTCGCCGGGCGGACGTGGCGGCGTTCAACGCGTCCCACCCGCACACCAAGCGGGGTCTCGCGATGACGCCGGTGAAGTTCGGCATCTCGTTCAACTTCACCGCCTTCAACCAGGCGGGGGCCCTCGTGCACGTCTACGCCGACGGGTCGGTGCTCGTCACCCACGGCGGCACCGAGATGGGGCAGGGGCTGCACACGAAGATGCTCCAGGTGGCGGCCAGTGCGCTCGGGCTGCCACTGGAGCGTGTGCGGCTGGCGCCGACGCGCACCGACAAGGTGCCCAACACCTCGGCGACGGCGGCGAGCTCGGGCGCGGACCTCAATGGCGGCGCGGTCAAGCACGCGTGCGAGCAGATCCTCACCCGGCTGGAGGCGGTACGCGCCGGCCGCGACCTCACCTGGGAGGAGCTGGTGCGAGAGGCGTACCTCTCGCGCGTCCAGCTGTGGGCCGCCGGCTTCTACCGCACCGAGGGCATCGAGTGGGACTCGACGGCGATGCACGGGCACCCGTTCAAGTACTTCGCCTACGGCGTCGCAGCCTGCGAGGTCGAGGTGGACGGCTTCACCGGCGCGCACCGGACCCGCCGCGTCGACATCGTCCACGACGTGGGGGACTCCCTGTCACCGCTGGTCGACCTCGGCCAGATCGAGGGCGGGTTCGTCCAGGGCGCCGGCTGGCTGACCCTGGAGGACCTGCGCTGGGACGAGACCGACGGCAGCTCCCGCGGGCGGCTGCTCTCTGCATCCGCCTCCACGTACAAGCTCCCCGCGTGGTCGGAGATGCCCGAGGAGCTTCACGTCGCCATGCTCGAACGCGCGCACGAGGACGGGGCGATCTACGGGTCCAAGGCCGTCGGGGAGCCGCCGCTCATGCTGGCGCTCTCGGTCCGCGAGGCCCTCCGGGACGCCGTGGCGGCCTTCGGTCCGCAGCGCACGAGCGTCGACCTCGCGTCCCCCGCGACGCCCGAGGCGGTCTACTGGGCCATCGAGCGCGCCCGTCGCGGCGGCGAAGGGGGGCACGTGACCGTCGGTGCGCCCGGCATCCAGCCCCAACAACCGGCCCCGGGACACCCGCCGCTGCGTCCTCGCTCGGAGCAGCATGTCGGAGCGGACGCCTGACATGCACTGGTCGGATGCCGTCCGCCGCCTTCGTGAGGACCGCCAGCCGGGCGTTCTCGTGACCGTCGTCGCGGTGCGTGGCCATGCGCCCCGTGAGGCCGGGGCGAAGCTCGTCGTCGGGACCGAGGCGACGTGGGGCAGCATCGGCGGGGGCAACCTCGAGGAGACGGCCATCTCGCGCGCCCGGGTGCTCGTCGCCTCGGGCGCGGCCGAACCCGAGACTCTCGTCGTTGCGCTGTCCGACAAGGTCCGCACCGACCACGGCCGCCAGTGCTGCGGCGGAGAGGTGACTCTCCTCCTCGAGCCGTTGCCGGTGGTGCCGGCCGTGGCGGTCTTCGGCGTCGGCCACGTCGGGCTCGAGCTCGCGCGCATCCTCGCCCGACACGACCTCGAGCTGCACCTCGTCGACTCGCGGCCCGAGCAGCTCCGCGACGACCGGCTGGCCTGCCTGGCCGATGCCCTGGCGACGGTGCACGTCCACCACGCCCCGCTCCCCGAGATGGTGCTGGGCGGTCTCCCCGCGGGTTCACACGTGCTCATCCTGACGCACGACCATGCCGAGGACTTCGCCCTGTGCGACGCGGCCCTGCGCTGCAGGCACCTGGGCAGTGTCGGGGTGATCGGGTCGGCGGCGAAGTGGCAGCGGTTCCGTCAGGCGCTGCGGGTGGAGGGCCACACCGAGGCAGAGATCGACCGGATCACCTCGCCGATCGGGGACCCGACGGTGGTCGGGAAGGAGCCGGCGACGATCGCGCTGGCCGTCGCGACGGCGTTGGTCCACGCGTTCGACGGTGCCCGGGTTCGCGGCTGACGGCTCGGTCCCGTCTCGGCGTCACGCGTCAGCTGTCGGCGGAGCCGTCCGTGATGGCGGTGAAGAAGGCCGACTTCCGCTCCTCGTACTCCGTCGTGCCGTATGCCGCCCGCTTCAGTGCGTTGTACTCGGCCAGGAGCCGGGGGTCCCGGCGAAGGGCCCGCCACGTCAGCCTGAAGCGCTGGTCGTGCACCGAGCCGACGGGGGTGACCGCGAGGCCCGTGGGGCGGGGGCCCGGAACGTCGAAGACCGCGAGCGTGTCGGCCCAGGCGTGGACGCTTGCCGCCCGGTACGTGTCTCCCAGGAGCGCCACGGCCGCGGTGTAGTGGCCGGTCTCGACCCGCAGGTGCAGGTCGATGTCGCCCTTCGTGAGGGCCCCGGCGACGCTGGTGGCCCCCGTCAGGACGAGCTCTCCGGGCACGCCGAGGTGGGTCAGCGCCGCGGCCACGTCGTCCCGCGCTGCCCGCGCCTCGTCGAGGAGCCGGTCCGACCACACGAGGTCCGCCATGCCGACAGCCAAGCACGCGGGAGGACGCTGAGCCGGCTCTTCCGGGCTGGCGCGGGCGACCCTCGCCCGTGCGGTCCATTGCCCCCCTAGAGTCGCGGGATGCGATTCGGGGTGTCCGTCCCGTGCTTCGGCACGGGTGTCGACGCCGCCCTCATGGCGAGCTGGGCCGACCGCCTGTGGACGGGCGAGCCGGTCCGGCACGAGGGCCGCCACTACCGGGTGGCGGGGCCGGACTGGTCGGCCGTCTGCCATCCCCCGCCGCTGCAGCGGCCCCGCATCCCGGTCTGGGTGGGTGGGACGTGGCCGGGGAACCGGCCGTTCGCCCGCGCTGCTCGGTGGGACGGGGTCGTCCCGATGCGACAGGTCGGGTCGTGGGAGGTGGCCGACACCACCGCCGTCGTCCGGCGGGTGCGCTCGCATCGTCTCGCCGATCACCCGCCGTTCGACGTCGCCGTACCGGGGGAGAGCGAGCCGGTGGACGCCGGCCGGAGGAACCGGTTCGCGGACCACGAGGAGGCCGGAGCCACCTGGTGGGTCGAGGCCGTCCATCCATGGCGCTACGGCTACGAGGACTCTGACACGTGGCCGCTTCATGCGATGGAGGAGCGCCTTCGGGCCGGGCCGTGAGCGCGGTCCGCATGCAGTGTGCCGGGCGCGCAGCCCGGTGCACATCAGTCGGAGAGCAGTCCGAGGTCGTGCGCTCTCTGGACGGCATGGCGGCGGCTGGTGACGTCGAACTTCGAGTAGATGCTCCTCACGTGCGACTTGACGGTGTTGATCGACACGTAGAGCTCGTCGGCGATCTCACCGAACGTCATCATCGTGGGCAGGAACAGCAGCACGCTCAGCTCCCTGTCGGTCAGTGGCACAGGAAGCGGGCTGGTGAAGGGCGGCCGCAGGGCGACGGTCCCGAGGTCCTCCAGCAGGCCGTCGAGGAACCTTCCCGAGCCGAGCTGCATCTCCTTCGCTCGCATGAGAAGCCTCGGTAGGTGCTCCTGGTCCAGGGTCACGAATGGCCGTCGGACGCCTTCGGGCTCCGCCGCGTGCAGCGCTCGACGCACGGCGTCGGTGGCCCGGCCGTCCTCCCGAAGCCTCCCGGCCGCCAAGGCCGTGAGAAGCCACATCTCGACCACGGAGCCGTGCTGGCGTCGCCCGTCGCGCAGAAGGGCCAGCACGTCGTCGGCCGCCTCGGGGTCACCGAGGGCGAGCAAGGCCCGCGACCGGCAGATGCGTTCGGGCGCCTGTGACGAGGAGGGGTGCAGAGCCGGTCCTGAGTCGAGTCGCGCCAGCGCCGCCGACGGATCACCGGCGGCCAGCTCCACCTCGGCTTCGGTGATCGTCAGCCACCGTGCCAGGAACGGTGGCGGTTGCCAGTCGCCCAGACCATCACACAGCCGGCTGAGGCCTTCCCGGGCCGCCGCGACGAGCCCGAGAGAAGCGTGCAGCCGTATCTGGGCCAGCTCCGTTGCCCACCGCGGGGTGATCTCGAGAACGGACGCCGCCCGCCCATCCGCCAGCAGCAACTGGGCCTCGTCGACGTTGTTCCACTGCAGGTGCACGATCGCCAGGGCGAGGTAGGCCGTCGCTGCCTGCGGCAGCGGTTCCCACCCGCGCGCTCGGACGATCTCCGTGGCCTGAGTGGCGTGGCGGAACGCCTGCCACAGCCGGCCGGAGGCGGCAGTGGCCAGCCCCAGGTGGGCCAGCATGTTGATGCGACTCGCGTCGAGCGTCGTGCCCTCGGCCTCGTCCAGGCCCTCGAGGAGTCGCTGTTCGGCTGCGAACAGGCGTCCCGACCAGAGCAGGCCGGTGCCGAGGTTCCCCAGGGCGGCCGCCCGGTATCCGGTAGCCGCCGGCAGCGCGCCTGCCGCCCCGGACAGCTCGTGCAGCGCCGTGGATGCCGCGTCGATCAACGCATCGTTGTCTCCCCGGGCGCGCGCCACGGCAGTGAAGAGCGTGAGCCGACCGATGCTCGCTCCGGGCCGTGTGTCCGGATCCGCGATCTCGAGGAGCTGCTCGGCACGGGTCAGATGGTGCTGCATCTCGCCGATCCGCCCGGCATACATGAGGCGCGTCGCGGCGGCCAGCTCGAGCTCCGGCCCAGCGGCCATCCTGTGCTTGGGAACGCTCGCCAGCACCTGGTCCAGCGCGGCGCGGTCCACGGAGACCGACAGGGGCAAGGCATGCGTCACGAAGAGCCGACCGAAGAGTGCCCAGTCGCCGGCAGCGGCAGCGTGTCGAAGTGCCTCGATGGCAAGGTCGTTGTCGGCGTACCACTGCGCCGCCCGCCGGTGCAGCTCGGGCACGGTGGCCGGTTCCTCGACGAGAAGCCGATGGCGCAGCATGTCCTGGAGCAGACCGTGATAGCGGTACCACTCGCGGCCCGGGCCGAGTCCGACCACGAAGGTGTTGGAGCTCTCCAAGGCCTCCAGGTGGTGCTGGCTGAGGGGCTCGTCGGTGAGGACCTCGGCGAGCTCACAGTTGACGCGCTCGGCGATCGACGTCCTCATGAGGAAGCGTTGCATCCTCGGGGACTGCCTGGCGAGCACCTCCTCAGCCAGGTAGTCGACGACCGCCTGGTCGTCGCCCGCGAAGTCCCTCGCGCTGCGGGCCGGCCCTGGTCGTCCCAGGAAGAGTGCCGCGAGCCGGAGCCCCACCGGCCAGCCCTCCGTGCGCTCCACGAGGAGCTGAGCGTCCTCGGGTGCCACCACGACACCGCCGGCCGCCATGAGGGCCACGGCGTCGGTCACGTCGAGAGCAAGGTCCCGGGACCGGATCTCCCTGAGGTCGTCGGCGACCCTCAGGCGGTGGAGGGGAAGAACCGGGTCGGAGCGGGTCAGGAGCACCAGCCGCAGGCACGATGCCGGGTGCCGGAGGAGACCGGAGATGCCGGCAAGAACAGCGGGGTGGGTGATGAGGCCGAAGTCGTCCAGAACGACCACCACGGGCCGACGCAGCTCGCCCAGCCCATCTGCGAGCCGGCGCAGGTTCTCCCGCTCGCTGCCCAGCCCGGGCACGAGCTCGGACAGGGGGTTGTCCGGCGGCACCACCCCCGTCGCCCGGATGGCTGCGACCACGTAGGACCAGAAGGTTCGAGGCTGGTTGTCCGTCGCATCGAGAGACACCCAGGCAACCGGGCCTGCGGCTGGACCCGCGGCCGCCCATGCCGCCGCTGCGAGGGTCTTTCCCCACCCCGCACCCGCGCTCAACAGGGTCAGGGGCCCCCTGGTGCCCTCGTCGAGCAGCGTGCCAACGTGGGCGCGGGGGACGTAGGTGGTCGGAACCCGCGGGCGTGCGAGCTTGGTGGCCATCAGGGCCTGGTCAGCAGCCTCGGGGGATCGGGCGTGGGCCGGCTCTCGACCGGAACCTGCTGATGTCTCCATCACCTGCCCCACGCACGGCTCCCATCTGGCCTGCCCGGAGGGCTCGCCCCGACATCCGGTGTCAACACCGCAGGCTACTCCGTGGCCGCCGTGGGCACCCGGCGGGTCGAAACTCCTACCCCTTTCGGGTGAGGCGGGATGACCGCCGACGCGCCATCGTGGAGTGCCACGGCCAAGGAGGAGTGACACATGTTGGCGAAGACCTATGTGGTGCACATCCGCGGTGAGCTGTCTGGGGATGCTCTCGAGGACTTCGAGGGTCTCGACTACCTCACGGCCACGGTGGTCCCGACCGAGACCGTGCTGACCGGCGTGGTGCCTGACCAGGCGGCCCTGTTGGGACTGCTCAACCGGATCCACTCCCTGGGTCTCGAAGTGGTCGAGGTGCGCCGTGCCCCCGAGGAGTTCGTGGGCACATGAGCGCCGGCCTGAGCATCGAGATCACCATTGGCGGACGCGTCGGGCCCGACCTGTGTGCCATGCTCGGGCCTCTCGACGTGAGGCTGGTCCCGCGTCACACGGTGATCGTCGTGGGACCCGATGAGCCGCGGGGACTCGGTTGCCTGCTCGAGAGCTTGCAGAAGGCGGATGTGGAGGTCGACCTCATCACCACGTAGCACGCGCGTCGACCCCGGACGTGCCACTTCGCGTACTCGAGGGTGAGCGTGAGCGAGTCACCTGCGGAGGGCGATGCACGTCCGCAACCTCGGGGCTCTACTCGTTGGCAGGGACCAGCGCCGCGTCGTGGTGCTGGCACCCTGTAATCGGAGGCCGATTGACATGAGCAGGGTACGAGGCGTCAATGCTGACCGGAGGACGAGCGCCGCCGGCGCCGGCGCAGAGCCGTTCTCGGACCCACGGACGGATCCGATCCTCATCGAGACGAGCAGCGACCGTCGGTTGACCGGCTTCATGCCGACGGTCGGCCTGTGGGCGTGGACCTTCATCGGCCTCGTCGCATCTCTGGTCATCATCGCGGCGGCCGTGTCCGCCGTGAACGAGATCATGCTGCCGCTGACGTTTGCCGCAGTTCTTGCCATCATCTTCAAACCTGCAGCCATCGCGCTGACCCGCCGGCGGGTCAGACCCACGCTTGCCGCCGGCGCGGTCGTCCTCGGGCTGCTGGCGCTCATGACGGTGGTGATGGTGGCAACGGTCCAGGGAGTCGTCGCCCAGATCGGCCAGATCGGGGACTCGGTCGACGCGGCGGCTGAGCAGGCCGACGGCTCGCTGGGGGTGGACCAGACCACCGTGGATGCCGTCCGCTCGTCGGTCACCTCGATGTCACCGGCCCTGGAGGGTGGCTTCCTCACCACGCTCGTCTCAGGGGTGGGCAGCCTCGTGGGGCTGGCGAGTGGCCTCATCCTCGGGGCGCTCATCATGTACTACCTGCTCAAGGACGGCACCCAGCTGCGCCGCTCGCTCGTCGCGCGAGCCGACCCCGGGCAGCAAGCGGACCTCGACGGTTTCATCGGTGACACCTGCCTGATCCTGCGCAGCTATGGCCGCGGGCGCACGGTCATGTCCGCGACCGTGGCGGCGGTCATCGGCGTCACCAGCCTCCTGCTTGGCCTCCCGCTGGTCCTGACGATCATGGTGGTCAACTTCATCGGCGGGTACATCCCCTACATCGGCGCCTTCCTGGGAGGCGGTCTGGCCGTGATCGTCGCTCTGGGCGACGGAGGGGTGAGGGACGCAACGGTGATGCTCGTGGTCGTCCTGGCGGCCAACCTGCTCCTCGAGAACTTCGTCGAGCCGCGAGTGATGGGACGCACCCTCGACATCCATCCCCTCGTCGTCCTCGTCGTCACCGCCCTCGGTGGCTTGGTGGGGGGCATCGTCGGACTCATCCTCGCGGTTCCGGCGACCCTGGTCGCCGGGAACGCGATCGCCCGCCTCCGGCGCCGAGGGGTGATGTCCGAGGTCGCCGACCGCGCTGAGCCGGTCGTGCGGCGAGCGCTCGACTGAGTCGAGCCTGGGCGCCACCGGCACGCCAGGAACCTGGTGGTGCGACACATCAGCGTGCCGAGCAGGCACGGGGCGAAGGCTGACGCGGCTCGATGACCGGTCGGAACATCCGCTGATGGCAGCATGGGACGGTGGACGTTCAGCACGACGGGGAAGGCTCGACCGTCGACCGCCAGGGCATCGCGGCCGACCTGTTCGCGTGTCGAGCGGACCTGCATGAGCTCCTCGTCGGCGCGACACCTGAACGGCTGCGTGCTCGCAGCGACGGCACGGCCTGGACCAACGAGCAGCTGCTCTTCCACATGGTGTTCGGCTTCCTCGTCGTGCGCCGTCTCCTGCCGCTCGTGCGCTTCATGTCGGCCAGGCCGGTGTCGGTTCGAGGCGCGTTCGCAGGCCTGCTCGACGCCGGGCGGCGGCCGTTCCACTGGGTGAACTACGCCGGCTCGTGCGGCGGTGCCCTGGTGTTCAACCATGCGCGGATGGGCTGGCTGCTGGACCGCACCATCGACCACCTGGTGCACAGCCTTCGGCTGGAGCCCGAGGAGCGGCTGAGACGCGGCATGGCGTTCCCGACGAGCTGGGACCCGTACTTCACCTCGTCGATGACGCTGGCCGACGTGTACGCCTATCCCGTGCTCCACTACCGGCACCACCGGGCCCAGCTGACCCTGGGCTGAAGAGCGGTGTGGCCGGAGACGTCCCAGCCGTTCCAGGTGGCTCAGCGGAAGCGGGACGGGAACTGGGCGATGATCCCAGCGCTGAGCCGGTCGGCCATCATGAGGATGTGGGTGTGGATGACCTCGTAGTCGGCCACGCTCGCCTCGTATTCACCGTCCAGTTCATGGCCTGCCTCGGCCAGGGTCTGGTCGAGGTGCTCCTTCATGTCGGCGCGCATGACGTCGGCCGGCCAGGAGCGGGGGTTCGCGGCGGACAGGAAGTCGGCGATGTCGTTGCCGTTGGCGTACCAGCGCACTCGGGCGGCGTCGAACGCGTCGGTGTCTCCCGCCCGGGCTGCTTGCAGTAGCTCCACCGCGATGGTGATGTGGTCGCGCAGCAGGGCGGTCAGCCGGTCACCAGCGGCACGGCCGTAGAACGGTGCGATGGCGTTGCCGATGTCGGTCTGGTTCTGAAGCAGCCGATCGGCGGTCGACCCGAAGCCGGGGGACCCGTCGGCGAAGGTGACGATCGCAAGCCGAGTCCACGTGATGTGGTCCTCCCACAGCTTGCGCATCTGGTCGTGGAAGTCGCTGCGAGCGGCTGTCGGCGTCGCGGCTGCGGCGTGGTGCTGCATGTGGGCTGTCGTGCCGATGGCGCCGGCAGTCGGCACGGTGGCGAGCGCGGTCCGAGGAAGGCGCTCAGGATGAGCGCACCCCACGGGAGGAGCCGTCGCGGAGAGTTCTCGTGTGGTTCATCGTCGTTCCTTTCATCGGACGAGCAGGGTTGTCGCATGCACGGCGACCATCTCCGCGGTGGAGACGGCGACGCCGAGGGTGTCGGTGCGCCTCACCGCCGATGTCGTGGAGGGTCGAACCAGTCGAGAGCTCACGACCTGTTGGCGCCGAGGAGGAGCCAGTTCTTACCGGGCAGATGGGGCGTCGGGCCTGGTCGACGAGCTGGGCCAGGGCGCCTGGACCGCGGTGCACCTCCATGCCGGACTTCCTTGCCGTGGGGAGCCCAGATATGGCGTCGCCTCATGGCTACTGTCGTTACAGGGTTCTCGACCGGGCCCTGAGGGCTCGGGACGCGAAGGAGAGATGCACCGTGGACTGGGCTGGCTGGGCCGTCTTCGGTCTCGCCGCGACTGCGGCCCTGACCTCGGTGCTCATCGCGGCGCAGCTGGCCGGGTGGACCCGCCTCGACCTGCCGCTCCTCCTGGGCACCTTGGTGACCGAGGATCCCGACCACGCCCGCGCCGTCGGCTTCCTCATGCACCTGGGCGCCGGCCAGGTGTTCGCCCTGCTGTACGCGCTGGGCTTCGCCGTGCTGGGACAGGCAACCTGGTGGGTCGGAGCGCTGTTCGGGCTACTCCATGGGGGTGTCGCCCTCACCGCCATCATCCCCCTGTTCGCCGGGGTCAACCCTCGCATCGGGTCGCTTCGTGCCGGACTCGAGAGCCGAGCTGTCCTCGAACCCCCGGGCCTGCTCGCCCTCAACTACGGCTACCAGACCCCGCTGGTGGCTGCCACTGCACACGTCCTCTACGGTGCGCTCCTCGGGCTCCTCCTGGAGGTCGGGTGAACGGTGCCCCCCCACAGATCAGTGACTACGCCCTCCTCGGTGACACCCGGTCGGCGGCGCTGGTCTCCCCCGACGGCGACATCGACTGGTGGTGCCTCCCCCGCTTCGACTCTCCCCCGGTGTGTGGTCGCCTGCTCGGCGGCCCTGCCGCCGGGCACCTGAGCCTGGGACCCGCGGAGCCCGCCACCCTCCTCGAACGCGAGTACCTTCCCGGGACTCCGCTGCTCCGCTCCCGGTGGCAGTGCGCGCGGGGGCAGCTGACGTCGACCGAGGGGATGGTGTCCGAGCTCCGTGGCCAGCTGTTGCCCTCGACCCTGCTGGTCCGCAGGGTCCAGGCTGACGACCAGCCCGTGCAGGTGCGGTGGGCACTCGCTCCTCGTCACGGGTGGACCCGCGACCGCCTGCTCCGGCGGGTGGACGGGCAGGCGATCGTGTTCACGGCCGGCCGTTGGCGCTGTCCGTGCACCCCTCGCGAGTGCTTTCCCCTGATCCGGCTGAAGACGGTGTGGTGACCCTGGGTCCGGGGCAGCACCTGACGGTCGCGGTCAGTGCAGTCTTCGGCGAGCCGCTCGTCCACGTGCCACCGGACCGTGCCTGGCAGCTACTCCTCGACGATGCGGCCCGGTGGCGGCAGTGGACGTCACGGATCCCCTCGGACCTACCCTTCGCCGCGGCCGCCCGGCGGTCGGCAATGGTGCTGCGGCTGCTGACGCACTCACCGACCGGGGCACCGGTTGCCGCGGTGACCACGTCCCTCCCGGAGGTCGTGGGCGGGGAACGGAACTGGGACTACCGCTACACCTGGCCGCGTGACGCCTGCATCGGCGTCGCCGCCTTCCTCGGACTCGGCATGACGCAGGAGGCGAGGATGTTCTTGCGGTGGCTCTTGCACGCCAGCCGCCTGGACCGGCCCAGGTTGCCGGTGCTCCTGACCCTCGACGGCCGCCAGGCCGCACCGGAGCGCCGTGTCGAGGGCTGGCCCGGCTACCGCGACAGCACCCCCGTCCGGACCGGTAACGGGGCGAGGGGCCAGCACCAGCTCGACGGGTATGGATGGGTCGTGGACGCTGCGCACGTCTTCGACAGCCGCTGCGCACCGATCGACGGTGAGACCTGGCGTGCCGTGGCCGGGTTCGCCGACTTCGCGGCCGAGCGGTGGGACCAGCCGGATGCCGGCATCTGGGAGGAGCGCGGTGAAGCCAGTCACCACACCCACTCCACGCTCATGGCGTGGCTGGCCGTGGACCGGGCGCTGAGGTTGGCACGGACGCACCGGGCCAGCCCCAGACGCGTGCGGCGCTGGGAGTCGGCACGCGACGCGATCGGCGTGGCGGTCCAGGACCGCGCCTTCGACGCGGCATCGAGCAGCTACACGAGGACCTGGGGCGGTCACGACCTGGACGCCGCCGTGCTGATGCTCCCCCTGATCGGCATCGAGCCGGCCGACTCACCGCGCGTGAGGTCCACGATCGACGCGGTGCAGGAGCGGCTCTCCGCCGGCGGGCCCCTGCTCTACCGCTACGCACCGGAGACCGACGGACTGCCCGGGCGAGAGGGCGCCTTCCTGCCCTGCTCGTTCTGGCTGGTCCAGGCGCTGGCCATCACCGACCGGGCGGACGAGGCGGTGGACCTCATGGAGCAGCTGCTCGCCCTGTCACCGCTGGGGCTGTTCTCGGAGGAGGTCGAGCCCACCACGGGCGACATGCTCGGCAACTACCCGCAGGCACTGACCCACGCTGCACTCCTCCAGGCCGTCCTGGCCCTGCGTGAGGCCGGCGTCTCGGGCCCCTGACACGGCGGGCGGGCAGGCGGAACGGCACGCCACCGCATGGCCCGTGTGCCATGTGCCCCTGGAGGCGGCCTCCACGTTTGTCGGATCCCTCAGCAGCCAGGTGAACTAGCCTGAACCGGCGAGCGAGGAGATCCGATGAGTGTCGAGTCCGAACGGGCAGACTTCGGGGCCTGCCGACCTGTCCAGCCCGCTCGACTCAGATGGCGCCGTGATGGGTGACAGCGTTCTCGTGCTGAACGCCGGCGGCACGATAGGAATGGTCGGCACTCCGGCGGGCTACGCTCCGGTTCCCGGTGCGTTGGGACCCTATCTCGACTGGATCGTCGAGATGTCGAGGGGTGAGCTGCCGCCGATCGAGTTCGTCGAGCTGGACCCGCCGATCGACTCGGCCAACGCGACTCCGGAGAGCTGGTGCGAGATCGCGCGCATCCTCTTCGAGCGGCGCGCGGACCATCCCGGGTTCGTGGTCCTGCACGGAACCGACACGATGGCCTACGCGTCTTCGGCGCTCTCGTTCCTGCTGCCGTCGTTCGGAAAGCCGGTGGTCGTCACGGGTTCACAGATCCCCATCGCCCGCACGCGCAGTGACGGCAGGCAGAACTTCATCGGCGCCCTCGAGGTCGCGGTTCAGCCCGCGGTCCCTGAGGTCACTCTCCTCTTCGGCGAGGTCCTGCTCCGGGGCAACAGGGCCATGAAGGTCGACGCGTCCGGCCTCGACGCGTTCGACTCACCGCGGTTCCCGCCCCTGGCCGAGATCGGCATGGACATCGTCGTGAACCACGCACTCGTGCGCGCCGCTGATGGCGTTCCCGGGCTGGCCGCCGGAACCCTCGCGAACGTCGCCGCGGTGCGGCTCTTCCCGGGGTTCTCGGCCTCGATCCTCGCGAACATGTGCGCCCCGCCGTTGCAGGGTCTGGTCATCGAGGCCTACGGCGCGGGCAACGGTCCCTCGGAGGACCTGCAGTTCCTGGCGGCGATCGAGGCCGCCACCTCTCGGGGCGTCGTCGTGGTCGTCGTCACGCAGTGCGTTCGTGGGTCCGTGCAGCCTGGCGTCTATGCGACCGGTTCAGCGCTGATCCGGGCCGGCGCGGTGCCCGGTGTCGACATGACATCGGAAGCCGCCCTCACGAAGCTCGCGGTGCTCCTCGGCCAAGGACTCAGCACGGACACGGTCGCGAAGATGATGCAGCACGACATCGCCGGCGAGCTCACCCCGTGACGGTGAGACGAGTCCTGCCACACTTCGGTGGCACGTTCGACCTGTGCAGCGAGGAGCAAGGATGATCAGGGTGATCGAGGGTATGCCGGCCGGAACGGTCGGTGTCGAAGCAGTGGGCAAGGTCACCGAGGCGGACTACCGCGACGTGCTCGTTCCCACTCTCAGAGCCGCGCTGGAGCGCGGAGGCGTTCGGCTCCTGTACGTGTTGGGCGAGGACTTCGACTCGTATTCCGCTGGGGCGATGTGGGCCGACACCAAACTGTGGGCCGGCCATGCCAAGCGATGGGAGAAGATCGCCATCGTGTCCGACGCGGACTGGCTCGAGAACAGCATGAAGGCGTTCGGCTGGATGATGCCCGGCGAGGTCGAGGTCTTCGAGACCGACGACGTGGACGACGCGACGGAGTGGTTGACCAGGGCCGGCGAGGCGTAGGGGTCCGGAACGGTCGTGAGCGCCCGGTCATCCGCCGCATCCGGTTCACACCACCTGGCACGAGCATCTCGCGCACCCCGCGCGGACAACCCTGTGTCGGAACGGTGACCGGCGGCCGAGATGACGCTCCGCGGCTGGAGCACGATGCTCCGCTCGTACGTATGATCCGGGGAGTGCGGACCCCGGTGCTCGCCACAAAGCTGTTGGCGCCCACCCGGCGCTCGAAGTTGGTTGCGCGTCCGAGGCTGGTCGAACAGCTGGACACGACCCTGGATGCGAACAACCGACTCACGCTCGTTTCCGCACCGGCCGGGTTCGGCAAGACCACACTTCTCGGCGACTGGCTGACCCATGTCACGTCCCGCTCGACGGAGACCCGCATCGGGTGGCTGTCCCTCGATGAGGACGACAACGACCTGTCACGCCTGCTGACCCACGTGACCGCTGCCCTCCAAGGCGCCGGCCTCGGCGTCGACCCCGCTCTGCTGGAGACACACCAGGGCACCTCGCCGTATGCCGCCCTGACCGCGATCGTCAACGACATGGCTCGGGCTGTCGAGGACCGGCCAGCCGACGACTGGGTTCTGGTGCTCGACGACGTGCACGTGATCAGTGCATCGGACGTGCATGAGGCGATGTCCTTCCTCCTCGACCACCTTCCGCGACGGGTGCACCTGCTGATGGCCACGCGGTCAGACCCGCCACTGCCTTTGCCCCTGCTCCGCGGTCGCGGAGAGCTCACGGAGATCCGAGCAGCCGAACTTCGCTTCACGCCACCTGAGGCGGTGGAGTTCCTCAACCGCGTCATGGGACTGCACCTCGGCGCCGCCGAGGTCGCAACCCTCGACGAGCGCACCGAAGGGTGGGTCGCAGGTCTCCAACTCGCCGCGCTCTCCCTACGCGGAATCACCGAGAGTGCGGAGGTGGCGAGCTTCATCGACGCGTTCAAGGGGAGCAACCGCTTCGTCATCGACTACCTCGTCGACGAGGTCCTGGCGCGCCAGTCCGACGCGATCCGCGACTTCCTGCTTCGCACGTCCATCCTCGAACACCTGACCGGAAGCCTGTGCGACGCGGTCACCGCCACCGCCAACAGCGCAGGCGTGCTGGAGAAGCTCGAGCGTGGCAATCTCTTCCTCGTCGCCCTGGACGACCAGCGCTCCTGGTATCGCTACCACCACCTGTTCGCGGACGTGCTCGCCGCGCGCCTGCTCGCCGAGCGGTCCGGCGACGTGCCGGACCTCCACGGACGAGCCAGCGCCTGGTATGCCGCCCACGACCTGCCCATCCAGGCGGTCCGCCACGCCATGGCCGCCGAGGACTTCGGCCGTGCTGCAAAGCTGATGGAAGAGGCACTTCCTGACCTGCGCCGGGCCCGGCAGGACGGCCTGCTGCTGACGTGGATGCAGTCGTTGCCAGAGCCGGTGGTGCGCCGCAGCCCCGTCCTCAGCATCTGGTCGGCCTGGTCGCAGCTGATGGCCGGCGACCTCGACAGCATGGAACAGTGGCTCGGGGCGGCAGAGGCCGCGCTGGGCGCCGGAGCACGTGACCCGAACCTGGCGCGAGAGTGGGCGGACACCGAAGACCTGCGCACGGCGCCGGCGTCCATCGCGATCTACCGGGCATCGCTCGCCCAGGCACGCGGCGACGTGGCCGGCACCGTGCGCCACGCCCGCCAGGCCTTGAACCTGGCCGGCGCAGAGGATCACCTCATCCGTGGGCAGGGGGGCGCGTTCCTAGGCCTCGCCGCGTGGGCAGACGGCAACATCGCGGAGGCCCTCGAGACGTTCGATGCAGCGGTCCGCAGCCTGCACGCCGCGGGAAACCTGGTCGACGAGCTGGACGCCACGATCGTGCTCGCCGACATGTGGGTCGCCCTGGGCCGGCCGAGTCGCGCCCGCGAGCTCTACGAGCGAAGCCTGGACCACGCGACAGCAGACGGTGAGCCCTACCCACGCGCCACCGCCGACCTCCACGTGGGCCTGGCCGAGCTCGACCGTGAGCTGGACGAGCTCACCAGTGCTCGGCACCACCTCGAGACGGCACACGTGCTCGCCCAGCAAGCGTCCATCAGCGAGAACCGGCACCGGTGGTACATCGCCATGGCGGAGGTCCAGGCTGCCGCCGGTGACCACGCCGAGGCGGGGCGTCTCCTCGACCTGGCTGAGCCGCTCTACCGGCGCGGCTTCTACCCCGAGACCCGCCCCATTCCTGCCATGAAGGCCCGGCTGGCGATCGCCGCCGGGGACCCGCCCACGGCGACCGAATGGTCCCGGAGCCGAGGTGTGAGCGTCGGCGACGACCCGGAATACCTGCGTGAGTACGAGCACCTCACCCTGGTGCGACTCCTCCTCGCCGAGGACCGCGCCACACGCCCGAGCGCCGGACCTGGAGCCGGCGCGCCGCCCGCGGTCGCCGCCCTGGGTCTCCTGGACCGGTTGCACGCCGCGGCCGCCGAGGCGAGACGGGAAGGCAGCCTCATCGAGATCCGGGTGCTCCAGGCGCTCGCGCACGACGCCCGCGGCAACGAGCCGGAGGCTGTCGCCGCCCTGCAGCAGGCGGTCGGAACGACGCCGGAACCGGACAGCCACGTGCGGCTGTTCCTGGACGCGGGCCCGCCGATGCTGGACCTTCTCGATCGGGCGGTCACCGAACACGGGGTCGTCGTCCCCCCGCGGCTCCACAGACGTGTGCAAGGAGCCGCGCCCCTCGATGAGGGAGCCCCACCACGACACTCCCTGGTCAATCCGTTGAGCCCTCGAGAACTCGACGTGCTTCGACTCCTCGACAGCGAGCTCTCAGGCCCCGACATCGCGCGCCGGCTCTACGTCTCGGTCAACACCCTGCGGACCCACACCAAACGCATCTTCACCAAGCTGGACGTCACCAACCGTGGCGCCGCCGTACGCCGGGCGCACCAGCTCGGACTCCTCTAGCCGGGCGCCCGCTGCGACGGGAGGCTCACATCGCCAGTCACATCATGTGGTGACGACCGGTCCCCCCCTCGCGTCCTACGTTCCATGCATCCCCGCGGCAGCCGCCACGGACCACATGGACCTGGAGCCGGACATGACCATCACACCCACCATCCTCACTCGGGGCGCCGCCGCAGCAGCCGTCGGCGCCGGACTGCTCTTCATCGGAGTACAGATCGGCCACCCGCACCTGGACGCGACCACCGTCGCGACGACCGAGGTGGTGGTTCGAGACTCTCTCAAGATGCTGATGGCCGTTCTGGCGCTCGTCGGCATCACCGGTATGTACCTGAGCCAGGTCCGCCGGAACGGGGTCCTCGGACTCGTCGGGTACCTCGTGCTCAGCGTGGGTTACCTCCTGATCGCCTGCATGACGTACCTTGCTGCGTTCGTCCTCCCCCACCTCGTCGCGTCCGATCCCGCCTACGTCGAGGACGTCATCGCCCAGATCACCGGCGGCACCCCCACCGGCGACATCGGCCTCCTCTCGATCGCGCTCCGGGCTCAGGACATCTCCTTCCTGGCCGGAGGACTCATCCTCGGCATCGCACTGTTGCGGGCTCGGGTTCTCGCCCGGTGGGCCACCGTCCTCCTCGCCGTGGGTGGCGTCATCACGATCCTGCTGTCCGTGATGCCGGACGCCTTCTACCGTCTGCTGGCCCTCCCGAACGGCATCGCCATGATCGGGCTCGGCTACTCCCTGTGGGCCACGACGCGCAGGGCGCCCGCCGACATCACGTCCGTGCCGGACACCTTCGGCAGCTCGCCCCTCGCCACCGCGGGTGCGGAATGAGCCAGGATGCCGCGGCCGCTGCTGCTGTCGTCCGGTCGAAGGCGCCGCATCGACCGGGCGGCCGACGCCGGTCGAGCTGGGGCGTCCCTGCTGCCCTGGTGGCCCTCGGGAGCGTCCCGGTCATCGCGGGGTCTCTCCGCCTCGTCGAACTGTCCGGGGGCGCGTCGACGATGCCGTCGGACGCCCGGTACGACGCGTCCCCTGTGCCCGTCGCCGTGCACATCGTCAGCGCCACGGTGTTCGCGATTCTGGGTGCCTTTCAGTTCTCGCCACTGATCCGCCGTCGCCACCCCGGCTGGCATCGACGGGCTGGGCGAGTGCTCGTGGTGGCCGGGCTCGCGGTGGCGGTGTCGGCGCTGTGGCTGAACCAGTTCTATCCCAACGCAGAGGCCACTCGTGAGGTGCTGTACCCGCTTCGGATCGCCTTCGGTGCGGCGATGGTGATCACCATCGTCCTCGGGTTCACGGCGGCCCGTCGTCGCGACTTCGCTGACCATCGGGCGTGGATGGTCCGAAGCTACGCAATCGGCCTGGTCGCCGGCACCCAGGTCTTCACGCTGGGTATCGGCACGGTGGTCTTCGGCACCGGGGACCTGACGACGGCGCTGCTCATGGGGGCCGCCTGGGCCATCAACCTGGCCGTCGCCGAGCGCGCCATTCGTCGCGAACAGCCGCGCCGTCGCCCGGCGACGACACCGGCCCGACTGGTCGTGCCATGACCGACGGCGGGACGCCCAGTGACAAGGGACTCTGCTACGCGATCAGCCTGGCGGGTCACCTCGACGATCGCTGGTCCCCGTGGTTGGGGGACCTCACCATCACCCGCGAAGGTGACGGGACCACCACGATTCGGGGCCCGGTTGCCGACCAGGCGGAACTGCACGGCCTGCTCGCCAAGGTGCGGGACATGGGGGCGACCCTCATCTCGCTCGCGCCCGTCGAAGCACACGGTTCGCAGGAACAGCAGGGCAGGCGCGAATCCTCAGGCTGCGACGACCGTGCTGAAACGCCATGAGTGCGGCTCGCTGGTGGCCAGGGGCGGGGTCGAACCGCCGACCTTCCGATTTTCAGTCGGACGCTCGTACCAACTGAGCTACCTGGCCGGATGAGACGACGCGGCCGGATCGCTCCGAACGCTCCATCCCGGAGCGACCCCGACGGGACTCGAACCCGCGACCTCCGCCGTGACAGGGCGGCGCGCTAACCAACTGCGCTACGGGGCCTTGTGAGGCAAGGCCATGCGTATCCCCAACGGGATTCGAACCCGTGCTACCGCCGTGAAAGGGCGGGGTCCTGGGCCGCTAGACGATGGGGACCCGACCTCGACCGGGCCTCAAGGTCGCGCAGCGCGCAGCGCTCGGATCCGTCGAGGACTCCGAAAGCATAGGGGACGGTGCACGCCGCCACCAAAACACCGTGCGCCTCGCCGCGGGTCATCGGAGCAGGCCGGCCCGGCGTCAGCATATGTTGACACCATGATCCCCGTCAACATATGCTGACGGCATGTCTCCCTCCGCCACCGACCTCGCCGAGGACCTCGACAACACGGACCCGCGCGTTGGCCTGCGGGCAGTCGCCGCTCTCCGCCGTCTGCTCGAGAACCTCGAGGCGCTGCACGTCCGGAACGCCCGGGCCAAGGGCTGGTCCTGGCAGGACATCGCCGACTCGCTCGGAGTCACCAAGCAGACCGTCCACCGCAAGCACGCCCGGAGGTAACCGTGTTCGAACGCCTGACCCGAGAGGTGCGCGCGGCGGTCGTCGGCGCACACGAGACCGCGCGTGAGCGAGGCGACGAGGAGGTCACCCCGACCCACCTCCTCACCGAGCTCGCCCGCGGACACGGCCCCGTCCCGATGCTTCTCCGGCGCCATGGGGTCGACGCGGAGCGGATCGCGGCCCTCGGACGCATCGGCGACGCCGACGACGGGCTGGCACGGCATCCGTTCGACGACGACGACGCCGAGGCGCTGCGGTCCTTCGGCATCGACCTCGGCGCGATCCGCCGGGCCGTCGAGGCGTCCTTCGGCGAGGGGGCGCTCGACGATCCCACTCGTGTCGGCGAGGGTCGGGACACCGATGACGTCATCACCGACGAGCCGGTCGGTCGACGTGGTCGCGTGCGCATCTCCCTGGGTGGAAGGCCCCGCTTCGCCGCCGCCGCGAAGAAGTCGATCGAGCTCGCGCTCCGCGAGGCCATTCGCGACCGGAGCAGGGAGGTCCGGGAGGAGCACCTCGCGCGCGGCATCCTGCGCGCCGACGACGACGGCATCCGGGCACTGCTCCGGACGCTCGAGGTCGACGTGCGGACGCTGCGCGAGGACCTCGAAGGGCGTGGCCGGGCGAGCGCCTGACCCGGCGGTCGGTCAGCCCGGGGTCGCCCACGCGAGCAGGCGGTCGGCATCCCAGGTCGTGACGATGCGGTCCCACGGGACACCGAGCCGCTCAGCTCGCTCGCAGCCATAGGCCTTCATGTCGAGCTGCCCCGGTGCGTGGGCGTCCGAGTCGATCGAGAACAGGCAGCCGATCTCCAGGGCGAGCCGGATGAGCTCGTCCGGTGGGTCGCAGCGCTCGGGGCGGCTGTTGATCTCGACGGCCGTCCCGTGCTCGGCGCAGGCCTCGAAGACGGCCCGCGCGTCGAAGTCGGACTGCGGGCGGATGCCCCGCGACCCGGTGACGAGCCTGCCCGTGCAGTGGCCCAGGACGTTCACCCTCGGGTTTGAGACGGCGGTCACCATCCGCGTGGTCATGGGTCCCCCGTTCATGCGCAGCTTGCTGTGCACGGATGCCGTGACGAGGTCGAGCTGAGCCAGCATCGCCTCGGTCTGGTCGAGGGACCCGTCGTCGAGGATGTCCACCTCGATCCCCTTGAGTATCCGGAAGCGTCCGCCGACGGACCGGTTGATGGCGTCGACGATCCCGAGCTGTTGGGTGAGCCGCTCCACCGTCAGGCCGTTGGCGACCCGCAGCTGGGGGCTGTGGTCGGTGAGGACGAGCCAGTCGTGACCCAGCTCGATGCCGGTCATCACCATCTCGTCGATGGGCGAGCCGCCGTCGCTCCAGTCCGAATGAAGGTGACAGTCCCCGCGCAGCGCGGCATACAGCTCGTCCCCGCCGTCCACGAGCGGCCCGCCCGCCTTCTCCTGCAGGGACACCAGGTACGCCGGGAGGTCACCTCGCAGGGCCTCGGCGATGACGCCGCTGGTGGACTTGCCGATGCCGGGCAGCTGCTGAAGGGTCCCGGCGTCGGCCCGCTCGCGCAGCTCCGAGGGGTCCAGGGTCTTGAGCGTCTTGGCGGCGTTGCGGAACGCCTCCACCCGGTACGTTCCGGCGCGCGTCCGCTCGAGCAGGAAGCTGATCCGGCGCAGTGCCTCAACCGGGTGGACCGGAGCCTCGAGCGGCTCGAGAAGGGCGACCATCAGAGACCGATCTGGCGGCGGACGAGGGCATCCCACACCCGGTCGCCGCCGACCGTCCTCGTGGTGACCATCGCCCGGGCGGCGGGGGTCAGCAGGTACCGCGTGCGGGGCTTGTCGGCCTCCACCGCCCGAAGGATCACCTTCGCGACGCTCTCCGACGACGTCGCCACGCGCTGGCTCCCGTAGGCGTCGGCGTTGCTCGCGCTCACGGCCGCTCGCATCTCGGCATACGGGCTGTCGTCGTGGGCCGCCAGACCGTGGGAACCTCCGATGGTCTCCTCGAAGGCGCTGCGGGTGACGCCCGGCTCGACGACGACGACCCGCACGCCGAAGGGCAGCACCTCGACGCGCAGTGCGTCGCTGATGGCTTCGACGGCGTACTTGGTCGCGTGGTAGTACCCGCCGAGGGGGAAGGTCATCCGGCCGCCCATCGAGCTGATGTTGACGATGCGGCCGCGACCCCCCTGCCGCATCGCCGGGAGGACGAGCTGGCACATCCTCGCGAGGCCGAAGACGTTGGTCTCGAACATCGTCCGGACCTTGTCGAGATCCACCTCCTCCACCGCGCCGTACTCGCCGTAGCCGGCATTGTTGACCAGGGTGCCGACGGCGCCGTGGACGTCCTCGACCTCGGCGACGGCGGAGCGCATGGACTCCTCGTCGGTGACGTCGAGGGCGGCGACGCGCGCGCCGAGGGTCTTCAGGTCAGACAGGACGTCGGGCCGCCGGGCCGTCGCCCAGACCGTGTGGCCAGCCGCCAGGAGCGCCTGGGCGGTGGCACGGCCGATGCCCGTGGAGCAGCCGGTGATGAGCACGGGGTCGTGGTCGCGTGGTGCCATGGTGGCCTCTCGTGCTAGCGGACGATCTCGGTCAGGCCGGTGACGAGGCGGTCGACGTCGTCCTCCGAGCTGTAGGGCGCGAGGCCCACCCGCACACCGCCGGCGTCCCCGAGGCCGAGGTGCCGCGAGCACTCGATCGCGTAGAAGTGGCCGGCCGGCGCGTTGACCCCGCGCTCGGCCAGGGCGCCACGGATCTCCTGCGGGTCGCGACCGTCGACGGTGAACAGCAGGGTGGGCGTGCGCGACCCGGCGTTGCTGTACACCGTCACCCCGGGCAGCTCGCGCAGCGCCGGCTCGAGGACGTCGAGGAGCGCCGCCTCGTGGGCGTGGACGACCTTCATGGCGAGCTCGATCCGCTCCCGACGGCTGGCGGTGGCCGCTGTCACCGCAGACCCGGGTGTGCGTTCGGTGTCGGCGTCCGCGAGGCCGGCGATGACGTCGACCGCCGCCGTCGTCCCGGCCATGAGCTCGTACGGGAGGGTGCCGAGCTCGAACCGCTCAGGGACGGCATCCGTCGAGGGCAGGAGCTTGTCGGGGTGAAGCGTCTCGAGGAGTGCCGGATCGGCGGCCAGCACCCCGCAGTGCGGCCCCATGAACTTGTAGGGCGAGCAGGTCCAGACGTCGGCGTGCAGGGCCGGCAGGTCGACGGACGAGTGGGCGGTGGCGTGCACGCCGTCGACCCAGTGCAGCGCCCCGACCTCGTGCGCGAGGTCGGCGATCCGGCACACGGGCGGGCGCGTCCCGATGAGGTTCGACGCGGCGGTCGTCGCGACGAGCCGGGTGTTCTCGCTCAGCTGCGCGGCGACGGCGTCCGCCGAGAGCTCGCCGGTGGCGCGGTCGAAGTCGACCCAACGCACGGTCGCGCCGACCGACTCGGCGACCTGTACCCACGGCCGGATGTTGGCGTCGTGGTCGAGGCGCGTCACGACCACCTCGTCGCCGGGCCCCCACTGCTTGGCGAGGGCGCGGGCGAGGTCATAGGTCAGCGCCGTCGCGCTGCGCCCGAAGACGATGCCTCTCGGGTCGGCGCCCAGGAGATCGGCGAGGGCCGCCCGGCAGTCGTCGACGACCTGGTCCGCGCGTCGCTCGGAGGGGGTGACGGTGCCGCGGTTGGAGATGGCGCTCGTCAGGGTCTGCGCGACCGCCCGGGCGACGACCTCGGGCACCTGGGTGCCGCCGGGGCCGTCGAAGTGCGCCGCACCCTCCGCGAGGGCGGGGAACTGGGCACGGACAGAGGCGACGTCGTACGGCATACCGGCATCCTGCCCCACCCCACCGCCCCGACCTCCCCGACTTCGTCTGTCAGATGGTCGGCAACACGCGGCTGGCACGGCGTGTCGCCGCACCCTCACAGACGAAGTCGGGGAGGCGGGAGGGGGAGGGGGAGGGTCACCAGGAGGTGTGCACGGCGCGGCCCTCGGCGAACCCGGCGGTGCTCTGGATGCCGACCGTCGCGCGTGCCGTGAACTCCTCCAAGGTGCGGGCACCCGCATACGTGCAGCTGCTGCGCAGACCCGCGACGATCTCGTCGAGGACGTCCTCGACGCTGGGCCGAGCCGGGTCGACGTACATGCGGGCCGAGCTGATGCCCTCGTCGAACATCGCCTTGCGGGCTCGTTCGTATGCCGTGTCGCTCCCCGTGCGGTTCCGCACCGCTCGCGACGACGCCATGCCGAACGACTCCTTGTACTGCCGGCCCGCCTCGTCCGTGTAGAGGTCGCCGGGGGACTCGAGCGTCCCGGCGAACCACGAGCCGATCATGACGTTGGAGGCGCCGGCCGCCAGGGCGAGGGCGACGTCCCGTGGATGGCGGACTCCTCCGTCGGCCCAGACGTGCTTGCCCAGCTCTCGGGCGGCCGTCGCGCACTCGAGGACGGCGGAGAACTGCGGTCGGCCGACGGCCGTCATCATCCGCGTCGTGCACATCGCGCCGGGCCCGACGCCGACCTTGACGATGTCGGCACCGGCGGCAATGAGGTCGCACGTGCCCTCGGCCGAGACGACGTTGCCGGCGACGACCGGCACCTGGGGGTCGAGGGCGCGCACCGCGCGCAGGGCGTCGACCATCTTCTCCTGGTGGCCGTGAGCCGTGTCGATGACGAGCACGTCAGCGCCGGCGTCGAGCAGGTCGGTGGCCTTGGCCGCGACATCGCCGTTGACGCCGACCGCGGCGGCGATGCGAAGGCGGTTGTCGGCGTCGACGGCCGGCGCGTAGAGGTGCGCCCGTAGCGCCCCGGACCTCGTGAGGATGCCGACGAGACGGCCGTCGGCACCCACCACCGGCGCGAGCCTCCGCCGGGAGTGGGAGAGGGTGTCGAACGCCGACTCGACATCCACCCCGTCCGCCAGCGTCACCAAGTCGCGGACCATGACGTCCTCGAGCTGGGTGAACCGGTCGACACCGGTGAGGTCGGTCTCCGTGACGATCCCCACCGGGCGCTCGCCGACCGTGACGAGCGCGGCGCCGTGGGCGCGCTTGTGCAGCAGGATGAGCGCCTCGCCGACGGTGGTCGTCGGGTCGAGGGTGATCGGCGTGTCGTAGACGAGGTGGCGCGACTTCTGCCAGGCGACGACGTCGCGCACGACCTCGGCCGGGATGTCCTGGGGGATGACGGTCAGGGCGCCCCGCCGGGCGGTCGTCTCCGCCATGCGGCGGCCCGCGATGGCGGTCATGTTGGCGACCACGAGCGGGATCGTCGTCCCCGTGCCGTCGACGCTCGCGAGGTCGACGTCGAGCCTGCTCGACACCGAGGAGCGGTTCGGCACCATGAAGACGTCGTCGTACGTGAGGTCGTGCTGAGGCAGCAGGTCGTTGAGGAAGCGCACCCGACCAGCCTAGGTGCGGCGCCGGCGGCCCGCGCGCGGCCGGCATCCCCGTCCGAATGCCGACGTCCATGGGGCAGGATCGGCGCGTGAGCCTCATGGTCCCCTCGCCGGCGGATGCCGTCCGGCGGTCCGGCCTGCGCCGGATGCGGCTCCTCGCCGTCTCCCTCCTCGTGCTCGCGGCGGTCGTCTTCGTCGCCACGCTGCAGCTCGACCAGGACGGCGTGTGGGGGTACGTCAACACGGCGGCCGAGGCGGCGATGGTGGGCGCACTCGCCGACTGGTTCGCGGTGACCGCCCTCTTCAAGCACCCCCTCGGTCTGCCGATCCCGCACACGGCGATCATCCCGAAGCGGAAGAACGAGATCGGACGCAACCTCCAGGAGTTCGTCACCGAGAACTTCCTCACCGAGGAGATCGCCCGCGAGCGGCTCGCCACGGCGCGCGTGGGGGAGCGGATCGGCCTGTGGCTCGGCGTTCCCGGTCATCGGGCACGCATCCGCACCGAGGTCGTGCGGGTCGCCCGAGCGGGTCTCGGTCGGCTCTCGGACGACGAGGTCCGTGGGCTCGTCGAGGACTTCCTCGTGCCGAGGCTCACCCGCGAGCCCATCGCGCCGATCGCCGGCGCCCTTCTCGAGGGCGTCGTCGAGGAGCAGACGCACCACGGGCTCGTCGACCTCGGCCTCGAGCAGCTGCACGACTGGCTCGGGGACAACCCCGGCACGTATGCCGCGGTGCTCGGCGAGCGCGCGCCGTGGTGGACGCCCCCCTGGCTCGACGACCGCGTCATCGGCTGGACGTACCAGCAGGTGCTGGACTGGCTGAGCGACATCCGTGACACCCCGACGCACCCGGCGCGACTCGCCCTCGACGACCTGCTCAAGCGGCTGGCCGCCGATCTCCAGGGCAACCCGGAGGTGATGGCCCAGGCGGAGTCGCTCAAGGAGCGTCTGCTCGCGCACCCGCAGGTGCCCGAGACCGCCCTCGGGCTGTGGCGGTCGTTCCGCACGTCGCTCACGACGGCCATGGACGACGAGACCTCGTACTTCCACACCCGGGGCGACGAGCTCCTCGAGCACCTCGGTCGCCACCTCGTCGAGGACGAGGTGTGGCGCGGCCGGCTGGAGGCCCGGCTCGGGGAAGCCGTCTCGTTCTTCGTCAACACCTACGGCACCGAGCTGGCCGAGGTCATCTCGGTCACCGTCGACCGCTGGGACGGCAAGGAGGCCGCCGAGCGCATCGAGCTGCACGTGGGCCGAGACCTCCAGTTCATCCGCATCAACGGGACGATCGTGGGCGCACTCGCCGGGCTCGGCATCCACGCGGTCGCACAGGTCGTCGGCTGACTCGACAGCCGGGGTCTGCTCGGCTCGGTCAGGCGGACGGCGGTTCGGCCGCGTCGGTGGCGCGGCCTGCCGCGACCGACGCGTCGGCGTCGGCCATCGCCGGGTTCTCCTGCTGCCCACGTTCGGAGCGGCGGGCCCGCGCGGTGCTCGTCAGCTCGGCCACGGCGGCCACGAGGTCGGCACCGAGGTGGTTGACCGCGATCTCCTCGAGCACCCGCGGCGTCGCACCCCGTCCGGCGAGCCACACCGGGTGCTCCTCGCCGAGGCGTCGCAGGGCGCTGGCATGGGCCCGGAACCCGGACGGCCGCCGGCAGGCGAGGACCACCGCGTCGGCCGCCGTGAGCCGCGCCGCCGCCGCCAGCGAGTGCACCGGGGTGTCGGGGCCGAGATACCGGACGCGCCACCCCGCGCGGGCGAGCAGCACGCCGAAGCTGAGCAGGACGATGTCGTGGAACTCCCCGGGCGGGCAGGCCAGCACCGCGACCGGCCCGCTGCCGACCCCCCAGGTGAGCGACAGCGCCCCGAGCCGTCGGCGCACCAGGCTGCTCGCGAAGTGCTCCTGTGCGATGCCGATCCGACCGAGCTCCCACATCTCCCCCACACGGACGAACAGGGGGAGGAGGACGTCGATGATCGCGCTCTCGACCGAGCGCTCGGTGAAGGCGGTGTCCAGGACCGCGTGCGCGCGGTCCTCGTCGAGCGCGGTGACGGCGTCGAGGAGCTGGGCCACGAGCATCGGTGGGTCGGTGCGCAGGCCGGCGGGCGCGAGGTCGCGCGTCGCCCGCTCGGCGGATGCCGTTCCCGCGCCCCCCACCGCACGGTCGGCTGCCTCGGACCCGGCGCCTGCGACGACGTCCCCCACGACACCGGCTACGGAACCGACCACGTCGGAGTCTCCGTCGTCGGTGGAGGAGCCGTTGCGGTCGGCGGCCAGGACCCGGCGGGACGCCTCGACGGCACTCACGCCCTGGGAGCGCAGTGCCACCACCTCTCGCACCCGCCGCTCGTCCTCGTGCCCGTAGAGGCGGTAGCCCCCCGCGGACCGGACCGGCCGCAGGAGACCGTAGCGGCTCTCCCACGCGCGCAGCACGTGGGTGCTCACGCCGACCTTGGCGGCGAGCTCGCCGATCCGCATCGTCGGCGGTACCGAAGCCCTCACGACCACCACGCTAACCCTGCCGAGCACATTTGACAAACATTTGACGAACGTCGGCCCCGAGTCCTACGGTCTCAGGATACGTTCGACACTCATGAGTGTCCCGATGTGACCCGCGAGGAGGGCCCATGACCACCATCGAGCGCACCGGCTCGACGACCCGGCCACGGGACGCGGTGTTCCGCCACCTCGTCGACCTCCGTAACGCCGTGGAGTGGGACGGCCGGCTGGGCGACCGCACGGCCCGGCAGCTCACGACAGCCCTGGACCGACGGTGAGCACGCCCCGACGCGCACTGGTCACCGGGGTCACCGGATACATCGGGTCCCGTCTCGTGCCGCGGCTCCTCGACGAGGGGTGGCAGGTGCGCGCCCTCACCCGGGATGCCGGCAAGGTCGCCGACCGCACCTGGCGCGACCGGGTCGAGGTCGTCGAGGGTGATGCCTCGTCACAGGTCGTCCTCGCCACGGCTCTGCGGGAGGTCGACGTCGCCTACTACTTCCTCCACTCCATGGACGGAGAGGGTGGCTTCGTCGAGCGCGACCGCTCGCTGGCGCGCACGTTCGGCATCGCCGCCTCCGAGGCAGGGGTCAGCCGGATCGTCTACCTCTCCGGCCTGCACCCGCACGACGGGCCGCTCAGCGACCACCTGGCCTCGCGGGTCGAGGTCGGTGACCTCCTCATGGCGAGCGGCGTCCCGACGGCGGTGCTCCAGGCGGCCGTCATCCTCGGCTCGGGCTCGGCGTCCTTCGAGATGCTGCGGCACCTGACCACCCGACTCCCGGTCATGGTGACGCCCAAGTGGCTCGACAACCGCATCCAGCCCATCGCGGTACGTGACGTCCTCCACTACCTCGTCGGTGCTGCCGACCTGCCGGCGAACGTCAGCCGGACGTTCGACATCGGTGGTCCCGACGTCCTGACCTACCGGGCCATGATCGACCGCTTCGCTGCGATCGCCGGGCTCAGAACGCGCCGGATCGTCTCCGTGCCCGTGCTCACGCCGTACCTCGCCAGCCAGTGGGTGGGCCTCGTGACGCCCGTGCCCACCGGGGTCGCGAAGCCTCTCGTCGGGAGCCTGCTCCACGAGGTCGTGTGCAGCGAGCACGACATCGACGACCTCGTCGGCCCTCCTCCCGGTGGTCCGCTCCCGTACGACAAGGCGGTCGCCGACGCCATCGCCGGCGACGGGGCGGACCCCCGTCCTCAGCCCGGCACCGTGGACCCCGCCCGGATCACGGCGGCCGACCCCTCCTGGGCCGGAGGTGGCCGCAGGGGTGGCTCGTGACAGCGGTCGCTCGGTGAACCCGGTCCTCGAGCTCCGAGCCTTCTTCCGTGCCGCCCTCGTCGACCCGGTGCCACGTGACCACAGCGAGCCGGACGGGGCGTTCCGTCGCCGCCGGGTGGTGGCCGCGGTCACCCTCCTCGTCGGTGCCGTCGTCCTCGCCTGGGCCCTGCGGATCGAGCCCGGCAACGAGGTCTTCTACGTGGCAACCTTCGCGCTGGCGGCGGTCTGGGCGGTCGGTGCCTTCGCGTCGGGTCCGCTCCACCTTGGACGGGGGCACACCCGGGCGGGCAAGGGGTCGAGCAGGGGGATCGTGCAGTCCCTCGCGCTGGGGTGTCTCCTCCTCGCCCTCTTCATGGCGGGTGCTGTCGTCGTCGCCCAGATCCCCGTCCTCCGCAACCCGGTCCAGGAGCTGCTCGACCATGCCCGGGTGGCTCCCTCGCCCTTGTCACCGTCATCACGATCGTCAACGGCATCGCGGAGGAGCTGTACTTCCGGGGCGCGCTCTACGCGGGGGTGGGCCGGCGTCACGCCGTGGCTGTCACCACCGTCATCTATGCGCTCGTCACCGCGACCTCCGGCATCCCGTTGCTCGTCCTCGCGGCCGCTCTGGTGGGCCTCGTCGTGGCGTTCCAGCGCCGGGTGACGGGCGGCATCCTCGGACCCATGATCACCCACCTCACCTGGTCGCTCGGCATGCTCTACCTCCTCCCACTCCTCCTTGACCGGCTGAGCTGATGTGGACATGACCGCTGTGCTCTGGCTCCGACGCGACCTGCGTCGGCGCGACCATCCCGCACTGCTCGCCGCCCGCGACGCGGCGGGCGGTGGTGACCTCGTCGTCGTGTTCGTCGTCGACCCACGTCTGTGGGACGGCGGCGGGGTCGCGCGCCGAGCCTGGCTCGCGGCGACGTGGCGTGCGACGGACGAGGCATTCGGCGGTGCCCTGGCCCCTCCACGGCGATCCTCGGCGGGTGGTCCCGGAGTTCGCCGGCCGCGTCGGTGCCGCGTCCGTGCACGTCTCGCGCGAGACGATGCTGGCCGGTCGACGTCGCGACGAGGTCGTCGCAGCCCGCCTCGTGGCCGCCGGTGTCGAGTGGGTCGAGACGGGCACGCCGTACGCCGTCGGGCCTGGGCTGGTCGTCAACGGCTCTGGAGAGCCCTACAAGGTCTTCACGCCGTTCTCGAAGGCCTGGCGGGCGCACGGTTGGCCGGCACCCGCGGAGACGCCCGACGAGCTCCCGCTCCGACCGGCTCGCGGTGACGCCGACGCGACTGCCGCGTCGGCCGCGCTCGCCGCCGCCGACCTCCCGCGGCCGCCCGACGCCGGCGAGGATGCCGCGCTGACGCGATGGCGGAGGTTCCGGGACGGCGGGCTGACGGCATACGGCGACGCCCGGAACTGGCCGGACGTGGACGGCACGTCACGGCTGTCCCCCTATCTCAAGCTGGGTGTGCTGCACCCTCGGACGCTGCTCGCGGACCTCGCCGGCAATCGAGGGAAGGGTGCCCGCGTCTTCGAGTCCGAGCTGGCGTGGCGTGAGTTCTACGCCGATGTGCTGTGGCACCACCCCGCGAGCTCCTGGCACGACCTACGACCCGAGCTCCGCGGGCTGTGCTACGACGAGCCCGGCGACCGCGTCGACGCATGGAGGGCCGGCCGCACGGGCTTCCCCATCGTGGATGCCGGGATGCGGCAGCTGCTGTCGGAAGGCTGGATGCACAACCGGGTGCGGATGGTCACCGCGGAGCCCTCCGACCAAGGACCTGCACGTGCGGCGGCCCGTCGGCGCCCGGCACTTCCTCGACCACCTCGTCGACGGCGACATCGCCTCGAACAACCACGGCTGGCAGTGGGTGGCGGGCACGGGAACCGACGCGTCGCCGTACTACCGGGTCTTCAACCCGGTCACCCAGGGGCTGCGGTTCGACCCGGACGGGAAGTACGTCCGGCGGTGGGTGCCTGAGCTGGCCCACCTCGACGGAGCGAGCGCGCACGAGCCCTGGGACGACCTCTATGGCTACTCGCGCGGCTATCCCGAACGCATCGTCGACGACGCGGCCGAGCGGGTGGAGGCCCTGGCGCGCCTCGAGGCCGCCAGGACCTGACCTTCGACGACGGGGGGAACCGGGACCCCTGCTCCCGGTTCCCCCGTCGCCTGCTTCTCCCCTCCGGTGGCTCGTTCTCTGCCTCCCTGCAGGTCAACAGGGGTGAGGCGTACGACGCTATGCAGACGAACGAGGTGCGTCCAGCCGTCCGCCGATAGTCGGTCCGAATGGCCGATGAGTGCATCGTCCGGATGGAATCCGCAGGAGCCGGCACTGGTCGGTGCGGTCCGGCATCCCTAGGTTTGAGCCATGACGGACGTCCTTGCTGCGCCGCACACCGTGCACTCGGCGACCTGCTCAGGGGAGGTGCACGACCAGGGCGCGCAGGTCGTCC
>CAWBEJ010000009.1:0-41073 GCA_963787805.1 uncultured Actinomycetota bacterium | reverse complement strand
TCCGGCATCCGCTCCCGAAGGAGGCGCCCACCCATGGAACAGGTGGTGAGGGTTCGCGACCTGCGGATGCGGTACGGGGACAACGATGTGCTGACCGGGGTCGACTTCGACATCTCGAGCGGCCAGGTCGTCTGTCTGCTCGGGCCGAACGGCGCAGGAAAGACGACGACCATCGAGATCCTCGAGGGCTTCCGGATCAGGTCCGCCGGCGAGGTCAGCGTGCTGGGGCAGGATCCTGCGCGGGCCGGGGAGGACTGGCGGGCGCGCACGGGTGTCGTCCTGCAGTCGTGGCGGGACCACCCGCTGGACCCCGCGCCGGCTGTTGACCCAGCTCGGTGGATACTTCGCTCCCTACTCCACGCCCGAGAGACGTCGCCCGCACGACATCGACCTGCTGCTGGAGACCGTGGGCCTCATCGAGCTGGCCGACCGCAAGATCGCCACCCTGTCGGGAGGGCAACGGCGGCGCCTCGACGTGGCGGTCGGGATCGTCGGGCGGCCGGAGCTGCTCTTCCTCGATGAGCCGACCGCGGGCTTCGACCCGCAGGCGCGACGCGAGTTCCACGGGCTGGTGCGCGAGCTCGCCGGTTCGGAGGGAACGACCATCCTCCTCACCACCCATGACCTCGACGAGGCCGAGAAGCTCGCCGACCGGGTGCTCGTGCTGGCCGCCGGGTCGGATCGTCGCGGACGACACGGTGGACGGCCTTTCGCGGCGGCTGGAGGGCGAGTCCCTCGTGCGGTGGACGGCATTCGGCGAAAGCCACAGCGAGTCGGTGCCCGACGCAACGGCTTTCGTGAGAGGCCTGTTCGAGCAGCTCGGCGACGACCTCCGTGACCTCGAGGTGCGCCGGGCGAGGCTCGAGGACGCCTACCTCTCGCTCGTCCAGCAGCACGAGGCCGGGCACGGGGAGGCCGCGGCCCGGCTCTTCGCGGAGGTGACCCGATGAGCGCGACGACGCCAGGCGATCAGGCCATGCCCATCACAGCGACGAGCCCGACCCGGAACGCGATCATCTCGGCCTCCGTCGTGGGTGGACGGAGTTCTCGCAGAGCATCCGCAGCACTCAGGACCAGGGCTTCTACCTGTTCACGGCCGCGCTGACGGTCGGATACCTGTTCCTCCGGCGCGACGCCGAGGTGGAGGGCACCGACCTGTTGCTGCCCTCGGTGGCCCTGCCGAGCATTCTCGGGGCGCTGATCGCCTTCGGGGTCATCATCGGCCCGGCGTACGCGCTGGCGATGGAGAAGGAGGACGGCACACTGCTGCGGCACAAGGCGGTGCCGCACGGCCTGCGTGGCTACTTCACCGGGCAGCTGCTGTTCCAGTCGCTGTCGCTCCTGCCCCAGATGGTCGTCATCCTCGTCCCGAGCTTCCTCCTCTTCGACGACCTCATGGCCGAGCCGTCCGGCTGGTTCACCGTCGTATGGGTGCTCGTGCTCGGCCTGCTGGCGACGATGCCGATCGGCATGGTGATCGGCGCCCTCGTGCCCAACACGCAGAAGGTCGGCACGTGGGGCATGCTGCCGGTGCTCGTCCTGGCCGGCATCTCGGGGATCTTCTACCCGATCCAGATGCTGTGGGGGTGGGTGCAGGTCGTGGCGCAGATCTTCCCGATGTACTGGATCGCGCTCGGGATGCGGTCCGCCTTCCTCCCCGACGAGGCGGCGGCACTCGAGGTGGGCGGATCGTGGCGCACGACGGAGACCATCGTCGTGCTCGGGATCTGGGCCATCGTCGGCTCGGTGCTCACCCCGATGGTGCTGCGGCGGATGGCGCGCCGCCAGACCGGCTCACAGGTCGAGGCAGCGCGCGACGCCAGCCTTCAGTGGGTGCGCTGACCCGGCATCCGGACCGGTCGCCTCGACGTGCGCTGTGAGCTCAACGCTGTCGGTCGGCCTCATGCTGACGGCGTTGCGTGGCGCTGGACGTCGATCCCGGATGCCGACCCCACTCCTTACATAACGATATTCTGATAACGTTATGTAACGTGAGCCCGGAGAAGATGAAGCGAGCCCGGGCATGAGCAGCGACGCCCTGGCGCTGCGGTGGGAGGCCCGACGATGGCGGCCCCAGTCGCCCGTGGCCACCATGTCCCGGGCGGCGGCCGTCCGGAAGGGAACGACGTACCAGGCAGCGGTCCCGCCACGGATCGCCACCATGCGCCTGACCTTTGATGACGCGGTGGCCGCGGCCGCGGAGGACGCCCGGGCCGAGGTGACGCGGTTCGACGCCGAACTCTCGGCGATGTTCGGCGGGGAGGGGGAGTTCGCGCCGTTGGCGTCGGTGCTGCTGCGCACCGAGTCGTCCTCGTCGTCGCAGATCGAGAACATCACCGCAGGTGCCCGGGCGCTGGCCCTCGCCGAGATCGGGCTGGCCAAGCACGGTTCGAACGCCGAGCTCGTCGCGGCCAACGTCGAGGCGATGCAGCGTGCCCTCGCCGGGGCGGACCGGATGACACCGGCCTCGATCCTCGCGATCCACGCCGCGCTCATGCACGGCCAGGCGTCGGCCGACCCGGGGGTCTTCCGCTCGGAGCCGGTGTGGATCGGCGGGTCCGGTGCCTACCCGCACGGCGCGCAGTTCGTCCCGCCGCACCACGAGCGGATCGAGGACGGCATCGAGGACCTGTGCGTGTTCATCGGCCGCACCGACCTGCCGCTCATCGCGCACGCCGCGATTGCTCACGCCCAGTTCGAGACGATCCACCCCTTCGTCGACGGCAACGGCCGGACCGGGCGGGCCCTGGTCCACGCCATGCTGAGGCACGGCCGGGCCACCACGCGCACCACCGTGCCCATCTCGGCAGGGCTGCTCACCGACACCGGCACCTACTTCAGCGCCTTGACCGCCTACCGCGCCGGGGACCCCAACCAGATCGTCGCCCGGTTCAGCGAGGCCACGTTCGCCGCCATCGGCAACAGCCGGGTTCTCGCCGCGACACTCAAGGGGATCGACGAGCGCTGGCACGCCGTTCTCACTGCGCGCCGGGACTCGGTGGCGTGGCGGATCCTGCCCATCCTGCTGGCCCAACCGGCCGTGACCTCCCGGCTGGTTCAGGAGCGCACGGGTGTCTCGCAGCCGGCGGCAGATCGGGCGCTGCGGCAGCTGAGCGAAGCCGGGATCGTCACCTCCAGGAACGAGCACGGCGGCGACCGCAGACGTGACGTGGTGTGGCGCTCCGACGAGGTGATCACCGCCTTGGACGAGTTCGCTGAGCGCGCCCGCCGCGCACGGCCCTGAGCATGGACGTGGTCGGCCGTGTGTGAGGCCGAGCCGCCGGGTAGCGGGACCGCATGAGGGCTTCGGTGGCGGCCACCGGCGCGTGGACGGACCCGGACGGCATCCGGGCGCCGTCCGGCGAGGTGCACGCCTGGGTTCCCGGGACGAACCAGACGCTGTGCGGCCTGTCGCTCCACCGGTCCCAGCTCCTTCGGTTCCCGCACATCGACTGGCTCGACGTCCAACCGGCCACCGGGCGCGACGCCGACGAGGTGGCAGCCGTGTGTAACCGGTGCGCCGCCGGGATGGGGTGGCGGCGCGACGATCGCGGGTGGAGCCGCACCAACCCGCGCCCCTGAGGCGGCTCCCACCAGGCACCCGCCGAAGATCACCGCGAACGGCGACGCGGAGGGATCGGAGCATCCGCCGGGTCGTGCTCATTGCAACGGCGTGACACCATGTCGCGCGTGACAGGCAGCGAACCGCCTCGTGACCCGGAGACCCGCAAGGCAGACGCACTCGCGATGCTGGCGACTACAGCGATCGACACATGGGTCGCCACTGCGTCGCCCACGGGCGCTCCGCACCTCGTCCCCGTGTCGCTGGCGTGGGTCGACGAGCGAGCGGTCATCGCCGTCGAGCACAGCTCGGTGACTGCACGCAACCTGCGGGCGTCCGGCGTGGCCCGACTCGCTGTCGGACCGCCGCGCGATGTGGTGATGATCGACGCCACCCTGGAGAGCGCCGTCGACGCCGGCGCGGCCGGTCCCCTCGGTGAGGCGTATGTCGCACAGGCGGACTGGGACCCCCGGCTCAGTGCCGGGTACGTGTTCCTCGTGTTGCGGCCGGTCCGGGTGCAGGCGTGGCGTGAGGCGAACGAGATGGCGGGCCGCACTCTCATGCGCCATGGGACCTGGCTGGTCTGACCGCGCCCGGACCTGTTCTCCACAGCCGGCGCCCGACGGATCCCAACGCCAGCTCTCCATGGGCAGGGCTCTGCTCCTATCGGATGAGTGAGTGGCGACGCCGTCCTACCATCGAGGAATGACGACGACGACCTCGTCGCGGGGGACAGAGACCCATGGCCGGCTCGCCGCGCTGGGGCTCTGGTTGCTCCCGGTGTACGCCCTGCTTCTGGCGCTGAGCACGATCACTCACGAGCCCGACCACACCGAGGACTTCGCGGCCTGGTCCCGCTACGTGACGACCGACGTCTTCGTGGTGAGCCACCTCGGCGCGAGCATCCTCGGCGCGGGTCTCGGCGTCGTGGGGACGGTCTGCGCGATGGTGCTGATGCTGCGAGGGCCTGCGGCGGGCACCGCCCTGGTCGCCTCGGCACTGACCATCATCGGCAACGTCCTGCTCACGAGCGTCTTCGCGGCCGCTGCGTACGCGCAGCCCGCCATCGGGCGTGCGTTCCTCGATGGGATGCCCGGAGCGGAGGGGCTCTATGACGATGTCTATGGCGCCCCGTTGCTGACCGCCGTGGCCCTCGGAGCGCTGGCGTTCGTCGCCGGGGCGCTGGTCCTCGCCCGGGCGTTGGCTCGCACGGCGCCATCGCTGCGATGGGCGGGCTGGACCTACGGTGTCTCGCTGGTGGTGTTCTTCCTCGCGGCGTTCACCGTGCCGGTTCTCCAGCCGGTCGCGGCCGCCGTCGCCTGCGCCGCCGCCGTGTTCGTGGCGCTCCGCCTTCCGACCGCTGTCGCACAACCCCTCGGGGCTTAGCGCACTGCCGTCAGCGCCGTGTGGCTCACGCGGTCCTTGGCCCAGGTGAGGAAGGCGGCAGCGTGCTGGGTCCCGTCGAACCCCTCACCCGCGAGGTCGAGGAGCAGGTCGTTCGACCACGTGGCGAGGCGGCCGATCTGCATCGACGTCGGGTCGGGCTTGGGCAGGTGGAGCCCGTACATGGTCTCGATCAGCTCCCGCTTGCCGGACTCCTCGGTGCCGTAGGTGAGGATCGGCAGGAAGCGGTCGGGCTCCATGACGCACAGCACCTTGGTGAGGAGCGCCTCCTTGAAGCCGGGCATGCCCGTGCCGTCGACGTCCTCGATGAGCATGGTGAGCCGGTCCTCGACCGGCGTGGTCTGCGGACCCCGCACGAGGAACTCGACGGACGCACGGATGCGGTCGGCGGCCTCCTCCGCGCCGAGCCGGTTCCAGCCGCGGTTGAGGACCGACGTGTTGCCGGCACTCGCACCGGTTCGATCGCTCGCGAAGTCACGCAGGTCCTGTGGCTCACACGCGGCCAAGCCCTCGGCGGAGAAGAGCTGCCGGTAGCGCGCCCAGCGCTCGGTCACGTCGGCATCCGGCTCCGGGTTCCGCTTGACGAACTGCTTCTTGAGCCGCTCGACCCGTGCAACCCTCGCCGGGTCGACCATCTCGGCGGTCGCGAACCTGCCCTTGGCCATCTCGTACGGCGTGCGGGTGAAAGCCGGCGTCGTCGTGACGGCGGACGGGCTCCAGGTGTGCCCGCAGTCGCCGCAGCGCAGGATCCGAGATCCGTCCGGAGCGGTGCCCTCGAGGTGGATGTCGTTGTCCGAGTGGCAGCTGAAGCACGAGATGAGAGCCATGTCGCGATCCTTTCGGTGAGGGTTCGTGACGGCTCGAGCATCCGGGCGCGGCAGCACTGTGTCCGTACGACCACAAACTAGCACGATAAATTGTCATGCTGACCCTAAGGTGGTGCCGTGTCCTACAGCAGCGAGTACCCACCCTTCTACGTGACGGCTGACCTGGTCATCCTGTCCGTGCGCTCGGAGGCGCTCCATGTGCTTCTCGTCCGGCGTGGCGGCGATCCGTATGCCGGCCGGCTGGCTCTGCCGGGCGGGTTCGTCGGGATCGACGAGAACCTCGAGGATGCCGCGTACCGCGAGCTCGGTGAGGAGGCCGGAGTCGGACGGGACGACGTCATCCTCGAGCAGCTCGCGGCATACGGAGATCCTGGCCGGGACCCTCGCTTCCGGGTCGTCACGGTCGCCTGGCTGGCGCTGGGCGCGAACCTGCCCGAGCCGACCGCGGGGTCGGATGCCGCGGAGGCACGCTGGGTGCCGGTGGCCGAAGCCCTGGGACCTTCTGCTGAGGGCGCCCTGGCCTTCGACCACGACCGGATCCTCGCCGACGGTGTGGAGCGGGCCCGGGCGAAGCTCGAGGACACCGGCTATGCCGCGGCACTGTGCGGCGAGACGTTCACCGTCGCCGACCTGCATGCCGTCTACGAGGCGGTCTGGGGAGTGGAGCTCGACCGGGCCAACTTCCATCGGAAGGTGACGGGCGTCCCCGGGTTCCTGACGCCGACCGGGGAGGTGCGCGAAGGTGCCCGGGGGAGGCCGGCACGGGTCTACCGCGGCGACCCCCGAGCCACCCTGTCGCCTCCCATCCTTCGCGGAGACCGCTGAAGGCGCCACTCGTCAGCGAGCACCGCATAGCTGTAGCCGTCCATCCATTCTCCAGAAGGGTGCAGCGCGTCCTTCACCGTGCGCGCTTCTCGTCGCATACCCACCCGTTCCATCAGCCGATACGAAGCGGTGTTGGCGGCGAAGCAGCTGGCGGTCACTCGGCGCAGACCCAGGTCCTCGAAGCACATCCGAAGCGCCGCCTCGACAGCCTCCGTCGCATAGCCCCTTCCGAGTTCCTCCGGTCGCAGCGCCCAACCGAGCTGGGCCTGCACACCGCGTGCCTGCGACACCATCTGGGCAGGAGCCCACGCATCCTCGATCTTGACCATGAGGTCACCGATGACTGCGCCGTCTCGTTCGACGATCAGCAGGACGTCAAGTCGTTCGGGAGCGGCGAACCTGGCGGGAAAGTCCTCCGGCGGGGCACCGATCCACTCCGAGACATGGGGCAGGCGTCGGTAGGACAGGACGGCATCAGCGTCGTCCGCCCTCGCCCGTCGCAGCGTCAGCCGCGCCGTGGACACGGGCCATGCAACGTCGCCGAGCTGTCGAGGCACGGTTCATTGTCAACGACGCGCCCCAGTCCCTTCAGATCCGTGACGTCTCCACGCGTGCTGAGGGACGCCCGGCGGCTGCCCCTTGCCGCGCCCCGGAACACCCGGATGCACCAGGCCGGGTACAGCGTGTACGTGCCGACCCCCCCGAGGAGCCCGAGCTGGACGTACCACGGCGCCGTGGCCAGGTCGTCCGTGCGGGAGACCCAGCCCGGGATCGTCAGCAGACCGAGCATCATCACCGCTCCCGCCAGCCGCCCGAGCCGCATGGTGCGGACCAGGGCGGGCCCAGCCCCCTCAAGTGGTCGGTTGAGCACGACCAGCCATGTGCCCAGCAGCCCGCCACCCACCGAGGAGACCACGCCGGCGAGGAACCAGCCGGTGCTGTCCGAGAGGATGAGGTAGGAGCCGTAGACCATGACCGCCGCTCCGAGGACGCCGATCGCGGCGGCGACCGCGTCGACCAGGTCGCTGTCGCGCCTCACGGTGAGCAGCGCGAGCACACCGCTGGCGATCGCGAACGCTGCGTTCAGCGCGTCGTTCACGGCGCCGAACCGCCCGCCCACGGTGAAGAAGAGCACGATCGCGACGACGGCCAGCACGACGAGCACCCCGGCGAGGAGCGCAGCAAGGCGGGCGTAGCGGTTCAGCGGCATCCGAGACATGGGTCGGCCTCTCTTCTCGTGGACGCTTCACTCCGGGTGGTTGGCGCGCCGGCCACCGATGGTGAACGGGGTGGTGACGCCGTCGTACATCAGGTGGGCGATGAGCCCGTCTTGAGCGTGTTGGAGCGTGTGGCAGTGGTCGCTCCAGATGCCGGGGTTGTCGGCGACGAAGGCGAGCTCGTAGGTCTCTCCGGGCCACACGTCGAGCGAGTCCACGACCCAGGGACTTCCGCTCGCCGCCACGCCGTCGCGGGACAGCACCACGACGTGGTGTCCGTGCAGGTGCATGGGGTGCACCTCGCCGGAGTCGTTGACGACCCGGAACCGCACGACGTCGCCCTCGGTCACGTGGAACATCGGGACGTCCGGGAAGAGGTGCCCGTTGACCGTCCAGAACCTCCCGGGTCGCCCGTCGACGAGGCCGATCCTCCGGTTGATGACGTAGTCGAAGGACCGGTCCGGCGTCGAGGGGTCGAAGCTCAGCGGGGATGCCGTGCCGTACGTGAGGAGGTCCAGCGTGCTCCTCGGTTGGCGGACGTCGGGCGCCGATGCACCGGCCGGTCCGACCACGACGCTGCGGGCGCCACCGACCCGGAGCCGCGCCGCACCCGACTCCGGGACGACGAGCGTGACGTCGACCCGTCCGCCGGCCGGGATGAGGACCTTCTGGCCGACGACGTCGGAGGCTCCGGCCACCTCCTGTCCGTCGGTGGCGACGACCCGCAAGGGCGTGGAGGACCACACCGCGGCGGTGCCCTGGTCGGTGTTGATGACGCGGACGCGTGCCCGGGTGCCCGGTGCCGCGTCCACCCGAGCGTCCGAGGCGGAGCCGTTGAGCGTGTGCTGCCCGCCGTAGACGTGCAGCAGCGCGACCTCGTCGACCGTCCCGGTGTCCGCTGTGGCGGCCCGTTCCGAGATCACCACGGCGCCGAGCAGCCCCCTCTCGACCTGCTCGTGCGACACCTGGTGCGAGTGGTACCAGAAGGTGCCGGCATCCCCGGCGACGAAGCGGTAGACGTGCCGACCGCCGACCGGCACGGCATCCTGCGTCACCCCGGCCACCCCGTCCGCCGCGTTGGGGACGTCGATGCCGTGCCAGTGCAGCGTCGCGCCGTCAACCACGGACTCGTTGACGAGCGTGACCTCGACGAGGTCGCCCTCGCGCGCGCGGATCGTCGGCCCTGGAGAGGTGCCGTTGACCGTGTAGCCCTCGACGGCCCGCCCATGGGGGACCTGGATCACGCCGCGGCGCGCGACGAGCTCGACCCGCACGTCCGCCGACGCGGCTCGGATCGGCGACGAGCGTCGTGACGTCGACCGAGGCGGCGGCCTGGCCGGATGCCGGTGCCGCGGCGTGGCCGCCGCCCCCCTGATGGTGGGGGTCCGCCACCGCCACACCGTCGCCGTGGCCGTCCACCGCATGACCCATCGACATCACCGAGTACTCACCGAGCCGGGTGGAGGACCACCCGATACCGGCGAGTGCTACCAGGCCCACCCCGGCGGCGACCGCGAGGGCCGGCCGGAGGTGGTCAGGCGAGGACGCTCGTGGTCTGCGCATCGGCCGCGACCTCGTCGTGCGTCCGGGATCCCCGCCGGGCGGCGGCGACGGCCACGAGGAGGATGAGCAACGCGTTGGCGCCGTGGAACAGCCCGACGTACGGCGTGTCGGTGATCGAGTAGCCGGCACTTCCCTGGATGAGGACCAGCGCGAAGAGAGCCCAGGCCAACGTCCTGGCGCGCGGGACCCCTCGGACGAAGAACGAGACCGCGCCCAGCGCCAGGGCCACGACCGGCAGGACGAGCCCGCCGACGATCCCGTGGATCGGGAATCCGAGGTCCCCGGTGAAGGTGGCCTGCTCGCTCTCGATGAGGGCCTTGTCGACGACACCGCCGTCCATGACGTAACCGGTCATCCCCCCGAACCCGAATGCGATCGATGCCGCCTGCACGACGACGCCGGCGGCGACGATCCAGGCGAGGACGGAGTAGAGCTTGCGCATGGTGGTCTCCTTGTCGTGGTGCGTGGGCCCAACGTTCGCCCACCGCACGGACCGGTGATAACGCGGCTGTCCGCCCGAGCGCGTGGGGGACTCCTCGTCGTGGCATGGGGGCTTTCCGCGGAGTTCGGATGGGCTGGCCCCCGTGACGTGGGGGGCCGTTCGGGTCGATCATGAGGTGTGCACATCCGGCGGTTCTGGCTGGTCACGTTCGGGGCCATCGGCTCCGGGTCGATCGCCTACGTCGTGGCCGTGCGGGGGTTCGTGCAGCCGGAGCCACAGCCGGGGGGCGGCATGGGCTGGCTGATCCTCGGGGTCCTGCCGCTGTTCGTCTTCGGGATGTGGCTGCTGACGGCTACCGCCTCGCCGGTCGCGGTGTACGTGGCGCTCGGGGCCACGGCCTCGGCAGTCGGCTCGGCGTACGAGACACTGCTCCAGACCCACCCGGAGCTCACCGAGGCGTCCGGGTACGTGTACCTCAACGCGGTCGGCCTGACCGCGGACGGTCTGGCCACCGTCGGGTTCCTGCTGATGCTCGGGTCGTTCCCCGACGGCGTGCTCGAGCGACGGTGGCAACGGCTGGTGCTCGGGTCCGTCTGGATCTGCGCGTTCGTGGCGCCGCTGACCATGCTGACCATGCCGTACGTCGTGCTGCCCCAGTACGTCGGCGTGACGGCGACGGTCGAGAACCCGCTCTTCGTCCCGGCTCTGGCGTGGGCCGCGCCCTTGGCCGAGCTGGTCGTCGACTCGGGGTTCCTCGCCGCCCTCGCGCTCGCTCGTCCTGCTGAGCCGCAGGTTCGGCGACGACGAGCGCACGCGTTCGCGGCTGCGGGTCATGACCTGGACGGTGCTGGCTGTCGGCATCAGCTGGGGCCTGTGGACCCTGTCGCCCGAGCTCGGGTTCGAGGGAACCCCGCTGGGACTGTTCGTGCAGGCGACGATGCTGATGAGCCTTCTGGCCCTGCCAGCGGCCGGCATCCACGGCATCCTGCGGTACGGCGCCTACGACGTGGCGGATGCCGACCGGGCCCGTCTCGTCGTGCGGTCGTCGTCCGCGTTCATCACGGTGCTCTACGGGATCGGCGTGACGACCCCGGCGCTGATCTTCTTCGACCAGCTGCAGACGTGGGGCGCGGTGACGCTCACGGCGATCACCGCGGTCGTGCTGCTCCCGGTGCGCGGATGGCTGGAGCGCAGCATCCAGCGGGCGGTCCTGGGGGACCGCGACCACCACCTCGCCCTGCTCAGCGAGCTCGGCGCCCGGCTCGAGCAGGCCATGGAGCTCGACGAGGTGCTCGCCCGGCTCGCCGAGGGTGTGCGTCGGGGCCTTGACGCGTCGTGGGTGCTGGTGCGGGTCCTGGGCGTCGATGGCGAGGTCGCCGCCGTACCTGCGGGAGTCGCCGGCACGGTGACCGGTGCCCCTGTCGCGACGCAGGACCTCATCCGCGGCGACCAGCGCCTCGGGGTCCTCGAGCTCGGGCCCCCGCTCCACGGCGAGTACGGCGCCGACGAGCTGGCCCTCCTCCAGACCGTGGCCCGCCAGGCGACGACGACCGTCGCCAACGTGCGGCTCACCGCTCGGCTGGGCGAGCAGCTCGAGGAGCTCAGTGCCTCCCGGGTGCGGCTCATCACGGCCCAGGACGAGGAGCGGCGACGCATCGAGCGCAACCTCCACGACGGCATCCAGCAGAGCGTCGTGGCGCTCATCGCGAGCCTCGGGCTGGCCCGACAGCGGCTCCAGCGCAGCGAGCTCCGGCCGCTGGAGCTCGTCGAGCTCCAGGACCAGGCCCGCGAGATGCTCACCGACCTGCGCGAGCTGGCCCGCGGCATCCACCCCCAGGTGCTCAGCGACCGCGGGCTGGTGGCCGCGGTGGAGTCGAGGTCGTCGCGGTTCCCGGTCCCGCTCGCCGTCATCGCCGACGAGCGGGCGCGAGCGGCGCGGTTCGCTCCCGACATCGAGGCGGTCGCGTTCTACACCGTGCGCGAGGCCCTGGCCAACGTCGCCAAGCACTCCGGTGCCAGCTGTGCGCGAGTCTCGCTCTCGGTCGTCGGAGACAGGCTGAGGGTCGAGGTCGTCGACGACGGCAGCGGGTTCGCGTTCGTGAACGATCGCTCGACGCCGGGGGGGCTGACGAACATCGGTGACCGTGTTGCCGCGGTCGGTGGCCGGCTCGGGGTGGACCGGGCTCCCGGGGGCGGCGCACGCCTCGTCGTCGACCTGCCCCTGTCGGGGTCGATGGCGGAGTCCACGGACGTGCCCGCGCGGCTGGAACGACCGATGGCGCCGGACGAGGACGATGCCGGCATCCGGCATCCGGCTCTGGCGACCGACCTCCCGCTGATCGCGCACCCGGTGGGGGAGTCCGCCCGTGCCTGAGCCGCTCCAGATCGTCATCGCCGAGGACAACTACCTCGTGCGCGAGGGGGTGCGCCGTCTGCTCGAGGACTCCGGCAGGGTCACCGTGCTGGCTGGGGTGGGCAGCGCCGTCGAGCTCCTGGATGCCGTCCGGCGGCTCGACCCCGACGCCGTGCTCACCGACATCCGGATGCCGCCCAGCCACCAGATGGAGGGAATCGAGGCCGCCCACGCGATCCGGGCCGCACACCCGACGATCGGCGTCGTCGTCCTGTCGCAGCACACCGACGAGACGTACGCCCTGGCGCTGTTCGAGAACGGCTCCTCCGGTCTGGGATACCTGCTCAAGGACCGGGTCGGTGACCTCGACGACCTCGTGCACGCGCTCGTCGAGGTGAGCACGGGCGGCTCGGTCGTCGACCCCGTGATCATCGACGCGCTCGTCCGCCGGCGCAGTCGGGACGAGGCGGACCCCTTCGCCGCGCTGACGCCGCGCGAGCTCGACGTCCTGCGCGAGATGGCCCTCGGCAAGACGAACGCACGGATCGAGGAGGCCCTGTTCCTGTCGTCCTCGACCGTCGAGAAGCACGTCAACGCCATCTTCACGAAGCTGTCGATCCCGGAGACCGGTGTCAACCGCCGCGTCGCGGCGGTGCTGGCGTTCCTCCAGCGGCCCGCCGGCGCCGACGGGCAGCCTGCACGCTGAGCCGGCCGCCGTGGAGATGGCGGCGGCACTCGCCGCACTGCCCTACAGTGCGCACATGCTCATACTCGCCATCCTGCTTTTCGGCATGCTCGTCGGCGCCGCGGCCCAGCTCATCCTCGGGAGGGCGAAGGGCGGCATCAACTGGCCGATGGCCTTCGCCACGGGGATTGCGGGCTCCTTCCTCGGTGGCCTGCTCTCGAGCCTGCTCGCCGGCGACGGGCTGGAGCTGCGCGCGAGCGGCATCATCGGGTCGATCGTGGGCGCCGTGATCCTGACGGCCGCGTGGGTCTGGTGGCAGCGCCGCGGCAGCTCTGCCACGGCCTGAACGCTCCGCCACGGCCCTGAACGCTCCGCGACCGCCTGACACCACAGGGCGGAGCGGTCACGTCGACGTCGGCTGTCGCTCACCCCGGCCGACGGCAGGGCATCCGGGTGGCCCGGCCACGTGCCGGGGCCCGGGTGGTTCGACCCGGACCCCGGCCCCGCCCCGGCATCCGCCGTGGCGTTCCTTCGGACAGACGGTGAAGGCATGGACTTCCGATACCTCGGCAACAGCGGACTGAAGATCTCCGAGATCACCTACGGCAACTGGCTCACCCACGGCTCCCAGGTGGAGAACGACGTCGCGACACAGTGCGTGCGCGCTGCCCTCGACCACGGCATCAGCACGTTCGACACCGCCGACACGTACGCGAACACGAAGGCGGAGACCGTCCTCGGCGAGGCACTGAAGGGGGAGCGGCGCGAGAGCCTCGAGATCTTCACGAAGGTCTACTGGCCGACCGGCCCGGGGGGCAAGAACGACACCGGCCTCTCGCGCAAGCACATCCTGGAGAGCATCGACGGGTCGCTCACCCGCCTGCAGACCGACTACGTCGACCTCTACCAAGCGCATCGGTACGACACCGAGACGCCGCTCGAGGAGACCATGCAGGCCTTCGCCGACATCGTGCGGCAGGGTAAGGCGCTCTACATCGGCGTCAGCGAATGGACCGCCGACCAGATCAGGGCCGGCCACGCGCTCGCCAAGGACCTCGGCATCCAGCTCATCTCGAGCCAGCCGCAGTACTCGATGCTGTGGCGCGTCATCGAGGGCGAGGTCATCCCGGCGTGCGAGGAGCTCGGCGTCGGCCAGATCGTGTGGAGCCCCATCGCGCAGGGTGTGCTCACCGGGAAGTACCTGCCGGGCCAGGCACCTCCCGAGGGGTCGCGCGCCGCTGACGAGAACGGCGCCGACATGATCAAGCGGTTCATGAACGACGACGTCCTCGGGCGCGTGCAGGACCTCAGGCCGGTCGCCGACGAGGCGGGGCTCACGATGGCGCAGCTCGCGGTGGCCTGGGTGCTCCAGAACCCCAACGTCGCCGCTGCGCTCGTCGGTGCCTCGCGCCCGGAGCAGGTGGGCGAGAACGCCAAGGCCGCTGGGGTGACGCTGGAGCCGGAGCTCATGGCGCGGATCGACGACGTGCTCGGCAACATCGTCGAGCGCGACCCGGCCAGGACCGCGGAGAACGCACCGAAGGCGCGAGTGACCTGAGCCTGTTCAGGCGGGCCGGGCGGCGAGCAGCTCGCGAAGGGTGAGTGGCTCACGCCCGGTCAGCCTGGCGACGTCCTGGCTGATCTCCGCCACCTCGCCAGCCGCGATGGCGGTGTACGTGGACACCCAGGCGTCGTACAGCCACTCGGGCGCCTCCCACCGCTTGCGGGACTCGTACGCCTCCGCGACGGTCTCGTCGTGGAACGTCACGTCCTGGCCCGTCGTCTCGGTGAGGATGCCGGCGACCTCGGCCATCGACAGCGCCTCTCGGCCGGTGAGGTGGTACGTCCTTCCCACGTGGGCCTCCGGGTCGAGCAGCACGTTGACAGCCACCCGTGCGATGTCCTCGCGGGCGACCGCGGAGACCCGGCCCTCACCTGCCGGGCCGCGGATCACTCCGTCCTCACCGACGATCTGCGGAAGGAAGTCGAGGTAGAGGTTGTCGCGCAGGAACGTGAACCGCATCCCGCGAGAACGGATGTGCTCCTCCGTCGCCGAGTGATGCCGGCCGAGCGTGAACGTGCAGTCCTCCGCCGCCCCGAAGAAGGAGGTGTACACGACGTGCTCGACCCCGGCATCCGCCGCCGCGTCGACGAAGGTGAGGTGCTGCTCGACCCGGTCGGCAGCCTCCGAGGCCGACACCATGAAGAGGGTCGTGGCTCCCTCGAGCGACCGGAGCGCCGCCTCGCGGTCCCCGTATGCCGCCGCCACGGCATCCGCTCGGTCGAGGCTCGGTGCACGCTCGGGTGACCGGACGACGAGGCGCTGGGCGACGCCGAGGTCGGCGAGCTCACGGGCGACGAGGCCACCGAGGGCACCGGTGGAGCCGGTGACGGCAAGAGCGGGGAGCGCTGGCATGTCGACGTCGCGTCAACCGAGCCGGCGCGCGATGATGTCGTCGGCCGCGGTCAGTGCCTCATCGGTCCCAACGACGGCGTCGAGGAATGGCTCGCGGGCGAGGCTCAGCAGCTCGGTGTCCTCGACCGCGGTGACGGTCGCGGTGCGTGGAACGTCGCGCAGGAGGCCGATCTCGCCGAAGAAGTCGCCCGGGCCCTCGTAGCGGAGGTGCTGGCCGTCCTGGGTGACCTCCACCCGACCGCTCTGGATGACGAGGAAGCGGTCCGAGCTCTCACCCTCCGAGAGGATCGCCGTGCCGGCCAGAGCGGTCTCCGGCACCAGACTGCGGGCGAGGGACTCGATCGCCGACGGCGGCATCGGGGCGAAGATGGCGATCCGGCGCAGCAGCTCGGTTCCCTCCGGTGGCCGCAGCGTCGCGTCCAGGCGCAGGCAGCGGGGGAGGAACGCGATCGCCGGCACCCCGACGAGGAGGGCCAGCACCGCGAGGGTCCACCGCATCCCGACCCATTCGAGGAGGAACGGCGTCACGAGGGAGCCGATGGCCATGGTGGAGATGAACGCGCCCTCGAAGGCGCCGAACACCCGGCCCAGCACGGCATCCGGGACGATCCGTTGAACGATCGTCGCGAAGTTGACGTCGACGAGGGGGTTGCCGAAACCCATGAGGATGATCGCGGCGAACACGGTTGCCGGGGAGGGCCACACGACGACCAAGAACAGTGGGAGCGCCCAGAGAGCGGTGCCGAAGGCCATGTCCGTCGCCAGGCGGTTCTTGGTGGCCCGGGAGATGGCATAGAACCCACCGACGATCGCCCCGACGCCGAAGGCCGAGTCGATGAGACCGACGGCCTCCGGGCCCCGATGGAGGATGTCGACGGCCCAGGCGACGCCGAGGACGATGGTGGCGCCGGCGACGATCGTCTGGGCTGACAACAGGGTGCCGATGAGGAGCAGGTCGCGGTTGCGCGCGATCTCGGTGAAGCCCCCGCCCATCTCCCGGAGCACCCCGGCTTTCCCCGCAGGGGTGTCGTCCTCGTCCTCGGGGTCGGGGTCCGGGACGGGTTCCGGGTCGCGTGCCACTGGCCTGATCCCGGAGACGAGGACCGCCGACAGCACGAAGGTCAGGGCGTTGAGCAGGAAGACGGTCTGGACGTTCGTCGTCGCGACGAGCGTGGCGCCGATGGCCGGACCGAGGAAGAAGGCCAGGCTCTCGATGGTGCTCGAGGCGCCGTTGGCGGCTGTGAGCTCCTCGGGCTTGGTCGTGAGCGACGGCATCCACGCCATCTGCGTCGGGCGGAACACGCACCCGATGAGGCCGGTGAGTGTCGAGATGACGATGATGGACAGTGTCGGTCCGGCGACGAGCACGAGGACCGCCGCCAACGCGGTGAGGACGGCCCGGACGATGTCCGACGAGACGAGGAGCATCTTGCGCGGGAAGCGGTCGGCGAGCGAGGAGGCGAGCGGTGTGAAGACCGCCATGAGGATCAGGCGGACCGCGAACCAGATCCCGACGAGCTTCGCCCCGCCCGCGGTGTACGCGTAGACGGTGACCGCAGTCGCGTAGGCCCAGTCACCGATCATCGACCCGGCCAACGCGAGCTCGATGCGGCGCAGCGCGGGGTTGACGAAGACCGACCTCAGCGACGCCAAGGTCTCCTGCACTGCACGGCGGACACTTCCGGACTCCCGCGTCGAGGTCTCGGTCTCCGCCGCCATCCTGGGCACCCTTCGTCGCGGGCCCGTCGCCCTGTTGCGCCGAACACTCCCCCGCCGCGCCATGCGGTGTAAATAGGCCGAACGGGCCAAGCGCCGCGCGCCCTTGACGGCGCGCGGCTCGTCACCCTGTTCGGCGCGTCAGCCTGTTCGGCTCGTCACGATGTCGTATGCCGCGGTCAGCGACTGACTGGTTCCCCGCGCCGCTCCGAGGAAGTGTTCGCGGCTGAGGCTCCCGAGCTTGACACCCTGACCAGCGGCAACGGCGCTGAAATGGCTCGAATGAGCCTGCGCCGTGCGGAAATCCGACGTGTGTGAGGGGGCGAGCCGGTTCCGGCGTTCCTGTGGAGAACTCGAGTGGCGGATTCCGCCGTTTTGGCTAGCGTTTCCGTGCGGAGCCGACGAGGGGCGGCCAGGAAGGGAAGCATGAGACGAGGCATCGGTATGCCGTGGGCCGCGGCGTCCCTGCTCGCGGCGGTGGGGCTGAGCGGATGTCAGGCGGAGGAGACGCCGCCCGGGGGTGCAGCGCCATCGGCCGGCTCGACGAGTGCCTCAGCAACCTCGTCGCCCACCTCACCGTCGCCGTCCGCGTCGCCGTCGACCGAGGTCCCCGCGGCCGCGCGAGAGAAGTCCGAAGCCGGAGCCGAAGCATTCACGCGCTACTTCTTCGAACAGGTGAACGTCGCATGGACCGAGCCCCGCCCGGGCCTCATCGCCTCCTTGAGTGACCCGGACTGCGAGTTTTGCAGTACAACCGAGAAGGCGGCAGCGGCCCTTCAGCAGGCAAACCAGCGATACGAGTCAGATCCACTAAACGTCCTGGACTTGCGACTCTTCAGCGGGGCTCCTGAAGGCCAGCTGTATTTCTTCGCGGATCTCCGGCAGAACCAGCGCCGACATTGTTGATCCATCCGGCAAGGTCGTGGCGACAGATTCCGAGAAGTCACTTCCGAGCAATGTTGCGGTTCAGTGGTCGAATGGTGGGTGGCGGATGCGAGCAGGTGAGGAAGCATCTTGAGGGCTGTTCACGGTCCCTCTCGTGGCGCTGTTGGTCACTGCCTGCGCCCTAGTTGCTCCGCCGTACTCTGTGGGCGGCCACCAGCTCATCACATCCCGGGGCACGTCGACATTGGCGGCAGTGCGGTCCGAGAGTGGCACGTCCATCAAGTTGGTCGGCGCGGACACGCTACGTCGGTGGAACAGCGAACTGCTCGCAACGCAGAGTACTGGACCGTGGTACGAGTACCGGCAGTGTCTCTCCGTGTGGTGGACACCCCGACGCGTGACGAATCCGACAACCTATGCTTGCGCGCAGTCGTCATCTGCCAAGCAAACCCGGAGGGAGCTCAGGGGCCCGCCGTTTCCATCTTCTGGTCGCGCAGGTCGACGAAGATGGCGCTCCATTACCCACTTCCGCCGGTGAGTGGAGGCCACGGGGTGTGACTTGCTTTCCGGAGCTCGTGCCAGGGAACGCCGCGAGCTCTGACGATGGCCATGATTCGCGAGGCCTTCCACGACACGGACTTCTCCGTGCCCACGCTGAACATCCAGCCGGAGGGCGACGTCACGCTCGTCAATCTTCCGACCTACTTCGAGGTGACGTTCCCGGAGGCCGGCTTCGGGCCTGAGGAGGTCGACACCCCCGACCCTGCCCGCCTCCTCGGCTACCGCATCGAGGTGCGCCCGCTGCTCACGTCTGTCACCTACCACCTCGGCGACCAGGTCGTCGGCCCCACGACGTCCCTCGGTGGCCCTTACCCCAGCGGCGACATCCGGGCGACCTACCGCCAGCCCGGCATCCACGAGGTGCGTGCCGACATCGTCTACACCGGCCAGTTCCGCGTCGGCGGAAGCGAGTGGTTCGACATCCCGGGTGAGGTGGACCTGCAGGGTGCCCCCGTGACCCTCACCGTCCGCGAGGCGAAGTCCCGGCTGTACACCAGTTGAGGCGCGTCGGCAGCGCTCCGTCCACAGGGAGGCGTGCTGCACCGGCGTGTCCACCGATCCCGCGCCACGGGGCCGTCGTTCCCTCTCGATGTCGGTCGCCGCGCCTAGGGTCGTCGCACGGACAACATGTGGAGAGGGGGACTGGTGGAGGTCAATCGGGCACTCGCCGTCGGACGCCGCCTGCTGCGTGAACACGGTCTCGACGACTGGACCATCGTCGCCGACCGGGCCAAGACCCGCGCGGGAGTGTGCCGGTTCGGACGTCGGCAGATCGGCCTCAGCGCGCCCATCACCGCCTTGCACACGGAAGAGGAGGTGCTCGACACGATCCTCCACGAGATCGCCCACGCCCTCGTGGGGCCGCAGCACGGTCACGACGCGGTGTGGCGCGCCAAGGCCAGGCAGATCGGCTGCAGTGGCGAGCGGTGCGTGTCCTCCGAGGCGCCGCGGGTGCCCGGTGACTGGATCGGCCGCTGCCCCCTCGGCCACGAGAAGTCGCGGCACCGGGCGCCCACCCGGCTGATGTCGTGTGGTGAGTGCGGCCGTCGGTTCGACCCGCGCCACCTCTTCACGTGGACGTATCGCGGGCGGCCCGCTGCCCTCCCGGCTTCGTATGCCGCGCAGCTCGCCGCGCTGTCCTCGCTCCACCGCGGTCCGCCCGGACTGCGCGCGACGGTCCGGGTGGGCGACCTCGTGGAGGTCACGTCAACTGGCCCTTGGCGAGGACTCGGCGGCGAGGTCGAGCTCGTCGGGGCCGTGCGGTGCCAGGTCCGCCTCGAGGACGAGCTCGTGAGCCTGCCCTTGGATGCCGTCCGTGTCGTCCCGGCCATTGCCGCGCGTCAGGCTCGCCGGTCGTCCTGAAGGCCGAACCGACCGGGTAGCCCGGGGCATCGGCACGACTGGATCGACGATCAACGCCGGCAGCCATGTCGCCCGCGGCGTGAGGACCCTCACCCCGGATCTGGCGCCGCGCCCTCTCCGGGTCACCGGACAATGGACGCGTGAGTGAGCAGGTGATGACCGGAGGTGTGAGCGGATCCAACAGAGGCCGGATCGCCAACGCCTCCGACGGCTTCCGCCGCTGGACACCGCCTGAGGACAAGGTGGACCGAGCGTTCGTCCTCGCCGGTGGCGGCGCCACCGGCATCGCCTGGGAAGCGGGCATCATCATCGGACTGCGTGACGGGGGAGTGGACGTCCGCGACGCCGACACGATGATCGGCACCTCCGCGGGGTCCATGGTTGCGGCCCACCTGCGGGTCGGCACCGACGAGGGCAATGCCTTCGCCCGCATCCAGCACGGCGCCCCGCTCGCGAGCTACGGCCGGCTCGGGCCCTCCGACGCCACCCGTTATCTGCGGGCCCAGCTCGCCCTGGATCGCCGCCAGGGTCGCGCCGTCGTGGCGCGCGCGGCCCTCTCGGCTCGGACGTCGAGCGAGGAGGAGTGGCTCGACGCCATCGGGCTCGGCCTGGTGGGGAAGCCGTGGCCCGACGGCCGGCTCCTCATCACCGCCGTCGACGCCGAGACCGGCACCTCGGTCGTGTTCGACAACGACAGCGGCGTCCCCCTCGACCGCGCCGTCGCCGCGAGCTGTGCTGTCCCGGGCGTCTTCCCCGCCGTCGAGGTCGGTGGTCGCCGGTACGTCGACGGTGGCCTGCGAAGCGTCGCCAACATCGACCTGGCGAATGGTCACCGTCGGGTGCTTGCGCTGTCTCCGTATCCCGTCGCTTCGCGGTTCCGCGAGCAACCGCTCGTGCAGATCCGCTCCCTTCGTCCACGGGCGAAGAGCTACCTCGTGGCTCCGGACGCCAGGGACCTGTGGGCCATGGGGGCGAACCCGCTCGACATGAGCCGCGGGGCCGGCACGTTCGAGACCGCCCGTGCGCACGGCAGGCGCATCGCGCACCGGGTCGCTGACATGTGGGGCGACTGACCGGCATTCGAGCTCTGGTCACGCAGGCCTGACCTCCGGACCGGACTCCAGCCGGTCGCTACGCTCGGCGAGAAGGAGGCGACGATGACGTCCGACGAGCACCGCCGCGCAACCGGCCAGACCACCGCTCAGATCGAGCAGGTCGAGAGGTATGCCGCCCACAACTACCACCCGTTGCCCGTCGTCCTCTGCCACGGGGAGGGGGCCTGGGTCACGGACGTCGAGGGGAACCGGTACCTCGACTGCCTGGCCGGATACTCCGCGCTGAACTTCGGTCACGGTCATCCGCGTCTCGTCGCCCGTGCCCAGGAGCAGCTGACGCGCCTCACCTTGACGAGCCGCGCCTTCTTCAACGACCAGCTGGGCCCCTTCGTCCAGGCCCTCGCGGAGCTGACCGGCAAGGACATGATCCTGCCGATGAACACCGGCGCCGAGGCCGTGGAGACCGCGGTGAAGGTCGCCCGGAAGTGGGGGTACCGGGTGAAGGGCGTCCCGGAGGGTGCGGCCACGATCGTCGTCATGGAGGGCAACTTCCACGGCCGGACCACGACGATCGTGAGCTTCTCGGACGACAAGGTCGCCCGCGACGAGTACGGCCCGTACACGCCGGGCTTCCGCACCGTCACCTTCGGCGACGCAGAGGCGCTGCGGTCGGCGGTGGACGACACGACCGTCGCCGTCCTCCTCGAGCCGGTTCAGGGGGAGGGAGGCGTCGTCATCCCGCCCGAGGGCTACCTCCGCGAGGTGCGAGCCATCTGTGACGAGGCCGGCGCCCTCATGGTCGCCGACGAGATCCAGTCCGGTCTCGCCCGCACCGGCCGCACGTTCGGGTGTGACCACGAGGACGTCGTTCCGGACATCTACATCCTGGGCAAGGCCCTCGGCGGTGGCCTCTACCCGGTCTCCGCGATCGCGGCCAACCGTGAGGTGCTCGAGGTCATCACCCCGGGGTCGCACGGCTCCACCTTCGGCGGGAACCCGCTCGCGGCCGCGATCGGTCACGAGGTCGTGACGATGCTCGCCGAGGGGGAGTTCCAGCGCCGGGCCGCCCACCTCGGCGGTGTCCTCGAGGAACGGCTCACCCCGCTCGTCCGGGAGGGTGTGGGTGGAGGACGTGGCCTGCGGGCGATCCGCGTCCGGGGCCTGTGGGCGGGTCTCGACATCGAGCCCGGCGGCCCCAACGGCCGCGAGCTGTCCGAGCGGCTCATGTCGCGCGGCATCCTCGCCAAGGACACCCACGGCTCGACGATCCGCATCGCGCCACCGATCGTCGTCACCGAGGACGAGGTCGGCCTGCTCGTCGACGCCATCGCCGACGCCCTCGCCAGGCCCTGACGCTCCGGCTCCCGCCTCCACCCCCCTGTGCCGAGTGCAAGGAGGCTGTCAGGGCGACCCCCTACCGCATACACCGGACAGACGCGGCGGGGGCGGCGGTGCGGTGCCTACCGGGCGTCCGCGTCGAGCAGGTCCGCCTCGAGCTCCTCGGCGGCCTCGGGGTCGGGCTCACCTGCCCACCCCGCCACGGGTGGCTCCTGGTCCTCGTGGGCCCGCGCCGCGTTGCGCGTGATCGCCTCGACGATCTCCGCTCGTCGAGGCCCCGGCAGGTCGTGCGCCATGTCGGGGAACATCAGCAGTCGCGCCCCCGGCACCGCTCGTGCGGTCGCGATGCCGCCGCTGGGCAGCACCAGGCGGTCACGCAGGCCGTGGATCACGAGGGTCGGCACGCGCACCTCCGCGAGCGCGGGCGTGCGGTCCGGGCTGGCCTGGATGGCGAGCAGCTGCCGGATCGTGCCCAGCGGGTTGACGTTGCGGGAGATGGCCGAGCGCACCATGCCGGCGATCTCGTCGGCGTCGAAGTGCGGCCCGGCGATGAGCCGGAACCCCGCGACACCGAGGCGCTCGGCCTCCGCGGGGTCCTCCGGTCGGGGGGTCGTCATCGACAGCGCCATCGTGGGGAGGAGGCGCGGCGACACGATGCCGTGGCGGCGGTTGCCCGTGTTCGACATGATCGAGCACAGGCTGATCACGCGTTCGGGGTGGTCGATGGTCAGCTGCTGGGCGATCATCCCGCCCATCGACACGCCGACGACGTGCGCTGCGGGCACGCCGAGGTGGTCGAGCAGCGTCACGGCATCCTTGGCCATGTCCGCGAGGAGGTAGTCGGACTGCGCGAACCGTCGATGGGCGAACGCCTTGAACAACGCGGCCCGGCTGGGCACCGGCCCCTCGGTCTTCGTCGACAGGCCGATGTCCCGGTTGTCCATCCGGATGACACGGAACCCGCTCTCGGTGAGGCCATCGACGACGTCCCGCGGCCAGGCGACGAGCTGTGCACCCAGGCCCATGAGCAGCAGCATCGGCTCGCCGTCCTCCGGCCCGTCCACCTCGTACTCGATCGTCACCTTCCCGAGCTGCGCACTGGTCATGACGTGAGTCTCGCACCACGGCGCGGGGCCTGCGCCGGACACCGCATGACCCGGTTAGGGTGAGCGCGTGATCGTGCCCCTGACGTATGCCGTCGTGGGCCTCGCCACCGTGCTCTGCGCCATCGCCGTCTACTACGCCGCGCGCGACAAGCTCGTCGACGACCGGCTCCTGGCTGTCGCGGCGCTCCTCGAGCTCGGCCTGCTCGTCCAGCTCGTCGCCGGCCTCCTCGGGATGGGTCGCATCGAGGACCCCACGGAGAAGGCGACGTTCGTCGCCTACCTCGTCACGCTCCCGGTCATCCCGATCGGTGCCTCCCTGCTGACGATCAAGGAGAAGTCGCGCTGGGCGATGGGGTCGCTGGCGGTCGGGGCGTTCGCCGTCGCCGTCATGGCTGCCCGCCTCCTGCAGATCTGGAACCTCTATGGCTGACGCCTCCGGCACGGCGGACCCCCGCCGAGCTCTCGGCGGGCCGGGCATCGTGCTCGTCGTCGTCTACGCCGTGCTGGCGCTGGCGGCGACAGGGCGGTCGATGCTGCAGATCGCGAGCTACTTCGAGCAGGCGCCGCTGGCCTATCTGCTCTCGGCGTTCGCGGCTGTCGTCTACCTCCTCGCGACGTGGTGCCTCGCCAGGGGCGGCCGCTGGGTGCGGATCGGGGTGGTCGCCTGCACCATCGAGCTCGTCGGCGTGCTCGTCGTGGGGACCGTGTCCTACCTCGTTCCGGACGCGTTCCCGGACAAGACCGTGTGGTCCCACTTCGGCCAGGGGTACGGCTACGTGCCGCTGGTCCTGCCCGTGCTCGGTCTGCTGTGGTTCCGCCGCGTGGAGCGGCTGGCGGCGGCGGCCGAGGCGCCGGCGCCGGGCTCAGCCCTGGGCTGAGTCGCCCGGTCCGCCCGGGGCGTCGTCCGTCGAGGCCTCCGCCGGCTCGAGGAGGAACACGGGGATGAGCCGGTCGGTCCTGGCCTGGTAGTCCGCGTACGGCGGGTAGGCGGCGACGCACCGCTGCCACCACAGCTCCCGCTCGGTGCCGGTGACCTCCCGGGCGACGGCGGCCCAGGAGCGGGTGCCGTCCTGCAGCGTGATGCGCGGGTCGGCCCGCAGGTTGGCGTACCACTCGGGGTGCTCGTGCGCCCCGCCCTTGCTGGCCACCGCGGCATACAGGCCCTCGTGCTCGACGCGCATGAGTGGCACCTTGCGGATGGCACCGGTCCTCCTCCCGCGCATCGTCAGGAGCACGACCGGACGGTGCATGATCGACACCGCTCGGGTGTCACCGGCTGCCTCGATGGCCTCGACCTGCTTGCGGACCCAGCCCGAGGGGCTCGGGATGTACTCGTTCTCGCTGCTTCGACGCAGGCTCATGCGTGCCTCACCTCACTTGTCGCTCGAGGTCTTCCAGAGGTTGACCCCGGCTTCGACGGCGTGCTCGTCGATCTCGGCGAGCTCCTCGTCGGAGAACGTCAGGTTCTGCACCGCGTCGAGGCTGTCGTCGAGCTGCGCGACGGAGGAGGCCCCGATGAGCACCGAGGTGACCCGGCTGTCCCGCAACGCCCAGGCCAGCGCCATCTGGGCCAGTGACTGCCCCCGCGCGCGCGCCATGCGGTCCAGCTCCCGGACGTGCTTGAGCGCGGCCTCGCTGAGCAGCGACGGGTCGAGCGACGTGCCCTGCGCGGCCCGTGACCCCTCGGGGATGCCGTTCAGGTACTTGTTCGTCAGCATCCCCTGGGCGAGCGGCGAGAAGGCGATGCAGCCCAGCCCGGCGTCGCCGACGGCGTCGAGCAGGTCCTCCTCGATCCAGCGGTTCAGCATCGAGTACGACGGCTGGTGGATGAGCAGCGGAGTCCCCATCGCCTGCAGGATCTCGACCGCCTCCCGGGTTCGCTCGGCGGAGTAGGAGGAGATGCCGGCATACAGCGCCTTCCCCTGGCGTACGAGGGAGTCGAGCGCGCCCATCGTCTCCTCGAGTGGTGTCGTCTCGTCGAAGCGGTGGCTGTAGAAGATGTCGACGTAGTCCAGACCCATGCGCTGCAGCGACTGGTCGCACGAGGCGATGAGGTACTTGCGGGACCCGCCGCCCTGACCGTAGGGCCCGGGCCACATGTCGTACCCGGCCTTGGAGGAGATGACGAGCTCGTCCCGGTAGGGCCGGAAGTCGCGAGCGAAGATGCTGCCGAAGTTCCGCTCGGCGGAACCGTAGGGCGGCCCGTAGTTGTTCGCCAGGTCGACGTGGGTGACGCCACGGTCGAACGCCCGGCGCAGCGTCGCCTGCTGACGCTCGATCGGGACGTCGTCACCGAAGTTGTGCCACAGCCCGAGCGAGATCGCCGGGAGGTCGAGCCCGGAGCGCCCGGCCCGGCGGTACGGCATCCCCGCGTCGTAGCGTCCGACGTCGGCCGTGTACTCGTCTGCGCGATACGTCATGCCCTCATCCTGTCGCACGGCGAGAGAGACCGGAGAGTGAGACGTCCGGGGAGGGACGTGACCGGCATCCGGTGCCGACATATCCTCGACGCAGGTCATGAGCGCCAGCGCGAAGCCCCGGCTTGCTGGCCGGCAACCCTCCACCGCGGTGGGGTGCCCCGGGTGAGGACCTGGCGAGCGGCACCCGCCGCTCGCAAGCGCGGGACGCCTGTCGGTTGCCCCGCAGTGGACCGTATGCCGTGCGCCGGGGCAGTGCCCGAGGCGCACCCGAGAGTTGGGAGACTCCGATGACCGATCCCTCGCAGTGGGGCTTCGAGACCAAGCAGGTGCACGCCGGACAGGTGCCCGACAGCGCCACGGGCGCCCGGGCCCTGCCGATCTACCAGACCACGTCCTACGTCTTCAACGACACCGCGCACGCGGCGAACCTGTTCGCGCTGCAGGAGTTCGGGAACATCTACACCCGGATCATGAACCCGACCCAGGACGCCGTCGAGCAGCGGATCGCCGCCCTCGAGGGCGGGGTCGGCGCCCTGCTCGTGTCGTCCGGGCAGGCCGCCACGACGCTCGGGCTCCTCAACGTCGCCGAGTCCGGGGACCACATCGTGTCGAGCGCGGCGCTCTACGGCGGCACCGTGAACCTCCTCAAGTACACGTTCACGAAGCTCGGCATCGAGGTGACCTTCGTCGAGGACCAGGCCGACCTCGGGGCCTGGCGTGCCGCCGTGCAGCCGAACACGAAGGCGTTCTTCGCCGAGACCATCGCCAACCCGAAGGCGGAGGTCCTCGACATCGAGGGCGTCGCCGGCGTGGCGCACGAGGTCGGGGTCCCGCTCGTCGTCGACAACACGATCGCGACGCCGTACCTGATCCGCCCGCTGGAGTGGGGCGCCGACGTCGTCATCCACTCGGCGACGAAGTACCTCGGCGGTCACGGCACCTCCATCGCCGGCGTCATCGTGGACGGTGGGAGGTTCGACTACGGCAAGGACCCCGAGCGGTACCCGAACTACAACACGCCGGAGGAGAGCTACCACGGGCTCGTGTTCGCGCGGGACCTCGGTGTCGGCGGCATCCTCGGCGCCAACCTCGCCTACATCCTCAAGGCGCGCGTGCAGCTGCTGCGCGACCTCGGGTCGGCGATCTCGCCGTTCAACGCGTTCCTCATCGCCCAGGGTCTCGAGACGCTGAGCCTGCGCGTCGAGCGGCACATCGAGAACGCCCGGCGCGTGGCCTCGTACCTCGAGCAGCACCCGCAGGTGGAGGCGGTGCGGTGGGCCTCCTTGGAGGGCCAGCCGGGCAAGGACCTCGCCGACAAGTACGCGCCGCAGGGCGCCGGAGCCGTGCTCGCCTTCGAGATCGCGGGTGGCCTGGAGGCCGGCCAGCGCTTCGTCGAGGGGCTGTCCCTCCACAGCCACGTGGCGAACATCGGCGATGTGCGCTCCCTGGCGATCCACCCCGCCTCGACGACGCACAGCCAGGGCGGGGACGAGGACCGTCTCGCCGCCGGGGTGACGCCCGGGCTCGTGCGCCTCGCCGTCGGCATCGAGTCGATCGACGACATCCTCGCCGACCTCGACGCGGGCTTCTCGGCCGCCACCGGCACCGGCTCGTCGGACGACGCCGGCACGAGCGCGAGTGAGCTCGGCCAGGCGCAGCCGGCCGACCTGGCCGGGGCGACCACCGCCTGACGTCACGCAGGAGCGGCGAGCCGTCCCGGGATGCCGGGACAGGCCGCCGCTCCGAGGCCCCGTGCGGCCGGGCGGGCCTGTGGACAACCGGGAGGCGCCCTCGGGGATCTGCCTAGCGTTGCGGACATGACGTGGATCCGGGTCGACGCGGCGGAGGTCGCCGAGCTGGGCGTTGCGCTCGCCGAGACCGGAGCCGACCTGCTCCTCATGGGTGACCCCGCGGCGGACCGGTGGGCGCTCGGCCCGGGCGAGAGCGGTCCGGCCGTCGAGGAGCTGCTCGGCGGGTGGCGGCGGGTCCGGCTCGCGCTGGGTGGCTCCCTCTCCGAGCTGGGCGAGGCCGCGGTCGGTGCCGGTGCGCTCTACCTCGACACCGAGGCCGGGGTGTCGCGCAGCCTGTTCGGCGGGTCGTGGTGAGCGGGCTGCCCCCGCTGCCCGGGAACCCGGGCGGCGTGCGGGTCCTCGCCGAGCGGCTCGCCGCGACCTCGCGGCGGCTGGACGCGCTGGGCCGGGTCCTCGCGAGGCTGCGCGACGGTGCGACGTGGGAGGGCGTGGCCGGCGAGGAGTTCGGCGTCCGCCTGGGCGACGCCGTCCCGGTGCTGGATGCCGTCGCGGTGCGCCTCGGGGGCGCCGTCGCGCCGCTGCGCGCACTGGCCGACGCCCTCGAGGAGGCGCAGGCGGTCATCGCCGTCGCGGTGCGGGTCGAGCGTGAGGCCGAACAGACGTATGCCGTGCTCGAGGACCGTGCCTACGCCCTCGTCACCGCCGGCTCGGGTGATGACGACCCGGCCCTGCTCCTCGTGAGGCACCTCCAGCAGGAGCAGGTGAGGGTGCAGGCCGGCGCGCGGGCGCGGCACGGTGCGGCGGCGGAGCGCTTCCGGGTGGCGGACGCCCGCTGCGCCCGGGTGCTCCGCTCCCTCAGCGTCGACGAGGTGGCGGACTCGGCGCCCTACCGCCTGCTGGCCGCCGCGAGCACCCTCGGCCACGACCTCGCGACGCTCGGGATCGCCGCGGCGGTGGTGCCCGAGCTCCGGCCGGTTGCGGCGGCCGGTGAGGCGGTGGGTGTCGCCGCGGACACGGCCTTGTTGGTCGCCTACGACGAGGGCGACTGGGCCGAGCTCGGCAGCAGCGCGGCGCTGATGGCCACGGGTGGGCTCGGTGCGGTCCTGCGGCGTGGAGCCGTTGCCGGCGCCGAGCGCACGGCCCAGGGTGCGGTGGCGACGCGCCGTCTCACGACCCGGCAGCGCCTCGCGCTCGGCGCGGCCGCCGAGGTCCGCGCCCGCCGGGACGCCGTTCGCGCCGCGCTGGACGCCCCGCCGGCGAGGGGCACTCCGACCGCCCTGACGGGGGGACCGGCCGTGCGCACCGTCCGTGCGCCGGTCGGCACCTCGGGCCTCGTTGCCGGAGTCCGCGACGCGGCCCGCACCGGTGCCGCCCGCGGTCGCGCAGCCGCTGCGGCACAGCTCGACCGTGCCTTCCGGGACGACTGGCGGCTCGCGACGGCCAACGGACCGGCGGCGCAGCGGCTGTACACCGCGGGTGCGAGCCTCCAGGTCGGGACCGTGGCGACCCGCGCCACCCGGTCGGTCGCCGAACCGGAGCGGACCGTGCGGTGAGACGTCCGGCGGCGTGAACCCGCCGACCTATTCTTGGCGCCATGCGTGCCCAGCCCGTCGACGCGGTCGACCCGGCCCGGCTGAGGTATCCGGAGCACCTTCCCGTCGTCGAGCGGCGCGACGACATCATGGGCGCCATCCGCGACCACCAGGTCGTCGTCGTCGCCGGGGAGACGGGATCCGGCAAGACGACGCAGCTGCCCAAGATGTGCCTCGAGCTGGGGCTCGGGTCGCACGGGCAGGTCGGGCACACGCAGCCCCGGCGGATCGCCGCGCGCTCCGTCGCCGAGCGCATCGCCGAGGAGATGGAGGTGGATCTCGGGGGCCTCGTCGGCTACCAGGTTCGCTTCACCGACCACAGCAGCGACGCCACGCGCGTCAAGGTGATGACCGACGGCATCCTGCTGGCGGAGATGCAACGGGACCGCGACCTCAGGCGCTACGACACCCTCATCCTCGACGAGGCCCACGAACGCTCGCTCAACATCGACTTCATCCTCGGATACCTCAAACAGCTGCTGCCGCGTCGTCCCGAGCTCAAGGTCGTCGTGACCTCCGCGACGATCGACCCCGTCCGGTTCGCACGACACTTCGCGACGGACGACCGCGGGGAGGTCGTGCGCGAGGTGCCCGTCATCGAGGTGTCGGGCCGCACGTATCCGGTCGAGGTGCGCTACCGCCCCCTCCTCGAGCTGCACCCCGACGGCCGGCACGTCGTCGCGGAACGCGACCAGGTGACCGGGGTCGTCGACGCCGTGGAGGAGCTCTGGACCGAGGCCCCGCCGACCCCGGAGGCGACGGACATCCTCGTGTTCTTCTCGGGCGAGCGGGAGATCCGCGACGCGGCGGAGGCGCTCAACGGCCTGGGGCTGCCCGGCACCGAGGTGCTCCCGCTCTTCGCGAGGCTCTCCGCCGCGGAGCAGCACCGCGTCTTCCACCGCGGGAGCGGGAGGCGGATCATCCTCGCGACGAACGTCGCCGAGACGTCGCTGACCGTCCCGGGCATCGGCTACGTCGTCGACACCGGGACGGCGCGCATCTCGCGGTACAGCCAGCGGACGAAGGTGCAGCGGCTGCCGATCGAGCCGGTGAGCCGGGCGAGCGCCGCGCAACGCGCGGGTCGGTGCGGGCGCGTCGCGCCCGGGATCTGCATCCGCCTCTACTCCGAGGACGACTTCGACGCGCGGCCGGAGTTCACGGAGCCCGAGATCCAGCGCACCTCGCTCGCCTCGGTCATCCTCCAGATGACCTCCCTCGGACTCGGTGACGTCACCCGGTTCCCGTTCGTGGACCCGCCCGACGCCCGCCAGGTGGCCGACGGCGTCCGCCTCCTCGAGGAGCTCAATGCCTTCGAGGTCGGCGACCAGGCGCGCGGCCGGCACCGAGGGCGTGGACGACGGCTCACGGCATCCGGGCGGACGTTGGCCCGTCTACCGCTGGACCCGCGTCTGGGACGGATGGTGGTCGAGGCCGGCCGGCTGGGCTGCACCCGCGAAGTGATCGTGCTCGTCGCGGCTCTCTCGATCCAGGACCCGCGCGAGCGCCCGGTGGACAAGGAGGCCCAGGCCGACCAGTCGCACGCCCGCTTCAAGGACGACCGCTCGGACTTCGTCAGCCTCCACAACCTCTGGCGCTATCTCAAGGACCAGCAGAAGGCCCTGTCGCACAGCGCTTTTCGACGCACCTGCAAGAACGAGTACCTCCACTACCTTCGCATCCGGGAGTGGCAGGACCTCCACGCCCAGCTCCGCACCGCCTGCCGATCGGTGCGGATCGACCCGGACCTCGCGACCGCCGCACGCGACGCCGAGCCGGACTGGGACACCGTTCACCGGGCACTGCTCGCCGGGCTGCTGTCCCACGTCGGTGTTCGTGACGAGGCCAAGCGGGAGTATGCCGGTGCGCGCGGTGCGAGGTTCGGCATCAGTCCGGGGTCCGCCCTCTTCCGGCGGCAGCCCGACTACGTCATGGCCGCCGAGCTCGTCGAGACCACCCGGTTGTGGGCCCGCGTCAACGCGCGGATCGAACCGGAGTGGGCTGAGGAGGCCGGTGCCCACGTCGTCGCGCGGACCGTCAGCGAGCCTCGCTGGAGCAGGAAGGCGGGGGCCGCCGTCGCGACGGAGCGCGTCACTCTGTACGGCGTCCCACTCGTCACCGACCGGACGATCCAGTACGCCAGGGTCGACCCCGAGGCCGCGCGTGAGATCTTCGTGCGGTCCGCGCTCGTGGAGGGGGACTGGGAGCCGCAGCACGACTTCTGGCGACAGAACCTCGCCACCCTGCGGCAGGTCGCGGAGCTGGAGGAGCGGGCCCGTCGACGCGACATCGTCGTCGACGACGAGGTGCTCTTCGCGTTCTACGACGCACGGATCCCGCCCGACGTCGTCAGCGAGCGCCACTTCGACCGCTGGTGGCGCGGGGAGCGGCGCCGCCGCCCTGACCTGCTCACCCTCACGGAGGAGATCCTCACCTCTGAGGCGGGGGAGGAGATCTCGGCGGCCGACTACCCGCGAGTGTGGCGCCAGGGCGACCTCGAGCTCGACGTGACGTACCAGTTCTCCCCCGGCTCGGAGGCCGACGGCGTCACGGTCCACATCCCCGTGGCCGTGCTCAACCGGGTTCGCTCCGAGGGGTTCGACTGGCAGGTGCCGGGACTGCGCGACGACCTCGCGGTCGCGCTCCTCAAGTCCCTTCCGAAGGCGACCCGCCGGCACTTCGTCCCCACCCCCGACCACGCGATGGCCGCGCTCGCGGTGGCCGACCCGGCTCGGGGAAGCCTGACCGACGAGATGGCCCGCGTTCTCCACGAGCGCACCGGCGTCCGCATCCCGCCCGGGGAATGGGACCTCAGCCGCGTGCCGGACCACCTGAGGATCACCTTCAGCGTGGAGGCCCCGGGCGGGAAGGTGGTCGCTCGTGGCAAGGACCTCGACGGCCTGCGACCCGCCGCCGGGGGAGCCGTCCGCGCCGGGATGGCGAAGGCGGGCGCGTCGGTCGAGCGCACCGGTCTCACGACATGGACCGTGGGCACGGTCCCGGAGACGTTCGAGGGGCGCGCGGGGGACCTGACGGTGCAGGGCTATCCGGCGCTCGTCGACGAGGGCACCTCGGTGTCCCTCCGGGTGCTCCCCGACCGCGGCGCCGCCGAGGCGGCCCACCGCCGTGGTGTCCGCCGGCTGCTCCTGCTCGGCACGTCGGCGCCATGGAAGCGGGTGCTGGCGCGGCTCTCCAACGCCCAGAAGCTCGCGCTCGCGGACAACCCGCACGGGTCGGTTCCCGCGCTGCTCCAGGACTGCCTCGACGCGGCCGTGGACGACATCGTCGCCGAGCACGCGCCAGGTGAGGTGCGCACCGAGGAGGCGTATGCCGCCGCGCTCGCCGCGGTCCGCGCACATGCGGCGAGCAGGGTGCTCGTGGTCGTGGAGGCGGTCGAGCCGGTGCTGGCCCTCACGGCCCAGGTGCGCCGGACGCTGGAGTCGCTCGAGCAGGGCGCGGCCTCGGCCCGTACCGCCACCACGCGCGCGGATGTGCGCGCGCAGCTGGACAGCCTCGTCGGGCCCGGCTTCGTCGCCCGGACCGGGGTGCGACGGCTGCGTGACGTCCAGCGCTACCTGCGGGCCGCGCAGCACCGGCTGGAGCGCGCGGCGACCAACCCGCGGGAGGCCGTGCTCCAGGAGACCATCGACAGGGTGGAGGAACAGTTCGCGGACCTCCTGGAGTCGCTGCCTGCCACCCGACGAGGCGCCGCGGACGTCACCGACCTTGGCTGGATGGTCGAGGAGCTGCGGGTGAGCCTCTTCGCCCAGTCGCTCGGGACGGCATACCCCGTCTCCGAGAAACGAGTGCGCGCCGCCATCACGGCCGTCGCGTCGTCGCGGGGCTGATCGGGAATCGTCGGGGGGCGCTCGCGCGTTCTGCTGGGTACGAGCTCCACCCGTGAAAGGCTTGTGCCGTGCAGAACCCCTCCGCGCTCTACCGTTTCGAGACCGACGCCGACCTCACCGTGCCGCGGCCCGGTGTGCTCGTCGTGGCGCTCGGGGCCTTCATCGACGCCGGGCACATCCAGTCCGTTCTCGGTGGCCACCTGCTCGAGACGGGGGACCCCGAGGTCGTGGCGTCCTTCGACGTCGACCAGCTCCTCGACTACCGCGGTCGGCGTCCGGCGATGGTGTTCGACACCAACCGGTGGGTGGAGTACGACGACCCGAGCATGCTCCTGCACCGGCTCACCGACCGGGACGGGCAGACGTACTACCTGCTCACCGGGCCGGAGCCGGACTACCAGTGGGAGCGGGTCATCGAGGCGGTGCGCGAGCTCGTCGTCCGGCTCGGTATCACGCTCGTCGTCCACACTCACGGCATCCCGATGGCGGTGCCGCACTCCCGTCCCGTGGGCATGACGGCTCACGCCACGGACGTCTCGCTCATCGGCGACGCCGCCTCACCGTTCGGACGGGTGCAGGTGCCCGGGTCGATCGGCGCACTCCTCGAGATGAGGCTCGGCGAGTCGGGGCACCGGGCCGTCGGGTTCGCGATCCACGTGCCGCACTACCTCGCGGGGTCCGAGTGGGCCGAGGGCGCACTCGCCGCTCTCAACGCCGTGGTCGACGTCACGGGCCTCAACCTGCCGAACGACGACCTCATCCTGCGGGCGCGCGCGAACCAGCAGGCCATCGCCGCGGAGGTCGAGGGCAACGACGACGCCCGCGCGGTGATCACCGCCCTCGAGCAGCAGTACGACACCTTCGTCGAGGGCCAGCAGCGGCCCAGCCTGCTTGCGACAGAGGCGAGCCAGATCCCGTCGGCCGACGAGCTGGGCGCCGACGTCGAGAACTTCCTGCGCACCGTCGCCGACGACGACACCAACCCCGCCTGACGGCCGTAGCCCGGCCTCGGTAGGGGCTCAGTCCTTCGCGTCCGACCACCGGGCGATGACCGAGGTGTCCGAGACGAACCGTACGGGTGCGCCCGCGGCCCACCGCCGCGCCGCGTCCTCGAGCGCCCGGTCGACCCGGGCTGCGACCTCGGCGGCGTGCTCCACGGGCGCGTGGACCAGCAGCTCGTCGTGCAGGCACAGCACCACCTCGGCACCGAGGTCGCGCGTCGTCGCGCGCACCGTGGCTGCCCAGGCCTTGAACAGCTCGGCCGCCGCCCCCTGGATGATGGCGTTGCGCGCGAAGCGTCCGCGTGCGGCATCCAGCGCAGCGTCGGCCCCCACGGCGCTCGACGTGAGGAAGCGTCCGGTCGGGATGAGCCGCCCTCCCCACGTCCGCAGCGGCTCCCCTCGGCAGCCCGCCTCGTAGGCGCGGTCGAGCAGCGCCATCGCGACCGGGTAGGCACGCTCCAGGCCGGCGAGCGCCTCGCCGGCGGCCCCGCTGCGCTGGCCGTACATCGCCGCGAGGACGGCCACCTTGGCAACCGGCCGTTCCACCCCCAACCGCTGGGCAACAGGCGCGTAGAGGTCGTCGGCGCGGGTCGCCGCCGCGAACGCGACGTCACCCGAGACCACCGCGAGCACGCGGGGCTCGATCTGGCCGAGGTCCGCGCGGACCAGGACGTGACCCTCGTGCGCCGCCACTCCGGGCCGCAGCGCCGCGGGCAGGTTGTGCAGGCCGTTCTCGGCGGTCATCCGACCCCCGGCGCCGTCGCAGGCCGTCCACCGGCCGCGCAGGCGGTCGTCGGGACCGACGTGGGCGTCGAGCCACCGGTAGCCGTACGTCGTCGCGATCCGCTCGTCCCGCCGCCAGTCGAGCAGGGCGTCCACGACGGGGTGGACCGTGCGGTAGGGCTCGAGGACCCACTTGCGGGTGTTCGGCACGTCGACACCCACCGCGAGGAGCATCTCGCGCACCTGTGCCGGGTTCCGCAGGTCCGTGGTCTCCCGTCCGGGCACGTGCCGCAGCACGCGCTCGTCACGGGCGCGGCGCGTCTCCCGCTCGTCGGCCTCGGTCCTGGGGCGTGGACCGGCGGAGGCGGCGACGAGCTCCTCGGTTCGTGAGCGGTCCAGCGGCAGGCCGTCCCTGCGCAGCTCGAGACAGAGCACCGCCGCGGCCGACTCGGAGTGGACCGTCCCCGCGACGCGAGGTCCCGTTGCGGTGGCGGCGTCGTGCTGCAGGTGGGCGGTCTCCAGTGCCGCTTCGGCCCAGGCCTCGAGGTGCGCAGGCTCCGACCGCCACTCCGCGTGGTCGCCGCGCAGGTGACCCCGCGGGTCGAGCAGGGACTCTGGCGCCGTCGGCCCGTCGTGGGTGGCGAACTCGAAGAGGTCACCCGTGGGCGGGGCGGGCACGTCCTCGATGGGCATGCCGTGTGCGGCCGCCCAGCACTCTCCCGGCGTGGCACTCCACCCGCCGTGCAGGAGTCGGTGCGCCTCCGCGACGTCCCACGCCCGCGCAAGAGGGATGCCGGCCTCGACGAGCGACGCGGCGGCATCCTCGGCGGACCACCAGACCCACCGGGGCGACGTCTCCGTCTCCAGGCACGCCGCCATGGCGACCACGTCGGGCAGCGGAGCGGTGCGACGCGTGCCCGCGTGGAGGATGGCGGCATACGGCTCACCGCGCCCGGGAGGGGTGACCACGAGCGCCGCGACGTCACCCGGGATCATGCCGACGAGCCTAGGCGCGACCACTGTCATCTCCCGGTGGCCCGTCCCGCAGAGGCTGGAGGGGCCGCCGTCGTGGCAGGATGACGAGTCGACCAGCCGGCCGCCCGGGCCGGCCGGCACGCGCTTCGAGGAGGACGACGTGGGAAGTGTGGGGTTGAGTCGCGACCGCACGAGCGACGCGGTCAAGGACGTCCGGAGCGCGCTCGAGCAGGCGCAGCGCCCGCGGGACGAAGGGGCGCTGGGCCACCACTCCACTCGCCTCGTGCAGAACGTGCTCGACCTGGGCATCGACGGCAAGGGGTTCTTCCACTCCGCCACGCAGGTGGCCGACGAGGCGCTGCGCACGCACTCGGACCGTGAGGCGGCGGTGGAGTCGATCATCCGCAGCCACGTGCGCCTCGGCGCTGCCTCGGGGTTCGTGACCAGCCTGGGAGGGTTCATCACCGTCCCGGTGGCGCTGCCCGTCAACGTCCTCGGCTTCTACCTCATCGCCACCCGGATGACCGCGGCGGTCGCCCGCGCCCGCGGCCACGACATCCACCAGGAGCCCATCCGCACCGCGGTGCTGCTGACGCTCGTGGGTGCCGACGCCGACGACCTCCTCCGCAAGGCGGGCGTGGCCGTCCCGACCGGGGCACTCTCGAACCTTGCCGTCCAGCGGCTCCCCGGTCCCGCGATGATGGTGGTCCAGAAGGGCATCGGCTTCCGGCTCCTCGCCCAGGTGGGGACGAAGACCTTCTCGCGGCTGGGCCGCCTCATCCCCGTCGTCGGTGGCGCCATCGGTGGCGCCCTGGATGCCTGGATGATGCGCACCGTGGCGGCCAGCGCACGGCGCGAGTTCCCGGCGGCGGTCCCTGCGGTCACTGACGCCGGTTCCCCCTGAGGGCGGGATCTGGTCGCGTCCGTCGTTCGTTGAGGAGCCGGGTCGACCGGCCCGTGTCGGAAGCAGGAGGCAGCATGTCGACGTTCACCCGTTTCGCCTCGGTCGGTGCCGTCGTGAGGGCGGTAAGGATGGCGGTGCGTCCGGGTGGTCCGACCCTCGGTGAGCGCGCCGGGGCGGTGCCACGCCTGGTGCGCGCGACCGCCGCCGGTGAGTACCAGGGCACCTCGGTGGGCAGGCTCGTCCTCATGCTCGCCGCCGCGGGTTATGTCGTCTCGCCGGTGGACCTCATGCCCGAGGGGCTGCTCGGCATATTCGGCCTGGCCGACGACGCCATGGTCCTCAGCTGGCTCGCGACACGCCTCGTGGACGAGACCGACCAGTTCCTGGAGTGGGAACGTGGCCGGGACGCGATGCCGTCAGGAGCCGCGTCCGATGCCGCTGGACCGGGGAGGATGCCGCCGCCTTCCACCCCGCGGTCGTCGGCCGGAACCCAGACGGTCCCCGGGGACGTCGTCCGCTGACCGGGTACGCGCTGCGCCGCTGACGGGGTGGCCGCTGCGCCGCTGACGGGGTGGCGCGGACGTTCACTGCCCTGTCCGGTTCGTCCACAGGGACGGAGACGTCTCGGCATCGTCCACAGCGCGCCGGTGCACCGGTCCGGATCACGCCCCGCCGGAGAGCGTGGGCGCATGACAGCAGACATCACGCTTCGTGGCCCCGGCGACGTCCTCGCCGTCCTGCCGTACCAGCTCGGCTACCACCCCCGCGACAGCATCGTCGCCATCTCCCTGCGAGGGCGTCGGGTCGGCCTCGTGGTGCGCACCGACCTCCCGCCCGACGGTGAGGCAGAGTCGACGGTGGCGGGGCTGGTCGAGCCCCTGGTCCGCGACGGTGCCACGTCGGTGCTCCTCGTCGGTTACGAGGACGAGGCCGACGCGAGCTCGCCCGCCCTCGTCGCCCTCGTGGAGCAGGTCGAACAGAGGGGGATCGACGTCGTCGACGTCGTCGTCGTGCGTGACGGCCGGCGGTACTCGCCGATCTGCTCGGAGCCGTGCTGCCCGCCGGACGGCATCCCGCTGCCTGATCCCGCAGACGTCCCGGGGGTCGCGGAGCTCGTGGCTCGTGGGCGGTCCCCGCTCGTCTCGCGGGACGCCGTCGAGGCCCTCGTCGCGCCGGACCCGACGGCGTGCGAGGGCGTCGGGGATGCGCTGGCGGTGCGAGCGGGGATGCCGGGTCGGCGACGACGTTCGGCCGCCGCCTGGCGTGTCCTCCTCCGACGCTCCCGGACGCAGGAGGAACCTCGGGTGACCGGTGGTCCGGCCCGGCCATCGGCCCGCGTCGTGGCGGACGCGGTGCTCGGGCTGGCCGACATCGCCTGGCGTGACGGCCTCGTCGCCTGGCTGGCCCCCGGCGTCCTTCCCGCGGGGCTGCTCGACAGCTCGGTGTTGACCCTGCTCCGTCGTGAGCTGCCGACGTGGGCCGGCATGGGTATGCCGCAACGAGCGGCGCCACGTCTGGCGGTGCGGGAGGCCGAGGCGCCGGGCAGCGATGACGGACAGGAGCGGCAGGAGCTGCTCCAGCGCCTCCTCGCACTGTGCCGGTCCGTTCCCGACGACCGACCGGACGAGGCCGCCGCCATGTGCACCGTGACCGCCCACGTCGCCTGGGAGAGTGGCGACGGCGCCGTGGCCCGCGCCGCCGTCGACCGGGCGCGTCGCCTCGCCCCGGGCTACCGTCTGGCTCAGCTGCTCGAGCGGCTGGTCGACCACGGAGTGCGCCTACCCACGGGTGGCGGCAGGGACGGCCCGGCCGCGGCGTGGGTGGGGTGACCGAGTCGCGAAACGGCTCCGTGCGGCCACATGCGGCCCGGTTACCATGGATGCCGGTCATGAGTCCCAGCGTCAAACCCCGGTTTGCTGGGCGGCAACCCTCCTCGCGGTGGGGTGCCCCGGGTGATGACCTGGCCGCCCAACCCCGTGCGGCAAGCGCGAGTTCGAGGAGTACCTGCCATGACGGCCACCCCGACGAGGTCGACCGCCGCCGTGTGGCGGCCGGGTGACCCGGTCGGCGACCGTCGTTTCGTGACGATCGGTGACCTCACCCTCGAGCGGGGTGGCGTCCTGCCGGACGTCACCGTCGCGTACGAGACCTGGGGAACGCTGTCCCGGACCGGCGACAACGCGGTCCTCGTCGAGCACGCGCTCACCGGTGACAGCCACGTCGTCGGCGACGTGGGTCCGGGGCAGGCCACTCCCGGGTGGTGGCCCGGCCTCATCGGGCCCGGAGCGCCCCTCGACACCGACCGGCTCTTCGTCGTCGCGAGCAACGTCCTGGGGGGGTGCCAGGGAACGACGGGGCCGGCGTCAGCGGGCCCGGACGGTCGGCCCTGGGGTGGGCGGTTCCCCTTCATCACGATCCGCGACCAGGTCGCTGCCGAGGCGGCCCTGGCGGATGCGCTCGGCATCGAGCGGTGGCACGGCATCCTCGGCGGATCGATGGGCGGCATGCGAGTGCTCGAGTGGGCTGCGGAGCATCCCACCCGGGTGGAGCGCGCACTGGTCCTGGCCTCCACGGCATACGCGACCGCCGACCAGGTCGCCTGGTGCCAGCCACAGCTGCTCGCCATTCGCAGCGATCCGGCGTTCCGCGGCGGCGACTACTACGGCCACGAGGACTGGCCGGTGACCGGCATGGGCATCGCCCGACGGATCGCGCACACGACCTACCGGCACGAGGGCGAGCTCGACGACCGCTTCGGGCGCCGGCCGCGGCCCGGGGAGGACCCGCTGGGCGGCGGGGGTCGTTATGAGGTCGAGAGCTATCTGGACCACCACGCCAGGAAGCTCGCCCGTCGTTTCGACCCCAACAGCTATGTCGTCCTCACCGAGGCGATGAACAGCCACGACGTCGGACGAGGTCGCGGAGGGGTCGCCTCCGCTCTCCAGAGCTTCGCCGGGGAGCTGCACGTCGCCGGCGTGACGACCGACCGGCTGTACCCGATGCGGCTCTCCGAGGGCATCGTGGCGGCACGACCGGGCACCGGCATGTCAGTGATCGAGTCCCGCCACGGACACGACGGGTTCCTCGTCGAGACGGGCCGGGTCGGCGCGGTCATCGAACGAGTGCTGACGGGAGCCTGACCGGAGGTCTGCGGTACGGTCGGTGGGTTGGACGCCCCACGTCCGCGCCAAGGAGGAGATCGTGACCATCGTCGTCGGGTTCGTTCCCACCAAGGAGGGACGGGCCGCCCTGGCCCGAGCGGTGGAGGAGGCCAGGGCGCGCCGGTCGCGGCTCGTGGTCATCAACTCCAACCGTGGGGGCCGCGAGTTCGACGACGACACCCAGGCCGCCGAGGCCGAGCTGCATCGCGTCGCGGACGAGCTGAGCGGCGACGGGCTCTCCCTCGAGGTGCGGCAGCTGGTCCGCGGCAACGAGCCGGCGGAGGACCTCATCGCCGTGGCCGACGAGACGGGCGCAGACCTCATCGTCATCGGCCTGCGCCGCCGGACGCCGGTCGGCAAGCTGATCCTCGGCTCCAACGCCCAGCGCGTCCTGCTCGACGCGCCGTGCGCGGTGCTCGCGGTCAAGGGCTGAGGCCGGCCCTCTGCGGCGACGGACCGTCCCTTGGTGAGCCCGTGCCGGTCGGATTCGGGCCACGGTGCGCACACCGGGACCTGCGTGTGGCGCCCCGGTCCGGCGATGCGATGTGCTCAAACGGGCCCGGCCGATTTATAATGTCTGTGCACACCTGGTCACGACCCCGAGCGAAGCTTCATCGGACGGTTGACGCGGTGTCGCACAGGACCCTCCTCGCCGCTCCCGGGTGCCGCTTCACGCGCCCCCGGACTGCGGCCATCCGCGACGAAAGGTAGTCGGTGTCGCCTGTGTCCACGAAACCCTCCGAGTCCAGCGCACTTCCTCCGGAGTTCTCCCACAAGGCTCTCCAGTCCCTCGTGCGCAAGGGGAGGACGACGGGCTCGGTGACGGGCGAGCAGGTGGCGGAGGCGCTGCGAGCCGCGGATGTGCGCGCCAATCGTGGCCGCGTCGTCCTGCGAGCGCTCGACGAGCAGGGCATCGCCGTCGCCAGCGACCGGGCCACTTCTCGCGTGGCGGCCGCGACGACTCGGACGACGAAGAAGGCCACCGCCTCGGCTCCGACCACGACCCGCTCCTCGGGAACGAAGACGAAGGCGACGACGACGAAGGCGACGACGCGAAGGCGACGAAGGCGACGCCGTCGAAGGCGACTGCGTCGAGGACGACTCCCTCGAAGGCCCCTGCGTCGAAGGCGACCAACGGCGGAACAGCGACGTCCTCGACGCGTGCGACGAAGTCCGCTGCCACGAAGACGTCCCCGGTGAAGGCCGTCCCCAGCAAGGCTGCACCCGGCGCCTCCGCGAAGCAGTCGACGCCCGCCAAGGGCACGTCGGCAAAGGCGACCTCCGCGACGCCCACGAAGGCGGCGACCACTCGAAAGGCGGCGTCCGCCGCAACGGCCGAGACGGCCGCGCCCGCGACCGGGACCGCACCGCGCAAGGCCGCATC
>CAWBEJ010000008.1:0-174006 GCA_963787805.1 uncultured Actinomycetota bacterium | reverse complement strand
CCCACGGCCACTCCGCACGCCGAGGCCCTCGCTCACGCCGAGCGCGGAGTGACGGTCTACTGGCGACCCGGCTGCCCGTTCACCGCCCGGCTGCGGCTGGCCGTGCGCGCCCATCGCGACAAGGCCGCCTGGGTCAACATCTGGGAGGACGACGAGGGTCGCGCCTTCGTCGCCAGCGTCAACGGCGGCGACGAGACCGTGCCGACCGTGGTGATCGACGGCGTACCCCACACCAACCCCGACCCATCCGTGGTCAAGGCCGCCCTGACGCGCTGACCCCCGCCCACTTCCGCCAGCCCCAGCACGGCGTCCCCGGGATGCCAACTCACCGCGAGGCTCGTGGTCACTGCGTCCTCCTCGGGATGCCGTTGTCGTGGGCCGGCGCTTCATGGACTGGGCGGCCTCCCGTCTGCCCTCCTCCGGGCGACCGCACAGCCACGCACCGCAACCCCAGGAGCTCCACGCCGATGTCACGCAGCGTCGCGAGTACGCCGTGCAACTGGGCCTGGTCGGCGAGCGTCCCCTCCAGCACGGTGCTCCCGTCCGCGCGCGGTACGAGCCGCAGGCCGGCGAGCCTCTCCGACCAGTGGTCGTCGAGATGGCCCCGGACGGTGATCTCGTAGCTGGCGCCGCCGACACTCATCGCACACCGCCAGCAACCGGCTGCACCGCGCCCGCGACCGGCTGCCCCACTCCGCCGACCTGCCGCACGCCGTGCCCGGCGGAGCCACGGAGAGGACCTCGCACCACCCACTCCGCCACGGCAAGGTTGACCACCCAGCCGGCGCCCTTGGCGAGATCCGAGACCACCACGCCGTCGCCGAACAGGGCCGCACCGAGAGGCTCGGTGAACACCTGCGTCCCCGCGGCCAGCCCGAGGGCGTAGGCCCGGACCATCCACGCCCGGTGGGCAGCGATGTCCCGCCGGCGGATCGCCGCGAACCCGAGAATGAGGCACGCGGCCATCGCCGATCCGAACACCACCCGGAGCACCTGGAGCACCTCCCCGTTCCCGGGTCGAGGGGCGTACGCCACGGTCAGCCACAGCGCCGACCCCGCGACGGCGAGACCGGCGACTGCCACGACCCGCCCCGCCCGCCGGTGCCACGTCAGGTGCCGGCGCCGGAACCGCGGCACGAGCTGGAGCACCCCGACGAGGGCGAACACCGCGGACGCTGCGATGTGGAGCACCAGCGCCAGGGGGAACCCCGTGAAGCGCTGGTCGGGCGGCAGCACGGCGGGTCCCCCGGCCACCTCGACGAGGCGTAGCGCACCAGCCGTCAGCGGGACCACCGAGAGGGCCACGAGGGCGACGGGTACGGCGGCGGCCGCGGGGACCCGGGTGCTCATCGGACCGCGGGCTCTCGCGCAACATCGGCACGAGCAGCGGCACTGGAACCTGAACCGGCATCCGCCAAGACGGCACCAGCCGAATCCGTGACGGCCGATCCCGCGTGGGAGTTGCGCCACAGCGACACCCCGAGGCCGATGAGGGCGATGCCCTCCGGCACCGCCAACGGCCGGTTGAACGACTCCGGCAGCACGGCGAGCGCGGCCGTCCCCAGGGTGCTCACAGCGAGCAGCGCCGCGGCCCAGCGGGCCAGGACGCCGGTGCGGAACAGGGCGATCCCGAAGACGAGCCCGCCGAGGATGTAGCCGGCGCCGCCGAGGTTGAGCACGACCTGCATGCCGCCGATGTCGCCGCTGGGCTTCCCCCCGACGGCCGCGGCTGACGACGTCGTTGACGAACCCGGGCTGGGTCGTGGTCAGCGTGGGCAGCACCGCTGCGGCGACGACCTCCGTCGCGAAGAGCATGAGGTACCCCATCGAGAAGACGAGGTAGCCGACGAGCCCGAGCAGGCCGGCATCCCGGTGCTGGCGCAGGTACATCCCCGCGATGCCGACGAGCGCGAGCGCCGCCATGACGGCCTTCGCGCTGCTGCGGGCCACCCACGCGGCCGTTTCGGTGGTGAACGAGTCCGACGGCGGGTGGCCGACCTGGACGAGGACGAAGATGGCCCCGGCGCCCACGGCCGCGGCTCCGGCGGCCTTGGTGAGGCCACTGCTGGTGATCTGCATGACTGGCTCCTGGTTCGCTCCGGGCCGGGCGGGTGCCCGACCTCGAGACGGACGCTAGGAGGCGACGTGGTGACCCCACATCACATCGTCATGTGACTCCGGTGGTGACCGCAGCGAGGGTCGACAGTCACAGCAGACCGAGCTCGCCACCTCGGCGCACGGCGGCCCGGCGGGTCGTGACGCCGAGCTTGGTGAAGATGTGCTTCGTGTGCGTCCGCAGGGTGTTGACCGAGACGAACAGGTGCCGCGCGATCTCCGGCCCGGACAGGTCGGTCGCGAGGAGGCGCAGCACCTCGCGCTCCCGCTCGCTGAGGGCCTCGACCGGTGACGGGATGAGGTCGGATGCCGTCCCGCCGCGTGTCATTCCGGATGCCGTCCTGCTCTGCGTTATCCCGGATGCCGTCGCGCGGGCTGGCGAATCGGGCGCCGCGCGGGCGGCTGTCGCCGCGAACGCTGCGCGGCCGGCATCCGACTCGAGTGCCCGGGCCCGGAGCACCGTCGACGCGAGTGACGCCACTTCGCGGCGAGGTTGCCGCGCCACGGCGGACAGCAGCTCCTCGGCAGGAGCACCCTCGTCGAGGAAGAGACGGCGGTAGCCGTGCGGCACGCCGAGCGCGAGTGCGCGCTCGAGGTCGTCGAGGGCGGCGTCACGGTCGCCGGCCGCCTCGTGGGTGAGCGCCAGCAGGAGGGTCGCCTCGACGATGCTCCCCTGCCGGTCACCCCCCTCCGCGGCGGCGGTGATCCCGTGCAGCATCCGACGTAGTGACTCTGGCTCCTCGCGGCCGCCCCCTCCCCCAGCCCGGTGCTCGGCGAGCACGAGCCGGGCCAGGGTGAGCTGGTCGAACTCGGACAGGTACGTCGGCTCGTCCACGAGCGTGACGCCGCGCTCCCCCGACCCACTCCCGCGCGTCGGCGAGCCGGCCCTGCGCGATGCGCACCCGGGCGCGGTGTGCCGGGATAGGGCGGACGTCCGGGAAGAACCCCGGGATGTAGTGCGCCGCCGCCTCGTCGAGCATCGCGACGGCGCCGTCGAGGTCTCCGCGCGCGCGCAACACTCCTGCGGAGACGGTGTACCAGCGGTGCCGGTTCTCGAGGAGCGAGCCGCGGTCGCCCAGCTCGGCGGCGAGGTCGAGGTGGTGCTCGGCCTCCGCCAGGTCACCCCCCTCCCGCAGCACGTCGGCGAGGGAAACGTGGAGGTCACCCGCCACCGACGAGCCAAGTCCAGGCCCGGATGCCACTGCCTCGAGCGCGCGCTCGAGGAGCCGGCGTGCCTCGTCGGGGCGGCCGCGGCCGGTCCACATGGCCGCGAGGACGACGGTGGAGCCGAGGGCGTCGGTGACGTTGCCCGCGGCGCGCAGCTCCCCGACCGCCTCGCCGAACGTGTCGACCGCGGTCGCGAGGTCGCCGGCAGCCCAGGCGGCCAGGCCGAGGAACCCGCCGGCGGCACCCCGCGTGAAGTGGTCACCCGGGCGTGCGACGTCCAGTGCCCGGCGGGCGTGCTCCGCGGTCCCGGCGAAGTCGCCCCGTGCCTGCGCCGCCGACGCCCGGTACACCGCGATCATCGCCGGCAGCCCCGCAATGTCCTCGTCACGGGCCAGCACCGCTTCGGTGACGGCCGCCGGCATCCCGTCAGCCGTGACCACGACCGAGGGCACGCCTCCTCCCACCCCACCGGATGCCGGGAGCGCCGCCTCCGCCGCGTCGAGCCAGGCGTCGACGCCGTCGAGGTCTCCCTCCGACAGCCGCACCCACGCCACATGGGTCGCGAGGTGCGGTCGGGCGCGAGCGACCTCCTCGGGGACCGCTCGCAGCCAGTCGCGGAGCAGCCGATCCTCCCGCTGCCGGCGCAAGGCGGGGAGGACGAGCTCCACGAGGTCGGCGGCCTGCTCGACGTCGTCGCCCGCAAGGGCGTGAGGGACGGCCTCGGGTAGGCGCCCCTCCCCGGCATACCACCCGGCAGCGACTCGGTGGAGCCGGCGTACGCGATCGGGGTCGTCGGCCGCGAGCCGCGCCCGCAGGGCATCGGCGAAGAGGTGGTGGTAGCGCCACCACCTGCGCTCGTCGTCGAGCGGGATGACGAAGAGGTTGGCCCGTTCGAGCGTTTCGAGGGTCTGCTGCCCATCGGTGCGGCCGGTCAGCGCGTCGCAGAGGCCGGCGGTCAGCTCGTCGAGGACGCAGGTGTCGAGGAGGAAGGTGCGGATGCCGTCGGGCTGGGTGTCGAGCACCTCCTCGACGAGGTAGTCAAGGACGAACCGATGGCTGCCGGCGAACTCCGCGATGAACCGCTCGATGCCGTCGCCGGCGCCTGCCTCCGCGTCGGCAATAGCGGCGGGCCGGCCGGCGGCCGAGAGCGCGGCGAGCTGGAGCCCGGCGGCCCAGCCCTCCGTGCGCGTCTCGAGCGCGGCGACCTGCCGCTCCTCGAGCCCGAGCCCCATGACGTCGTTGAGGAACCGCCCGGCCTCGTCCTCGGTGAAGCGCAGGTCGGCGGCGCGCACCTCGACGAGCTCCCCTCGGGCCCGCAGCCGCGGGAGGGCCAGCGGCGGGTCAGCTCGGGTCGTCATCGCGAGGGTTACCTGGGGCGGCAGGTTGTCGACGAGGAAGGCCACCGCCTCGTGGACCGGCACGGCGTCGACGACGTGGTAGTCGTCGAGGCAGATGACGGTGCGGCCGTCCAGCGAGTCCAGGTCGTTGACGAGGCTGACGAGGGCGTCATCGACCGGGAGCCCGCGCTCGGCATCCACGATCTCCAGCGCCTCGGCCCCGGTCACCGGATCCGGGGGTGGGACGGCGCGCCGGACGGCGGCCACGAGGTGGGTGACGAACCGGTGGGGGTCCGCATCGCCAGCGTCCAGCGACAGCCACGTGACCCGCACCGCCTGTTCTGTGGCGGCTCTGCCGGCATCCCCCTGTCCGGAGGCGAGACGGTCGAGCCACTGCGTGAGCAGTGTCGTCTTGCCGAAGCCAGCGGGGGCGGAGACGAGGACGAGACGCGCCCCAGACCCGACGGCGCCGTCGAGCCGGTCGATGAGGCGTCGCCGGGCAACGAGCCGGCCTCGCGGGCGCGGCACGTGCACCTTGGTGCCCAGGACCGGCATCCCGCCAGCCTACGGTGGCCGTGCAGCCGCCACAGCGGTCGTCGTTTGCCTCGCGCCCCTGCCGCGGGAAAGCGGCCACCGGGTGCACTCCTGCTCACGAGAGACCGACGTCGGGTGCGCCACAAGACGAGGGCGACCGTCCAGGCGACCGAGTGCCCGAACCCCGATCGACGGCGCGGACATCTGAGGTTCACCCGACTCGGTGTCCGTCGTCGCTCTCGACCACCCGACGTGCACCGTCGCGGTGGTCACCAGTGGCGCCCAAGACATGCGCCGGGAGCGGTGTCCCGCAGAAGCGATCGCTTCCCGCGCACTCCACGGTGTCGAGCACCGTCACGCTGGGATCCCGTGGCTGACGCCGCACTCGTCGACCCAGACCTCATCCGGCCTCAGCTCTTCGTACCAGGGCTCGTCAGACTGCGCGAGCTCCAGCTCGTACCTGGCCCACCGTTGCTCCTCGGGGTCATTACACCTGATGGCATCGACCAGCATGCGCAATCGTTCGGCTGTGAGCGGTGGCGGGTCGTTCGCAGCCTGCTCGGCTCGAAGGCGTTCGAGGTGGCGGTCGTAGCCGCCCTCGGTGAGGTCCCACACGACGTACCGCCCCTGCTCATCGGGCTTGCGCCGCACCTCGGCGATGAGACGCCGCTTGTGAACCACGGTGTGGTGGCGCTGGCAGAGCATGGCTGCGTTGTCGATGTCCGAAGGCCCACCATCGGCCCAGTGAACGACATGGTGAGAATTAGCGACTCAGCATGGGTCCAGAATCCCCCACTTCTCAACTTTGCCGGGTTACGCCCGGCTTGAGCTCTCGGGCACAGACACGCAGCCATGAACTCCAGGACGGGAGTGGCCGAAGCGTATCCAGTCACGCGCTCATCCCGAGTGAGGCCCAGCCGGGCCAGGAGAAGGTGGTCTTGGCATGCACGCACAACGGCGGGCAGTAGTCGCGGTGCATCACAGCGCCCACTCTTAAGGGACGGCCCAACGCCCAACTGGACGAGGCCGGGCTTGCGCCCAGAACGCATGGGCAGCCCTCAATGCTGAACGTCACGCAGGCCCTACCGGCACACTATTGGGTTCCCGCCGCGCACCGGTTACCAAGTTGCGTACGGACCGAGCCGCCGCCGTCGACCGGCAGTAGGTTCTGAGGACCTGGCACCAGTGGCAAGTCACCGAATGGAGACAGATGATGCTTGGAAGGTTCCTGCGCCAGCTGAGCGGCCCAAACGGCCCGGGGGGTGCTACCAAGACCCGGACGCTGTACCACTGGCGCTGCGAGTGCGGAGCGCATTCGCGCGGTGGCGACCCGTTCGAGATGGACGCCGAGTACAACGCCCAGCGACACCAATGGGGCGAGGGCGTCAACCACCCAATGCCCGCTGTCTATTCGACCGAAGAGGAGGTCCCGGGCGACTGGCCTGACCTGTGACGCCACCAGGAGTTCCCCAACCTAGCCGGCACCCCACGTGGTCGACTGGCGGACGCCGGACCCCAGCAGTGCGCTGGCCACCCGAGAGAAGCTGGCTGACAAAGACCCCGACAGCGACTCAAGCCGGCTCGCGCGACTTGACGGTGGGGCCTGTTAGCGCCTCACCGTCAACCTTCAACGGGTGCCACATGCTCGACCGCTCCGTGCACGACGCGCCTCACTGTGAGGTCGATCCCAGGTCCCCGAGGCGAGACCTCCTCTGGGCCCGCACGGGCCGCCTGCTGGGCGAAGCTTGGCAGGTGGGAGGGGGAACGATGTATGCACGGTGCAACAGATCTTCATCTGCCTCGTAGCTCTTAGAACACCACGCCGAAAGCGCCACCCTTCTCCGTATCGAGAATAGTCCGCTTTACGGCTTTGGTGTACCAGTCGGCAGAGGAGATCGCGTCGGGAATGTCGTTGGTATTCAACGTGACGATGTACTGCGACCCACTTGTTGACACGATGTCCCGCGCCAGGTTCAACGCCCCCGCGACTTGGCGGGGGTCGACTCCATCGAAGACGGCGGAGTCGTGGATTAGGAAGCGTGGGTGTCTGCCATGGCGACTAAGCTCCATCAGCGTTTGATCGAACGCGAATAGCTGCATCTTGGTGATGCCACTGCTTGATGAGCCCGAGACCTTGGTCGAGAACTTGTAGCCGGATTCGTCGATCTCGACGGTGAGAGACGCCGAACGCCCGTACAGGGTTCTGATCATGCCGCTGAAACGCGAATTGACAGCGTCTACGAACTCGCGGTCACGTTCCAGGGCGCCGCGCGCGTCTCGCCTCGTCGTGGCCTTGCGCACGTTCAGTGTCTCTTGGGCAACTGAGACGCTTCGAACCTTCTGAATGGCCTCATCGAGCGATTCCAGTCGCGCAGCCGCATCAGAGACGCGGCGCTGCAACTCGAGAAGGTCGTCCAGCCCACCGCCGATTGCAAGTTGACGAACCAACTCCTGCCGTCGGCGCTGCAGGTGTTGAACGCGTGGCTCGCGCTCGCGAATCGCTCTCTGTAGGCGCACGATCTCCGCCTCGATGAAGCGCCGCCGGTTCCCCGCCAAGGTCCGGTGGAAGGCTTCCACCTCATCGAATCGACGAAGAGTAGCCGAGGAGAACGCCAAGCCGAGTTCGCGGTAGACCTCACCGACGAAAACATCATCCGGTTCTTCGACGGTCTCGTCCATCGATTCTCGATAGAGGGTCAGTAGCCTCGTGTCGATCATCTGTTCGTCGTTCAGACCAATCAGTTCTTTAGCGACCTCGTCTGACTCCGCGAGAGTGCCGTCAGGATCCTCCAGCACGACGAAAGCGTCAGACTGCTGCTGCGCAGCCGTCAGTTCGCGCTCGAGTTCGCCACGACGGATTAAGAGGTCGGCTTCGTTTTCAACCAGTCCAGGAACAAGATCGGCCTCGGTGGCGTACGCAAGGGCCTTGAATGCGTCCTGGTCCTTCTGCATGCGGGTCAGTTCTTGCGTGTAGCGCCAGTCCAGTCCAAGCAGGAAGGCTATGTGCTGGCGACTGCTCCAAGCGGGTTGCTGAGGCAGGATCTTTGTTGGGTCTCGCGGGGCCTCCTGTCGGATCACATACGAAAGGAGAGTCCGGACCGAGATGCCTGGCTCGCCCGACTCAAACTGCTCGTCCAGACCGAACAAGGCGAGCCCTAAGAGGAACTTCCAATCCCCCAGGGAGACAGTGCCGTCCTCGCGTTGGTATTCGCTCAGCACCGCGTCAGGGCTCCCCGACCTGCTCTGGACCGCAACCCGACTCCCGCCCTTTAACTGGCGGGTCGCCTCTATTCGATCCCCGAACAGATCAAGGTCGAGCGTGAATGCCCAATCGTCATCCGCCAGAGCTTGGAAAGCCGCAGGACGATTCGAGCCAAGGCAGTAGTTGACCGCCTGCAACACGCTCGTCTTCCCGCGAGCGTTGCGGCTGTCGGTCTCGGACGCTTCTGGGTCACGCTCTGCAACGATGATGTTCACGCCGTTGGAGAAGTCGATGGGCTTGAACTCCTCCTTGTTTGCGCTAAGCCGATGCAGCATTCGGATTCCGCTTAATCAGAGCATCGGTCTCAAACGAAATGGCCTCGGGCGCAAATAGCACGTCCAGCATGAGCACGAACCGACCGAAGGACACATTCGGCGCTAGGTCGCGAGCAATCAGCCACGCGTGCGCCACCGGCCCACGCCCTGGTATCCGCGCATACAGCAACTCGGCCTGGTGGAGGAGGGACTCCTCTATGGGTGTGTGTTTACCGGGTAACAGCAGGCTCATGCTCGAAGACTTCGCAAATCGAGAAGAGATGGGATAGAACGGCTAGAGCTGCCGCCTCGGACTCGGGGTTGAGTTGCGGCCCGCAGTTCTCGTACGCGGCCCCGAGAAGGTCCTGGAACAGGTCGTCGCCGGAAAGACCCTCCGAGAGACCCCGGTAGTACAGAGCCTTGAACCGGGAGGTCAGACGGGTAGAAAAGCCGGGCATAATCTGGTCTATAGCAGCGAGGAATGTCCGGACCTCCTTGTCCTGTGCCATGCCAAGTTCGATCAGAGGCCTCGTGTCGGCTTCGAGATCGTTGAGACTGATCTTTTCATTGATGTCGATAGCTGGCTCTATCGAGTCGATCTCTTCATCGCTAACCGCCACGCCCATGACCAAGGCATCGCAGACCATCTGCAGATCCTTGAAACCGACGTGACCCATGGCGTAGCGGTTGCCACGCACCAGCATCTTAATGTGCTGCTCCTTGGCCGTGCGTAGCCACTCGACCGTGTGGAACTCCAGCTGGGAGTCGATCGCATCGTGATGCGTACCGCAAAGTAGGATAACGGCAGGTAGTCCTGGTCGGCGCCGGCGAGCACCCGCGATCCGTTATTGAGTCGATGAGCCGTGTGAGCCCATCCAGCGCATCCGTTGAACCGGTCTTGTGGATGGCGCGGACGGCAAGCAGGGTTGCCGAGGCGAGCGGTGTTGGCCGCGTGACTAGAGGCTCGACTCGTGAGTCGTCGAGGATTGCGGGTACTGGCGGCTGGTTCATCACGCTCCTTAGCCCGGGTAACTGCCACTCCCGGCAAGAAGCAGGAAACGGACAAGTGGGGAACCGAATGGCTCTGCAACGAGCTGAGGAACTCACAAAGATTGAGGGCTCACGCATCCTGAGCCATAAGAGGCGCCGTAGGCCCAAACCGGGTGGCTGGCGTGGAGAGTTCTTCAGTTGTTGCGAGGAGGGTCGTAACTGAGGTGGCCGCTTTCTGCATAGAAGCGCCCGGGTCAAAGTCGCCCCCAGGGCTGATGGAGGTTCTGGCGCACCGCCCTACGGGGTTCCGCTTGCCGCCGATGCGCGGTATCCGGACGCCCCTCCGGACCGAACTGCTCGAGCCCAACATCACTGAAGTCGTGGCCGTCATGGCCGAGCTACACGCCGGGCGACTGACGCAGACGGTACGCCGGGTGACCGAGGCCGCCGAGGAACTGATGCCGGCGGTCGATGAACAACTATCACCGTCGAGCACGCCGACGCCCTCTGCCACTGCGCCGGGGCTCACGGAGGTGGCGTAGGGACCGGGACCGGGTTCGGGATTGGCTCTGGGATGACGGGGTTCGGGATTGGCAGCTCCCACGGGGGCCTCCAGCCAGTCGGCGGTCTCACGCGCCCGCGCGAAAGCACCACGACGAAGACGACGAGGATCGCGACGATGAATGTGACCGCCAGCGCGAAGCCGATCTTCTTGACCTTCTCCCAGTCGGTCGTGATGCAGTAGTCGTAGATGATCAGGCCGGCCATGTCGCGTCCGACCTTGAGGTTGACCTCGTAGTCCAGGTTGAGCCGCTGGATCCGTCCCTTGGTGACGAACACTCGCCCGGGAGGCTGGTAGGTGGTCCCGGCCGCGTAGGGGAGCGCGGTGGTCGTGTACTGCCAGGTGATCCGCGCGACCTTCACGCGGCCCGTCGCCACCCCGTTGCGGGAGTTGGGCTTGATCTCCTCCCATTCCTGCAACCCCTTCCCGTCGACGACGAGGTCCGGTCTGGAGAACGGAGTGTAGGCGAGCAGCACGATGGCCCAGGAGGGAAGTGCGGGGTTCTTCCGCACCAGCCATCCTGCGTACATCGGGTCGATGGGCCCGGCGAGAGGGTTGTCCACGTACACGTCAACGGGTGAGGTAAGCCCGAGCTGGGTGACGAAGTCCTTGCTGATCGCCGTGTGTGCGAACCACCCCAGCAGCGGGGCGAGCGGGAAAGCGCCGCTGATCGCCGCCCACGCCCCGGGTGGCTTGCACTTCTCGGTTTGCTCCAACGCTATTGCGGTCCAATCCGTGCGGACTACCGCCCCGGGGAGAAGCAGGGCGGAGGTGTCGAACGCGTCGACGTCCCCGGGCGTCGCGCCGGTGGCGCTTCCCCTGACCCACAGGAGCTCTTCGACGCGAAGCAGGGTGCCGCCCGTAGTGGCCAGGCTGGTCAGGCTGCGGCTCTCACTTCCGAGCCGGACCAGCCCGTCGACGGTTTGCACGATCAGCCACAGGACCTCGGTGTGATGGTCCTGACGTAGGCGCGTCTCGAGGTCGGCAAAGTCGTCGACGAAGATCGGCGGACGCACGAGTCCGGCGGCTGAACTGCCCGCCGTCTGCTGGGTTCGTTGCTGGAACACGGCCTGGGCAAGTTCGGTCAGACCGGAGTCGGCGATGATGAGGTCGTTACTCATACCGCCGGTGTCGTAGGCCTCCTTCCGCAGCGCGGCCATGGCCGCGTCGCGGCGCGCGGTGACTCCTGCGTCGGCCGCCTGCTGTGCGTCGTTGCACGGCCGTTTCCGCGCCTGTCGTTCCGCCTCCAGTTCCGAGAGGGTGGGCCCGTTGTAGCCGGGTTGCTTGGTTGCTTCCACGGCGGCCGCGTACCACCGCTCGATAGGGGCGCGGCAGGCGTCTCCGGCCGCTTGGTTTGCGGCGTAGTCGGCAGCTGCTTGCGCAGCGATGGCCGCTCGGGCCGCCCGGAACTCGCTGCCCTTCATCTCCAGACATCTCCGTCCCGGCTAGCGGCGGACGTCCGGACGACAGTCGGCGTGTGCCGGTCGTCTGGCTCGGCAGCGGAGTTGTCGACCGCGAACGTGTCGGTGCTGAACCCGGTCTTGACGTGGCTGGTGAGATCCACCGACCCTTCGCAAAATGCGTCGCCAGCCACCGTGTCTCCCTCCCGCATGTCCCGTGGGGCGGGATACCCGGCTGGGCCGCCGTGGCCCCGAGCCCGGCCGCTACACGGGCACAGGATTTGCTCTTGAGTTTCCGCCTCCGCAGCCCACCCCGCAAGCCGCGTCCGGGATGGCCACGCCGCTCAGGGGCTGCTCGAGGCCGGCGAGTGGATCTTCGACGTCCCGTCCAAGCTGGCGCACGGGTTCGGCCCTTCGATCCTCCCCACAACCGAAAGACCGACGCCCCGGACTAGTACTCCGCTGCCGTCTTCGAACTTCGCATGTCGAACCGATCGCCGCGAAGAGGGCCGCGACCCACCGGGTCAAGCTCCAGATCTCCTTCAAGTACGAGGCCTGAAGCTGGCCACGTGAAATGGGGCGCCAGCGCCGCAAGCCGATTACTGCAACAGGCAAGGCACGTGGGTGCCTACCTACCGCGACGCTGACGTCCCGCTGCGGCCTACCCCACGGACGGCTGCGAATCGCTTGCGTGACTTGCCGACGATGAGTGCGCCGCCGGTGCCGGCCGGTACAGCTCCTCGACGGCAGCCTTGATGTCGCCGTCATCGACCTGCACGGGTTCCATGTACAAGCGCCCTGCGGCGACCAAGCCCTCGCGCACGACGAGGATCGTGACCCCACGCATCGCGAACGGGGACCCGTCCACGTGGTGGCCGTTCCAGTTCCACTCGCCCCACTCGATGGAGCCCTTCACGGAGGAATCGACCAGCTCAGCCCTGAAGTCCGGCACTCCATCGAAGACGGAGGACCAGTTCTCGAGCACCTGAGCGCTCCCGCCAAATCTCCGACTGGGGTGCAACGGTTGCGAGCTTTGGTAGTCCTCGGCGAAGAGCGAGGCCACGCGCTGGGCATCGTGATCGTTCATCGCATCCCTGAGTCGCTCCAGCAACGTCGTCATGTCAAAACAGTAGATCGGCTCGACCCGGGAACAACGACCAGGGGACGACGTGCGGAGTAGCCGCCAACCGCTCGTGCGGCGAAGTCCGAAGAGATGCGTAACAACGCCGCGTGCTGGCGCTGGATCCCCGGGCAGCGGGAGGGCATCCGCGAACTCCGGTGTGCTTCCGCTGCTGCACTGGGACACTGCGGGTGGTGCCGTCGGCGCAGCCCGATGCGTGCTGGCCGCGGAGCCCACGACCGACCCCAAGCGGGCGAGCATCCAATCAGGCCCGGCACGGGACAAAGTGTGTCCGGTCGCATCTCCAGAGTGCGAGATTGGTGTCAAGGGAAGGTCTGTGGCGCCTCAGGTCAGGCCGGCGTCGTGCACCGTCAACGCAACCTGGACCCGGTTGTCCGCGTCGAGTTTGGCTAGCAGGCGGGAGACGTGCGCCTTGACGGTGGGGACGCTCATGTAGAGCTCGGCGGAGATCTCGGCGTTGGACAGCCCGCGTCCGATCGCCTCGGCCACTTCCCGTTCGCGCCCTGTCAGCCGCGCGAGGCCTGCTCGCGCGGCGTGGCGGCGGGAGCTGTCCCCTTGGGAGGCTTTCGCGATGAGCTGGGCCATGACGCTGGGGGAGAGGATCGGTTGACCGGCGGCCACGTCGCGCACGGCGGCGACCAGGCGTTCGGGTGGCGTGTCCTTGAGCAGGAAGCCGCTGGCGCCGATCCGCAGGGCCTCCAGGATCAGGTCGTCGGTGTCGAACGTTGTCAGCATGATCACCCGTGCCGAGTTGAGCCGTCCGGCGTGCCGTTGTCTCTGGACCAGCAGGCGGGTGGCCTCGAGCCCGTCGCGGCGGGGCATGCGGACGTCCATCAGGACCACTTGGGGAGAGGCCTCCTCGATGACGGTCAGCGCCGCGATGCCGTCCCCGGCCTCGCCGACCACGACGATGTCGGGTGCTCCGCCCAGGATCATCCGCAGTCCTGCGCGGACCAGTGGGTCGTCGTCGACGAGGACGACGGCGATGCGGCGGTGCGCTGGCCCGGCGCCGGTCAGTTCGTCCATGGCAGCCAGGCCTTGAGCACGAAGTCTCCCCGGCGGTCGGTTCCGTAGCTGAGCTGGCCGCCGGTGAGCTGGGCCCGCTCGGTCAGCCCGATGAGTCCCAGGCCCGATGCTGGCATCCGTTGTGCCGCTGAGGTTTCCGGGATGCCGTTTCGGGCCGTGATGCGCAGCCCGTCACCTTCGCGGGCCCGCACCTCCAGCTCCACGGGGGCGCCCGCCGCGTGTTTGCGGGCGTTCGTGAGGGCTTCCTGGACGATGCGGTAGCCCTGCCGAGACAGGGTCTGGGGCAGGCGCCCCGGGTCGTCGACGGCGAGGGTGGCGTGCAGCTGGATGCCCGAGGCGCGGGTGTCGGCGACGAGGTCGTCCAGGTCGGCGAGCGTCGGCTGGGGGCGGCGGGGCTGGTCGTCCGGCTCGCCCACCTCGCGCAGGAGGCCGAGCACCTCACGAAGCTCGCCGAGGGCCTGGTGGGCGTTGTCCCGGATCACCGCTGCGGCCTGTGCGGTCTCCTCGCGGGTCAGGTCGCTCCGGTACGCCACAGCCCCGGACTGCATGGCGACCAAGGAGAGCCGGTGGGCCAGCGCGTCGTGCATCTCGCGGGCGATGCGCGCCCGCTCGGTGGCACGGGCCTGGGCGATGCGCGCTGCCTGTTCGCGCTCGGCGGTGGCGACGCGTTCGCGCAGCGACGCGAGCAGGTCGCGGCGGGCCCCGATGAAGGCGCCTGCTGCGATGAAGAACGCGAGGCTGAGCACGCTGATCGCCGCGGTATTCGCCCAGTCCTCGACGGTCGAGGCCGGCCGGAGCTGCTGGTACACCGCTCCCGAGACCAGCCAGGCGGCTCCGGCCACGGCCACCTGAGCCCAGCGCCGATGGGTCGCCAGTGAGATCAGCGAGATGCCCGCCGGGCCGATGGCTGCGACCGACAGCGCGGTCAGCGCGGTGGTGGCCAGGGCAATCGCCAGTGGCCAGCGCCGGCGAAAGAGCATCAGCACCAGGGCGGTCAGGCCGAGGATCGGGTCCAGCACGTCGAGCCAGGCGGGTGACGGCATCGGCCGGACACCGCTGCGCTGTTGCGACAGCACGATCAGCCACAGGCCGGCCCCGACCACGGTGGCGGCCAGCAGCCGCCAGACCTCGCCCCCCAAGGGCTGGCGCAACCAAGGAGTGGCTGGTCCGAGCACCATTTCAGGGTAGGCCGCAACCCGGCGCACGGCTGCGGACCAAAGTCTGCGCCCCGCAGACTTTGGTAGGGGTGCGCGCATCCCTCGGGCCGATGCCGGGTCCACTGCTTCGCGCCCACGCTGGTCGGCATGATCACAGTTGAGAGAATGACAAAGAAGTACGGGCCGACGGCCGCCGTGGACGACGTGTCGTTCACGGTGGCTCCCGGCCAGGTGACCGGCTTCCTCGGGCCCAACGGCGCGGGCAAGTCGACATCGATGCGCGTCATCTGCGGGCTCACGCCCGCCACGTCGGGCACCGCGACCGTCCTCGGCCAGGCCTACCGGACGCTGCCGAACCCAGGCCGCCAGGTGGGCGTGCTCCTCGACGCCTCCGCCCAGCACGCGGGCCGGACCGGGCGCGAGGTGCTGACCCTTGGTGCCCAGCTGATGGGCATGCGCCGCTCACGCGTGGAGGAGATGCTCGACCTGGTCGGGCTCACCGAGCACGAGGCGGGTCGCCGGGTGCGCAACTACTCCCTGGGGATGCGCCAGCGTCTGGGCATCGCCCATGCACTGCTGGGCGACCCACAGGTGCTGATCCTCGACGAACCAGCAAACGGCCTCGACCCAGCGGGGATCCGATGGATGCGAAGCCTGCTCCGCGGGTTCGCCGATCAGGGTGGGACGGTGTTCCTCTCCTCGCACCTGCTCAACGAGATCGACCGCGTCGCCGACGACATCGTCGTCATCGGCCGCGGCCGGATCGTGGCTCAGGGCACCAAGGACGACCTGGTCGGACGCAGCGGCACCTTCGTGCGCGCCATCGACGAGTCGCTGCTGGCGGCTGCGCTGCGCTCGGAAGGCCTTCCGGCGGACCGGGCCACCGGGGGCGGCCTCCACGTGGAAGCCTCCTGCGCGACGATCGGGTCAGTCGCGGCCCGGCATGCCATCGTGCTCACCGAGCTGCGGGCGGCAGATGCAGGCGGCCTCGAAGAGCTCTTCCTCGAGCTGACCGCGCCGGACGCGCGAGAGGTGGTGGCGGCATGACCGCCGTCGAGGTCCCCACGACCGCGCCCCCTCGGCGCGAGGTCGGGGTCCCCCTGACCCGCCTCATCGGCGTGGAGGGCCGCAAACAACTCGACACCCGCGCCGGCCGGTGGCTGCTCATCACGATCGCCGTGGTCACCGCGATCGTGATGGCCGTCATGCTCTTCGTGAACGGCGGCCAGCACTCCTTCCGCGAGCTGCTGCTGGCCACCGTCGCCCCCCAGGCAGTGCTGCTGCCGATCGTCGGGATCCTCGCCGTGACCTCGGAATGGTCGCAGCGGGCCGCGCTGGTCACCTTCACCCTCGAACCCAGGCGCGGGCGGGTGGCCGCCGCGAAGACGATCAGCGCCCTGCTCGTCGGGGTGACCGCGTTGGCAGCAGCAGTGGTTCTCGCCGCCCTGGCGCACCTGGGGTCGATCGCGTTCCGCGGTGCCCAGGCCGGCTGGAGCGTCCCCACCCCAGTGCTCGCCGGGTTTGCCCTGGTCCTGCTGCTCGGGGTGGCCCAAGGCGTGGGATTCGGCATGCTCCTGCTCAACACGCCCGCGGCCATCGTCGCCTACCTGGTACTGCCCACGGTCTGGAGCGTCCTGGGCGGCATGGTCGCCTCACTCAAGACCGCAGCGGGCTGGCTGGACCTCACCACGACGATGCAGCCACTGCTCCAGGGCAGCATGACCGGCAACCAGTGGCTGCGCCTCGGCACTGCAACGGCAGTGTGGGTGCTACTGCCGCTAGCGGCAGGGATCTGGCGGATCATCCGCGCCGAGGTCAAGTAGCCCCCTCAGCGACGCGCCCGTGGGGCGGGTATGCCGGTGACCCAACGGCATACCCGCCCTTGGACCGCCCGAGCACCGTCACGGTCACGCCGGCTACTGCAGCATTCGGTTCGAGGCACTCCCTACCAATCCAAGCACGGACCGACCAGCGTAGATCCCACGCGCCCAACGCCCGCCAGACGGCTACTTCGGCAAGACGGCAGCTTCACCGTGCGTCTCTTCGCCGCGCAAGCGCACCAGCTCTACAAGCCCTGAACACCTGGCGCGCAAGGCCGCTCTTAGGACGCGTGGCGACGAACGCGAAGCCGCGTGGCGAGGCGCGGAACGGTGAAGGTGCCCCACACGCACAGTGCGGCCACAAGGAGCAGTACCACCTTCTCGACCAGCCCCGTGTACTGGGAACCAAGCGACATGACGAATGCACCCGCGACGAGCACGGCAAGCAGCGCGAGCAGGACCTGGAGCAACCGCACGACGAACGTCATGCGACGACGGTACGCCGGAGAGAATCGCGTTGGAAGACGTCGGCACGAGCTTGCGGGGCAGGTGCGTCTCTGCGCCGCGATTGGTCGTCTGGGCTCGCCGGTGCAGGCTCCATGAGCCCTAGGGTGGCTGGGGTGAGCCTTCTCAATGCGCCGCCCACATCCGGCAGCCGCTCGGTAGCCCGGGTCCTGCTCGGTGGAATCCTCGCGTTCGCCGGGATCAGCCACCTGACCTTTGCTCGCGACGAGTTCCAGGCGCAGGTGCCTGACTGGGTGCCGGTGGACGACGACGCCGTCGTGCTCGTCTCTGGGCTGGTGGAGATCAGCCTCGGCGCGGCGTTGATCGGGTTCGCCCGCGGACGGGTCGGCGTCGGGCTCCTGGCGGCTGCCTTCTTCGTCGCGATCTTTCCGGGGAACGTCGCTCAGTACGTCGACGCGCAGGACGCCTTCGGGCTCGACACGGACACGAAGAGGCTCGTGCGGCTGTTCTTCCAACCGGTCCTGGTCCTGTGGGCACTCTGGTCGACCGCAGCATGGCGCGACCGCCCAAGGCGGCCACGATGAGCGCACGGGTCAACGGCACCACGGCGTAGCGGCTCGCCGCGGCGTCTCGCAGAGCTGGCGTTGGTCGCGGCCGCGGCCAGTTCGGTGTGCATCTCCTTGTCTTGATCGTTGGCGGTGTGGGCGATTAGGACGGCTCGGGCCGCCAAGCAGCTCCGCGGGCCTCTTCGAAACCGCGGTGACCGGATGGTTCAGTCCGGGGACCGGGTCGCTCCCCGGCTGGCTTCTTGGTGCATGGTCAGTCCGGGTCCCTGTCTGTCAGGGGAGGGCGGGCACGATCACCTGCGACACCAAGAACTGGTACAGACTTGCGTCGAGCCCCGGACGGTCGATGCCCTTGCTGTCCAGATGGCTGGCGAACACCGCGACCAGGGACTTGTCGGGGACCACCTCGATCAACTGCCCGCCGAAGCCCACGGCGGCGTAGGCCGGGTGGTCGCCGGCGCTGGTCACCCACCACTGGTAGCCATAGTGCTCCCCTCCGAATCCGCCGGGCGCGGGAACCTGGGCGCTCGTGGCGTCCCGTATCCAGGTCGCCGGCACGGGTTGCTTGCCCTGCCAGCTGCCCTGGTCCAGGTAGAGCTGCCCCAGCTTGGCCAAGTCCCGCGGCCGCGCATCGCATCGTAATCGTCCCGCGGTGCCCAGACCGGCTGGAGCGTCCCCACCCCGGTGCTTGCCGGGTTCGCCCTGGTCCTGCTGCTCGGGGTGGCCCAAGGCGTGGGATTCGGCATGCTCCTGCTCAACACGCCCGCGGCGATCGTCGCCTACCTGGTGCTGCCCACGGTCTGGAGCGTCCTGGGCGGCATGGTCGCCTCACTCAAGACCGCTGCGGGCTGGCTGGACCTCACCACGACGATGCAGCCACTGCTCGAGGGGAGCTTGACCGGCAACCAGTGGCTGCGCCTCGGCACAGCAACGGCAGTGTGGGTGCCGCCGTTAGCGGCAGGGATCTGGCGGATCATCCGCACCGAGGTCAAGTAGACAACCCATGCTCGGGCCGCCACCGATGGCTCTGTAAGCTCTCGGGCCGGCTAGGCGCCCCACGACCTCCTCTCCCGGAGCCGTCGGGGCGCCGCTCAACCCCGTTCCGTTCGTGTGCACGCTGGGTGTCGGCGTCGAAGGTTTGGTCGCGGCTGTGGCTTCTGGCGATGACAACCCCCGGACAACCCCCGGGGCAAGCCTTCGACGAGGAATGGCGCCCCGGGGAGCCGTGCGTGGCTGACCCGGGGCGCTGGGCCGGACCCCCGTGGGGGTAAGCGCCCGGCCCTAGCGCGAGCCTGGCATGCCCGCCCGCGGGACACGGTGCAACCATGGCGGCGTGACACCCCTGCGTGCGGCGCTGCTAATCCTGGCGGCTTCGGGCGCATCCACAGCAATCATCTACGTCGCGTTCGGCAGGGAGGCGCGGCGCACGATGCCGCGGAGGTTGATGATGGCCATGGTGGTCTGGTCCCTCGCCTGCTTCGGCGGTTTGGCGTTCGTCATGCAACCTTCACTGATCCGCTGATCTCCTCCTGCCAGCATGGCCGGGTGCTGATGTACGCCCTCCATGACTACGACACTGGGCGCGACGGCGACGAAGTGGCGTGGCCACGTCTGCCCCAGGAGGGGTGCCGGATGTGGGAGCCCGGCCCTGGCCCGTGGATCACGCTCGAGGGTCGCCGGTTGCGCCGCTGGAGCCTGCGCAGAGGTGACTTTCCTGTGGCGCGCCCCGGGAGACGGCGGGCCTCGACCCGGGGCGCTGAGTGACGAGCTGGTCCAGGTTCACGACTGATTGCGCGAAGCGGTCTGTGTCCGGGAGACCGACGCCTTGCCCCGTTCAGGGCGGCTACGTCAGGTCACTAGTCCGCGGCGGTAGGCCGTAACGACGGCTTGGAGGCGGTCGCGGACGCCGAGCTTCATGAGGATGCGGGCGACGTGGGTCTTCACGGTGCCTTCGACGACATGCAAGGCGGCCGCGATCTCGGCGTTGGAGCATCCTTGGGCCATCAGGTCGAGCACCTCGCGCTCGCGTGGGGTCAGGTCGTCGGTGAGGGCGAGCGGTCGTGGGGACGGGCGGGCCGCCAGCTCGGCTGCGACCCGGTGTGCGACCGAGCGGGACAGGACGGCATCCCCGGATGCCGCCGCCCGGATGGCGGTGACGAGCCGGTCGGCGGGGGCGTCCTTGAGGAGGAAGCCGGCCGCTCCTGACGCGAGGGCTTCGCGCACGTTGGAGTCGGTGTCGAACGTGGTGAGCACGACGACCGCCAGTGGGACGTCGCCCAGGGTGCGCAGCGCCGCCAGACCGTCCAGGACGGGCATCCGCAGGTCCAGGAGCAGCACGTCAGCGGCGGTGGTGCGGGCGAGCTCGACGGCTTGCTGCCCGTCGGCCGCCTCACCGACCACCTCGAGGTCTGGCTCCGTGCTCAGGATGAGGCGCAGCCCGGTGCGGACGAGCTCCTCGTCGTCGGCCAGGAGTATCCGGATCACGGTGGCTGCGTCGGGAGCACGGCGCGCACGCAGAACCCGCCGGTGGGTGTGGGTCCGGCCTCCAGTGTCCCGCCGAAGAGGCGGACCCGCTCGCGCATGCCTGCCAGCCCGTGTCCGCCGCCCGGGTGGGTCGCGACCGGACCCGCGCCGTCGTTGTCCACGCGCACCTCGACCTCGTGCTCGCCGTAGGTCACCCCGACCTTCGCGGTGGCCATGCCCGCGTGCCGCAGGGCGTTGGTGAGGGCTTCCTGGATGATCCGGTACGCGGACAGGTCCACCCCCGGGGGCAGGGGGCGCTTCTGGCCGTCGACGGCCACGGTGACCGGCATCCCGGCGCTGCCCACCCGTTCGGCCAGTGCGGGTAGGTGCGCGAGCCCGGGTCGTGGTTCGAGGTCGCCGTCGACGGCGTCCAGGTGCAGCACGTCCAGCAGCCGGCGCAGCTCGGTCATCCCCTCCCGGCCAGTGGCCTCGATGGCGGCCAACGCCCCGTCTGCCGAGGCGGGGTCGGTGCCCAGCACTCGTCGGCCGGCCTGGGCTTGCAGCACGATCACCGCCATGCTGTGCGCGACCAGGTCGTGCAGCTCGCCGGCGATCCTAGCCCGCTCGAGCCGCACCGCTTCGCGGGCCGCAGCCTGCTGGTCCCGCTCAAGTGCGTCGGCGCGGTCGGCCAGTCGAGCCACCTCTGCGCGCCGGTGCCGCAACCACCGACCCAGCCCATAGACGCCCACGAGCACCGCCCACGCCGGTAGCACCTCGTCCACAGGTGCGCCCGACCGCAACCGAGGCAGGTCGACGGCCAACACCAGCCCGGCGACGACGGCGCCCCCCAACGGGCCGGCGACCGGCCCCGCGTGCGCGCCCAACGCGAAGACAACCAGGACGACGACGAACCACTGGTAGCCACCCTGCCCGCCGAGCACTTGGTCCAGGGTCACCGCGGCCAGCACCGCCAAGGCCACCGGCAGCGGCCACCGGCGAGCGAGGAGGACCGGCAGCGTCATGGCGGCCGCGAGCAGCGCGTTGAGCCCGCGCCCACCAACGTCATACGCCGGTGCCGCGGACCAGACCTGAACCTGGGCGACCACCAGCAGGAGCAGGACCACCCCTGTCAGTGCCGCCCGGGCGAGCTCCGGCCGAGCCATGGGCCAACTGTAGGGACCCACCGATAGCTCGGCATCTGCCCTTCGGCAGATGCCCGCAGGCTGACGACGCGCCACGTGGCCCGTCCCTACCGTTGGATCGTCATCCACCAAGGAGGAAACCATGTCATCCACCGTCCGCTCAGGCGTGGCCGCCCTCGCCCTCACCGTCCCTGTCCTCGCCGAGGTCGCCCAGCCCGAGTTGTTCGATGCGACGTGGGCGCACCTGCTCTTCGCCGCGTCCCAACTGCTCGGCTGGGCACTGCTCGCCTCCGTCGTCCTGGCCTGCCCCGTCCCCGCGCGTGCGGCATCGGCACGAGGCCGCCGGCTCATCTTGGCGGCCTGTGCTCTCGAGCTGGGTTTCGCCGCCGTTTACGCAGCAACGGCGTTGGACGGGGAACCGCTCGAGGCGGCTTTCGTGTTGTTCCTGCTCGGGTTCCTCGCCCAGCTCGCCGGAGGGCTGCTGTGGGCCTCACGCCTCCGCCGGGTCCCCGGTGCCGGGCTCGCTGCCGCAGGCTTGCTCGGCGTCGCGCTGCTCGGCGCCCTGGCCATGCTCATCGGCACAGACCCGTTCCACGACATCTTCTTGGTGTCGTCCTACGCTGCGTGGTTCGCCGTGGGACACGGCTTGGATCGCATCGCAGGTGGGGGCTCGGGTTCGAACTCGACACGAGTCAACAAGGCGGCCGCTCCCGTCATCTCCTGAGAGCAAGGACGCCACATCCTTGCTCCCAAGGGCCCAGGGGACCAACAGAGTGCGGCTCTTCGTCCCATCGCCGCGAATCGTTCGCTGAAAGGGCATGTGGCCCAAGCGAAGGCAGCATCGCCCTCTGGCCGGGTTCGGATTGGTGCGTTCGGGCCAACTGGGAGCCCGGCTTCCGCGGCGATGGATCCGGACAGCGGGGTGACCGTTCAGCCGCCGCTCACGTCTGACCGGCGCAGCTGCAACCGGACCAGGGTCTCACCGTCCACCATCTCGCCGGTGTCGAGGAAGCCGTACTTCCGGTAGAACGGGGCCGGGGTCCCCAGCCCTGCCACGTTTCGACCCGCCCCTCCCCTCGACTCAATCGGAGGTCGACCCATGACCGCGCCTGCGGTCACGCTCGTCGCGCGCACGCAGCTCGTCGGGCTCGGATGCCCTGACCGGTTCGTTCGACATTCCGCGTCGTCACAACTCGCGCTCCGGCCAGGAAGCGGACCTGGTCGTCCGCGTACAGGAAGTGGACCGGAACTGAGTGGATCCAGCCGGTTCGGCTCAGAGAGGAGAACACCCCGACGAGGAGACGTGAGAGCAGCGCGACCGACTCGTCACGCGTCAGTTGGCGCTTGTTGGGGTCTGTGTTGTCCACCTTTTGTCCGTCTTGACCTCACACGAACGGCGTGCGGTTCACGGAGCCAACCATGATGGACACCGGTCAACCATCGAACCAGGTCCGCCGGGGAGCTGGCCGCATGCGTGAGGCACTATGTTCGCGTCTCATCGCCGCAAGCCGGTGGTTCCCGGACTGCGGCACGAGCCGGCGGTCAGTGTCCTAAAGCAGCGTGGCCGGATCCGCGTTGGCGCCACAGACGACGACCGCAACGCGCTCATCGTCCTCCGGCACGTAGCGGCCCCCAGAGCAACGCGGCGGAAGCCGCGGCCCCCCCGCTTCTGACGGCACCCGATACTCGCTCCGCAGCATCGACCGAGCCTGGACGATCTCTTCGTCCGTGACGAGCACCGAGATCGGCGGCTCCCTTCTCCAGAGCGGCGAAGGCGAGGTCACCCAGACGCCGAGCACCCAGCGAGTCGGATGCCACACCTGAGACGGCGACATCGAACGGGACGCCCAGCATCCATGGCGCGTCTGAGGGTGGGGCAGCGTTCTGGCTCGACGGCCACGACGCGGGCACGGCCCAGCGCAGAGGCTGCAACTCCGGCGTACAGACCGCCGCCACCGACGGCCACGATGATGGTGTCGATCGACGGTTCGTTGTCCAGGACCTCCTCCGCAACGGTGCCCGCCCCTGCCGCGACCTCGAGCCGGTCGTAGGCGTGAGCGAGGGCTGCTCCGGTCTGCTCACCGAACACGACGGCGGCCTGGTAGGCCTCGGCGTACTCGCTGCCGACGCGCCGCACGTGCGCGCCATAGGCGTGGATGCGTTCGACCTTGACGTCGGGAGCCGTCTGCGGCACGAAGACGGTGGCCCTGATGCCCAGCTCCCGAGCGGAGAAGGCCTGCGCCAGGCCGGCGTTGCCGCCAGAGGCCACGACGATGCCGCCGTCAGCGATCTCGCCGGTCTCCAGTCCGGCGAGCTGGCGATTGAACGCACCTCGTGTCTTGAACACGCCGCAGTGCTGAAGGAATTCGCACTTGACCCACGCGCCGTCGCGAGCGAAAGGGCGCATCAACGGTGTTCGGCAGACACGCCAGGCGATTCGCTCCGCTGCTGTCCGCACGTCCCTTCGGCGACCATCACTCCCCAAGTATCGCGGCACCGAATCGGGACCGCGCATCAGCAAGACAGTGCGGATCGAGGTCCGCCTCAGCGCAGGGTGTCGCCCCACGGAGCTTGAACCCTCCCGGCCCAGGTGCCGTCTTTCTACAAGTCAAGGACACCGGCGGTCGCAGTTGGCATCATCAGTACGGCAGCGATCCGGTTGAACGAAGTGGGGGGTTATGTCGGGGTACACCGTCATCGATGTCGAGACGACGGGGCTGGCCCCCGAGAAGCACGACCGCGTTGTCGAGATCGGGCTCGTGTACGTCTCCCACTCAGGGGACGTGCAAGACCAGTGGTCGACACTCGTGAACCCGGGAAGGGATGTTGGCCCGACCCACATTCATGGTGTCGCCGCTAGCGACGTCCACGAGGCACCGACGTTCCTTGACATCGCGCCGTATGTGTTGCGCGCCGTGAGTGGTCGAACGATCGTCGCGCACAACGTGACGTTCGACCTGCGGTTCTTGGCTGCTGAGATGGTCCGCGCCGGAATCCCACTCACTGAACTCCCACTGTCCGGTGTGTGCACGATGCAGTGGGCTCCCGTCTTCCTCCGCAGCGCCAGCCGTCGCCTCGTCGACTGCTGCCGAGCGGGCGGCGTCAAACTAGACGATGCCCACTCGGCTGCCGCTGATGCACTGGCTACCGCTCAGCTGCTCTGCCACTTCCTGGACCGGTCGTCGAGGCAGCCGCCTTGGACTGAGTCCCTGACGAAGTCTGGTTCGTACCCGTGGCCACCATTTGCCGGCCCCTTCCCAGAGTTGCGACTGGTACGCCGCACTGATGTGAGGGTGCGCCGCAGCGACGAATGGTTGGACCGAGTCGTCTCACGGATGCCGCGCTCCGGCGACGCTCGCGTCGACTCGTACCTCGCCGTGTTGGAACGGGCCATGCTGGACGGATTTCTCGCCGAGGCGGAAAAGGACGAGCTCGTCGATGTCGCACTGAGCTGCGGACTTACCCGGGGCCAGGTGCTGGACATTCACGGTGACTACTTGCGCGCTCTCGCCGGTGTGGCGCTGGAAGACGGGGTCATATCGCCCAAGGAACGCGTTGCCTTGGTGCATGCTGCCGGCTTGCTCGGCCTGCGGCGATCAGACGTGGACGCTGCGCTTGGTAATGCCGATCAGTCCACGCCAACCGCAGTGACTCTGTCGAGGTCGGGTATCGCACTGGCACCGGGGGACCGTGTGGCGTTCACCGGCGATATGCATCGGGGCCGCGCCGAGTGGGAATCCACCGCACGCCAGCACGGCTTGGAGCCCGGCGGGGTCACTCGTAAGACCCGGGTTGTGGTCGCCGCCGACCCCAACTCCATCGGTGGGAAAGCAGGGAAAGCAAGGGCGTACGGAGTCCCTGTCATCACGGAAGCCGCCTTCCAAGGGCTACTTGAGTCGCAGTTCGCGACCTGACCCAAGGACGAGAACGGTTTCGGGTGCTCCTTGATCATCTCCGACCCCGCGCAAGCATGAGGCGGACGACCAGTCTGTGCCGCGTCCAGCGGCTTCAGGTCAAGGCGGACGTCGAGCGTTCGGCTCGTGTGCCTGGATCCGCGTCGAGCGGATCGGCGGGTTGTCGGGGCGAGGCAGTCCAGCGCGGGACCGGATGATTGCGTTTGACGTCGGAGCTTTGTGGCGGCATCGTGTCGTGAACGGAGGGGTCCGTGGGTTCAGCAGTGGGAGGGAGCGTCATGTCGGGTTCCGTCAGTGCGTGGCCGCAGGTGCGGCGGGGCGATCGAGATCATCCGGTGCGAACGCTGCAGGACCTGTTGCGGGCGCGTGGCCACAGTGTCGCGGTGGACGGAAGCTTCGGGCCGCTGACCGACGCTGCGGTCCGGGCGTTCCAGCAGGAGAAGGGCCTCGTCGTCGACGGAGTGGTCGGCCGTCACACGTGGGGGGCTCTCATCGTCACGGTGCGGCGGGGGAGCACCGGGGATGCGGTGCGCGGGGTGCAGGAGGAGTTCCAGTTCCGCAACCTGTCGGGTGACCCGAGCCAGGGCCTCGCTGTGGACGGGAAGTTCGGGCCTCTGACCGAGGCGGCGGTCCGCGGCTTGCAGCAGGCACTGCACACCGACATCCCCACCGTGGCGGTGGACGGGATCGTCGGACCAGTCACTTGGCAGGCCCTGGTTAGCGGAATGCTGTCTGGCTGACACCACCGGTGTACTTCAATGGCCGTTGCTGTGGCAACCGCCGGAACACGGCGTCGAGGCACGGCAACCAGAAGAGGGTCGCTTCCGCCGATTGGACTTCGGCTTCACCCTTCTGACCATGGCGCGCCCCCTATGAATTGTGAGGACAACATCAAGCTCACCGCGCACGCACATTGCCGGGGCTTGGCCCCAATATGAGCAGGAGAAGAGCCCGCCCCAGGCGAATCCACATTTCGGGCTAGGGGCTACGGTGCCGCAGCCGTTTCGGCAACCTAGGAGCAGACATGGGGGACGACTCGTACGAGTCCTTCTTGGGGCTGAGTTTCAACCCCACCATCGACGCCGGCATGTTCCTGACGTTCCTGACGCTAATTACCGGTGTAATCGCTTGGGGCGTCAAGTCAATCAAGGAGTGGCGTAGGGACGCACGGCAAGAAGCACAGAACGGCGCTCTCCGGCTCCTACTCAAGATACTCCGCGAACGGTACGAGCGCAGCAAAGGTCCAGTCGACCTCCACACGCTTCAGACGGACTTCTCCAAGCCGGAGCGCAAGGCCGAGAGACAGGCATATTGCGGTCGAGACTTCAGGTTCAAGAACGAGCCCCATTTCGAACAAGCGATTTACGCGCTCCAGTGGGAAGCAAAGGTCGACTTCGCCGAAAGCGATAAAGTGCTGTGGCGGACGTCTCGCGAGCGCCCCCGTTACCGCGTCTCAGTGTCGCCGGCGGTGGCCACTCAAGCGCTGCAGGCGGCCTTGGATGACGACGAGGTATCGGAGTGGGATCTTGAGAGGCTGACTCGCTTGGCTGCGGGCGCCGACCCCGCCGCCACCAAGGCGGCGCTCGAAACCGCAGTGGTCGCGGCCAGGGACAACCCGCGGAAGCTCCGAAAGCTCCTGCTCGTAGCCGCGCTTGCGGGTGACAGTTGATGCTTGAGCGTGCTGACGTTGCGGCCAGGAGAGAGAGTCTCTCAAATATTGTGCACCGATCCTGCATGGGTGTCGCCGAGTCGAGTGTGGCAGGAGGCCGCATCGAGCAAGACTCTCTCTCATCCTCTTCTCGACGTCACGGACATGGCCCAGGCTGGCGTCAACGTCACGACCTGCAGGCCCGTTGCAACACTGGCTAGGCCGAATCGATGGCAGTGAGCGCGCAGGCCGCATTCGCTGATTCACGGCGCGCCGCCCACCACGTTCTGGAACCATGCGATGTCGTGCAGGAGGATGACGCTGTCCGCTGGTGGGCCAGCATGCGGGAAGGGTGGGGATACACCCGCGTCACGGATGAGGCTGACCGCTGCGACCGGTGCGGGCAGCTCGTGCCTTCCGACGCGGTGAGGCTGTTGGCGCACCGGGACTGGCACCTGGCCATGAAGCGCCACCCCAGTGCGCAGTGATGGCGCGAACTTCCCCCTGGACCCCCGGGGGTGCGGCTCTCCCGGTGCCGCGACCGCCACGCGGCCACCCCGCCGCCGATGACCGGGAGGAAACGGCCGCGTAGGCAGCGCAGGCGTGGGGAGAGACGGGCGCAACCGTTCGGCTCCAAGCAGGGGGCCCGAGCGGTCAGGCATCCCCGACAGCGCAGGGTTGATCACCCGGGCAAGTCCGAGGCCCAGCGATGCCATCAGGATCCAATCCGTGGGACCGTTGGAAGGCGCGCAACGCACGGTCAGTCCGTGGGCCAAATCCGCCGTCGATCGAGATTGGCGACTCCCCAGCCCGAGCGAGGGCCCGCTGCAGTCGGTATACCCCGGGTCCAGTCTGGCCGAACTGCAACTCAGGCGATCCGGATGGTGCCGTCGCGGTTACCGTTCGGGGTGCGTGCTGGCCGACATGCCCGTCGCGCATCAGAGCGAGCATGTGTGAGTCCAGCCGGTACACCCGGTGGCTGAGCGTGTTCAGCCGTCGCTTCAGCGGAGGTATTTCGACGCCCTTACCGTCGCGGAATACCTGCCGGACGAACTGCTCGAGTGCCCGACCGGCCGCCGCGAACTGTTCGAATACCTCAACCTCTAGCTGCCGACGCAGACCGTGACCGAACGATGTGTCCACGAGGGCCAAGATGCGGTTGAGATTGTCGTTCCAGATCAGAAGAACCTCATCGTAGTCATCAAGGGCAGCGGACATCCGATCGAGTCCGCCACCAGACTCAAGATGCCGGAGGGTTGCCCAATAGAGGCGCCGCATGCGATAGAGCCGTCGGTCCAACAGACTGGCAATCTCCTCGAATGTCTGCACCGCGCGCTGATGTTCCTCTTCGCGGCGCTCAACCCTATGTTGTTGATCCCAAGTGCGGCGCTGAAAGACGTATCCGAGGGCACCGCCTACCACCCCAGTTAGCAGGAAGCCGACTGACAGCAATAGCAGCTGCTGAGCCATCCAGCCTCCTTGGCAACGACACTGTGCAATCTATTGGTCGGCGGCGCTTGCGGTGCTGCGCATGCGCGGCAAACCCCGCGTCTTCAGGCTTCCACTGTCGCACAATCGTTTGCGTTGTCCCCCGGTTGCGGCTGATACGGGCCTCGTCGCACGGGACGTCGCGCTGGGCCCGGTGCAATAGCGGGGTGACCCATCGGAGCCTCCGCCGCCAGGGACTGGCTTACGGCCCCAGTACACCATCCGCGCCATGGATTCGACGCGCGTCATTGCGCCGCCTTCACCGCCGTGCCGAGCCGGGTCGCGTCAGACGGGCACGGCAGGCGTAAGAGCACTCAACGCGAAAGGAGGGCCCGCGGTCGCGGACCCTCCCTTCGACGGCAACTCTCAGCTGCAGCCGGTGGTGCTTCCGCAGCCTTCGCAGACGTAGCAGGAGCCAGCCGGGCGCATCTTCGTCCCGCAGGTCATGCACATCGGGGCATCGGCGGCCTTGGAGTCCCCGAAGGCCGCGAGCAGGTCGGCCGAGGAGTGGATCTCCGAGGAGACCTCACGGGCCGAGGCTGCACCCGCGCCGGAATGGACCGCCGAGGCGTCGAGCTCCTTGCCCTCCCCCGCCGCAGCGGAAGGTGAGGCCTTCGCCTCAGCCGGCGCGACGGCATCCGACTTCTTGGACGACGCACCGATGCCCTGGCTGAGGGACTCGATCTCCTCCTCGAGCTCCTCCTCCGACTCGTCGGACACCGGGGCGTACGACCCGGTCTCGAGCTGGCGGGCCCGCTCCTCCGCGGAGTGGATGCCCATGTAGGAGCGGGTGTCGAAGTCGAGGTAGTCCAGGGCCAGCCGCCGGAACACGTAGTCCATGAGGGACTGCGCCATCCGCACGTCGGGGTCGTCGGTCATGCCGGCCGGCTCGAAGCGCATGTTCGTGAACTTCTCGACGAACGTCTCCAGCGGCACGCCGTACTGCAGCGCGACCGAGGTGACGATCGAGAAGGCGTCCATGACACCGGCGAGCGTGGAGCCCTGCTTGCCGAACTTGAGGAACACCTCGCCCAGGCGGCCGTCGTCGTAGGTGCCGGCGGTGAGGTAGCCCTCGGCGCCACCGACGGTGAACGACGTCGTCTGCGAGTGGCGACGCTTCGGCAGGCGCTCGCGGGTGGGCCGGTAGACGACCTTCTCCACGATCTCGCCCGTCGCAGCAGCCACCGCGGCCGAGGCCTTGTCCGCCGCGGCGTCCTTGGCGGTGGAGCCACCGTCGGACAGCGGCTGGCCGACCTTGCAGTTGTCGCGGTAGACGGCCAGCGCCTTCAGGCCCATCTTCCAGCCCTGGACGTAGACGTCCTCGATCTCCTCGACCGTCGCCGTCTCCGGCAGGTTGACCGTCTTGGAGATCGCACCGGACAGGAACGGCTGCACCGCGGCCATCATCCGCACGTGGCCCATCGGGGAGATGGCCCGCGCACCCATGGCGGTGTCGAAGACCTCGTAGTGCTCGGGCTTCAGGCCGGGGGCGTCGATGACGTGGCCCTTGTCGGCGATGAACTCGACGATCGCCTCGACGGTCTCCTCGGTGTAGCCGAGCTGGCGCAGGGCCCGCGGGATCGTGAGGTTGACGATCTGCATCGAGCCGCCACCGACGAGCTTCTTGAACTTCACGAGCGAGAAGTCGGGCTCGATGCCGGTGGTGTCGCAGTCCATCATGAAGCCGATGGTCCCGGTGGGGGCGAGCACCGACGCCTGGGCGTTGCGGTAGCCGTTCTTCTCACCGAGCTTGACGACGGCATCCCACGCCTTGGTGGCGACGCGGTGGATGTCCTTGTCGATCGTGTTGACCGTGCGGATCGCGTCGTTGGCGGCGGCGTGCTTGCGCATGACCCGCTTGTGGGCGTCGGCGTTGCGGGCGTACCCGGCATACGGGCCGACGACCGCTGCCAGCTCGGCGGAGCGCTTGTAGGCGGCACCGGTGAGCAGCGAGGTGATCGACGCGGCGATGGCGCGGCCACCCTCGGAGTCGTACCCGTGGCCGGTGGCCATGAGCAGCGCGCCGAGGTTGGCGTAGCCGATGCCGAGCTGGCGGTAGTCGCGCGTCGTGTCGCCGATCGCCTCGGTCGGGAAGTCGGCGAAGCAGATCGAGATGTCCATCGCGGTGATGACGAGCTCGACGACCTTCTCGAACAGCGGCGCGTCGAAGGTGTCGTCGTCGCGGAGGAACTTCAGCAGGTTCAGCGAGGCCAGGTTGCACGAGGAGTTGTCGAGGCTCATGTACTCCGAGCACGGGTTGGACGCGGTGATGCGGCCGGTCTCGGGGTTGGTGTGCCAGTCGTTGATCGTGCCGTCGTACTGGATGCCCGGGTCGGCGCACTCCCACGCGGCCTTGGCGATCTTGCCCATGAGCTCGCGGGCGTCGACGGTCTCGATGACCGAGCCGTCCTTGCGCGAGGTGAGGCCGAACTCCTTGCCCTCCTCGACCGCCCGCATGAACTCGTCGGTGACCCGCACCGAGTTGTTCGCGTTCTGGTACTGCACGGACACGATGTCCTTGCCGCCGAGGTCCATGTCGAAGCCGGCGTCGCGCAGCGCGCGGATCTTGTCCTCCTCGCGCGCCTTGGTCTCGACGAACTCCTCGATGTCGGGGTGGTCGACGTCGAGCACGACCATCTTGGCCGCGCGGCGGGTGGCGCCACCGGACTTGATGGTGCCCGCGGACGCGTCGGCGCCGCGCATGAACGACACCGGGCCGGAGGCGGTGCCGCCGGAGGACAGCAGCTCCTTGGAGGAGCGGATGCGCGAGAGGTTGAGCCCCGCGCCGGAGCCGCCCTTGAAGATGAAGCCCTCCTCCTTGTACCAGTTGAGGATCGAGTCCATCGAGTCGTCGACGCTGAGGATGAAGCAGGCGCTGACCTGCTGCGGGCTGGCGGTGCCGACGTTGAACCAGACCGGCGAGTTGAAGCTGAACACCTGGTGCAGCAGGGCGTAGGTCAGCTCGTGCTCGAAGATCGTGGCGTCGTCGTCGGTCGCGAAGTACCCGTGCTCCTTGCCGGCCTTGACGTAGGTCAGGACGACCCGGTCGATGAGCTGGCGCAGGCCGGTCTCACGCTCGGGGGTGCCGACGGCGCCGCGGAAGTACTTCGTCGTGACGATCGTGGAGGCGTTGACGCTCCAGAAGTCGGGGAACTCGACGCCGCGCTGGTCGAAGATCGTCGCGCCGGTCTTCCAGTTCTGCTGGACGACGTCGCGCTTCTCCCAGGTCACCTCGTCGTAGGGGTGGACCCCCGGCGTCGTGAAGATGCGCTCGACGGTCACCCCCCTCCGGCCGGGCCTGTGAGCACCTGCACGTGCTCCTGCGGTCTCGGTCATGTGCGTCCCTTCCTTCTGCCCCTGCTGGGCGGTGGTGACCTGTTCTCCATTGTCCTGCTGTGGTCCGACAGGGCTGGTGACCTGCGGAGATGCTGTGGTTGCCGACATACGTCGGCGGATGCCGGTCAGCTGGGTCCGGCGGCCGGCTCGCGGCGGTGCGCGGACGGCATCCGAGACTGCGGTTCCTGCCCTGTCGCGTCACGCTCGGCGCGCAGGAGGGTGATCGCGGACTCGAAGTCCTCGAGGTTGTCGAAGGCCTGGTAGACGGAGGCGAAGCGCAGGTAGGCGACCTCGTCGAGCTCGCGCAGCGGCTCGAGGACGGCCAGGCCGACCTCGTGCGCGTCGATCTCGGCGCTGCCCTGGCTGCGGATGGTCTCCTCGACGCGCTGGGCGAGGAGGGCGAGGTCGTCCTCGGTGACCGGGCGGCCCTGGCAGGCCTTGCGGACACCGACGAGGACCTTGGCGCGGCTGAACGGCTCGGTGGCGCCGGAGCGCTTGACGACCGACAGGCTCGCGGTCTCGACGGTGGTGAACCGGCGCCCGCACTCGGGGCACTGGCGGCGCCGGCGGATGCTCGCGCCGTCGTCGGTGGCGCGGGAGTCCATGACCCGCGAGTCGGTGTGGCGGCAGAACGGGCAGTGCATCGGGCGGACCCCCTCGGTGGTGCTGGCGAGCCTCCGCTGGGGACGCTCCGGTGGACGTGGTGTTAACAACCTGTGGAGAACGGTGATTTCGTGTGCACAAGATGTGGACGAACTACATCGGTGTAACCACTAGATGTAGTGCCATCTTGCGCCGATGTGACGTGGAACGCAAGCGGTTCGACAGACTTGGTCGAGGCGACGGCATACATGCAGGTCAGCGGCCTGTATGCCGGTGGGCTGGCTCGCGCTTCGGCGTGTCGCGCACCACTTCTGGGGCTCATGTGGCTGCGAGGCACCACATCTGGGGGTGAGCGCGGAGGCCGCAGCGTCACATCCGAGTGGAGGCGCTGACCCGGTGGCGAGGGTGCCGAGCGCGCGGCGGTCGCGCATTTGGCACCCGTAAGGCAGCGTCAGACGGGGGTGCCGAACGGGCGGCATCCGCGCGCCTTGGCACCCGAGGCGAGGCGGCGGCGACCGTCGGGGGTGCCGAAGGCGCGGCTCGTCGCGCCTCTGGCACCCCTCGCGAGCGCACGCCTGCAGCGAGTCGGCGGCGCTAGCCGGTGAGCTGGAAGGGGGCCTGGGCGCTCTTGGCGCTCTGCTCGCCGGTCGCGACGACGCTGAACTGCTGTGGCGCGGCGAACGAGAAGGAGCTCGGGATCGTCACGCCGACGTTGGAGAACCGGCCGTCGTCGTTGGCCGTGGTCCGGCCGATCTGCTCCGTGTGGAAGCGGATGACGACGTCCTCGCCGGACGCAAAGCCCTCACCGCTTACGTTGACCTCGGTGCCGCCGGGGCCGCTGTCGCGGCTGAGGAACACCTCGGCGGACCCGAACGGGTCGTCAGGGATCTGCGGCTGCTCAACCGAGCTCGACCCGGCGCCACCGCCTACGGCTCCGCCTCCGTCTCCGCTTCCCGGAAGCTCCCACGGGCCCACCGCACCATCAGCCCGATGACGGCCGTCAGCAGGGTGAGGAAGGCGGTGATGGTCCCGAGCACGGCGGCGCTCGTCGTGCCGGACTCGGCTCGCGTTCTCGCTCGTGCCATGGCGTGCTCACTCCCCCGGACAGGTGCTCTGGTGGACCAGGGCGGCGGTGACCGTCGACTGCCAGCGCTGCTCGCCCGCTCCCCCCCCCCCTCCGTGCCAGCCTCCCCGTCGTCGCGACGGCCGGTGGTGGCTGCGGCGGCGGTCCGCCGGCGGTCATCCGACCGTCGGCGGACCCGCCGTGGTTCCCTGCCCCGCAGGTGCACTCCCAGTGCCAGCGGCCGAGCATGTCGTGCCCGACGGCTGGGTGGTGGCTGCGCCGAGCGGTCCGGCGCCGGGTGGTGGTCCTCATGCCCGATAAGAGCACCCAGTCCAGCCTCTGATACCGCCATGGCGGCGGGTGTCGGACCCCGACGGCCGGCGCTCAGGCGAGCTGGTGCTCGAAGGCGTAGGCAGCCGCCCCGGTCCGCGACGTCACACCCGTCTTGGCGAAGATGTTGCTGAGGTGCCGCTCCACGGTCTTGTGGCTGAGGAACAGCGCCGCCGCGATCTGTCCGTTGCTCTGCCCGCTCGCCACGAGCCGCAGCACCTCGGCCTCCCGGGCGCTGAGGCCGTCGGGCAGCTTGCGCCCGAGCAGCCGTTCGACCTCCGAGCGGGCCGGCTCGGCGCCGATCTCGGCGAAGGTCCGCCCGGCCACCCCGAGCTCGGACAGCGCCGACTCCTCGTCGCCGAGCACTCGGCACGCCACGCCGATCTGCACCCGCGCCCACGCCGCCTCGTACCGCGCGCCGAGCTGGATCCAGACCTTCCAGGCGTGCCGCAGGTGGTGCAGCGCCTCGGCCGCACCGTCCGCGTCGCCGGCAGCCAGGCTGACCGACCCCAGCCCGAACGCACCCGACGCCTCGAGGCTCTCGCAGCCGAAGGACCCGGCCAGTGCGGCCAGCTCCTCGGCCGCCAGCCGGGCGGCATCCCGCTCCCCTGCCGCGAGGAAGACCTCCACCGCGGCAGGCAGGTGCGCGCTGCGGTGCACCGGGTCGGGGGTCTCCTCCATCAGCCGACGCACCATCGCCACGGCCGCCGGGACACGCCCCTTGGCCAGCGCCAGCAGAGCGAGCCCCGGCTGGGGGTCGCGTCCGAGTGCCGCTGCCTCCTCGTAGGCCGCGGCCGCGCCGGCGTAGTCGCCCTGGACGCGCAGCACCTCGCCCCGCTCGTAGTGCGCGAGACCGGCTGCGGGCGTGCCTCCCTCGGCGACGTACCGCGCGAGGGCCAGCTGGAGCTCCTCGAGCGCCTCGGGCAGGGCGCCGCGCCACCGCATGATCTGCGCCCGGTGCACCGCGCACTGCCCCGTGAACGGGACGAGCTCCGGCTGCACCTGGCACCACCGGGTCAGCAGGGTCGTCCACTCGGTCATCCGCCGGTAGTCCGCGAGCTCCTGGCAGCCCTCGACCATCGAGCAGTAGACGTGCCCGGCGATGACGGGCGAGACGTCCGGGTCGTTCAGGCCGACCATGGCCTCGTCGAGCAGGGCGAGGCCCTCCGGCACCCGGCCGCCGTAGATGAGCAGCCGGCCCTGTGCCGACAGGCCCAAGGCGACGAGGTTCGCCTCCCGACACCGTCGCCCGGTCTCCGCGATGCGCACGGAGACCTCGAGGGCCGCGGGGAACTCGCCGGCGAAGATGTGCCGGAACATCTCGTGAACCGCCTGGTACCCGTGCTCGACGGCATCCGAGGGCGCGTCCTGCAGGAGCCGGGCGCCCCGCGCCACCCATCCGCCACCGACGGCGGGGTTCCCGCTCATGTTGTGGAGCATCCCCAGCCAGAACGTGTCGCGTGCGGCGGCCAGGGTCGATCCCGCGTCGACGTGATGGCGGTACGACTCTTGATAGGCGCGGTCCGCCGCCTCGCGGTCACCGGACAGGAACGCGGCGGTGGCGAGCGCCAGCCGGTCCGGCTCCCCGAGCGCGCTCGGTTCCACACCGGCCAGGCGTTCGTATGCCGTGGCCCAGGCGCGCTCCTCGAAGGCCTGCCTCCCGAGCGCGAGCTCCGCGACGACGTCCACAGGGCATCACTCCCTAGGTTCGGAGGGTACTCGTGCGGCTCGCGTTCGTCGCGGGTCATCCGGCCGAGGATGCCGCCCGGCGCGGGGGCCGAGGATGCCGCCCGGCAGGGCCTTTCGGCAGGCGTCAGCCGACGGCTTCCCGGCTCGCCTGACGGACACCCGCCTGGCGCTTCTCGATGAGCCCCGCGACGTGGGCGGCGTCCCGGCCGGCGCCGTGGATGAGCATCGAGGAGGCGGCGTACTGGAACTGCATCCCACAGAAGAACAGCCCGGGCACGCCGTCGACCGCCCCGCGGTACTCGCGTGGCCAGCCGTCCTCGTGGAACACCGGAATGCGCACCCAGTCGAAGGCCTGCCGGAAACCGGTGCACCAGACGACGGTCCCCGCGTCGATCGTCCGCCCGTCGTCGAGCACGGGCCGGCCGTCCGCGACGCCCGCCACCCGACCCTGGACCCAGTCGACGCCGCGCTCCGCGAGGTCGCGCTGCTGCACCCGCAGCCGCGGACCGCCGTGGCGGAAGTGCTCTCGTGCCTTCCGGCCCATGGGGGTGGAGCGCGTCAGGACGTTCGTGAAGGCGAAGAGCATCACGGGGAAGACCACCTTGAGCAGCGGTGACGTGAACGGGACCGGGATCTGGCCGGTGTCCGGACCGACCATGACGGTGGGGTGGGTGGCGGCGGTCTCGTAGGCGATGTCGCACCCCGAGTGCGACGCGCCCACGACGAGCACGGTGCCGTCGGCCAGCTGTGACGGTCGTCGGTACTCGCTGGAGTGCAGCTGCCGGATTGACGGGTCGAGCTGGTCCGCGAAGCCCGGGACATGGGGCGTCCGCCCGAAGGTGCCGGTGCACAGGACCACGTTGTGGCACTCGATGCGGGCGTCGCCGGTCGTGACGACGTAGCCGTCGCCCTCGGCAGCCACGGACGTCACGCGCGAGCCGAGCCGCACCGGCAGGGCGAAGTGGGCGGCATACGACTCGAGGTAGTCGGCGAACTCGTCCTTGGTCGGGAACGACCAGCGAGGGCCGGGGTGCGGTAGGCCCGGCAGCTGGTCCGCCCAGGCCGGCGAGAAGAGCCGCAGGGTGTCCCACTGGTTCCGCCAGCCGTCGCCGACGCGGCTCTCGCCGTCGAGGATGACGAACGGCCTGCCCGCCCGCTGGAGGTGGTATCCGGTGGCGAGGCCGGCCTGGCCGGCCCCGACGATGACGGTCTCGATGTGCTCGGTCTTGATGTGCTCGGTGTTGATGTGCTCAGTGCGCATGGCGAACTCCTTGAACTCTGGCGGTGGTGGCCGCAGGGTCCTCGGCGGGGCTGGGGCGGCGGCCGTAGCGCAGGCTCCAGATGAGCATCAGCGCCGAGGTGAAGATGTAGAACGTGTGCAGCAGCCAGATGGGGCCGGGGGGCAGGGTGAAGACGTAGACCGAGTAGACGGCGTTGCCCAGGTTGGCCAGCACGAGGTTGCCGCGGCTGTAGGACGCGAGGTCCTTGGTGCGGACGGCCTTTCCCAGCATCGGCAGGGTGCTGCACGCGAAGACCACTGACGCGACGGCGCCGGCTGCCACGGGGATGGAGGTGTCCATGCCTGTGACGCTACGAAGGGCGGCAGCCCCGGCTCATCGGGCGTCCTGCCCATCCGCACGGACGTCGTCGTGGGTGGATCCACCCACGACGAGGCGTCAGGGGTGCAGGATGCCGGCGAGCTCCTCGACGCCGTCGACGAGCCGAGGGCCCGGACGAGCTCAGGCACCGTTCGCGTCGACGGCATGCTGCCCCTGTCGGCCGTCGACCCTGTAGACACCGCCCGACGTCGTGATGTGACATCGAGCAACATTCCAATCCCCGGATGCCGTCGCGCGTGTCTGTCGGTCGGCGGTGGTTGGCTGGGTGAATGGCCACGACAACGCGGAAGAAGACCGCGCGGAAGAAGACCACGCGGAAGGAGACCACGCGGAAGGAGAGCACGCGGAAGGAGACCACGCGGAAGGAGACGGCGCCGGTGGGGGGCCAGTGGGAGACCCACCCGGTGACGCCCGACCGGTTCGAGGACTTCGCCGACGTCATCAACCCGAACCGGCGGGCGACGCACTGCTGGTGCCTCTCCCACCGGCTCGGCGCCAAGGAGATCGAGGCGCTGGGGCACGGCAGCCGCGAGCGGGCGATGCGGGCCCTCTGTGAGCGCGAGCACCCCCCGGGCGTGGTGACCTATCTCGACGGGCTCCCCGTCGGGTGGTGCAACATCGGACCCCGGGCGGAGATCCCTCGCCTGACCCAGTCGAAGCTCATCCTGCCCACCGACGACCTGCCGGTGTGGAGCATCGTCTGCGTCGTCGTGCGGAGCGGCCACCGGCGGAAGGGCGTGACCAGCCACCTCATCGAGGGAGCGGTCGAGTATGCCGCCGCCAACGGCGCACCGGCCGTCGAGGCGCACCCGGTGGACCCGGCCGGGCGCATGGACCTCACCATGGCGTTCGTCGGTACGCGCGCGATGTTCGAGAAGGCCGGCTTCAAGGTCGTCGGGACGACGGATGCCGTTGCGAGCTCGATGCCGCGGCTCGTCATGCGTCGCGGCCTGGCCTGACGAAGCGGCCTGATGCGTCGCAGCCTGGCGTGACTGGACACGCGGCAGGTCCGGCGATCGCTGTGTCGTCACCGGGTTGAGCCGGTGTCGTCGGATGACCCACTCGGGCCATGGCCAGCCGATCCGCACCGGCGATAGAGTTCCCACCAGGTGATGCGCCTCACAGGCTCGCCGGTGGATCGTGACAGCCGATCCTCGTGCCTGTCGGTGCATGGGGAGGTGGGACGCCATGCACGTCGTTCGCCGCAACGTGTGGGAGCTCGGTGGGGACTGGGCCGACGAGGTCCTCTGGTACGCCCGAGGGGTGGCGGCCATGAAGGCCCGGCCGCTCGCCGACCCCACGAGCTGGCGGTTCTACGCGGGGATGCACGGCTTCAGCTCCGCGAGGTGGCAGGAGCTGGGCTATCTCTTCCCGACGGACCAGCCCCCGACGTCGGCGCTGCTCAGCCAGTTCTGGAGACAGTGCCAGCACGGGAGCTGGTACTTCCTCCCCTGGCACCGGGGATACGTGCTCGCCTTCGAGGCCAACATCCGGGCCGCGGTGACGGACCTGGGCGGCCCGGACGACTGGGCACTGCCCTACTGGAACTACTTCAGGCCCGACCAGTCGGCGCTCCCTCCGGCGTTCGCGTCCCCGGACTGGCCGGACGGCACGGGCGACAACCCCCTGTTCGTGGAGCAGCGCTACGGCCCCGGTGGTGACGGCACCGTGTTCGTGCCCACCAGCCTGGTCAACCTCAACGCGTTGGCCGACCCGGACTTCACGGGCGTGTCCAGCGGTGGAAGTCCCGGCTTCGGCGGGGTCGACACCGGCTTCGCGCACAACGGCCCGGTGCACGGGGGGATCGAGACCCAGCCGCACGACTGGGTGCACGGTCTCGTCGGGGGTCAGCAGGTACAACCGCCCGAGACCGTCGGTGCCATGTCGGACCCCAGGACCGCCGGGCTCGACCCGATCTTCTGGCTGCACCATGCCAACATCGACCGACTCTGGGCGAGCTGGAGATCCGACGCGGCTCACCTGGACCCACCCCAGCCCACGTGGCTACAAGGCCCGGCGAGCATCGGCGAGCGCGCCTTCAGAGCCCCCATGCCCGACGGCACGACCTTCACGTACACCCCCGGCGAGATGACGGATCCTGCGGCTCTCGGCTACGAGTACGACGACCTCACTCCCGCGGCCGCACCGGTCTCGCCTCGTGAACGCGTGGAGGACGGCCTCGGGCTCGACATCACTGCGGAGGAGGGTGCACCCGTGCCCGAGGAGAAGAACGTCGAGCTCGTCGGCGCCAACGACGAGGCCGTGCCGGTGCGAGGCACGGAGTCTCGCACCCGAGTCCATCTCGACGCCCCCACCCGGCGCCGCGTGGCCGACAGCCTGGCGCTCGGCGGCGACGACGCGGAGGCGGCGGGACCACGCGACCGCGTCTTCCTCAACCTCGAGAACGTGCGGGGGCAGTCCGATGCAGCTGCCTTCCGCGTCTACGTCGGCGTGGGCGACGACGAGGATGCCGCCGAGCGCCCGGAGCGCCTGGCCGGCAGCATCGCCCCGTTCGGGGTGAGCCAGGCCAGCGACTTCGACGACGAGCACGCCGGCGAGGGGCTGACCTTCGTGCTCGAGATCACCGACATCGTCGACGCGCTCCAGCTCGAGAGCGGGTTCGACGTCGACGACCTGCCGGTCCGCATCGTGCCGGTGCGACCCATCGGGGAGAAGGCAGAGCTGAGCATCGGCCGCATCAGCGTGTTCCGGCAGGGCCGCTGAGGCCCCCCAGGCCATGACGCCAGAGGCTCGCCACCGGCGCCGCATCCGCACGCCCGTCCTCGCTGTCACGCTGCTCGCGTGGGCCGCCGTTCTCGTCCCGGAGCTGCTCCGGTCGGCATCGACGGGTGGACCGGGGAGTGGATCGCCGGGCACGGGTCCCGGCGCGCGGGCGGCATCCCACGGCCACGCTCACCACGTGCTCGCCGGCACTTCAACCACCGATCCTGATGTGTCTGAGGCACTGCCGTGGTCGTTCACCTCGCCGATGGGCTTCCTCACCGGGTGGGGGCTGATGGTCGTGGCGATGATGGCGCCCCTGCTCATCCCGGCCCTGCGCCACGCCTTCGCACGCAGCCTGCCTCGGCGGCGGCGGCGGGCGGTGGCGCTCGTGACCGTCGCCTACGTCGCGACCTGGACCGCCGGTGGCGTCGGCCTGGTCGCCCTGGCAGGCGGCGTGCGAGCGCTGACCGGGGCCGACGTCGCGATCCTGGGCGGCCTGGCCGTTGCCGTGCTGTGGCAGGCGGCTCCACTGAAGCAGCGGTGCCGCAACCGACGCGCAGGGCATCCCCCACTCGCCGCGTTCGGTCGTGCCGCAGATCTCGACGCGCTGCGCTTCGGCGCCACTCACGCCGTGTGGTGCTTCGGCTCCTGCTGGGCCCTCATGCTCATCCCACTCCTCGTTCCCGAGTGGCACGTCGGCCTCATGGTCCTCGTCACGCTGTGGATCTGGTCGGAACAGCTCGAAAGCCCAGCGACCCCCGCGTGGCGGCTGAGCGTCCCCCTGCGTGCTCTGCACATCGCCCGTGCCAGGGTGCGGTCCGCCGGCGAGCGTCCACCGGCGTCCGTGGCGGCGCCGGTGTGACGACGGTCGGTGCTGACCCGGCATCCGGCTCAGGCAGCGCGGACGGTGATGACGACGTTGCCGACCTTCCGGCCGCTCTCGACGTACCGGTAGGCCTCGACGATGTCCTCGAGGGGGTAGGTGCGGTCGAGCACGGGCCGGAAGGCACCGCTCGCGAGGCGCGACCGGAGGTGCTCCAGAACCTCCGGCGTCTCCATGGGGAAAGGGAAGACGACCCTCCGCCGGCGGCCCCGCCCCACACGGGTGACGAGCGGCAGCACGGCGTTCTGGGCGAACGGACCGAGGTCGGACGACACATACACCCCTCCCGGCACGAGGATCCGGCGGCAGGCGCGGAAGGTGCTCTTGCCGACCATGTCGAGGACGGCGTGGTAGGTCCGCCCGGTTCTCGTGAAGTCATGGGTCTCGTGGTCGATGACGTCCGCGGCGCCGAGGCGGCGCACGAGGTCCAGGTGGGCCGTCCGTGCCGTGGCGGTCACGACCACACCCAGGTCGGCGAGCAGCTGTACGCACGCCGAGCCGATGGCGCCCGTCGCGCCGTGCACCAGCACGCGCTGGCCGGGCTGGATGCCGGCACGCCGGATCGACGACAGCGCGTAGTGACCGCCCTCGGTGGCCGCTGCGGCGGTCGGCAGGTCGACGCCATCCGGCACGGGGGCGACGAGCGAGGTCACGCTGACCGCGACGTACTCGGCGTGCGCTCCGAAACGGCCCTCGGCATAGCCGAACACCTCGTCCCCGGGAGTGAAGCGGGTGACCTCGAGGCCGACGCGCTCGACGACCCCGGCGTACTCGGTCCCCCAGATGTTCGTGGCCGGCCGCCGTAGGCCGGAGATGCCACGGATGAAGAACGGTGACGCCCCGCGATACCCGCAGTCCGTGCGGTTGACGGTCGTCGCGTGCACCCGGACGAGGAGGTCGTCCGGCCCCACCCCGGGGACCGGGGCGTCGTCGACGACCTTCACGACCTCCGGCGGTCCGTAGCGCTCACTCACCGCGGCCCTCATGCGGGGAGGCTACCGGTAGCGGCGGGAGGCCCTTGGACGACACCACGCCGGTCCCAGCGAGGCGGTCCTCGGCGTCGCTCGATCGGAGATGCCGCGCCACGTCACCGTGGCGCGGCGACTCCGCTCAGAGCTCCGGGCCCTTGGCGCGGAGCTTGTCGACCTCGGCCATCGCCTCACGCAGCTCGCCGAGCCAGGCATCGGCGTGCTCGCCGACGAGTCGGACCGACCAGGCAAGCGCGTCACTGCGGGAGCGGGCGACACCGGCATCGACGAGGGTGTCGAGCACCGCGCGCTCGGGCTGACGGAGCCGAGTCATGACGGGGACGGCGAGGTGCGTGAAGAGGGCGGTGGTGTCACCGACGCGCGCGCCCCACGAGACGGTCCGCTGGTAGCGCGCCTGCGCCTCCTGGGCGATGGCGATGCGCTGCTCGCGCGTGTCCGCGCGGAAACGGCTGATCCGGCCCTCGGCCTCGGCGGCCTCCGTGCCGGCGTCGATGCCGGACAGGGTCCCGATGACGGTGATCTCCTCACGGTCCACCGTCACGTCGACCGCATCGAACCACCCGTCGGGAAGTCGCCCGGCGAACCAGCTCTGTGCGTCGTCCGCGCTCGGCAGGTCGCCCTGCTGCCAGCCGCCGGACCGGCCGAAGCCGCGGCCCCGGCGAGGCCCCTCCTGGCCGCCCCCCGGACCCGGACCTCCGCCACGCGGGCCGCGACCCGCTCCGCGTGGAGACGGACCTCGGCCGCCGCGGGACCGGACCTGCGTTGCCTCGGTGGCGTCGTGCTGAGAATGGATTCCGAACTGACCCATGACGCTCTCCTTACATGATTACTTCATTACAGACTAGCAGGGCGCGCGCTGCATGGGAAGCATTCGTGTCGGCGGCGTCGGTGCTGGTACGACAGTGACCGTCGGTGCTGGGTGCGACGATGACGCAGTGAGCGACGGCATCCTCGAACGCGTCCACCGACGACGGCTTGCGACGCAACGGCTGTCCGCGACGGGACTGCAGGGCGGCGCCGAGGTGGTACGCCTGCTCACCTGCGTCCAGGCGCAGGACGCACCGCTCGCCGCATGGTCCCTCGGCATGCGCATGCGGTCCACGACGACGTATGCCGGCGTGCTCGCCGAGCAGGCAGCAGGGGGCTGGGTGCGCACGCACGTGCTCCGTCCGACCTGGCACCTCGTGGCTCCCGAGGACCTGCGGTGGATCCAGCGGGCGACCGCCCCGAAGGTGGAGTCCTCGATGGCTGCGCGCCACCGCGGCCTCGGCCTCGACGACTCCTCGATGACGAAGATCCTCGACGTGCTCACCGACGTTCTCGCCGGCAGGACGGCGATGACGCGGCGCGAGCTGACCGCGGTGTTCCGGGAGCGGGGCCTGCCATGCAGCGGAGAGCAGGTCGGCCACCAGCTCCTCGTCGCGGAGCTGCGCGCGGTGATCTGCTCCGGGCCCCCACGTGGAACGGAGCACACCTACGTCCTCGCCGACGAGACGGTGCCCCCACGGCCCGAACGACGCTCTCGTGGGGGACGACGCCCGTCGGGAGCTGGTGCGACGGTTCATCGCCGGTCACGGTCCGGCATCCGACCGGGACCTCGGCCGGTGGTGCACCCTGACGCTCACCCAGATCCGGCGGGCGCTGGCCGAGCTGCAGGACGACCTCGAGCAGGTCGAGGTCGGTGGGGAGGTGCTGTGGTCAGATCCCACCGTCCCGGCGCGGACGACGCGGCCGCACCGGGCCTATCTGTTGCCGACCTTCGACGAGGCGTGCCTGACGTATGCCAGGACCGGTTTCCCGCGGCGAGACCCAGAGGCCCCTCGGCAGCGGCTGCTGTCCGAGGCCGGCGGAGGGATCGCCGTGGTGGACGGCGAGGACGTCGGCACATGGAAGCGCACCGTCACCCGAACGGGAGTGGACGTGGCCATCCGCCCTGACGTGCCGCTGCGCGACGGGGACCTGAAGGCGGTGGAGCAGGCAGCCCAGGCCCTCGCCGACTTCCTGGCGAAGCCCTTGGCCCTCACGGTGCTGAACGGCTGACCGCTCGGCAGCGCGATGATCGCGCTCGCGGTCGCCCATGGGGCGGCGTGAACGGGCTCGGCGCCGTGCTGCCCACGAGGGAGCAGCACGGCGCCGAGTTGGTTCTTGGCCCTACCCACCACGGTCAGCGGGCGGCCGGTCGGTCAGAGGTGTTCGCCCTGACGGCGTCGAGCGAGCAGAGCGGCACCGATGCCGGCGGCGACGAGCGCTCCACCGGCGAGAACGCCGAGACCCGGTCCTCCGTCAGACGGACGGTCGGTCTCGACGACCGGGCCGGTCTTGGGTGGCGTCGTCGTGACCGGCGGCGTCGTCGTGTGGGGTGGCGTCGTCGTGGTCGGGTGGCGTCGTCGTGGCCGGGGGCGTCGTCGTCACCGGCGGTGTCGTCGTCACCGGCGGCGTCGTCGTCACCGGCGGGCTCGTCGTCGGTGGCGTCGTCGTCACCGGCGGGCTCGTCGTCTGGTCTTCCTCCTCGGCACTGCAGAGGATGACGTGGGAGATTCCCGCCGACGGGTGCGTCAACACCTGGCCCGCAACGGGGTGCCAGTAGAGCTGGTTCGCCTCATCGCCGCTGCCGCCCTTGACGACCGCCAGCACGTAGACGCGGTCCTCGTCCGCCAGCGGGGGAACGGTCCAGGTCTCGTCGGACTCGTTGCCGGTGATCTCGTCCTTGACGCACACGACGTTCTCGTAGCCCTGGTCCTCGAGGAAGTCCTCCCAGAACCCCACGTTGTTGGCCTCGCTCGTGCCGGGCCACGTGGTCGGCTCATCCTGCGCCAGGATCGGCGCGCCTTGAGCCGGCGCGATGAGGGCGACAGGGACCGCGACGACCGCCGCTGCTCCCAACACACTCGCCACGGCTGTGACTATTCGATGGCGCATCGAAGCACCGCCCTTTCCGGGTATGGACCGCCCACGGCGGTCGGGCACATTTGGTGAACTTTCCCCGGCTGACTGTTCAGCGCGACCCCCGTCGCGGCGGTGAGGCACCCGCCCGGGAAACTGACGATAAACCCGGTCAGGGGGTCGTTCAACCGAAGCGATCGACCCAATCTGCACCATGTGTCTCATCCTCATGGGGAGGGCATTCCCACAGGTCACAGCCGTTTCATCTGCCGCAGCGGTCTCGGTCGCCGCGCGTCAGACCACCAAGAACGAGCGCGGGGGAGAATGCTGAGGTGGTCCGGCGAAAGGGTGCTAGACGCGGTCAGCGATGATGACGAAGTTGGCCACCCGGTGACCGTCACCGCGGAAGCCGAACGCGTCGTCACACGTGATGATCGCGAGGCGGGACCGCGACGTGTTGCGCCCCCACACGGCCTCGTCCGAGGTCACGTCGTACTTGTTGATCGCGCTGGCCCGCGTCACCCGGTAGGTCATGGTCTTGCCCTTGTCGACGACCTGCACCGTGTCGCCGACGTCCACGTCGGCGAGGTTGGCGAAGACGTCACGCCGGCTCACCGCTGGCGACGTGGCCGGCGATGACAGCCGTGCCAACACGTCCCGGCCGGACCCGGTCGAAGCCCTGGAACCACATGATGCTTCCCGGCTCGGGGTCGATGGTGCCGTCCGAGCTGACCCCCCCGCCGTACATGCGGTGATCCAGCCCGATCTCGGGAATCCTCAGCCGGAAGCCGGAAGCCGTGGGCTTCTGGGGCGGCTTGGGCTTGGCCGTGGCCTTCGGGGCAGTGGCGCTCGGACTCGGAGTGGGGACCGGCGGCGGGGTGTACTTCTGCCTCGGCTCACCGAGGGCCGAGGTCATCGGCATGCGAGCCGTGGTCGTGGCAGCCGACACCGGCGCGGCCTGCACCGGCTCGAGCCCTCGCTCCAGGGTCCACGAGAGCAGGACCCCCAGCACGGCGAGTGCCACGCTCCAGACGGTGATACGGCGGTCGGTGAGACGAGGGCCCAATGAGGATCACCACCTTTCGGCCCGGGGAGGCGACGATTCGGCCACGATGGGCGCCCCGGACGGACGCCGCGGACGGACGACGGGGTCCGCCAACAGCCCGGCCAGGTCCCCTGTCGAGGTCATGACCTTAACCCGACATTGGGGCTGGGCGGGACCGGGATGTCGCGAATCGAGCAATGGTGGCCATCCCGTGGACGCGGCGCGTCACATCCGCCCCAGGAGCCTCACCGCCGCCCGGCTGTGGACGCCACACAGGGCAGGCCTGGTGCGGGACTCGGGAGGTGGCGGGGAACGGTGGCGCGATGCGGTTCGACGGCCTACGCGCGCTCTGCGATGACGACGAAGTTGGCGCGCCGGTGGCCGTCCGCGCGGAAGCCGAATGCGTCGTCACAGGTGATGATGGCCAGTCGGGACCGGGACGTGTTGACACCCCACACGGCCTCGTCGGAGGTCACCTCGACCTTGTCGATCGGGCCGGCCCGGGTCACCCGGTACGAGATGGTCTTGCCGTCCTCGATTACCCGCACATCGTCCCCCACGTCGACCTCGGCCAGGTCGGCGAGGACGTCCGGGCGGTCACCGGTCGCCACGTGCCCCGCGATGACAGCCGTGCCGACTCGCCCCGGCTGGACCCTGTCCAAACCCTGGAACCACATGAGGGTCCCGGGGGCGGGGTCGATCGTGCCCTTCGGGGTGAGGCCTCCAGCCGACGTCTCGTGGTCGAGCCCGATGGCCGGGATGCGAATGCGGACGTCGGCTGCAGTGCTCGCGGAGGCCGACGACGAGGGCGATGGGCTGGACGTTCCCGTGCCCGGCAACGCCTGAGCCGACTCGCCGCCGCGCTGCATCACCCAGGTGAGCAGCGCGACGGCGAGGACGGTCAGTGCCAGGCCCACCGCAAGCAGTGGGCCGCGGCGCATCAGCGGTGAGCGCCCTGACGACGACGGCTGAGGAACAGCGCACCAGCACCAGCGATCATCGCGCCGGCGGCGAGGAGCCCGAGGGCGGTGGTGGAGCCGGTGTCAGCCACGCGGTCCGTCTCGACGACCGGGGGCTTGGTGGTCGGCGGCTCGGTGGTCGGCGGCTCGGTGGTCGGCGGCTCGGTGGTCGGCGGCTCGGTGGTCGGCGGCGGCGAAGTGGTCACTGTCGGACCAGTGCAGAGGATGACGTGCGAGTTGTCCACCAGCGTCGCTGTGCACTAGGTAGTGGCCGGCCTCCGGGTCCCAGTAGACCGTTGGCCTCGTCGCCCGAGCCGCCTTGATCGACGGCGAGGACGTACGTCGTACCCGGTCCGGCGCCGAGGAATCGGAAGGTCGTCGGTGTCGAGGTCATCCGTTCGTCGACGCACGTTCGCCGGTGAAGCCCTCCGCCTCGAGGAACGTCCTCCCAGTACGCTTCGTTGTTGTTGCCGCGGGGCCCGGACGTGCGAACGTGTCGTCGGGCGTGAGGACATGCGCGGCCTGGGCGGAGGGGGCGATGAGTGCGATGGGCGCCACGAGGAGGGCGGCTGCCCCCATCATGGTCGCGAGGGACTTGACCAAACGACGGTGCATGGAGGCACCAACCTTTCGACGTGATGTTGGATGTGCGCTTCGACGAGGCGACATGAAGCAGGGCACGCCTCGGACACGTCACCGTAGCGCCCCCGTCGCCAGGACTGCGAACGCCACGCCGGGATGTGGACGTTCAGCCGATGCGGCGGGGATACATGCACCACAGCGGCACCATCGGCCCCACGCAGACAGCACGAAGGGCGTCGCCTCCCTGCACGGGGGCGACGCCCTTCGGCGTTCTGAGTCGGGTCGAGGGACTCAGGTCTTGGGGTGAACGAGAACATCGCCTCTCATCCTCCCGAAGGCGGGAGCGGTCAGCCCCCGGGGATGACGAGCTGCTGACCGGCGCTCACCTGGGCCGTGCTGAGGCCGTTCGCCACCTGGATGGCGACGATCCCAGCGCTGATGGAGTGGTCGGGAAGTTCCGCGGCGGCGATCTCGGACAAGGTCTGGCCGGTGTCGACCGTCACGACCCGCACCGGCTCGGCCGCTCCCGCCGAGCGAAGGCCGGCGAACCCGAGTGCTGCGGCGAGGGCCACGATCAGAACCACGAGCGCGAGACGGCCCCGTGCCGTGATGCGCAGTCCCCTCGAGTCGCTGGGCTCAGCGGCCCCTCCGGGCAGGACGACGAGGTGGGGGCGCTGTGACGCGGGAGGCTGTGAACCACGGCGCTGACCACCAGGCGTCGCGGCATACGCCACGTCCGTTCCCCACGCGAGTGCGCTCATGCTCTCCTCCATCCCCGCCGCCTTCGCGGCCACCGTCGAACCGGTGTTCGATAGAACGTCTGTACGAGTTGTAGCACGGATGTTCGACTCGTTCAAGACACGCCTCGAAGACATGTTTGAAATGTGTGTACGAGACTCGTACGCTGACCTCATGGCAGACAGACTGTCGGGTGCCACTGACAGCCCGGCTGACCTGCAGAGACACCCGGTTCTCGCGGAGACCGGCGCAGCGGAGACCGAAGGGGTCGACATGGCACGTCCCAGGAACGCCGACATCCACGAGATGCCCGACCGCGGCGACGGTGGGGCGCTCACACACCGCCAGCGCAAGGTGCTGGAGGTCATCCGCAACTCCATCGACCGTCGTGGCTACCCACCGAGCATGCGGGAGATCGGTGACGCGGTCGGGCTCACCAGCCCCAGCTCGGTGGCCCACCAGCTCTCGGCGCTCGAGCGCAAGGGCTACCTTCGGCGCGACCCCAACCGGCCGCGGGCCATCGAGGTCATCTCCCCGGACACCCCGAACGAGGCGCCGGGCTACCGCGGCGGACCGGAGCAGGACGAGGTCGACATCACGGGGATCAACGACGAGCGCCCGGAGGCGACCTACGTCCCCGTGCTGGGCCAGATCGCCGCCGGTGTCCCGATCATCGCGGAAGAGGTGGTCGAGGACGTCTTCCCCCTTCCCCGCCAGATCGTCGGCGAGGGCTCCCTGTTCCTGCTCAAGGTGGTCGGTGACTCGATGGTCGACGCGGCCATCTGCGACGGCGACTGGGTGGTCGTCCGTCAGCAGCCCACCGCGGACAACGGCGAGATCGTGGCCGCCATGCTCGACAACGAGGCGACGGTCAAGACGTTCAAGCGCAAGGACGGCAAGGTCTGGTTGCTGCCCCACAACTCGGCGTTCTCACCCATCGACGGGGACGACGCGACCATCCTCGGCAAGGTGACGGCGGTGCTCCGCCGCATCTGACCCGGATCCAGCGGTCCGGCACCCAGCCAGAGCAGGTCAGTCGTCGCGGTCGCCGAGCCAGGCCAACGCCCGCCGGCAGGAGGCCACCACGTCGGCAGCCAGCCCTGCCTCGTCCCACAGCTCCCACCACTCGTTGTCCTGCGACCGGATCGCCCTGCGCAGCACCTGCCTGGACTTCTCGATCAACTCCTCGTCGCCGATGGGGAGCGGCTCCGCGACGAGCCAGGCCGGCAGGTAGGGCTCGCCGGTGGCCGCCGTGGGGTTGATGGACGCACCCACCGCAGCGGCCCCGGCCACCGCTTCGCACATCTGCGGGGCCTCGACGTAGCCGGTGGCCAACAGGACGCCGTCAAGCGCCTCGAGCACTCGGCCTCCTCGTTGCTGCGGCGGCAGGTCCTCGAGGGTGTCGAGGAAGTCCAGCGCGTCGTCGTTCTCGAACGGTCCCGACCCGGTGGCTCCCACGGGGGCCACACTATGCCCGCGGCGAGTCGCCCGTCTGCCGGCCCGGGATCCGTTGCCACAGGGCGGTGTCGACCCACCGGTCGAACTTCCTCCCGACCTCGTGGAGGGTGCCGACGTGCTCGAAGCCGAGGGTGCGGTGGAGCGCCTCCGACGCGGGATTCGGGCGGGCGACGACGGCGAGGCACACGTGGATGCCGTCACCGTCGACCCGCCGTAGCAGCTCGGTGTAGAGCCGTCGCCCGAGACCCCGGCCCTGGGCGCCCGAGCCGAGGTAGACCGACGTCTCCCGGGTGAGGTCGTAGGCGGGGCGCGGTCGGTAGGGCACGGCATACGCCATGCCGACCACGCGGCCATCCTCCTCTGCCACGACGACGTGGTCCCCCGGTCGACGGGAGGCGACCCTGGCCGCGAAGTGATCCGGCGGCTGGGTCCCGACGTCGAAGGTCGCGACCGAGCTGAGCGCCGCCTCGGTGTAGATCCGCGCCATCGCCACGAGGTCCGCCTCGGTCGCGGTGCGAATGATGGTCACCCGGACGCGCGGGCTCAGGCCGCGACGTCGGCGCGGAGGACGGCACCGAGGGTCGGCGCCAGGGACGCGTCGACACGCACCGTCATGAGGGCGTCGCCACGCGTCGGTCCACGGGTCACCGCCATGACCGGGATGCCGCGCTTCGCCGCGTGCCGGACGAACCGCAGCCCCGACATCACGGCGAGCGAGGAGCCGAGCACGAGGAGCGCCGGCGCCGCGTCGGTGAGGGCGTAGCAGGCGTCGACCCGCTCACGCGGCACCGAGCCTCCGAAGAAGACGACGTCCGGCTTGAGGGTGTCGGCTCCGCAGACGAGACAGCGCGGGAGCACGAAGCCGGAGACCACCTCGTCCGCCAGGACGATGTCACCGTCCGGGCGGATCTGGCTGCTGACCCGCGAGCCGTCGGGCGCCTCGCCGGCGACGTGCTGCTCGAACACCGGGTTCGCCTCGGCCATCCGTGCCTGCAGCAGGTACCGGTCGGAGCGGTCGCCGCAGGTGAGGCAGATGACCTCGTCGAGGCTCCCGTGGAGCTCGGTGACCTGCCGGCTCCCCGCCGCCTGATGCAGGCCGTCGACGTTCTGGGTGATGACGGCGCCGAGGACACCACGGCGCTGGAGGTCGGCGACGGCGTGGTGAGCCGCGTTCGGCTCGGCGTGCGAGAACCGCTGCCAGCCGATGTACGAGCGCGCCCAGTAGCGCTGGCGCGCCTCGCTCGACCCGACGAACTCACCGTGCTGCATGGGGTTCACCCGACGGGTGCCGTCCGGGCCGCGGTAGTCCGGTATGCCGCTGTCGGTCGACATCCCCGCCCCGGTGAGCACGAGCGTGCCGGGGTGGGCGCGGAGGAGGGCGACGAGCGCGGCGGCGTCCGGCATACGGCAGATTCTCGCACCCGAGGACCCGGCCCGCTGTGGGTTGTCAGGGCCGGCTGGGCGGGTGGCGAGGGCGAGCGAGCACGGGCGGATGCCGCTCGGCAGATTGGCCTGCACCGTTCGGCCCACGGGGGGTGACCGGTTGCTACCTTCCCCTGCGTGGCGCATCTCGCGCGCCACGACCGGGCGGGACCGCACGGCTGGGCGTGAGCGCAGGAACCAGCCGGGGCTCCCGAAGGCCACAACGACGTGGCACACGGAAGGAGCACAACCGTGCACAGACTGACACGCCGCCTGGTGGCGGCGGGCGCAGCGATGACCCTCGCGGCGCTCGGCACCACGGCAGCGGCACAGGCCCACACCGTGGGCGAACCGGGCGACCCGACGATGCTCGTCCACCTCAACGACAGCGAGGCCGGTGGGTCCTACCACCAGACCTTCGAGCGGGCGTATGCCGGTGAGACGGCCGACGGGACGCCTGTCTACATCTACGTTCCCGAGGGTGGCATCGGCGGCGCCGAAGGCGTGACCAGCCTCGACCCCTCCTTCGACCACAACCCGAACGACGCGTTCACGCCGTGCGCCGACAGCTCCGTCGATGACTACCTCATCACGCAGGCGCAGATCGACGCGCTGGGCGACGAGCTGGCCAACCACATCGTCCCCGTCGACGAGGCGCACTTCGGTGACATCGGGCTTGCGGACCCGAACGACCCCGACAGTGACGCGCTCGTCATGCTCGTCTACAACGTGCAGGACGAGAACTACTACGACTGCTCCGTCGACACGTACACCGCCGGGTACTTCGCGCCCGAGTACATCAACGAGGCGGGCATGAACGTCATCGTCGTCGACGCCTACGACTGGGTGAACCGCATCGGCGAGGACGTCGCGAACCCGCAGCTGTACGAGGGTGTCATCGCTCACGAGCTCGAGCACCTGCTCATGAACTACTCCGACCCCGGTGAGGTGTCGTGGGTGGACGAGGGCCTCGCCGACATGGCGATCTTCCTCAACTGCTACGACATCGGCGGCTCGCACCTGACCTACCACCAGGTCTTCCACCGCGAGACCTCGTTGACGCGATGGGGCGGAGGGCTCGAGAACTACGGCGCCTCGCTCACCTACTTCCTGTACCTCTGGGAGCAGGCCGGTGGGAACGGCGACGGGACCTTCAACGCCGACTGTCAGTACGACGGCGCCGGCGGCGACCTCCTCATCAAGCTGATCTTCGAGAACCAGGCAGACGGCATGGCGGGCGTCCAGGCGGCCATCGACGAGTTCAACGCGAGGACCGGTGCGGAGCTCCGGTCGGCCGAGGAGCTCTTCAAGGACTGGGCCATCGCCGTCAAGCTGGACGACGAGCAGTCGGACGTCTGGAACTTCATCAACATCGACTTCGGCGACCCGGCGTTCACCAGCTGGAGCGTCGACATCGCCAACGACCTGTTCTGGAAGAACCGTGGCCAGTACTTCGGCCGCGTTCCGGAGGGTCGCTGGGCGAACAGCCCGAAGGTGCCGGCGCAGAGCGCCCTGCCGTTCGGCGTGTCCTACGAGACCTTCCGTAACCTCGGGCGGAACGTCACCCTCGACTTCGAAGGTGACCCGACCGAGCGGGTCGCTCCGCACAGCGGTGACACCCACTGGTGGGGTGGCGCCGAGAGCCAGAACGAGAACATCCTCAACGTCGACAGCGCCGTGGCAGCGGGCGACGTCGTGGACTTCTGGACCTGGTACTTCATCGAGGAGGGCTGGGACTACGGCTACGTCGAGGCCCTGGTCAACGGTGAGTGGGTGACGGTCCCGCTGTACGAGTACGGCACCACGACCGAGGTCACCACGGACACCGACCCGCACGACAACAACGAGGAAGGCAACGGCCTCACCGGGACCTCCGGCGGCGCCTACTTCGTCGACGACCCGGAGTACGTCCACCTCCAGACCGGTCCTCTTCCGGCCGGCACGACGGACGTGCGGTTCCGCTACTCGACCGACGCGGCGTACCTCGACACCGGCTTCTTCGTCGACGACGTCATGGTCGACGGTGCAGCGGCCACCTTGTCGTCGGATCCGGGCAACTGGATCCTCACCACCGGTATCCAGACGAACAACTGGGTCGTCCAGATCCTGTCGCCGTGCGACCTCACACCGGGCACGACGTCCGAGGGCGAGATCGTCGACGACGCGGGCAACTACGTCTACCGGTTCGAGGGCAACTCGATCCACGAGACGGGCTTCAACACCACCTGCCTGGACAACAAGGAGGAGTTCACCGTCGTCATCTCGAACCTGACCACCGGTGACATCCAGGTCCTCGACGCGGACTACATGCTCCGCGTCACGGGCAGCAACAAGAAGGGCTAGCTCGGGAACGACCCGTTCGTCGGGGTCCACCGGCGAGGGCCGGACCGCCAGCGCGGTCCGGCCCTCGTCGTTCCATCCCTCGCCACGTGGCCGGCGAGCGGAGGGTGCCTCTGGCGCTGCCCGGCCTCTGGGCGGTCATCACCGGGAGTTGGACGGTGCTCGCGGCCGATAACGTGACGTTATAGAATCGCTCCATGATCGATGCTGCAGGGCTGCGCGTCATGAAGGCCATCGCCGACGAGGGCAGCTTCACCGCAGCCGCCGCCTCCCTCGGCTACACCCAACCGGCCATCTCGCAGATGGTTCGCCGGCTCGAGCAGCGCACCGGGACGGTGCTCGTCGAGCGGATCGGCCGCAACGTCCGACTCACCGAGGCCGGCCAGGTGCTGGCCCGGCACGCCACCGCGGTGCTCGCAGCGCTCGACGCCGCGGAGGAGGAGGTCGCCGCCATCGCGGGACTGCGCAGCGGGCGGGTGCGGCTCATGGCCTTCCCGTCGGCGTCCGCGACGCTCGTCCCCCGCGCTCTGGCGCTCGTCAAGCAGCGTTTCCCCGATGTCAGCATCAGCTTCACCGAGGCGGAGCCGCCCGAGAGCCTCGCAGCGCTCAAGGCCGGTGAGTGCGACCTCGCCGTGGCCTTCGCCTACGAGGGCACCGACCTCGGCCGCGGTGAGGAGGACCTCGACGCCTTCGTCATCACCCCGCTCCTCGACGACGAGGTGCGGCTCGCCGTGCCCGAGGGCCACGCGGTCGCCGAGCAGGAGACCGTGGACCTCGCCGACCTCGCCGCGGAGCCGTGGATCGCCGGGTGCCCACGGTGCCGCGGCCACCTGCTGCAGCTGACCCACGACGCAGGCTTCCGCCCGGACGTGGCCTACGAGACCGAGGACTACGTCGCCGTCATGGGGCTCGTCGCGGAGGGCCTCGGCGTCGCCCTGATCCCCGATCTCATCCTCCGCACAGTGCACCACGAGGACGTCGTCGCGCTGCCGATCACCCCGGCATCCCGCCGGGCGATCATGGCGGTGACGACGCCGGACCTCCAGCGGGTGCCGGCCGTCAAGGCCACGCTTGGACGCTCTGGCGGAGAGCGCGAAGGGGCAGTCGCGGGCACCAACGGTCCGCGCCCCGGAGCCGGCCTTCTCCATCTGACCCCCGGCTGACACCGTCGACGCCCCCGCCGGGGGCTCCGGCTTGGGCCTTGGGGCGCCCGCCTCCGGTCAGGTCGGCGGTGCCGGACCGGTGCGTGTAGACGCGTCCAGGGGTGAGGTCGCTACCCAGCAGCTCCGAGACCGTGACGAGGGCGTATCCCTTGCCCAGCAGCGCGTCGAGGATCTCGGGCACAGCGGCACGCGAGTTGGCCTTCACGTCGTGCATCAGGACGATCCCACCCGGCTGGGCCTCGGCCAGCACGCGCTCCACGACCGCCGCGGTGCTCCGCCCGTCCCAGTCGCGGGTGTCGACCGACCAGAGCACCTGCGGGCAGGCCGGCCTTGGCGGCGGCCGGTGTCGTCGTACCGAAGGGTGGCCGCATCGTGGCCGGGCGGACCCCGGTGGCCTGCTCGATCGCGTCACCGGTGCGGTCGAGCTCCTTGGCCGCGGTGCCGGGATCCGCGCGTCTGAGATCGACGTGGCTCCAGGAATGGTTGCCGATCTCGTTCCCGGCCTCTGCGGCATGATCGAGGACCGACGCATACCGCTTCGCCTGCTCCCCGATCACGTAGAACGTTGCTCGCGCCCCGCGCGCTGCGAGGAGGTCGACCACGTCGGCGGTCTGCGGGACGGGACCGTCGTCGAAGGTCAGCGCGACGCATGGGGTGACGGCGCAGTCGACGGGCCGCGACACCTGGGTCGCGACGGCCTGCGCCGGAGCCAGAACGCCGCTGGCCCCACCCTCCGCGCCGGACGCGACCTGCCTGCGAACCTTCTCCCTCCCCGGCGGAGCTCACCAAGGCCGTCACGGCGGTGTAGCCCACGTACATCGTGATGGTGAGAAGCCCCATGGCCACCAGCCGTCTCCGGCGGTACACGGCCGGCGTCGGACGAGCGGGTCGGCGCGGGAGTGCGTGCGAGGACCGAGGGGCGGCGCGTCCAGCAGCCCGAACGACATCGTGCGGATGCCGGGGTCGAGCGGCCGCCGGACCGGCACCCAGTCCCCGCGTCATGGTCTCCAACGGTAGGTGCGTGTAGTCCGGCAGCGCAGTCGCCACGCCGCCGTGTCCGACGGGTCCTCACACCGCACTCTCCGGCCGGACCAGCGCACTCGGCCGTCATCGGCTCGTCTCCACGGTGACCTGCCCTCGAGCGTCCCCAGCGCGACGTCACCGTGCTCGTCGGTGCGAAACACGGCATACCGGTTGCGCCGCAGCACCTGAAGGTGACGTGGAGCGGGGTGGCCGTAGTCGTTGTCCCTTCCCACGCTGACGACCCCCACCGGGGCCCGCACCAGCGCCATCAGCTCGTCGTCCAGGTTGGCGCTCCCGTGGTGCGGCGTCTTCACGACCTCGAACCGGCCGGCCGCCAGGACCATCGACGGCTCGCGGCGGATGCGCAGGAGGAGGTCGCGGGCCGCCTCTCGCTCGACGTCACCGAGGAGGAGGGCGTCGATGGCGCCGGTGCGCGCCGCGAGCACGATGCTCGCGTTGTTGGGCACCGAGCCGTCCGCGATGCGCCGCCAAGGGCTCCACACCACCGCGTCGAACTCTCCTGCGGTGATGCGGTCGCCCGCCCGCACGACAGCCACCGGGATGCCGTGCCGCCGGGCGATGCTCGCTGCACCGTCCGGGCCGTCGTCGCCGGCTCGGGCACGGGCCCGACGAGGATCTGGGCCACGTCTCGCCCGTCCAGGGCACCCGACAGGCCGTCGACGTGGTCGGCGTGGAAGTGCGAGAGGACGACGGCGTCGAGGGTCGTCACTCCCAACCGCCGCAGGCACCGGTCGACGAGGGGCGGATCCGGCCCGGCGTCCACGAGCACCGCCCGGTCGGCGCCGCTGCGCAACACGACGGCATCGCCCTGGCCGACATCGCACACGACGACCCGCCAGCCCTCCGGTGGCCAGGTCACCGTTCGGGTGGGAACGAGGGAGGCGACGGCCAGCAGCGCCAGGCCGACGGCGACCACCGGGTGACGGGCGACTCGACGCACGAGGGCACGGCCGGTGAGGACCACCACCATCGTGATGACGGCGAGCAGGAGCGCCCCCGGAGGGCCGTCCGGCCACGGCAGCGACGCACCCGGGACCTCCGCGAACCTCCTCGCCACCTGCGCGATGACGGTCGTCGGCACCACCCCCACCCAGGCCGCGAGCTCCGCTGCCCGGGGCGACGGGACCGACACGAGTGCCGCCCCCACCCCGGCCACCGTGGCGATCGGCACGAGGGGAGCTGCGAGGAAGTTCGCGAGGACACCGACGACGCTCACCGAGCCCTGCAGCACGACGACCAGTGGTGCGGTCATGGCCTGCGCCGCGACCGGGATCGCCAGGGCCGGCCCCAGGGGCGCGAGGCGCGTCGGGAGGCGGGCCCCGATCGCCTCACCCCACGGTCGGGTGAAGAGGAGGAGGCCGAGCGTCGCCAGCGACGACAGCGCGAAGCCGAACGACCGGGCGAGCCACGGGTCGAGGACCAGCACGACGACGATCGCGGCGCCGAGCACCGGAGGTCCAGCCGACCGCCGTGACCTGCTGAGCCCGATGAGCCCGATCGCCCCCATGGCCGCCGCCCGGACGACGCTCGGCTCGGGGCGCGCCAGCACGACGAAACCGGCGAGCGCGAGCAGCGCCAGGATCGGTCTCAGCCGGCGTGGGACGCCGAGGACGACGCAGAGCCCGAGCACCATGCCGGTGACCACCGCGACGTTGCTGCCGCTCACCGCCGTGAGGTGCGTCATGCCGGTGGCGCGCATCGCCGCGGTGAGGTCGTCGGGGGTGCGGCTGGTGTCGCCGATGACCAGACCCGGGAGCAGACCCCGGGCGTCGGCGGGTGCGTCGTCCACGGAGGCGCGGAGCCCGGCCCGCAGGCGCTCGGCCGAGGACGCCACGGCTCCCGGGCCCTCCAGGAGGACGGGCGGCCGCACCGACCGCGAGCACCGCGACCCGGTCGTCCGCCGCGTCTGCGGGAGCGAGCCGGCCCCGGACTTCCACCGTCGATCGCCACGCCGGCTCGACGAGGGACTCGTCACCCATGAGCACCACCGGGGCGCGCGTGCCGCGTCGGACGCCTCGGGAGTCGACGACGACGGCCGTGGCGTCCCGCAGGACCATGCGCTGCTCGCCACGTCCGGTGAGCACCACAGGGTCACCCGTGACCACGACGACTGCCGACACGGAGGCACGCTCGGCGGCCAGCGCACGGACACCCCCGCGGTCACGCAGCAGTGAGTGCCCGGCCGCAGCCACCTGGAGGAGGACCACGAGGACGGCCAGGAGAACGACCGGCCACCGCCATCGGGCGGTCCGCGGCCTCGAGTGCACCAGGGCCGGCGCGACGGCCAGCAGTGTCGCGAGCCCAGCGATCACCAGGTGTCCCCGGACGCCGATGCCGAGACTGGCAGCGGCCACCGCCCAGGCCAGCACCGCGGGTGCCAGCAGCCGCAGGTCGTTGACCGGCCCACCTCGTCGTCGCGTCTGCTTCGAGTCACGCATCGCGATGGGCACCGGGGCCTCGGGTCACAGAGTGACGAGAGGTCTGAGCTGCGCCAACAGCTTCTCCCCGATGCCGGTCACCTCACCGAGCTCCTCGACGCTCATGAACCGCCCGTGCTCGGTACGCCAGTCGACGATGCGCTGGCCGAGGACCGGGCCGACGCCGGGCAGCGTCTCGAGCGTCGCCAGGTCAGCCGTGTTGAGAGGGACGGGCGGCGTACCCGTCCCGCCCGTCCCCCCGTCGCCCGCTGGCACGCCTCCCGCCCCCGCGGCGCCCGGACCGACTCCGACGGGATCCGGGTCCCCGGGTGCCGGCACCTGCACCTGTTCACCGTCGACGAGGACCCGTGCGAGGTTGACGCGCGCGAGGTCGGCCTCGGGCTTCGGTCCACCAGCCGCGTCGAGGGCATCTGCCACGCGAGACCCCGTGGCCAGTCGCAGGACACCCGGCCGGCGCACCTGTCCCACGACGTGCACGACCACCACCGCTGCGGGCGTCCCCGTCACCGTCGGCGAGCCACCTCGGGCGCCCATGCCGGCTCCGGACGCCGGACCGCCCCCGGTGACGGCGGTCCCTGTGGAGGCGGCAGCGGCCGGAACCCCCACCGGGGCCGCGCCTGCCGTGACTCCCGTGGGTCCGGCCCGCGAGCCGCCGCCAGGGGCGATCAGCCTGCCTCCCTCGTCGGAGGCCGCCCAGGCCACCCGGAGCCCGAACACCGCAACGGCCAGCAGTGTCAGCACGAGGACGCCCAGGACCGCGGACCGGCCCGGTTGCCATCGCGCCCCCTCCAACGCGACGGGCAGCCGCACCCACCCCCACCGTGGCACCCGGCTCCCGTGCCGACTGGAGCGCTCGCCGCGGCCGGCAACCTCGGAGACCATCGGGTCCCGATGCAGGTCGGAGGCGGTCGGCACATAGCCCCGTGGTGCCCGGAGGCGGGCCATGGCCCGGGGTGAGAGGACCTCGGAGTCGGGACGTCGCGGCATACGCCCGACACTAAGGATGGCGGCCCGCCCACCAGAGCTGCCCCCGGCGTCTGTGGAGATGTCTGCGGCGTGCTCCGCGTTGTGGACGACGGGACCGGCGCCGCCGCCAGCCAGGTCCCGCCGACCTCCACCGAAGGCGAGGAGTCGGCGCCGCCCCTACGCGCCTGTCACCGCACGCGCCGCGTCCACCAGGCGACGATGTTGCGGCGATGGCGGGACAGGACGAGCAGCGAGAGCAGCACGAGCCACGCCCCGACGACCGGCCCTACGAACGGCGCCAGGCCGAGCAGACCGAGCACCCCGACGAGGCCGATGGCTGCCACCGTGACCACCGACGCCTCGCCGACGAACGGCAGGACGGTCTTGGCGAGCCCGAACGCGACGACCGCGCCGAGCCCCACCCACGGCTCCACCGCGAGCACCGCACCGAGGGCGCAGGCCGCACCCTTCCCGCCGTGGCCGCGCAGGAACGGGCTGAACACGTGACCCAGCACCACGGAGAGGCCGGCGACGAGCGCCGCCACCGTCCCCAGGGTGCGCAGCACGAGCAGAGTCGGCAGGTAGGCCTTGGCGACGTCGAGGACGAGGACGAGCACTCCCCACTTGCGGCCGAGGACCCGCCCGGCGTTGGTCGCACCAGGGTTGCCCGACCCGGAGGTACGCAGGTCGTGCCCGAGGGACCGGCCGACGAGGGCCGCAGGGTTCACCGAGCCGACCAGGAAGCAGACGACCGCCACGACGGCGACCTCGGCGACGAGCCAGCCCATCGGTCAGCGCGCCAACCTCGGCACCACTGCGGCGGCGAGCGTCCCGGGGCCGACGTGCGCCCCGACGACCGCCCCGAGCCCCACGACGCGGACCCCTGCGCCATGGCCCAGCCGGGCGCGCAGCCGCTCGGCCAGCCGCTCCGCCCGCTCCGGCGAGTCCAGGTGGTGCACGGCCACGTCGACCCCGTCGAAGCCGCTGGGCACGGACGCTGCGGCCTCGACCGCGAGCTCCTCGAGCCGGGCGATCGCCCGGCTCGAGGTGCGCACCCTCTCCAACGGGACGATCTGCCCGTCGCGGAGTCCGAGGATCGGCTTGATCGACAGCGCGGAGCCGACCAACGCGCCCGCCTTGCCGATCCGCCCGCCCCGCCTGAGGTACTCGAGGGTGTCGACGTAGAACACGACGGTGGCAGCAGCGCACGTCGCGCGCACGGCATCCGCGACCACCTCGGCGGAGGCGCCACCGGCGGCCAACCGTGCGCCCGCGAGCACGGCATACCCCATGGCCATGCCGAGCGCCCGGGAGTCGACGACGGTGACGGGCACCGGCGACTCCGCCGCAGCGAGCTCGGCGCCCGCGATCGTGCTCGACATGTCACCGGAGATGTGCACGGACACGACCGAGTCGGCACCGCCCGCAGCCGCGGCCTCGTACACCTCGAGGAAGGCGGCGGGTGCGGGCCGGGACGTGGAGACCGGCGTGAACTGGCGCAGCGCGGCAGCGACGGCTCCGGCGTCGATGTCGACGCCCTCGGAGAACTCCTTGCCGCCGACGACGACGTGCAGCGGCACGACGTGGACGTCGAGACCGGCGGCGAGGTCGGACGGGAGGTATGCCGTGGAGTCGGTGACCAGGCTGGTGCTCACCCGTGCAGGCTAGTGGCCCGCCGCCGCCGCACCCTGCCGCGCCGCGAGCTTGGCCGCACGCTCCTCCCGCTTCTCGACGAACCTCGTCGCCTCGGTGTCGAGCGCGGCCACGGCGGAAGCCAGCTCGTCACGCGCGGCCTCGCCGTCGGCGTCGAGGCCCTCGAGCTCCCACACCCCCCACTGGCGCAGGAGCGGCGCCACGATGTCGTCGTGGTGGATGCGCAGGTCGTAGATGCCGGCCATCGCCATCTGCACCGCCTTGCGCCCGAAACCGGGGATGATCGCCCCCGGCATCTGGAAGCTGACCACCTCCTCGGTGATGGCCCGCATCGTCTGGCTCGGCGCCAGCTCGAGCGCCGCCTGCACGATGTTCCGGTAGAAGATCATGTGGAGGTTCTCGTCCTTGGCGACCCGCGTGAGCAGCTTCTCCGCGATGGGCTCGTCGGTGAACTTGCCCGTGTTGCGGTGAGAGACGCGGGTGGCGAGCTCCTGGAAGGACACGTAGGCACACACGTTGAGGAGTGGCTTGTCGCCGGAGTCGAAGCCCGTCTGCATCGTCTCCATGCGGGCCCGCTCGAGCTCGTCGGGGTCGACGCCACGGGTCACGAGGAGGTAGTCGCGGATGCAGAACGCGTGCCGGCCCTCCTCCGCGGTCCAGCGGTTGACCCAGGCGCCCCACGCGCTCTCCCGACCGAAGGCCCGCTCGATCTCGCGGTGGTAGCTCGGCAGGTTGTCCTCGGTGAGGAGGTTGACCTCGAGGGCGGTGCGGGCGATCTGCGAGAGCTGCGACTGGTCGACCGACCAGGGGTCGCCGCCGAGCTCCTTGAAGTCGCGCCCCAGCGACCACGGGACGTACTCGTGGGGCATCCACTCCTGGGCGACCTCGAGGTGCCGGTTGAGGTTGTCCTCGGCGACCGGCTCGAGCGCCGCGAGCAGCTGCGAGGTGTCGAGATCGGCCATGGGTCCTCCTCGGTGCGGGGCGTGGCAGGGGCCGCGTCCTCAAGCCCACAGCCTGCACCCTCCCGCGCGACGGGGCCAGAGATGCGTGCGCGGTTTCGCGGATGCCGTGCCGTCACCAGGGCAGCGGCGCGTCCAGCTCCCGGGTGTCGTCGACGGGCAGCCAGCCCTGCTCGGGGGTCTCGACGTAGTCGGCACCCGGCCCGTCGGTGGCGAGCACCGCGACGGCGGCGAGCAGCCGCTCGACGTGCTCCTCGGTCGTCGCGAGGCCGGCGCTCGCCCGCACCGCGGTGGCGTGGTCGAACCCGTCGACGGACCCGTCCTCGAGGAGGGCGTCCACCAGGAGGTGCGCGCAGAACTTTCCCGCCCGCACCCCGATGCCGTGCTCGGCCGACAGGGCCGCCGCGACGAGGTGGCTGTCGAGGCCGTCGACGGTGAAGGTGACGACCGGCCCGCGGTCGTGGTTCGCGCCGAAGAGGGAGTAGGTCGTCACGCCGTCGATGGCGCGCAGGCCGTCGACGAGGCGCGCGGTCAGCCGGGCCTCGTGCTCCTCGATGGCCGACCGGTGCTCACGGATCGTCGCGCACGCGGCCGCGAGCGCCACGGCGCCGAGCACGTTGGGGCTACCGGCCTCGTGCCGAGCCGGTCCACTGACCCAGCGGGTGCCGCGCTCGGTGACCGCGGCCGTGGCGCCCCCGCCGGCGAGGTACGGCGGAGCCGCGTCGAGCCAGTCCCGCCGACCGGCGAGGACACCGGTGCCGAACGGCGCGTGCACCTTGTGGCCGGAGAAGGCCACCCAGTCCACGTCGAGGGCGCCGAGGTCGATGGTCCGGTGGGCGGCGTACTGGGCGGCATCCAGCAGGACCCGCGCCCCGTGGCGGCGGGCGACGGTCGTGAGCCGGTCCACGGGCCAGAGCTCTCCGGTGACGTTCGACGCGGCGGTGAGCACGACGAGCACCTCGCGCGGACGACGGGCGGTGCCGGCCGACAGTGCCGCGAGCGCCGCCTCGAGGAGCACCTCGGCGTCGCGCACGCTGCCCGGGACCGGGAGCCGCACGGTGTCGCGAGGCGCCCACGGGAGGAGCGTCGCGTGGTGCTCCGAGGCGAAGACGACGACGGAGGTGTCCCGCGGCAGGCAGCGAGCCAGGAGGTTCACGGCATCCGTGGTGTTGCGGGTGAAGACGACGGCGTCGTCCGGTCGGGCGCCGACGAAGCGGGCGACCTCGTCGCGCGCCGCCTCGTAGTGCGCGCTCGTGATCCGGGAGAGCCACCCGGTGCCGCGGTGGACCGAGGAGTAGGTGCGCGTCGCGGCCTCGACGGCTCGGGCGACACCTTCGAATGCCGGTGTCGAGGCGGCGTGGTCGAGGTTGGCGTAGTCGACGAGGTCACCCGAGAGGGTGGGCACGAGGTCGGGCCGCACCACCGGAGGCAGGTCTCGCTGCGCCGGTGTCGAGTGGCGGTGCGCGGCAACGAGGGCCGCGGCGGTGGGAGGGGGTGCCACGGCATCCGGCACGGCTCGCAGCCGGGGACGGCGGTGGAACGTCGGGTGGGTGGTGGTGGGGATCGACATGTGGGTCTCCCGGGGCCGGAGGACCTCGGGGACGTTGCCCGGGATCCGCGCTTGCCGACGCCCACGAGGACGCCGACCAGGTCGTCACCCGGAGCACCCCACCGCGGAGGAGGGTTGCTGGCCAGCGAGCCGGGGCTTGTCGCTGGCACTCATGACCTACGCGAGGAAGTCTATGAGCGGGCGGGGAGCACCCGGCATACCGAGTCCACGACCCGAGACGTCCGGCGGGAGCCGGCCAGGGCCGGACATCACGCGGCAGGACCCCGGGTCACCCGGGAAGCCTTCCCGGCTGACCTGGGGTTTCTCGGCTCACCGTGTCGAGCGGGCGGTGCGGCTCAGGCGGGGACGACGTTGACGAGCTTCGGCGCCCGGACGACGACCGTGCGGATGCCGTCCGGCACCGCCGCCTGCACCTTGGCGCTCGCGAGGGCCAGCTCGCGAAGGTCGTCCTCGGTGATGTCGGCCGGGACCTCGAGGCGGTCGCGCACCTTGCCGCGCACCTGGACCACGCAGGTCACGGTGTCCTCGACGAGGAGGGCCGGGTCTGCGACGGGGAACGGGGCGTGCACGAGCGACTCGTCGTGACCCAGCCGCATCCAGAGCTCCTCGGCGATGTGCGGGGCGAGCGGCGCCACCATGAGGACGAGCTGCTCCGCGGCCTCCCGAGGCACGCCACCCTCGAGCTTGGTGAGCGCGTTGTTGAGCTCCGTGAGGCGCGCGATGGCGGTGTTGAAGCCGAGCTCCGCGTAGTCGGTGCGCACGGCGTCGATGGTGCGGTGCAGCACCCGTGACGTCGCGTCGTCGAGCGGTACGTCGGCGACCGCGACCTCGCCGCTCTCCTCGTCGACGACGTTGCGCCACAGCCGCTGGAGGAAGCGCTGCGACCCCACGACCGCCCGGGTGTCCCACGGCTTGCTCTGCTCCAGCGGGCCCAGGGACATCTCGTAGAGCCGGAAGGTGTCGGCGCCGAACGCGGCATACATCTCGTCGGGGCTCACCATGTTCTTGAGGGACTTGCCGATCTTGCCGTACTCGCGGGTCACCGGTTCGCCGTTCCACCGGAACACCGGGGATCCGTCGCGGTCGACGACCTCCTCCACCTCCTTGGCCTCGACGTACTGCCCTCGGGCGTCGACGAACGCCGGCGCCTGGATGTACCCCTGGCTGAAGTACGTGCGGAACGGCTCCTCGGAGGTGAGGTGCCCCAGGTCATGGAGGACCTTGTGCCAGAACCGTGCGTAGAGCAGGTGGAGGACGGCGTGCTCGACGCCACCGACGTACAGGTCGACGCCGCCGGGGTCACGTGTCCCGGCCGGTGCCCCGGGCACCGGCTCGGCCCGGGGCCCCATCCAGTAGGCCTCGTTCTCGGGGTCGACGAGGGCCTCGGTGTTCGCCGGGTCGAGGTAGCGCAGGTAGTACCAGCACGACCCGGCCCAGTTGGGCATCGTGTTCGTCTCGCGCCGGAAGCGCCGCCGGCCGCGGCCGTCGCCGAGGTCGAGGTCGACGTCCACCCACTCCTGGACCCGCGAGAGCGGCGGCTCCGGCTCGCTGCCGGCGTCCTCGGGGTCGTAGGTCTTCGGGCTGTAGTCGGGGACCTCCGGCAGCTCGACGGGCAGCATCTCGTCGGGGACCGCGTGCGCCACGCCGTCCTCGTCGAAGACGACGGGGAACGGCTCGCCCCAGTAGCGCTGCCGGCTGAACAGCCAGTCGCGCAGCTTGTACGTGACCGTCGGCTGCCCCAGGCCCTTCTCCGCCAGGTATGCCGTGATGCGCGCCTTGGCCTCCACCACGCCGAGCCCGTCGAGGCTCAGGTCGTCGTTGCTCGAGTTGATCGCAGGGCCCTCGCCGGTGAACGCCGTGGCGGGGTCGTGTCCCTCCGCGGGTTGCACGGTGCGGATGATCGGCAGGTCGAACGCCGTCGCGAACTCCCAGTCCCGCTCGTCCTGGCCGGGCACCGCCATGATCGCGCCGGTCCCGTAGCCCATGAGGACGTAGTCCGCGACGAACACCGGGATCCGCGCCCGGGTGACGGGGTTCACCGCCCAGCCACCGGTGAAGACACCCGTCTTGTCCTTGCCCTCGCTCTGGCGCTCGATCTCGCTCATCCGTGACGCGGCCCGCCGGTACGCCGCCACTGCCTCCGCAGGCGTGGCCGCTCCCCCGGTCCACGCGTCCTTGGTGCCCTCGGGCCACCCACCCCCGGGGACCAGCTCGTCGACGAGCGGGTGTTCGGGGGCCAGCACCATGAAGGTCGCCCCGAAGAGGGTGTCCGGACGGGTCGTGAAGACGTCGACCCCCGACGGCGCGACGGCATCGTCGACCTCCGCGCGAGCGATCGGGAAGGTGACGAGCGCGCCATGGCTGCGACCGATCCAGTTGCGCTGCATGATCTTGACCTTCTCTGGCCAGTGGACCCGGTCGAGGTCGTCGGCCAGGCGGTCCGCGTAGGCGGTGATCCGCAGCATCCACTGGCGCAGGTTGCGCTTGAAGACAGGGAAGTTGCCGCGTTCGGACCGCCCCTCGTTGGTGACCTCCTCGTTCGAGAGCACCGTGCCGAGCCCCGGGCACCAGTTGACCGGTGCCTCGCTCGTGTACGCCAGACGCTGGGCGTCGAGGATGGTGGCACGCTCGAGGTCGGAGAGGTCGTCCCACTCCCGGCCGTCCTCGTTGGGCAGCGGGCGCAGACCGGAGCGGTACTCCTCGGCCAGCTCGTTGATCGGCCGCGCCCGACCCCTGCCACCGTCGGGGCGCACGGCGTCCGCGTCGTACCAGGCGCCGTGGATCTGGAGGAAGATCCACTGCGTCCAGCGGTAGTAGTCGGGGTCGATGGTCCGGACGGCCCGGCGGTCGTCGTGACCCAGGCCGAGGCGGCGCAGCTGGCGCGCCATGATGACGATGTTGTCCTCGGTCGTCTTGCGCGGGTGCTGCCCGGTCTGCACGGCGAACTGCTCGGCCGGGAGCCCGAAGGCGTCGTAGCCGAGGCAGTGCAGGACGTTCTCGCCGAGCATCCGGTGGAACCGTGCGAAGACGTCGGTCGCGATGTACCCCAGCGGGTGCCCGACGTGGAGGCCGGCACCGCTCGGGTAGGGAAACATGTCGAGGACGAGGAGGTGCCCGCCGGAGCGGGCGGCGACGCCCTCCGGGTCGGCCCACGGCCCGGCGGGGTTGGGCGCGTGGTAGGTCCCACTCTCCTGCCACCGGTCCTGCCAGGCGACCTCGATGCGCCCGGCCAGCTCGGCGGTGTAGCGGTGCGGGGTCTCGCTCATGTCGTCCTCGTCGTCGTCTCGTCTGCGCCCATGAAAAAACCCCTCGCACAGGAGGGGTCGCCGCGCGGGCCGGGTGGGCTCAGCGCGGCTGTGGAAGGAGCAGCAACCTCGTCACGGCCTCAGGGTATCGCAGCGGCGCTGAGTGCGGCCTCGACGGCGATGCGGTCGCGCCGGCGGGGCGGTCCGCCTCGGGCGGCGAGCGGCCCGGCGACGAACGCGGTGCAGGTCAGCGCAGCTCCAGGTGCCCGTCGTCGATCCGGCCGAGCCGCATGACCGCGAGGTCGTAGAGATAGCTCTGGACGACTCGCCACGGCCGCCGACGACCCTGTCGGGGCATCAGGTGAGCCCCACGCCGGATGTACCCGGAGGTGAGGTCGAGCAGGGGTCGTGACCTCCTCGCCCTCGACCGGCTGCTCGTCGTACCTCGGTGTCGCGACGGCGTAACCGTGCCGGTCCAGGTGGCGCAGCAGCGAGCAGAACCAGCGGGCGGACAGGTCGGCGCGCAACGTCCAGCTCGCGTTGGTGTAGCCGAGGGCCAGCGCGAGGTTGGGGACGCCCGAGAGCATGAGCCCCTTGTAGACATGGGCGCTCGAGACGTCGAGCGGCACGCCGTCCAGGACGACCTCCGCCCCGCCGCCCACCTCGATCCGCAGGCCGGTCGCGGTGACGACGAGGTCCGCGGGCAGCAGCACTCCGGACCGCAGCCGGATGCCGTCGCGCTCGAAGCGCTCGATCGTGTCCGTGACGACCTCGGCGCGTCCGTCCGAGAGGACGTCGAACAGGTCACCGTCGGGTGCCACGCAGAGCCGCTGGTCCCACGGGTCGTAGCGGGGCGAGAAGTGGGTGTCGACGGCGAACTCCTCGGGCAGGCGGTCCAGGGCCTGACGGCGGAGGATCCGTCGACCGGCTCTCGGGAAGCGGCGGAGCACCTGGTAACCGACCGTCGACAGCACGACGTTCTTGCCCCGCACCAGGCGGTGAGCCACGCCGGCCGGCAGGAGCGCTGTGCAGCACTGAGGCCAGCCCGTCGCGTCCGGGAAGCGCCACGACGTAGCTCGGGCTGCGTTGGAGCATGGTGACCTTCGCCGCCCCCTCCGCCGACGAGGGCCGGCAGGAGCGTCACGGCCGTCGCACCGCTTCCCACGACGACGACGCGGCGGCCGGCGAGCGGCATCCGCTCCGGCCAGTGCTGCGGGTGCACCACCTCTCCAGCGAAGTCGCCCTGCCCCGGGAAGTCGACGACGTGGCCCGCCTCGTAGGCGTAGTAGCCCGTCGCGAGGTAGACGAACCGGGCCGTGTGGGTCACCTCCCCGTCGGCCGTCCGCGCGGTCACGGACCATCGGGCGTCGCTGGACGACCACGCGAGCCGCTCCACCCGCTGACCGAGGTGCAGGCGCTCGGTGACGCCGAACTCGCGGGCGGTCGCCTCGACGTAGTCGCGGATGTCCGCCCCCGCCGCCAGCGCGGCGTCACCGCGCCACGGGCGGAAGGGAAAGCCCAGGGTGTACATGTCCGAGTCCGAACGGATGCCGGGGTAGCGGAAGAGGTCCCACGTCCCGCCGATCGCGTTCCGCGCCTCGAGGACGGCCCAGGTGGTGCCTGGGCAGTGCATCGCGAGCCGACACCCCGCGTCGACACCCGAGATGCCGGCTCCGACGACGAGCACGTCGACGTCGAGCGGCACGGCGGTTGGGTCTGGCACGGCCACAGGGTAAGCCGGGCGCTCGGGCGTGGCCTGCCCCGGGGCCTGGACCGGGTCTGCCCTGTGTGACGATTGGGGCATGAGCACTCTGTCGGACTTCTCCGCGGCGACCATCGCCGGCGAGGAGCGCAGCCTCGGTGAGTACGCCGGGCAGGTCGTCCTCGTCGTCAACACCGCCAGCAAGTGCGGGTTCACCTCGCAGTACGCCGGCCTCGAGCAGCTCTACTCCGAGCTCAAGGACGACGGCTTCGTCGTGCTGGGCTTCCCGTGCAACCAGTTCCGCGGCCAGGAGCCGGGCTCGGACGACGAGATCGCGGAGTTCTGCCAGGTCAACTACGGGGTGAGCTTCCCCATGTTCGCCAAGGTCGACGTCAACGGCTCGGCGGCCCACCCGCTCTTCGAGTGGCTCAAGGAGGAGACCACGGGCCTGCTGGGCGGCCGGGTCAAGTGGAACTTCACCAAGTGGCTCATCGGGCGTGACGGCGCGGTGATCGAGCGCTACGCACCCAACGTCGAGCCGGCCGACCTCGCCGACGACGTGCGGGTCGCGCTCACCCGGGACGCTGCCTGAGGCCAGTGCCCGTCCTCGTCCGCACCCCGTGTCCACGTCCGCGGTGGGTGCGATGACCAGGCTGCGGTGGTCATGAGCGAGCAGGGTGTCGTCGTCGGCGAGGACGGTCTGGCTCGCCCGGCCTGGGCGTCGGTCGACCCCCTCCTGCGTGAGTACTACGACACGGAGTGGGGGATGCCGGTCCGGGACGAGCGCGGCATGTTCGAGCGGTTGTCCCTCGAGGCGTTCCAGTCGGGACTGTCCTGGTCGACCATCCTGCGCAAGCGCCCGGCATTCCGCACCGCATTCGACGGCTTCGACCCGGAGACGGTGGCCGGCTACGGCGATGCCGAGGTGGCGCGGCTCATGGGTGACGCCGGGATCGTCCGCAACCGCGCCAAGGTCCTGGCGACCATCACGAACGCCCGCGCGACGCTCCGCCTGCGCGACGACCCCGACGGCGACCTCGCGGCATACGTCTGGTCCTTCCGTCCTTCCCACACCCCGCGTCCGCGGACGGCGGCCGAGCTGCCGACCACCTCGCCCGAGTCGCTCGCGTTGTCGAAGGCGCTGAAGCGCAAGGGGTTCGTCTTCGTCGGGCCCACGACGATGTACGCGCTCATGGAGGCAGTCGGCATCGTCGACACGCACCTCCTCGGCTCGCACCGTCGCGGTTCGAGTGGTGTCTGGGACGACTGACCCGGGCCACCCGGTGGATGACGAACCGTGGGCCGATCAGACGACCAGCCCGCGCGAGTCGGCGTGGGGGTCCCGGCGTCGAGGACCGTGAGGCGGTGCGTACCCCGGCGGGAGCGTCACCCTCACCTGGACCCGACCCGGCTGCGGTGGAGCCGAGTCACCGACGCCCTCGCGGGTCAGCTCGAGGCGCTGCCTCTCCTCCCGGACGTGTGAGTACGTGGGCCGGAAGAAGCCCGACGATGTCGTCGAACACCGCGCCCACGGCACCGGACCGCATGCGGAACATCACGCCAGCGTACCGGCGGGGATTCGCCCTTCCAGGCATCACACGGAGACAGGACCGGTCGCGGGGCGCGTCCGGTCCTGTCGGTGACTCGGTGGAGCTGAGGGGATTCGAACCCCTGACCCCCTCCATGCCATGGAGGTGCGCTACCAACTGCGCTACAGCCCCGAGTGGGTGCCCTCCGACGGGGCGACGGCGAGTCTACCCATGGCCGATCAGCGACCCAAATCCGCCTCAGGGCGGCGAGGAGCCCGCCGAAGGCGCGGGGACCGGTCCCACGTTCCACGTCTGGAGGCGCCAGCCGACACGTCCCTCGTGGAGCTCTCCCCAGTGGCAGTTGCCCAGCGCGGAGAGCACCCGCCAGGCCACCTCGAGGTCCAGGCGCAGCAGCCAGGCCGCCACGGCCTTGGCGGCACCACCGTGTGTCGACACGACGAGGCACTCCCCCGGTCGGTCGTCGGCGAGCAGCTCGTCGAGGGCCTCGCCCACGCGCACCAGGACGTCGGCCATGCGCTCCCCCTCCCCGTCGTCGCCACCGCGCCGAACGTCCTCGCCGCGCAGCATCGCGGCCCGCTCCTCGGGCCACCGCTGCGCGACCTCGGCGGAGCCCAGGCCCTGCCACGCCCCGGCGTGGACCTCACGGAACCGCGGGTCCAGCGTCACGGGGATGCCGCACACCCGCCCCACGCTCTCGGCGGTCGTGAGTGCGCGACTGAGGTCCGAGGAGACGAGCCGGTCGGGCCGCAGCGCTGCCACCGCCGCACCCACGCGCATCGGCCTGCCGCAGCCCGAGCTCGGAGAGCGGGGAGTCGAGCTGGCCCTGCCAGATGCCGGCCGCGTTGTGGGTCGTCTCGCCGTGGCGCAGGACGACGATGCGCCGGCCCAGGCTGCCTCCGGTGGCGGTCACCGACCGCCCTGCTCAGTGCCCACGACGCCGAGGTCGATCGAGGGACAGTCCTTCCAGAGCCGCTCGAGCTCGTAGAACGAGCGCTCCTCGTCGTGCTGCACGTGGACGACGACGTCGACGAAGTCGATGAGCACCCAGCGGCCCTCGCGCTGCCCCTCTCGGCGGACCGGCTTGACCCCCATGTCGCGCAGCACGTCCTCCACCTCGTCGACGATCGACCCCACCTGCCGCTCCGACTCGGCCGAGACGATGACGAAGACGTCGGTGAGCGCGAGCTGCTCGGACACGTCGATGCCGGTGATGGTCGTTGCCAGCTTGGCGGCAGCGGCGGATGCCGCCGCACGCGCCAGCTCCAGCGCTCGGTCGGTCGCGGTCACGGTGCTCCTCGGTGGGGGGCGGCGGCCGCGACGGGTGCCGGCACGGCATACAGGTGGTGCTTGGAGATGTACTGGACCACGCCGTCGGGCACGAGGTACCAGACCGGCTCGCCGGCCCGGACCCGTTGACGGCAGTCGGTGGAGCTGATGGCCATCGCCGGCACCTCCTGGAGGGTCACGCCGTCCGGGGGGAGCCCGTGTTCGGAGAGCTCGTAGCCGGGTCTCGTCACACCGATGAAGTGCGCGAGCCCCCAGAGCTCCTCTGCGTCCTTCCACGTGAGGATCTTGGTGAGGGCGTCGGCGCCGGTGATGAAGAAGAGCTCGGCACCGGGGCGCTGGGCGTGGAGGTCACGCAGGGTGTCGATGGTGAAGGTCGGCCCCTCGCGGTCGATGTCGACCCGCGAGACGGTGAACCGAGGGTTCGACGCGGTGGCGACGACGGCCATGAGGTAGCGGTGCTCGGCCGGGGCCACCTCCCGGCCGTCCTTCTGCCAGGGCTGCCCCGTGGGGACGAAGATGACCTCCTCGAGGTCGAGCAGTGCCTGGACCTCCGAGGCGGCGACGAGGTGTCCGTGGTGGATGGGGTCGAAGGTCCCACCCATCACCCCGAGACGCACTCGCGGTGTGCTCAGTGCTGGTGCCCGGGGTGCTCGGGCCAGTGCGGGGCGTCACCGGCACCCGTCTGCTCGGCAACACCCTGCCCGCGGCGGTCGGGACCCGGCGCGGCCGCGTCCTGGCGGACGCCCTCGAGGTTGGGGCGGGCGTACTTCTGCGAGGTACCGCGGAAGGACCAGGTGACGCCGAGGAGGAAGGCGAAGGCCAGGAGCACCAGTACGCCGAACATCCACGGGGGCAGCGGCAGCTCGCCGGCAGCCTCCTCGGCGGCGGCGAGCGCGACGGTCGTCGACATGCGAGCCAGCCTAGCGCCTCGGCTGTCCACCGATATCGTCCACAACCCTGTGCACCGAGAGGCGGCGCGCGCCTGCCGCCTGTGGACGACGAGTCGGCGGGGAAGCATACTCCGGCCACATTCCCCGATGCGCTTGCGCAGCACGCGATCCCGGCACTAGAAAGGGCGTACGCCCATCCGGGTTCGAGCCGGCGGAGCATCGCCGGAGCGGCGCGGGGAAGGCAGGTCGTACGGATAACGGCACACCGCCCCCACCGGGTCACCGGCGGGACGTGGTCTCGGCTCGAGGCCACATGCGCGCGACGGCGCAGGTGCCGCGGCCGACGGCCTGAGTCGAAGCCGCCCCCCGGGGCGGCGCCACCGTCGCGTGGCCGACCCGCGGTGCTCGCCTCGGGTCCGAACGGCTCGACCACGTCGGCAGCCGCCGACAGCGGGGGCCCCCGATCTCATACTCGGGGGCCCTCAGCCGTGGCGTGGCTGCGTGCGCGGCGAGGGGTGGTGCGGCCGGCCCGCGCGGTGGTGCCCGCCCGCGAGGTGGTGCCCGCCCGCGAGGTTGCGTGGTTGGAGCGCGGCGACGCCGCGTGGCGACCTACCCTTGGGCCATGCCGGACTCCCACGTCGACGTGAGCGTCGTCGTCCCCCTCTACAACGAGGAGGCGGTCCTTCCCCTGCTCGTCGAGCGGCTGCGACCGGTCGCCGAGGCGTGGGGGACGTCGTACGAGGTGCTCTGCGTCGACGACGGGTCCACGGACGCCACCCCCGTGGTGCTGCAACGGCTGCGTCGGGAGTGGCCCGAGGTGCGCGTCGTCCGGCTGCGGGCCAATGCCGGGCACCAGGCGGCGATCTCCGCCGGTCTGGCGCGAGCGCGGGGTCGCTGGGTCGTCACCATCGACGCGGACCTGCAGGACCCGCCCGAGGTCATCGGCGAGATGCTGGCCGTGGCGCGCGGCCAGGGAGTGGACGTCGTCTACGGGGTTCGCCAGGACCGGTCGACGGACACGGTCTTCAAGCGGCTCTCGGCCCGGCTGTTCTACCGGTCGATCCGGGCGCTGTCCGACGTGGACCCCCACGTCGACGCGGGCGACTTCCGCCTCATGTCCCGGGCGACGATCGAGGCGGTCAACGCCCTCCCGGAGCACGGTCGCGTGCTGCGTCTGGTGGTGCCCGCCCTGGGCTTCCCGAGCGCGACGGTGCGCTACACGCGCGCTCCGCGGGCCGCCGGCGAGTCGAAGTACCCGCTGGGCAGGATGATCCGGTTGTCGCTCGACGGGGTGACGGGCTTCTCCCTCGCCCCGCTCCGGTTCGCGACCTGGCTGGGCCTCGTGGGCGGCGTCGCCGCGCTCGGGGTGCTCGTCTACGCGGTCGTGCAGATGCTTCTCGGCAACACGCTGCCGGGCTGGACCTCGACCGTGGTCATCGTGGCGGCTATGGGTGCGGTGCAGCTGCTGGCCCTCGGCATCCTCGGTGAGTACGTCGGCCGGACGTACACGGCACTGCAGGCGCGGCCGGCATACTTCGTCGCGCATGACTCACTGGACGCGGACGCGCGGGCGGAGCGTCCGAGCGGCGACCGAGGCCCTCAGGCCCTCACCTGACCGTCGCCCTCGACGACCCACTTCGTCGTCGTGAGCTCGGGAAGGGCCATCGGGCCACGGGCGTGCAGCTTCTGCGTGGAGATGCCGATCTCCGCCCCGAACCCGAACTCGCCGCCATCGGTGAAGCGCGTGCTGGCGTTGACCATGACGGCGGCTGCGTCCACCTCGGCCGTGAACCGGCGCGCCGCCGCCCGGTCCTCGGTGACGATCGCCTCGGTGTGTCCCGAGCCGTAGCGACGGATGTGCTCGAGCGCGGTGTCGAGGTCGTCCACGACGCCGACCGACATCTCGAGGCCGTGGAACTCGGTGGCGAAATGCTCGTCGGTCACCGCATCGTGGGCCACGCCCGCGACGTCTGCCTGGGCGCCTGCCGGCTCGTCGGTGTGCAGGACGACCTTCTCGCCGGCGAGTGCGGCGAGAGCCTTGGGGAGGAACTCGGCAGCGACGTCCCGGTGGACGAGAAGGGACTCCGCGGCGTTGCACACGCTGGGGCGGTGGGTCTTGGAGTTGACGGTGATGGCCAGGGCCTTGTCGAGGTCCGCGGCGCGGTCGACGTACACGTGGCAGTTGCCGACCCCGGTCTCGATGACGGGCACCGTGGACTCGGTGACCACCGTGTGGATGAGGTCGGCGCCGCCGCGCGGGATGAGCAGGTCGACCAGGCCCCGCGCGGTCATGAGCGCACGGACCGCGCCGTGGCCGCCGTCGAGGAGGCTGACGGCGTCGGCCGGCAGGCCCTGCGCCTCGAGCGAGGAGCGCAGCACCGCCACGGTGGCGCGGTTCGTCTCCGCGGCTGCGCTGCCGCCACGCAGGATGACGGCGTTGCCGGACTTCAGGCCCAGGCCCGCCGCGTCGACGGTGACGTTGGGCCTGGCCTCGTAGATCATGCCGACGACGCCGATGGGGACGCGGACCTGGCGGATCTGCAGTCCGTTGGCGAGGGTGGAGCCGCGGACGATCTCGCCGACGGGGTCGGGTAGGTCTGCGATGCCACGCAGGGCCTGGGCCACCGCCGCAACTCGGGGCGCGTCCAGGCGAAGGCGGTCGAGGAGGCTCTCCGCCATCCCGGAGTCCCGGCCCTGCTGGAGGTCGCGCTCGTTCGCCGCGACGATGTCGTCGGTGGAGGCGTCGAGCGCGTTGGCGAGGGCGCGCAGCGCTGCGTCCTTCTCCGCGCGCGAGAGAAGGGCGAGGCGACGGGATGCCGTGCGGGCCGCCTCGGCGAGCTCGCACACCCGATGGACGTCGGCGGGATCGATGCGGGAGGTGCGGACGGACATGCCTCCAGCGTATGCCGGTGCCGCGGCCAGCGCACCGGCGCAGCCGGCCGCGGAGGTGCGCGTCAGCCGGCCGAGGCGATGGTCCTTGTCGCCGCCTCACGAATGCTCGCTGCCAGTGAGCGAACCTCGATCTGCTCACTCTCGCGGAGCACACCTCGTTGTGCTCGCTGGTGGTGCGCAGACCGGGAATTGCTCGCTGTGGTCGAGCGAATTGAGGTGTGCTCACTGGGACGGTGCATTCGGTAGCGCCGGAGAGGCACACCATCTGCCGGACGCGCTCATCGGCGACGACCGTCCCCGGGACCGCCGCGGCCTGGTGCGAGGATGAGCCGGTGACGACGATCCTGTCCATCCAGTCATCCGTCGCCTACGGTCACGTGGGCAACTCCGCCGCAGTCTTCCCCCTCCAGCGCCTCGGGGTGGAGGTCTGGCCCATCCACACCGTCCACTTCTCCAACCACACCGGCTACGGCGCGTGGCGGGGCCCGCTCATGCCGCCGGAGGACGTGCGCGAGGTGCTCACCGGCATCCAGGAGCGCGGCGCGCTCGCCGAGGTCGACGCGGTCCTCTCCGGATACCAGGGCGGCGAGCACATCGGCGACGTCATCCTCGACGCGGTCGCGCGTACCAAGGAGGCCAACCCCGGCGCCATCTACGCCTGCGACCCCGTCATGGGCAACGCCGCATCCGGGCTGCTTCGTCCATCCCGCGATCCCGGTCCTCCTCCGCGAGCGGGTCGTTCCCCAGGCCGACGTCATCACTCCGAACCAGTTCGAGCTCGGCTTCCTCACCGAGACCGACCCCGACGACCTGGACTCCACCCTCGACTCCGTCGAGCGCGTCCGAGCGTTGGGTCCCTCGACAGTCCTCGTCACGAGCGTGCTGCGCCCGGACCGCCCCGAGGGCACCATCGAGATGCTCGCGGTGCAGGGGAACGGCGCATGGATCGTCCAGACGCCTCACCTACCGCTCAAGGCAAACGGCTCGGGCGACGTCACGGCAGCGCTCTTCATCGCGCACCTGCTCGAGTCGGCGGATGCCGGCCTCGCCCTCGGTCGCACCGCCTCGAGCGTGTTCGACCTCCTTGAGCGCACTCATGAGTCGGGCCGCCGGGAGCTCCAGGTCGTCCAGAGCCAGGCAGAGATCGCCGAGCCGCGCATGCAGTTCGAGGTGCAGAAGATCCGCTGACCCTGGGGCGGCCATCCGCCTCTGATCTGGCCCCAGCGGGCCTGTGACAAACCCGGCTCCCCAGCCGGTCCTCAGAGCACGACGAGGTCGTCCCGGTGGATGACCTCACGCTCGTAGGCGGGACCCAGCTCACGGGCGAGGTCCCGGGTCGACCGCCCCAACAGCCGGGGCAGCTCCGCCGATGCGTAGTTCACGAGCCCGCGCGCGATGACGCTGCCGTCGGGCGCGCACACGTCGACGGGATCGCCCGCGGCGAACGCCCCGTCGACCGACGTGATCCCCGCGGGCAGCAGCGACTTGCGCCGCACCGTCACCGCCGCCACGGCGCCCTCGTCGAGCAACAGCCGTCCCCGGGCCGTCGTGGCGTGCGCGAGCCATCGCTTTCGCGATGCCCGGGTCGCCGCCGCAGGAGCGAACACGGTGCCGACGTCGGAGCCGGTCAGGGCGTCGCGAACGTCCGCGAGGCGGGTCAGCAGCGTCGGGATGCCGGCCGCACCGGCGATGCCGGCCGCCTCGACCTTCGTGACCATTCCGCCGCTGCCCACACCCGAGCCGGTGCCGCCGATCGTCACGGCGTCGAGGTCCTCGGTCGTCGCGACGAGCGGCACCCGCCGGGCACCCCTCCGCGAGGGCGGACCGTCGTACAGCGAGTCGACATCGGTGAGGAGCACAAGCCCGTGCGCCCCCACGATGTCGGCGACGAGGGCTGCCAGGCGGTCGTTGTCCCCGAAGCGGATCTCGTGCGTCGCGACGGTGTCGTTCTCGTTGACGATCGGCACGATGCCGAGCTCGAGGAGCCGCTCCATCGTGCGCCGGGCGTTCGTGTAGTGCGTCCGTCGGGTGACGTCGTCGGCCGTGAGGAGCACCTGCCCCACCGTGAGCCCATGGGTCGAGAAGGCGGCCTGGTATGCCGCGACCAGGGCACCCTGCCCGACGCTCGCCGCCGCCTGCTGCGTCGCCAGGTCCCCGGGTCGGCGCGCCAGTCCGAGCGGCCCGATGCCGGCCGCGATCGCACCCGAGGAGACGAGCACGACCTGCCGACCGGAGTTCCGGCGCTCGGCGAGCACGTCGACGAGCGCTCGCAGGGCATCGAGGTCGAGGTGCCCTCCGTCGGGGCTCGTCAACGAGGAGGAGCCGACCTTGACGACGAGGCGCTGCCCGACGCCCACGGCGCGCCGAAGGCGGGCGGCGGTGTCCGGCATACCGATCAGCCCTCGTCGTCCGCCGACGCCCAGTGACCCGCGCGACGCTCCTCGGCGAGGGTGTCACGAGCCGCCGTCTGGGCGTCCTTGCGGGCGTGGAACTCCTCGCGGCGCTCCCCTCGCGTCTTGCGGCCCTCCTGGTCCATGCGCAGGTCGCTCCCTCGTGGCCCTGCGAGGAGCTCGGCGCCGGCCGACATCGTCGGCTCCCAGTCGAAGACGACCGCGTTGTCCTCCGGACCGATGAGCACGGTGGAGCCCGACACCGCACCCGCCTTGAGCAGGGCCTCCTCGACGCCGAGCCGGTTCAGCCGGTCGGCGAGGTACCCGACCGCCTCGTCGTTGGAGAAGTCGGTCTGCCGGACCCAGCGGGTCGGCCGTTCGCCGAGCACGCGGAACACCTCGCCGTCGGGGGTGTTCTCGCGTCGGACATGGAAGCCCGAGTCGTCGACGGCTTTCGGGCGGACGACCACACGGGGGCGCTCGGCCACCCGCGCCTCGACCTCCGCGCGGGCTGCCAGCACGTGGCGGGCCAGCGCGAAGGTGAGCTCCTTGAGCCCGGTGTGCGCGACCGCCGACACGATGTGCACCTCGAGGCCACGCTCCTCGAGCATCGGCTTGACCATCTCGGCGAGGTCACGAGCCTCGGGGACATCGGCCTTGTTGAGCACCACCACGCGGGTGCGCTCGGACAGCGGCCGACCTCCCAGCGCGTCGTCAGCGGCATAGGCGGCGAGCTCCTCCTCGATGACGTCGAGGTCCGTCATGGGGTCGCGGCCGGGCTCGAGGGTGGCGCAGTCGACGACGTGGACGAGGACCGAGCACCGCTCGACATGCCGCAGGAACTCCAGGCCCAGTCCCCTGCCCTCGCTGGCTCCCGGGATGAGGCCGGGGACGTCGGCGACGGTGTAGCGCTCGGAACCAGCCGTGACGACACCGAGGTTCGGGACGAGCGTCGTGAACGGGTAGTCGGCGATCTTCGGGCGGGCGGCCGAGAGCACCGACACGAGCGACGACTTGCCGGCGCTCGGGAAGCCGATGAGCGCGACGTCGGCGATGGACTTGAGCTCGAGCACGATGTCGAGGGCCTCGCCCGGCTCACCGAGGAGCGCGAAGCCCGGAGCCTTGCGGCGAGGGCTGGCCAGCGCCTTGTTCCCTAGTCCGCCCCGACCCCCGCGGGCGACGACGAACGTCGTGTCGTGGCCCACGAGGTCAGCGAGGACCGAGCCGTCGATGCGCTTGACGACCGTGCCCTCCGGGACCTTGAGGACCAGGTCGCCCCCGTCGGCTCCGTTGCGCTCGTCACCTGCACCCGGCTTGCCGTTGGACGCCCTGCGGTGCGGGGTGTGGTGGTAGTCGAGCAGCGTCGTCGCCTGGGGGTCGACGGCGAGGATGACCGACCCCCCTCGCCCGCCGTTCCCCCCGTCCGGGCCACCCAGCGGCTTGAACTTCTCCCGCTTCACCGAGGCCACGCCGTGGCCACCGCTCCCGGCGGCGACGTGCAGCACGACGCGGTCGACGAAGCTCGTCATTGCCGGGCGCTCCTCTGGTCTTCCCCGACTTCGTCTGTCAGATCGCCGGCAACGCGCCGCTGGAGCGGCGTGTCGGCGGCATTCCCACAGACGAAGTCGGGGAGGCGGGGGTGGGGTCGGTCGTGGGTTTGGGTTGGGGTGGGATGCCGTGAGGGGCGGGCCTACGCGGGCCCGCCCCTCACGACGTGGTCTGGTGGAAGGTGCTGGGCACCCGGCATACGCGTCACTCGGCGGCGGCGGTCTCCGCCGGCACGATGTTGACGGTCTTGCGCCCACGCTTGGAGCCGAACTTCACCGCACCCGCGACGAGCGCGAACAGGGTGTCGTCGCCGCCACGGCCGACGCCGTCGCCGGGGTGGAAGTGGGTTCCGCGCTGGCGGACGAGGATCTCGCCGGCCTGGACGGCCTGGCCGCCGAAGCGCTTGACGCCGAGGTACTGGGCGTTGGAGTCGCGACCGTTTCGGGTCGAGGACGCACCCTTCTTGTGTGCCATGTCAGTAGTCCTTCAGTGAGTTCCGGGCGGAGGTCAGGCGTCGATCGCCGTGATCTTGACCTGCGTGAGCGCCTGGCGGTGGCCCTGGCGCTTCCGGTAGCCGGTCTTGTTCTTGTACTTGAGGATCGTGATCTTGGGGCCCTTGGCGGCCTTGACGACCTCGGCCGTGACCGTGACCTTGGCGAGCTTGCCCGCGTCGCTCGTCACGGTGCCGCCGTCGACGACGAGCAGCGGCTGCAGCTGCAGCGTGTCACCCGCCTGGCCGACCTTGTCGATGAGCAGGACGTCGCCGACGGAGACCTTCTCCTGGCGACCACCTGCGCGCACAATCGCGTACACAGTCGTACTCACTTTCGCTACGGGTGCTCCTCCTGGAGACCGGCCGATCGCGACCCCGTGGACGACACGGGACATCAGCTCGGTGGGCGCACCGACTCTCCAGCCTACCGGTGGCCCCGGGAGCCTTCCAAATCTCGCCCGGCCGGGTGGGAGGGAACCCGAGTCACTCGCCCGACTGCTCCGACAGCACGGCCCGGGGCGGGCCGGCCGGGGCGACCACCCGGCCGCGCTTGCGGCGCGCACGTGGCTCCTCGGTCTCGACCGGGTCGGCCGCCGGCTCGACGTCGACCGCGGCGGCCTGGGGGGTCACCACGACACCGTCGATCCCGTCGTCCTCGGTGTCCGAGCGGTCAGCGGGGGGCGCTTCGGAGCTCGAGACGTCCACACCGGTCACCCCTACGTCACGAAGCTCGAGGGGCGACGCGCCGGCGCCCATCTCCTCACGAGCCGGCGCATCGGGCGAGGAGGCCTCGGCCTCGTCGGCGTCGAGGAGCGGCTGCTCCGCGCCGGGGACGGTCGCGCCCACGTCGGGGACGTCCACGGCGGCATCGCCGCCGGTCTCGGCCTTGCGCAGCGCAGCCGCGTGAGCCGCCGCCGCGATCTGCGCGGCGGTGGGGCCGGACGGCGTGCGCGGCTCCTCGCCGCTGCCCGGCAGGCTCCCCGCGCCGGACCCGGTCGCACCCGAGCCGCTGCCGCCGGTGCCGGTCGCGCCACGCCGTCCACGGCTCGACCGCGAGCCGGACTGCCCGCCGCCGGCCTGGCCGGCGGAGCCGCTCGAGCCGCCGCCATGGCTGCCCTGGTCGGCGGAGCCACCGCGGTCGATCGGCTCCGAGTGGACGACGATCCCCCGGCCGTTGCAGTGCTCGCACGGCTCCGAGAAGACCTCGATGAGGCCCGAGCCGACCCGCTTGCGCGTCATCTGGACCAGACCCAACGACGTCACCTCGGCCACCTGGTGCTTCGTCCGGTCGCGACCGAGGCACTCCAGGAGTCGACGCACGACGAGGTCCCGGTTGGACTCGAGCACCATGTCGATGAAGTCGACGACGATGATCCCGCCGATGTCGCGCAGCCGGAGCTGGCGGACGATCTCCTCGGCGGCCTCGAGGTTGTTCTTCGTCACGGTCTCCTCGAGGTTGCCCCCGGAGCCCACGAACTTCCCCGTGTTGACGTCCACGACGGTCATCGCCTCGGTGCGGTCGATGACGAGGGAGCCGCCGGAGGGCAGCCACACCTTCCGGTCCATCGCCTTGGCGAGTGCCTCGTCGATCCGGTGGGCGGCGAAGACGTCCTCCTCGGCGGTCCAGCGCTGCAGACGTGGTGCCAGGTCCGGGGCGACGTCCTCGACGTATGCGCTGATCTCGCCCCACGCCTTGTCCCCCGCCACGACGAGGGCGGTGAAGTCCTCGGTGAAGACGTCGCGGATGACGCGCACCGTGAGGTCGGGCTCGCCGTGGAGGAGCACCGGAGCCCCGCCGCTTCCGGTCTTCTTGGCCCTGGCGGCATCGGCCTTGGCACGGATCTTCTCCCAGGCGGAGGTGAGGCGCTCCACGTCGGCACGGAGCTCCTCCTCGGACGCGCCCTCCGCGGCCGTCCGCACGATGACGCCGGCCGTGTCGGGGACGACCTCCTTGAGGATCGCCTTGAGGCGCGACCGCTCGGTGTCCGGGAGCTTGCGGGAGATGCCGGTCATCTGGCCCTCGGGGACGTACACGAGGTACCGGCCCGGCAGCGAGATCTGCGAGGTGAGGCGGGCGCCCTTGTGCCCCATGGGGTCCTTCGTCACCTGGACGAGGACGGTGTCACCCGAGGACAGCGCGTTCTCGATCCGGCGTCCCTGGCCGCCCTCGATGCCGGCGGCGTCCCAGTTGACCTCGCCGGCGTAGAGCACGGCGTTGCGGCCCTTGCCGATGTCGACGAAGGCGGCCTCCATCGAGGGGAGGACGTTCTGCACCCGGCCGAGGTAGACGTTGCCGGCCATCGACGCGGTCGTCTCCCGCGAGACGTAGTGCTCGACGAGGACGCCGTCCTCGAGGACGCCGATCTGGGTGCGGTCGCCGCGCCCCCGGACGACCATGACGCGCTCGACGCTCTCCCGGCGGGCGAGGAACTCCGCCTCGGTGATGATGGTCCGGCGCCGGCCGGCCTCGCGGCCCTCGCGCCGGCGCTGCTTCTTGGCCTCGAGGCGGGTCGAGCCCTTGACGGCCGTCGGCTCCTCGCGCTGCGAGCGCGGTTCGCGGACCTTGGTCACCGTGCCGGGGGGGTCCTCGCTCTCGCCGTCACCGGAGGCACCACGGCGGCGGCGACGGCGACGGCGGCTCGAACCGGACTCCTCGTCGCCCGAGTCCGGGGCACCGGCTTCGGGGGTCCCGTCCTCGTCCCCGTCCTCGGACTCGGATGCCGTGCCCGCCTGCTCGTCGTCGCCCGAGGTCCGACCGCGGCGGCCGCGGCCACCTCGGCGGCGGCGGCTGCGCGAGCCGCCTTCCGCCTCGTCACCCGATCCCTCGGCCGAGCGGTCCTCGCCGCCCCCGTCGGTGGCCGAGTCGTCGGCGGCCACGGCGGTGGCCTCGTCGCGGAGATCGTCGTCCGTCGCGGGTGCTTGCTGCTGTCCAGCGGTGGTGGTCTCCTCCGCGGCCGGGCGCTCCGTCGGCGCCTGGACGGGTGCCGTGGCACGGCGGCGGCGCGGCGCCACCGGCTCGGGGGCCTGGAAGAGCAGCCCGAAGCTCGGGACGACCGCACTGGGTGTGGCCGCCGCGTCGTCGATCTCCTCCGCGACGGCGTCGTCCGGCTCGCCGGACGCCGACCCTGCCGTCCTGGCGGTCTTCTTCCGTGCCGACTTCTTCGCGGCGCTCTTGCGGGTGCCCTTCTTCGTCGCCAAGGCGCCGGCGGCGCCCTCGTCGACCGGGTCCAGGCCCGCCTCGGCCTGCGCGGCGATGGCCAGGGCGATCGAAGGGTCGCCGTCCTCGACGGGCACGCCACCGGCATCCGAGGGCTCCGGGGAGGCCTCGACGGCGGGTGCTGCGGTCTTCTTCGTGGCGCGGCGGCGCTTCGGCTTCTCGGCCGGTGCCTGGTCCGCGTCGGTGTCTGTTCGGTCGTTCTCGGACGCCATCCTGGGGCCTCTTCTCGTCACCCACGCGGCGACGACCACACCGGTGCCGGCCCGGGGGCCGGCTCCTCGTCGATCGCGTGGTGGGCGATCACGATCGTGCGGGGCGCACCCCGACACGGAAGTCGACAGCTGCTCCGGAGCGGCTCGCGCGGGCGGCGCGGCACCTATCCGGAGCCGGCGGCGTCCTTGTCGGCGGCCAACGGGTCGGCCACCCCGGCAGCTGCGTCGGTCAGAGGGCCTTGGGCCAGCCGGGTCACCAGGGGTGGGACCGGTGGCGAGAACCCGGTCACTGCGCGCAGTGCGGTCAGGATGTCGTCGGGGCGCACGGACGGTGTGGTGTGCCGTACGACCACCCGCAGTATCGCACACCCCTCCTGGTCGACCCCCGTGACCTCGAGTGCCACCACGGCGCCGCGCGTGTCGAAGGTCCGCGGTCCGGTCTTGAACGTGCGCGTCGTCTCTGCGACCTCACAGGCGAGGTATGCCGTGACCGCCCGCTCGACCGCTGCCGGGTCCGCGCCCCGGACGACGACCTGCCACTCGCTCGCCTCGAGCCGGTCGGCGAGCGCGCCGGGACCGGCGGGAACGACCTCGAGGACGTCCAGTCCCTCGGGGAGCGCCTCGTCGAGGGCCGCCCGCAGTGACTCGGGGTCGACCCGTTCGGTCACCCGGATCTCGAAGTACTCGGCCTCGCTCGCCGTGCCCGTCGGGGCGGCGTTGGCGTAGGAGATCAACGGGTGCGGGTGGAAGCCCGCCGAGAACGCCATCGGGACGCCCGCGCGCCGTAGGGCCCGCTCCAGCGCTCGGGAGAAGTCCCGGGTCGAGGAGAAGCGCAGCCGTCCCCGCTTGGCGTAGCGGATGCGGAGCTTCTGGACAGCGGGGGCGGGCGGGGGTCCGTCGGGCGTGCGCTGGCGGGCCATGGGACGAGCCTAGTCACCGCGCGGAGCCGGCATACGAAAACCGGAGGCAGGACGGCATCCGAGCGACGGAAAGCGTGGTGAACCGGCCTTCCGCCGAGCACTTCCGCACGGATACAGTGCCGCCATGCCCGCCATCGACCGGACCCGCCTCACCGAGCTGCTCGCCGCCGAACAGGTCACCTACAGCGACCGGCATCCGCGCAGCCGCTCGCTCTTCGAGGAGGGCACCAACCTCTTCGGCGGGGTGCCGATGACCTGGATGAACAAGTGGACCGGCGGCTTCCCGCTCTACCTCGACCGGGCGGCGGGCAACCGGGTCACCGACGTCGACGGCCACACGTACGTCGACTTCGCGCTGGGCGACACCGGGGCCATGGCGGGCCACTCGCCCCGGCCGACCGTCGAGGCCGTCGCCCGGAGGATGGGAGAGCTCGGGGGCGTCACGACGATGCTGCCGACGCAGGACGCCCAGTGGGTCGGCGCCGAGCTGACGCGGCGCTTCGGTGTGCCGCTGTGGAGCTTCACGCTCTCCGCGACCGACGCGAACCGGTGGGCGGTGCGGCTGGCCCGCCTCGCGACCGGGAAGCCGAAGGTCCTCGTCTTCGCCTACTGCTACCACGGCTCGGTCGACGAGGCCTTCGCGCTGCCGGGGCCGGACGGCAAGGCCGAGTCGCGGCCCGGCAACGTCGCTCCCCCCGTCGCGCTCGACCTCACCACCCGCGCCGCGACGTGGAACGACCTGGCGTCGGTCGAGCGTGAGCTCGCCCACGGTGACGTCGCCGCGATCCTCACCGAGCCGGCCCTGACCAACATCGGCATCGTCCTCCCGGAGCCCGGCTTCCTCGAGGGCCTGCGCGAGCTGGCGAACCGCCACGGGGCCCTCCTGATGATCGACGAGACCCACACGTTCTCCGTCGGCTGGGGCGGGGCCACCCAGGCCTGGGACCTCGAGCCCGACATCGTCGTCATCGGCAAGTCGATCGGTGGCGGCATCCCGTGCGGTGCCTACGGCATGACCGAGGAGCTGGCGAGCCTCCGTCACCCGGCACACCGGCTCGGGGGAGGCCGACATCGTCGACGTCGGCGGAGTCGGGGGCACGCTCGCCGGCAATGCGCTCTCCACGGCTGCCATGCGTGCGACCCTTCGCGACGTGCTCACCGAGGATGCCTTCGAGCACATGACCCGGCTCGCGACGGCGTTCACCGCAGGGGTCCAGGAGACTCTCGACGAGCTCGACGTTCCATGGTCCATCACGCAGCTCGGCGCCCGGGCGGAGTACCGGTTCGCGCGGCCCGCACCGACGAGCGGCGAGGAGTCCGCGGCCGCCCACGACGAGGACCTCGACGCCTACATGCACCTCGCCATGTGCAACCGGGGGATCCTCATGACCCCGTTCCACAACATGGCGCTCATGTGTCCGGACTCGACCCGGGCCGACGTCGAGCGTCACACCGCGACGTTCCGCGAGGTCGTCGGAGCGCTCTACGCCTGATCGCCCCGCCGCCGGGAGCCCTCCAGCGCCGCACGGCGACCCGACCCAGACGCACCAAGGGCACGTCGAGATGAGGCGACACGCAGGCGGCGTGGGCCAGCCATCGGCGTGTTGCCTCCTCTCGACAGCTGCCCCGCCGACGCGGAGCTGTCGACGAGCGCGTCGCCCCGTCCGTCAGTCGCCGAAGCGCTCGCGGATCCGGACCAGCTCGACGGCGTGGGCGTCCAGGGCGCGGTCCTCGTCGTTGACCGGGACCCAGGTCGGGCAGGGGACGGCGCGACGGTCCGCGTCGATCGCGACGAAGATCGTTCGGCAGTACGTGGTGAGCTCCATGCCGTCCGGACCGGCGGCGGGGTCGCCCGACCGCACGTGGACGCCGATGTGCATCGAGGTGCGCCCGGTGTGGAGCAGGCGAGCCTCCACCTGGACGAGGTGCCCGATCCTCAGCGGCCGGTAGAACCTCACACCGCCGGTGAAGATCGCGACGTTGTGGGGCTCCCCCGTCCACTGGGTCGCCAGGACGTGCGCCGCCTCGTCGATCCAGCGCATGACGATGCCCCCATGCACCTTGCCGCCCCAGTTGACGTCGGTCGGCGCGGCGAGGAAGCGCATGACCACCTCGGGCGCCGTCCCGGCAGCGGTGTAGCGCTGGCCGGCCATGGCGGCCTCGACCTCCTGGCGCAGCTCGGCACGCCGCGCCGCCCACTGCTGCTGGAGCTCCTCACCCATGGTCCGCGGAACGAACGCGCGCACCGGGGTCGAGCGGCCCTGCTCGTCCACGGCGACGAAGATGATGAGGCAGCGCGTCGCGGGGTCGAGCCGGCGCGTGCGGGGCTGGCCGGACGCGACGTCCACGGTGATGTGCATCGACGTCCGCCCGGTGTGGACCACGCGCGCCGTGACCTCGACGAGCTCGCCCACCTCGACCGGTCGGGTGAACCGGACGTTCCCCACGTATGCCGTCACGGCGTAGGTCCCGCTCCAACCGGCCGCCGCGGCATACCCCGCCTTGTCGATCCACTCGAGCACCCGGCCGGCCGAGACGGATCCGGACTGGCCGGCATCCGTCGGTGCCGCCAGGAACCGCAGGGTGATGTCCGCAGGGGGCGAGACGCTCGTCGTCATGGCTGCCATCATCCTCACCGGCGGCCGATGGCAGGAGACCGCTCAGGGGTGCGCGTGCTCCGCCATCTGCTGTCGGCCGGCGCCGAGCACGGTGAGCGGGAGGAGGGTCTTGCCGGTCGGGCCGACCTCGATCTCGGTGCCCATCTGCGGGCAGACGCCGCAGTCGAAGCACGGGGTCCAGCGGCAGTCGTCGACCTCCGTCTCGTCGAGGGCGTCGAGCCAGTCCTGCCAGAGCCACTCCTTGTCGAGCCCGGAGTCGATGTGGTCCCAGGGCAGCACCTCGGACTCCTCACGCTCACGCGTCGTGTACCAGGCGACGTCGACGCCGAAGGCCGCCAGCTCGCGCTCCGCCGCGGCCATCCAGCGCTCGTAGGAGAAGTGCTCCGACCAGCCGTCGAAGCGACCCCCGTCGCGCCACACGGCCTCGATGACGTGGCCGACCCGGCGGTCGCCGCGGGAGAGCAGACCCTCGACGATGCCGGGCTTGCCGTCGTGGTAGCGGAAGCCGATGGCCGATCCGTAGCGACGGTCGGACCGGAGTGCCTGGCGGAGCTTCTCGAGCCGGGCGTCGGTCTCCTCGGCGCCGAGCTGTGCGGCCCACTGGAAGGGCGTGTGCGGCTTGGGCACGAAGCCGCCGATCGAGACGGTGCACCGGATGTCCCGACGACCGCTGACCTCGCGGCCGGTGTCGATGACCCGCTTGGCGAGGTCGGCGATCTGGAGGACGTCCTCGTCGGTCTCGGTCGGCAGGCCGCACATGAAGTAGAGCTTGACCTGACGCCACCCGGCGCCGTACGCGGCGGCCACGGTGCGGATGAGGTCGTCCTCGCTGACCATCTTGTTGATGACCTTGCGGATGCGCTCGGACCCGCCCTCCGGCGCGAAGGTCAGCCCGGAGCGCCGCCCGTTGCGGGTGAGCTCGTTGGCCAGGTCGATGTTGAACGCGTCGACCCGGGTGGACGGCAGGGAGAGCCCGGTGTTCGTCCCCTCGTAGCGGTCGGCGAGCCCCTTGGTGACGTCCGCGATCTCGGAGTGGTCGGCGGAGGACAGCGAGAGCAGGCCCACCTCCTCGAAGCCGGTGGCGGCCAGCCCGCGCTCGACCATCTCGCCGATCCCGGTGATCGAGCGCTCGCGGACCGGGCGGGTGATCATGCCCGCCTGGCAGAAGCGGCAGCCCCTGGTGCAGCCACGGAAGATCTCCACGGACATGCGCTCGTGCACCGACTCCGCGAGGGGGACGAGCGGCTGCTTCGGGTACGGCCAGGCGTCGAGGTCCATGACGGTGTGCTTGGCGACCCGCCAGGGCACGCCGGGCGCGTTGGGGGCGATCCGCTGGATCCGGCCGTCCGGCAGGTAGCTGACGTCGTAGAACGCCGGGACGTAGACCCCGCCGGTGCGCGCCAGGCGCATGAGCACCTCCCGGCGGCCACCCGGCATCCCCTCGCGCTTCCACGCGCCGAGGATGTCGGTGATCGCGAGCACCGCCTCCTCACCATCGCCGACCACCGCGGCGTCGACGAAGTCGGCGATCGTCTCGGGGTTGAAGGCCGCGTGCCCGCCCGCCACGACGAGCGGGTGGCTCTCGTCGCGGTCGACGGCGTGCAGGGGGATGCCGGCCAGGTCGAGCGCCGTGAGCATGTTCGTGTAGCCGAGCTCGGTCGAGAAGGACACGCCGAGGAGGTCGAAGTCGCCGACCGGACGGTGCGCGTCGACGGTGAACTGGGGCACGCCGTGCTCCCGCATGAGCGTCTCGAGGTCCGGCCACACCGCGTAGGTGCGCTCGGCGAGCGCGTCAGGGCGCTCGTTGAGGACCTCGTAGAGGATCATGACGCCCTGGTTGGGCACCCCCACCTCGTAGGCGTCGGGGTACATGAGCGCCCATCGGACGGTGGCGTCGCCGGCCACGTCCCAGTCCTTGACGGTCGAGTTCAGCTCGCCGCCGACGTACTGGATCGGCTTGCTCACCTGCTCGAGCAGCGGCTCGAGCGAGCGGAAGACGGACTGACCGGGCATCCCTCAAGGGTAGGTGGCAGGATCACGTGCCCCAAACCACGCCCTGCTCTCGGCACTGGACGGGCCCCCGGAGTTCGTGCGCAGCGGGCAGACGGGAGGGGTGGCCACGTGTTTGGCTTGGGCCATGAGCCCCGACATCAGCGTCGACCTCGTCGTCATCGGGCTCGGGCCCGGAGGGGAGCACCTCGCGGCCGAGGCCTCGAGGGCCGGGCTCTCCGTCGTCGGGATCGACGAACGGCTCGTCGGCGGCGAGTGCCCCTACTACGGATGCATTCCCTCGAAGATGGCGATCCGCGCCGCCAACACGCTGGCCGAGGCACGCCGGGTCGGCAGCCTCGCCGGCACGGCCGAGGTCGTGACCGACTGGGGCACCGTCTTCACCCGCATCCGCGACGAGGCGACCGACGACTGGGACGACAGCGTCGCGGTCGAGCGCCTGGAGAAAGCCGGAGTGCGCTTCGTGCGGGGACACGCGCGACTCGTCGGGGCGGGGGTCGTCGAGGTTGCCGGCACGCGGTATGCCGCCGCCCGCGGCGTCGTGCTCAACACGGGTACGAGCCCCACGGCTCCGCCCGTGGACGGCCTGGCGGACACCCCCTACTGGACCAACCGGGACGCCCTCGCCACTGCGCACCTTCCGGCCTCCATGGTCGTCCTCGGCGGTGGAGCGGTCGGCGTCGAGCTGGCGCAGGCCTTCGCCCGGTTCGGCACGCGGGTGGCCCTCGTCGAGGCGGCACCTCGCATCCTCGCCGCCGAGGAGCCCGAGGCCGCGGACGTCGTCGCCGGTGCGCTGACCACGGACGGCATCCAGCTGCTCGCCGGGGCGTCGCTCGACCGGGTGCGGCACGCGGAAGGGCGGTTCAGCGTGGCCCTCACCGACGCCGAGGGCACCGGGCTCGAGCTCGCGGCCGACCGGGTCCTCGTCGCCGTCGGGCGTCGGCCCAACATCACGGACGCCGGGCTGGACACGGTCGGCCTGGACCCTGGCGCGCCGGCGATCGACACCGACGAGCGGATGCGGGCCGCGGATCGGCTGTGGGCCATCGGCGACATCACCGGCCAGGGGGCGTTCACCCACATGTCGATGTACCAGGCCGACGTCGCCCTGCGCGACATCCTCGGCCGGGACGGCCATCCTGCGGAGTACCACGCCGTGCCGCGCGTGACCTACACCGATCCCGAGGTGGGCTCGGTCGGGATGACGGAGAAGCGGGCGCGCGAGGCGGGCCTGGACGTCGCCGTCGGATGCGCAGCGTTGTCGGCGTCGACGCGAGGCTGGATCCACGGGCCGGGCGGCGAGGGCCTCGTCAAGCTCGTCGAGGACCGCGGTGCCGGGCACCTCGTGGGTGCGACGTCCGTCGGTCCGATGGGGGGCGAGGTGCTGGCGATGCTCGCGACCGCGGTGCACGCCCGGATCCCCACGTCGACGCTCAGGGCCATGCCCCTGGCGTACCCCACCTTCACCCGCGCCGTGGAGACGGCGCTGGCCGACCTGGCGGAGTGACGTGGCCCACGGGGACCGCGTCGAGGCCGCGATGGCGGCCCATCCCCGGGAGCACTTCCTCCCGCGGGCGGTCCGCCGCCACGCCGGCCATGACGGCCCGCTGGACATCGGGCACGGACAGACCAACAGCCAGCCGAGCACGGTGCGCGCGATGATCGAGCTGCTCGACGTGCGGCCGGGCCACCGGGTACTCGACGTGGGGTCCGGGTCGGGCTGGACGACGGCGGTGCTCGCCGAGCTCGTGGGGCCGAACGGGTCCGTGCTCGGGGTCGAACGGGTACCCGACCTCGTGCTGAAGGGCTCGGCCGCGGTGGCCGCCGAGGGGATGCCGTGGGCCGGGATCCGGGCCGCGACCCGGGGGGTGCTCGGTGCGCCGGACGAGGCGCCGTTCGACCGGATCCTCGTCTCCGCCATGGCGACCCGGCTTCCGGAGGAGCTCGTCGCGCAGCTCCGGGCAAACGGCATCCTCGTGGCACCGGTCAGAGGGCAGATGCTGCGAGTCGAGCGTGACGACGCGTCCCCCGAGGGGCGCCGCGTGACCGCCCACGGCGCCTACCGGTTCGTGCCGCTGGTCACCGACTGAGCCGGCGTTGCCGCTCGAGCGGGCTCACCGGCGACAGCCGCCGCTTCCCACGGTGCGCGGTCAGGCGCTGTAGTGAGCGTCGAGGCGCTCCTTGTACTTGTCGGCGACCACCTTGCGCTTGAGCTTCAGGCTGGGGGTGAGCTCCCCGCTCTCGACAGTGAGGTCGTGGTCGAGGATGGTGAACTTCTTGATGGTCTCCCAGCGGTTGAGTCCGGCGTTGAGCTGGTCGATGTAGCCCTGGACCATCTCGCGGCACGCGTCGGACGTGACGATCTCCTCGTAGGACGCGCCCTCCATCCCGTGGTGGGCGGCCCACCCCTGGATGGCGTCGGGGTCGAGGGTGACGAGCGCGGAGACGAAGTTGCGGTCGGCGCCGTGGACGACGAGCTGGCTGGCGTAGGGGCACAGACCCTTGAACGTCGACTCGATGATCGACGGCGCGACGTACTTGCCACCGCTCGTCTTGAACAGGTCCTTCTTGCGGTCGGTGATCCGGAGGAACCCGCGGTCGTCGAGCTCGCCGATGTCGCCGGTGTGCAGCCACCCCTCGTCGTCGATGGTCTCGGCGGTCGCCTCGGTGTTGTTGTGGTAGCCCTCCATGTTCCCGGGCCCGCGCAGCAGCACCTCGCCGTCCTCGGCGATGCGCACCTCGGTCGTCGGCAGGGGCCAGCCCACGCTGCCGTAGCGGTAGGCCTTGGGTCGGTTGACGAACGAGGCGGCCGCGGTCTCCGTCATGCCGTAGCCCTCGAGGATCTGCATGCCCATGGCGTCGAACCACCGGGCGACGTCGTGGTTGAGCGCCGCCGAGCCGGAGATGAAGAAGCGGACGCGGCCGCCGAAGCGGTCCCGGATCTTCGTGCCGATGACCTTGTCGGCGATCGCGTACTTGCGGGCCAGCAGGCCGGTGGGGTTCTTGCCCTGCTCGCGCAGCTCGCTGACCTCGCGGCCGACGCCGCTGGCCCAGACGAACAGCTTGTGCTTGATCCCGCCCTCCTCCTCCATCATCGTCGAGATCCGGCCGTAGGCCTTCTCGAAGATGCGCGGGGCGGCGCCCATGAACGTCGGCCTCACGACGGCGAGGTTGTCGATGATCTTGTCGATCCGCCCGTCGATGGCCGTGGGGAAGCCGATCTGCAGCGGCAGGGTGAGGAGCACCTTGCCGAACACGTGGGCGAGCGGCAGCCACAGGTACTGCAGGTCGTCCTCGGAGAGGATGTTGGTGGCGGCGACAGCGGCCCCCTCGTACGTCCAGGCGCTGTGCCGCAGCCGGACGCCCTTCGGGCGGCCGGTCGTGCCCGAGGTGTAGATGATCGTCGCGAGCTGGTCGTGCCGGATGCCGTCGATCCGCGCGTCGATGGCCCCCGGGTCCCCCGCGAGGTACTCGCGGCCCAGCTTGCGGACCTCGTCGAGGGTGAGGGTCCACGCGTCGGTGTCGGACACTCCGTCGAACACGACGACGCGCGTCACCGACGGAGTCGCCTCGCGGATGGAACGGAGCTTCTCGAGCTGCTCGCCGTTCTCGGCGAAGACGACCTTGGCGCCGGAGTCGGCGATGATGAAGGCGACGTCGTCGGCGATCGTCGTCGGGTAGATCGTCGTCGTGGCACCCCCGGCCACCATGGTGGCGAGGTCGGCGAGGGCCCACTCGTACCTCGTGCTCGACGCGATGGCCACCCGGTCCTCGGACTCCACACCGAGGGCGATGAGGCCGGCGCCGACCTCGCGGACGACCTCGTCGAGCTCCGACCAGGTGACGGTGACCCACTCGTCGCCGGACTCGGAGACGACGGCATACATGTATGCCGGCCGGTCGGGGGTGGCGCCGACCCGGTCCCGGAAGAGGTGGCCGACGCTCTGGGCCTCGTTCTCCAGGATGGACTGGTCCACGGGCTCGTCGGTCGGGGCGTGGATCTGGGGAGAAGCGGTGAGCATCGAGCATCGTCCTCGTCATTGGGGGCGTTGTGCGCGCATCCTGTCACACCGCGGCACCCGATGGGAACGGGGAGTTACCGGCGGGTTGCCTCCGCGTGTGCCGCGTCGACGAGCCCCACCGCGACCCATGAGACGACCATCGAGGACCCGCCGTACGACACGAACGGCAGGGGCAGCCCCGTGACCGGCAGGAGCCCGAGGTTCATGCCGACGTTCTGCACCACCTGGACCGCCAGCCAGGTGGCGACGCCCACCCCGACGAGGCGACCGAAGGCGTCCACCGACCGCGATGCGACGACGAGGACCCGCAGCACGACGAAGCCGAGCAGCACGAGGAGCCCCGCCGCCCCGACGAACCCGAGCTCCTCACCCGCGACGGAGAAGACGAAGTCGTTGAGCTGGTAGGGCACGAGGCCCCCTTGCGTCCGCTGGCCCTCCATGAACCCCTGTCCCCACATCCCCCCGCCGCCGATCGCGAGGCGGACCTGCCGGGTCTGGTAGCCGCTTCCCTGGGGGTCGGCCGAGGGATCGGTGAACGAGGTCAACCGGTCCCGCTGGTAGTCACTGAGCACGGGCGTCGTGAGGACGACGACGACCGCGGCGAGAGCGAGCACGGTCGCCCCCAGGAGCCAGCGTCGCGGCGCACCGGCCACGGCCACGACGACGGCACCGAGGGCGAGGACCACCGCCGCCGAGCCGAGGTCGGGTTGCAGCACGACGAGGGTGGTCGGGAGCGCCACGAGGAGCGCCGAGAGCAGCAGCTCGCGACGTCCGGGGGCCAGTCCCCGGTCGACCAGGCCGGCGAGCAGGGTGGCCAGCGCCAGGCACAGCCCCACCTTGGCGACCTCGGCCGGCTGGACCGTGAAGCCGCCGACGAGCGGGATCCAGGAGCGCGAGCCGTTGACCGTCAGTCCCAGCGGCGTCAGGACGGCGAGCAGCGCGAGCAGGGACCCGGCATACACCCACGGCGCGGACAGCCGGACCCGGTGCTGGCCGGCGCGGCTCACGAGGAGCGCCAGAGGCGGCGCCGACGGCCGCCGCCAGGAGGTGACGGACGAGGTATGCCGTGCCGTCGGTGCGGGCCGTCGCCGACCACACGAGGAGCGCCCCGACGACGGACGCACCGGCCGCCGCGAGGTACAGCCCGACGTCGTGCCGGGCCCAGCGACTCAGGCCGGCGGGCCCACGCTCTGACCCGGATGCTCGCATCCGGGTCAGGCGGGGACGATCTTGGTCAGCAGCTGGCGGCACCGCTCGACGTCCTCGGCCATGGCGGCGGTCAGCTGATCGACGCTGTCGAACCGCAGGGTCGGCCGGATGTGGGCGGTGAACTCGACCATGACCCTCTCGTCGTAGAGGTCGAGGTCGTCGCGGTCGAGCACGTAGGCCTCCACGGTCCGGCGGTCCTCGGTGGCGAAGGTGGGGTTCGTCCCCACGCTGATCGCCGCAGGCATGGTGCGGTCGGGGGCGCCGGGGGCGCGCTCGAGTCGAGTGAGCCACCCGGCATACACCCCCTCGAGCGGCACGAGACCCAGCGAGTCGGCGGAGAGGTTGGCGGTCGGGTACCCCAGGGCGCGGCCGCGGTGGTTGCCATGGACCACCGTGCCGATCACGCGGTGCGGACGGCCGAGGATCCGGGCGGCCTCGGCGACCTCGCCGTCCCTCAGCTTGCGGCGCACCACCGTGGAGGAGAAGCGCTCGCCGTCACCGACGTCGTCCAGGGCGATCACCTCGAAGCCGAAGTGCTCGCCGAGGTCGGCCAGGGTCGAGACGTCCCCGGCGTTGCGGTAGCCGAAGCGCGTGTCCATGCCGACCACGACCGACCGCGCGTCGAGTCCCCGCACGAAGACCGCACGGACGAAGTCCTCCGGCGTCTGGGACGCGAACTCCTTCGTGAAGTCGAGGACGAGGAGCCCGTCGACCCCGCTCTCGGCGATGAGGTCGTCGCGCACCTCTGCCGGTGAGATGAGCTCCGGCGCCTCCTCCGGCCGGAGCACATGGGCAGGGTGAGGGTCGAAGGTGACCGCGACCGTCGGCAGCCCGAGGCGGTGTCCGGCCTCGAGGAGGGCGGCGAACACCGCCTTGTGCCCGCGGTGGACCCCGTCGAAGTTGCCGAGGGTGAGGACGCAGGGCCGGAGGGCCTCAGGGGTCCGGGACAGGTCGGTCCAGCGATGCACGCGGCCCACTCTACGAAGTCGCGGGTGCGAAGACGACGAGGCTGAGGGCGGTCGGGCGCGATTCGTCGAGCATCGCCACGAGGGTGCCGTCCGGGGCGATCGCCGCAACCGGTTCGGTGCGTCCGGGGACCAGCGACGGCAGCCGCTGCCCGAAGCCGACCGCGCGGGCCTGCGCCTCGTCGAGCTCGCGCACCGGGAAGGCTGCTCGAGCGGCCTCGCCGAGCGGGATGACCGGCATCCGCCCTCCCTGCCGCGCCTCGAGATCGGCGAGCGGGTGGGCGTGCTCGAGGCGCAGTCCACCGACTCGGGTGCGTCGCAGTGCCGTGAGGTGCCCGCCAGTGCCGAGCGCCGCACCGAGGTCGCGGGCCAGCGCACGCACGTATGTCCCCGAGGAGACGGTGACCTCCACGTCGACGTCGAGCAGTGGGGGGCCGTCGGCGTCGACGCTGCCGACGTGACGGACGTGGCCGACGACGAAGCGCGACACCGTGACCGGTCTGGGAGCCAGCTCGACCGCTTCACCGGCACGGACGCGCTGGTAGGAGCGCTCGCCCTTGACCTTGATGGCGCTCACCGCGCTCGGCACCTGGTCGATGGCGCCGGTGAAGGCGAGGGCGGCGGCAACGACGTCCGCTCGGTCGAGGCCGTGAGCGCCCGGAGCCGAGGTCACCTCGCCCTCGGCGTCGTCGGTGAGGGTCGTCTGACCGAGGCGGATCGTCGCGGTGTAGTCCTTGTCGGCACCGACGAGGAAGGTGAGCAGCCGGGTGGCCCGGCCGACTCCGAGCACGAGCACCCCCGTGGCCATGGGGTCGAGGGTGCCGGCGTGGCCGACCTTGCGCGTGGCGCAGAGCCTGCGGGCCCGAGCGACGACGTCGTGGCTCGTCCAGCCCTGCGGCTTGTCGACGACGAGGATGCCGTCCGGCGTCGGCTCGGCGGACCGGGCCTGAGCGGGGTTGGTCACCCCGCCCCTCGGGGGCCGTCCTCGGGAGTCGGCCCGTACCCGTCGGCCCCGACCGGTGCCGCGGGGCCGCGCCCGGTGTCCACGGGTGAGCGGCCCGGCTCACCCAGGGCGGCGGGACTGTGTGGCGCACCGGGCAGGGCGTCCTCGTCCTCACGCTCCTTGCGGTAGGGGTCGGCGTCCCCGGCGTACCGGGCGCCGGCCGCGGCCCGGGCGACCTCCGCGTCGCGCTCCTTGGCCTCCTTGAGGAGGTCCTCGAGGTGAGCGGCGGTCTCCGGGATCGCGTCGGCGATGAACTCCAGGCTCGGTGTGAGCCGGATGCCGAGCTGCTTGCCGACGAAGGAGCGGAGCTTGCCCTTGTTCACCTCGAGCAGCCGGGCGGTGGTGGCCCGCTGGGCCTCGTCGCCGAAGACGGTGTAGAAGAGCGAGGCGTGCTGGAGGTCTCCGGTGACTCGGACGTCCGTGACCGTGACGAAGCCGAGGTCCGGGTCCTTGACGATGGCGTCGAGGTTCTCGGCGGTCACCGTCTTGATGCGGTCGGCGATCTTCTGGGCGCGTGCGGTGTCGGCCACGGCTCCTCCTGGGCTCGTCGGGACGGGGGTTTCCACCTTAGTGACCGGCCTGTCGAGGGTGAACGGAGCCGACTGCGGCAGCGGCCCGGTCGCGGGCGGCTCCCCGACTTCGTCTGTCCACGTGCCGGCGACACGCCGCTGAAGCGGCGGTTCGCCGGCACTGTGACAGACGAAGTGGGGGCGTGGTCGAGCAGGGTCATCCCCACGCGCGGCCACGCTGCGGGGAGGACCCGCCGGGTCACGCCCTGGGCTTCTCCCGCATCTCATACGTGCTGATGAGGTCCTCGAGCTGCAGGTCGTTGAACGACCCGAGGTTGATGCCGCACTCGAAGCCCTCGCGGACCTCGGTGACATCGTCCTTGAACCGGCGCAGGCCGGCGATCTCGACGTTCTCGGCGACGACGACACCGTTGCGGGTGATCCGCGCCCGCGTGCCGCGCTTGATCTCGCCGCTGCGGACGATGGAGCCGGCGATGTTGCCGAACTTGCTGCTCCGGAAGATCTCGCGGATCTCCGCGGTGCCGAGCTCGACCTCCTCGAACTCCGGCTTGAGCATGCCCTTGAGGGCCTGCTCGATCTCCTCGATCGCCTGGTAGATGACCGAGTAGTAGCGGATCTCGACGCCCTCGCGCTCGGCGACCTCGGCGTTCTGGCCCTCGGCCCGCACGTTGAAGCCGATGATGATGGCGTCGGACGCCATCGCGAGGTTGATGTTGTTGAGCGTGATCGCGCCGACGCCGCGGTCGATGATCCGCAGGTCGACCTCCTCGCCCACGTCGATCTGGAGCAGGGCGTCCTCGAGCGCCTCGACCGAACCCGACACGTCACCCTTGAGGATGAGGTTGAGGGTGTCGACCTTGCCCGCCGCGAGGGCCTCGTTGAGGTCCTCGAGCGAGATGCGCTTGCGGGCCTTGGCCAGGCTCGCCTGGCGGTCGGCCGCCTCGCGCTTCTCGGCGATCTGGCGCGCGGTGCGGTCGTCGGGGGCGACGACGAAGGTGTCGCCGGCCCGCGGGACCGTGGACAGGCCGAGCACCTGGACCGGACGCGACGGGAGTGCCTCCGGGACCGAGTTGCCGTGCTCGTCGAGCATCGCCCGGACGCGGCCGTGCGAGGACCCGGCGACGATGGCGTCACCGACGCGCAGCGTGCCCGACTGGATGAGCACGGTCGCCGTGGCGCCGCGGCCCTTGTCGAGGTTCGCCTCGATGGCGATGCCCCGGGCGTCGCGCTCGGGGTTGGCCCGCAGGTCGAGCGCCGCGTCGGCCGTCAGCAGCACGGCCTCGAGCAGCTGGTCGATGTTCTGTCCCTGCTTCGCGGAGACGTCGACGAACATCGTCTCGCCGCCGTACTCCTCGGCGACGAGGTTGTACTCGGTGAGCTGCTGGCGGATCTTGGCGGGGTTCGCACCCTCGACGTCGATCTTGTTGACGGCGACGACGATCGGCACGTCCGCGGCCTGGGCGTGGTTGAGCGCCTCGATGGTCTGCGGCATGACGCCGTCGTCGGCGGCGACGACGAGGATCGCGATGTCCGTGACCTTCGCGCCACGGGCACGCATGGCGGTGAACGCCTCGTGGCCCGGGGTGTCGATGAAGGTGATGGCCCGCTCGACGCCCTCGTGCTCCTTGTGGATCTGGTAGGCGCCGATGTGCTGGGTGATGCCACCGGCCTCACCGGCGGCGACCTCGGCGTTGCGGATCGCGTCGAGGAGACGCGTCTTGCCGTGGTCGACGTGACCCATGACGGTCACGACCGGCGGACGGGCCTCGAGGTCGTCCTCCTCCTCGGTGTCGACCCCGATCTCGAGGTCGATGTTGAACGAGTCGAAGAGCTCGCGCTCCTCCTCCTCGGGCGACACCATGCGGATGTCGTAGCCGAGCTCGCCACCGAGCAGGCGGAAGGTGTCCTCGTCGAGGCTCTGCGTCGCCGTGGCCATCTCACCGAGGTGGAACAGCACGGTGACGAGTGCGCCCGGGTTCGCGTCGATCTTGTCCGCGAAGTCGGACAGGCTCGCGCCCTGGCGGATCTGGATGACGGTCGTGCCGTCACCGCGGGGGACGCTGACGCCACCGATCGACGGTGCCTGCATCTCCTCGAACTCGAGGCGCTTCGCGCGCTTGGACTTGCGGGCCCGGCCGGGGCGACCTCCACCGCGCCCGAAGGCGCCCTGGGTGCCGCCGCGACCACCGGGGCCACCTCGGAAACCGCCACCGCCGGGACCGCCACCGGGGCGGCCGCCGAAGCCGCGCCACCACCGCCGGGACGCGCGCCGGGGGCACCGGTGCGGGCACCGCCGCGGCCCAGAACGGTCGCCCGGACGGGCCACCGCGCTGCGGTCGGGCATCATGCCGGGGCTGGGGCGAACGCCACCGGGCCGTGGGCCAGCCGCTCCGGGGGGACCTCCCGGACGCGGACCGCCGGGCCGACTCTGCGGTCGCGGCATCCCCTGGCTGGCGGCGAAGGGGTTGTTGCCGGGCCGCGGCGACGGCTCGCGGGTGCGGCCCATGCCCTGGCTCGGGGCGAACGGGTTGTTGCCCGGGCGCGGGCTGCTGCCCGGTCGAGGTGCCGGACGGGGACCGCCCTGGCCGGCGTCACGGGCGGCAGGTGCCACCGGCGCTGCGGGGGCAGGCCCTGTGGGCGCCGACGCGGCAGGAGCCGGTTCGGCGGGAGCCGGTGCGGAGGGAGCAGACGCCGCCCGCGCCGCGGGGGCGGCGGGGCGAGAGGAGGGGGCCGGGCTGGGAGCCGGTGAGGTGGTCGCCGGGGCTGACGAGGCCGCCGCAGCAGGGGCCGCCGCAGGCGCGGGGGACGCCGGCGCCGATCGTGCCGGCTCGGGTGCGGCCGGAGCAGCCGGCCCTGTCGTGGCCGGCGCCGCGCTGGCGGCCTTCTTCGCCGGCGCCGGGGCGGCGGCGGCGGCGGCTTTGGGGGCGGCTTCCGGGAACTTCTCCCGGTAGCGCCGCACCACGGGCGGCTCGATCGTCGAGCTGGCGCTCTTGACGTACTCGCCCATGCCGTTGAGGCGCTCGAGGAGGACCTTGCTGGTCACTCCGAGCTCCTTGGCAAGTGCGCTCACACGGACTTTAGACACGTTTCTCCTGTCCAGGTCCGAGCACTGCGCACGGACCGTCGTTACAGCTGGGGGGTGCTCATCGCTGAGTACTCATCGGGTGCTCATCAGCGTCAAACCCGCTTTCGGTTCTTGCTCTCGGACGGTTGGCCCTGCGGGTGGGCCCTGACCCAGTCGTCGACCGCGGTGTGGTCCGGGAGCGTGCTGCTGCGCAGCGCGCGCCCGAACGCCCGACGGCGGACGGCCAGGTCGAGGCACGAGACGACCGGGTGCAGCCAAGCGCCACGTCCCGGGCGACGGCGCTCGGGATCCGGGACGACGACGGGGATGCCGTCCGCACCGGGCCCGAGGACCACTCGCAGGAGTGCCGACCGGCTATCCGCCCCACGACACCCGATGCAGGTGCGCACCGGGTGCCCGGGCCGGAGTCCAGTCCGGTCGGTCCGCACCAGTCTACCGCCTACCCGCGGTCGGGCGCGTCACCAGTTCGCTGCCCCGCCGGGACCGCCCCACCGGTGTCGGGTCGGATGTCGATCCGCCACCCGGTGAGCTTGGCGGCGAGGCGGGCGTTCTGCCCCTCACGCCCGATCGCGAGCGACAGCTGGTAGTCCGGGACGACCACCCGGGCCGACCGCAGCTGGCGGTCCACGATCTCCACCGAGGAGACCCGGGCGGGGGACAGGGCCGCCGCGACGAACGTCGCAGGATCCTCCGACCAGTCGACGATGTCGATCTTCTCGCCGTGCAGCTCGCTCATGACGGCGCGCACGCGGGCGCCCATCGGCCCGATGCAGGCGCCCTTGGCGTTGAGCCCGGCAACGGTCGAGTGAACGGCGATCTTCGTTCGGTGCCCCGCCTCGCGAGCCAGCGCCGCGATCTCCACGCTGCCATCCGCGATCTCGGGCACCTCGAGGGCGAACAGCTTGCGGACGAGGTTGGGGTGCGTGCGGGACAGCCCGATCTGTGGTCCGCGCAGGCCTCGCTTGACGGACACGACGAAACAGCGAAGACGCTGGCCGTGCACGTAGGTCTCCCCCGGCACCTGCTCAGCGAGGGGAAGGATCCCCTCGACGGTCCCGAAGTCGACGGTCACGTGCCGCGGGTCCGGGCTCTGCTGGATGATCCCCGCGACGATGTCGCCCTCGCGACCCTTGAAGTCACCCAGGATCGCCTCGTCCTCGATGTCCCGTAGCCGCTGGACGATGACCTGCCGCGCCGTGGCCGCTGCCACGCGGCCGAACCCGGTCGGCGTGTCGTCGAACTCCGGGCCCAGCTCACGCCGGGCACGCGCAGGGTTGCCCTCCTCGTCGAGCTCGCCCTCGACCGCGGGCACCTCGAGCTCCTCGCGGGCCCACACGACGACGTGGCCGGTCTTGCGGTCCAGCTCGGCGCGGGCGTTCCGGTAGTGCCCCCCGGTGCGCTGGTACGCCAGGAGGAGGGCCTGTTCGATGGCGGGAATGAGGACGTCCAGCGAGATCCCTCGCTCGCGCTCGAGAGCCCGCAGGGCCGCGAGGTCGATGTCCATGTCAGCTCTCCCTGCTCTCGTCGGGGCGGGCGAACTCGACCTCGACGACCGCACGCTCGATGCCGGCATAGGGCAGCGTCTCGGTGCGAGCGGGCGTCGTGCGGGTCGCCGGCACCTCGAGGGTCACGGTGGTCGCGTCCGCAGCGACCACCCGGCCGGTGACATCTGCCCCGTCATGGTGGGCCGTCACGAGCCGGCCGACGTTGCGCCGGAAGTGGCGAGGTGCGGTGAGGGGCCGTCCGACTCCGGGAGAGGAGACCTCCAGGGTGTAAGGCTGCTCGCCCAGTGCGTCGGATCGGTCGAGCGCGTCGCCGACCAGCCGGGCCGCGTCGGCCACCTCGTCGAGGGAGAGCGGCTCGATGCGTTCAGTGGCCGACCCCACGTCGGCGAGGTCACGGTCGAGGAGCACCTTGACCACGCGACGCTTTCCGGCCGGGGTCACGGTGACGTCCTCGACAAGCAGCCCGGTGCCTGCGAGGGCCTGCTCGAGGTCGGGGGTGATGTGTTCCGCGGTGGTCATCTGGCCCCTCCCTCTCTGCAGTTGGTCGTCGGCCGGTGGCCGCCGACCACCACTGTAGGACACCGCAGGAGACCGTTGGCACGCGTGGAATGATGCGCGGATGGCGTTGGGACCAGGCGGGACGGTCGCTCGACGCACGGTCATCGGGGCCGCCTTGGGCGCCCTCGCGGTCTCCACGTCCGGGTGCGGCATCCGGCTCGAGGACGACGCGCCGCGGCTGCCCCTGGTGCCGACTCGTAAGCCTGTCCCTGCCGAAGCCCAACTCGTGGCGCTCACCCGGGACACGTCCGCGCTCGCCGAAGCAGCGGCCGCACTCGGCGGGACGCTCGGAAACGACCTGGCAACCCTGCACCGTCGGCAGCACACGGTCCTGAGCACCACGCTCGTGCGACAGCAGGTGCCCGCGGACGCGCTGGATGCCCCACCGACCAGCGCGGCGCCGCCGACGGCGGGCACCAACGCAGTCCACATCCTCGGCGGCCACGCCGTCCCCCGGACCATCGGGCACGGCCCGACCGACGATCGACGAACGTGCGGCCCTCGCTGCCGACGAGGGCGCCGCCGCCGCATCGGCGGGAGACCTTGCGGGGGTTGCGCCGGACCTGCGGGCCACCGTCGCGGCGCTGCACGCCCAGCGGTATGCCGCCGCCACCGTGCTGGCGGGGCGCCCCCCGGTCGTGCCCATGGATGCCGTGAGAGGGGACCCGGTCCGCCTGCTCGCCGCGGAGACGGCTGCCGCCATCTGGATGTTCGAGGTCATCAGCGCACGGTCGAGCGGCGCGCAGCGGACTCGCTCGGACACCACGCTCCGGGCGCTCCGCGGCCTGCTCGCCGACCAGGTCGCGGGTGGGGCACGTCCGGAGGAGGCGCTCGGCCACCCACTCCCCTTCGAGGTTCGGACTGCCGCCGACCGGACGCGGCTCGCCCGCGAGGTGCTCGAGGCGCTGCGGGCGGGGTACGGCGCGCGCCTGGAGCCGGTCGTGACCGAGAGCGGCGCCGACGGCATGGCGGCCCTCACCCGGTGGCTGGGGACCGTCGAGGTCGAGGCGCACCGCTGGGGCCTCGGCCTCCGGCCCTTCCCGGGTCTGGAGTAGCCGTGCCGGACGTCCCGGTCATCCCGCACGAGTGGCTGGCCTTCATGTCGCGGCTTCCGGCCGAAGGGGGCCCCACTGGCGCGGAGTGGGCCGGGCAGGCCCAGCGACTGCTTGCTGAGCAGTTCGCCCGGTGGGACCTCGAGCCCGACGGAGCGCTGCGCACCGGCTGGACCGCGGTGGTGGCCCCCGTGGTCCGGGACGGGGAACGGCTGGTGCTCAAGGTCGCCTGGCCGTGCGTGGACACGGATGGGGAGCCGTTGGCGCTCCGGCACTGGGCAGGGAACGGCGCCGTGCGGCTCGTCGCGGCCGAACCGTCCCGGGGGGCCCTGCTCCTCGAGCGGCTCGACGCCTCCCGGGACCTGCTCGGCGTGGACATCGAGGAGGCGTGCACCGTCATCGGCACGCTGCTCGGCAGGCTCCATCGGCCGGCACCGCCCGCCCTCCGCCGGCTCGGGCCGTGGTCCGAGGGTTGGATGGACGAGCTGCGGCGACGTGAGCTCCTGCCGCGCCGCTTCGTCTCGCGCGCCGTCGGCCTGCAGCGTGAGCTGGTGCTGCAGCCGGACAGTGAGGCAGCGCTCCTCCACGGGGACCTCCATTTCGAGAACGTCCTCGCCGGAGAGCGCGAGCCGTGGCTGGCCATCGACCCCCAGCCGATCGGCGGTCACCCCGGTTTCGAGCTGCACGCCGTCCTCCGCAACCGCAAGGACGAGCTCGGTACCGGAGCCGCCTTCCGGTGGTCGGTCCGACGACGCGTGGAGCTCGTCTGCGAGGCGGCCGGCATCGACCCCGACCTGGCCCGGCTGTGGACGATCGTCCGGTGCGGCATCGAGGCCGTCTGGGCCCTCGACGACGACAACCCGGACGAGGTGTCCTTCAGCATCACCCTCGCCAAGGCCCTCGACGACTGACCGGGTGGGCGTGCGGGCGGCCCGACGAGACGTCCCGGCATACGGTGGAACGATGGCGAACCGGCTCGCGGACTCCCTCAGCCCGTACCTGCTCCAACACGCCGAGAACCCGGTCGACTGGTGGGAGTGGGGCGACGAGGCGTTCGAGGAGGCCCGCCGTCGGGACGTGCCCGTGCTGCTGTCGGTCGGCTACGCCGCGTGCCACTGGTGCCACGTCATGGCGCACGAGTCGTTCGAGGACGAGCAGGTCGCGGGGGCGATCAACCCTCGGTACGTCGCCGTCAAGGTCGACCGGGAGGAGCGGCCGGACGTGGACGCCGTCTACATGGCCGCGACGACGGCGCTGACCGGCCACGGCGGCTGGCCGATGACCTGCCTCCTGACTCCGGACGGTGACCCCTTCTTCGCCGGCACCTACCTCCCCAAGCCCCAGCTGCTTTCGCTGCTCGACTCCGCGTTCGAGGTGTGGCGCACCCAGCGCGAACGGGTGCTCGAGTCGGGTGCGCACGTCGCCGAACGGCTCCGGGAGGTGACCGGCCCTCCTGCCCCGACCGCGGTGGATGCCGCCGCCTGCGACACCGCCGTACGACGCCTCCGCGCCGCATACGACGAGGCGCGCGGCGGCTTCGGCGGGGCGCCGAAGTTCCCGCCGTCCATGGTGCTGGAGTTCCTGCTCCGCCACCACGCCCGCACCGGCTCGAGCGATGCCCTCGCCATGGTGAGCGGGACGTGCGAGGCGATGGCTCGGGGAGGGATGTACGACCAGCTGGGCGGTGGCTTCGCGCGGTATGCCGTCGACGCCGACTGGGTGGTGCCGCACTTCGAGAAGATGCTCTACGACAACGCCCTCCTCCTGCGGGTCTACGCCCACCTGTGGCGGACCACCGGCGATGCCCTCGCGCGGCGGGTCGCCGAGGAGACGGCCGACTTCCTCCTTCGCGACCTGCGCACGCCCGAAGGCGGGTTCGCCTCGGCGCTCGACGCGGACACCGTCGTCGACGGACGCTCCCACGAAGGCCTCACGTACGCCTGGACGCCCGCCGCAGCTCGCGGAGGCGCTGGGTCCGGAGGACGGCGCCCGAGCCGCCGCGCTGCTCGAGGTCACCACCGCCGGGACCTTCGAGCACGGCTCGTCGACCCTTCAGCTGCGGCGCGACCCGGACGACCCGACGTGGTGGGGCGCCGTTCGCGAACGGCTCCTGACCGTCCGGGAGGAGCGGCCCCAACCGAGTCGCGACGACAAGGTCGTCACCGCGTGGAACGGCCTCGCCGTCGCTGCCCTCGCGGATGCCGGTGCCCTCCTGCAGCGTGCCGACCTCGTGGAGGCGGCCGCAACGACCGCCGCCTTCGTCCTGCGCACCCATGACGTCGGCGGGACGCTGCGCCGCACCTCCCGGGGCGGCGTCGTGGGTGCGGCCCCGGGGGTGCTCGACGACCACGGCGACCTTGCCGAAGGGCTCCTGGCGTTGCACCAGGCGACAGGTGAGTCCCGCTGGGCCGAGGCCGCCGAGACGCTCGTCGACCGGTCGCTGGAGCGGTTCGTCGATGCCGGCGGCGTCGTGCACGACACGGCGAACGACGCCCCTGCCCTCTTCACTCGCCCCGCCTCCAGGTCGGACAACGCCGAGCCGTCGGGCGCGGCCGCCCTCGCAGGAGCCCTGCTCACGGCATCCGCCCTCACCGGCTCGACCCGGCACCGCACTGCAGCGGCGGAGGTGCTCGCCGCCTGCGGTGCGGTTGCGGCGCAGGACCCGCGCTTCGCGGGGTGGACGCTCGCCGTGGCGGAGGCGGCGCTCGCCGGGCCGCTGCAGGTCGCGGTCGTCGGCGAGGGACCTGTCGCGGACGAGCTCGTGCGCGTGGTCCGGGCGTCGAGCTCCCCCGGCCTCGTCGTCGTCCACGGGGTGCCGGACGCGCCCGGCATCCCGCTGCTGGCCGACCGCCCCCTCGTCGACGGCGGTCCGGCGGCCTACGTGTGCCGTGGGTTCGTGTGCGACCGGCCGGTCAGCACCCCGGAGGACCTGCTCACCGCGCTGCGCTCCTGACGGCATCCGGGCGTCGTCGCGGCATCCGGCCGGGCATCGCGGCCGACCGACGACGTGGTGGAAACGTTTGCGCACATCCGCGAGAATGCGGCCCGTGACAGCACCGGTGCCCCCTCCCGCACCTCCTGTGCCAGCCGGCATGAGCGAGGAGCGGCGGGTGATGCTCCGGGCACGCGTCGAGCGCTGGTGGCCCGACCTCCTTGCCGGCCTCACGCCCCTCTACGGCGCGCAGCGGGCCCCCATGCTCGCGGCGGACCTCGTCGGCCTCGCCAGCGCGGCGTACGCCGCCCGTTCGGACCGGCTCCACGTCCGGGACCTCGAGCGGATGCTGCGTCCGGACTGGCTGCAGGACCCGGAGATGGTCGGGTATGCCGCCTACACCGAACGCTTCGCCGACCACCTTCGCGGCGTCGCCGACCACCTCCCCTACCTCCGCGAGCTCGGGGTCACCTACCTCCACCTCATGCCCCTGCTGCGTCCGCGACAGGGTGACAACGACGGCGGCTACGCCGTGGCGGACTACCGCGCCGTGCGCGAGGACCTCGGGACGATGGACGACCTCGAGGCCCTCGCGGCCCGGCTCCACGACGCCGGGATGAGCCTCGTGCTCGACCTCGTGCTCAACCACGTCGCCCGTGAGCACGAGTGGGCACGGCGCGCTCAGGACGGGGACCCGGCATACCGGACGTACTTCCACGTCTTTCCCGACCGGAGCGGGCCGGACGCCTACGAGCGCACGCTCCCGGAGGTGTTCCCCGACTTCGCTCCCGGCAACTTCACGTGGGACGAGGCGCTCGAGGGGTGGGTCTGGACGACGTTCAACGAGTTCCAGTGGGACGTCAACTGGGGCAACCCGGCGGTGCTGCGGGAGTACGCGTCGATCATCCTCGACCTCGCGAACCGCGGCGTCGACGTGCTTCGCCTCGATGCGATCGCGTTCATGTGGAAGCGCCTGGGCACCGACTGCCAGGGCCAGCCGGAGGTGCATGCCATCACCCAGGTGCTGCGAGCAGTGACCCGCATCGCGTGTCCCTCGGTGGCGTTCCTCGCCGAGGCGATCGTCGCCCCCACCAAGCTGCTCGACTACCTGGGCAGCGGCTCGTACTCCGGCAAGGTGAGCGATCTCGCGTACCACAACAGCCTCATGGTGCAGGTCTGGTCGATGCTGGCCAGCCGTGACGTGCGGCTCGCCGAGCGGGCCCTCAACGGGCTGCCGCCGAAGCCGCCTTCCGCCACGTGGCTCACCTACCTTCGCTGCCACGACGACATCGGCTGGGCGGTCATGGACGACGATGCCGCCGCCGTCGGCCTGGGTGGGCACGAGCACCGGGCCTTCCTCGCCCGCTGGTATGCCGGGGACGTCCCTGGGTCGCCCGCGCGCGGTCTGGTCTTCCAGCACAACCCCGGCACCGACGACCGGCGCACGAGCGGGACGGCCGCCTCCCTCGTGGGCCTGGAGTCCGCGGAGACCCCGGAGGACATCGACCGGGCGGCACGCGCGCTCCGACTCGCGCACGCGATGGTGATCGGCTGGGGCGGCATCCCCGTCCTCTGGAGCGGTGACGAGCTCGGCCAGCCGAACGACCCGGACTGGGCCGCCGAGCCGGGCCACGAGGACGACAACCGCTGGGCCCACCGGCCGCGGCTCGACTGGGCGCGAGCCGAACAGCGCCACGACCGTGCGACGGTCCCCGGGAGGGTGTTCACCGACCTCGTCGAGCTCGTGCGGGCGCGCAACCGCATGCCCCAGCTCCACGGGTCGGTCGAGACCCGGATCGGGCCGGTGGACGACCCGGGAGTGCTCGTGACGGTCAGGGAGCACCCCGTGGGGCGGTTCGTCGGCGTGCACAACGTCACGCCGGAGTGGCGGTGCTGGCCCGGCTGGCGAGTCCATGACCTGGGGGTCGCGGACTCCGTGGACGAGATCACGGGTGAGCCGCTGCCGTGGGGAGGCGACGGCAACGTCTGGCTGCCGCCGTATGCCGTCCTCTGGCTCACGGCTCCCCCACGCTGACCGGCGGTCGGCCGCCTTCGAGTGCTCGCCCTGGCCCCGGGCGCGGGCAGCCGAACTCGGCTCTGGTCTGTTCGCCCGGGTCATGGCGGTCCGCGAGCATGGTGGCTCTGCGGCAGCACCATCCCCGCGGATCACCGCCACCCCTGCGTATGGACCAGAGCCCGGATGCCGGGTCGCCGGCATCCGCACATGGCTCACCACCAGCCGAGGAGGTCGCCGCCGATCCGGACGATGAAGGAGCCGACGACGAGGACGAACACGACGCGAATGAACCTGCTGCCCTGCGCGACCGCCGTTCGAGCACCGACGTAGCCACCGAGGAGGTTCGTCGTCGCCATGACGGCCCCGATGCCCCACATGACGTGGCCGCCCGGGATGAAGACGGTGAGGGCCCCGAGGTTGGTGGCGAAGTTCGCGATCTTGGCCTTGGCGCTGGCCTCGAGGAACGCGTAGCCCATGAGCCCCACGAGCGCGAAGACGAGGAACGACCCCGTGCCCGGGCCGAGCGCGCCGTCGTACACGCCGATGACGAACCCCGTGAGCATCGCGAAGACGGTGTGGCGGTGCCCCGAGAAGCGCAGCACGGTGGCCTCGCCGAGCGACGGCGTGAACAGCGTGTAGGCGCCGACCGAGATGAGCATGACGAGGATGATCGGGTAGAACGCCGTCTTGGGGATGTGCAGGCCGATGAGCGCCCCCACCACGGCACCGACATAGGCGACGCCGGCCATCGGCAGGGCGGTGCGCAGATCCGGTCCGACCCGGCGGTAGTAGGTCACCGACGAGGTGGCCGTGCCCCAGATCGAGCCGAACTTGTTCGTCGCGAGCACCTGCGCCGGGGTGGCGCCGGGCACGCCGAGGAGCAACGCGGGAAGCTGCACCAGCCCTCCCCCGCCGACCACCGCGTCGATCCAGCCCGCGAGGAAGCCCGCGAGGCCGAGCAGAGCAACGACCTCGAGCCCCGGTTCGGTCACTGCCCGGCCGACCAGCGGTCCACGATGCCGAGGATGTCGAGGAGCTCGTGGGCGTGGGCGTCGGGCATGGCGGTGACCTCGACCCGCTGTCCGTGTGGGATGTCCGAGTGCGGGATCCACACCGCACGCATGCCGACCTGGTGCGGGCCGTGCACGTCCTCGAAGATCCGGTCGCCCACGTACACCGCCCGCCGGGGCTCGACGCCGAGCTCACGGCAGATGGCCAGGAAGGCCTCGGGGTGCGGCTTCACGTGGTCGAGCTCGCTCGAGTAGAGGTCGGCGTCGAGCAGGTCGAGCACCCCGTCGCGCTCGAAGATGCCCCGGTGGTACTCCCGGCTCCAGATGGTGTTGGAGAGCACCCCCACACGGATGCCGCGTGAGCGCAGGCCCTCCCAGAGGGGACGCACCTGCGGGTCGGTGTAGGTGTGCGGCTCCCAGAAGCCGCGGTAGGCGGCGAGCGCGAGGTGGTGCCGGTCGTGTGCGGCGTCGACGCCGGCCGACTCGAGGATGTCGGCGAGCGCCGCCGAGGAGTGCTCCTCCCGGCCACGGCGCCACGCCTGCTCCTCGGCGGCGAGGATCCGGTCGGCGAGGCGGTGGGCCTCGTCGAGGTCGGCCTCGGGCACGTCCGGTGAGTCGACCGGGATGCCGTGCACCTCCCGAGCGAAGACGCGCCACTGCTCGGGCATGTCGACCCGGTGCCAGGGCGTCAGGGTGCCGCCCCAGTCGAAGACGACCGCCTCGACGGGCTGGGTCACGAGCGGCCGATCTCGGCGAGGATCTCCGGGACGGCGGAGGCGACGGCCACCTCCCGGCGCTCGCCAGAGCGCCGGTCCTTGACCTCGACCGTCCCGTCGGCGAGGCCGCGACCGACGACGACGATCGTCGGGACCCCGATGAGCTCGGCGTCCTTGAACTTCACGCCGGGGCTGGCCTGTCGCCGGTCGTCGAGCAGCACCTCGACGCCCTGCGCCTCGAGCGAGCGGGTGAGCTCCTCGGCGTACGCCAGGACCGCCTCGTCCTTGCCCGTCGCGACGACGTGGACGTCGGCGGGGGCAATGGCCCGCGGCCAGACCAGCCCGAGCTCGTCGTGGTTGCCCTCGGCGACGCAGGCGACCGCACGCGAGACGCCGACGCCGTAGGAGCCCATGATCACGGTCCGGAGCCTGCCGAACTCGTCGAGGACCTTGAGGTCGAGCGCCTCGGCGTACTTCGTGCCGAGCTGGAAGATGTGCCCCATCTCGATGCCGCGCGCCGACTCCAGGCCATGGCCACAGGACGGGCAGGAGTCGCCGTCGCGGACCTCGGCCGCCTCGATCGTGCCGTCCCCGGTGAAGTCGCGGCCCACCACGAGGTCGAGGACGTGCCGTCCGGGCTCGTCGGCCCCGGTGACCCACACCGTGCCCTCGCTGACCCGGGGGTCCAGCAGGTAGCGGATGCCGGAGGGGCGTTCCGTGCCCAGCACCCCGGGGCCGATGTAGCCCTTTGCCAGGGCGGCCCGGGCGGCGAAGTCCTTCTCGTCGAAGGCCTCGACGTCGGCCGGCTCCACCTGTGCGCCGAGCCGCTTCTCGTCGACGTCGCGGTCGCCGGGAAGGCCGACGGCGAGCGGCTCCCGGGTCCCGTCGGGGTGGACGAGCATGACGAGCACGTTCTTCAGGGTGTCGGCGGCCGTCCAGGCGCGGCCATCGCCCCGGGGGAACGCCTCGTTGAGGTGGTCGACGAGGGTGTCGATGGTGGGCGTATCGGGAGTGTCCTCGACGTGGGCGGCGGCCACGCCGGATGCGTCCACGGCATCCGGCACCGGCACCCGCACGGCCTCGACGTTCGCGGCATACCCACAGTTCGTGCAGCGAACGTAGGTGTCCTCGCCGTTCTCGGCGGTGGCGAGGAACTCCTCGGACTTCGAGCCGCCCATCGCACCGGCCATCGCCTGGACGATGACGTAGTGGAAGCCGAGCCGGTCGAACATGCGGACGTAGGCCTCGCGGTGCAGCTCGTAGCTCTTGTCGAGCCCTGCCTCGTCGATGTCGAAGGAGTAGCTGTCCTTCATGACGAACTCACGTCCGCGCAGCAGGCCCGCCCGCGGGCGGGCCTCGTCGCGGTACTTCGTCTGGATCTGGTAGATCGAGAGCGGCAGGTCCTTGTAGGAGCTGTAGAGGTCCTTGACCGCGAGGGTGAACATCTCCTCGTGCGTCGGCCCGAGGAGGTGGTCGGCGTCCTTGCGGTCGGTGAGCCGGAACACGTTGTCGCCGTACTCGTCCCAGCGGCCGGTCGCCTCGTACGGCTCACGGGGCAACAGCGCCGGGAAGAGCAGCTCCTGCGCGCCGATGGCATCCATCTCCTCGCGCACGATGCCCTCGACCTTGCGCAGCACCCTCAACCCCAGCGGGAGCCAGGTGTAGATGCCGGGGCTGACCCTCCGGATGTAGCCGGCCCGGACGAGCAGCTGGTGGCTCGGGACCTCCGCGTCCGCCGGGTTCTCGCGAAGGGTTCGCAGGAACAGGGACGACATGCGCATGGCCACGGGACAGCTCCTGGGTCGTGGGGCGGGCTCGCCAAGGATAACGACGTGGCGGGATGCCGTTCACCCGCGTTCCCGTGGCGCACCGCTAGCGCTGGGTCTCCTCGTACCGCGCACGGATCCCGGAGTCCTCGAAGCCCAGCCGCAGGTAGAGCTCGTGCGCCGGGTTGTCGACGTTGACCGCGAGCCACGCCTCCTCGCAGCCGGCCTTGCGCAGCGCGCGCAACGAGCGCGCGACGAGGTGCGCGCCCAGGCCGCGACCTCTCCATGCCGGCACGACACCCACCTGGTCGATCCAGTTGTCGCTCAGCGTGACGAAGCCGACCGGTGCCGAGAGCTCGTCGAGGACGACGCGGGACTCGCCGGGACGGAACCCCGCCTCGCCTTCGAGGTCGCTGACCCACACGTCGAGCGCGGTGTCCGGGAAGCCGGGACGCCCTGCGAACGACAGCCGGTATGCCGCGTGGAACAGCGCCGCGGTGTCCGGGGTCCAACGCTCCGACCGCAGCCCCTCGGGCCGCCTGACCCTGGGGATGTCGACGAGGGTGTGGCGCATGACGTGCTCGGCGAAGGTCCGCCGCAGCCCGATGTCCGCGAAGAAGCGGTCCGAGTCCGGTGACGTCGTCTCGGCGATGACCCTCAGCAGGGAGCCCCCGGAGTGCTCGCGGCACCACCTCACGAGCTGCTCGCCGATCCCTTGCCACCTCGATGACGGGTGGATCAGCCCGCTGGCCGTCCGGTGCCCGGACCCGTCGAGGAACACGGAGGCCGCGGCGACGAGGTCGCCGGTCTCGTCGCGGCCCCCGATCCCGCTGCCGGACAGGAAGAACCGCCGCAGCATCGCCTCCTCCGCAAGCAACGGGAGCCCACCGTCGGCGGCGAGGCACCTGCTGGCCAGGGCGTGCAGCGCCGGGAGGTCGGCCTCCGAGAGCCGCTGCCACGCCAACGTGGACACGCCGACCTCAGCGGGGTGCCGCAAGCAGCGCCGAGCGTCCAGCGACGTCGAACAGAAGCGCCGGGGGGCTGGGCGTGCCGAGGGTGCCTTGCGCGGCGGCGAGCGTGCCGAGCGCGGCGAGCGTGCCGAGGGCCATGCCCCATCCAACCATCCGGCCACCCCGTCACAGCAGCACGGTCGAGAACTCACCCACCTCGCGGAAGCCGATGTGTTCGTAGGTGGCCCGGGCGGCGGCGTTGTAGTCGTTGACGTAGAGGGTCACGAGCGGCGCTGGTCCGACCATGACCTGCTCGACGACGCTCGCGAGCATCGGGACGGCCAGCCCTCTCCCTCGCAGGCGCGGCGCCACCCACACCCCCTGCAGCTGGGCGCAGCCGAGCGCGAGACTGCCGATGTCGGTCTTGAACACGACCTCGCCGCCCTCGAGGACGACGTAGGTGTGGCCCCGAGCGGCGAGCGATGCGAGCGAGGACCGGTATCCGCGGTCGCTGCCCCGGTAGGGCGGGTAGCCGATCTCCGCCGTGAACATGTGCTCCGCGGCGGGGAGCACGACGTCGACCTCGGCGGGCCGGGCTGGTCGAACCCGGGGGTCGAGCGGCACACCGCGCCTGGACGGGAGGTCGTCCGCGACGAGCAGCGGCTGGTGCGCCCGGACCGCGCGGGCCGGACCCCAGGAGGGCTCCAGGTGCCGCCAGAGGTCATCGACCTCGGCTCGCGGGCCGAAGACCGAGGCGCACCGGCCACGCCACCTCCGGACCCGGTCGGCGAATGCCACCCGGCTCTCCTCGGTGGTCGCGACCGGCACCACGTTGGCACTCGCCCAGCACAGGGACGTCAGCTCACCCTCGGTGCGGTGCCCCAGGACGCTCGAGAGGGACCCGGCGCGCGCGCCCTCGATGATGCGGGCGGCGACGAACACGCCGCTCGGCAGGTCGCGAGCACAGACGTCGAGGGCCTCGTCCCGGTCGGCGAGCGACAGCGGACGAGCCGCGGAGCGCGTGCGCAGCACGGAGCCAGCCTAGGGCTGATCCGGGCAACTGCGGCCCTCCACCGAGTCGTCACGCCGGGACAGCCGCCACCACCGGCTGCCGGTCCGTGCCGACGAGGGTCGGAGGCCGCCAGCGACGGAGCAGCTCCCCGAGGGCCCATCCCTGCACGACGACACAGCCGGCCAGGACCGCGAGACCGATCCACTGGGTGAGCGTCGGCGCGCCGTCCTCGTTGGTCAGCACCAGGAGGGCCGGCGTTCCCAGCACGAGCAGGCCCCCGACGACGCGCAGCACGCGCCCACCCCGCAGGAGCGCGGCGACCCCGAGGGCGCTCGGTGCCAGCAGCGCGCCGAGTGAGCCGAAGATGACCACGAAGGGCAGCCCGGCGACGCGCCACCACGCAGAGCGCCCCGTCGTGCGCGCCCCGTGGACCACTCCCACAGCACCACCGGCCACGGCGGCGAGACCGAGGATCAACAGCGTGCCACTCCACGAGAAGGCCGGCACGGTGGCCAGCAGCCGCATGAACACGCGCGCCGCGACGCCCCACAACAGCCCGCCGGCGAGGCCGAGGGCGAGTGCCCGCCGCATCACCACACCACGGGGAGGCACGCGAGCCGGGCCCCGGCGAGGCCGGTGTGGTGGTCGGTGGCGAGGGCGTGGACGACGACGGAACGGTCACCGCCGAGGGGCACGAACGGCACGGATGCCGTCGACGTCGCCGCACCGTCCTCCACGCTCAGGTCGAGCCACACCTCGGTCTCCTCGCTGACCTCGGGAGTCGGGTCCGCCGCGAGGACGTCGGTGTTGTAGTGCCCGAGGGCCGCCGCACCGTTCCCTGCGAGGCAGGGGCCGAGGTGCAGGTGCGCCCCGAAGGTCTCCCCGTCCGCACCCGCGATCCCCTGAACGCGGAGGACAGCGTGTGACGACGCGGCGCCCGAGGCGACGATCTGGACGACGGCCCTCGCGCCGTCGAAGGGGCCGGCGGCGGCCGTCTGGAGGTCGGACAGGGTCCCGGCGCTGCGGACGAGGACCCCGCCGGTGTCGGCAGCCGCCGGGGCTGTCGCCACGACGGCGCCGAGCGCGAGAATGGCCGGCACGGCGAGTGCGCGGCGGGAGGTCATGGACATGGTCAGCCCCTTCCGTCGGGTCCGCCAGAGTGCGGACACCAGGAAGACGTGGGGCTGGGGCGGCCCGGGTGACCTCGAGCAGGCGCGAGAACTGCACGATGATGCGCCCGAGAATCGTCAGGTCGCGGTGTCACCCGTCGGGCCGCCTGGTTCGTCCGTCCCCATGATGGAGGTTGCGACCACCGCTGCACCGGTCGACGTCGCGGGTCCCGGACCCGTCGACGTCGGTCTCCTCTTCGACGTCGAGGCGGCGTCCCTCACCAGGCTCGCCCGCTTCTACGTGGACGACAAGACCGCCGCCGAGGACCTCGTCCAGGAGGCGTTCATCCGGTTCGCGCGACACCAGGAGCGGCTGCGCGACCGCGATCGCGCGGCCGCCTACCTGCGCTCGATCGTCATCAACCTCGCCCGGGACCACAACCGGCGCGGCTTCGTGTCGTGGCGGCACCGGCCGCCGGCCCAGCCGGACGCCCCGTCGGCGGAGGAGACGGCCGAGGAACGGGCCGAGCGGGCGGCGGTCGTCGCGGCGCTCCGCGCCCTTCCCCGGCGCCAACGTGACTGCGTGACGCTGCGCTACTACTACGACTTGCCCGTCGCCGAGATCGCGGCGACGCTCGGGTTGTCGGCGAACACCGTCAAGACCCACCTGCAACGCGGCCTGGACGCCCTGGGCACGACTCTGGAGGCCGACCGATGACCCACCTCGAGGACCGCATCACCCGTGCGCTGAGGACGTCGGGCACGACGCCCTCCCCCGACCTCTACGACCGCGTCGTGGAGAGCATCGAGGCTGACCGCCAGCGACGACGCCACGGCCTGACCGTGCTCGTCGGCGCCCTCGTCGCATCGGCAGTCACCACGGTGGCCGTCCTGACACTGACCCCCCGCCCGAACGGAGCCCTTGCCATGCCCTGGTGGATCGTCGAACTCGCCACGACCCTCGTCCTCGTCGCCATCGCGCTGTGGCTCGGGCCCTTCATCAAACGCTTCGGGCGGGCTTACGCCGCCGACGTCTTCCACGACAACCCGCTCACCGGCAAGAGCTTCCTCGTTCTCACCGACATCGTGTACTACCTGATCTTCGCGGCGTACATCCTCATGACCGCGAACTTCGCGCCGCAGGCCGACTGGGACGTGTCCACCGGTCTCGTCACCGCCCAGCAGGTCCAGGAGTCGGTGATGCGCATCGGCGGCATCCTCCTCGTCATCGGCATCCTGCACGGGCTCAACCTCGTGCTCATGCCGGTGCTCGGCCGGCTGTTCTCGCTCAACCGGAAGCTGTCGGCGTCCCAGAAGGAGCAGCACCCGTCACCCTCCGAGTGGTGAGCACGGGGGCGCCGAGGTCGGCGTTCTCGAGCACCCACGTGGCGCGCGTGGCGGGCTCGACCTCGGCACGGTAGAGACGCTGGCCGCCGACGTAGCGGGCGTTCTCCTCGGATGCCGGGTCGGCGGAGACCACGTCCACCGGCCCGAAGCGCGCGTTGCCCCGCGGCACCGAGACGTCGAACGGCACGTCGACCCAGACGCTCGCGTCCCACAGGTCGGCGAGTTCCGGCCGGTGGAGGAACACCCCGTCGACGAGCAGCACCCCATCCGGCCCGGGGGGCCGCTCGGGAGCCACGTCGACCGCGTGCTCCCACTCGACGTCGTGCACGGCCCGCACCCAGGTCAGCCCCCGGCGGAAGGGCAGGACCAGCCGGTCGCGCATCGCCGCGTGGTCGAAGCTGTCGCGGTAGTAGGTTTCCGCCGTACGGCCGCGGGCGTACCGCTGGGCCCGGAGCCGGTGGAAGCCGTCGGCCGACGCTCGGTGCACCTCGCGGTGGGGCGCGACGAGCGCGCACAGCTCCCGGCCGAGCACCGTCTTCCCCGCGCCGTCGACCCCGTCGATGGCCACGACGGCGCGCCCGCCGGGGCGAAGCGCGACCACGTGCGCCGCCAGCTTCGCCAGCACGTCGGCCCGGCGTCCGGTCGCCGGGGGTGGGACGAAGCCGTCGAGGCGCGCGGACGGCATCCGGTCGAGGCGGTCAGCCGACGGTGACCGACGGAGTGCCCACCGACTCCTCGTCCATCGGTTCTCCCATCTCCTCGGCGATGCGCATGGCCTCCTCGATGAGGGTCTCGACGATCTGGCTCTCGGGCACGGTCTTGATGACCTCGCCACGAACGAAGATCTGCCCCTTGCCGTTGCCGGAGGCGACCCCGAGGTCGGCCTCGCGCGCCTCACCGGGTCCGTTGACGACGCATCCCATGACCGCGACGCGCAGCGGCACCGTCATCCCCTCGAGGCCGGCGGTCACCTCGTCCGCCAGCGTGTAGACGTCGACCTGCGCCCGCCCGCAGGACGGGCACGAGACGATCTCCAGCTTGCGAGGCCGCAGGTTGAGCGACTGGAGGATCTGGATGCCGACCTTTACCTCCTCGACCGGCGGAGCCGAGAGCGAGACCCGGATCGTGTCGCCGATCCCCTGGCTCAGCAGGGCACCGAAGGCCGTCGCCGACTTGATCGTCCCCTGGAAGGCGGGGCCGGCCTCGGTGACACCGAGGTGGAGCGGCCAGTCGCCCCGCTCGGCGAGCATCTGGTAGGCCCGCACCATGACGACGGGGTCGTTGTGCTTGACCGAGATCTTGAAGTCGTGGAAGTCGTGCTCCTCGAAGAGGCTCGCCTCCCAGACGGCCGACTCGACGAGCGCCTCCGCGGTCGGCTTCCCGTACTTCGCCAGGAGCCGGCGGTCGAGCGACCCGGCGTTGACGCCGATGCGGATCGAGACACCGGCCTCCTTCGCCCGTCGGGCGATCTCGGCGACCTGGTCGTCGAACTGCCGGATGTTGCCGGGGTTGACCCGAACCGCGGCGCAGCCCGCGTCGATCGCCGCATAGACGTACTTGGGCTGGAAGTGGATGTCCGCGATGACGGGGATCTGCGACTTGCGGGCGATGGCGGGCAGCGCCTCGGCGTCGTCCTGGCTGGGGCAGGCGACGCGCACGATGTCGCAGCCAGATGCGGTGAGCTCGGCGATCTGCTGGAGAGTGGCGTTGATCTCCGTCGTGGGCGTCGTCGTCATCGACTGCACGGAGACCGGGGCGTCACCGCCGACCTCCAGCTTCCCGACCCGGATCTTGCGGCTCACACGACGCGGCGCGATGACGGGCGGAGGCAGGGCGGGCATACCGAGGGAGACCGACATGGCACCAAGCCTACGTGGGGTCGCTGGGAGCGCCCTGACCGCTTCCGGACCGAACGGCGCAGCGGTCAGCCGGTGAGTGCGGTGAGGAACACCGACTCCAGGTCCTCGGGCTGTGCCGCGGTGAACGCCTTGCCCTTCGTCACGGCGGAGATGTTGTTGAGCGCCTTGGCGTCGGCGGAGGAGCCGAGAGCGATCGTGAGCACCTCGACCGGACGCGACGGGTCCGCGCCGTCGACGAGCCGCTGGAGCGTCGTCTCGAGACTTGGGCTTCCCGGGTCCTCGTTCTTGCCGTCGCTGATGATGACGACGGTGTTGGGCCCGGGCTGCCACGACTCACGCACGGCAGCGACCGCGGAGAGGGTCGTCTCGTAGAGGGCCGTGTCGTTCGCGGCCTTGATCTTCGGCACGGCGGCCGCGATGGTGTCGCGGGCGGTACCCCCGCGCACCCGCCGATCCAGACGACCCAGCGGGACGACCTCGACCCAGTCACGTCCGCTCTCGGCGCGTGAGAACGTCCACAGCCCGACCGAGGCCTCGTCGGCGAAGAAGGGCAGCGAGGCGAGCACCGCGTCCTTCGCCAGGTCCAGGCGACTCTGGCCCGTGCTGGGCACGAGCTCCTTCATCGAACCGGAGGTGTCCAGGACGACGAGGAGCGAGCCGCGGCGGTCCAGCGCCGTCCAGTTCTGGAGGGTCCGGGCGAGCACGTCCTGGCTCGGCTGCGCCGGTGTGTATCGCGGCTGCGTGGCCACGACGCCTGCGGACCCGGTCACTGCGGAGTCGAGCCGGGCGGCGCGCCATCCGACCTTTCTCATCGCGGCCTGGGCCGGTCCCTGGACCACGAAGTCGGCGAAGGCCTGTGAGGCGCGACGCTGTGCGGGCGACACCCACTCGGCCTCGAGCCCGAGCACCGGCACCTCACTGACCGCCCACCCGTCGGTCGGGTAGAGGGCAGCGACCTCGGTCTTGGGCTTGGCCCGGTTGAAGGCGACGACCTCCTGCTCGGTGGCCGGGACGATGGGCAGGTCGCGCAACGTCTCGGCATCAGCCGGGTCGGCCGTGCGCAGCGTGCCGAGCGCGCCGGACAGGTCACCCGTCGCGTCGCTCACGGCGTTGTGTGCCGTCACGAGGCGGCGCCTCAGGTCGTCCGTGGCCTCCACGCCGATGGCGAGGTCGCGGTAGACCGCGACGGTGGAGCCCAGGCCCGCCGTCGCCGTCAGGGGGTTCGGCCACTCGAGGCGCATCCGCCCCCATTCCGGGTGCTTCACGGCGCTCCATCCCTTCGGGTCCGCCGCGAGCGCACTGAGCTGCTGCCACGAGGGTTGCCGGTCCGGCCAGCCGAGCGCCTCGGCCATCGGGCGTGGAGCGGCGAAGACGACCGGTGTGGAGGCGACGACGGGATAGTTTCGCGGCAGGACCTGGGCGATCCGGGGGTCCCGCGCCAGGACCGCGCGCCACAGCGCGGAGTCCGGCACCCACGTCGTGGGGGCATCGGTGGTGTTCCCGTCGAGAGCGCGACCCACTGCGGCGGAGAAGCCCTGGGCCGTGACGCTCGTGACCTTCGTCGTCGTGCAGGGCAGGCCGTCGCGGTCCTCCACCCACTCGTCGAAGTCGTCCGCGTAGTCGTCCAGGACCGCCGCCACCGGCGCTGCCGCGTTGATCCGCAGGGCGGCGTCGCCGGAGCACTCGCCCGACGAGGCGATGCCCCGGTCACGGGTGGCCACGAGGCCGACCCCGGTCGTCAGCGCCAGCACCAGCGCGAGCACACCGAGGAGGACCAACGGCCTCCTGTTGTCGCCCGTGCGAGGCTGTCGATGGCGCCCTCGTTCTGCCCGGGTCTCGGCGCTGGGGCCGGCCGGTGTTCCTGCCGTCATGGTGCGAGTGTGTCTGACGTGACGCCCCAGAACAAAGCGGACGAACAAAATGTCTGAGAAAGAGCCCACGAACTATCCCTCATCGGCAGGGTCGAAAGCCACCCGACACGCCGAGCGGGAGCCGGCGAAACGTCCCCGGCTCCCGCCCGGGCGGGCACGTCGACACGTTCCATGGATCGCAGGTCAGCCCCCGAGGTTGACGGGCTTGACGACGTCGGCGTAGATGAGGAGCAGCGACGCCCCCAGCAGGACCATGGACACCGAGTAGGCGACGGGGAGCGCCTTCGCGACGTCGACGTAGCCCGGGTCGGGCCGACCGAGCAGCCGGGCGGTCTGGCGCTTGAGCCCCTCCCACAGCGCACCCGCCACGTGACCACCGTCGAGCGGAAGGAGGGGGATGAGGTTGAAGACGAAGAGCATGAAGTTGAGGCCGGCGAGCAGGCTCAGCAGGAACCAGAACTTGTCACCGGCCGACTCCCCGACGAACGCGTCGTACTTGCCCGCGCCCGCGTCGCCGGCCACGCGCCCGACGCCGACGACGGACATCGGGCTGTCGACCTCGCGCTCGGCGCCACCGAACGCCGCCTCCCACACCCCGACCATGCGCTCGGGCACGCGAACGAGGGCCTGGGCCGTCTGGCTCACCCCGTTCCAGATCAGCCCGGGCACGACCGTGAGCGGCTGCGGCTCGAACTCGACGGGAGCGGTGGAACGCACCCCGAGGAACCCGGCCTCCATGGTCTGCGGCGTCCCGTCCGGGTCCGCGACCGGCAGGCCCTCGGCGTCGACGACCGGCACGACGTTCCGGATGGGGGTTGCCGTGACCGTGAGCTCACGCCCGTCACGACTGAGGACCAGCTCGACCGGCTGGTCGACGCGCGGGCGGATCAAGGTGCCCACGTCCGTCGTCTCGTCGACGACCTCACCACCGATCGACACGATGCGGTCGCCCGGCTCGATGCCCGCCGAGAGCGCGGGCGTCGGGGGCCGGCCCTCGCACGACACCGCCGCCTCCACCTGGGTGACCGGGACGACGCACTGGGACACCGTCGCCACGACGGCGCCCGGTTGCGGGGTCGAGACGCCGTGCACGGTGACGAGGATGGTCAGGAGGACCACGCCGATGAGCAGGTTCATCATGGGCCCGCCGAGCATGACGACGACCTTGCGCGGCACCGAGAGCTTGTAGAAGACACGGTCGTCGTCGCCGGGTCGGACCTCCTCGAGGCTTGCAGCCCGGGCCTCGTCGACGAGCTGGGTGAACCGGCCGGTACTCGACACCCGCACCTTGCCCGGTTCGTCACCGGGGCGCGGAGGGAACATGCCGATCATCCGGATGTAGCCGCCGAGCGGGATCGCCTTGACGCCGTACTCGGTCTCGCCCTCGCCGCCGCGACCACAGCGTCGGGCCGAACCCGACCATGTACTGGGTGACGCGCACCCCGAACCGCTTGGCCGGCACGAGGTGGCCCACCTCGTGCAGGGCGATGGAGAGCGCGATGCCGGTGGCCATGAACAGGACACCGAGCAGGAACGCGAGGGTGGTCACCGGGCCTCCGTGGCGTGGTCGTCGCCGGATCCGACACCGATGAGCTCGGCGGCGTACTGACGGGCCCACCGGTCGGCGGTGAGCACTCCCTCAACGCTCGAGGCGTCGTGGTTGCTCCCATTGTGCCTCTCCACGACCCGAGCCACCGTCTCGACGATGGCCGGGAAGCGGATCCTGTGGTCGTGGAAGGCGTCGACACACACCTCGTTCGCGGCGTTGTAGACCGCGGGGAACGTTCCCCCGGCGGCCCCCACCTGCCGGGCGAGGCGCACCGCCGGGAAGGCCTCGTCGTCCAACGGGTGGAACTCCCACGTCTGTGGGATGGACCAGTCGGACGGGACGTCGACGGCCTCGAGGCGGTCCGGCCACGAGAGCCCCAGCGCGATCGGCACGAGCATGCGGGGCGGTCCGAGCTGGGCGATCGTCGAGCCGTCGTGGAACTCGACCATCGAGTGGATCTGCTGCTGGGGGTGCACGACGACGTCGATCCGGTCGAGCGGGATGTCGAAGAGCAGGTGCGCCTCGATGACCTCGAGGCCCTTGTTGACCATCGTCGCCGAGTTCGTGGTGACGACGCGCCCCATCGCGAAGTTCGGGTGCGCGAGAGCCTGCTCGGGCGTGACCGACGTGAGCTCAGCGCGGTTGCGACCACGAAACGGTCCACCACTCGCGGTGATGACGAGGCGGCGCACCTCCTGCGCCCGGCCGCCGCGCAGGCTCTGCGCGATCGCGCTGTGCTCGGAGTCCACGGGAACGATCTGACCCGGCCGCGCCGCCGCCCGGACGAGCGCACCACCGACGATGAGCGACTCCTTGTTCGCGAGCGCCAGCACCGACCCGGCGCCGAGGGCCGCCAGCGTCGGCCGCAGCCCGATCGAGCCGGTGATCCCGTTCAGCACGACGTCCGCCCCACAGGCCGCCGCGACCGTCGCCGCCTCGTCGCCGATGACGACGTCCGGCGACGGTCACCGGGCGTCCGGCGACCGCGGCATACGCGGCGATGGCGTCACGGACCCGCGCGGCGTCTGCACGAGCCACGGCGACCAGGGCCACGTCGTGGTCGACCGCCTGCCGGGCGACGAGGTCGACGTTGGACCCGGCCGACAGCGCCACCACGGTGAAGCTGCCGGGGTGCCGGGAGACGACCTCGAGGGCCTGGGTGCCGATCGAGCCGGTGGAGCCGAGCACGGCCACGGAGCGGGAGGTCACGAAGCCATTGTCCCGGGTCCCCGCCGATACGCCCTTCGGCTGGTCACGTCGTGTGGACCCGCTCCTCGATGAGGTGCTCCGTCACCACCTGGGCCCGGGGGTCGAATCGCCCGTGCTCGAAGTCCTTCTCGATCTCGAGCTCGACCTGTCCCATCCCGTGGCGGTTCTTCTCGACGGTGACGACCGCCCAGCGGCGGAAGCGCTGGGTGCTCCCGAGGTCGTAGACGAGGTGCTCCCTCGAGACGATGTGCTCCTTGCTCGACAGGATGAGGACGAGGTCGGCCTCGTAGGCGAGCGCCGACGAGCCGCGCAGGTCCCGGGTCCGCATGCGGTGCCCGGCGCCGAGGCTCTCGCGGTCGGACGCCGAGATGCAGACGACGGGACACTCGAGCTCGAGGGACATGTCCTTGAGGGTCTCCGTCACGACGGTCACGCGTGAGGTCTCGTCACCGTCATGCCCATGGAGCGGGATCTTCTGGAGGTAGTCGACGAGCACCATCGGCGGCTCTCCGGCCTCGTCCGCCACGGCGGAGGTGACCTTCGCGACCTCGTCGGGGGTCGTCGAGGAGTTGGACTCGTGGATGTGCAGCCGCGGCGCATACTCGTACACCGTGGCGAGGGCGTCGCGGCCGTAGGGGAGGCGGCCGAGCGCGTCGGCAAGGCCACGACGGTCGGGGTCCTCGGCCTCGAAGACCGCTCGGACGGCGTGGACGTCGGCCGCCGCGGCAGGGTGCTCTCCGTCGGTGACGGCTGTCGTGGCCGCCTCGAGCGCGATGAGCCGCTGGATGAGCGTCTGCGCGTCGTGCTCGAAGGAGAAGACGACGGCGTGCCGGCCCACAGACACGGCATTGCGCGCCATCTGCAGCGCGATGGTCGTCTTGCCGGTACCCTCGCTCCCACCGAGGAGGACGAGCTCACCGGAGCGCAGTCCTCCGTCGAGGGTGGAGTCGAGCAGGCCGAACCCGGTGGGCCACACCTGCGCCCCTGGTCGCGCACCGCGCCGGAGCGCGTCGTCGGTCTGGTCGAGGAGCAGCTGCACGGACCGCCGTAGCTCGGGCCGCTGGGAGGCGCTCCCCGCGCCGCGTGCAGAGGCTGCGCTCGCATCGTCCGGTCGCGTCGGCGCACCGGATGTGCCGCCTGCGCCGGATGTGGCCGGTGTCCCTGACATGCTCGGTCTCCGCCTCCTGCTCATGGGAGACATCCCACCACTGTGCAGCGAGCCCTGCCACGGGTTCTCGTCAACAGCGGGCCGACGGCCCTCACAGCACGATGCCGACGTACTTGGTCTCGAGGTACTCGTCGATCCCCTCGAAACCCCCCTCGCGCCCGAACCCCGACTGCTTGACCCCCCCGAAGGGTGCGGCCGGGTTCGAGACGATGCCGGTGTTGACCCCGATCATCCCGAACTCCATCGCCTCGGCGACCCGGAGCACTCGTGACTGGTCACGGGTGTAGACGTACCCGACGAGCCCGTACTCGGTCCCGTTCGCCTTGGCGACGGCATCCGCGTCGTCGGAGAAGGTCGACACCGGCGCGACGGGCCCGAAGATCTCCTCGCGCAGGCAGCGGCTGTCGGCCGGCACGTGCGCCAGGACGGTGGGCTCGTAGAACCAGCCGTCGCCCGGCACCGGTCCCCCACCGGTGAGTACGCTGGCGCCTCGCCCGACGGCGTCCTGCACGAGCTCGTCGACGCCGTCGCGGGCCTTCTCGGTGATGAGCGGTCCGACGTCGACGCCCTCGTCGGTGCCCCTCCCGACGACGAGGGCCCCCATCCGCTCGGCCAGCCTGGAGGCGAAGTCGTCGGCGAGTGACTCGTGGACGAAGAAGCGGTTGGCCGCGGTGCAGGCCTCGCCGATGTTGCGCATCTTCGCGAGCATCGCCCCGTCGACGGCCGCGTCGAGGTCGGCGTCCTCGAAGACGAGGAACGGCGCGTTGCCCCCGAGCTCCATCGACACCCGCAGGAGCTGCTCGGCGGACTGCTCGACGAGCACCTTCCCGACGGCGGTGGAGCCGGTGAACGTGAGCTTGCGCAGCCGCGCGTCACGGATGAGCGGCTCGCAGACGGCACCCGAGTGCGTCGTCGTCACGACGTTGAGCACGCCGTCCGGGAGCCCCGCCTCCCGCAGCACCTCGGCCAGGAGCAGCATCGTCAGGGGGGTCTCGTGGGCCGGCTTCACGACCATCGTGCACCCGGCGGCCACCGCGGGACCGATCTTGCGGGTGCCCATCGCGAGAGGGAAGTTCCACGGCGTGATCATCAGCGTCGGACCCACGGGCTGCTTCATCGTCAGAAGGCGGGAGGCGCCGTTCGGGGCGACCGAGTAGCGCCCGTGGATCCGCACGGCCTCCTCCGCGAACCACCGGAAGAACTCGGCCCCGTAGGTCACCTCGCCGCGCCCCTCGGCGACGGTCTTGCCCATCTCCAGGCTCATGAGGGTCGCGAACTCGTCGGTGCGTTCGACGAGCGACTCGAAGGCCCTGCGCAGGATCTCGCTGCGGTCCCGGGGAGGTGTCGCCGCCCAGCCGACCTGCGCGTCGTGGGCGGCCGTGAGAGCGGCCAGGCCGTCGTCGGGCGTGGCGTCGGCGCAGGTCGTCAGGACCTCGCCGGTGGCGGGGTCGCGAACGTCGAAGCGCGCCGCACCGCTCGCCTCGCGCCAGTGCCCACCGATGAGCAGCCCCGTGGGGACGGAGTCGATGAGGGAGGTCTGGGTGACAGCCATGGGGTTCCTTCGGGATGCCGCGGTCGTGGTCTCAGGGTACGGCGCGGTCAGCGGTCCTCCAGCCCCCACGGGGAGCCGAAGCCCCCCGGCTTGGGGGCGGCGAGGAGGTCGAGGAACGGGACGGCGTCGAACGCCTCGGGTCCGAGGACGCCGATCCCCGACCAGGCGCCGGTGGACAGCAGCTCGAGTGCCACGACGGGGTTGACGGCGGTCTGCCAGACGACGCACTGGGCCCCGTAGTCGCGCATGGTGTCCGCGTTGTCGGACACGTGGTAGAGGTATGTGCGGCGCGGCTGCCCGTCCTTGCCCGTGCCCGTGACCCACAGGCCGGCGCAGGTCCTGCCCTCCATCCGGGGCCCGATCGTCGCGGGGTCCGGGAGCACCGCGGCCACGACGTCGCGTGGGCTGACCTCCACGCCCTTGACCCGGACCGGGTCGGTGCGGTCCAGACCCAGGGTGTGCAGGGTCCGGAGGATGCCGATCATCTCCTCGCCGAGGCCGTACTTGAAGGTGACCCGCTCGGCGTCGACCCAGCGGGGCATGAGGAGGACCTCCTCGTGCTCGACATGGACGCACTCGACCGGCCCGATGCCTTCGGGAAAGTCGAAGACCTCCGGCTCGCTGAACGGCGGGAGGGTGAAGAACCCGGCCTCGACGTCGTACGACCCGTCGGTGCCCACGGCGCGGCGCCGCTCCCAGACCACGGGCGGGTTCAGGCACTCCTCGATGATCGTCCACATGGAGAACCCCGGCGCGAAGACCTCGTTGCCCTCGTCGTCCCGGATGACGAGGTTCGCGCCGTCCCGTGTCCCGAGCTCGTCGATGTCCGAGAAGAGGTGGTCCGCGGCATACCGGGCGAACACGTCGGACAGCCCCGGCTCCACGCCGATGCCGACGAGGGCGAGCCGGCCGTCGGCCTCCCACGCATCGGCCTGCGCGAGCTGGTCGTCACCGAGCTTGACGCCCACCTTGGCGTAGGGCTCCGTGGGATGGCGCTGCGAGAGGCTCATCGCCATGTCCAGGTAGTCCGCACCGGCGGCGTGGGCGCCCTCGAAGACGGGGAGGACGAAGCGCGGGTCGACCGCGTTGAAGACGTGCGTCGCCGCGACCTCCCGGGCGAGGGTCTCGACGGCTGCGGCGTCCGACGCGTCCACCTGTGCGGCGCTGAACCGCGTCTCGCCCGCGTGCCGCTCGGTGACGGCCGCCACCGTGCGCTCGGCCCGGGCGAGGTCGTGGTCCGCGACGACCCACGCCTCGAAGAAGGGGCGTTCGGCGGCGATGCGGGCGGCCGCGTCGCCGACCCCGCCCGCCCCGACCATGAGGACGCGCATGCGATGTGTCTCCTTCGGTGGGGCGCAGCGGGGTCAGGCCGTGGCGCGCTGGCGGCGTGACGTGAGCAGCTGGCTGACGAGGACGATGGCGAGCGCAGCGATGAACATGACGGTGCCGATGACGTTCACCTGCACCGGTGCCCCACGCTGCGCCGCGCCCCAGACGTACATCGGGAAGGTGATCGAGCTGGGGCTCGCGTTGAAGTTGGTGATGATGTAGTCGTCGAAGCTGAGGGAGAACGCGAGCAGTGCTCCGGCGAGGATGCCGGGTGCGGCAAGCGGGAGCGTGATGCGCAGGAACGTCTGCGTCGGGTTCGCGCCGAGGTCGGCGGCGGCCTCCTCCAGTCGGGGGTCCAGGGTCGCGACCCGTGCCTTGACGGCCACGACGACGAAGGAGACACAGAACATGATGTGGGCGATCGTGATGGCGAGGCCCCCGGAGGGGACTCCCATCATGAGGAACAGCGTCAACAGGCTCGAACCCATGACGACCTCCGGGGTCGCCATCGGCATGAAGATCAGCAGGTTCGTCCCCGAGCGGGCCCGGAAGCGGTAGCGACCCAGCGCGAAGGCGATCATCGTGCCGAGGACGGTCGCGATGAGCGAGGCGATGAGCCCGACCCGAAGGGACAGCCCCAGCGCGTCGCAGAGCCCTTGCGGAGCACACGGGTTCGTCCAGGCCCGGGTGGAGAACTCCGTCCACGTGTAGTTGTAGCGCCCCACCGGGTCGTTGAAGGAGAAGATCGCGACGACGACGTTGGGCAGGAGCATGTAGAGCAGGACGGCGACGGCCACGAACAGCAGCAGGTGACGTCGGAGCCAGGTCATCTCAGACCAGCTCCTCGGTGCCGGCGCGACGGACGTACGTACTGACGAGGACGAGGATGAGGACGAGCAGGATGAACGACAGGGCAGCCGCGAGCGGGTAGTCCAGCACGCGGAGGAACTGAGCGTCGATGACCTGACCGATCATCACGGTCTGGGTGTTGCCGAGCAGCCGGGAGTTGATGAAGTCACCGGTCGCGGGGATGAAGGTCAGCAGCGTCCCGGCGACGACCCCCGGAAGCGACAGCGGCCACGTGACGTGGCGGAACCCCTGCCACGGCGTGGCGTAGAGGTCACCGGCAGCCTCGACGAGGCGCCGGTCGAGCCTGTCGAGGGAGGCGTAGAGCGGGAGGATCATGAAGGGCAGGAAGTTGTAGGTGAGGCCTGCGATGACGGCGAACTTCGACGAGAGGAGGCTGTTGTTGGCCGTCAACGTCACGGCCTGGAGCACGTCGGTGAGGCCCGTGGACCGCGCCAGGCCCGCAACCGCACCGGTGTCGGAGAGGATCGTCCGCCACGCGAGGGTCCGGATGAGGAAGCTCGTGAAGAACGGCGCCACGACGAGGACGAGCATGAGGCCCTTCCAGCGCCCCGCCTTCTGGGCGATGTAGTACGCCAGCGGGTACGCGAGCACGAGGGCGCCAAGGGTCGCCAAGGCTGCGTAGCCGACCGACCGGAGCAGCTGCGGCCAGTACTTCTGGAGCGCGTCGACGTAGATCTGGTAGTTGCCGGTGAAGGTGTACCCCGCTTCGACCGATCCCTCCTGGAGGGACTGCGACAGCAGGGTGACCATCGGCGCGACGAAGAAGATCGCCAGCCACAGGAGGCCCGGCGCGAGCAGGGCGTACGGAACCCAGTTGGCGCGTCGTACGGGTGGCCTCGCTTCGCCGCCGGCCAGGACGGCGAGCTCAGCCATCGACGACCACGCGCTCCACGCCTGCGTCCTCGTCCTGGGCCGAGTCGAGGACGAACTCGTGGCCGGGGTCCCAGGAGAGCGTCACGGCGTCGCCGAGCCGGGCCCGTGCAGTGCCGTCGTTCTGCTGGACCACCGTGAGGTCCATGCCCCACGGCATCCGGACGAGGTACTGCGTGGCCACGCCGCTGAACGACGCGTCGGTGACGGTGCCCCGCAGCTCGTTGGCCCCGTTGCCCTCGCCGAGCGCCAGCTTCTCCGGGCGGACGCCCAGCCAGACGTCCCGCAGCCCGTCGGGCACCCGCCCGGCGTGCACCAGAACCTCGTGGCCGTGGACGTCCGCCGTCAGCATGCCGTCTCCGGTCGTTCCCGTGATGTGCGCGGCGAGGAGGTTGGACTGCCCGAGGAAGTTCGCGACGAAGGTCGAGGAGGGGTTCTCGTACAGCGTGGCGGGGTCACCCAGCTGCTCCATCCGCCCTGCGTTCATCACCGCGATGGAGTCGGCCATCGTCATCGCCTCCTCCTGGTCGTGCGTGACGTGGATGAAGGTGAGACCGACCTCCTGCTGGATCCGCTTCAGCTCGATCTGCATCTGCCGGCGGAGCTTGAGATCGAGCGCCCCGAGCGGCTCGTCGAGCAGCAGCACGTCGGGCCGGTTGACGAGGGCGCGAGCCAGCGCGACCCGCTGCTGCATGCCGCCGGAGAGCTGGTTCGGCTTCTTGCTCCCCGCGTGGCCGAGCTCGACGAGGTCCAACGCTTCCTGCGCCTTGCGCTTGGCGTCCTTGTCGCCACGTCGGCGCAGACCGAACTGGACGTTGTCCATGACGCTCATGTGCGGGAACAGCGCGTAGGACTGGAACACCGTGTTGACGTTGCGCTGGTGCGGCCGGGTGTTCGTGATGTCCGTGTCACCGATGAGGATCTGGCCCGCGGTGGGCGGCTCGAGTCCGGCCACCATCCGCAGGGTCGTCGTCTTGCCACAGCCTGACGGCCCGAGGAGGGCGAAGAAGGAGCCCTGCGGGATGGTGAGGTCCATCGGCTCCACCGCGGTGAAGTCGTCGAAGGACTTCGTCAGACCGATGAGCTCCAGATCTCCCGGGCCGTGCTGCGCCATCAGCTCGTGGTGAGGTCGGTGAAGGCCTGGCTGTACTTCGTCTCCTCCTCGGCGCTGAGGCCGCGGAAGACCTTGGCCCGGGAGAGCACCTCGGGGGTCGGGAAGATCAGCTCGTTGTCGGCCGTCTCCGGGTCGTCGGCCGCGAGCACCTCCTTGGTGCCCTTGACCGGCGGGATGTAGTTCACCCACGCCTCGACCTGGCTCATGACCGCGGGGTCGTAGTAGTAGTTGATGAGCGTCTCCGCGTTCTTCTTGTGCTTGGCCAGAGCCGGGATGACGAAGTTGTCCGACCACAGCGTGAAGCCGGCCTCCGGAAGGGCGTACTGGACCGCCTCGTTCTCGAACTGGAGCTGCACGACGTCGCCCGTCCAGGCGACGCACGCCGCGATGTCGCCCTTGGTGAGCCCGTCGGTGTAGTCGTTCCCGGTGAACCCCTTGAGCTGCCCGGCCTCCTTGGCCTTCTGGATCATCGCAATGGCGGCGTCGAAGTCGGCGTCCGTGAACTTGGCCGGGTCCTTGCCCATCTCGCAGAGGACGAGGCCCACCGTGTCACGCATCTCGGTGAGGAGGGTCACCTTGCCCTTGAGCGCCGGGTCGGTGAGCAGCTGGGTCACCGACTCGATCTTCTTGCCACCGGTCGCGTCGAGGTTGTAGGCGATGCCGGCGAAGCCGCTCTGCCACGGGAGGGAGTAGACGCGGCCCGGGTCGAACTCGACGTTCTTCAGCGAGTCCTCGAGGTTCTTGGCGTTCGGGATGTTGGCCGTGTCGAGCTTCTGGACGTAGCCCTGACGGATGAGACGGGCCACCATCCAGTCGGTGCTGCACCACACGTCGCGGCCGGTGTCCTCGCCGCCCTCGAGGAGCGGCCGGACCTTGGCGTAGAACTCGTCGTTGTCGTTGTAGTCCTCGGTGTAGTTCACCGTGATGCCGGTCGCCTTCGTGAAGGCGTCGAGCGTCGGACGGGTGCTCTCGTCGTCGGAGACGTCGATGTACTCGGGCCAGTTCGACCAGTTCACGACCTTCTCGGTGTCGCTCGCGTCCTGCGCGGCCTTGGCCGACGGGGTGCCGCTCGCCGTGCCGCCGTCGTCGGTGCCCTCGCTGCCGCATGCCGTGAGCGCTGCGGTGGTACCGAGCCCGAACGCGCCGGTCACGACGGCCCGCCGGGTCGTCAGGCCGCGCAGCAGCGCGGCGCGCAGAACGGGGGACGTCAGGTCAGGGGTGGGGCGCTCGCCCATGGGTTGTCTCCTTGCGGGTGCGGGTGTCAGGGTGGAGGTGCTGGGGTCAGGATGTGGCAGGTGGGCCAGGGTGCAGCGTATTCGGGACGTCTCGATCAGGACTCGATGTTCGCCATGACGTGCTTGATGCGGGTGTAGTCCTCGAAGCCGTACATCGAGAGGTCCTTTCCGTATCCCGACTTCTTGTAGCCGCCGTGGGGCATCTCTGCAACGAGCGGGATGTGGGTGTTGATCCAGACGCAGCCGAAGTCGAGCGCGGCCGACATCCGCATGGCGCGGCCGAAGTCCTTCGTCCAGACCGACGACGCCAGACCGTAGTCCACACCGTTCGCCCAGGCCAGGGCCTCGGCCTCCTCGGCGAACCGCTGCACGGTGATGACGGGGCCGAAGATCTCGTTCTGGATGGCCTCGTCGTCCTGGCGCAGGCCCGAGAGGATCGTCGGCTCGAGGTAGAAGCCGTCGCCGAGGTCGGCGCGCCGGTTGCCTCCGGCCGCCACGGTGGCGTGCGAGGGCAGCCGCTCGAGAAAACCGGAGACACGCGCCAGCTGGTTCGCGTTGTTGACCGGCCCGAAGAGGGCGTCCTCGTCGTCCGGCAGCCCCACAGGGGCTGAGCTCTTCGCGAACTCCGCGATGGCGGCGACGAAGTCGTCGTGGATGCCGGGGGCTGCCAGGACACGGGTCGCCGCCGTGCAGTCCTGGCCCGCGTTGAAGAAGCCGGCCACGGCGATCCCCTCCACCGCGGCCTCGATGTCGGCGTCGTCGAACACGACGACCGGTGCCTTCCCGCCCAGCTCCAGGTGCACCCGCTTGACGTTCGGTGCGGCGCTCGCGGCCACCTCGGCGCCGGCGCGGACCGAACCGGTGATCGCCACGAGGCCGGGCGTGGGGTGCTCGACGAGCATCCGCCCCGTCTCGCGGTCACCCGTGATGACGTTGAGGGTGCCGGCGGGCAGGAACTCCGAGGCGATCTCCCCGAGCAGCAGCGTCGTCTCCGGCGTGGTGTCGCTCGGCTTGAGGACCACGGTGTTGCCCGCCGCGAGGGCCGGTGCGATCTTCCACACCGCCATGAGCAGCGGATAGTTCCAGGGGGTCACCTGACCCACGACCCCGATCGGCTCGCGCCGGATCCACGAGGTGTGGCCCCTCATGTACTCGCCCGCCGCCTTGCCCTCGAGCACGCGGGCCGCGCCGGCGAAGAACCGCAGCTGGTCGACCATCGGCGGGATCTCCTCGCTCGCGGTGAGCGCGTGGATCTTTCCCGTGTTCTCCGACTCCAGGGCGATGAGCTCCTCAGCGCGGGACTCGATGGCGTCGGCGATCTTCAGGAGCGCCTGCTGGCGCTCGCTCGGTGTCGTGCGCCCCCACTGCGTGAAGGCAGCGTCCGCAGCCGCGTATGCCGCGTCGACGTCTGCCTGCCCGCTGACCGGGGCGGTCGCGACGACGGATCCCGTCGCCGGGTTGACGATGTCCTTCGTGGTATCCGTACGACCGTCGACGTACTCGCCGCCGACGAAGTTGCGCAGGCTGCGCGGACCGCTCATGTGGACTGCTCCCGGGTGCTCGGTGGGGACGTGCAGGTGGGACTCTAAACCCGTCACCCGCGAGAATGAACGGGAGGTCCGCGAGTTGACACGAAAAGTTACACAGCGAGGCACAGGGGCATACGGAATCCGTCTTCACGGCACTTGCAAACTATCCGAATCAGCGGCACGATGGCGCGGTGACCAGATCCGCCCGCCCGGCCCGCAACGGCCGCTCCGTGCCGGAGACACGCCTCGACGACGTCGCCAAGCGCATCATCGAGCTGCTCCAGGAGGACGGGCGGCAGTCCTACGCCGCGATCGCCAAGGCGGTCGGGCTGTCCGAGGCGGCGGTCCGGCAGCGGGTCCAGCGCCTCCTCGACGCCGAGGTCATGCAGATCGTCGCGGTGACCGACCCACTGCAGGTGGGGTTCCGCCGCCAGGCGATGATCGGCATCCGCACCGAGGGCGACCTCCGCGGCGTGGGTGAGGCACTCACGGCGATGCCGGAGGTCTCCTACGTCGTCACGACGGCGGGAAGCTTCGACCTCCTCGCCGAGGTCGTCTGCGAGGACGACGACCACCTGCTCGAGCTCCTCACCGAGCGGATCCGTGTTCTTCCGGGCGTCACGACCACCGAGACGTTCGTCTACCTGAAACTCAACAAGCAGCACTACAACTGGGGTACGCGATGACCACCTATCCGTCCGACGTGTGGGAGCCCAGCTCCGACCAGCACACCGCCACCGGCAAGCTCTACTCCGACGCCGCACGCGACCACCTGTGGATGCACTTCACGCGCCACTCGGTGTTCGAGGAGCGCGATGCCGGCGGGCTCGGCCACTCCGTTCCGATCATCACCCGCGGTGAGGGGTGGCGGATCTGGGACGACCGCGGCAACGAGTACATCGACGGCCTCGCCGGGCTCTTCGTCACCAACGTCGGCCACGGCCGGACCGAGATCGGCGAGGCGATGGCGAAGCAGGCCTCGGAGCTCGCCTTCTTCCCGCTGTGGTCGTACGCGCACCCCCGGGCGATCGAGCTCGCCGAGCGACTCGCCCACCACGCCCCCGGCGACCTCAACCGGGTGTTCTTCACCACCGGGGGCGGCGAGGCGGTGGAGACGGCCTGGAAGCTCGCCAAGCAGTACTTCAAGCTCACCGGCAAGCCCACCAAGCACAAGGTGATCTCCCGCTCCGTCGCCTACCACGGCACGCCGCAGGGCGCGCTGTCCATCACCGGCATCCCGGCCGCCAAGGTGGACTTCGAGCCGCTCGTCCCGGGTGGGCACAAGGTGCCCAACACGAACATGTACCGCGCGCCGGAGCACCTGCGCGAGGACGAGAAGGCGTTCGGCCGCTGGGCCGCCGACCGGATCGCCGAGGCGATCGAGTTCGAGGGCCCCGACTCGGTCGCGGCCGTGTTCCTCGAGCCGGTGCAGAACTCCGGTGGCTGCTTCCCGCCCCCCGCCGGGTACTTCGACCGGGTCCGGGAGATCTGTGACGAGTACGACGTGCTCCTCGTCTCCGACGAGACGATCTGCGCCTTCGGTCGGATCGGCTCGATGTTCGCCTGCGAGGACTTCGGCTACCAGCCCGACATCATCACGACCGCCAAGGGCGTCACGAGCGGGTACGCGCCGCTCGGGCTGATGATCGCCAGCGACCGCCTCTTCGAACCGTTCCGCCACGGCACGACGTACTTCCCCCACGGCTACACGTGGGGCGGTCACCCCGTGTCGTGCGCAGCGGCCATGGCGAACCTCGACATCTTCGAGCGCGAGGGCCTCAACGACCGGGTGAAGCAGAACGCCCCCGTCTTCCGGGCCACCCTCGAGAAGCTGCTGGACCTCCCGCTCGTCGGTGACGTCCGGGGGGCCGGCTACTTCTACGGCATCGAGCTCGTCAAGGACAAGGCGACCCGCGAGACCTTCGACGACGCCGAGTCCGAGCGGCTCCTGCGCGGCTTCCTGTCCAAGGCCCTCTTCGACGCCGGCCTCTACTGCCGCGCCGACGACCGCGGCGACCCCGTGGTGCAGCTCGCGCCGCCGCTGACCATGGGTGCGGCCGAGTTCGAGGAGATCGAGCGCCGCCTTCGGTCGGTGCTCACCGAGGCCGAGAACCACCTCTGACATGGCCGGGGTGACCCCCCGTTCCGCGACGGAGCCGCTGTGGTGGGACACCGCAGCGGCTCCGTCGTCGACGGGCACGACACCGGCATCCGCTGCACTCCCGCAGCTGTCGGACGTCGTCGTCGTCGGAGGCGGGTACACCGGCCTCTGGACCGCCTACTACCTCCTGAAGGCCCGGCCCGCGTTGGACGTGCTCGTCCTGGAGGCCGAGCACGTCGGCTTCGGGGCGAGCGGGCGCAACGGCGGCTGGGTCTCGGCCCTCTGGCCGGTCTCCCCGGACACCATGGCCCGCCGATCCGGTCGGACGGCCGCCCTCGCGCAGCTCGCCGCCCTTCGTGACACGGTCGACGAGGTCGGCCGCGTCGACGCCGAGGAAGCACTTGGGAGCGGGTTCGTCAAGGGCGGGGCGCTGTTCGTCGCCCGGACCCCCGCCCAGGAGCGGCGAGCGAGGGCCGATGCCGCGCGCGCCGCCTCCGGGGGGCAGGACACCGCCTGGCTCGACGCGGCGCAGAGCCGTGAGCGCCTCGACATGGCGGGGACTCGCGGGGCCACCTTCACGCCGCACTGTGCGCGCGTGCACCCACGCCGGCTCGTCGACGGCCTCGCGGCGGCGGTCCGCCGGCTCGGCGGCCGCGTGGTCGAGGGTGCGCGGGTGACCCGCGCCTCTGACGGGGTGGTGGTCCTCGAGGACGGTCACCGCGTCTCGGCCCGCACCACGGTGCTGGCCACCGAGGGCTGGACGGGGACGCTGCCGGGTCTCGCCCGCCGGGTGGTCCCCGTGTACTCGCTCATGGTCGCCACCGAGCCGTTGAGCGAGGAGCAGTGGAGCCGGGTCGGCCTTGCCGCACGGGAGGTGTTCGCCGACCACGGCCACGTCGTCATCTACGGCCAGCGGACCGACGACGGACGGCTGGCCTTCGGGGGTCGCGGTGCGCCCTACCACTGGGGCTCGACCATTCGCCCCGAGTTCGACCACGAGGAGCGGGTGTTCGCGGCCCTGCGTGCAACTCTGCGCGACCTGCTGCCCCAGCTCGCGCGACCGTCCGGTTCACCCACGCGTGGGGTGGGCCGGTGGGGATCGCCCGTGACTGGCACCCGTCGGTGTCCTGGGATCCGGTGAGCCGCACGGGCTGGGCCGGTGGATATGTCGGGGACGGGGTCGCGGCGAGCAACCTGGCCGGACGGACGCTCGCAGACCTCGCACTCGGGCGCAGCAGCCCGCTCACCGAGCTCCCCTGGGTCGGGCACCGGTCACCACGGTGGGAGCCCGAACCGCTGCGCTGGATCGGAGTGAACGCGGGCCTCCGGCTGGCCCGGCTGGCGGACCGTGAAGAGCTCGCCACCGGCGCACCTGCCCGGCTCGGCCCACTGCTCGCCCGCCTCACCGCCCACTGAGCCGCAGCCTCGCGGACTGCGGGACCGCGGGACGGCGAGTCGCGGCGGGTGACGCGGGTACGTTCGGCACGTGGAGGAGATCGAGAGTCTGCCGGACCTCGCGGAGACCCTTCGGACGCGGGTGCCGCTGTGTGGCCTGCGGCTCCAGGACCTCGACCTCACGGGGCACGAGGACGAGCTGCTCGGCCGCACCGACGTCGAGGGCATGGTGGTCCTCGGGGGCCAGCTGACGGAGGCCCTCCACGCCCACCTGCGCTCGTACGGTGCGCTCGTCTTCCCGACCGACCCGCACGCGCCGATCAACCCCTACCGGTCCAGCCTGTACCAGCCGCACGAGCTGTACACGGGCTTGCGGGAGCACGGGTACGAGGGCACGCCGGATGCGATGGCCTACCACTGGTCCCGGGACGGCTCACTCGAGCACGACGCCTTCGTCACCCTCCTTCGCGCCATCCACGACGACTCGATCACCGACGCGCTCGACGAGTTCATCGCAGACGCCCCGGTCGTCGGCGTCATGGGCGGCCACGCGTTGGCACGGGACACGACGGGGTATGCCGTGGCTGCCCGGCTCGGCCACGACCTCGCCGCCGGGGGTCTCACGGTGGTCACCGGTGGAGGTCCCGGGGCCATGGAGGCGGCGAACCTGGGTGCGATGGCGCCGAGCCCCGACGCAGTGGCCGATGCGCTCCCGCGCCTCGGCACCGTCCCGTCGTTCCACCCCGACATCGCCCCCTGGGCAGAGGTGGCCCTCGCCGTGCACGACGACCTCCTCCAGGTCCCGGTGGCGGAGACGCGAGTGCGCAGCGTCGGCATCCCGACGTGGTTCTACGGGCACGAGCCGCCGAACGTGTTCTGCAACGGCATCGGCAAGTACTTCTCGAACGCGATCCGTGAGGACGGGCTCCTGGCGCGGTGCACCGCGGGCCTGGTCGTGCTCGAAGGTGCAGCGGGCACCGTTCAGGAGATCTTCCAGGCCGCGACGCGCCTCTACTACGCCGCCGAGGAGGCGGCCCTGCCGGTCGTCGTGCTCGTGGGCCGCCGCCACTGGACCGAGCTCGTTCCGGTGTGGCCGGCGCTCACCGCCCTCGCGGCCGGGCGCGCCATGGAGCACCGGCTGCACCTCGTCGACACCGTGGAGGAGGCGGCGGCGCTCTGCACCGGGGACTGAGCTTCCCCGTGGGGCGCTGTCCCGGAACCCTCAGCGAGGGGTCATGAGGACGATCCCGAGGCACATCTCGTCGGTGGTGCCCTCGCCCCAGGCGACGTAGCGGTCCTCGGTGCCCTCGAACGACGGCAGCAGGTCCCTCAGCTCCTGGTCGTGCGTGCAGGTGACGGTGATGGTGTCACCGGGCCCGACGTCGAGGGGGTCGTCGAGGGGGATGCTGCCCTGGTCGTCGAAGTTCCACACCGGGATGTCGAGCACCCGGCGGGCGTCCGGCGTTCCCTTGTTGACGTCGACCGTGATGGCCCGCCCGAGGAGGTGCATGTGCCCCGACGCGGCGCGGATCGTCGCGTCCTCCCGGATCGGGCGGGTGCAGGTCTGGACCGGCCCGGGCGCGACCGGGCCACAGAGCAGGTGCAGCAGGTCTGCGGTGGCGGGGTCCTCGGCGAACCGTCGCTTGAGGTCCGCGACGGCCACGGTGCGGTTGCACAGCCCCTTCGTGCGGTTGTCCCGGCACGGCAGCTCGACGGGCGCGGGCAGCAGCATCGTCTGGAGGGCCTGCTTGTCGCTGCCCTCGGCGTCCGAGAGACGAAGGCGGACGGTGCTCTGGTCGGTCCCGGTCCCGGCGAGGAGGTTGTAGTGCACCTGGACGACGAGCTGGCTGCCGGCGGGGAGGGGGATGCCGATGTCGTCGGCCATGACGCGTTCGCCCCCGCCGGGAGCCCAGGCGCCCACCCAGTCGGCCTTGTCGAGGTTCGCCCCGCGGGTCCCCCTCAGTCCGGCACCACCGAAGCAGGTCCACCCGTCGCCCGGTTCCTGCGCGTCGAGCCCTTCGGCCTCCTTGACGGCGTCCGGCTCCACCTTCGAGACGATGACGTGGTGCACCATGTCCACGTTGTCGGGAGCGATCTGCACACCGCTCACCAGCTGGTCGCTCGCGAGCTGGGGGTCCACGAGGAAGCAGCGGTAGTCGTCGGTACCGGTTCCCTCCGGTGCCGTGGGTGAGTAGGGGGCGGGCAGCCGCAGGCTCTGGAACCGCTCGCCGGCCCGCAGCGGGATGTCCTCGACGGCCGTCGCGCTCGCGGCAGCGCTCGGTGACGCGACGTGCGTCGTCGGGTGCGTGTCGGCCGCGCGCAGCCCAGCCGGCAGGTCGGCATCCGAACCGCACCCGGCCAGGGCCAGGACGAGGACGGCCAGGACGGCCGGGATGCTGCGTCGCACCGGATCAGCGTAGACGGCTCAGGCGGTGGCAGCGGCCAGCTGGCCGCAGGCACCGTCGATGTCCGAGCCGCGGGTGTCGCGCACGGTCGTCGGGATGCCGTGTGCCCGCAGGCGCTCGACGAACTGTTGCTCGACGCCCCGGCGCGACGCCGTCCACTTCGACCCGGGTGTGGGGTTGAGCGGGATGGGGTTGACGTGGACCCATCCGCGGCCGCGCGCGGCGAGCTTCTCCCCGAGCAGGTCCGCGCGCCAGGCCTGGTCGTTGATGTCGCGAATGAGGGCGTACTCGATGCTCACCCGGCGTCCGGTGACCTCGAAGTAGCGGTGCGCCGCGTCGATGGCCTCGTCGACCTTCCAGCGCGTGTTGATGGGGACGATCTCGTCGCGCAGCGCGTCGTCGGGAGCGTGGAGCGACAGGGCGAGCGTGACGGGGATGCCCTCGGCGGCCAGCCGGTCGATGCCGGGCACCAGCCCGACGGTCGACATCGTGATGCCGCGGGCGGACATGCCCAGCCCCGAGGGCGCCGGCTCGACCAGCCGGCGGATGGCGCCGACGGCCGCCCGGTAGTTCGCGAGGGCCTCACCCATCCCCATGAACACCACGTTGCTGACGCGGGGCGATCTCTCACCCGCGACCGCGGAGCCGTCGGCCTCGTCCCCGAGGCCCGCGCCATGGGCGACCCCGCCACTGTCGGGCAGCCCACCGCGACGCAGCAGGCGGGCCGCACCCACGACCTGCTCGACGATCTCGGCGGTGGACATGTTGCGGGTCAGTCCCTCCTGACCCGTCGCGCAGAACGGGCAGTTCATCCCACAGCCGGCCTGGCTGGAGATGCAGACGGTGACCCGGTTCGGGTAGCGCATGAGCACCGACTCCACGAGGGCGCCGTCGAACAGCCGCCAGACCTGCTTGACCGTGGCACCCCGATCGGCGGTCACGCTGCGGATGGGTGTCAGCAGGGTCGGCAGGAGGTCGGCGACCAGCTCGTCCCGCACCGCCCTCGGGAGGTCGGTCATCTCGTCCGGGCTGTCGACGAGGCGGTCGAAGTAGTGGGTCGACAGCTGGCCGGCTCGGTACGCGGGGTGGCCCAGGGCGGCGACGGCCTCCCTGCGCTCCGCGGGAGTGAGGTCGGCGAGGTGGCGGGGAGGCTTACCGCGACGGGGGGCGGCGAAGGTGAGCTGGCCCGGGACCGGGCGGGCGGACGGGGTGTCGGACATGGTGGCTCGAGTGTCTCAGGTCCCGTTCCGGCTCACCCGATCGGCACGAACCACAGGAGGAGGGCCCACGCCACCGGGGCGACGATCACCAAGGAGTCGAGGCGGTCCATGAGTCCGCCGTGACCGGGGAGCAGGTTCCCCATGTCCTTGATCCCCAGGTCCCGCTTGATGCTCGACTCGATGAGGTCACCGAGGGTGGCCGCGCCGGCCGCGACGGCGCCGAGCACGGCCCCGGCCCACCACACCCCGTCGAGCAGCAGCGGCATCGAGATCGCGCCGACGAGGGCGCAGGTGACGACGGACCCCGCGAAACCCTCCCAGGACTTCTTGGGGCTCAGCGACGGAGCCATGGAGTGACGCCCGAGCCGGACACCCACGGCATACCCGCCGATGTCCGAGAAGACCGTCACGAGGATGAAGACGACGATCCGCTCGCGCCCGTCGGGAGCGGCGAGCATGAGCGAGGCGAACCCCCCGAGGAACACGGGGTAGAACGCCACGAGCGCCGACGCGCTGAGGTCCCGTGCGGCGCCGGCGAGTCCGTCGGCGACCCGCCACACCAGGAGCCCGACGATGGTGAGCCCGAAGGTGACGACGAGGGCCTCGGCCCCGCGGAGGTAGGCGGAGACGAGCATTCCGACCGTGCCGAGCAGGAGCGGGACGAGGGGCACGACGATCCCCCTCGTCGCGATCGCGCGGCGCAGCTCCCAGGCGCCGAAGGCGACCGCCACGACGATGACGGCGAGGAACGCCCGCGCGTCGTAGACGAGGGTCCCGATGACGAGTCCGGCGAGGAGGAGCCCGACACCGATGGCGGCGGGCAGGTTGCGGCCGGCCTTCGGCGGGCGCGCCTTGCGGTGACCGGCGTGACCGGGGGTGGGACCTGCCTTCGGCGGGCGCGCCTTGCGGTGACCGGCGCGACCGGGGGTGGGACCGGCCTCCGCTGCGCCGCCCGCTGCGGTGCGGTCGGCGTCGGCGGTGGCGTCAGGGCGGGCGTCGGTCATCGTCGGGGCGAGGTCAGACCTCGAGGAGCTCGGCTTCCTTGTGCTTGAGCAGGTCGTCGATCTGGTCGACGTGCTTCTTCGTCACGCTCTCCAGCTCCTTCTCGGCGCGGGCCCCCTCGTCCTCGCCGACCTCGCCGTCCTTGACGAGCCTCTCGAGGGAGGTCTTGGCGTGCCGCCGGATGTTGCGGACGGAGACCCGGGCCTCCTCGGCCTGGTGGTGCGCCATCTTGACGTACTCCCGACGACGCTCCTCGGTGAGCTGCGGCATGACGCACCGAATGATGTTGCCGTCGTTGCTGGGGTTGACCCCGAGGTCCGCCTGCTGGATCGCCTTCTCGATGGCATGCATCGAGCCCTTGTCGAAGGGGCTGATGATGATCGTGCGCGCCTCCGGGTTCTGGAAGGACGCGAGCTGCTGCAGGGGGGTCGGAGCGCCGTAGTAGTCGACGAGGAGCTTCTGGAACATGCCGGGGTGGGCCCGCCCGGTGCGGATGCCGGCGAAGTCCTCCTTGGCGACCTCGACGGCCTTCTCCATCTTCTCCTCGGCCTCGAACAAGGTCTCGTCGATCATGGGGGTGGCTCTCCTTCGGTATGCCGCGCGTTGAGCCGGCGTGTCGGGTCCAGTGTGTCAAAGAGCGAAGCGCCGGTGCTCACCCCGCGGAGACGAGGGTCCCGATCGGCTCGCCCCGCAGAGCACGGGTGATGTTGCCGTCCCCCTCCATACCGAAGACCACCATGGGGAGCTTGTTCTCCATGCACAGGCTGAAGGCAGCGGCGTCCACGACGCGGAGGTTGGTGCGCAGGGCCTCCGAGAAGGTCACCCGGTCGAGCTTGCGCGCCGCGGGGTTGGTCCGGGGGTCCGCGTCGTAGACCCCGTCGACGCCGTTCTTGGACATGAGGACCGCATCGCACTTGCACTCCAGGGCGCGTTGGGCACTCACCGTGTCGGTGGAGAAGTACGGCATGCCCGCGCCGGCGCCGAAGATGACGACCCGGCCCTTCTCGAGGTGACGGATGGCGCGGCGGGGGATGTACGGCTCGGCGACCTGGCCCATCGCGATCGCGGTCTGCACGCGGGTGTCGACGCCCTCCTTCTCGAGGAAGTCCTGCAGCGCGAGGCAGTTCATCACCGTGCCGAGCATCCCCATGTAGTCGGCTCGGGATCGCTCCATGCCCTTCTGCTGCAGCTCCTTGCCGCGGAAGAAGTTCCCGCCGCCGACGACGACGGCCACCTGGATGCCGTCGCGGACGCCCACGGCGATCTGCCGCGCGATCGCCCGCACGACGTCCGGGTCGACGCCCACCCGGCCGCCCCCGAACATCTCGCCGGAGAGCTTGAGGAGCACGCGGCGGCTCGTGCGCCCCGGCTCGGAGGTCGGCGGTGACTCGGTGAGGGCATGGGTGGTCACGGGGCCTCCTCGGCGGTGTGCTCGGCGGTCACCAGATCCTGTCACACCGGTGTCGAGCCGGCCCAACCACACGAGGCCGCCCCCACGGCGGGCGCGGCCCAGCCCGGTCAGGGGCCGGCGTGCCTCAGCATGAACTCCGTCTCGGTGTCCCGGCCGCCCTGCGGGTCCGGCGCAGGGGTGACCTGCTGGGTCGTCGTCATCTCCTCGGGGCGCACCCGGGGGACGTCGACGTGGACCCGCTCGGCGAGCGTGTACCCGCTCGACCGGGTCATCCAGACGCGGCGCCGCCTCGTCCATGTCACCACCTCCTGTGGTCAGTATGCGCGTGGACCCCGAGAGCGCGACCTCGGACGCACGGATGCCGCCCGCTCACCATGAGCGGACGGCATCCGGATGTGCGTGGGTAGCAGGGGAGGTCAGCTCCCGACGCGGTAGCGGACGAAGCCCGTGGCCTTCGCGCCGGACTCCTCGAGAACCTTCGCGACCGTCTTCTTCGGCTCCTTGGCGAACGGCTGCTCGAGCAGGACGTTCTCCTTGAAGTAGCCGTTGACCCGGCCCTCGACGATCCGCGGGAGGGCGGCCTCCGGCTTGCCCTCCTCCTTGGCGGTGGCCTCGGCGACGCGACGCTCGTTGTCGACCGTCGCACCGTCGATCTCCTCGCGGGTGAGGACGGTCGGGCTGAACGCCGCGACGTGCATCGCGACGTCGCGGGCCACCTGCTCGTCACCGCCTGCCGTCGCGACGAGGACGCCGATCTGCGCGGGCAGGTCGGGGCTCGTGCGGTGCAGGTAGGAGACGACGTGCTCGCCCTCCAGGCGCGCCACCCGCTTGACCTCGATCTTCTCGCCGATCGTGGCGTTGGCCTCGTCGAGGAGCTCCTGGACGCTGCGGCCGTCCCCGAGCGTCGAGGTGCGCAACGTGTCGGCGTCGGTGGCCCTGGTCGCCACCGCCTGGGTCAGGACCTGGTCGGCGAGGGCGAGGAAGCGCTCACCCTTGGCGACGAAGTCGGTCTCGCAGAGCACCTCGACGAGGGTGCCCTCGCCCCCGGCGGCGCGGGCGGTGACGAGCCCGTTGGAGGCCGTGCGGCCCTCGCGCTTCGTCACGCCCTTGAGACCCTTGACGCGCAGCAGCTCCTCGGCGCGGCCCATGTCGCCATCGGCCTCGTCGAGGGCCTTCTTGACGTCCATCATCCCGGCCGCGGTCTTCTCGCGCAGCGCCTTGATGTCAGCGGCGGTGTAGTTCGCCATGGTGTGTTGTCGCTCTTTCTCGGGTGCGGTCGGACGGGGACGAACCGGTCAGGCCCGGTCCCCGGCGGGGGCGGGCGCGCCTTCGGCGGCCTCGGCCTCGAGGGCCTCGGCGACCGGAGCCTCGAGGACCTCGGCGACCGGAGCCTCGAGGCCCTCGGGCGCCGGAGCATCGGTGACCTCGGCGACCGGAGCATCGGTGACCTCGGCGACCGGAGCCTCGGTGACCGTGGAACCGGCCCCTGCTGAGGCCACGTCGGCCTCATCGGTGGCCGCCTCGGTCGCGTCGACGGTCGGCACGGTGTCGACGGTCGGCTCGGTGTCGACGGTCGGCTCCGTGTCGACGGTCGGCCCCGTGGAGTATGCGGGCTCGGTGGCAGCCTCGGCCGCCGCAGCGGCGGCGGTCTCTCCGGCGGCCGGGGCCACCTGCTCGGCGGCCTCGGCGGCGTCGCCGGCCAGGAGCTCGCGCTCCCACTCCGGCAGCGGCTCGTCACCGACCTCGGCCTCCTCGCCGTCGGCGGTCCGGCCTCCGGAGCGAGCCATCAGGCCGTCGGCGACGGCGTCGGCGATGACCCGGGTCAGCAGGGTGACCGAGCGGATCGCGTCGTCGTTGCCCGGGATCTTGTAGTCGACCTCGTCCGGGTCGCAGTTCGTGTCGAGGATCGCGATGACCGGGAGCCCGAGCTTGCGAGCCTCGTCGACGGCCAGGTGCTCCTTCTTCGTGTCGACGATCCACACCGCCGAGGGGACCTTGCCCATGGTGCGGATGCCGCCGAGGGTGCGCTCCAGCTTGTCGCGTTCGCGCTTGAAGATCAGCAGCTCCTTCTTCGTGTAGCCGCTGCCGGCCACGTCGTCGAAGTCGAGCTCCTCGAGCTCCTTGAGGCGGGTGAGCCGCTTGGAGATCGTCTGGAAGTTGGTGAGCATGCCGCCCAGCCAGCGGTGGTTGACGTACGGCATCCCCACGCGGGTCGCCTGCTCCGCGATCGGCTCCTGCGCCTGGCGCTTGGTGCCGACGAAGAGGATGGTCCCGCCGTGGGCGACGGTCTCCTTGACGAACTCGTAGGCGTTGTTGATGTAGGTCACCGACTGCTGCAGGTCGATGATGTAGATCCCGTTGCGCTCGGTCATGATGAAGCGCTTCATCTTGGGGTTCCACCGTCGGGTCTGGTGCCCGAAGTGGACGCCGCTCTCGAGGAGCTGGCGCATGGTGACGACGGCCATCTGCCGTTCTCCTTGCTCTGTGGTTGTCAGTTCCGTCGGCGGCTCGTCCTCCAGAACGGAGAGTCGGCCGCCTGCCTGGTGCCCGGCGACACCCCGGACGGATGCCGTGCTCCCCCGAGGGGGCGGATCCGCCACTGCCGTGGTGCGCCCTGCGTCTCCCCGTGACGGGTCGGCAGAGGATGGACACGCGAATTCGACCGGCCGAGACCGGTCGTGGACCCAGTGTAGGGAACAGCGGGTCCCGGTCCCTAATCGTCGTGGGTGGCTCCGGGGCGTCCGTCCGCCAGGAGGTGAACCGGCCGGCCGAGAAATGGCTGAGCGACCGGTGGCCTCTCGGGGCTGCACTTCGCCGCCCCGGCGATTACGCTCGCACTCTCGCGTCCGGAACCCGGAACGCGCCCCGCCGGACCCTGCGATGCAACGGCTGCCCGGCGCCCACCACCCAGAGGAGAACACCGAATGCAGCATCCTCCCCACGGCGACGGACCCGCCACCGCGACGGTCCGCCGCCGGGCGCGCGGGCGGCTCGCCGCCGCGACGGCCCTGGCCACGGCATCCGCCCTCGGCCTCTCCCTGCTCGGCAGCGCTCCGGCGCTGGCGGCCGAGGTCACCCACACCATCGCCCAGGTGCAGGGCACCGGCGCGGCGACGCCGCTGAGCGGCGTGACCGTCACGGTCGAGGGCATCGTCACCGGTGACCACCGGACCGGTGGCTACCGAGGTCTCTACGTCCAGACCGCCGGTTCGGGCGGGTCGACGGATGCCACACCGGGCGCGTCCGACGGCGTCTTCGTGTTCCTGGCGAGCAACCCCGCCGAAGGCGTTGCCATCGGGGACAGGGTCAAGGTGACCGGCAGAGCCGGCGAGTTCAGTGGTGCGACGCAGATCAGCGCAACGGCCGTGGGCTCGGTCGAGCTCGTGCAGGCCGCCGCCGGCCTTCCCACGGTGACCCCGCTGCCCGCCACGGTGCTCGGCGCCTCGCGCGAGGCCTTCGAGGGCATGCTCGTGCGTCCCTCGGGGACGTACAAGGTGGTCTCCAGCCACAACCTGCAGAGCTTCGGAGAGCTGTGGACGAGCGCCGGCAGCACGATGCCGGTGGAGGCGTTCGAGACCCAGGCACCGGGGACCCCGGCTGCCGCTGCCGTCACGACGGCGAACAACAGCGCCCGGCTCCTGCTCGACGACGGCTACAGCATCCGCGTCGACAACGCGGGGCACCCCGGGGACCAGCCGTACTTCACCAAGGACACCGTCGTGCGCAACGGCGACGTCGTGAACTTCCCGGCCGGCGGCTCCCTGCTCAGCTTCGACTTCGGCAACTGGCGCCTTCAGCCGCCGGTGCCGGTGAACGACGCGAGCCCGGCGAACCTCAAGCCGACGTTCACGAGCGGCAACCCGCGCCCAGCGGTTCCCGCGGTCGGCGGCGACGTCAAGGTCGCGGCGTTCAACGTTCTGAACTACTTCACGACGCTGACTGTCCGACAACCCGAACGCCCGTGGCGCCGCGACCGCGGCAGAGTTCGCGATCCAGAAGTCGAAGATCGTCAACGCGATCAACGCTCTCGACGCGGATGTCGTGGCTCTCCAGGAGATCGAGAACTCCGTCAAGCTCGGCGAGGCTCCCGACGAGGCGCTCGCCGACCTCGTTGCCGGGCTCAACGCCGCGGCCGGGTCGAGGGTGTGGGACTACGTGCGCACCCCCGCGGCGCTGCACGACGCGGCGATCACCGACGTCATCATGAACGCGATCATCTACAAGCCCGCTCGGGTGAAGCTCTCGGGTGAGGCGCAGACCGTCGTCGACGAGACCGTGTGGGACATCGCGCGCGAGCCGATCGCCCAGACGTTCAAGTACGGCAAGCAGTTCCTCACGGTCGTGGGGAACCACTTCAAGTCCAAGAGCGGCACCGACCCGACGCCGCAGCCGGGGCAGGACGCGTTCAACGACGAGCGGGTCGAGCAGGCGCAGGCCCTCCTCGCCTTCTCCAAGAGCCTCTCGGTGGACCGCAAGACCGACGTCTACCTCGTGGGCGACTTCAACTCGTACGCCAAGGAGGACCCGATCAAGGTCTTCACCGACGCGGGCTGGAACGACCTGCTGTTCACGAAGGCGCGCGGGCAGTACACGTACACCTTCGACGGCGAGCTCGGCTCGCTCGACCACGTGATCGTCTCGCCGACGGCGAGCGACAAGGTGAAGAAGGCAGCGGTCTGGTCGATCAACTCGCCCGAATGGTCGGGTCGGGAGTACTGGGGCCCGGCCGCCGAGGCCGGGACGCCGTTCCGCTCCAGCGACCACGACCCGATCCTCGTCGGCGTGGCCGCCGAGCAGGTGCCCGGCACTGTCGACATCGACCTCGTCACGGTCAACGACTTCCATGGTCGCATCGAGCAGTCGGCGCCTTCCGGCGGCATCGCGGCGTTGTCGACTGCGGTCAAGCAGATCCGCGCGGAGAATCCCAACACGGTGTTCGCCGCCGCGGGCGACATGATCGGCGCGTCGACGTTCACGTCGTTCATCCAGCAGGACGTGCCGACCATCGAGGCGCTCAACGCCGCGGGGCTGGAGGTCAGCGCCGTGGGCAACCACGAGTTCGACCAGGGCTTCGCGGACCTCACCGACCGGGTCATGCCGCTCGCGCTGTGGGAGTACCTCGGTGCCAACGTCTACAAGAAGGGCACCACGGAGCCGGCGCTCCCGGAGTACTGGACCCAGACGTTCGACGACGTGACGATCGGCTTCGTCGGTGCTGTCACCGACGAGCTGCCGTCACTCGTGAGCCCGGACGGCATCAAGGACCTCACGGTCGGTGACCCCGCGGAGGCCGCGAACCGGGTGGCCAACCAGCTCTCCGACGGCAAGGCGGAGAACGGCGAGGCCGACATCGTCGTGCTCCTCGTCCACGAGGGTGCCGCGACCACGGCGATCGGGTCGGCGACCGATCCGACGTCCAGGTTCGGAAAGATCGTCAACGGGACCGTCATGCAGACGGGCACGAACGTCGACGCCATCGTCTCGGGCCACAGCCACCTCGCGTACAACCACGTGATCAACGGTCACCCCGTGATCTCCAGCGGCCAGTACGGCGAGCGGTTCTCCCGGATGGACATCTCGTTCAACCGTGCGACCAAGGCAGTGACCATGAGCAACGAGATCATCACGCTCATGGACGGCACGACACCGCTCTATGCGGACGACCCGGCCGTCACGCCGATCGTCACCGCCGCGGTGAAGCTGGCCGACCAGCTCGGCAGCGTCGTGCTGGGCACAGCGACCGCAGGCTTCGGTCGCGCCGTCGCCTCGGCGCCCGTGCCCGGTCAGTCGCTGCCCGAGAACCGGGGTGGCGAGTCGACGCTCGGGAACCTCGTCGCCGACGCGCAGCTCTGGTCGCTCAACGAGGATGGGACGCGCGACGTCGACATCGCCTTCATGAACCCGGGCGGGCTCCGCGCGGACATCGATGCGGGTGAGGTCACCTACAAGGAGGCGGCCAACGTCCAGCCGTTCGCCAACACCCTGGTGTCTCTCAACCTCACCGGGGAGCAGGTGAAGAAGGTGCTGGAGGAGCAGTGGCAGCCCGCGGGTGCCACGCGTCCGTTCCTCAAGCTCGGCGTCAACAAGGAGCTCGAGTACACCTATGACCCGATGGGTCCGGCAGGGAACCGCATCACGGAGATCCTGCTGAACGGGACTGTTCTCGACCCGACGGCGGTCTACTCGGTCGGCGCCAACTCGTTCCTTGCGGCCGGTGGAGACAACTTCTTCACGCTGGCGGCGGGCACGAACAAGGCCGACAGCGGCAAGATCGACCTCGAGTCGATGGTCGACTACCTCGCCGCACAGCCGGAGGCGACGGTCTCGCCCGACAACGCGCAACGCGCCGTCGGGGTGCACGTGGTCGGCGACGGCACCTACGCGCCGGGCGAGTCGGTGACGGTGAACCTGTCGTCGCTCGACTTCAGCCGCACTGAGCCGGCCGCCGGCACGGTGGCGGTCCTCTTCGCCGGGCAACAGCTCGCCTCGGCGGCGGTCGACCGTACGTACACCCCAACGGTCGACGAGATCGGAAGGGCCACCGTGACCTTCACGGTGCCCGCCGGGCTCAGCGGCGTCCAGCGGTTCGACATCTCGGTGCCGACCACCGGTACGACGAGCTCGTTCACCATCACGGTGGGCTGAGGTCGACGAACCACAGGGAGGGGCCGGGCACCATGTGCCCGGCCCCTCCGTCGTCCGAGGGTTGCGCCGGTGAGGTGACCCGTGGACGACGCCGCGGCACGGCATCCGGCCGGAGCAGCGATCGCCCGGCATACCCTGCGGCCATGACCCGCTCCCCCGGACATCCCGCGCTCGCCCCGTTCGGCACGACGATCTTCGCCACGATGTCGGCGCTCGCGGCCGAGCACGGCGCGATCAACCTCGGCCAGGGGTTCCCCGACACCGACGGACCGGTCGAGGTGCTCGATGCAGCGGTTGCGGCGATCCGAGGTGGTCGCAACCAGTACCCGCCCGGCGCCGGTGTCCCGGAGCTGCTCGACGCGGTGTCGAGACACCAAGAACGCTTCTACGGGCTGGCTGTCGACTCGGCTTTCCGAGGTGCTCGTCACGGTCGGTGCGACGGAGGCGATCGCGGCGACCATGCTGGCGCTCGTCCAGCCGGGCGACGAGGTGGTCACCTTCGAGCCCTACTACGACTCGTATGCCGCGACGATCGCCCTGGCGGGTGGCGTGCGACGAACCTCGGTGCTGCGCTTCCCGGACTTCGCGGTCGACGAGCGCTCCCTCCGGGGGGCGTTCTCCGACCGCACTCGCCTCGTGCTCCTCAACACGCCCCACAACCCGACCGGCAAGGTCTTCACGCGCGAGGAGCTCGACCTCGTCTGCGGGCTCGCTCGCGAGCACGACGCCTGGGTGGTGACCGACGAGGTGTACGAGCACCTCGTCTTCGACGGTGCCGAGCACGTGCCGGTGGCGACGCTGCCAGGCATGTGGGAGCGGACCCTGACCATCTCCTCGGCCGGCAAGACGTTCTCCACGACCGGCTGGAAGGTGGGCTGGGTCAGCGGGCCGGCAGAGGCGGTGGCCGCCGTCCGGGCCGTCAAGCAGTTCCTCACGTACGTCGGGTCCGGGCCGTTCCAGCCGGCCGTGGCGGCGGGTCTCGGTCTGCCGGATGCCGTGTACGCCGGCCTGGCGAGGTCGCTTCAGGCCAAGCGCGACCGGCTGGTCAGCGGCCTGCAGAGGGCCGGCATGGAGGTGGCGGTGCCACGAGGCACCTACTTCGTCGTTGCCGATGCGGCGCCACTCGGCGCCGCGGACGCCGTCGCCTTCTGCCACGAGCTGCCGGCCCGAGTGGGTGTGGTCGGTGTGCCGGTCTCCGTGTTCCACGACGACGTCGACGCGGCGCGGACGCTCGTGCGGTTCGCGTTCTGCAAGGAGGACGCCGTGTTGGACGAAGCGTGTCGGCGGCTGGCTGAGCTCCGCCGTTGAGGGATCAAGAGGTCCCCCACTGACGGATCAGAGGTCCGCCGCTGACCATGAGAGCCACATGCACCGAGCCGAGCCGAGCCGAGCGGAGCGGGTGCGGGGCCGACCATGGTCGGGCCGTCGGGCGCCATGACGGTGAAGCGCCCGGACATCCCCATGAGGGGACGTGGAACCCCGTGGTGGCGGAGATGATGTCGCCGTGGCTCGCGTCGCGTTGATCAGCTGCGGGTGCGCCGAGGGGACCGGATCTCTGGCCGAGCTGCCGGACGGCTTGCGAGCCTGCTCGGGCCCGCTGATGCTCTGGGGGCCTGTTCGTTTGACCCCTCGACAGACTCGGGCCGAGGCACCCGATGCCGCGCGCGGGCCGAGGTCGGATGAGCGCGTTGCCCGGACCTCGCTGGTCTGTTGGCCGCCGCCGGCCTCAGCCAGCCGCGCTGGGTTCTGGAGGTCACGAGGAAGGGTCGCGGACGCCTCTCGTCCGGGAGCACTCCTATAGTGGGCCGATGACGAGCGCCGTCGGCTTCACGCCCGGCCAGCCACCGGAGTGGGACATCGAGCGCTTCATGCGCGGCGACGAGGTCGATACGGCTCTGATCACCCTGGAACGCAACCGGCGCACCTTCGCGTGGAAGTGTGCCGATCTGGGCGCCGAGGGGCTGGGTCTACCGCTCGGTGCGTCGTCGGTGACGCTGGGGGGCCTGCTCAAACACCTTGCGTGGGTCGAGGAGCTCTACTTCCAGAACCGGCTCGCCGGTCGCGCGTTCATGGCGCCGTTCGACGAGCTGGACCTCGAGGGGGACTGGGACGAGTGGGCTTGGCGTACGGCGGCCGACGACACCCCCGATGCCCTGCGTGCGCTCTGGGTCGAGACCGTGCACCGCTCCCGGGACGCGCTGGCCGAAGCGCTGTCCCGCGGTGGGCTGGAGCAGACCGCCCACGACGGGATGAGCGTGCGCCGGTTGCTCGCCGACATGATCGAAGAGTACGCCCGCCATACCGGCCACGCCGACCTGCTCCGTGAACACGTCGACGGGGCTACGGGAGAAGGCCCCCCGCAGGACTTCCCGGTGCCCTGAGCTCCTCGCGACCTCCGGATCTGCCGCGCAGAGTGGGAGGGGTCTTCGGTGCCGCGGTCGGGTGTCGCTCACTCCGAGTGGTGGGTGAGCCCCAGGTGACGATGGCGCGTACGCGGCGGCCTTGGGAGGGCCGGAGCTTCGGGGACGACCAACGTCCGGTCTAGGTTGCCAGCATGTCCGACTTCACGATCACGTCGCTCACCTCGGAGACCTTCGACGACTTCGCCGCCCTCGTCGAGCGGAGCAAGGGCATGTTCGCCAGCTGCTGGTGCACGTGGTTCCATCCCGATGACCGCGAGCCGGACAGCACCGCCGAGGACAACCGGGCGTTCAAGAAGCGCCGCGTCGAAGAGGGGATCGCGCACGCGGCGCTGGTCTACGACGGCGACCTCGCCATCGCCTGGGCGACCTACGGCACACCCGAGGAGCTCCCCGGCATCCACCACCGCAAGGAGTACCTCGCCACCGCCGAGCGACTGCCCGACTACCGGATCACCTGCATCCAGGTCGAGAAGGTCCACCGCGGCAAGGGCTTGGCGTCGGTCGCCCTGCGCGGAGCCGTGGACCTGATCGCGCAGGCGGGCGGCGGCGTGGTCGAGGGCTACCCGCACGACACCGGCGGGGTACGGAAGAAGAACTCGTCGTTCCTCTACAACGGCACCCGCACGATGTACGAGCGCGAGGGCTTCACCTACGACCGTCCCAAGGGCCTGGGCAACTGCGTGATGGTGCGCAAGGTGGCCCCGAGCTTGCGTAGCTGAGCCGAATCTCCCGATCCCTTGACTCCGCGCGAAACACCCTGTGATGCAGCGATTGGACGTGGTGGGGCGTCACGCCGCTTGCTCGGCAAGTCCTCGGGCATGAGGTCGAAGCGAGGTCGCACGTAGCCACGTGGAGGCCGATATCCGCAGCCCTGAAGCGCGCGTCTCCCACCGGGTTGAGGTCTCGGATGCACCTCTTTCGCTTTTCGCCCACGGCGATGTCCGTCGCGGCCCTATCCTGCCGGCATCGGGCCAAGGTCGGCGGTGAGCACGCTCAATGAGACGGCGGTCTGACGAATCTCGGTCGGGAGGCATCGTGGATGACAGCCGTAGCAATGACGTGATGTCGTGGATGGACGCGTCCACCCGCGGCATCGTCGCCCGCTCTGTGCGATCGCCACGACACCGCCGAATCCCCGGCTTCATCCTCACCATGCTGCTGGTGATGATCGCGAGCGTGTCCGTCGTCGGCACCTCACGGTCGGCCGAGGCGGCAACCCTGCCTGCCGGATTCCAGGAGTCAACGGTCTTCAGCGGTTTGGTCAATCCCACGGTGGTCCGGTTCAGCAGCGACGGACGGGTCTTCGTGGCGGAGAAGCGCGGCGTGATCAAGGTGTTCGACTCGCTGAGTGACACGTCGCCGGACGTCTTCGCCGACCTCAACGCCAACGTTCACAACTTCTGGGACCGCGGCCTGCTCGGCATGGCGCTCGCACCGAACTTTCCCACCGACCCATCCGTGTATGTGCTCTACACCTACGACCACGAGCTCGGCTCCTCCGCCCCCGCCCCCCGCTGGGGAACGCCGGGCACCTACTCAGATCCGTGTCCCACGCCGCCCGGTGCGACCGCTGACGGCTGCGTCGTCAGCGGTCGTCTGTCCCGGCTGCAAGCCTCCGGCAATGCCATGACCGGCAGCGAACAGGTGCTCGTCGAGGACTGGTGCCAGCAGTACCCCAGCCATTCGGTCGGCTCAGTGGAGTTCGGCCGTGATGGCGCCTTGTACGCCAGTGGCGGCGACGGTGCCAGCTTCAACTTCGTCGACTGGGGCCAGGACGGGGCTCCGCTGAACCCCTGCGGGGACCCGCCGGGCGGTGTCGGCGCAACCCTGACACCACCGACCGCCGAAGGTGGTGCGCTGAGAAGCCAGGACCTGCGAACTGCAGGCGATCCGGTGACCCTCGACGGCACGGTCATCCGGGTCGATCCCGCCACCGGGGCAGCCCTGCCGGACAACCCGTCAGCAAGCACGGACCCCAACGCCAAGCGGATCATCGCCTCCGGCCTGCGCAACCCATTCCGGATCACGGCCCGGCCAGGAACCGATGAGCTCTGGGTGGGTGATGTCGGCTGGAACGACTGGGAGGAGATCAACCGCGTCATGGGTGGCACCGCGGTGCAGAACTTCGGGTGGCCCTGCTACGAGGGCGTGGGCAGGCAGTCGGGGTACGACGGCGCCAATCTGAAGATCTGCGAGGACCTCTACGCACAGGCGGGGGCGGTGACCGCGCCCTACCACGCCTACCACCACGCCAGCCGGGTGGTACCCAACGAAGGCTGCCCGACGGGGAGCTCTTCGATGGCGGGACTCGAGTTCGAGTTCGCCACCGCCGGAGACTCCTACCCGGCTGAGTACGACGGGGGCTTGTTCTTCGCGGACTACAGCCGCGACTGCATCTGGTTCATGCAGAGGGGTGCCGACGGACACCCGGCCCCCGGGCTGATCAGGACGTTCGTCGCGGGCGCCGCCAATCCGGTCAACCTGGAGACCGGGCCTGATGGTGACCTGTTCTACGTGGACTTCGACGGCGGCACCATCAGACGAATCACCTTCACCAGCGCCAACCAACCTCCCGTGGCCCGCGCGACCGCCGCACCAACGACCGGGTCTGCTCCCCTCACCGTCACCTTCGACGGCAGCGGCTCCAGCGACCCCGATAGCGGCGACACGCTCCGCTATGCCTGGGACCTGGATGGCGACGGAGCCTTCGACGATTCGACCGCGGTCCAGCCGACATACACCTACACCTCGGCAGGCACGGTCACCGCTACGCTGCGGGTGACTGACGGCGCCGGCGCAACAGACGACCAGAGCGTCACGATCTCGGTCGGCGGTAACACGGCGCCAACGGCGGTGATCACCACCCCCGGGGCGGGCACCACCTGGAGTGTCGGCGATGTCATCACCTTCTCCGGGTCGGCGACCGACGCACAGGACGGCACGCTGCCGCCCTCGGCCCTGACGTGGGATCTCGTCATGAACCACTGCCCGTCGAACTGTCACCAGCACCCGGTGCAGAGCTACGCGGGGGTCGCGGGCGGATCCTTCACGGCTCCTGACCACGAGTACCCGTCGTACCTGGAGCTGGAACTCACCGCCACGGACTCCGGCGGGCTCACCACGACGACGGCGGTGCGGCTCGATCCAAAGACGGTGCAGCTGACCTTCCAGACCAACCCAGGCGGCCTCCAGCTGGCCGTGAACGGCACCGCCGCCAAAGCCCCCATCACCCGCACGGTGATCGCCGGCTCAAGCAACAGCGTCAGCGCAGTCACCCCCCAGCGCAAGGGCTCGAAGACCTACACGTTCACCTCCTGGTCCGACGGCGGAGCTCAGACGCACACCATCACCGCGCCGACCACGTCGACCACCTACACCGCCAGGTTCCGATAGCCCCCACCGCCCGAGCTGCACGCCACGAGCTGCGCCGCCTGGGCCGTTTACCCGCTGATCGTCGTCGATGAGGTCGGATTCATCCCTTCGACTGCGTGTTGCCAGGATCTTGCAACCGCGTAGATTCTGCCGGCGCCCGGTTCCACTTCGGGCCCCGTCCTCGGTGCCTTCGACCCTGCTGGGGCAGCGCCGGAATCCAGCCCGCGACGCGAGGGCCCCTGCACTCGGCGGTCGCCTCATCCGGAGGCTGCAGCGTGATCACCGCCTTGACACCCTCTGACCTGCGGCTTCGTCAACACCCTGTGCGATAGCAGGTGTCTGCTCGTCGTCCACACCGTGGTTGCCTTGCTTGTCGTCTCCACAACGCCTTGGATGATGTGGGCGAGCTTGGCTCCGGAAGGGACGATGGCCGGATGACATCCCTCCCCTCCTCGATCGGTCCGATGGCCGCCGTCACGGCCGCTGTGGTCGCGGTTGTCGCCGTCTCCTCCGCCGCCGGGGTGCGTGGGTCCGACTCACCGGACTCAGGATGGGCGGTTCAGGGAGCGGTGGCGGGAGCGGTTCAGCCCCCGGACGCCGCTGCGGCGGTGGCGGGGATGGACGAGCGGCCTGGCGGCATACAGCTGCCCCGGCCAACCGCCACGAGTGCAGACGGCTCCCCCGCCGCCGTCACCGCTGCGCGTCCACGGTGGCGGTGGCCGGTGCAACCGCGACCGCCGGTCCTCCGCCCCTTCCGGGCCCCCGTCACGACGTACGGCGCCGGCCACCGCGGTCTCGATCTCGGTGCCCGCCGGGGTGAACCGGTGCTCTCTGTGGAAGCCGGGGTCGTCACGCATGCGGCACGCGTGGCCGGCCGCGGCACCGTGACGGTCACCCACGCAGACGGTCTGCGGAGCACCTACGAACCCGTGAGCCCTACCGTCTCAGTCGGCGAGCAGGTGCTCGTCGGGGACGTGCTCGGCGTCCTCCAGCCCGGGAGGACGCACTGCGGCGCGCGCATGTGCATGCACCTCGGTGCGCGTCGCGGGGCCGGCTACCTCGATCCGCTTCCGTTGCTCGTCTCCGGGACTCTTGCGCTGCTCCCGTTGCGGAGTTCGAGGTGACTCGGCGGCTGACCACCCCTTGTTCCTGGCACTCGCTCGCCTCCCTCGCGGCATCTGCCGCTCGCCGGGGCCTGCTCGTCCATCGCGGCTCACCGCTCACCTGTCCGACGCTTCAGGCCCGCGGGTGCGCTTGGGCGTACGACCGCTTCAACCGGTCGACCGACACGTGGGTGTAGATCTGGGTTGTCGCCAGGGACGCATGACCCAGCAGCTCCTGCACCATCCGCAGATCCGCACCACCCTCGAGCAGGTGGGTCGCGGCGCTGTGCCGCAGGCCGTGCGGACCGAGGTCGGGGGCGTCGGGAACGTGACGCAGCAGCTCGTGGACAACCGCGCGAATCTGGCGCTGATCGGCCCGCCTCCCGCGGCGACCGAGGAGGAGGGCGGGGCCACTCGCCGCAGTGGCGAGCCGGGGACGACCCTCCTCGAGCCAGGCGGTGACGGCCCGACGGGCCGGGACACCGAAGGGGACCCGACGCTCCTTGTCCCCCTTGCCGAGGACCCGCAGCACGTCCACGCCGAGGTCCACGTCGTCGATGTCGAGGCCGACCAGTTCGCCGACGCGGATACCCGTCGCGTACAGGAGCTCGAGAGCAGCGCGGTCCCGGAGGTGGAGGGGATCGTCGTCGTCTGCCGCCACGGCCGCCACCTCGAGCAAGGCGGCCGCAGAGCGCTGGCCCAGCACTGGTGGGAGTGTCCGGTGGCGGCTCGGGGCCCTGAGGCGCAGCGACGGGTCCACCGCGATCCGCCCTGTGCGCTCCAGCCATCCGAAGAACGTCCGCAGGGAAGCCGAGCTGCGGGCGATGGTTGCCCGGGACGCACCTCGCCGGGACAACACGCCGAGCCACGCCCGTAGGTCCCGCAGGGTCACCCCGTTCAGCGCCTCGTCGTCTTCGACACCCACGCCTTCGAGGAACACGGCGACATCCGTGGCATAGGCCCGCACCGTGTGCGCCGAACGGCCCCGTTCGGCGCGCAGGTGGCGCTCGAACGCCGCTAGCGCGAGGGGGCGGTGGTGGATCACTGGCCCACGGTGTCACCCGCCGAGCGCCCCTGCAACGAACGCGGCCGTGGTCACCGCTGCAGATCACCTCGCCTCGGCGTCACCTTGCGCCATGTCCCGGCCTCCCGGGCGACCAGCCCGTCGGCCTCGAGGGCCGCAAGGATCCCCAGCAGGCGGCCCACCGGGACTCCCGCGGTCACGGCGAGGCGCTCACTCGGTGCCCCACCCCGGACCGGGACGGCGGACCAGACCGAGTAGGACACCGGGTCCAGATCGTCGGCAGGGGACCGGGAAGGCGCCGGTCCCTCCGGGACGAGATCCTCGCCGATCCGCCCCGCGAGCTCGGCGACCTCCGCAGCGTCGGTCACGAGCACGGCCCCGGTCTCGCGGACCAGGGCATGGCAGCCCGCCGACCCCATGCTCGTCACCGGGCCGGGTACCGCTCCCACCGGCAGGTGCAGGGTCCGTGCCTCCCGTGCGGTGGTGAGCGACCCCGAGCGCACGCTGGCCTCGACGACGATCGTCGCGCGCGTCAGAGCAGCGATGAGACGGTTCCGAGCCAGAAATCGCGACCGGAACGGAGCGCAGCCGGGCGGAACCTCACTGACGACCGCGCCACGGCGGGCGATCTCATCCAGGAGCCCACGGTGAGCGGACGGATAGGCACGATCCGCGCCACAGGCCAGGACCGCCACGGTGGCCCCGTTCCCGGCCAGGGCGGCCCGGTGCGCGGCCGCGTCGATCCCGTAGGCCGCGCCGCTCACCACCGTCCAGCCGCGCCCGACCAGCCCGTCGGCGAGGTCGGCGGCGACGCGCATGCCGTACTCGGTCGCCGCGCGCGAGCCGACCACGGCGACGCTCCGCTCGACGACATCGGCGAGCGCGGCCGTGCCCCGCACGTAGAGGCAGTAGGGCGGGTGCTCCAGGCGGTCCAGTCCGTCGGGCCAGCCGTCGTCGCCCGGCATGAGGACCTGGAGGTCCTGGCGACGTATGCCGTGCGCCAGGTCCTCCACGCGGAGGTCGGGGAGGCGGGCCTCCCATCCCTCTCGTTGGCCGAGCTGTCCGGCCCGCAACCGCGCCAGGGACTTCACGGCACCGCACTCCTCGAGGAGCCGCGTGAGGGGACCGCTGCGCGGCTCGGCGAGGAACGACCAGGCGACCCGAGCCCAGCGCTCCTCCTGCTCGAGTGTCCTCCCCTGACCTTCCGCCCTCGCGCCGTCCTGGCCGCTCACGCCGCCACCAGCTCTCCGCTGCGCAGCGTCAGACCCAAGACGACATCCTCCGGACCGGGCACGGTCCGGCCCGCGAGGTCGGCGGCCGACCACGCGACGCGGAGCACGCGGTCGTAGCCGCGCAGGGTGAGCCGTCCGGTGTCCAGTGTCCGGTCGAGCACGGCCGTCGTCGCAGCCGGGAGTCGGAACGGCGGTCGGCGCAGGATGTGACCGGGCACCAGCCCGTTGACCACCCACCCACCACCTCTCCACCTGTCCCGCTGGGCCGCCCGCGCCGCAACGACCCTCGCGGCGACGGCCGCGCTGGCCTCCCCCGCATCGTCACCGAAGGCCGCCCGTTGGACCGGCGGGACATGGACCTGGAGGTCGACCCGGTCCAGCAGCGGACCGGAGAGCTTTCCGGCATACGACCGGATCTCCGTGGCTGAGCAGGAGCAGTCGAGCCCCTTTCCCCACGCGCGGCCACAGGGGCAGGGGTTCGCGGCAAGGACGAGCAGGAAGCGCGCGGGATAGCGGACGACCTGTCTGGCGCGCGCGATGACGACCTCGCCGGCCTCCAGCGGCTGTCGGAGGGTCTGGAGCACCGAGGTCTTGAACTCCGGCGCCTCGTCGAGGAAGAGGACACCGCGGTGCGCCCGCGAGATCGCCCCCGGCAGAGCGATCCCCGACCCTCCGCCGGCGATCGACGCGACCGAGGAGCTGTGGTGGGGCGCCACGAACGGCGGCGTGCAGTCGAGGTCGGCCACCTCGCCGATCTGCCCCGTCAGGGACCGGATGGCGTGGGTCTCGAGGGCCTCCTCACGGCTCAACGGCGGCAGAACGGTGACCAGCCGCTCGGCGAGCATCGTCTTGCCGACACCTGGGGGGCCGGCCATGAGGAGGTGGTGTCCGCCTGTCGCCGCGATCTCGAGGGCCAGCCGCGCCTCGGGTTGCCCGACGACGTCGGCGAGGTCCGGCCCGGACCTCTGCGCCGTCGGCCTCACCTCGCGCGTCGCGGCCGGCGGAAGCGGTTCGCCGCGCTCAGCGGCCGCGGTGTACCAGCGCACGACGTCGGACAATGACCCAGCCCCGTGGACGACGACCCCATCGACGAGCTGGGCCTCGGCGACGTTCTCGAGCGGCACGACGACGTGCCGCACCCCCCGCCGGGCCGCCTCGAGCACCGCAGGCAGGATCCCCCGAACGCCGCGGACGCTTCCGTCGAGGGCCAGCTCACCGAGGTGGACGACGTCACGAGCAGCGTCCCCGCCGAGCAGCCCGGCGGCAGCGAGCACGGCGACCGCGATGGGCAGGTCGAAGGACGCGCCTCGCTTGGGGATCGACGCCGGCGAGAGGTTGACGGTCACGCGGTGAGGTGGCACGGAAACGCCCGTGCTCGCCGCTGCCGGCCGTACCCGGTCAGGCGCCTGGGCGCAGGCGGTGTCGGGCAGGCCGCCGATGGCGAAATGCGGTAGGCCCTGGGCGATGTGCGCCTCCACGTCCACGAGCGTCCCGTCGAGCCCCGTGAGGGCGACCGACCGCGTGCTGCCCAGCCCGAACGTCACGAACCGACTCCCACGACGTGCCGCAGCACCGGTGGACTGTCCCGCGGGCAGAGGATCCCGACGACGTCCACGCGGACCCTGACGAGGCCCACCGGATGCGCCGAGAGGTAGGCGCCAGCGAGCCGACGCAGCCGCATCGCCTTGGCGAACGTCACCGCCTCGACCGGGTCGCCGAAGCCGGAGGGCCGACGGGTCTTGACCTCGCAGATGACCAGACAGTCGCCGTCACGGGCCACCACGTCGACCTCACCGTGCTCGCAGCGCCAGTTGCGCTCGATGACCTCCATGCCCTGGTCCCGGAGGTACCGGACCGCGAGCTCCTCGCCGTACCTCCCCAGCGACTCCGGGTGACGGGGCCGGCGCCGGAGCGGGTGTGCGCCACCGCCGCGGGGTGAGGAGTCGGTGCTCGTCATGCCCAGAGCCAACGGCGCCACCGCTCAGGAGTCGAGGTCAGCGGGCGAGCTGGGGACGTGGTTCCCCGGGCACCGGCCCTGTGGACGACCGTCGCGCTCCTCCCCCGCCCCCTCACACACCGAGGCGACCCGTCACTCGGGTCAGAAGTCGCCCTTCGGAAGCTCCAGCTCGCTCTGTGCCAGCTCCTCGATGTTGACGTCCTTGAACGTCACCACCCGCACCGTCTTCGCGAACCGAGCCGGCCGGTAGATGTCCCACACCCACGCGTCGTGCATCGTCACGTCGAAGAACACCTCGCCGCCGTCCGACCGAACCTTCACGTCGACGGTGTTGCAGAGGTAGAACCGGCGTTCCGTCTCGACGACGTGGCTGAAGAGTCCCACGACGTCGCGGTACTCGCGGTAGAGCGCGAGCTCCGCCTCGCTCTCGTACTTCTCGAGGTCCTCGGAGCTCATCGCTCTCCCACTGGGGTCAGGTCATCCATTCGGGCCACGTCGGTCGTCGAGAGGGTCCAGAGGTCACTCGACGCCGGGGGCTCCGGCTCGTCCGCCATCATCCCGACTCCGGCCGGGTCGGATGCCGACGCCTCGGCGTCCGAGGTGTCGGTCACCACCTCGCCATACTCGTCCACGGCGCCGGGCAGCCGCCACGAGCAGCGGTGCCACGGCGAGGGCCCGACACGACGCAGCGCGTCCATGTGCTCGGGGGCGGCGTACCCCTTGTTCTCCACCCAGCCGTACTCGGTGACCTGCGCACCGAGGTCCACCATGATCCGGTCCCTGGTGACCTTGGCGAGCACACTCGCGGCAGCCACCGAGGAGCACTTCAGGTCGGCCTTGATCATCGTGGTGACCGGAGGGGTGAGGACCGGCTCGTCGGTGAACGCGAGGAGCCCGACGTCGTGCGGCGCGGTGAGCCAGTCGTGGTTCCCGTCGAGGATGACGAGGTCCGGGCGGACGCCGGTCGCGGTCAGGGCGCGGCATCCGGCGAGCCGGAGTGCGGCGATGATCCCGACCTCGTCGATCTCCTCGGCGCTCGCGTGACCGACGGCGTGCGCCACGGCCCAGCGCCGGATCCTCGGCACCATCCGCTCACGGGCGTGCGGGGCGAGGAGCTTGGAGTCGCGGACCCCCTGAGGGGCGGTGCGACAGGTCTCGTCGATGACGACGACCCCGACGGTCACCGGCCCTGCCAGCGCCCCGCGGCCCACCTCGTCCATCCCCGCGAGCAGCCGGTGCCCGTCGCGCTGGAGCGCGCGCTCGACGCGCAGGCTCGGACTGCGAGGCCCTGTGGCACTCACCGAGCCGCCCGCCCGCCGGGGACCCGCTCGAAGGTCGTCGCGTAGGCCGAGAGCCAGTCCGCGCGCGAGAGAGGCCACACCGTCGCGACGGCACGCCCGGTGACGGCGTCGATGGGCACCGCGCCGTCCCGACCGGTTTCCGAGGGGTCGTGGAAGCGGGAGTCCTCCGAGTCGGAGCGGTGGTCCCCCATGACCCACAGGTGCCCGGCCGGGACCGTGATGTCGAACTCGAGTGAGCTGGGGTCGTCTCCCGGCTTGAGGTAGGGCTCGTCGATCGCGACACCGTTGATCATCAGGCCGCCGTCGGTGGTGCAGCACACGACCTGGTCGCCGGGCAGCCCGATGACCCGCTTGATGAGGTGGTCCTCGGACTCGGCCGGCATGAGGCCGACGAAGACGAGCCCGTCATGGATCGCGCCCGACACACCCGAGCGGGTGACCGGGGGCACGGCGTCCAGCCAGCCGCCCGGGTCGCGGAACACGACGACATCGCCGCGCTTGAGGTCCACCGGTCCGGGGGTCAGCTTCGACACGATGACCCGGTCACCCACGAGGAGGGTGTCCTCCATCGATCCCGAGGGGATGAAGAAGGCCTGGAGCAGCCAGGTCTTGACGACGAACGACAACCCGAGCGCCATGACGACGACGATGCCGATCTCGCGCACCGCTGCTCCGAACACGGCCAAGGCACGGGTCGGCTCACCGTCCGCCTCCCTGCCCCCCGCCACCGGCTCGGCTCCTCGGGTGCTCACGGCGCCTCCCCACCGACGCGACCGAGGCGGCTGAGCGGCCACACCCGCAGCACGACCGTGCCCACGACGTCGTCACGGGAGACGGTGCCGGGTACCGGGGCAGCGAGCGTGACCTCCTCGTCGGTCGAGGACTCGACCACGGCGAGAGCGTCCCGGCCTCCCACCTCTACCCCCAGCAGGTCGCCGGCCGCAGACAGGGTCCTGCCGACGAGGCCGTCGTCGACCGGGGTCGAGCGGTCGACCCCGGCCGTGCGTGTCGTGTCGACGACGACGACGTCGCCTTCGGCGGCCGCCGGCCGGGCCTTCCACACGAGCACGCGGTCTCCTGCTTCGACGTCCGGCGCAAGCGCCGAGGTGGGCACGAAGTACGACTGGAGCAGCAGGCCCTGGACGACCGCCGTGAGCAGGACGGCGGCGACGAGCAGCGGCACCACACCGGGACGGCGCGACCCGGCGCCTGCCACCGCAGTGGCTGGTGCCGGGTCGGCGTCGGGTCGGGCGGTCACCCCGCGGAGCCTAGTCGGCCCATCTGGACGCACCGCACCGGAACGAGCGTGTCTCAGCGAGCGACAGGGGTGTCGCGCTTCTCCTTGATCTTGGCGGCCTTGCCGCGAAGGTCGCGCAGGTAGTAGAGCTTCGCGCGGCGGACGTCGCCGCGGCTGACGACCTCGATGCGGTCGATGATCGGGGTGTGCAGCGGGAAGGTGCGCTCGACACCGACACCGAAGGACACCTTGCGGACCGTGAAGGTCTCGCCGATGCCGCCGCCGTGGCGGCGGATGACGACACCCTGGAACACCTGGATACGGGAACGCGTGCCCTCGACGACCTTCACGTGGACCTTGACCGTGTCGCCCGCGCGGAAGGCGGGGACGTCGGTCTTGATCGACGGGCGGTCGAGCTCGTCGAAACGCTGCATGACGGATGTCACTTTCTCGCGGCCTGCCACAGGTCACCCGCGGGGATTCGGTGCTGCACTGGTTCGATGGTGCGTCCGTCGGGCCGCATGCCGGTCGGACGGGTCCTGGGCACTCCCCCCGTGGCGGGGGCCGTCGAGTCGACGGGACGCAGCCACCCAGTGTGCCAGAGGCGGCCGACCGGGACGAAATTCGCGCGGGTTGCCGCCCTCCGACAGCCCTTGCCGCCGTGCTCCTCACCCGACTCCTTGAGCGCCGGGGTAGATCAGTGGGCGGAGGTGGCGGGCGAGCGGTCAGCCGAGGCGGGGCTTGACGAGGTCGACCGCCCCGGGGAACGTCGGTTCACCGGGTGCCCTCCGGTAGCCCACTCTCCGATAGAAGCGCTGGTTCTGCGCCGCCACCACCCCTGTGGTGAGCCAGTAGGTCGTGACGGATGCCGGCGCGGCCGTCTCCGAGAGCGCGAGCAGCTCGCGGCCCAGCCCGCGCCCCTGGAGGTCGGGAGCCACCATGAGCCGGCCGGTCTCCCAGACCGCCGGGTCACCCGGACGGACCCGGCCACGCACGGACGCGATGAGACGCCCGGGACCGCCGGTCGGGGATGCCGTGCGCACGGCATACGTCCGCCACTCCCCCACGGCTGCCCTGACCTCCTCGAGGCTCTCGACGAGCGGGGGAACGACCCAGTCGCCCGCGGCGACGCCCTCCGGCGCCCAGCAGGCGCGTTGCAGGACGAGCAGCTCGGCCGCGTCAGCCGGGGTCGCGAGCCGCACGTCGAGGTCCGCGAGGCCGCCGACCGTCGCCGACCGCGGCAGCAGGTCGGGACGGCGCTCGGCGGTCCGTCGCAGCCGCTGCTCATGGCGCCACGCAGCGATCGCGCCGTGGTCACCCGACAGGAGCACGGGCGGCACGTCGCGCAGCGTGCCGTCGTCCTCCCACCGGGCGGGACGGGTGTAGACGGGATACTCCAGGAGGCCGCCCTCGTGGGACTCCTCGACGAGGGAGTCGGCGTTGCCGACCACTCCTGGCAGGAGCCGCCCGATCGCCTCGACCATGGCGAGGACGGCGACCTCCCCCCCGTTGAGGACGTAGTCGCCGAGGGAGACGAGGCTGACCGGCATCCGGGCGGCCGCGTGCTCGAAGACGCGTTCGTCGACCCCCTCGTACCGACCGCAGGCGAACGCCAGCCACGGCTCTCCGGCCAGCCGCCGTGCCATCGACTGGGTGAACCGGACGCCACCCGGGCTGGGCACGACGAGGTGAGGAACGGCTGCGGCCTCGCTCGCGCCCCCACGCAGGACGCGGTCGAGCATCTCCGCCCACGGCTGCGGCGTCATCACCATGCCTGCACCACCGCCGAACGGGCTGTCGTCCACGGTGCGATGCGGGTCGTTCGTGGCGTCGCGCAGGTCGTGGACGTGCACGTCGAGGATGCCGTCGCGACGCGCCTTGCCGATCAGTGACAGGTCCAGCGGCGCGAGGTACTCGGGGAAGATCGTGACGACGTCGACACGCACGACGGTCAGACTCCGAGGTCGAGCAGCCCCGGGGGGAGGTCTGCCAGAACCCGTCCACCCTCGATGTCGACCTCCGGCACGAGGGCCACGACGAACGGGACCCGGGCCTGGCGGCCGTCCGGGAGGCGGACGACGAGCCGGTCCTGCGCCGCACCGACCTCCAGTCCGGCGACCTCACCGAGCACGGTGCCGTCCCGGTCGACGAGGGGCAGTCCACGCAGCTGGTCCTCGGTCCACACGTCGTCCTCGTCGTCGCGGGGCAACGTCGCCACCGCGTCGACGACCAGGCGGGTGCCGCGCAGCGACTCCGCGCCGGTCCGGTCGGGGATCTCCTCGAATGCCACGAGCCAGATGCCGTTGTGCACCCGTGTCGATCGCACGGTGAGCGCCGTGGGCACTCCGGTGCCGGTGGCGGCTTCGGTGTCGAGCACGGCACCGACGGCCAGACGGCCCTCGGGCTCATCCGTGTGCAGCTGCACGGTCACCTCGCCGTGCAGGCCGTGAGGCTTGCCGATCCGTGCGATCACCGTGCTGTCGGTCACCGGTCCATCCTGTCGCGCTGAACGGCGACGGCGGGGTGCTGTGCCGAGGTCTTCACCCCGCGCCTCCGCCGTCGGATGTCGTGCGTCAGCGAACCCGGTCGGTGTCGACGATGTCGATCCGGACCTGGCGGCCGCCGGCGAGCGCACCCATGACGGTGCGCAGAGCACTCGCGGTGCGCCCGGAGCGGCCGATGACGCGGCCGAGGTCCTCGGGGTGCACGCGCACCTCGAGGATCTCACCCCGGCGCAGCTCCTTGCGCCGGACCTGGACCTCGTCCTTGTGGTCGACGATGCCGGTGACGAGGTGCTCGAGCGCCTCCTCGAGCACGGTCAGGCCTTCTCCCCGCCGACGGCGGGGGTCGCATCGGCGGCCGAAGGGGCCTCGGGGTCGGCCTCGACCAGGGTGGCCGTGACGGGGCTCCCTGCCGCCGGGGTGTCGGTGGCGGCAGGATCGGCGACCTCGGCAAGGGGAGTCTCGGTGGCGGGCGCCTCGGCGGCCGGCACGTCCTCCGCCGGCGCCTGAGTGACCGCGGCCTTCTTCGCCGCCCGCTTGCGCGGCGTCGTGGAACCGGACGCGTCGTCGGCGGCGGACTTGCCCGCTGCGGCGAGCGCGGCCTCGTAGAGGTCCTTCTTGGAGGTCTTCGCCTCCTTCACCCTCAGGGTTCCCTCCGCGCCCGGCTCACCCTTGTACTTCTGCCAGTCACCGGTGATCCTGAGCAGTGCGGCGACCGCCTCGGTCGGCTGGGCGCCGTTGCTGAGCCAGTACTGTGCCCGCTCACTGTCGATCTGGATGACGGAGGGCTCCTCGGTGGGGTGGTACTTGCCGATCTCCTCGATCGCACGTCCGTCGCGCTTGGTGCGCGAGTCCATGACGACGACGCGGTAGAACGGTGCACGGATCTTGCCCATGCGCTTGAGTCGGATCTTGACGGCCACGGTGGTGGTCACTCCCTGTGCTGATGAGCGCGGCGAGACCGCGCACGGATCGCGCGGGGTGCCGGATGCTCGGTGTAGGCGTCCGGCCCGGCAGGCACGACGTGCTCCGACCGGACGGGTACAGCCGTCCATTCTGCCAGACCCGTCGAGGCCGGCCGACCACTGCTCAGCCGGCCGGATGCCGTGGAACGGCGCCTCCGCCGTTCCGCCGGGCGTACGGCGCCTCAGCGGTTCCGCCAGGCATCCGGAGCCTCGGCCATCGCGCGTACTTGTGGCGGTAGCTTCCCGGTCAGGACGTCGGCGACACTCGTCCGGTCGAGGACCTCGCGCAGCGCCGCCCGAACCGCCACCCAGACGGTGGGCAGGTGCTGGGCCACCCCCGAGTAGCTCGTCTCGTGCGGCCGCAGGCCGCGCACCTCGGCGAGGGGCCCGTCCACGGCCCGGAAGACGTCGCCGAGGCTGACCTGGGACGCCGGGCGCGCGAGGGTGTACCCGCCGCGCGCGCCTCGGACGCTGAGCACCAGACCAGCGGCGCGGAGGTCCGCGACGATGGCCTCGAGGAACTTGCGCGGCAGCTCCTGACGCTCGGCCAGGGCCTGGACGCTCAGCGGTCCGACGTCGTCGCGCTGCGCCTCGGCGAGGGCGAGCATCGCCCGCACGGCGTACTCGGTGCGTGCGGAGATGTCCACGCCCACCAGTGTGGCGGAGTCCAGCAGCGCCCGGCCGGTGGGAGGTGATCCGCTGGCCCGCGCGCCGCACAGCACTCCTCCCCGGACGTCGGCCGGTGCCGCGCTCAGATGGCGAGGGCCGGCTCGGCCTCCGTCGCGTCGGCCGGTCGGGCGGCGCGGGCGTGCACCGTCTCGCCCGGGTGGAAGCGTCGACGGTCCGCCTCGGTCCGGGTCACCTGGGCAGCGAAGCGCTCCCCGCTGTCGGCCTTGAGCTCGACACGCACCTCGAACCCCAGCCGGACCACGCGCTCGACCGTCGCGGTCACCACCCCGGGCGATCCGGGCGTGCGGGCGTCGTCGGCGAGTGCCACCAGCCGGTCGCGTTCCAGGACGATGTCGTGGGGGCGCACGAGCTGACCGCCCAGCCGCGCCACCGAGCCGAGGAACGACATGACGAACTCGTTCTCGGGACGCTCGTAGAGCGACACAGGGTCACCCACCTGCTCGATGCGCCCTCTGTTGAGCACGGCGATCCGGTCCGCGACGTCGAGGGCCTCCTCCTGGTCGTGCGTCACGAGCACCGTCGTCACGTGCACCTCGTCGTGGAGGCGCCGGAGCCAGTGCCGCAGGTCGGCGCGGACCTTCGCGTCCAGCGCCCCGAAGGGCTCGTCGAGGAGCAGCACCCGAGGGTCGACGGCGAGGGCCCGGGCGAGGGCCATCCGCTGGCGCTGGCCACCGGAGAGCTGGGACGGGTAGCGGTGCTGGAACCCGTCGAGGCCGACGATCTCGAGCAGCTCGTCGACCTTGCGCCGCACCTCGGCCTTCGGGCGCCTGCGGATCGTCAGCCCGAAGGCCACGTTGTCGCGCACCGTCATGTGCTTGAAGGCCGCGTAGTGCTGGAACACGAAGCCGATACCGCGCCGCTGCGGCGGTTCGTGGGTCACGTCCGCCCCCGCGATCGAGATGACCCCGCTGTCGATCCCCTCGAGGCCGGCGATGGCCCGCAGCAGGGTGGACTTGCCCGACCCGCTCGGCCCCAGCAGCGCGGTGAGCGAGCCCGAGGGAATGGTCAGGCTGACGTCGTCGAGCGCGACGAAGTCCCCGTAGTGCTTGCGTGCGGACGAGACGGTGATCATCGGGCGCTCCTCTTGCGGTCGAGCAGGGTCATCAGCAGGAGCGTCCCGAGGGCCAGCCCCATGAGAAGGGTGGCCGCGGCATACGCCCCGTAGGTGTTGTGGTCGTCGATGTACCTGGAGTGGACGAGCAGGGTGAGCGTCTGCGACACGCCGGGGAAGCCGGAGGACACCATGATGACGGCCCCGAACTCCCCGAGCGCGCGGGCGACGGTGAGCACGACGCCGTAGGTCAGGCCCCACCGGATGGCGGGCAGGGTGATCCGCCAGAACGTCTGCCAGCCGGAGGCCCCGAGGGTCGCAGCGGCCTGCTCCTGCTCGGTGCCGATCTCGTGCAGCACCGGCTCGACCTCGCGCACGACGAACGGGAGCGTGACGAACAGGGTGGCCAGCACCATCCCGGGGAGGCCGAAGATCACCTTCACCCCGGTCGAACCCGCGAGGCCGCCGAACCACCCCGTCGCGCCCCACAGCATGATGAGCGAGACCCCGACCACGATCGGGGAGACCGCGAACGGCAGGTCGACGACGGCTTGGATCAGGCCGCGCCCGGGCACCCGCCAGCGCACGAGCCCGATCGCCGTGACGACCCCGAAGACGACGTTGAGCGGAACGACGATGGCGACGATGAGGAGTGACAGGTTGAGCGCCGCGATGGCCGCGGGAGTGCGGATCGAGTCGAGAAAGGCGCCCAGGCCCGGCTCGAAGGTGCGGTAGAGGATGACGAGGATCGGCAGGGCGAGGAGACCCAGGACGTAGGTGAGGGCGAGCACGCGGAGGGTCAGGGTGGGGCGGCGGGTCGTCGTCATGCGGTGCGCTCCTCGCGTCGCTGCGCACGGCTTCCCCACAGGCGCAGCAGGAAGAGGGTGACGAACGAGATGCCGAGGAGCGCCACCGACACCGCGGCGGCGTTGGCCGGGCGGTCGATCTCGATCTGCTGCTGGATGTACTGCGACACGACCTGCGTCTCATGCGGGATGTTGCCGCCGATGAGCACGACGGACCCGTACTCACCCACGGCGCGGGCGAACGCCAGACCGGCGCCGCTGATGATCGCGGGGGAAAGGGTGGGCAGGACCACCCGCCAGAACGTCGTCGCGTTCGACGCGCCGAGGGATGCCGCGGCCTCCTCGACGTCGCGGTCGAGCTCGAGAAGCACCGGCTGCACCGAGCGCACGACGAACGGCAGGGTGACGAAGGCCAGCGCCACTGCCAGCCCCCAGCGGGTCGCGTTGAGGTGCACCCCGATCGGGCTGTTCGGGCCGTAGAGGGACAGCAGCACGATGCTCGCGACGATCGTCGGCAGGGCGAACGGAAGGTCGATGAGCGCGTTGACGTACCTCTTGCCCGCGAAGTCGTCGCGCACGAGCACCCAGGCGACGAGCGTCCCCATGATGGCGTTGATGAATGCGACTGCGGCCGACACGAGCAGGGTCGTGCGGATGGCGGCCAGCGCGACCGGCGCGCTCACGGCATCCCAGAACCCGGCGAGGCCCTCGTCGAGCGAGTGGACGGTGAGGGCGGCCAGCGGGAGCAGGACGATGACGCTGAGCCAGAGGCCAACGATGCCCACCCCGAGGGCGCGGCCGGTCGGGCGCCGCGGCCGGCCCCCCTCCGCGGAGGGAGGGGCGCCGGCCGACGGTGTCGCGGGCGAGGAGGTCGGGACGAACGCCTCGCGCGCACGGGTGATCGCGGTCATGTCTCCTACTGGGTGGCGGCGTCGTAGATCTTCGCGATGGAGCCGACGTCCTTTGCGAAGAGAGCCGAGTCGACCTGCTTCCATCCGCCGAGGTCAGCGATGGTCCAGAGCTTCTCCGGCTGCGGGAACGTGGCGGTGAACTCCGCTGCGACAGTGGGGTCGACCGGGCGGAACCCGGCCTCGGCCCACAGCCGCTGGGCCTGCGGCGTGTACAGGAAGTCGTTGAACGCCTTCGCCTCCTCGGCGTTCTCGCCCTTGGTGAGCACGGCCGCCGGGTTCTCGATCTTGAAGGTGTGCGGCGGCGTCACGTGCTCGACCGGGTCACCCTGGCGCTCGATGAACAGTGCCTCGTTCTCGTAGCTGAGCAGCACGTCACCCGAGCCCTGGAGGAACGCCTCGGTCGCCTCGCGCCCGGACTTCGGCTGGATCTTCACGTGGTCGCCGACGAGCTGGGTGATGTAGGAGAGCCCGGCCTCGATGTCCTGGCCTCCGTTGCTCTTGGTGGCGTACGGCGCGAGGAGGTTCCACTTGGCCGAGCCGGAGCTGAACGGGTTGGGGGTGACGACCTCCACGCCGTCCTTCAGGAGGTCGTCCCAGTCGCGGATTCCCTTGGGGTTGCCCTCCCGCACGACGATCGTGACCACGGATCCGAACGGGATGCCGTTGTGCTCGTTCGCATTCCACCCGGCATCGACGAGGCCCGCCTTGACCAGCCGGGTGATGTCCGGCTCCACCGAGAAGTTGACGAAGTCGGCCTCGGCTCCTGCTTCGACCTTGCGCGACTGGTCCCCGGAGGCTCCGTAGGACTGCTGGAACTGCACTCCCTTGCCGGCCTCGGTGGCCTGGAAGGCAGGGATCAGCGCGTCGTAGCCGACCTTCGGCACCGCGTAGGCGAACAGGTTGACCGTGCCTTGCGCGGCAGCCGGCTGCACATCGGCCGCTGCACCCACCGCATCGCTCGCGCCCCCACCGGCACAGGCACCCATCACCATCGACGCGCCGAGGGCGACGGTGGCGAGGGCGGTGCGGTATCTGGTCATGGTTGCTCTGCTCCTGTGTGTGTCCCCGGTGGGGAGTCCCATCCGGCGGCGCATTTCCTATGCGCTAGGCAGGAGTTTGTATACCGAGACGTTATCGGTCAAATAACTGTCCCTTATGTCTCGGCATGTGGGAGGGCGCCGCCGCAGGACGGATGGCGAGACGTTGGTCAGGCGGCGTGGACGCGGCCGCGAAGGACGACCAGCCGGGGGACGGCGAGCACGGCCAGGTCGTCGCGCGGGTCCTCGGGGTAGACGACGAGGTCGGCCTCGTCCCCCTCCTCCAGACCCGGCCATCCCAACCAGTCCCGAGCACCCCAGCAGGCCGCGTGCAGCGCCTCATCGGTGGTGAAGCCGGCGTGCCCGAGGTGGGCCACCTCGGTGGCCACCAACCCGTGGGGCAGCGAACCCCCCGCGTCCGTGCCGACGTACACCGGGATGCCCGCCTCGCGCGCCGCGGCGATCGTCTCGTAGCGGCGCTCGTGCAGGTCGAGCATGTGCCGGTGGTAGTCGGGGAACTTGTCGCGGGCGGACTCGACGATCCGGGGGAAGGTGTCGATGTTGACGAGGGTCGGAACGATGGCGATGCCCTGCGCCGCGAAGGACCTGAGGGTGCCGTCGTCGAGGCCGCACGCGTGCTCCACGCAGTCGGTGCCAGCGCCCGCGAGGTCACGCAGGGACTGCTCCCCGAAGCAGTGCGCGGTGACCCGGGCACCCTCCTCGTGCGCAGCCGCCACGGCCTGCACCAGCACGTCGGCCGGCCAGCATGGAGAGAGGTCCCCGGTGTCGCGGTCGATCCAGTCCCCGACGAGCTTGACCCAGCCGTCGCCCGACCGGGCCTCGATCCGTACCTGGTCGACCAGCCGGTCCGGCTCGACCTCCCAGGCGTAGTTGCGGATGTAGCGGCGCGTCCGGGCGATGTGCCGCCCGGCACGGACCAGGCGCGGGAGGTCCTCACGCCCCTGGACCCAGCGGGTGTCCGCGGGCGACCCCGCGTCGCGGAGCAGCAGGGCGCCGGCCTCGCGGTCGGCGAGGGCCTGGGCCTCGGCCGTCGCGTCGTCGGTCGCGCCGTGCGCGTCCAGCCCGATGTGGCTGTGGGCGTCCACGAGGCCGGGAAGCACCCAGCCGGGCACCGTCGTGACGTCGTGGTCTCCGGTCGGCGCGGCATACGTCATGCGCCCTCCGATGACCCACGCCTGGGACCGCACGTCGTTCGCGCCGACGAGGACAGGACCGGTGAGGTGCAGGACCCGAGCCATGGCCCGACCCTAGTCGTCAGGCGTCGGCGGCCACCCGGCGCAGGACCCGCCGAAGCGTCTCGGTGACGACGTCGGGGGACTCGGAGTGAACCCAGTGCCCCACCCCCTTGACGACGACCGGCCGTGCTCGGGGGAAGAGCGCGCGCATCTGCTCGGTGTCCGTGTCCTTGACGTAGCCGGACTCCTCACCCACCAGCCACACCACCGGTCCGTCGTATGCCGGGGCACCGGTGTCGGGGAAGTCCGCGATCCGCGACCCCCTCCCCCGGGCGGCGTCGCGCGCGAGAAGCTCGAGGTTCGCCTGCCAGGACCACGTCGTGCCCTGCCGGCGGAGGTTCTGGAGGAGGAAGCCACGCACCGCCGGGTCGGGTTCGACCTGCGCGAAGCGCTCCTCGGCGTCGACCCGACCGGTCAGCTCGTCGAGCGGCAGCGCCCGCATCGCGTCGATGTAGTGGACGAACCGGTCGAGGTCGCCGTAGTCCTTGGGTGCGATGTCGACCACCACGAGGCTCCGGACCAGGTCCGGGTGGGTGAGGGTCGTCACCATCGCCACCTTGCCGCCCAGGGAGTGCCCCACGAGCACCCAGGACTCACCCGGAGCGGCGGCGCTGAGCGTCGCGGCGACGCGTGCGGCATACGTCTCGTAGGAGAACTCCTCGGTCCACGCCGACCGGCCGTGGTCGGGCAGGTCGATGAGGAGGCACCGGGCGGCGCTGCCGCTCGGACCGGCGAGTGCTTTGGCGATCTGGGTCCAGTTGCGGCCTTGGCCGAAGAGGCCGTGGAGGAAGGCGACCCGCGGGCCGTCGGTGCCGACCGCTGCGGTCCACAGGACGTCTCCCGGCTCCCGCAGTCACGACCCCAGCACCTTCCGCGACCGGCGTAGGCCCGTAGAGCGTGGCACGGGCATCTGTCTTCCCTCTCCACAGGCCTTGTCCTGACCCACCCACCGTAGCCGCGGGTGCAGGTCCCATGTCGCACCTGGACCGCCGCGCACCCGCCGCCATGGTCGGCAGGTGAGTGCGCGGGGGGGCGGAGACCCCCTCGCCGAAGGACGGAACAGTCCGTCCCTCGGGTGCGTGTCCTGACGTGAAGAGCGGAGTCCAGTGCTGCCTCACCCACCGGAACGGGGGACGCCATGGTGGGCGGTGAGCGAGAACTGGCAGATGGTGCCAGTTCAGCCCTCATCCCGGCACGAGCTGGGGCCACAGCGCCCCCACCGCCAGGCACGCGAACGAGCCCACGGCAAGTGGTGTTCGCAGGGTCTGGCCGAGATGCCACTGGTCGCGCAGCGCCTCCCAGGCATCCGGCGGGGAGGCCGGGTCCCAGGCTGCGGCAAGTTCGTTGACGGGGGCGTTGTACCGGAGGGTCACCGCGATCGCCGCGATCCACAGCAGCAGTGCAAGAGCGGACAGGACGAGGACCGGACCCCGGCGGTTCGCGGCCGTCAGCCCGACCACCAGAGCGATCGACACCCCCGATCCGATGACGAGCACCCGCATGACACCGCCGACCGCAACCTCGAAACTGTGCTTGACCAACGTGAAGTCCCGGGCGCCGAGCACGTTCTGCACCCTGACCTGACCCAGCTGTGTCCCCACGAACGAACCGGCCACCACGCCGACCAGGATCACACTGAGAAGCTGAGCCCCCGCCGTGAGTCGGTCCATCGACGTTCCCATCACTCTCCCTCACGTGCACCCTGACGCAGCAGCAGGCGCTCGTCAACGATGAAGGAGCAACAACGGACGAGGCGGCGCAGTGGTCCGCATTCCGCCGCGATGCGCTCTGAGGGGTGCCCCTCCAACTGGGCGCACCCCGTGCCTGTCACCGGACACGCCCACGTCCCTTGACAAGATTTCTTGTCAATGAGACGGTGGCGTCATGCAGGACGTCGAGGTCATCGAGAGCGCGGAGGCAGCCGCCGCCGCGCTGGATCCGGTCCGGGCCCGGCTGCTCGGCGAGCTGGCCGTCCCGGCCTCCGCCGCCGGGCTCGCCGCCCGGGTCGGCATCGGGCGCCAGAAGGTCAACTACCACCTGAAGGCGCTCGAGGCGCACGGCCTGGTGGAGCTGTCCGAGGAGCGACGGCACGGGGGCATCACCGAGCGGGTGCTGCAGGCGTCGGCGGTGTCGTACGTCGTGTCGCCGGCGGCCGTCAGCGCGTCCGCGGCCGACCCGGACGCCAACGCAGACCACCTGTCGGCGGGCTACCTCGTCGCGCTGGCCGGCCGGCTGGTGCGAGAGGTCGGCGCCCTGGCGCGCCGGGCCGGCGCGTCCGGCAAGCGCCTGCCGACGCTGACCATCGACACCCAGATCGGCTTCCGGTCGGCCGCCGACCGGGCTGCCTTCGCGGACGACCTGACCGCCGCGGTGCTCGACCTGGCCGCTCGCTACCACCACGACGACGGGCGCCCGCATCGGCTCCTCGTCGCCGCCCACCCCCTTCCCGAGGAGAGCACATGAGTACCACCCCGAACGTCCCGTACCGCCTGGAGTTCAGCGTCGAGGTTCCGGGCACCCCGGAACAGGTCTGGCAGGCCATCGCCACCGCCAAGGGCATGAGCGCCTGGTTCCTGCCGACCGAGATGGAGGAGCGCGAGGGCGGCTCCCTGCACTTCACCATGGGCCCCGAGATGGGCTCGGACGGCCAGGTCACCGGCTGGGACCCACCGCGCCGCATCGTCTACGAGGAGGACTGGGCCGCCCTCATGGGCAAGGACCCGGATGCGCTCAGCCCGCTGACGTCGGAGTTCCTCGTCGAGGCCCGCTCCGGCGGCACCTGCATCGTGCGCGTCACCAGCAGCGGCTTCGGGACCGGCGCCGCGTGGGAGTCGGAGTTCTGGGACGACATGGGCGCAAACTGGATGCCGTTCTTCGACAACCTGCGCCTCTACCTTTCACACTTCCCCGGCCAGGAGGCCACGCAGCTCGAGGCCTTCGCCTCCCATCCCGTCGACGCCGAGGCGCTGTGGTCGACCCTGCGCGACGCGCTCGGGCTGGGCGACGAGGGCGCGACGGTCGAGCTGCGCGGCGTCACCGGCACGGTCGAACGCGTCGGCGAGCGACAGACGCTGGTCCGGCTTACCGCCCCGATGCCCGGAATGCTCAGCGTCTTCACGTACGGCGAGGACAGCGCCAAGGCGACGGCGGGCATCAGGGCGTACCTGTTCTCCGCCGCCGCGGCGGACTACGTGCGGCGCGAGAAGCCGGCCTGGCAGTCCTGGCTGCAGGGGCTCTCCCTCCGGCCCGGTCCCCGGGGCGGAACCGCCTCCGCCGCCGAGGCGCTGGCACCATGACGCCACGACCACAACCAGCCACGGCCCAGCAGGACAGGAACAGCGTGAATGAGACCGGGCTCGTCGCAGGCCCGGCAATCGGTCGGACCAGTCACACCCACCGGCTCCGCGGGGCTCGCTGGCACGGGCGTCATTGCCACGCTCGCAGCGGTGGTGGCCACCACCCTCACTGCTGCGCTGGCCCAGGCCGCCGGCGTCGACTTCGAGGTCCCCGATGGTGGAGAGAGGATCCCGTTGTCCGGGTTCGCCGTGGTCACCGGCTTCTTCTCGGTTGTGGGCATCGTCATCGCGGTCGCCCTCGTGCGATGGAGCACCCGCCCCGCCGAGCGGTTCGTGCGGACGGCAGTGACGCTGACCGCCCTCTCGCTCGTCCCGCCCCTCCTCTCGGGGGCAGACACGGCCACGATCGCCGCCCTCCTCGGGCTCCACCTCGTCGCTGCGACGGTGATGATCTCCGTCCTGACTCGGAGCCTCCGCACACGGACCGATTGACGAACCCTTTGCGGAGAGCCGCTCGACACGTAGAAGCAGTGGACACAGGGGAACAGGTGGTGAGCTCCGGAATGCGACGACGCAGGGCCGTCCGACCCCTCGGGGAGCCTAGGAGCTGTTTCCCAGGAACTTCTCGAATCCGCGCGGCTAGCGCTGTGCGGTGCGGGAATCCGAGCGTCCTCCTGACGAGCGCTGTAGTGCGTAATCCCCTCTAGTAGAGGCGGCCCCCGCGACGTCGAGCGTCCGAGGGCCTGACGACGAACCCTGGGAGGTTCCTCGTGGCACACAGCGTATCCCTGACCTCTGACGTGTGTGGCAGCCGCCGTCAACGCCGCCAGCGTGGGCCACG
>CAWBEJ010000007.1:0-88539 GCA_963787805.1 uncultured Actinomycetota bacterium | reverse complement strand
GTGGGTGTCAGGCCGATTGCAGTCGGCGAATCAGCACGTAGGCCTTGCACCCCAAACACAGCCCGGTGGTGGCGTTGAGTGCTGCCAAGCCGAAGGCGAGTGCCGTCAAGCTGTACCCAGCCACGTCGACGCCAACTGCGAAGAAGGTCAGCGCCAGAGCAGTGAACACGAAGCCGAAGAACTGGGCGAATCTCGGCGGCCGAGCATCCTCCAATTCGGTCGGTGGCTCCGAGCCGCGGCCAGATGAAACGGGCGTAGATCTGCGCCCACAGCGACCACTGAAAACTGACGAACGCGGTGAAAGCAAACACGGCAACTTGCGAGGCGAGCAGGCCGAGGCCCAATGGTCGAGCAACGTCAACGATGAGCAACACAACCGCGAGAACGCCGGCAGTTGCCCCGGCGCTGAATCGGGTGAGGCGCGGGTCGACGTGGGCGCGCAGCGGGCACGTGCCAAGTGTGTTGCCGGACACGAGATTCTCCGGAAGGTTGGGCCAAGTACTCCGATCCAGAGTAGGCCGTCACATTGTTCAGCACCACCGCGTCGGGCGGGGCGGGCTCGCCTGGGCAGCTCGAGAGCCCGGGAGCGGTGCGTCTCAAGCGCCGCGTCGGGGGCGGCTCAGCTGTCCACGGGATCTGCCGAGCAGCGGGCGTCGCTCGCACGATGGATCAGGCCCACGAAAGACGTGGTTTCTGCCTCACTTCCCCGGCCAATCACCCGTCCACCGCTGGAAGGCCCGCGCCCCCGCACGGTCGATGCCAGCCTTGACAACCCCGAACACCGCGCCCTGTACCGCAGCCGCCACCAGGACCTGACGCACGTTGTACTGCGATTCAAGGGCCGTCGGGGCTCGCCTGCGATGGTGGGGGGTGGCGCGCATCCAAACCTCGCTGAAGACCCGTGCGGCGATGAGGCCGCCGGCCGTGCTGAACACCAGCGCGAACGGCCGATAGAGCGTCTTCACCGCCCGTGTGGCGGGCTGTTCTCGGCTCATCGCGGTCCTCCTTGGTGCCCACCCCGGTCATCATCACGGTACCCCGCAGCAGCACGCTCGGGCTAGGACCAACCGCGCCGCCTGCCCTCTCCAGAGTGTTGCGTCGGCACCGCGGCATGATGGGCCGCGGATAGTGGGTGACGGGGTGTCAGAACGGCGTTGGGATGTGGCGCTGGGGCAGGTCGGGCTCCACGTAGCCGTCGGCTTCCTGCCGCGTCGGCAGCTCGACGTCCTCGGGTGTCAGCGGTTCGTAGGGAACGCGGCTCAGCAGATGGGTGATGATGTTCAGGCGACCACGCCGCTTGTCGTTCGTGTCGGCCACGAACCACGGGGCCCAGGACGAGTCGGAAGCCCGGAACATCGCGTCGCGCGCACGGGAGTAGTCGTACCAGCGACCGTAGGACAACAGATCCATCCCGGAGAGCTTCCAGATCTTCCGCGGGTCGTCGATCCGGCTCTGCAGGCGCCGAGTCTGCTCCTCAGGGCTCACCTCGAGCCAGTACTTGACCAGGAGGATCCCCGAGTCGACCATGGCACGCTCGACCGCAGGCACCCACTCGAGGAAGCGCTCGGACTCCTCCTCGGTGCAAAACCCCATCACGGGCTCGACGCCAGCGCGGTTGTACCAGCTGCGGTCGAAGATGACGACCTCCCCGGCGGCGGGAAGGTGTGAGAGGTAGCGCTGGATGTACATCTGGGACTTCTCCCGCTCGGTGGGCGCCGGCAGCGCGACGACGCGGAAGACGCGCGGGCTGACCCGCTCGGTGATCGCCTTGATCGTGCCGCCCTTGCCGGCCGTGTCGCGGCCCTCGAAGACGACACAGACCTTCGCGCCGGTGTCCTTCACCCATTCCTGCATAGCGACCAGCTCGCCGTGCAGACGTCGCAGCTCGTGCTCGTACTCCTTGCGCTTCATCCTCCTGCCGGCGCCACCACTCACGGGGCCACCGCCTCGACCGAGGTGTGGCCGGCCCGGCAGTCGAGCGAGTCAAGGAGCCGGGCTGCGTCGCGGCCCTGGACCGGTTCCGACGACAGCGCGGCACCATGCGTGGTCATGCTCTCGATTCTCCACTCGCACGCGGGTCACCACCAGAGGGATCAGGCGACACGAGGCGGACTTCAACCTGCGTCACTGCGTCGCGTGGTGCGCTCTGGGGGGTGCTGTGACAACCGGGCACGCACCTTGTCCGGCGTTGACATGCCGCATTCCGCCGAGTCGTCCGCCCGTCGGTGGTACCGATGTCTACGCTGGCGCCATGGCGGTCAACCGAAGCCGACGGGCGCGGGTGGTGCGGCGGCGTCAGCGTCGCATGGCCGGTGTCGAGCACGACCTCACTGACGAGCAGTGGACGGCCTTGAAGGCCGCGTGGGGTGGCTGCGCCTACTGCGGCGCGGCCGAGCGGCCGATGCAACGCGACTGCGTGCTCCCGATCTCGCGCGGTGGGCGATACACGGTCGACAATGTCGCGCCGGCCTGCGGGCCGTGCAACGCGAGTAAGTGCGACGACGAGGTCACGTCTTGGCTGAGACGCAAGCGCCTGGACGAGCGAGCCTTCCTCGTCCGCCACGCCGAGATCCGGGCCAGCCTGCTCGCGTGACCGTGCCCCTGGGGGCCGGGCCAGGTACCGCTGAGCGGCGCCCACCTGTCGCTCTCCTCGGATCCGGCCAGGATCGCACCATCGGCAGCTGAGGGAAGGCTCGGCCACGGGGCGGAAGGGCTCAGTCGCGCAACGACGGTGCATCCTTTCGCCGCGAGTTGACCGTCAAGCGCGACCGGGCGCGGCGACCGATGGCCAACCCACTCCTCGATCCGATCGGGCGCTACGGTCAAGGATGATCACCGCGATTCACACGCTCGTCTACTCCGACGACGCTCCTGCGACCCGGACCTTCTTCAAAGACGTGCTGCAGTGGCCGTTCGTCTCCGAGGGACCCCAGGGTGACGCTGGGACCGGTATCGGGACCGGCGGGCAAGACCCCGCAGAATGGCTGATCTTCGGGACCGGGCCGAGCGAACTGGGAGTGCATCCGACTGCCGGGCAGCACGAAGGCCAGCCCTACCGCTCGCCCCTTCACCACTCAATCGCGGTGATGTGCGACGACCTCGATGCGACGGTGGCCGAACTCTCCGGCAGAGGCGCCACCTTCGCGGGCGAGGCGCAGGAGATGGGCTTCGGTCGCGGCGTTTCCCTCCACGTCCCCGGCGCCGATGACATGTTGCTCTACCAGCCTCAGCACGCCACGGCCTACCACCTCAGTTGACCCGGGCCATGCGCCGGGGCGGTCAACCGCGGGAGACTCGGACTCGACCCCCTTGCGGATCCCCGAACCGCCAAGCGTCGTTGGTGCCTGCGTCACCGCGCCCGGGCAGTCCGCGGCAGCCTCGAACGACAGCTCCGTGGGTTGCGGGCGAGGCAGTTCTGGGGACGGCGGCGTACTCGGCGAGGGTCGCGACGTGCTCACCGAGCACCTCGTCGCCGACCTGCCAGCCCGGTGACGCCCGGTCCGAGGTCCTCGATCATGCCGGCGAAGTCGCGTCCGCGGATCCGGTGGCAGGCCCGTGCGCCGGAAGGTGTCGCGGTCCATGAGCCGGGCGACCCTGGGCTCACCGCGCGTGATGTGCCAGCCCACCACATGACACGGCCTCTGACCCTGCGGAAACGCGGGTCAGAGGCCGTGTGCACGTGCGTGCGTTTCGCCTACGCGTCGGATGGCGCCGGGACTCGACCGAGGACCGGATCAACCCGCCGGTCCGCCGTTGATCGAGCTCAGCAGCCGCAGCCGCAATCCTCCGGCGGGCATGCTGGGCCGTCGCAGCAGTCGTCGCGGATCGGATCCGAGATCATGGTCATCACCTCCCTTCATCCGGCGGGCACCAGGTTCCCGGCACCGGTGGTGGACAGTCCGCGGTGGGCAGGGCGTCTCTCATCGTCGCCATCTCGCTTCGAAGGGCGGTCAGCCGGGCGATCTCGGCGTCGAGCTCGGCCAAGCGCCGGGTAAGCAGTTGCTCGGCGGGCTCGCAGGGACACTGACCGGTGTCTCGGATGGCTAGCAGATCGCGAATGTCGCTCAACGTCAGCCCGAGGCGCTGTGCCCCTTGGATGAACCGGAGCCGCTCGATGGCGGGGCTGTCGTACTCCCGATATCCGGCTGGGGTCCGCTTGGGCTGCGGCAGCAACGCGACCTTCTCGTAGTAGCGGACCGTGTCGGGGGTCATGCCGACGGCGGTGGCGAGCTCCGCCACCCGCATGCCGCGCTTCCGAGCCGTGGCCTGTGTCATACCAGCGACTGTAAACCTTGGAGTTCACTCCAAGGTCAAGTGCCTCGGCAGCCGCGTCATCCCGCCCTGGTCTGCCGCTGGCGTGCGACCAGGTTCCGTGACCCCCGGCGTCTGCGTTCACAGAAGCGTCCACTCAGCGTTCGCCCGTGAGTACCACTGGCAAAGCCGGAGGGATCTGCGTGCGATACGACGACTGGGGCGTCCGGTCGCAGCAGTGGGCGGGATTGCGCAGCGTGTCGACGAGCGCCCAGACCTCGACCCTCACTTCGTGGCGGCCTTCGTTCGGCAGCTCTGCCCGAGGCCAGGTGGTGATGCGCGGCTGGTCGACGGGTGGACTAGTGGGGGCGGCGCTGGCCGCAGGGATGATGCCCGACTCGGGGAGTCGTCCTGGTGGCCCGACGCGCCGTGGCGCCTGAGCTCACCGAGGCTGTTCCGAACTCGGCATAGCGGCGCCCCGACGGCTCCGGGGGGGAGGAGATCGTGGGGCGCCTAGCCGGCCCGAGAGCTTACTGAGTCATCGGTGGCGGCCATCGGCGACCGTATCGCGGATGGCGGGTCTTGTCGCCGGTTCAGGCGAACAAAAGACTCAACGATTGCAGCTCATCCTCCGCGGACCTGCCCTGCCCTTGAGCCGATCGAACGAGCAACTCTCCTGCCACGGACGTCAGACCGGCAACAAGGGAGAGCACCCCTTCCAGCACCCCCGACGTGTCCTCGCCATCCCCCAGCTCCACGACGAAGTCCCACATCAGGGTGGCCGGGTACTCGGAGGCGCCATCCTGGTCCTCAAGCCATGCCGTGAGTAGTGCCACCGCCGCCTGTTCCCGCCTCTGCTCCGCGTTCATGACCCGACTTCTCCCCTTCGCTTGGGCGGGCCACACCCCCTGCGGTGTGGCCCACAGCGGACGCTTCCACCCCCGCGTGAGCGACGCCATCAGCCAAATGGGCGTTGCACATCGTCCCTTTGGCATGCCCACAAAGGCCACTCATCCGTTACCTTCAGCGTGCGTCAACGAACACCACAACCACAGCGAACTCGGCGGGCTCATTCGGCAGGAACGAGCCCGGGGCTCGCTGGCACCGGCAGCCGTCTTCAGGACACCCGCATCCGCCTCAGCGGCGGCAAGCTGCCACCATCGAACGCCCTCTACGTGAGCACGGTGTGCAGGCTCGCCGATGCGGTCGCCGGGACAGCGTCGCGCGAGCTACTCGCACCCGACCCCGTCACCATCAGGGTCGAGCTCGAGCCTGTAGCCAGGATCACCCACCCGGATAGGGTCCGCCCCGGCGGCTCGAACGGCGTCGCAGTCCTCGTAATACGGGCTAGGCGGGCCCTCGGCCCCGGAGCGGGCGGCGGGGGCGGCGCGGGCGTTGACAACCTGTCTGCCACGTCGTCGAACAACCCATCCAGGTTGGGGCCAAGCACGTAGAGGGTGCCGAACATCGCCATGGCGATGAGCGCGATCATGAGTCCGTACTCGACCGCTGTCGCCCCTCGCTCACCGAGGAACCGCATCGCGACGGCACGAGTGGCTGCCTTCATGTCGCTCCTCCCCTGCTTGGCCCGAGGGAACGGTCCCGGCGCCGACCTCGTCACGGTGAAGTCGGCGCAGGCACGCGCCGCGATCAGGCCACGCTAGTCGCGACTTCGTCGAACGTCAGGCCGTTGAGGTCGTCGTCAGCGCTGACCGAAGGGTTGTTACCCCCGGCGTGAGGCCTCGATGCGTGAAATCGGCCGAAGCAGAGGACCCAATCCGTCCGTTCGGCCGGACGTCTCCTGGCGCACGCTCCACCTGCGCAGCCAGTGACCCTTGAACGTGATCCACGGGCCAGGGCTCGGTTCCGACATCCGCCACCCCCGCTCGCCCTGCTCCCACCCAGGTCCTCCCTCGCCGTCGCGCTGAGGAAGCCCACCCCAGTCGGGTCTCATCACCAGTCACCCGACGTGCAGGGGTTCTTGCACTAAGAGGGCCACACCCCCTGCGGTGTGGCCCACCCCGGAGGCTGCCACCTCCCGTCACCTTCGGCAATCACCCGAATGGGCTATTGCACATCCTCCCTTCGGGTGCTTGGTGCGCACGGGCCACCTGGGGAGTGGCTCAAGGAGACCCCTTGCCGGGCCCGAGAGCCTCCGCGAGGCACCGGAGCGAGCGCGGACACTCCGACGCCCTGACGGCAGAACCCTAGATTCGCTGAAGCGAGTGGTGTCAGGATGGCCGACAGGTTCCACGCTCGCCCCTGCAGGGTGTGGATCCAGCGCCCCGGGCGAGCCCACCAGACTCCCCGGGGCGCGCTCGGGCTCTTGCGCAGGCTGCTCCCGCCATGTGCGGCCGGCGTGGTTGGTCAGTCCCGCTGGGGGGTATCTCGGTACCTGCGCAAGGTGGGCGTTCGATGGTGGACGAGGTGACCGGGCACCATGTCTCTCAAGCGGCGGGCAAACCGCGGATCTCCTCGCCAACCAGGACCCAACGCACGCCCCTGCGTCGAGCACCTGTGGCGCACGCGCGATATCTCCGTCGGTCTGCCGGACCTCACCTGCTTGGTCTGTGAACGTTGCGGTGCGCTCCGCCTGCAGAGATCCCGATCCGACCGAGGAGTCCGACGCGTGATCTGAGCGCGCCTCGCCTCGTCTCCTCCCCGTCTGTGGCAGTGGCCAGAGAGGGATGCCGCCGCCTGCAGCCGCGTGCACGGCATTCTTGGGCCCAGCCCGACCGCATGCGCTGTTCCTCAGGGCCTCAACGCACCCGCGCCGGCTCCCCACGTGTCGGCATGGGCCATCCCGGAGCGGCGTCCCCGTTAACCCGGGTGATCAAAGCGCGCTCACGGGGACACCTGGCCGCCATGACACACAGTGTTGAATCTCGGCGGTTACATCTCCTGTACCCGGGGTCCGACGTGAGACACGCCTCCAGCGCCCTGACCGGAAATCCCGCGGTTCGATGCTCACTGACCGTCTCGGCGATGGAGTTGCCGCACCGGGTGGTCGGCCGGCAGACAGGCAGCACCTGAGCCCGTCGGCTGATATCCCCGACCCGGATCGCTCAAGCAATGTCGAACGTTGCGGGGTCTGGTTCGTTTTCGACCCGTCAGGGCTGACAATGGTGAGAACGGCCGTCGCGGGTCCTTCTGCTAGAGCCTCCGCGACGGCCGTCCATGGCAGACCCCGTTCCCCACCACGCTGAGGCCAAACCTCACTGCCCCGGCAGGGCCTGTCACCCTCACCGCCGACCCGCACCGGGGTGGCGCCGAGGTCCTCCATGACCTCGTGACGATGTCAGCGGTGCGCTTGGAGTTGTCGGCAGGAGGTGCTCCGCCCGGAAACCCAGCAGCGTCCTCGCCCGCGTCAGGTCGATGGGCACCTCTCGCCCCAGGAAGGACCGCAGCCGCGGTACGCCGGGCGCGTGACGGTCCAAGAGGTCGTCGGTCGGGACGGGCACAGTGGTGTCGTCCGCCGCGACGAACACCGGATGCGCCCCGCGAGACTCGCTCAGCAAGCTCAGCTCGATCGCCCGGGCCGCATCCCGGGAGTCGAGGTAGGACCACCCCTCGTTCACCCCGTCCGCCGGATGCCGGGAGGCCCGCTCGGCGTGGTCGACGAGCACCTCGCGCTCAGCCGTCATCGGGAAGCGCAGGGCGACGATGTCGATCCCCCAGTGGCGGGCCGCCATCTCGGCCGTTCGCTCGTCGGTGAACTTCGACAACGAGTAGGGGTCGTCCAGGTCCGCGGGCAGCTGCTCGTCCAAGGGGTAGTACGCGGGTCGGACGTCGTGCGAGTTGAAGGGGCCGCCGTACGCATTGATGCTGCTGGCGATCACTGCCCGGCGGATGCCGCGCTCGCCCGCGTGCGCCAGGACGGTGAAGGTGGAGACGACGTTCGTCGAGAACACCGTCGTCCAGTCCGCCAGCTCGGGGCTGGGAATGGCCGCGAGGTGGACGACGAGCTCCACGTCGTCGAGCGCGGCGTCGACCGCCTCGTCGTCCCGGGTGTCGCCGTGCAGCACTCTCTCTGCCTGCACCTGGGGTGCGTCATCGCGCGGCAGGGACAGAGCAGTGACGCGGGCGCCGAGACCCGTCAGCCGTTCGCAGGTGACCGAACCGATCGTTCCGTCCGCACCGGTCACCAGCACGCGTCGGCCGGCCAGCCCGTGCCTCTGCGCGCCCACGGCATCGATCGTGCCACCTGGCGTGCGCCCCGATTCTGGTGTGGTCGCGACAGATCGAACCCATCGCAGCAGCCCAGGACGGCGCTTCACCTCACACCGGCCGACGACCGGTGACACCTACGCAAGCGCTGCAGCCACGCGGAGGTCGGCGACGAGAGCGGCGACGTCGGCATCCCGAGTCCGTGACCGCAGGACCGCGGACGGGTGGACGGTCGCCACGCACGCCGGCGGCTCGGCGAGCGACAGCCGGTCCGCCGGCCAGGGCACCGCCGTCCCGCGCGTGGCACCGACCCGGAAGGAGGGGCCGTAGACCGCCTGACCGGCCGTCGCACCCAGCAGGACCACGACAGCCGGCCGGACGGCATCCAGCTCGGACAGCAGCCAGGGTTGGCAGGCCGCCACCTGCCAGCGCGCGGGAGACTTGTGGATGCGCTGCTTGCCACGGGTGCCCTCGTGTCGGAAGTGCTTGACCGCGTTGGTGAGGTACACGTCGTCGCGCGCGACCCCGGCTGACTCGAGTGCATCATCGAGCAGCCGGCCTGCCGGACCCACGAAGGGCTGCCCGGCCACGTCCTCGCGGTCACCGGGCTGCTCACCCACGAGCACCATCCGCGCACGGTCGTGCCCTTCGCCGAACACGGCCTGAGTGGCGTCTCGGTAGAGGTCACACCCCCGGCAGGCCTGCACAGCGAGGCGAGAGGCGTCCAAGGACGGCGGTTCCGGGACGAAGGGCCCGGCACCCGGGTACTCCTCGCGGTCCACGGCTCCACCCGATCTCTCCGGCATGCTGCGGTTGGCTCGTCGGCCGCTCGACAGTCACGTCCCGACGCCGCCGACCTACCCCGGAGCCCAGCACGGAAACCGTTCCCCGCGCACCGACGTATGACATGCCACCCGGCCGCGGCGGCGTGCCGCAGCCCCGCCACATCAGGGGCCACCGCGTCGGCCATGGGTGCGTGGCGCGTCGTAGCCGCCTTCGGGCGGCACCATCTCCGCACGGACACCGAGGAGGCGCACGCGGCGGTCGTCGTCCAGGTTCCGGAAGAGCGCGAGGGCCGTCTCCGCCACCACGTGTGGCTCCCATGTGGGTGACGCGAGCTTCCGCGACCGGTTGACCGTGAAGAACGGGGCGAACCGCACCTTGAGGTGTACCCGCGCGCACGGACGTCCCTCGGCCCGGAGATCTGCCACCACCTGCTCGGCGAGAAGCCGCAGGGCGGGTTCCACCTCGTGCGGACCGTCGAGGTCCCGCTGGTACGTCGTCTCGCGGCCGTGCGCCCGCGGCACCCAGGGTGTGTCGTCCACCGTCGACGTGCTCTCGCCACGACCGAGCCGGGCCAGCCACGGCCCGGTCTGCGGCCCGAACTCGGCGGCCAGCACGGCATCCTCGGCCTCCGCCAGCTGCCGCACGGTGCTGACACCGAGCGCTCCGAGACGTTGTGCGATGCGGGTGCCGACTCCCCACAGGTCACGTGCCGGTCGCTCGCCCATGACCTCGAACCAGTTCTCCCTCGTGAGCCGGAAGGTGCCGCGCGGCTTGCCGAACTCGGTCGCGATCTTGGCGCGGACCGTGGTGTCGCCGATGCCCACGGTGCAGTGCAGGTGGGCCGCCTCCAGCACGTCACCCTGGATCCGGCGCGCCGCAGCCTCGGGGTCGTCGGCGTCGATGCCGACGAAGGCCTCGTCCCAGCCGAGCACCTGCACCACCGCACCGGGCACGGCGCGGATGGTGTCCATGACGACGGCGGACGCCGCGTCGTAGGCCGGCTTGTCGACGGGTAGGAGCACGGCATCGGGGCAACGACGAACAGCCGTGCGCAGCGGCATCCCGGACCGGACCCCGAACTCGCGGGCCTCGTAGGAGGCCGTCGACACCACGCCTCTCTCGGTCGGGTCACCCCGTCCCCCGACGATGAGGGGCACGCCCCGGAGCTCGGGCCGCCGAAGGACCTCCACCGCGGCGATGAACTGGTCCATGTCGACGTGCAGGACCCAGGACGGCATGGGTCCATGGTCGCGGATCGGGCGACGCACCGGCGCGAAGAACCCTGTGGAGTCGCCACCCGACTGCCGTGCTGGCGCCCATGCACCCGCAGCTGGGTCCGGTCCCGACGCATGATCTGTTCGTCGCGCGGGGGCGCTCGTGGCGATGCTCGCGTTCCTCCTCGAGTCCCGCCGGCGCGGCACGACCGGCGACCGGCTCCTGGTCGTCATCACCGGGGCACTCGGGCGCCTGGCGGGGGGTGGCGAGGCCCAGGTACTGACGGGCAGCGGCTCGTCGCCACCCTCCTGACAACCGGTCAGGGTCGGCGGCGGGCGGCCACGGAGACCGCGGCAGCGGCCGCGGAGGCGACGACCGTCAGGCACCCGATCGGCAGCGGCAGGCAACATCCACCGACGGAGACCCGCGTGCCGTTGCGAGTCGTCGTCGAGTACTGCGGGATGGGGCCGAAGAAGCCGAACCGGCCTTGTCGTCGGGCAGCCATGAGCGGCCTTCCTGTGGGGAGGGGAGAGGAAGCCGGACGGCTCACTCGTGAACGGGCTCGAGGCGCTGCAGCGCCGCGTGTCCGTAGTGCAGGACCTCCGCGCCGGCCGTGGCCGTGAGGATGCCGGTGACGAGCCGCGTGAGCCCGGGCGCGAGCACGTGCCCCGCGACGAGCGTCGTGGCGACCCACTGGCCTGTGCAGAACGGGCACGTGGCCAGCTCGGCGACCGCGTGCAGGACGGGCCGCCCCTCCACCTGCGGGGCCACCCGGTCGTTGACCTCCCCCGGCAGCCCCGCGCTCTCGAAGCGGGTCAACGGAGCCCGCAGCGGGCTGCTGATCGCGTCCTTGGTGAGGAGGCGGCTGAGACGGTAGGTCGAGACCGCCGTCAGCGCGAGGTCCCCCCACTCGAGGCGTGCCACGTCCGCTCCCGCCCGGCGCCGGGCCGCCGTGAGGAGGACTCCGGTCATCGCGGTGTAGCCGGCGGTGAGGACCAGGTATCCGGGCAGCGGGCGGTCGCTGTTCCCGGAGTAGCGCTGGGCGACGTCCCGGGCCCGGGAGCGAAGGGTGGTGAGCACGGATGGGGTGCTACCCCCACGGCATCCGGCCAAACCGGCGGGCGCAGGGCCGCGAGGTCGCCGCCCTGACGCGCCGAAGCCCGGGACCGACATGTGGTCGGTCCCGGGCTTCGGCTCTCGCTCAGCTGGTCGTGCGACCGGACAGCCGGTCACGGAGCCGGTCGACGAGACCGACCCCCGGTCCGGCGACCTTGTGGAACAGCTGGTTGTTGGGCGACCCCGGGTGCGGTCGGGTGGGTGCCAGCTTCTTGGCTGAGTTCACCTTGCCGGCCAGCTGCACGAGCTCCTCGCGCGGCAGGGTGGCGCGCAGGTTGGGGAACTGGGTGCCCTCCTCGTCCGACACGTGGTCGGCCAGGACGGTCTCGAGACGGCCGATGACGTCCATGAAGGTCGAGTCGTCGCCGTCGAGGCCCTCGAGCTCCTTCATCAACGTCTCGAGCTCCTTGTGCTCCTCGATGTCGTGCTCGACGGCGGACTCGCCGTCGGGCAGGCGTTTGCGCATCGCGGGGTAGACGTACATCTCCTCCGCCACGGAGTGCCGCACGAGCTCGGCGATGAGCGTGTCGGCGAGGTCGCGCCGCTGTTCGGCCCCAGGGGTGGCCCGGATGTCGGCGATGAGCGCGGTGGCCTCGCGGTGGTCGGTGGTCAGCACGTCGACGACGTCCTCGTCGGCGAGGGAGGTCTCCGTCGAGCCGGACCCCTTGCGTGCGGCCGCGACCGCAGCGGCGCCCGCTGCGACCGCCGCGACCCCTGCCGCGGCAGCCTTGGGGGAGACGCCGGCCTTGCCGCTGTCGCCCTCGGAGAGGACCGCGTCCTCGATGCCTGGCGTCCCGGTCCCCAGGTCGCTGCCGACGTCACCGCGCCAGGCGCCCGTCTCGGTGCCCCGGGCCTCGATGAACTCCTTGAACCGCTCGAGGTCGGACTGGGCCTGGCGTTCGATGATGCTGAGGGCGTCACCAGCCTTCTCGACCACACCCTCCGGCTCGTACTCCAGGTTCAGGGTGACCAGCGTGTTGTCGGGGCCGGACGGTGCGAAGTACACCGCGCCGGCGTTCGTCGCCCCGGCGATGGCGGCCCAGGAGACCTTCTCGTCGGGTACCTGTTCGAGGATCGCCGCGTCCCACTCGCGCCGGACACCGGCGATCTCGGCGACCCAGTGGAGTGTCGTGTCGTCGACCTGGGTGACCTCGTTCACGCCGCCCATGAACTTGGGGAACTCCTCGAACTGGGTCCACTGGTTGTAGGCGGTCCGCACGGGGACACGCACCTCGATGGACTTCTCGACCTTTGTCGTCACAGCGGCATTCCTCTCGTCGCGGGGTTGCTCTGTCGGTCGTGCTTGCGGTGTCGTACCCACCGCGCCCGTCGGCACGCTCACCCGGCGTGACTTGAGTGCGCGCTGAGGACGGGACACGCCGCTCCCAGGCCCCCGTGGCTGCGACGCCGAGCAGCACGCCGCCGATATGGTAGGCGCGCCCCCCGCCGCCCTGGTGGCGGCGCCGTAACCGAAAGCTGAGGACCATGTCCTTCTGGGAAGCCGTCTGGCTGATCATCATCTCGTTCGCGTTCGTCGCCTACCTCATGGCGATGTACATGATCGTCGTCGACCTGTTCCGTGACTCCTCGGTCTCCGGCGTCATGAAGGCCGTGTGGTTGGTCCTGCTCATCTTCTTCCCGCTCATCACGGCACTCGTGTACCTCGTCGTGCGCGGTACGGGCATGGCGGACCGCACCGCCCAGCACCACCGCAGTGCCCGCGCCGCACAGGAGCAGCACATCCGTTCCGTTGCGGAAGCCTCCGGTCCTGCCGAGCAGATCGCCGAGGGGAAGAGGTTGCTCGACGCCGGCGCCATCAGCGCCACGGAGTTCGACGCCCTCAAGGCGAAGGCGCTTGCCTGAGCCGCGGCGTACGTGGGCGGTGACAGACTCCCTCGCGTCAGGTTCCGGCGGCACCGGAGGTTCCGAAGGGCGCGGTGCACGCCGGGGCCTGCGCGACGTCTGGACCGCCTGGCGAACCGCCCCCGAGGACCGCTTCGGCGTGTTGTTGTTCTTCGTGGCGATGACGATCGTCGTCAACTCCGTCGTCGACGTCGGCGCCTCGTACGGTCAGTCCTTCCTGGCCCACAGCATGAGTGCGGCCGCCCTCATCGCGGCGCTGCGGGCGACCGGTGTCCGGCCGCGTCGGCGGCGGATCGTCGAGGCGGCGGTTCTCGCCCTCCTCACGGTGCTCGGGGTCATCGCCCTCGTCGAGGGGCTCACGTCGTTGGACCTCCCCGACGCGGCGCGTGTCGACCCCCTCTGGCTGGTCCTGGTCCTCGCGGTGCCCGTGCTCGTCATCCGCCGGATCACCCGGCACACGGTGGTGGGGATGCGAACCGTCGCCGGCGCGGTCGCCGCCTACCTCGAGATCGCCGTGGCGTATGCCGCGGTCTTCCAGGCCGTGGACGTCTGGTCCTCGGCCTGGCTGTTCGGACAGCCGGAGACCTCCAGCGCCTACATGTACATGAGCCTGACGACCATCTCCACGCTCGGCATCGGCGACATCGTCCCCGCGACCCAGACCGCCCGGCTGCTCGTGTCGGCCGAGGCCGTGCTCGGCCAGGTCTTCCTCGTCACCGTGGTCGCGATCGTCGTCGCCCGCTTCGCCGGCGAGCGACGCCCCAAGCCGTCGGGTGAGGAGAGCAGCTGAGCACCTACGAACCCACGGTCGCCACGCTGGCCGACCGCGTCCTCCGGCTCCGCGCGCGGGTACCGGGGCCGCGGCCGGTACTCGTGGGCATCACCGGTGAGCCGGGGGCCGGCAAGTCCACCCTTGCCGATGCTCTCGTCCGGGAGCTCGGGTCCCGTGGCGCATCCGCCGTGCTCGTGCCGATGGACGGCTTCCACCTCGCCAACCTCGCTCTGCAGGCGCTCGGGAACGCCGATCGAAAGGGCGCCCTCGACACGTTCGACGGTGCGGGGTATGCCGCCCTGCTGGCCCGCATCGCAGCCGGTGGGCCCCACACCGTGTGGGCTCCGACGTACGACCGCTCGATCGAGGAGTCGGTCGCCGGCGCGGTGCCGGTGCCGGCCGGGACGGACGTGGTCGTCACGGAGGGCAACTACCTCCTCGTGGACGACGGGCCGTGGGCGGACGTGCGGGAGCACCTCGACGAGGTGTGGGCCGTCGAGGTGGACCCGGCCGTGCGATCAGCCCGCCTCGTCGCCCGGCACGTGGCGTTCGGCAAGCCGCCGAGCGTCGCCACCGAATGGGTGGCGGCGGTCGACGAGCGCAATGCGGAGCTGGTGCGCTCGACGATGTGGCGGGCGGACCTCGTGGTCGCCGAGGGTGCCGTGTCCTGAGCGAGCGTGCCCACCGGCATACGATGCGGTGGTGTCCGAGGCGAGGTTCGGGTCCCTCGTCGCGCGCGGCGTCTCCGCGGTGACGCACGACGCCGAGGACCTCACGAGGGGCTTCTGGGTCGTCGTCGTCACCTTCGAGGGCGAGCTGACCGCGGTGAGGATGGACCGGGTGTCGCGCTCCGACGACGGGACGGCCGGGCCCGCTGGCCGGTGGCCCGTGCTCGCCGGAATGTGGAGCACCAGCCTGGACCGGACGGCATACCTCGCCGGCGTCGCGGAGATCCGGCGGCGCATCGCCGCGGGCACCGTCTACCAGGTCAACCTCTGCCGAGTCCTCGAGCACGACCTCCCGGAGGACGCCCGGCTCGAGGACCTCGGTCACCGGCTCGCCGCCGGCAACCCCGCGCCGTTCGCGGCCACCATCGACCTTCCCGAGGCCGGGCTCGAGGTCGCCTGTGCGTCGCCGGAGGCATACCTCCGGCGGTCGGGCACTCGGGTCACCTCCCGCCCGATCAAGGGAACGGCGCCGATGGAGGCGGGTCTGCTGCCCAAGGACTACGCGGAGAACGTCATGATCGTCGACCTCGTCCGGAACGACCTCGGCCATGTGAGCCGGCCGGGCACCGTCGAGGTCGACCACCTGTGCAGGGTGGAGCACCACCCGGGCCTCGTGCACCTCGTCTCCGACGTGTCGGGTCGGCTGAAGCCCGGCATCGGGTGGTCGGACCTGCTCGCTGCGAGCTTCCCGCCGGGCTCGGTGAGCGGTGCGCCCAAACACACCGCCCTGCTCTCGATCGCCGACCTGGAGCCGGTCCCGCGCGGCCCCTACTGCGGCGCGGTCGGCTGGCTGGACGCCGACCGCGACGAGGCTGTGCTCGCGGTCGGCATCCGGACCTTCTGGGCGGCTCGGGACCGGCGGGGACGGCGCGTCCTGCGGTTCGGGACCGGGGCGGGGATCACCTGGGGGAGTGACGCCGTTCAGGAGTGGGAGGAGACCGAGCTCAAGGCAGCGCGTCTGCTCGCGCTCGCCGCGGGCGGGCGCCCCGCGTCTGGAAGGGTGTGACGCATGACCGACATCCGGGTGTGGGTCGACGGCACGCTCGTCGATCCCGAGACTCCCGCCGTCAGTGCCGTCGACCATGGCGTGACCGTCGGCGACGGGGCGTTCGAGACCGCGAAGATCGACGACGGCGTGCCGTTCGCGCTCACCCGGCACCTGCGACGGCTCGACCGCACGATGGCCGGCCTGGGCCTGCCGGCGGCGGACCACGACCACATCCGCAAGGGCGTCGAGGCCGTCCTCTCCGGGGAGCGGATCGACGTCGGACGCCTGCGTTTCACCGTCACGGCCGGCCGCGGGCCCCTGGGCTCCGACCGCCACGACTCCGAGCTCACCCACATCGTCACCGCCGTCCCACACGCCCGGCCGGAGCCGTGCGGCGCGGTGGTCACGGTGCCATGGGTCCGCAACGAACGAGCGGCGACCGCCGGCCTCAAGACGACGTCGTATGCCGACAACGTCGTGGCCCTCGCTCACGCCAAGGCCCACGGGGCCATGGAGGCGGTGCTCGCCAACACGCGCGGCGAGCTCTGCGAGGCGACGGGGAGCAACGTCTTCGTCGTGACCGGTGGCGTGGTGCGAACGCCCCCGCTGGACAGCGGTTGCCTGGCTGGCATCACTCGCGAGCTCGTCCTGGAGTGGTGTCGTGCCGACGGCATCGAGGTCGTGGAGGACGCCCTCCCACTGGAGGTGCTGAACGGTGCCGACGAGGTCTTCCTCACCTCGTCGATCAAGGACGTCCTCCCCGTCTCGGCCGTGGACGGTCGATCACTGCCGGCGCCCGGCCCGGTGACCGCTGACATCTGCGCCGTCTGGGCACGGCACGCTGCTCTCGAGGTCGATCCGTGAGCGGCGAGGAGCGCCGGGGCCTCCTGAGGGACGCCACCGACGAGGACGACTGGGCCTGGCGCCGGAGGATCCGCGCGAATCCCGACGACTCGTCCGATCTACCGGGGAGTGGTGTTCGTCGCCGGGCTCGTGCTCGTCCTCGGTGGCTTGGTGCTCGTCCCGCTGCCAGGTCCCGGCTGGCTCATCGTCATCCTCGGCATCGCCATCTGGGCCTCGGAGTTCGAGCCGGCCGCCAGGCTGCTCGACGTCGTCAAGGGCAAGGTGCGGGCCTGGGACGCCTGGATCAAGGCGCAGGCGCGGTGGGTGCAGGTTCTCGTCGCCGTAGGGACGGTGCTGTTCGTCACGGCCGTGGTGTGGCTCGTCCTGCGGGTCATGGGAGTGCCCGGGCTGGTGCCTGACGGGATCACCAGGTGGCTCGAGCTCAACGCGGGGCTGTGACGCCAACCGATTTCCACGACCATGCGGGCTCCGTATATCCTCGGCAGGCGGAACGGCATCCGGATGTGTAGCTCAGCTGGTTAGAGCGTTCGCTTCACACGCGAGAGGTCAGGGGTTCGAGTCCCTTCACATCCACCACCCAGAAACGGCCCTTCACCTGCGAAAACGCAAGGTCAAGGGTCGTTCTGCGTGTCACGCGCGTCGCATATGTGTCGGACGGCTCTGTGACGTGCCTAACGGTTTCATCGTTTCGGGGCGGTTCGGAGGAGCCGGTGCCACACTCGCCGCAGGACCAGGCGTCAAACCCCCGTTCACGCCGGGTCTCAGCGCCCCGGGTCGAGCTCGCGCTAGCTCCCCGGGGCGCGCCACTACGGGGAAGGGTGGTCTGGGTGGGGTAAGCGCGTACGACCGTGGAGCTGAGCTTCGGTACCGAACGCACCAGGACCTCCTCAGCGCGGTGCGATGGCGTGCGCCTCGAAGAATGTGATCTGCGGCGCCAGCTCGAGACCGACCGACGACGCGGGATCGCACCTGCACGCGCTCGAAGTGTGTACGGGTCTGGAGCCAGACAGGTTCCACATGGGTCGTGCTGGACTCAGTCACCCACCGTTCCGTCGATCAGCTCGCGCAGGATGTCCAGGTGGCCGTTGTGCCGTGACGTCTCCTCCAGGAGGTGAACCAGGATCCAGCGCAGCGTGATGTGAGACCCGTCTCCGAGCGGTATCGCGGCCTTGGTATCGAAGTCGAGCTCGGCCACCCGTGCGTCCAGCCGGGCAGTGTGGTTGCGGTAGTCGGCTATCACGTCGGCGATGGGGGTGGTGCCGCCCAGGGTGTATTCGCGGTCGGGTTCCTGCTCTGTCCACGGTCCCTCATCCGGGCCGCCGAGCATGCGCCGATCGATCCAGTCCCGCTCCACCCATGTGAGGTGGTGCAGAACTCCGCCGATTGTCATCAGTGGAGAGGTGCTCAGGGGCGCCTGCCCGACTTGCTCGTCACTGAGCCCGGCCGCCTTGCTGATCGCAACTTCCCGGGCGTAGTTCAACATTGTCATCACGGTGGTGCGCTCGTCGAAGGTCTGGGGCACGTCGTTTGGGGCCATGCGGCGAGCCTGCCCGGTCGGCGCGACCGCCGTCCATCGCACGTACGCGAGCAGGTCAGGCCTACGCGCAGGTGAGAGAGCGTTTCGGCAGGGAGGCATGTGAGGCCTCAGGTGCTGCGTGTCGATCCGCGTCCGATGGGCGCTGAGCCGAGAGGGGCTCGGTCCTTTCAAGGGCGAGCACGGACAACGGCCTTGACGTCCGGAGACGCGCGTTGGGGCGGCCGTTCTCGTCCCCGACGGGTCGGGAAGGGCGCAGGTCGGGAGAAGGTCACACCTCGATGACGAAGGACGGTTCGTCGTCCGGGAGCACCCGAACGGTGAGCTCGTCGTGCCGCGCGGCGGCGTCGCGCGCCTCGGTCAGGGCTGCCGCCATGGAGGAGCGGCGCGAGGCGCTGGCGGAGCGCTGCTCCGAACTGGTGAACCAGAACGTGTACGGACCCGCGCCGGGCGGCCTGGTCTCGGTGATGGTCGCGATCACCGAGGGCTCCGGGTTGTCGTGGGCGCCGTCCGCCGAGAACACGTAGTGGTCAGCGACCACCCGCTCTGCGAAGCCCCTGCTGAGGTTGTGGCTCGCGCCGTGGTGCTGGACCTTGAGGACCGAGCAGTGGAACGGCGCGTCACCCCGTTTCCCGCCGAGCTTCCCGAGGGCGGTGAGCCCGTCGATGAGCTCCTCCTCCGCGGCGTCGCCCGTCAGGAGCACCGAGCGACCGCCCTCCTCGGCCAGGACCGTGATGGATGCCCGGTTGGGCGTCGTCACGTGGCTGGACCCGGCCTTCTCGATGATCTGGGCCGCCTCCTCGAGGGAGCCGGGCGAGCGGCCGCCGAGCGCGAGGCCCGTGCCGAAACCAGCGCCGTCTCCCACACGACCGCCCGTGGTCGGCGGAGCGCCGTCGCGGTTCGTCGCCAGCCGGATTCCCTTCTTCGCGAACCACTCGCGCCACTCGTCGCGCAGGGCGCTCACGTGCTCCTCGGTCGGACCGAGAACCGTGAGGGTCGTGCTGCCGACCTTCAACCGGTGCGGGCGCTCGCGCAGGAGCACGAGGTGGTTGGGGAAGCCCTTGTTGCGCTCGAGCGGGGTGCGCTCCTCGACGAGGCGGGACAGCGCGACCCCGTCGGCGATGCTCTCGGCGAGACCGGAGAGCTCGGCGAGTGCCAGCTGGGACGACTCCGGTGCCGCCGCGACCAGCCCCGGGTCGAAGGCCATGGCCTCGGTGACCTGGAGGGCCAGCGCGGCGATCGGCCCTTCGAGCTCGTCGACCTGGGCGCGCCACGAGTTGTGCCAGAGCGCTCCGATGTCCGGTGGTCGGAGCACGGTCGGCTCCGGAAAGCCGGGGTTCCCGCCGTCCGAGCGCTGATGGTCGAACACGACCCAGTCGCCGACGTCCTTGAGCAGGCGGAGGATGCCGGTGATGTGGTCGGCGTCGATGTGGCTGACGAGCACGAGGTCGATCGCCTCGTCGGCGCGCCGCAGCTCCTGCAGGCGTGGGGACGTGTTCTCGGCGAAGGTGCCCGCCCGACCGCCGTCGACGAGGACGTGGTGGCCGTCAGCGGACGTGAGGAGCAGGCAGTCCCCGTCCGCGGCGTGGAAGACCTCGAGCTTCATGGCGAGCCCTTCACGTCGTTCCCGTGCCGGCGCCGGAGACCGCCTCGAACATCTCGGCGAACTCGACGGTGCGGCTGAGGCAGGCTGGGGCGTCGATGACGCCGAACCCCGTGTCGTTGCGCCATCCGAAGGTCTGCCCGGGCAACGGGGACGACGTCGATCGCATGATCCCCTGGATCTGCGCGGACGTGAGCTGTGGCACGACCGCGAGCATCAGGGCTGCCACACCACAGACGTAGGGACTGGCCATGCTTGTCCCGGTCATCTCCACCCAGGGCGACGCGCTGTCGAAGCCGGCGGCGGCGACGACGTTCGTGCCATCGGCTGCGATGTCCGGCTTGCTGCGGCCGTCGCGGGTCGGTCCTCGACTCGAGGTGACGTGGGCGGCGTTGAGAGAGAGGTCGGCGTTCGCCACCGAGAGAAGCCGTTCGGCACAGGCCAGCGAGCCGATCATCCGATCGTTGGTGTACGACCCCTCGCTGAACGTGGACGGATAGTTCCACATGCCGCCCGGCCCCTGCAGTACCCGAGCGTCGTCGCGCTCGATCCACGCGTCGAACCGCCCGTCGCGCACGACCACGCCCGTCAGCCGCACCCGCCACTCGCCCGAGGTGATCGGCCGCTTCTCCTGGGCGTCGCCCTTGCGGTCACCGTAGAACGGGGAGAGCAGGATCGAGATCCGGTTCAGGCCGTTCGCCGGGTGGTAGGCCTCGGAGTGGATGCTGAGCACCGTCCCGTCGTCCAGGAAGGTGTGCCGGATGGCCTTCCCGAGGGGCACCGGACCGACCCAGTCGCCGCCGGGCGGCCGCACCTCGACGTCGAAGCGGTCCTGCGGCCCGTACCAGATCTCCATCTCGTTCTCGGAGAAGTCCGAGATCCCCTCGCCGCCCACGACCCAGCCCAGCTCCTGGCGGAGGTTGGTCGCGGCGAGCACACCACCGGCGTGGATCCGTCCGAGGAGCAGCCGTCGTGGGGAGTCGATGCCGGCCGTCACCTGGCCGGCGTTCCCGGCCGCGACGCTCACGCACCGGCCGCGCGTGGCCAGGGCGTTGTCGATCCACCGGGCCATGGCGCTCGAGGTGTCGTGGGCGTGCCCGTTGGTGCCCAGGCTGATGTTGATCGACAAGGGCAGCGGCTTCCCGTCACCAAGCGTGTCGGCAAGCCTGATGAGGTACTCGATGGCGTCCGCGATCCGGGTCGAGTCGTAGAAGCTCGACGCCGCAGCGTCGCCGGCGTTCGGCAGGCTCACCAGCACACCGGCCAGGTGGGCCTTCCGGGCGACCCCGCTGTTTCCGGCGGCGATGGAGGCCACGTGGGTTCCGTGCGAGCGCGGCGCCATCGTCGACTGGGGCTCGAGCGCGGTGGCCGCCATCCTCCGTGCCCGAGCAGCGGTGATCGCGGCCTCCATGTGCTCTCGCCGGATCTCGCTGCCGTAGGACAGCCCGGACTTGGAGCCGGGCCCGTCAGGCGGTGGCCGTGTGGTCCCGCCCTGGTCCCAGATCGCCTCCCACCGGGTGGTGCCGTGGGCGATGAAGTCGGGGTGCGCGAAGTCGAACCCCCCCACGTCGATGATGCCGACCAGCACACCCTCACCGTCACGATGCCGTCCGCGTGCCACGGGAACGGAGCGCGCGGTTCGCGGTCGTGGGGCCTCGGTGCGGCCGAGCAACGGACGGGGTTCGCGGAGCGACTGCCCCGGCTCGATGTAGGCGATGGCATCCTCGTGGACGAGGTGTGCCACGTCGGCTGCCGCCATCTCCACTGCCGCGGTGTCCAGCTTCCAGCTGACCCGAAGGGCTCTGTCCTCGACGGACTTCTCGACTGCCCTGCGCCGGTCGGGGTCGAGATCCCTGTCGAGCTTGATGAACAGGCTGAGAAGCACGTCCGGGGAAGGTTCGGGGTCCCGTTCCCGCTCCGACACCGCCCGGGCCACCGCGCTGCGTGACATCCTCTTCACGCTCGCGACGGGTGCCACCGCCTCCGTGGGCAGGCCGGCCTGCTGGATGGCTGCCATGGCGAGCTGCGCCGTCTGCGTGGGTTCGGCGACGTCAGGGGGCGCCGCGGCCGCAGCCACGGCGCGTCCCCCGTCGTCCTCCGATGGCACCGCAAGGGAGGGGCTCTGTTCGGCCCGGCTCCTGTTCACCTCGGCCGTTGCGGACAGGTAGACGTCCAAACGCGGCGACATCCGGGGGTTGAGGGGCTTGACCTCGGTGCTCACCACGACCTCCTTCGGACGGGCGGAAGGACCTCGCCTGCAGCCGCACCTTCATCGCGCGTCGCTGACAAACGCTTGGCGTTACGACGATGATGGACCCAACGGGCGATCGAGAGCGAGGGGTGCCAGTGAAGAACATCGTGCTCTGCCTCGACGGAACGGGAAACCAGGTCCAGGCCACGGACAGCACGAGCGTCGTCCGACTGTTCACCTTGCTCGACCTCGGTCGCCCGGGGGAGCAGATCGGCTACTACGACCCGGGCGTCGGGACGCTCGGGTCGTCGCGGTCGTGGTCCCCCTGGGGGCAGTCACTCACCAAGGTCCTCGGACTTGGCTTCGGCCTGGGTCTGCGCGAGAACCTCGGCGAGGCGTACTCCTACCTCATGAGCACCTACGAGGACGGCGACCGCATCTTCATCTTCGGGTTCAGCCGCGGGGCGTACACCGCTCGAGCACTCTGCGGCATGCTGCTCAAGCTGGGGCTGCTGCGCGACGGTGCGCAGAACCTCGTTCCGTACGCCGTGAGCCTCTACACCGGGGACGACGTCGACTGGAAGCAGCTCGGCCGGTTCGGCGGTGCGATGTCACGCCGCGGCGCCGACGGTCGCATGGGCGTTCGCGTCCACTACCTCGGCCTGTGGGACACGGTGAAGGCAGCGGGGCTCCTGCGGGGCGGGCTCACGTGGCCGGACACCCGGCAGCTTCCCAACGTGGACCGGATAAGGCACGCCGTGGCGATCGACGAGAAACGGCGTCCCTTCGCCGAGTACCTCGTCCACCCCGTCAAGAAGCCACCCAAGAACGCTCCCCCGAGGGTGCTCGACGAGGTGTGGTTCGCCGGTGTCCACTCGGATGTCGGGGGCACCTTTCCCGACCATGAGCTCTCCGACATCGTCCTCAAGTGGATGGTCGAGGACGCCGTTGCCCACCACCTCAAGGCGACGTCGACGGAAATCGACGAGGCGACCTCGGTCGATGCCACCAACGCACTCGGCGAGATCCACCGCATGGGTCGGTCCTGGGCCGTCCTGGGCTTCCGGCGCCGGCATGTGCCCGAGGGCGCGTCGGTCCACAGCAGCGTCCGCGCGCGTGTGGAGGCGGAGCCCGACTACGCACGGAAGCTCCCGGCCGACGTCACCTGGGTCGATGACACCTGGACCGAGAAGAAGAACTGAGAGTTCCCGGCGCGTCGGCCTCTGCTTCCGCCGCTGCTGGACGGGCGGCGCGGCACCAACGCTGCCGTCGTGTCGCACGACGGGTGTATTGATAGGGCATGGACGTCATGCGGGTCCAGGGCATCCGCACCTACCCCACGCCGGGCGAGCCGGGGGTCGACCACGATGCCGTCCGCCTCACCTCGGCAGGTCTCGAGGGCGACCGGCCCAAGAAGGCCGCCGTGTCCCTCGTCGGCGACGACGCGCCCACCACCCGCGCGAACCTCGTCCTCGACGCTCCGACCACGGCTGTGGAGGCCCTCGACGGCTGCGTCGTGCGCATCGGCGAGGCGCTCCTCGCGGTGCAGGTGACGGGCAACTCGTGTCGTGGTCTCTACGCCGCCGTCGGAGAGGCAGGGACGGTGCGCGTGGGCGACGCGCTGGAGACGCTGTGACGTCCGCTCTCACCGCGGCGCACGAAGCCGGCGTCCAGCGCCTGCTCGACAGCTACGCCGCCATTCCGGAGGCGGATCCCGTGCGGCTCGCGAAGCGCACCTCCAACCTCTTCCGAGCTCGCACAGCCACGACGACACCCGGCCTGGACACCTCCGGGCTGACTGACGTCGTCGACGTCGACCCTGACGCCCGCACGGCCGAGGTCCAGGGCATGTGCACCTACGAGCGAGTCGTCGATGCGACCCTTGCGCATGGACTGACCCCACTCGTCGTGCCGCAGCTGCGCACGATCACCCTCGGTGGTGCCGTCACGGGGCTGGGCATCGAGTCGGCGTCGTGGCGCAACGGCCTCCCGCACGAGTCGGTCCTCGAGATGGACGTGCTCACCGGGTCGGGCGAGCTCGTGACCGCCGACGGGAGCACCCGGCATCCGGATCTGTTCCGCGGCTTCCCGAACTCCTACGGAACCCTCGGCTACGCCACCCGTCTGCGCATCGAGCTCGAGCCGGTCGGCCGCTCGGTCAGCCTGCGGCACTGCCGCTTCCACGACATCGATGGCCTCGTGACGACCATGGCCGAGGTGGTGGCGACCGGCACCGTGAACGGTGAGGTCGTCGACTACGTCGACGGGGTCGTGTTCTCCGCCACGGAGTCCTACCTCGTCCTCGGACAGCGCACGGACGAGCCAGGGCCGTCGAGCGACTACACCGGTCGCTCGATCTACTACCGCTCCATCCAGCACGACGGCTCGAGCCCCCGACGCGACCGCCTCAGCACCCTGGACTACCTCTGGCGGTGGGACACCGACTGGTTCTGGTGCTCGCGGGCCTTCGGTGCCCAGAACCGCCTCGTCCGTCCGCTGTGGCCTCGGCGCTGGAGGCGCAGCAGCGCCTACTGGAAGCTCGTGGCCATCGACCGGCGCTTCGACATCGCGAACCGGCTCGAGGCACGTCGGGGTCGGCCACCTCGGGAGCGGGTGGTGCAGGACGTCGAGGTGCCCATCGGCGCGACGGCCGAGTTCCTCCGGTGGTTCCTGCGCGAGGTCCCGATCGAGCCGATCTGGCTGTGCCCACTCCGGCTCCGGGCCGACCAGCCGTGGACGCTGTATCCGCTACGGCCGGGGAAGACGTACGTCAACGTCGGGTTCTGGTCGTCCGTCCCTGCCGACCCCGCCCGACCCGGCGCCATGAACCGCCGCATCGAGCACGAGGTCACCGCCCTCGGCGGTCACAAGTCGCTGTACTCCGAATCCTTCTACGACACCGGAGGAGTTCGACCGGTTGTACGGCGGTGCGGCGTATGCCGTGCTCAAGGAGCGCTGGGACCCCCGGGGTCGACTGCCGCGCCTGTACGACAAGGCGGTGCTCGGGGCCTGAGTGCCCCGGCCGCCACCCGAGAGAGGAACACCATGTCCATCGCCGAGATCGTCGAGTCGGTCGTCACCGGCCCACTACCGATCCGCCTCGTCGCCTACGACGGTTCCGCCGTGGGGCCACGCGATGCCCCCCGGGTCCTGCACCTGCGCACCCCGCGGGCCGCGGCCTACCTGGGCACCGCGCCCGGCGACCTCGGTCTTGCTCGGGCCTACGTGGCAGGTGACCTCGAGGTCGAGGGGGTCCACCCCGGCGACCCCTACGACCTGCTCGTCGACCTGGCGGGGGTGCAGTTCCACCGCCCTACGGCCGCGGCGGCCATCGAGGCGGCGCGGACCCTGGGGATCCGGGCGTTGACCCCACCCCCGCCCCCCGTCCAGGAGAACCTGCCCCGGTGGCGGCGAGCGGCCATCGGTGTGCGGCACTCCCTGCTGCGCGACGCCGAGGCGATCAGCCACCACTACGACGTCTCGAACCGCTTCTACGAGCTCGTCCTCGGCCCTTCGATGACCTACACCTGTGCCTGCTACCCGGATGCGACTGCATCGCTGGAGGAGGCCCAGGAGAACAAGTACCGCCTCGTCCTCGACAAGCTGGGCCTCGGCCCGGGGGACCGCCTGCTCGACATCGGCTGCGGCTGGGGCGGCATGGTGCGGTATGCCGCCCGCCACGGGATCAGGGTCGTGGGGGTGACGCTCTCGGGTGAGCAGGCGGACTGGGCTCGCACGGCGGTGGCCGACGAGGGCCTCGCCGACCTCGCCGAGGTGCGGCACGCCGACTACCGCACGATCACCGAGACCGGATTCGACGCGGTCTCGTCCATCGGGCTGACCGAGCACGTCGGGGTCCGCCGTTACCCCGCCTACTTCGGGTGGGTCCTCGACCGGCTGCGCCCGGGAGGGCTGCTGCTCAACCACTGCATCACCCGACCCCACAACCGGCGACAGGAGACCGGCCCCTTCATCGACCGCTACGTCTTCCCGGACGGCGAGCTCACCGGGTCCGGCCGAATCATCGCGGCCGCCCAGAACACCGGGTTCGAGGTGCTCCACGAGGAGAACCTGCGTGAGCACTACGCGCTGACGCTTGCGCAGTGGTGCCGCAACCTCGTGGAGCACTGGGACGAGTGTGTCGCGGAGGTCGGCGAGGGCACCGCCCGGGTCTGGGGCCTCTACATGGCGGGCTCACGGCTCGGGTTCGAGCGAGGCGACGTCCAGCTGCACCAGGTGCTGGCCCTGCGTCCGCACCCGGACGGATCGACGGGCCGGCCGCTGCGTCCGTGGTGGTCCGCCTGAGCGGTCAGCGCGCAGCGGTGACGCGCACGGCCGACAGACCGTCCCAGACCAGGGCGGTGAGGTGGTCGGCGAGGTCGTCGCTGCTCGGGCCGCCCGCGGACGCACCCTCGGCGAGCCAGGCGTCGGCCGTGGCACGGACCATCCCCACGAGAGCGACACCCCACAGGCGGGGGGCGGCTTCCGCGGAGTCCATCGCCTGACCGCCGACCGCCAGGCCGGCACCGACCAGGTCGGCCACATGGCGCGCGATCCGGTCGGTCATCCCGGCGGCGACGTCACCGCTCGGCCGTTCGCCCGGCGGCACGATCGGAGCGTTGACGATGAAGCGGTAGACCTCAGGGTCCTCCTCGACGAGGTGAAGGTAGGCCGCGATGACGGCGCGCACGACGGCGCGGGCGCCGGCGGGCGCGGGGTCGTCAGCCGCCCGGCTCAGTCCTCGGATGATCGTCGCGTCCACGCGCTCCGCGACCGCGGTGTAGAGCCCTGCGCGGTCGGTGAAGTGCCGGTAGAACACGGTCTTGGACGTGCCGGCCGAGGTCGCCACCTCGTCCATGCCCACAGCGGCGCCGTGCGTGCGGATCGCTCGCAGGGTGGCGTCGACGAGCTCCTCGCGGCGAGCGAGCCGGTGCCCGTCCCATCGCGACCGGCGCCCATCCCGTGCCGCCTCGGTCACATCCATGCGCCGGACGGTAGCAGGGACCCTGAGTACCTGTTACCTTGCGTACCGGATACCGCTCCCAAGGGGCGGCCCTCGACCCGGGCGACTGCCCGGCGCCACGACCCGACAAGGAGTCCTCCCGGTGACCACGCCCCGCCGCGCCGCCGTCCTCGGCGGCAACCGGATCCCCTTCGCCCGCCAGTTCGGCGCCTACGCGGAGGCCTCCAACCAGGACATGCTCACGTCGGCCCTCGAGGGCCTCGTCGCCCGGTACGGCCTCGCCGGAGAGCGGGTCGGGGAGGTCGTCGCCGGTGCGGTCATCAGGCACAGCCGGGACTTCAACCTGACCCGGGAGTCCGTGCTCGGCTCCAGCCTCTCGCCCACGACCCCGGCCTACGACATCACCCAGGCCTGTGGCACGGGCCTCGAGGCCGCGATCCTCGTCGCGAACAAGGTCGCGCTCGGTCAGGTCGACTCCGGCATCGCCGGGGGCGTCGACAGCGCCTCGGACGCACCGGTCGTCGTGCCCGAGAAGCTGCGCCGCAAGCTGCTGACGCTGAACCGCGCGAAGTCTCCGGCGGAGCGGGCGAGGGCGACGCTGAGGTTCCGGCCCACCGACCTCGGCATCCAGGTACCGGGCAACAGCGAGCCACGCACGGGGCTCTCCATGGGTGAGCACATGGCGATCACCGCGGCCCGCTGGGGGGTGACCCGCGAAGCCCAGGACGCGCTCGCCCTCGCGAGCCACGAGAACCTCGCGGCAGCCTACGAACGGGGCTTCTTCGACGACCTGCTGACCCCGTACCTCGGGCTGACCCGCGACCAGAACCTCCGCCCCGACTCCACCCTCGAGAAGCTCGCCTCCCTCAAGCCCGTCTTCGGCTCGGGGGAGGGCGCGACGATGACGGCCGGGAACTCCACCCCTCTCACCGATGGTGCCTCCGCCGTGCTGCTCGGTTCGCAGGAATGGGCCGCCGAGCACGGCCTCCGGCCGCTGGCCTGGTTCGTCGACGGGGAGACGGCCGCTGTCGACTACGTCTCCGGCGACGAGGGCCTGCTCATGGCACCGGCGTATGCCGTGCCGCGACTTCTCGCGCGCCACGGCATGTCGTTGCAGGACTTCGACCTGTACGAGATCCACGAGGCGTTTGCGGCGACGGTGCTGTCCACCCTCGCCGCGTGGGACGACGAGGACTTCTGCCGAGATCGGCTGGGCCTCGAGAAGCCCCTGGGCTCCGTCGAGCGCAGCCGCCTCAACGTCGCGGGGTCGTCGCTGGCGGCCGGCCACCCGTTCGCCGCGACGGGCGGGCGGATCGTCGCCACCCTCGCGAAGCTCCTCCACGAGAAGGGCGCTGGTTCGCGGGGCCTCATCTCGATCTGCGCTGCCGGCGGCCAGGGTGTCGTCGCGATCCTCGAGGCGGCCTGAGGTGGCGCACACGGACGCCTACACCGCCTTCGTCTCCAGCGGCGCCGGCAAGAGGATCGCGAGCACCCTCGGCCTGCCGCAGCCGGTGGCGCTGCGCCGTCACGAGGCGGGGCGCCCGCTCGTCGACGGGCCTGTCCTCGTCGGCGGCCACGGCGACACTCCCGCCCTGCTCGCCCTTCGGGCCGGTCTGGAGGAGGCGGGCGCCCTGCTCGTCGACGAGGTCCCCGAAGAGGACCGGCTGGGCGGCGTCGTCGTCGACATGACGGCGGCGACCACCCCCGCTGACCTGGAGTCACTGCGGGCGACGCTCGGCCCGGCGCTGAAGCGACTCGGCCGCTGTGCGCGGGTCGTCGTCCTCGGACTGGACCCCGCCGGTGCGACGGACGCGGCCGTGCGTGCGGCCCGCAGGGCCCTGGAGGGCATCACGCGCTCGGTCGCCAAGGAGCTCCGCCGTGGCGCCACCGCGAACCTCGTCCTCCTCTCGCCCGGTTCCGAGCCTGCTGGTCTGGGCACCGTCGAGTTCCTGCTCTCCGCGCGATCGGCGTACGTCGACGCCCAGGTCTTCCGGGTGGGGGACAGCCTCCCGCCGCGCCTGGCCGACCCAGCGAGGCCGCTCGCCGGGAAGGTGGCGGTCGTCACCGGGTCGGCACGCGGGATCGGCGCGGACATCGCCCGCGTCCTGGCGCGCGATGGTGCGACCCTCGTCTGCGTCGACGTGCCCCCTGCCGGCTCGGCCCTCGCCGCGGTGGCGAACGAGGTGGGCGGCACGGCGCTGCAGGCCGATGTCACGGCATCCGACGCCGGCCACCGCATCCTCGACCACGCGCGGACGCGCCACGGTGGCCTGGACGTCGTGGTCCACAACGCCGGCATCACGCGGGACAAGCTGCTGGCGAACACCGACGCCGACCGGTGGCACGCGGTCCTCGACGTCAACCTGCTCTCGATCCTCCGCATGAACGAGGCGTTCCTGGGCCAGGACGGCCTGCGCGACGGAGGGCACGTCGTGCTCGTCTCGTCGATCGCCGGCATCGCCGGGAACCGGGGCCAGAGCAACTACGCGGCCTCCAAGGCCGGCGTTCTCGGACTCCTCGACGCGTACGCCGCGGACGAGCAGCTGCGACGCCGCGGCATCACGGTCAACGCCGTCGCTCCCGGGTTCATCGAGACGGAGATGACCGCCCGGATCCCGCTCGCCACCCGGGAGCTCGGCCGGCGGCTCAACAGCCTGTCCCAGGGAGGGTTGCCGGTGGACGTCGCGGAGACCATCGCGCACTTCGCGTCGGACCGGCAGGCGGCGCTCAGCGGCAACGTCGTGCGCGTGTGCGGCCAGAGCCTCATCGGCGCCTGACATGGTGGTGGAGACGCTTCCCGCGGTGCCGTCCACGGCTCAGTCCCTCCTTCGTGGAGCGCTCACCGCTCGGGGCCGTCACGGTGGAACGGTCCCTGAGCGGACGCTGCGCGTGGAGGAGGTGCGCGTCGACCGGAACCGGCTCGCGGCATACCAACGCCTGTGCGGGTATGCCGTCGACGACGCCCTCCCGCAGCCGTACCCGTGGGTGCTGGCGTTCCCCGTCCAGATGGCGCTCATGGCACGACAGGACTTCCCCTTGCCCCTCCCGGGCATGGTGCACCTCGCGAACACGGTCACGACCCATCGCGGGCTCGACGCCGCGGACCCGCTCACGCTGTCCGTCACGGCTGGCGACGTGCGACCGCACCGCCGCGGCCGGACCCTCGACGTCCGCGTGGAGGCGCACGTGGGCGAGGACCTGGTGTGGGAGTGCGACACCGTCTACCTCAGTCGCGGCAGGGGCACCGAGGGTGCCCCGCGGGAGGAGGCGCCGCCCACCCTTGCTGCGGGTCCCGCCCGTCGGGCGCTGGCGCCTGGCGTCGGACCTCGGGCGGGCGTACGCGTCGGTGTCCGGCGACGTCAACCCGATCCACCTGCACCCCGTGAGTGCGCGTGCCATGGGCTTCCCTCGGCACATCGCGCACGGCATGTGGAGCTACGCTCGCACGCTGAGCGCACTGGGCCGCGGCTCGTTGGGTCCGTCGACGAGCCGGGTGTGGTTCACCGCCCCACTGTTCCTCCCCAGCACGGTGGAGCTGGTCGTCGACCGGACCCAGGGCCGTCTGCTGGCCGGACTGCGCTCCGCCAAGGACCATGAGAAGACCCACCTGGTCCTCAGGCTCGACCTCTGAGGGCCCTCGTCGGCATCCTGCGTCGGGCGGCTGGGCTGTCCGGCCGCGACCGCTGAGAGCCCGCGAATGGTCCGTTCGGGCCATGGCAGCGCCGCCGTCCTCACCCCTACGGTGATAAGGCTTGGGTCCAGTCGGCTCCGGGCGTTGTGTGGCCGTGTGCTCGATGGCGACGTCGACCCGGCCTGGTGAAGACCGGCACGGCAGGGAACGCAGACGGAGGAATGCGGAATGAGCCAGATCAGTCGACCCGTGGCGGTGGCCGCAGCGGCCGCCCTTGCCCTGGGGCTCTCCGTCGGGTCCGCAGGCCCGGCCGGAGCCGTTCCCACGGACCCGCCGAGCTATGTGACGTCGTGGCTTGCGCTCGACACCGGCGCCGCGAACACCGTGCGCCTCGTCAACGCCGACAAGACGCTCTCCGGATCACCACAGGTCCTCAGTGGCGGTAAGGCGTGCTCGCTGAACGAGGGAGGCGCGGGCCTCCTCGACTTCTCGTCCTCCCCGGCATCCCCCGGCGTGGGCTTCGCCACGGGGGCGATCGGCGTGCGCGAGAAGACCACGTCGTCAGGCACGTCCTGTGCCGCCGTGGACACTGCGAAGGCGGAGAGTCTGACGCTGACGCTGGGTAACCGGCGTCGGCGGCCTGGTGGCCATGTCGGCGTCCTTGGACATCGACCTGAAGCAGAGCGCGCGCATCCTTGCCAGCGCGAGCCTCAGCACCGACCCGGCTGGCACCCCGCCTGCCCTCTTCGAGCTCCAGAGCGGCGCCAACATCGGGGCGACTCCCACCACGGGGGCGACGGTGTTCACCTGCAACAACCCTGCGGACTCCGGCCCGGACAGCGGCGCCAACAACAACTGTCGGTGGGAGATCAGCGCACCGTCGTGGACCCGAGAGTCGGCCGACCCTCTCACGGCTCCTCTGGGTGAGGACGGCGTCCAGTTCGACACCCTGACCCTCACCGCGCTCGCCGGCTCCTTCTCGCTCATGGGCGGGGCGGACGGCCCGGTCGACGATGCCGCGTTCCCCTTGCCCCCGTACTTCGGGGCCGACGGTGACCCCGACACGAACGACGTCTCCATCTCGGGTGCCTCGATCTTCGAGCTCGTCGAGGGCGAGCTCGGCTGCGGCGACACCGCCACGCTCAGCGGCCCGATCGCGTCGTCGTGGACGCGGCTGAACGACTTCACCGGTGGCAACTGCGCGGCCTTCCCGTACTCCAGCCGTTCCGGCACCGACGCCGAGGGAGCGTTCGCCGAGTTCACCAAGCCGCTGGACTACCAGACCTCCGCGCAGGCCCTCTGGGCGACGACCTTCGTGGTCGGCGCCGGGAACACGATCCCGCCGATCCGTGTCTATCTGGACCGCTTGGACGGCACGCAGATCGAGTTCAGTCCACTGTTGGCGTGTCCTGACGGCTACTTCCTCAACGGAACCTTCGTGGGGCCGTCGGCCCAGCCGGCCGCGCCCACGGCGTGCCTCGTCACGGCAGTGAGGGGCACCGGCAAGCTGAACAAGTCCGTGACCTACACGGCATACATCTACGGCGATGCGGTGATGCGCCGCTAGGTTGTCGCGGTCGCGACCTCGTCATCGCGGGGGCTGACGGTCGAGGCGCCCAACGACTCGAGGATCCGCTCGGCGTCGTCCCAGGCGCGCAGGGCGCCCGTGTCGTCCCCCTGGTGTCGTCGCACCCGGCTGAGCACGCGCAGCAGGAGCGCCTCGTCGTAGGGCACCGCGGTCTCGCGCGCCGCGAGGATGCCCGTGCTGACGAGCTCCTCCGCCTCGGCGAAGCGGCCCAGCGCCAGCAGCGCCCGGGAGCGCTGGAGGCAGATTCGGGGAAGCGCCGAGGCGGCCTCGGTGCTCGCGGCGCGCTCCGCGGCGTCGAGCGTCGTCAGGGCCTCCTGTGGTCGGCCCTCGCGGATCATCGCGTCGGCCTGGACGAGCGACGCGTCGAGGGCACTCGTCGCCTTGTCCAGCTCCAGAAGCCGGCGTGCCGTGTCGGCGGCGAGCTCCTCCGCGGCGGAGAGCTCGCCACGGAGCATCAGGGCCCGGGCCAGCTGGACCTCACCCTGTGCGATGAACGGCGCGGCACCGGATGCACGCAGCACGCGTAGCGCGTCGGCCAGCAGGACCTCTGCCGCCGTGATGTCACCCTGGTTGAGGAGGAGCTCGGCGAGGTTGACACCCGTCTCGGCGGCCCCGAAGTCCTTACCGACCTCGATCGCGACCTCCCGAGCGGTCCGGTACCACTCGGCGGCCTCCGTCCAGCGACCGGCGAAGTACGCCAAGGTCCCCAGATTGCCCCTGACGACCTCCTCGAGCGGCCGGAGTCCCTCGTCGATGCAGATCTGGAGCGCCTCCAGGTGTCGCGCCCCCAGGCCGGGAACGCCCATGAAGATCTCCACGGTGTCGAGGAACACCAGCGCAAGGACCAGGTGCTCGGGGTCACCCGTCGCCCGCGCTCCGGCGGCCGCCCGATCCGCCCAGACCAGCGCGTCCCGCAGGCGCTCCTGGTCGACGCGGATGCGGGCGGTGAGGCCGTCGAGGCGGACAAGCGTGGCGCCCCCCTCGTCGCCCAACCCCTCGAGGAGCCGCCGTGCCCGTCCGACGGCCCGCGTCGCCGCCGCGAGCTGACCGGTGCGGGTGTGGACCGTCGCCCGAAGCTCGAGGACCTTCGCGCGGCCCAACGGGTCGTCGCGCAACAGGCGCTCGGCGCGGCGGTAGGCGTCCACGGACTCCTCGAACATCCCGGCCAGCTCGGCCAGACCACCGATCCGGATCCACAGCTCGGCGCGCTCGGTGTCGGTGATCTCCGGCATCCGCCGACTGACGTCGATGGCGTTCCGGAGGTGGCGTGCGGCGTCGGCGTTGGCGTACGAGCGGGCGGCGAGGTCCCCGGCCATCTGGGAGTACCGCCATGTACGAGCGGCGTCAGCGGCCCGCTCGAAGTGCAGCGCGAGCGTGGGGGAGTCGGCCTCGAGGCTGGTGCTCAGGCGCTCGAGCACATCTCCCGCCGTGCGGTGGATGTCACTGCGGACGCGGAAGGCCAGGCCCTCGTATGCCGCATCCCGCACGAGGCTGTTGCGGAACCTCAGCCGGTCCGGTCCGTCCTGCTCGAGGAACTCCGACAGCGTGGCAAGGCACGCGGCATCCACGACGAGGCCGTCGGCCTCCACCGTCGCGTCGAGCATCTCGCGGCGGAAGCTGCGGCCGAGGACCGCGCAGTAGCGCAGGATCCGGCGGACGGTCGGCGGCAGCCGGTCGATCTGGCGAGTCATGGCGGCACTGACCGACTCCGGGAGCGACTCGATCGACCCGGCACCCAGCGACAGTCGGGTCACCTCCTCGACGAAGAGGGGGTTGCCCTCCGCCCGCGCCACGACGGCTGCGATCTCGTGCGGCCGCAGCGGGGTGGCCTCCGTCGCGGCGATGACGAGCTGCTCGACGACCGTGCGCGACAGCGGGTCGAGATGGATTCGTGTTCCCATGGTCGGGGCGAACCCCCCACCCTCCCCGCGGTGCACGCTGATCACCGCCCAGGGCCGGCCGGTCGCCGCGACGGCCACCCTGTCGAGGAGGTGGGCCGACGCCCCGTCAGCCCAGTGGGCGTCCTCGACGAGCATGACCACGCGCTTGGGCAGCAGGCGACCGGTCAGCTCGATGACCATGTCGGCGACACGGTCGGCCCGGAACTGGGGGTCGATGCGGTCGGCCTCCGGTGTCGCGGGAACATCCACCTGGGCGACGTCGGCGAGCAGCGGAGCAAGGGGCAGCAGGTCGGGAGCGGACTGTTCGAGGGTGTCGAGCAGGGCGCGGCCCATCTCCTCCGGCATGCCACGGGGAATGCCGAGCAATGCCCGGACCGGGTCCCGAAGGACCCGGTAGGCGCTCGACGCACCGTACGGCTCGGCGTGCAGCACGATCCGATGGTCGGGTGAAACGGCATCCAGCACCTCCTGGGCCAGCCGGGACTTGCCCAGGCCGGTCGCGCCCTCGATCGTCAGCACGCCTCCTGTCCCGCTCAGCGCCTCGTCGACGACCCGCCGGGCCACCGCCAGCTCCTCGTCCCTCCCGAGCATCGGCAGCCGACCGGTCGCCACCGACTCCCGCGTGCCGATCTCCTCACCCACGGCGTAGACCGCCATCGGGACCGACTTGCCCTTCATCGCGAAGGGCCCGGCGGGGGTCACCGCGAACCTCGTGTGCGACTGCTCCAGGACGGTCGGGTGGGCGTGGATGGCACCGAGCGGAGCGGTCGACATGATCCGAGCCGCCGTGTTCGTCGTGTCACCCATGGCGGAGTAGGCAGCACGCTCGTCGATCCCGACCTCGGCAGCGAAGACGTGGCCCCGGTTCACCCCCAGCTGCAGCGGGAGCGGCAGGCCGGCATCCGCGATGCGGCGCAGCGCCCGCAGCATCCGACCCTCGTCGTCCTCACTCGTGACCGGCACCCCCGACCCGAGGAAGAACTTGCCACCGTCGGAGTCGATGTCCGTGGCCAGCAGGGTGACGCCCTCGACGTTGAGCGCCTGCTCCACGCCGGTGACGAGCTCGTGCAGGGTCTCGCCCAAGGCCTCGTGCCCCTGCTCGGTGAGGATCGCGTCCGTCCCGGAGAAGCGGACGAACGCGATGGTGGCCACCCGGTGTTCGGGATCCGGAGGGCCGGGGGCGAGGTACTCGCCCAGCTCGACCGGAAAGAGCGTCCGGAGCAGACGGTCGTCGCCCGGCGGTACCGACGGGTCGCTCGCGGGGCGCGAGTGGGGACCACGGCGACGCAGGAGGAGCTCGCCGTCGGCACGGGGGCGGGTGGACCCGGGTGAGAGACGCGCCGCCGTGGCGGGACTGACGACGATCTCTCCGGCGTTCGCGACCTTCTCCGCCTGCGCGGTGCACGACGCGGCGGGTCCGAGGATGAGGAGCTCTCGCGTGGGCGACCCGACGAGGAAGAGGACGACGTCCCCGGAGTGCACCCCGACGGACATGGAGAGGGACAGCCGGCCGACGGACGTCCGGGTCCCGGCGGCCTCGCGCAGGGCGGTCCGCATCTCGACGGCCGCGTCACAGGCCTGCTCGGGGTGTCCGTCCCCGCGGAAGAGGAAGAGGAGTGCGTCCCCACCGAACTTCAGCAGCTCACCGCCGCGGGTGGCGGAGATGCGCAGCATCGGTCCGAACACCCGGTTGAGGGTGTCGACGATCTCCTCGGCCCCGATGCGGCCACGACGCGAGAGGCGCTCGGTCAGCGCGGTGAACCCCGAGACGTCGGCGAACACCATCGTTCCGTCCACGACTCGCGACAGGGCCCCCGGCACCTCGTCGTCCCAGACGAGCGTGATCGGGGGGACGTGTCGACGCAGGTCGCTCATCGGGTCGGGGTCACCTTGGCCATTTCGTGGAGGGGGTGTGCCGGCATCTGTAGACTCCCACACGCTCCCGTCTCGGAAGACGGATCCGCCGTCGTCGGGTGCACTAGGAGGCTCGTGCGCGTCGTCTTCCTCGGTGTCCGTGGCTCGGTGTGCTCGCCAGGTTCCGAGTTCGTCCGGTACGGCGGCAACACGTCGTGCCTCGCCCTCTCCACCGGCCCGGATGCCGCCCCCACACTTCTGCTCGACGCCGGCACCGGCATCCGCACGGTGACGGGCATGCTCGGCGGGAAGCCGTTCCGGGGAACCATCCTCGTCAGCCACGTCCACTGGGACCACGTCCAGGGGCTGCCCTTCTTCGCTGCCGGGGACCGCGCCGGCGCCAAGGTGGTCTTTCTCGTTCCGGCCCAGGGCGGCAAGTCGGGCCGGGACCTGGTGGCGCAGATGATGTCCCCGCCCGCGTTCCCGATCACTCCCGAAGGGCTCATCGGCGACTGGACCTTCCATGCCGTCCAGCCCGGGCATGTCGTGGTGCCGGACTTCGAGGTCCGGGCCTTCGAGGTCGCGCACAAGGGAGGTCGAACCTTCGGGTACACGGTGCGGCAGGGCGGTGGCTCGATCGGCTACGTGCCCGACCACGCACCGGAGCTCGGCGTGTCGGCGGACGCCCTGGACGCGCTGGCGGGCGTCGACGCCCTCGTTCACGATGCCCAGTTCCTCGAGCACGAGCGCCCCCGGGCGGTCGACTACGGTCATGCCACCGTGGACGACGCCCTCCGGCTCGCGGACCGCGTGGGTGCCGCCTCGCTGGTCCTGTTCCACCACGGCCCGCACCGCGTGGACGATGCGCTCGACACCATCGGTGTCGACGCGACGGCCAAGGCGGCGATTCCCGTCCTCGTCGCCGCCGAGGGAATGGCCCTGGACATCGAGGGAGCGCCGATGGACAGGGCCCTCCCCAAGGTCAGCAGCGCACTGCCCTAGAGTCGTCCGGTGCGGATCCTCTCGGTCTCGGACCTGCACTACCGCCTTCCGCACTATGACTGGCTGGTCCGGGCCGCCTCCGACCGCGCCATCGACGTGGTCGTCCTGGCAGGTGACCTCGCCGACGTCGTCAGCCCCGTGCCGATCGACGTGCAGGCCGTGGTCCTCGACTCGTACCTGCGGACATTGTCCGACCACGCCCTCGTGCTCGCATCGTCGGGCAACCACGACCTCGACGGTCCCGGTGCCAACGGCGAGCAGGTCGCGGGCTGGCTGCGTCGCGTGAAGGCGGAGCGGGTGCTCGTCGACGGGGCCTCGACGGACGTCGACGGGGTCCGCTTCACCGTGTGCCCCTGGTGGGACGGTCCTGCCACCCGCGCAGAGGTGGACGCCCAGCTGGCCGATGCCGCCGTCGGCCGTCCTGATCTCTGGGTGTGGGTCTACCACTCGCCGCCGGCCGGGACCCCGCTGTGTCGTGACGGGCGCCGTGAGTTCCCGGACCACGACCTCGCCGCGTGGATCGAGGAGCACCAGCCCGACATCGTCATCTGCGGCCACATCCACCAGGCCCCGTGGGCGAAGGACGGTTCCTGGCACGCGCGGCTCGGCCGAACCCTCGTCGTCAACGCCGGCAAGCAGATCGGCCACGTCCCGCCCCACATCACGATCGACACCGCCGCGAACACCGCACACTGGTACGGCGTCTTCGACTCCGAGACGATCGACCTCGTGGCCGACGCAGCGGCGATCGACCTCGCCTGACGTGGGCGGCTCAGTGCACCTCGGGGTCCCGCGCAGATCCGGGTCGAGCGCGTGGGGCCTGGTGGTGGACCAGCGAGTGCAGGATGCCGTCGATCATCGCCATGTGGTCGTCCCGCCCGGCGAACTGGTTCTTGACGTCGACGAGGTACTGCGTGAGGCCGTCCAGTCGAGCGGCCGTCATCTCGAGGACGGCGAGCGCCGCACCCGGCTGCTCACCGAAGAACGCGTCCGGGTCGTCGACGACGCGGACGACGACGTCCGTGCTCGCTCGGGCGGTGGCCGTCGCCGGCTTGTCGAGGATCCACGACATCTCGCCGAAGACGGCGCCAGGGAAGTCGACCCGAGCGAACGCCGTGCCGTTCCGCTCGACGGTCACCATGCCGGAGACGAGGACGAGCATCCTGCTGGGCGCCGCCCCCTCCTGGATGAGGACCGTACCTGCCGGGACCTCCTCGACGGGCAGGTCCGCGGCGAGGGCCAGCAGGTCGGTCACCCGCCCATTATGGTGCTCCCGCGCGTGGTGCCGCTGCGGCCTGGCGCTCGTCGTCCTGGGCTGGCACCCCACGATCCTCGTGCACCCCGCGGCGCCCCGGGTGGACCCGTTCCACGGTCGCAGAGCCCGCGCCCGTGGTTCGCTGTGGTCGTGGCACCCGTCGTGGACGCGACTCCCTATGCCCGGCTCGACAGCGAGGGCCAGGTCGAGGTGCTCCGTCGCGTGGCGCTCGAGGCTGCAACCGCCTTCGGCCTCGGGGTGCGGAGCCTCACGCTCGTGCTCCACGCCTACAACACGACGTTCCGGCTGGACACCGACGACGGGCGTCGGCTGGCCCTGCGGGTCAACACGAACTCGCACAGCACGTCGGCGAACGTGATCGCCCAGCAGTCCTGGCTGCACACCCTGCGAGCCGAGACGGACGTGCTCGTCCCGGACCCGGTGTCCACGCGGGACGGGCGGTGGGCCGCCGAGGTCCCGTGTCCCGAGTGGGGTGGACCACTCCTCGTCACCGTCGCGAGCTGGCTCGAGGGCGAGGACGTCGGCGCCTGCGACGAGGAGCAGGCCGCGGCCCTCGGGCGGACCATGGCGCGGCTCCACGACCATGCCGAAGGCTTCGCGCTCCCGCCCGGGGCCGACCTCCCGGTCTTCGACGAGCCGCTCTTCGGGGACGCGGACCTCCTCACCGGACGGCCCGGCCTGGGGACGGGTGAGGCCGCCGTCCTCCATGCTGCCCTCGACGAGGGTCGCGGTGCCTTCGCGGAGGCGGGAGCGGGGCGCACCCCCATCCTCCTCCACGCGGACCTCCACGGTGGGAACCTCAAGTGGCACGCGGGGCGCCTCGCGGTCTTCGACGTCGACGACTGCGGCCTGGGCGTGCCGGCCCTCGACCTCGCCATCGCGACCTTCTACCTGCGCGACGGCACGACGGCGACCGAGGAGGCGCTGCGCGAGGGCTATGCCTCGGTGCGCCCGCTCCCGGACGTGACCGAGACGGCATTCGAGGCGCTCGTGGCCTCGCGACAGCTCCTCCTCGCCAACAGTCTGTTCCAGAGCAGCACGGCGGACCTGCGGGCCGAGGCCGAGGCGTACCTCGTCGTGACCGTCGAGCGGCTGCGCCGGTGGCAGGAGACCGGCCGGTTCACCCGAAGATCCTGAGCGACGGGCACCGCGACACGGCCAGAGCGACGGGCGTGTCTCGCCGGGAACTCCTTCGCGCGGGCGTTTCCACGGCGGATAGCATCGGCGGTGCTCAGGTATCCCGTTCCCGGAGCGCACCACCTCCACCCCCACGGCGTCGGCCCACCAGGAGAATCCCGCGTGTCTGCCCAGATCACCGTTCATGTCGCCGGCGAGGAGCGTTCCGTCGACCAGGGAACCACGGCAGGTGACCTCTTCTCGGGTGACCGCTCCGTGCTCGTCGCCCGGGTCGGTGGTGAGCTGCGCGACCTCGCTCACGTCCTCGCCGACGGTGACGTCGTCGAGCCGGTGAGTGCGGCCGAGCAGGACGGTCTCGACGTCCTTCGCCACTCAGCGGCACACGTGCTCGCGCAGGCAGTGCAGGAGGTCCATCCGCAGGCCCGGCTCGGGATCGGCCCGCCCATCCGCGACGGCTTCTACTACGACTTCGACGTCGAGACGCCCTTCACGCCGGAGGACCTCAAGACCCTCGAGAAGGTGATGCAGCGCATCGTCAACGAGGGGCAGACGTTCCGACGCCGTGAGGTCTCCGACGAGCAGGCCCTTGGGGAGCTGTCCGCCGAGCCCTACAAGTGCGAGCTGATCGGCCTCAAGGGCGGCGCGTCCGAGAGCGCGGCCAGGGCCCACGGTGGCGACGAGCGCGAAGCGCTCGAGGCTCTCGGGGAGGGCGCTTCGGTGGAGGTGGGCGGAGCCCAGCTGACCATCTACGACAACGTCCGCAAGGACGGCTCGACGGCGTGGGCCGACCTGTGCCGGGGACCGCACGTCCCCACCACCAAGGTCCTCGGCAACGCGTTCAAGCTCATGCGCAGTGCTGCCGCCTACTGGCGTGGCTCGGAGAAGAACCCGCAGCTGCAGCGCGTCTACGGCACGGCCTGGGCGAACAAGGCCGACCTCACGGCATACCTCGACCGGTTGGCGGAGGCGGAGAAGCGGGACCACCGCAGGCTCGGCACCGAGCTCGACCTCTACTCCTTCCCCGACGAGCTGGGCTCCGGACTGCCCGTGTTCCACCCCAAGGGCGGGGTGATCAAGCGGGAGATGGAGGACTATGCGAGGCGGCGGCACATCGAGGAGGGCTTCCAGTACGTCGGGACCCCGCACATCACCAAGGAGGGCCTCTTCCACACCTCGGGCCACCTGCCGTACTACGCGGACACGATGTTCCCGCCGATGGAGCTCGAAGGCAGCAGCTACTACCTCAAGGCCATGAACTGCCCGATGCACAACCTGATCTTCCGGAGCCGCGGCCGCTCGTACCGTGAGCTGCCGCTGCGCCTCTTCGAGTTCGGGTCGGTGTACCGCTACGAGAAGTCGGGCGTCGTCCATGGCCTCACCCGCGTTCGTGGCCTGGAGATGGACGACTCCCACTCGTACGTGACGCCCGAGCAGGCGCCCGGTGAGATCACCCACCTCCTGGGCTTCGTCCTCTCGTTGCTGCGCGACTTCGGGCTCGACGACTTCTACCTCGAGCTGTCGACGCGGGACGACACCGGGGACAAGGGCGGCAAGTTCATCGGGAGCGACGAGCAGTGGGCGACCGCCACGGCGGTGCTCGCCGACGCGGCAGCGGCCTCCGGGCTCGACCTCGTCCCCGACCCCGGCGGTGCGGCGTTCTACGGCCCCAAGATCTCGGTCCAGGCCCGGGACGCCATCGGCCGCACCTGGCAGATGTCGACGATCCAGTACGACTTCAACCAGCCCGCTGGCTTCGGGCTCGAGTACCAGGCTGCCGACGGGTCACGGCAGCAACCCGTCATGATCCACTCGGCGAAGTTCGGGTCGATCGAGCGGTTCATGGGCGTCCTCGTGGAGCACTACGCCGGTGCCTTCCCGCCCTGGCTCTCCCCTGTGCAGGTGCTCGGGGTGCCGGTCGCGGAGGAGTTCGTCGACCACCTCGCCGATGTCGGCCGACAGCTGGGGGCCGCCGGTGTGCGGTTCGAGCTCGACACCTCGGACGACCGGTTCCCGAAGAAGATCCGCAACGCCAGCAAGGCGAAGGTGCCGTTCGTGCTCATCGCCGGGGAGGAGGACCGCTCCGCCGGGGCAGTGTCCTTCCGCTACCGGGACGGCTCCCAGAAGAACGGCGTCCCGGTCGCCGACGCGGTCGCCGAGGTGGTCGGTGCCATCGCCGACCGCCGCCAGGTCTGAGAGCTTCCGTCTCGGCGGGTCTCATGTCGTGAGACGCGAAGGACGGGCTCATCGACAGCCGTCACGGCAGTCACACGACACGCCGACGACACGCCGGTCGACCGCTCGTCTCCAAAAGTGCCTTCCGAAACCCCTTGCGGGGCACCGCATCCAGGACTAGAAATGGTCTCACTCCACCACCTCGGTGGCGGAGGGATCGAGAGAAGGCCGAGTGCCAGCCCGAGCGGTTCGCCGCACGGAGCCATCCGGTGATGCGGGTGGTGGGTGCTCGGAAGCTCTCTCGTGAGACGCGGAACATCACGCCGGGTCGACCGAGGCCCCGGGAACTCATACTTCCCGGGGCCTCACCTTTGCGCGCTGTCCGCACGGCGACTGCGCCATGCTGTGGTATGGACGTCGACGGGGTGTCGGTGCGCGAGGCGCGCCCTTCCGACGCGTTCTCGGTCGGCGCCCTCCACATCCAGGACGAGCGCGAGCAGGGCCATGCCGTCGCGTCCGGCTTCCTCGACGAGTTCGCGGACGCCTGGTTGCACGACCGTGCCCGCCGGACGTGGCTCGCCGAGGACCAGCGCGGTCGTCCCCTGGGCGTACTCCACGGGACGCGGGTCCAGCGGCTGCCGAGTGCCCACAGGCCGGCCGACGCCTGGTTCCACGTGAGTCTGCTGTTCGTGACCCCGGACGCGCGAGGCCGCGGCATCGGCGACGCGCTGCTGAGCAGCCTGCTCGAGTGGGCCGGATCGGAGGCGGTGACGCGCGTGCAGCTCAACGCCGTGCCGCACGCCCGCACCCTCTACGAGCGTTTCGGGTTCGGCCCTCCGTCCGAGAGGCTCATGGAGCTCTTCGTCAGCCACCCCCGTCGGGATCAGGCGCACTGAGCGGGACGGAGAGCCGGACGCGCCGCCGCCTAGGATCGGGGTATGCCGGCGCACGAGGACCCCGCGGACTTCGCCGGGGAGGGGGACGCGTTCGAACGGCTGTGGACTCCTCACCGGATGGTCTACATCGCCGGCGACCGGCCCGACCCGGATGCCGCGGATGGCTGCCCCTTCTGCTCGGCGCCGGAGAAGGACGACGCGGAGGGCCTCGTCGTCCATCGTGGTGAGCTCGGCTACGTCGTCATGAACCTCTTCCCGTACAACCCCGGCCACGTGCTCGTGTGCCCGTACCGGCATGTCGCGCTCTACGTCGACCTCACGGCGGAGGAGACCGAGGAGTTCACGCTGCTGACCAAGGCTGCGATCCGGGCGCTCGAGGCGGCGTCGGCTCCCATGGGCTTCAACCTCGGCATGAACCAGGGTGCCGTCGCGGGTGCCGGCGTCGCAGCCCACCTGCACCAGCACGTCGTGCCTCGCTGGGGTGGCGACGCGAACTTCCTCCCGATCGTCGCGCGCACCAAGGCGCTGCCGATGCTGCTCGAGGACGTCCGGGCACGGCTCGTCGAGCACTGGCCGACCTGAGCCTCAGGCGCGCGGTCGGTCAGATGTGGCGGCCCTTGCCGAGGTGGTCCTGCGCCAGCCGCTCCGGGAGGCGTTCGTAGCCCCGGTGCTCCCGGTGGAACGTGCCGGTGCCATGGGCGAGCGAGCGCAGGGAGATCGCGTAGTCGAGGAGCTCCAGCTGCGGCACCGCGGCCTCCAGCACCGAACGACCCGGCTCGTCCTCCGCGGGAAAGGACCCGATGATCTGACCCCGGCGCGTGCCGATGTCGGTCATCACGGCGCCCAGGTGCTCGTCGTCGACGGTCACCAGGACGGTGTCGATCGGCTCGAGCAGGCACATCGTCGACGGCGAGGCCATCTCGCGAAGGGCGATCCCGGCCGCCGTCTGGAACGCGACGTCGGAGGAGTCCACCGAGTGCGCCTTGCCGTCGGTGAGGGTGACCTTGACGTCCACCACGGGCCATCCGGCGAGCAGCCCCTTCTCGAGCTGCGCGTGCACCCCCTTCTCGACGCTGCCGATGAACTGCCGGGGAACGGCACCACCGACGACGACCTCGGTGAACTCGACGCCCGAGCCGCGTGGCAGTGGCTCCATGACGAGGTGGCACACGGCGAACTGTCCGTGCCCGCCCGACTGCTTGACGTGGCGGCCTTGCGCCTCCGCGCGATCCACTGCCGTCTCCTTCATGGCGACCTTCACCGGCACCTGCTGGACACCGACGTTGAAGCGGTTCCGCAGGCGCGCGAGCACGAGGTCGAGGTGGGCGGGCCCGGTGGTCCACAGCACCACCTGACCCGTCCTCCCTTCGTGCTCGATGCGCAGCGACGGGTCCTCGGCCGCGAGCTCGCGAAAGGCGACCGGCATCCGGTCCTCGTCGGCGCGGCTGGCCGCGGCCACCGCGGCGGGAAGCAGCGCTTCGGGCAGCGCCCACGGGGTGACGAGCAGGGGGCGCTCCGGTGACGAGATGGTGTCAGACGTCTGCGCGGTGGCGAGCTTGGTGACGACGACGACCTCGCCCGCCACCGCGTGGGTCTTGGGCAACAGCTCACCGTCGAACGGCGCGGCGAGCGCACCGGGTCTGACGTCCTCGTCGTGGGCCGCGTGACCCTCCCCGGTCGGCACCCCGAGCAGCTCGAGGTGGCCCGACACATGGACCGCCCGGTCCCCGCGCAGCGTCCCGGAGAACACCCGAACGAGCGACAGGTGCCCCACATAGGGGTCGGACTCGGTGTGGACGACCTCCGCGACGAGGGGGCCGGCGGGGTCGGCGGACAGCTCCACCGTGGCACCGCCGCCGACCGGCGTGACCGTGGGAACGGGGTGCAGCCCCGGATGAGGAAAGGCCGCCTCGATGACGTGGAGGAGCACGCCGACGCCCGCACCGGTCTCGGAGGACACCGGCAGGACCGGGTGGAAGGTCCCATGGGCGACCGCCGTGAGAAGGTCCCGCTCCAGCGTCTCGAAGTCGAGCTCCTCACCCTCGAGGTACCGCTCCATGAGGCCGCCGTCCTCGGACTCCTCGATGATCCCTTCCAGAAGCCCCGGTCGGTGGGTGTCGAAGACCTCCGCGTGCTCCGGACCCGCGCGGCGCACCGAGCGCGTGCCGTCGGTGTAGTCGTGGACCTCGCCGAGGAGGAGGTCCGCGATCGAGCTCACCGCGCCGGCCGGGCCCGCCACCGGCACGCCGAGGGGTTGGATGCCGGAGCCGAAGTGAGCCTGACAGTCGGCCAGGGTGGCGGCGAAGTCGGCGTCGCGGGCGTCGAGCTGGGTGATCACCACCGCCCGCGGCACACCGACGACGGCGCACTCGTGCCAGAGTGCCCGGCTCTGGGCATCGGCTCCGTCGGCCGCCGAGACGACGAAGAGGGCGGCATCCGCCGCCCTCAGCCCTGCCCGAACCACCCCGACGAAGTCGGGGTTGCCCGGGGCGTCCAGCAGGGTGAGCACCGCCTTCCCCGTCGTGACGGTCGCCGCCCGCAGGCCCGTCGTCGGCCCCGCCTCCTCGCGGGTGGCGCGCCCCGGCAGACAGGCGTCGACGACATGGTCGAACAGCCGGGACTTCCCTGACCCACTCGGTCCGACAAGGACGACGTTGCGAATGCTCGTCGGCGCGGAGACGGGAGGTGCGGCTGCGGTCGTGGCACTCATGACGACTACATTTCTCCTCTTGCCCTCCGGACACAAGCGGTCGCGACGAGAGTGACCGGTACCGCTCCGGCGGCCCCACTACGCTGGCCCCACCATGCTCAACCGATACGCCCGCGCCCTCTTCACCAAGCTGCTGACCCCCGTTGCGGCAGTCCTCATCCGACTGGGGATCAGCCCCGACGTCGTCACGATCATCGGCACTCTCGGCGTCTGCTTCGGCGCGTTGGCGTTCTACCCGCGCGGTGAGCTCCTCGTCGGGACGCTCGTCATCGCCGTCTTCGTCTTCTCCGACACCATCGACGGGATCATGGCGCGCAGAATCGGCCGGTCCGGGAACTGGGGGGCATACCTCGACTCCACCCTCGACCGGGTCGGTGACGCGGCCATCTTCGGTGGACTGGTGCTCTGGTTCGCCGGGACCGGTGACGAGGCGTACATGGCAGCGCTCGCCCTCGCCTGCCTCATCCTCGGCAGCGTCGTGTCCTACGCCAAGGCCCGTGCCGAGGGACTGGGCATGACGGCGAACGTCGGCATCGCCGAGCGCGCCGACCGGCTCGTCGTCGTCCTCATCGCCACCGGACTCACGGGGCTGCTGGACCTGCCCTGGGTCGTCCTCGGCGTCGTGCTCGGCCTGCTGGCGCTCGCGAGCCTCGTCACCGTCGTGCAACGGATCCTCGAGGTGCGCCGCCAGGCGCTGAGCGCGGCGTGAGGATGCTGCCGGACGACCTCGGGGACCGGCTCACCGTGGCGGGTCACCGGCTCGGGTGGGGCGCTGTCCGGCGCATGCCCGAGCGGACGGCATACGCCCTCTTCGACCGCGCCGCGGATCTCACCGTCGCCCGTGGCGGCGCCGAGCGGCTTCGACGGAACTACGCCAGGGTGCGCCCCGAGCTCGACGACGCCGCGCTCGACACGCTCGTCCGCGAAGGGATGCGCTCGTACCTGCGCTACTACTGCGAGGCGTTCCGGCTCCAGAACCTCGGCCCGGACGACCTCGCGTCACGGGTGCAGGCCGAGGGCGTCGGCCCGGTCCGGGAGGTCATCGAGGCCGGCGGATCGGTCGTCGCCTTCCTCGGGCACATGGGCAACTGGGACCTGGCGGGAGCCTGGGGCACGACCCATCTCGGACCGGTGACGACCGTCGCCGAACGCCTGAAGCCCGAGGAGGTCTTCGAGGACTTCCTCGCCTTCCGCCAGTCGCTGGGCATGACGATCATCCCCCTCAGCGGTGCCGGCAACCCGTTCCCTGCGCTGCGCCAGGCGGCCCGGCGGCCGGGCATCATCCCGCTGCTCGCCGACCGCGACCTGAGCTCGAGGGGGGTGGACGTGGCCTTCTGCGGGCACCGGGCGAGGATGGCCCCCGGCCCGGCAGCGCTGGCCATCGCAGAGCGCAGGCCGCTGCACCCGGTGTCGATCCGGCACGAGCGCCGAGGGAGCGGGTGGGGCATCGTCATCACGTTCCACCCGGCCGTGACGGACCCCGGCAGCGGTACCACTCGAGAGCGGGCGACCGCCATGACCCAGGCGTGCGCCGACACGCTCGGCGCCGCCGTCAGGGAGCACACGGCGGACTGGCACATGCTCCAGCGGGTGTTCCTCGACGACCTGGACCGCGAGCGCCTGCCCGCCCGGGAGCAGGCTCGATGAGGATCGGCATGGTCTGTCCGTATGCCTGGGACGTGCCCGGTGGTGTGCAGTTCCACGTGCGCGACCTCGCCGAGCACTTCCTCGCGAGGGGCCACGAGGTGTCCGTGCTGGCACCGGCGGACGAGGAGGACGGGCTCCCGGCGTACTTCACGTCGTCGGGTCGTCCGGTGGCGGTGCGGTACAACGGCTCGGTCGCCAGGCTCACCTTCGGTCCGGTGACCTCCGCACGGGTGACGAGGTGGCTGGAGGCGGGCCGCTTCGAGGTGCTCCACCTGCACGAGCCGATGAACCCCTCGGCCGCGCTCATGGCACTGTGGGCCTCGACGGACGAACCCGTGGTGGCGACCTTCCACTCCTCCGTGGTCAGGTCGCGGGCCCTCCAGGCGGCCCACCCCCTCCTGCGCCCGTCCCTGGAGAAGATCCGTGGTCGGATCGCCGTGTCCCAGGAGGCACGCGCCAACATGCGGCGCTACCTGCGCGCCGAGTCGTTCATCATCCCCAACGGCGTGCGCGTCGACCGGTTCAGGGACGCACCGCCGCGCCAGGAGTGGTGCGGCACCGCCGAGTCGCCCACGCTCGCCTTCCTGGGCCGTTGCGACGAGCCACGCAAGGGGCTGGGGGTGGCCCTTCGGGCCATGCGCACCGTCCTCGACGAGCACCCGTCCGCCCGGCTGCTCGTTGCCGGTCCCGGCGACGCCTCGGTCCTGCTGCGTGCCGCCGACCCCGAGGTGGTGAGGTCCACCGAGGTGCTGGGTGTGGTCACGGAGGATGACAAGGCCTCACTCCTCACGTCGGTCGACGCGTACCTGGCGCCGCACCTCGGTGGCGAGAGCTTCGGCATCGTCCTCGTCGAGGCGATGGCAGCGGGGGCCACGGTCGTGGCGTCGGACCTGCCGGCCTTCACCGACGTGCTGGACGGCGGCCGCACGGGGGTGGTGTTCGAGACCGGGTCCGCCGACGCGTTGGCGCACGCGGTGCTGGGCCTGCTCGCCGACCCCGAGCGACAGACGGCCCTTCGAGCCCTGGGGCAGGACCGCGCCCGGGTCTTCGACTGGGGCGTCGTCGCCGACCGGGTCCTCGCCGTCTACGAGACCGTCATCGCGGGCGCCCACGGAGAACCCGACCAGCCCACGCCGACCGGACTGTGGGGCCGGCTGGTCCGCGGCGTACCGGGCGGTGGCAACTGATGCTCGACCTCGACGTCCTGCAGGCCGTCACCTTCGTCGTCATCGTCCTCATCGCGCTGGCCTGGTACCTCTCCTACTCGGCGGCCCGCCTCGACCGGTTGCACGCCAAGGTGGAAGGGGCGATGTCCGCCCTCGACGCCCAGCTCGTGCGCCGGGCCGAGTCGGCCCTCGAGCTGGCCAACAGCGGAGGCCTCGACCCGGGAAGCGCGCTGCTCATCGCGGACGCGGCCACCGCGTCCCTCGAGCGGACCACCGAGCACCCGTTGACCGAGGACCTCCTCGACGGCCAGCACTTCGGTGGCCGCGAGGGCGTCGAGAGCGACCTCACGGCCGCGCTCCGGGCGGCCCTGCCGGATGACGTCGTCGCGGGCCTGAGGTCCAGCGACGACGAGCTCGTGACGGACTCGCTCGACCGCGTGGCCGCCAGCAGCCTGCGCGTGCGGCTGGCACGCAACTTCCACAACGACGCCGTGCGAGAGGTACGCAGGGTTCGTGCCAAGCGCTCGGTGCTGTTCTTCCGGCTCGCCGGCTATGCGGCCCTGCCCGAACCCGTCGACTTCGACGACGAGCTGCCCCACGCCCTGGCGGTGTGAGCCGTTCCCGGTATCCAGCCGGCGGCGCGGGGTGTCGGGGAAACGGTGTGGCGGGCGTCCGGGAGGCGGTGGGAGCGAGGCTCCGACGGACCTAGACTGGGCGCCATGAGCGAGCAGCAGAACGCCCCCACCACCGGCACGACCCGCGTCAAGCGGGGGATGGCCGAGATGCTCAAGGGCGGGGTCATCATGGACGTCGTCACTGCGGAGCAGGCGAGGATCGCCGAGGACGCCGGCGCGGTCGCCGTCATGGCGCTCGAGCGGGTGCCTGCCGACATCCGGGCGCAGGGCGGGGTGTCGCGGATGAGCGACCCCGACATGATCGACGGCATCATCGAGGCGGTGTCGATCCCCGTCATGGCGAAGGCCCGGATCGGTCACTTCGTCGAGGCCCAGATCCTGCAGAGCCTGGGCGTCGACTACGTCGACGAGTCGGAGGTGCTCACCCCGGCCGACTACGCCAACCACATCGACAAGTGGGCCTTCACCGTTCCCTTCGTGTGTGGGGCCACCAACCTCGGTGAGGCCCTGCGTCGTATCACCGAGGGCGCGGCGATGATTCGCTCCAAGGGGGAGGCGGGCACGGGGGACGTGTCCAACGCGACGACGCACATGCGCAGCATCCGGCAGCAGATCCGCCGCCTGCAGAACCTGCCGGACGACGAGCTGTACGTCGCCGCCAAGGAGCTCCAGGCGCCCTACGACCTCGTCCAGGAGGTCGCCGCGGCCGGCAAGCTGCCCGTCGTCCTCTTCACGGCCGGCGGCATCGCGACCCCGGCGGACGCCGCGATGATGATGCAGCTCGGCGCCGAGGGTGTCTTCGTCGGGTCGGGGATCTTCAAGTCCGGTAACCCCGCCGAACGGGCCGAGGCCATCGTCAAGGCGACGACGTTCTACGACGACCCGGACGTCATCGCCAAGGTGTCCCGTGGCCTCGGTGAGGCGATGGTCGGCATCAACGTCGACGAGATCCCGGAGCCCCACAGGCTGGCCGAGCGCGGCTGGTGACCTCGCCGCGGAAGGGGTGGGGTGGTCAGGTGACGGTGGCGCGGGTGCGGAACTCGTCGCGCTCGAACTCGCGTGACCCGATCACCGCCCCGAGGTGCCCGGCGGCCCGCAGGACGTCGGCGTGGGACAGGTAGAGCGGAGCGAACCCGAGGCGCACGATGTCCGGCTCCCGGAAGTCGCCGACGACACCGCGCGCGATGAGGGCCTGCACGACGGCATACGCCTCGGGATGCCGCACGCTCACCTGTGAGCCGCGCCGCTCCGCCTCACGCGGGGTGGCGACCGGTAGCTCGACCAGCAGCTCGCCGAGGCACTCGAGGAAGAACCCGGTGAGTGAGAGCGACCTCTCGCGCACCGCCGTCACCTCGAGCCCGTCGTACACCGCGAGCGCCGCCTCCAGCGCGAGCATGCCGAGCAGGGGAGGCGTGCCGACCCGCCCACGCGAGATCCCGGGAGCCGGCACGTAGGCGGGCGCCATCGCGAAGGGTGTGGCATGACCGTTCCATCCCGCCAGGGGCTGGTCGAAGTCGTCCTGGTGCCGGGCCGCCACGTAGAGGAACGCCGGCGCACCCGGGCCGCCGTTGAGGTACTTGTAGCCGCAGCCCACGGCGAGGTCCGCCTCGTGGGCGTCGAGGCCGATGTCGAGCACCCCCGCCGAGTGGCACAGGTCCCAGCACGCCAACCCGCCCACCGCGTGCGCCGCCCGGGTGACGGCCGGGAGGTCCCACAGCTCCCCGGTGCGGTAGTCGACCGAGCTGTACGACGCGAGGACGAGGTCGTCCCCGACCTGGGCGATGCGGGCAGCAGCGGCGTCGGGCGCCACCTGCTCCACGACGAGCCCGGCGTCGCGGGCCGCCGCGTCGGTGACGTACAGATCCGTGGGGAACGAGTCGGGGTCCGTCAGGACCACCCGGCGTCCGGGCCGCATCCGGGCTGCCGCGACGACGGCCTTGTAGAGGTTCACCGACGTCGAGTCGGTGCAGACGACCTGCCCGGGTGCCGCGCCCACGAGTCGGCCGATGCGGTCGCCGACCCGGGTGGGGGCGTCCCACCATCCCGCCTCGTTCCAGCTCGCGATGAGCCGGTTGCCCCACTGGCGGTGGACGACGTCGGCCACCACCTCTGCCACGCCGCCGGGCAGGGCCCCCAGCGAGTTCCCGTCGAGGTACACCACACCGGCCGGGAGGCGGAACCGACCCCGCAGGTCGGTCGCGGCGTGGAGGCGGTCGAGCTCACCGGCCCGGGCGGTCAACGCGAACGACATGCGCCCGACCGTACCCGGGCGAGGTACGCACGGATGACGGAGATCTGCGCGACCGGGTCGCGGCGAGGGTGCAGGCACCGCAGCCCACCCCGGGGGGACTGACCTCGCCCGGTCCTGGCGCCGTAGCATCGACGCCCGTGACCGGCATCCCACCGCTGATCGGTGTCCTCGCCGTCCAGGGCGACGTGCGCGAACACCGCGCGGCCCTCGAGACCGCCGGGGCGCGGTCGACGACCGTTCGGAGGCCCGAGGAGGTCGCGGCGGTCGACGCCCTGGTCATCCCCGGCGGCGAGTCGACGACGATGGACAAGCTCGTCCGCGCCTTCGGTCTCCAGGCACCGCTGCGCGAGCGCATCGCCGCCGGGATGCCGGTGTACGGCTCGTGCGCGGGCATGATCATGCTCGCCGACCGCCTGGCCGACGCGCGGCCGGACCAGGAGACGCTGGGAGGTCTGGACATCACGGTGCGACGCAACGCCTTCGGCCGTCAGGTCGACTCGTTCGAGGAGGACCTGCACATCCGTGAGCTCGGCGGGCAGCCGGTCCGCGCCGTCTTCATCCGCGCCCCGTGGGTCGAGGACGCGGGCGAGTCCGTGCAGGTCCTGGCCCGCGTGGAGGAGGGTCCGGCCGCCGGTAGGATCGTCGCCGCGCGTCAGGGTGACCTGCTCGTCACCTCCTTCCACCCCGAGGTGACCGGCGACCACCGGGTCCACCGCCTGTTCGTCGACATCGTGAGGCAACACCAGAGGGAGCGTTCATGAGCGGCCACTCCAAGTGGGCGACCACCAAGCACAAGAAGGCGGCCATCGACGCCAAGCGCGGCAAGCTCTTCGCCAAGCTCATCAAGAACATCGAGGTCGCCGCGCGGACCGGTGGTGGCGACCCGGCGGGCAACCCCACCCTCTACGACGCGATCCAGAAGGCCAAGAAGACCTCGGTCCCGAACACGAACATCGACAACGCCGTCAAGCGCGGCTCCGGGGCCACCGCGGGCGGCGCGAACTGGGAGACCATCACCTACGAGGGCTATGCGCCGGGCGGGGTCGCGGTGCTCATCGAGTGCCTCACCGACAACCGCAACCGTGCGGCCGCCGAGGTCCGCACCGCCCTCACCCGCCACGGTGGCGCCCTCGCCGACCCCGGCTCGGTCTCGTACCTGTTCACCCGCAAGGGCGTCGTCCTCGTCCCCAAGACCAGCAACCACACGGAGGACGACATCCTCGAGATCGTCCTCGAGGCGGGCGCCGAAGAGGTCAACGACAACGGCGACAGCTGGGAGGTCGTCTGCGAGGCGTCGGACGTCGTGGCCGTCCGGACCGCCCTCCAGCAGGCGGGCGTCGACTACGACTCCGCCGAGGCGTCGTGGGTGCCGAGCATGCAGGTCCCCCTCGACCTCGAGGGTGCGAAGAAGATGATCCGCGTCATCGAGGCGCTCGAGGACTCCGACGACGTCCAGGACGTCTTCGCCAACGGGGACATCCCCGACGAGGTGCTGGCCGAGCTCGAGGCCGAGTGAGGCGGTCCCGAACGGTCCGCGTCCGATGGCGCGCGTGTTGCTCCGCGAGGCGCCCGCCGAGGGTGTGTAGCGTGGCTGCCGAACAGGTGTTCTAACGGCATCCGCCCCCGCGAGGGCCCGGCGACGGAAGGCGACACGTGCGCGTGCTCGGAGTCGATCCCGGCCTCACCCGCTGCGGTCTGGGTGTCGTCGACGGTCGGCCGGGGCGGGCCGCCATGGTCGCCGTCGGCGTCGTGCAGACCCCGAGCGACGGAGACCCCGGCGAGCGGCTGGTGTTCCTCGAACGTGAGCTGGACGTGTGGCTCGTCCGCTTCCAGCCCGAGGTGGTCGCGGTCGAGCGGGTCTTCGCGGACGTCAACGTCGCCACGGTCATGACCACCGCTCACGCGACGGCCGTCGCGCTCCTCGCGGCGGCCAAGCGTGGCATCCCCGTCGTCTTCCACACCCCGACGGAGGTCAAGGCCGCGGTCACCGGCTCCGGGAGGGCCGACAAGTCGCAGGTGGCGGCCATGGTGACCCGGATCCTCGGCCTCGAGGTGGCTCCGCGCCCGGCCGACGCGGCGGACGCCCTCGCGCTCGCCATCTGCCATGCCTGGCGCGGGGCGTCGACGGCGCGGCTGGCCGCCCTGGCGGCGGAGACGCGGCGGTGATCGCCTCCGTCCGCGGGCCGGTGGCCCACGTCGGGCTGGACCACGTCGTCGTCGAGGTCGCGGGGGTGGGGATGCTCGTCCACACCACTCCGGCCACCGCAGCGACCTGCCGGCGGGGGAGTGACGCGTCGTTGGCGACCAGCCTGGTCGTCCGGGAGGACTCCCTCACCCTCTTCGGCTTCGGCGCCTCCGCCGAACGGGACATGTTCCAGACACTGCAGACGGTCTCCGGTGTCGGCCCCCGGCTCGCGCTCGCGATGCTCTCGGTCATGGGTCCGGACGAGCTCGCGGCGGCTCTCACCACCGGGGACAGCAAGGCGCTGACGACGATCCCGGGCATCGGGGCGAAGTCGGCCGAGCGCCTCGTCCTGGAGCTGCGTGACAAGGTGGGTGCCCTGCGGGTGAGCAGCTCCGACGCACCGACGCGGACCGGCACACCGGACTCCCGTGAACCGTGGCGCGGTCAGGTCACCGAGGCCCTCGTCGGGCTCGGCTGGTCGGCGAAGCAGGCGGGGGATGCCGTCGAGCGGGTCGCGGGGAGCGCCCCGCCCGACGCGGACATCGCCACCTACCTCCGGCTCGCCCTGCGGGAGCTGCGGCCATGACCGACGTGTCGCCGCAGCGGGGCTTCGCCAGCGAGATCCGGGAGCCGGAGTCCGGTGGGTCCTTCCGGCCCGGCGAGCCGCCCGAGGCCGGCGGCTCGTACGAGGCCACCGCTCGCGTCGTCGATGCCGGCGGAACGGACGACGACCGGGTGGTCGAGGCAGCCCTGCGCCCCCGCCGGCTCGCCGAGTTCCCCGGACAGCCCCGCGTCCGGGACCAGCTCGGCCTCGTCCTCGAGGCGGCGAGACGACGGGGGAGCCCGCCGGACCACGTCCTGCTCTCCGGGCCCCCGGGGCTCGGCAAGACCACGCTGGCGATGATCGTCGCGGCCGAGCTCGACCGCCCGATCCGGGTGACCAGCGGGCCGGCGATCCAGCACGCCGGCGACCTCGCGGCGGTGCTCTCGTCGCTCGACGAGGGAGAGGTGCTCTTCCTCGACGAGATCCACCGGATGAGCCGCCCGGCCGAGGAGATGCTCTATCTCGCCATGGAGGACTTCCGCGTCGACGTCATCGTCGGCAAGGGTCCGGGGGCGACGGCCATCCCGCTGGAGCTCCCGGCATTCACCGTCGTCGGCGCGACGACACGGGCAGGACTGCTGCCCGCGCCGCTACGGGACCGCTTCGGCTTCACCGGACACCTCGACTACTACGACGTGGCCGACCTCGTCACCATCCTCCGGCGCTCGGCCCGGCTCCTCGACGTGGAGGCCGACGAGGCGGGTATCGGCGAGATCGCGGGCCGCTCCCGAGGGACCCCGCGGATCGCCAACCGGCTGCTCCGCCGGGTGCGCGACTGGGCGCAGGTGCACGGCGAGGGCCACGTCGACCACGAGGCCGCCCGCGCGGCCCTGACGCTCTTCGACGTTGATGACGCCGGGCTCGACCGGCTCGACCGAGCCGTGCTCGAGGCGCTGTGCGGCCGCTTCGGTGGTGGCCCGGTGGGTCTGTCGACGCTGGCGATCGCCGTGGGGGAGGAGGCGGACACGGTCGAGACGGTCGCCGAGCCCTACCTCGTCCGCGAGGGATTCGTCGTTCGGACGCCCCGTGGACGGTCCGCCGCGGTGCGCGCGTGGCGCCATCTCGGGCTGACGCCTCCGGCCCCGGGCCTGCAGCAGGACCCCCTGCCGCTGGAGGGCGCCCCCGGCTCAGGACCGGGACCGGGCACCAGCGGGCGCTTCGGCCACTGAGCGCCCGGGCACTCGCGGCGGGTCGGAGTCGTTGGTGCCCTCGGAAGGACTCGCCTAGACTGCACTCTCGGCCCGGCGCGTCCGGGCCGAACCACTGCCTGCCACGAGCGGGCAACCTGACCCCAAAGGACCGATCCCACCCATGTTCTCCGGCTCCAGCGGCCTCGGCTACCTGCTCATCCTGCTGCTCCCGTTCCTCCTGCTCGTCTTCATCGTCCTCAGCCAGCGCCGGCGTACCCAGCAGATCCAGGCCCTCCAGGGCTCGTTGGCAGTGGGGGAGGAGATCGTCACGACCTCCGGGCTCTACGGGACGATCGTCGAGCTCGACGCCGCCGTGGTCACGCTCGACGCGGGGAACGGCACCACGCTGCGCTTCGACCGTCGCGCCATCGGCATGCGTGCGTCCGAGGTCCGCTGAGGATGTCGGCGCAACAGCAACGGGCCAACGCCAGACGTGCCCTCACGGCCCTCCTGGTCCTCATCCTCGCTCTCACCGGCCTCCTCGCCGGCGCCTACTACTGGTCGACGGCCCAGCTCAGCCCGAAGCTCGGGCTCGACCTCGAGGGCGGCACCCAGATCATCCTGGAGCCGCAGACCACCGCCGGCCAGAGCGTCTCGGCCGAGCAGCTCAACCAGGCTCGCGACATCATCGTGCAGCGTGTCGACGCCGGTGGCGTCTCCGGCGCCGAGGTGACGACGCAGGGTGACCGCAACATCGTCGTGAGCATCCCCGAGATCCCCACCCAGGAGGTCCGGGACGCCATCAGCAGGTCCTCCCAGCTGCAGTTCCGGCCGGTGCTCGCCCTCGCGCCCGGTGTTCCACAGCCGACGCCCTCGCCGAGCGGTACGGCCACCGGCACCCCGGGCCCGTCGCCATCGGCGTCGCCCACCCCGACGACCGCGAGCAGTGCCTCCCCGACGAGCAACAGTGCGGTTCCCGAGGCGCTGACGGCGGCGACCCCGTCGCCGAGCGCCACACCGTCGCCGACGGCCAGCCCACCGGCTGGTGGAAGCACGCCGACGGACCCGACCGACCTCGCCTGGATCACTCCGGAGCTGACCGAGCAGTTCCAGGCCCTCGACTGCTCGGACCCCGCCGCCCTGGAGGGCCTCGTCGACGACCCCGCGAAGCCGCTGGTCACGTGCGAGGTCGACGGCACCGCCAAGTACATCCTCGGTCCGGTCGCCGTGTCCGGCGACAAGATCAGCGACGCGACGTCCGGCTACCAGACCAACCAGCAGGGCGCGGTGACGAGCGAGGTCGAGATCGCGCTGACCCTCAACGGTGAGGGCGCCCGCCAGTACGCCGACATCAGCCGCACCATGGTCGCCCTGCCCGAGCCGCAGAACCAGCTGGCGGCGACCCTCGACTCCCGGGTCATCGTCGCGCCGCGCTTCAACGAGGCCATCCTCGACGGCCGGGCGAGCATCACCGGCGGCTTCACCATCGACCAGGCCCGGGCCCTCTCCGACCAGCTGAAGTTCGGCGCGCTCCCGCTGTCCTTCGAGGAGCAGACGAGCATCGACATCAGCCCCACGCTGGGCAGCGAGCAGCTGCGCTACGGCCTCATCGCCGGCCTCGTCGGCCTCTTCCTCGTCGTCGTCTACTCGCTGATCCAGTACCGGGTGCTCGGACTCGTCACGGTGGCGTCGATCCTCGTCGCGGCGCTCCTCACCTTCCTCGCCATCTCCATCCTCGGCTGGTCGCACAACTACCGCCTCGACATGGCGGGTGTCACGGGCCTCATCGTCGCCATCGGTTTCACCGCCGACTCGTTCATCGTCTACTTCGAACGCATCCGTGACGAGCTGCGCGACGGCCGGTCCCTGGCTGCGGCGGTGGAGACGGGCTGGAACCGAGCCAAGCGCACCATCCTCATCGCCGACGGCGTCAACTTCCTTGCGGCGCTGGTCCTCTTCGCGCTGGCGAGCTCGAGCGTGCGGGGCTTCGCGTTCACCCTCGGCCTCACGACGCTCATCGACCTGCTCATCGTCTTCTGGTTCACGCACCCCGTCGTGTCGCTCCTCGCGCGCCGCCCGTTCTTCCGCGACGGGCACCCGTGGTCGGGGCTGGACCCGAGGCGGCTGGTCACCTCGGGGACTCCGCGGTATGCCGGTCGTGGCCGGTTCACCTCGCCGGCGCCGACGCCGGCCGCGGCTCCGGCACCCGCACCAGCGGCCGCGGCGCCGGCGTCCTCGTCGCCCGCCCGGCCATCCCAGACCCCCAGCCCTCTCGCCTCCGAAGGAGGTGTGGCATGAACCTCAACCTCGCCACCCTGGGCAACGACCTCTACACGGGCCGCCGGTCGGTCCCCGTCGTCCCCCAGCGGCGCCGCTTCTACCTCGCGTCCCTGGTCCTCATGACGATCGCCGTGCTGGGCCTCGTCACGCAGGGCCTGAACCTCGGGCTGGAGTTCCGGGGCGGGTCCGAGTTCCGAGTCGCGACGTCCGGTGCGCCGGGGGGCTACGAGCAGGTGGCCCGTGACGCGGTCCGCGGGGACGACCAGGCCCTCGACGTCAACGTCACCCTCGTGGGAAACGACACCGTCCGCGTCCAGACCGAGCGGCTCTCCGATGACGAGAGCCAGAGCGTGCGTGCCGAGCTCGCCGAGGCGTTCGACGTGTCCGAGCAGGACGTCAGCGCGACGTTCATCGGACCGTCGTGGGGTGCGTCGGTCAGCCAGCAGGCGCTCCGAGCCCTGGTCATCTTCCTCCTCGCCGTCGCCCTCGTCATGACGATCTACTTCCGCAACTGGAAGATGGCGGCGGCCGCGCTCATCGCGCTCGCCCACGACATGGTCATCACGGTGGGCATCTACTCGCTCAGCGGCTTCGAGGTGTCCCCGGCGTCGATGATCGGCTTCCTCACGGTGCTCGGCTACAGCCTCTACGACACCGTCGTCGTCTTCGACAAGGTGCGCGAGAACACGAACGAGGCGTTCGCCAACGGGCGCCTCACCTTCGCCCAGGCGGCGAACCTCGCGGTCAACCAGACGATGGTCCGGTCGATCAACACGACGGTGATCGGCCTCCTCCCGATCGCCGCAGTGCTCGCCGTCGGCGCCGTCTGGCTCGGTCCTGGCGTCCTTCTGGACCTCTCGCTCGTGCTCTTCATCGGCATCCTCATCGGCGCCTACTCCTCCATCTTCATCGCGACGCCGCTGCTCGTGTCCCTGCGTCGCAACGACGCGGTGGTTCTCGAGCTCGACAAGAGGGCTGCCCGCCACCAGGCGCGACGTGCGAAGGACCTCGCCGCCGAGGAGCTCGCTGCCGCGTCCGAGGAACCGGTGACGGTCGGCGGCCCTGGTGCGCCGGTGGCCACCGAGGGGGAGGGCGCGACCATCACCGGTCGCGCCGTCCACAAGTACGCCCAGACCGGTCCCCGCAACCAGCCGCGGCGAACACCCAAGTCGCGGCGCTGACCTGACCCCCTCGGGGCGGACGCGGGGCCAGGAGGCGCTGTGGGTGCGCCCCGCGTCGGCGCTTGACCGGCGACTACACTCCCGGCATGGCGGAGGACATCACGACGGCCGCACCGGGGACATCCGCCCCCGGCGTCTCGTCGCGCGCGCGAGCCCGCGCCGCCCTCGCCCTCGTCGGCCGCAACCGCGTCCCCGAGAACCCCGTCCTGGAACCGCTCCTGCAGGTGGTCCGGAGCACCCACCCCAAGGCCGACCTCGCGCTGGTCGAGCGGGCGTATGCGGTGGCGGAGCGTGCACACGACGGCCAGAAGCGCCGCTCCGGCGACGACTACATCACCCACCCGCTCGCGGTGACGACGATCCTCGCCGAGCTCGGCATGACACCGACCACGTTGGCGGCCGCCCTGCTGCACGACACGGTGGAGGACACGGCATACAGCCTGGAGGCCCTGCGACGTGACTTCGGCGACGAGATCGCCATGCTCGTCGACGGGGTCACCAAGCTCGACAAGGTGACCTACGGTCAGGCCGCGCAGGCCGAGACGGTGCGCAAGATGGTCGTCGCGATGGCGCGCGACATCCGGGTGCTCGTCATCAAGCTCGCCGACCGGCTCCACAACGCCCGGACCTGGCGGTACGTCTCGCAGGAGAGCGCCCAGCGCAAGGCGAAGGAGACGCTCGAGATCTACGCGCCCCTCGCGCACCGCCTGGGCATGAACACGATCAAGTGGGAGCTCGAGGACCTGTCGTTCCAGGCCCTGTACCCCAAGGTCTACGACGAGATCGTCCGCCTCGTCGCGGAGCGCGCGCCGGCCCGGGAGGAGTACCTCGCGGGCGTCCGCGACGAGGTCGGCGCCGACCTGCGGGCCGCGAAGATCAAGGCGACGGTCACCGGCCGACCCAAGCACTACTACTCCGTCTACCAGAAGATGATCGTCGGCGGCCGCGACTTCGAGCAGATCTACGACCTCGTGGCCGTGCGGGTCACGGTGGAGACCGTGCGCGACTGCTACGCCGCCCTCGGTGCACTGCACGCGCGGTGGAACCCGGTGCCCGGCCGGTTCAAGGACTACATCGCGATGCCGAAGTTCAACATGTACCAGTCACTGCACACGACGGTGATCGGGCCGGGTGGCAAGCCCGTCGAGATCCAGATCCGCACGCACACGATGCACCGTCGGGCGGAGTACGGGGTCGCCGCCCACTGGAAGTACAAGGAGGACCCCTCGGCCAAGGGCACCGGTGGCGAGGGTGGGGTGCAGGTCCGCGACGGCCAGAACGACCCGGTCAACGACATGGCGTGGCTGCGCCAGCTCCTGGACTGGCAGAAGGAGACCTCGGACCCGGGCGAGTTCCTCGAGTCCCTGCGCTTCGAGATCAACGCCAGCGAGGTCTACGTCTTCACCCCGAAGGGCCAGCTCGTCGGGCTACCCGCCGGGTCCACCCCCGTCGACTTCGCCTATGCGGTGCACACGGAGGTGGGTCACCACTGCATCGGCGCGAGGGTCAACGGACGCCTGGTGCCGCTGGAGAGCCAGCTCGACAACGGTGACGTCGTCGAGGTCCTCACCTCGAAGGCGGACTCCGCGGGCCCGTCCCGCGACTGGCTGTCGTTCGTCCGCTCCGCCCGGGCCCGCAACAAGATCCGGCACTGGTTCACGAAGGAACGCCGGGAGGAGATGATCGACCTCGGCAAGGACTCCCTCGCGAAGGTCATGCGCAAGCAGGGGCTGCCGCTCCAGCGGCTCACGTCACTGGAGTCCCTCACCGGCATCGCCGAGGAGCTTCGGCTCGGCGGCATCGACAGCCTCTACGCCGCCATCGGCGAGGGCAACGTGTCGGCGCAGCACGTCGTCTCGCGCCTCGTCGCCTCGGTCGGCGGCGAGGAGGGAGCGAGCGAGGACCTCGCCGAGGCCGCGGTCCCGGTCGCCGCCCGACCGAGCGCGCGACGCTCGAACGACCCCGGGGTCGTCGTCAAGGGGATGGCCGACGTCTGGGTCAAGCTGGCCCGGTGCTGCACACCCGTGCCGGGCGACGACATCCTCGGCTTCGTCACCCGGGGCAACGGCGTGTCCGTCCACCGCACGGACTGCACGAACGCGGACTCGCTGCTCTCCCAGGCCGAGAAGATCATCGAGGTCGAGTGGGCGCCGACGGCCAGCAGCATGTTCCTCGTCCAGCTCCAGGTCGAGGCACTCGACCGGTCCCGGCTGCTCTCGGACGTCACGCGGGTCATCTCGGACCACGGCGTCAACATCCTCTCGGCGGCGGTCACGACGTCGCGTGACCGGGTCGCGAAGCTGCACTTCACCTTCGAGATGGGCGACCCCGGCCATCTCGGTCACGTCGTGCGCGCGGTTCAGCGCGTCGACGGTGTCTTCGACGCGCACCGGGTCACCGGGGGCCGGCGCACCGAGGACTGACCCGTGATGGTCAGCCGCCGAACTCGTCGAGGCCGGCGCGGGCCTGGGCGAGCCACTCCTGCTGAGCGCCGAGCCGCTCGCGCGCCGCCTCCGCGGCCGCGATGTCCCCGGTCGCCTCGGCCTGGGCGACCTCGGCCTCGATGGAGGCGACGGACGCCTCCAGCTGGTCGACGAGCGAGCGGGCCCGGGCGGCCACCTCCGGGTTGGAGCGGCGCCAGCGCTGCTCGTCGGCCTCGCGGACCGCCGTCTCGACGCGCCGCATCCGCTTCTCGACGCGCTCGAGCTCGGCGCGAGGCACCTTTCCCGCACGCTCCCAGCGGTCCTGGATGCCGCGCAGCGCCCCCTTGGCGGCCTCGACGTCGGTGACCGGAAGCAGCGCCTCGGCCTCGGTGAGCAGCTCCTCCTTGACGACGAGGTTGGCGCGGAACTCCTCGTCCTCGGCCGCCGCCACCGCGTCCTTGGCGGCGAAGAAGGAGTCCTGGGCGCTGCGGAACCGCTCCCAGAGGGCGTCGTCGTCGGCGCGAGAGGCCCGCCCCGCCGCGCGCCAACGGTCCATCAGCTGCTTGAAGGCGCGGGCGGTCGGGGCCCAGTCCGTGCTCGTGGCGAGCTGCTCCGCCTCGCGGACCAGTGCCTCCTTCGCCGAGCGCGCGTCGGCGCGACTCGACTCGAGGTCCGCGAACCACGCGCGGCGCGCCTTGTCGAAGGCGTTGCGGGCGTGGCTGAAGCGCTGCCACAGCGCCGACTCGGTGGTCTTGTCGAGCTTGGGGCCGGTGCGCTGGTGCTGCTTCCACTCCTCGAGCAGGGTGCGCATCCGTTCCCCGCTCGTCTTCCACTGCGTGGAGCCGGGCGGCTGGGCGGCGATCTTCTCGGCCTCGGCGACGAGCGCCTCCCGCTGTTCGGCCGCCTGAGCGCGGGCCGCGGCGCGGTGCTCCGCCTCCGCCGATCGCTTGGCCGCCAGCCCGGTCTCGACGCGGTCCATCGTGGCGAGAAGCGCCGGGACGTCACCCACCACCCCCGTGGTCTCGACGTGCTCCTTGAGCGTGGCCAGGCCGTCGGCGACCTCCTTGGCCGAGACGTCCGGGTTCGCGAGCCGCGCCTCGAGCAGGTCGGCCGATGCCGCGAGCTCGTCGTACTTGCGGGCGAAGTACTGAAGCGCCTCCTCGGGTGTGGCGCCCGGGTAGGACCCGACCTCCCGCTCCTCGTCCCCGACCGTGACGAACACGCGGCCCTCGTCGTCGACCCGCCCGAAACGCGCCGACTCCGAGTGCTTCACCGGTGCCGGCGCCGCCACCGGGCGAGCGTGCATCCGCGAGGCGATGGCGGCCGGTGAGGGAATCGTCGGGGGAGTGGGCTTGTCGTCGGACACGGTCAGGCCTTCTTCTCGGTGACAGCAACCCGGAGGATGCTGATCGGCGCGGCGGGGATGCCGTCGTCGGGACTGCCCCCCGCCGCCACGCCGCGGGCGGCGATCCTGTCGACAATATCCAACCCGGAGGTGACCGTGCCGAAGACCGTGTACCCGTTCGGGTCGGGGAGGCTCGAGTCCCCGTGGACGAGGAAGAACTGGCCTCCGTTGCCCTTCTCCGGGTCCGCCGTCCGCGCCATCGCCACCGTTCCGCGCGGGTACGAGCCGTCCTTCGGGGCGTTCTCCACCGCGAAGCCGTAGCCCGGACCGCCGGAGCCGGTGCCGGTCGGGTCTCCACACTGCAGGACCTTGAGGGTCGGCGACGTCGTGAGGCGGTGGCACGGCGAGTTGAGCCAGTAGTTCTGCCGCGCCAGCTGGAGGAAGGAGGCCACGGCCTGTGGCGCCTTCTCCCCGTCCAGGGTGAGCTCGATGTCGCCGCAGTTCGTCGTCAGGGTGGCGACATAGGTCTTCCCCTCGACGGTGGCCTTGTCGGGCAGGCTGAGCTCGGCACCCGTGCCCAGGGCGGTCGGGGGGATGGAACAGCCGGCTGCCGTCGTCGGGGGCGAAGCGGCCGGGTCCTCCTCGGAGGAGGCGAACACGGTCCCGAGCACGGCGACGAGACCCACGACGACGGCGACCGTGCCGACGACCGCGGCGATGCGCAACCGCCGGGCGCGTTCCGCCGCACGCCGGGCGATCGCCGCCTGCTGGCGCTCGTAGCGACGGCGCGCACGTGCCCGCTCCTGCTCCTTGGTCACCCGGTATCCCTTCGACTGGCGGCAACGGCGGCCCCATCCTAGGCAGGGGCCGACGGCTACGCTCCCACCGTGCTCGCCGTCGCCTTTCCCGCCGCCGCCTTCGACACCAACTGCTACGTCCTCGCTCCCGGGCCGGGGGAGGAGTGCCTCGTCGTCGACCCGGGGATCGGCGTCGAGGAGACGCTGCGGGGCGTGTTCACCGAGCACCGGCTTCGGCCGGCCGCGGTGCTGCTCACGCACGGCCACCTCGACCACGTCTACTCCGTCACCCCGGTGTGCGCGGGTGACACCGCGGCATACATCCACGGCGACGACCGGTACAGGCTCGACGACCCGATGGCCAGCCTGGCGCCCGGGACGCTGGCGATGATGGAGCAGCAGTTCGGCGGGCGAGCCACCTGGCGGGAGCCGGACCGGGTCGTCGAGGTCACCGACCACCAGGTGCTGACGCTGGCCGGGCTCGAGGTCGACGTCCTCCACGCGCCAGGACACACGGAGGGCTCGGTGATGTTCGGCCTCGGAACCGTTCCTCACGGGGTTACCAGCCGAGGAGGAGCTCGACCGGACGATGGTGAGCGGCGACGTGCTCTTCGCCGGCTCCATCGGGCGCACCGACCTGCCCGGCGGCGACCACACCGCGATGCTGCGCTCGCTCCACGACGTCGTGCTCCCACTCCCGGACTCGACCCTCGTCCTGTGTGGCCACGGGCCGGCGACGACGATGCGCCGCGAGCGGGCGACGAACCCCTACCTGCAAGGATTGACCGCGTGACCGGACCCACGAGGGTGACCCCGATCTCGGGGTTCCCCGAGCTCCTGCCCGCCGAGCGGCTCCTCGAGCTGCACGTCCTCGACGTCGTGCGCGAGGTGTTCGAGCTGCACGGCTTCACGCCGCTGGAGACCCGGGCCGTCGAGCCCGTCGACCGGCTGGTGGGCAAGGGAGGTGACGCCGACAAGGAGATCTACGGCGTCACCCGACTCGCCTCCGACGACCCGGCGAGGGATGCCGCCCTCGGCCTGCACTTCGATCTCACCGTCCCGTTCGCGCGCTACGTTCTCGAGAATGCCGGGAAGCTGGCCTTTCCCTTCCGCCGCTACCAGATCCAGAAGGTCTGGAGAGGGGAGCGGCCGCAGGAGGGGCGGTTCCGGGAGTTCACCCAGGCCGACATCGACGTCGTCGACGTGGGTGAGCTCGCCCCGCACTTCGAGGCCGAGATGCCGCTCGTCATCACCGAGGTCTTCCGGCGACTGCCCCTCGGGGAGTTCCGCGTCCAGGTCAACAACCGCAAGATCCCCGAGGGCTTCTACCGCGGCATCGGCCTGACCGACGTGGCCGGCACCCTGCGCATCGTCGACAAGCTCGACAAGGTGGGGGCCGAGAACGTCGCGGCGATGCTCGTGGCTGCCGGGGCGACGCCGGAACAGGCTGACCGAGCCCTTGCGCTGGCGTCCATCCGCAGCGCCGACCTGTCCTTCGTGGAGCGGGTGCGCGCGCTGGGCGTGCAGCACGCGACTCTCGACGAGGGCCTCGCTGCGCTCGCCGCGGTCGTCGCCGTCGGCATGGAGGAGGCACCCGGAGTGCTCGTGGCCGACCTGCGGGTCGCCCGCGGCCTCGACTACTACACCGGCACGGTGTACGAGACCCAGCTCGTGGGGGACGAGGCGTGGGGCTCGGTGTGCTCGGGCGGCCGTTACGACTCGCTGGCGTCCGACGACCGCACGACCTACCCCGGCGTGGGGATCTCGATCGGACTGACCCGCCTCGTCCATCTGCTCATCGCCAGGCGAGGGCTCACGGCAAGCAGGTCGACGCCGGCAGCGGTCCTCGTGGCCGTCGTGGACGAGGAGAGCCGCACGACGTCGCGCCACGTCGCGAGCGCCCTGCGGAGGCGCGGCATCTCGTGCGAGGTCGCGCCGACCGCGTCACGCTTCGGCAAGCAGATCAGGTACGCAGACCGCCGCGGCATCCCGTTCGTCTGGTTCCCGGGCGCAGGCGCTCATGGAGACCAGGTCAAGGACATCCGCTCGGGCGAGCAGGTCGACGCCGACGCGGCGACGTGGCAGTGCCCGCCGGCCGACGTGCGGCCCGCCGTCGTCACGCGGGGGACATAGGCGGCGGCCGGAGGCCGATCTCGGCGAGCTCGAGCAGTGCCAGGGCGTGGATGACGTCGGTCTCTGCGCGGCGCCATGCCCCGGCTGGGTCGTCCGAGACCTTGGCCAGCCGCGGCATCGGCTGGTTGGCCATGGCCCGCAGCGCAAAGAGATCGAGGTCCGGCGCGGCGTCGATGAACCGCTGCGCGGCGCCGGCCCGCCGGATGAAGCGCAGCCGCTGCACGAGCCAGAACAGGCCGACGATGAGGATCGGCACGAGCGCCGTCGTCACCGCGAGGAGCAGGGCGGCGCGCTCGACCGCGGTCACGAGGTTGTTGCCGGCCTGCTCGATCTCCGAGCCGACCCCGGCCGCGGATCGGAAGGGCGTCGCCACGCGGTCCTGCAGGAGGGGCAGGTCGTCGACACCGTTCCCAGCGCTCGTCATCGTCCCCCGGAAGTTCGCGCCCGCGCCGGCCAGCTCGTGACCCGGCACGGCGAGGGCCATGGTCGCGTCGTGGACGCGCTGGGCCACCTGCACCCAGAGCACGACCCAGAGCACGATCCCGATGTCGGCCACGAGCTGCGACACGCGTCGGGCGGGAATGTCGCTGTACACCTTCATGGGGCTCCTCCCGTCGGCGGGCCGCACCGCGGCCCGGGTCTAGACTCGCATCGCGCTCGACCGGGGCGCAGCCGCCTCGGCACCGCAGCCGGGGTGTACGACGACATCAGACAGGGCTGAATGACGGTGAAGGTCGGAATCCCCAGCGAGGTCAAGAACAACGAGTTCCGGGTCGGCATCACGCCCGTCGGCGTGAACGAGCTCGTGCGTCGTGGTCACGACGTGCTCATCCAGAAGGGAGCCGGCCTCGGTTCCTCCATCTCCGACGAGGAGTTCGTCTCGCAGGGCGCCAAGATCCTCGACTCCGCGGACGACGTGTGGGGTGAGGCGGAGATGGTCATGAAGGTCAAGGAGCCTGTCGCCGAGGAGTACCACCGCCTGCGGGAGGGTCTCGTCCTCTTCACGTACCTTCACCTCGCGGCCGACCAGCCCCTCACCGAGGAGCTCGTCACCAAGAAGGTCACGGCCATCGCGTACGAGACGGTCCAGCTTCCCTCGGGGCTGCTCCCGCTGCTGTACCCCATGTCCGAGGTCGCGGGCTGCCTCGCGCCCCAGGTGGGTGCCCACTCGATGATGAAGGCGCAGGGTGGCCGAGGTGTCCTCATGGGCGGAATCGGCGGCGTCGCGAACTCCAAGGTCGTCGTCATCGGCGCCGGTGTGGCGGGCCAGAATGCCGCGAACATCGCCCTCGGCATGGGGGCCGACGTCACGCTGCTGGACACGGACCTCGACAAGCTGCGGATGAGCTTCTGGCGCTACGACAACCGCGTCGCGCAGATCGCGTCGTCCGCGATGTCGATCCACGAGCAGGTGCTGAACGCCGACCTCGTCATCGGCACGGTGCTCATCCCCGGCGCCAAGGCGCCGAAGCTCGTCACCGACGACATGGTCGCGCAGATGAAGCCCGGTTCCGTCCTCGTCGACGTCGCCATCGACCAAGGTGGCTGCTTCGAGAACTCCCGGCCGACCACCCACGCCGCGCCGACCTTCGAGGTGCACGACTCGATCTACTACTGCGTCGCCAACATGCCGGGCGCCGTTCCGCACACCTCGACGTGGGCGCTGACGAACGCGACCCTGGCCTACGCCACGACACTGGCCGACTCGGGGTGGAAGGGCGCCATGACGGCGGACAAGGCACTGGCCGGCGGTCTCAACACCCACGACGGGCACGTCACCTACGCCGCCGTCGCCGAGGCGTTCGGCATGGAGAGCATCACGATCGACGAGGCCCTCTCCTGACGCCAGGCCCCTCGGAGCCGACGGCCCGTCCCACCGCCGTGGGGCGGGCCGTCGACGCCTGGCTCACCCATCTCGATGTCGAGCGGGGTGTCTCCCCGAACACGCTCACGGCATACCGTCGCGACCTGACTCGATGGATGACACACCTCGCCTCGGTGGGCGTCGAGCGGCCCGAGGACGTCCGCGAGGCCCACGTCGCCGAGTTCCTCGCCCGCCTCCGCGAGGGCGACGGCCACCATCCACCGCTCGCGGCGTCCTCCGCCGCGCGAACGCTCGTGGCCGTCCGTGGGCTCCATCGCTTCCTCGCCCTCGAGGGAGTTCTGGACGCGGACCCGGCACGGACCGTGAGCCCTCCTCGCGTCCCCTCCCGGTTGCCGAAGGCGATCCCCGTCGAGGAGGTCGAACGCCTCCTGGACGCGGCCTCGGTGGGGGACACCCCGGGCTCCCTGCGCGACCGGGCGCTGCTCGAGGTGCTCTACGGCACCGGCGCGCGCATCTCGGAAGCGGTCGCCCTCGACGTGGACGACGTCGACGGTGAGGACGGGGTGGTACGGCTGCGCGGGAAGGGTGGGAAGGAGCGCATCGTTCCGGTGGGGTCCTACGCCGCCTCCGCCCTCTCGGCGTGGCTGGTGAGGGGCCGCCCGGTGTTCGCGGCCCGAGGCGCGGGCACTCCCGCGGTCTTCCTCAACGCGCGGGGCGGCAGGGTGTCTCGGCAGAGTGCCTGGTCGGTTCTCCGGGCGGCTGCGGACCGGGCCCACCTGAGGGGCCACATCTCGCCGCACACACTGCGTCACTCCTTCGCCACCCACCTGCTCGAAGGAGGTGCGGACGTGCGGGTCGTGCAGGAGCTGCTCGGTCACGCATCGGTGACGACGACGCAGGTGTACACCCTCGTGACGGTGCAGCAACTGCGCGAGGTCTACGCCCAGAGCCACCCCCGGGCCCGCTGATAGGGTCGGTGCCGATCAGCGCGAGGCTGAGCGCCGAGCACCACCAGGACCGGGGAGAGAGAGTTGGATTCCGACGCGGCGTTCCAGATCCGCACCGCCGGACAGGTGGGGCCGACCGGCCGGCCACTCCCCGACTTCCCCGAGCCGCCACCGCTCACCTCGCACGGACCCGCCCGCATCATCGCCATGTGCAACCAGAAGGGCGGGGTCGGCAAGACGACGACGACGATCAACCTGGGGGCCGCGCTAGCGGAGCTGGGCCGGCGTGTCCTGCTCGTCGACTTCGACCCGCAGGGCGCCCTCTCGGTCGGCCTCGGCATCGCCGCCCAGCAGCTCGACGTCACCGTCTACAACCTGCTCACCGAGCGCGGCCACGACCTGCACGCCGTCATCCAGCGCAGCAAGGTCGACGACCTGGACGTCCTCCCGGCGAACATCGACCTGTCGGCCGCGGAGGTCCAGCTCGTCGGCGAGGTCGCCCGCGAACAGATCCTCGCACGGGTGCTGCGCCCGGTCCTCGACGACTACGACGTCCTGCTCATCGACTGCCAGCCCTCGCTCGGACTGCTGACGATCAACGCCCTGACCGCAGCACACGGCGTCATCATCCCGCTCGAGTGCGAGTTCTTCGCGATGCGCGGCGTCGCCCTGCTCGTGGAGACCATCGAGAAGATCACCGACCGGCTCAACCCCCGCCTTCAGGTCGACGGCATCCTCGCGACGATGTACGACGGCCGCACGCTGCACTCGCGCGAGGTCGTCGCCAGCGTCGTCGACCACTTCGGCGAGCAGGTGTTCCACACGGTCATCTCGCGGACCGTGAAGTTCCCGGACGCCAGCCTGGCGGCCGAGCCGATCACCACCTACGACGCGACGCACAAGGGGGCGGACTCCTACCGCCAGCTCGCCCGCGAGCTCATCGCGCGCGGTGGGGCGGCCTGAGCCGATGGTGACCGTCCCCGAGGAGGCCGGGGGCGGCACGGGGCCGGACCCGGGCGCCGGCGCGTCGACGACCGACGTGGTCCCGGGCGGGGTGCTCACCCGACGGGCCCCGGCGGCAGCCTTCGAGGTGAGCCTCGACGTCTTCACCGGCCCCTTCGACCTCCTGCTCGGGCTCATCAGCAAGCACAGGCTCGACATCACCGAGATCGCCCTCGCCGAGGTGACCGACGACTTCATCGAACACATCCGCGCCCAGCGGACCACGCCCGGCGGCTGGGACCTGTCGCAGGCGACCGAGTTCCTGCTCGTTGCGGCGACCCTGCTCGATCTCAAGGCGGCACGGCTCCTCCCTCAGGCTGGACCGGAGGACGAGGACGACCTCGCCCTCATCGAGGCCCGGGACATCCTCTTCGCTCGCCTCCTGCAGTACCGGGCGTTCAAGGACATCGCGCACACGTTCGCCGAGCGGATGGCGACAGCGGGCCGGATGCATCCGCGCACGGCGTCCCTCGAACCCCAGCTCGCCGCACTGCTCCCCGAGCTCGTCATGAGCGTGACACCGGATCAGCTCGCCGTGATCGCGGCACGGGCCCTGGTGCCCAGGCAGCCCCCCACGGTGGGGCTCGGCCACCTCCACGCGCCGGCAGTCAGCGTGCGCGAGCAGGCCGGAGTCCTCGGCACCCGGTTGCGACGCGAGCGCGTCGCATCCTTCCGCAGCCTCGTCGCCGACGCCGACTCCACCCTCGTCGTGGTGGCCCGTTTCCTCGCCCTGCTCGAGCTCTTCCGTGACTCGGCGATCGCGTTCGAGCAGGCCGAGGCGCTCGGGGAGCTCACCGTCCGCTGGACAGGTCCCGAGGAGGGCGACATCGACGTCGACGACGAGTTCGACGAGCCGCTTCCGAGCGAGCACACCCAGGTTCCCAACGAGGCATCCCTCCAGGAGACGACCCATGAGTGAGCCGACCCCGATCCGCACCACCGAGGAGGTGCCAGAGGAAGCGACCGTCCCCGGGGAGGACCAGCTGGCGTTCGATGTGGCCGACTTCCCGGGCGGCATCCGGGCCGCGCTGGAGGCCGTCCTCATGGTCGTCGACGAGCCGGTGAGCGCGATCTCCCTGGCAGCCGCCCTGGAACAGCCGCTGCCGGACGTGGAGGCTGCTCTCGCCGAGCTCGAGGAGGGCTATGCCGCGCAGCGGCGTGGCTTCACGCTGCGCCACGTGGGGGGCGGGTGGCGGATGTACAGCCGCCACGAGTACGCGCCGGTCGTCGAGCGGTTCGTGCTCGACGGCCAGTCGGCACGGATCACCCAGGCGTCCCTCGAGACCCTCGCGGTCATCGCGTACCGCCAGCCGGTCTCCCGCTCCCGGGTCGCCGCAGTCCGCGGGGTCAACGTCGACGGGGTCATCCGGACCCTGCTCACCCGCGGGCTCATCGAGGAGGTGGGGCAGGACGAGGAGTCGACGGCCATCCTCTACGGCACCACGTCGTACTTCCTCGAGCGACTGGGCCTGCACAGCCTGGACGACCTACCCGCGCTGGCCCCCTACCTGCCCGAGGTCGACGTGCTCGACGAGATCGCCGAAGGAGGCCGCACATGACCCCGCCGAAGAACCGCGGAGGAGCTCCAGCCGGCCGGGGCAGCGGCAAGCGCCGCGGGACGCCGTCCCGCGCCTCCGCCACGAGCGACGGCTCGGGCGGTGGCGGCGCGTCACGGGGCGCCGGCGCGTCGCGCGCGACCGGAGCACCGAAGAAGGCCAAGGGCAAGCCGCAGCGCACGGGCACCACCCGCCCGAACCAGCCCACGGCAGCACCCCAGTGGCCGTCACGCCCGGCCGTCGACGTCCACGACCCCGACGGGGTGCGGCTCCAGAAGCTTCTCGCGGCGGCCGGCGTGGGCTCCCGCCGCGTGTGCGAGGACCTCATCACCCAGGGGCGCGTCGAGGTCGACGGCCAGGTCGTCACCGAGCTCGGCGTCCGGATCCGGCCCACCCAGACCGTGCACGTCGACGGCGTGCGGGTCCAGCTCGACGAGTCGCGGGTGTACCTCGCGTTCAACAAGCCCCTCGGCGTCGTCACCTCGATGAGCGACGAGCTGGGCCGGCTCGACATCGGCGACTTCCTCGCGAACCGCAAGGAGCGGCTGTTCCACGTCGGACGCCTCGACGCCGACACCGAGGGACTGCTCCTCCTCACGAACGACGGTGAGCTCGCGCACCGGCTGCAGCATCCCAGGTACGGCGTGCTCAAGACCTACCTCGCCCAGATCCCGGGTCCGGTGCCACGCGACCTCGGCCGCCGGCTGCGGGAGGGCGTCCAGCTCGAGGACGGCCCGGTCGCGGTGGACTCCTTCCGGGTCGTGGACTCCGCCCCCGGCAAGGCGCTCGTCGAGGTGGTCCTCCATGAGGGCCGCAAGCACATCGTCCGGCGGATGCTCGCCGAGGTCGGCCACCCCGTGCTCACACTCGTCCGCACCAGGGTGGGGCCGGTCCACCTCGGGGACACCAAACCCGGTAAGTGGCGAAACCTCACGAGCACGGAGGTCGGCGCCCTCTACGCGGCGGCGGGCCTGTGACCCGGGTCCATGTCATCGGGACCGGCCTCGTCGGAACGAGCCTCGGCCTGGCGTTGAGCCGCCTCGGCGACGACGTCACCCTCGAGGACATCAGCCCCACCCACGCCGCACTGGCCCGCGACATCGGGGCCGGGCGGATCCCCGACGGACCCGTCGAGCCCGACCTCGTCGTCGTCGCCACGCCGCCCGACGTCACGGCCGCCTGCGTGGGCGAGGCGCTCCGGCGCTGGCCCGCCGCCGCCGTGACCGACGTCGCATCGGTCAAGGGTGTCGTGCTCGACGAGCTGCGCGCCTCGGGAACCGACCTCGCCCGGTACTGCGGGTCCCACCCGATGGCCGGGCGCGAGCGTTCAGGCGCCGTCTCCGGCCGGCATGACCTCTTCGACGGACGCGCCTGGGTGCTCACCCCGACCGAGGAGACCGACCCGGCGGTCGAAGGGCTCGTCGCCAGGGTCGCGCGCTCGGCCGGTGCCGCCGTCAGCACGCTCCCTCCCGAGCGGCACGACGCCGCCGTGGCGGCCGTGTCCCACGTGCCGCAGCTCGCTGCCAGCCTGGTGGCAGCGAGGCTCGAGGTGCTCGACGACGCGGCCGTCTCGCTCGCCGGGCAAGGCCTGCGCGACGTGACCCGCATCGCCGCCAGCGATCCGCTCCTGTGGACCCAGATCCTCGCGGGGAACGCCCCAGCGGTTCGCTCGGTGCTCGCGGAGCTGGTCGGGGACCTCACCGTGGTCCTCGGTGCCCTCGACGAGCTGGCCACCTCCACCGACGCGCCCGGGGCGCGCGGCACGCTCGCCAGAGCCATCGCCGCCGGCAACGCCGGCCATGCGCGGATCCCGGGCAAGCACGGCGCCGCGCCCACGGCATACACGACGGTGCGGGTCATCATCCCCGACGAGCCCGGTCAGCTCGGACGGCTCTTCGCGGACATCGCAGCGATCGGCACGAACATCGAGGAGTTCCACCTCGACCACGGCCTCGGCCAGCCGTTCGGCCTCGCCGAGGTCGACGTCGTGCCGGGTGCGGCGGCCGCTCTGGCCGCTGCTCTCGAGGACCGCGGGTGGCGGCTGCACGGCTGAGCCGCGACTAGGCTGGCGCGCCATGACCGCACGCCTGACGATCGCGATCGACGGGCCCTCGGGATCCGGCAAGAGCAGCGTCTCTCGGGCCGTCGCTCGTCGGCTCGGCCTCGGCTACCTCGACACCGGTGCCATGTACCGAGCGCTGACGTGGTGGTGCCTGGACCGGGGGCTGGACCTCACCGACGAGGACGCCGTGGCCGCGGCCGCCCACGCGCTCCCGCTCGAGATCGGCACCGACCCCGTCACCCCGAGCGTCAGGGTGGACGGAACGGACGTCACCCGGGCGATCCGCACCACCGAGGTGAGCACCGCGGTCTCGGCCGTGGCGACGAACCGGAAGGTGCGTCCCGTCCTCCAGCAGCTCCAACGCGACCTCATGGCGCGCATCGCCGAGGAGACCGGCGGCGTCGTCGCCGAGGGAAGGGACATCACGACGGTGGTCGCTCCGGACGCCCGGGTGCGTGTGCTGCTCACGGCATCGCAGGACGCCCGCTCTGCGGCGCCGTTCGGCGGAGCTGCACGGCACCACGGACGAGAGCGCCGTCGCGGCGACCCGAGACCAGGTGGTGCGTCGCGACCGGGACGACTCGACGGTCGCCACCTTCACCCAGGCCGCGGAGGGCGTCGTGCTGCTCGACACCTCGGACCTCGACTTCGAGGCGAGTGTCGAGGCGGTCCTCGACGTCGTGGCGGCGGAGACCGCGGAGTGACGACGAGCCGCTCGTGGACCGGGGCACCCCTTGCCGTGGGAGACAATGGTCCGATGAGCAGCGAGAATCCCACGGTCCGGACCGAGGACCCGGCGGCCGTCGAACGCGCGCTGCGCGCAGGGCTGGAGGACTTCGAGCTCAGCGACGAGGACCGGGCGCTGCTCGACCGCGGCGACCACGCGCTCGACGGCGAGGCCACCACGGGTCCCGTACCGGTCGTGGCGGTCGTCGGCCGGCCGAACGTCGGCAAGTCGACGCTCGTCAACCGGATCCTCGGTCGCCGTGAGGCCGTCGTCGAGGACGTCCCCGGCGTCACCCGTGACCGCGTCGCCTACGACGCCGAGTGGACGGGGCACCCCTTCACGCTCGTGGACACGGGCGGCTGGGCGATCGAGGCGGCCGGCATCCAGCTGCGGGTCGCCGAGCAGGCGGAGATCGCCGTGGAGCTCGCCGATGCCGTGCTGTTCGTCGTCGATGCCACCGTGGGGGCCACCGACGACGACGAGGCAGTCGTCAAGCTGTTGCGCCGGTCGGGCAAGCCCGTCGTCCTCATCGCGAACAAGGTCGACGACCAGCGCACCGAGGCCGACGCCGCGGCGCTGTGGAACCTCGGCTTGGGCCAGCCCTGGCCGGTGTCGGCACTGCACGGACGGGGGAGTGGAGACGCCCTGGACGCGCTGCTCGAGGTCCTGCCCGAGGTGTCGGCGGCCGGCGGTGCGTACGAGCGAGGTGGACCCCGACGGGTCGCTCTCCTCGGGCGCCCGAACGTCGGGAAGTCGTCGATGCTCAACAAGCTCGTGGGGCACGAGCGAGTGGTCGTCGACAGCGTGGCGGGCACCACCCGAGACCCCGTCGACGAGCTCATCGAGCTGGGGGGTCGGACCTGGCGGTTCGTCGACACGGCCGGCATCCGGCGCCGCGTGCACCAGACCCGCGGGGCGGACTTCTACGCCTCGCTGCGCACCCAGACGGCGCTGGAGAAGGCCGAGGTGGCCGTCGTGCTCGTCGACGCCTCGGAGGTGATCTCGGAGCAGGACGTGCGCATCATCCAGCAGGTCATCGACTCCGGGCGCGCCCTCGTTCTCACGTACAACAAGTGGGACCTCACCGACGAGGAGCGCCGGCACTTCCTCGAGCGCGAGATCGAGCGCGACCTCGTGCAGATTCCCTGGGCGCCGCGCGTCAACGTGTCGGCGCGCACCGGCCGGCACATGGAGAAGCTCGTCCCGGCCCTCGACACCGCGCTCGAGTCGTGGGAGACCCGCATCTCGACGGGTCGGCTCAACGCCTTCCTCGGAGAGGTCGTCGCGGCTCATCCGCACCCGGTGCGGGGTGGGAAGCAGCCACGAATCCTCTTCGCGACCCAGGCCGGGACGCGGCCGCCGCGTTTCGTGCTCTTCTCGTCGGGGTTCCTCGAGGCGGGGTATCGGCGGTTCGTCGAGCGCCGGCTCCGGGAGGAGTTCGGCTTCGTCGGGACGCCGATCGAGATCTCGGTGCGGGTGCGGGAGAAGCGCTCCCGGCGGTGACCACCGCGTGCTCCACCCTTCCAGCCCGTGTGGGGTTTCGGAGGCTCAGGATGGTCGCCGCGGCGTGTGGCGCGGGCGGGGTGTCGCGAACCGGCGCGCGCTACGTGTCGCTGTCGGTGGGTGGACGGGAGGCGCCCACCATGCGGGGACCAGTGAGCCGCGCCTCCAAGCGGTGAGCCTCGCGCTTGAGAGGTCGAGCGAGGTACTGCCCGAGGATCACGCCAGCCGCCAGGGCGAGTGCCGTGGCGAGTGCGGACGCGAGCTGCAGGACGCCGTCCTTGCCCTCGGCGAGGAGAGCGAGCCCTCGATAGATGTCCAGTCCCGGCAGCAGGGGGACGAGCGCGGGCACCACCACGACCAGCGGCGGCACTCGGAAGGTGCCGGCGACGAGGTAGCAGACCGCGCCGATGCTCACGGCAGCGACCGCGGAGGCCCAGGTCCGTCCGACCTCGGAGCTGTTCACGGCCAGCAGGACGGCCTGGCCGAGCGCTCCGACCAGGCCCACGGCCACCAACGCGCGAAAGGGAGCGTACGACGCGTACGCGAAGGCGGCCGCGGCGAGGGCAGCACCGGCCACGGTGACGCCCACCGCGGCGAGCCCGGCCGCGCCTGCCGTGACGTTGGTCAGCCCGACCCCGAGCAGCTCCCCGAGGGTGAGTCCGGCGCCCACACCGGCGATGATCCCCGTGGTGTTGAGGAGTGCGTCGATGAGCCTGGCGCTGGCGGTGACAGGAAAGCCGGTGAGGGCGTCCTGGGTGGCGCCCATGATGCCGACCCCCGCCAGGAGCAGCACGATGCCGGTGGTGATGACGCGCGAGGGGTTCAGCTCGAGGTCGGTGGCCGAAGCACCGACCGCGATCATCGTGGCGACGAAGCCGCCGGCGGCCTGTTGGTAGAAGGCGGGAATGCGGTGCTGAGGCAGCAACAGCTGGGTCCCGTCGATCGCGCACGCCGCGACGAAGGCAAGCAGGCAGACGAGGGGACTGCCCCCGAGGGTGAGGGCGATTCCGGTCCCCATGACGCCCCAACCCAGGGTGACTGCCCACCGACGACGGCCATGGCCGGTGGACACGATCCGCGCGACCTGGTCACGCGCCTGCTCCCTCGTGACCTCACCGGCGACCAGGTCGCTGACGGTCCGGTCGAGCTCGATGAGGTCCGCGTAGTCGACCGAGCGCCGGTGCACCCTGCGGACCTGGATCGCGGCGGGCTCGTCGCTGCTCGGCTGATGTCGCAGCGTCAGGTCGACGAAGGTCACGTCCGCCGACACGTTGCGCACGCCGCAGGAGCGGGCCACCTCGAGCATGGTGGTCGTCACGTCGGCCGCGCTGGCACCGGACGAGAGCAGGATCTCGCCGACGCGCAGCGCCAGGTCGAGGGCCTCGTAGACCTCACGTCGCTCCGTCATGGCCGTGTCCGAACGAGCGGGCGCCCTGTCAGGGTCCCTTGCGCGCATAACGCTCGAGGAACAGCGCCTCGGCGAGTGCCATGGACGCGATCTCCGTCGGGTCGACGCTTTCGTTCGGGGCGTGGATCAGGGCCAGAGGCTCCTCGACACCGATGAGGATGAGCTCCGCGTCCGGATACGTCTCCTCGAAGACGTTGCACAAGGGGATCGACCCACCCTGTCCGAGGTGGGCCATCGGCCTGCCGTACGCCTCCTCCATGGCGGCTGCCATGGCACGGTAGGCGGGGCCGTCGGTGTCGGCCTTGAACGGGGAGCCGGTCGCCTCGACCTCCACGGTGACGTGCACCCCCCATGGTGCTGCGGCCTTCAGGTGCGCCACGAGCGCCGGTTCGGCCACCTCGGGAGACATGCCGGGCGGGATGCGCAGGTTCAGCCGTGCGGCCGCCTTCGGGACGACGGCCGCGGCCGAACCGACGACCGGCGGACAGTCGATACCCAAGATGGTGAGGGCCGGACGGGCCCACAGCATGTCCGACACGCTGCCGTCTCCGAGCAGGGACACCCCGTCGAGCACCCCGGCGTCCGTGCGGAACTGGTCGGGCGGGTACGGCGCGCCGGTCCACTGCCGGCTGTTGTCCAGCCCCTTGATCGTCGTGTTCCCCTGGTCGTCACGCAAGGTGGCCAGGGTCGCGACCAGGGCGGCGAGTGCGTCGGGAGCGGCGCCCCCGAACATCCCGGAGTGGATCTCCGAGACGCTCGCCTCCATGGTGACGACCACGTTGACCATGCCCCGCAGGCTGACGGTGGCCGCGGGGTGGCCCACGGCAGCGTTGCCGGTGTCGCAGACCAGGATCGTGTCGGCGCGGAGCAGGTCGGCGTTGGCCGGAACGAAGGCCTCGAGGCCTCCGGTGCCCTGCTCCTCGGAGCCCTCGACGACGAGCTTGAGGTTGACCGGAACGGCATCCCCGAGGGCACGCAGCGCCGCGAGGTGCATGACGATATTGCCCTTGCAGTCGGCGGCACCCCGGCCGTACCACCGCCCGTCCACCTCGGTGAGCTGGAACGGCGGAGTGCGCCAGGCGCTGTCGTCGAGGGGAGGTTGCACGTCGTAGTGCGCGTAGAGGAGGACCGTCGGTGCGTCCGGCTCGGAGCACGGACGTGACCCGACCACGGCCATGCTGCCGTCAGGGGTCTCCTCGAGGTGCGCGTCGGAGAAGCCGACGTCGGCGAACCTGTCGACCACCCACTGCGCGGTGCGCTGGCACTCCTCGGGGGGGAACTGGCGTGGGTCGGCAACGGATCGCAGGGCGACGAGCTCGGTGAGCTCGTCGCGGACCACCGGCATGAGGTCGGCGATGCGCTGCCGCAGGTCCATGTCCTAGCCGCTCGCGACGTCGTCGGTCTTGAGGTCGTCCACGAACTGCTGGAAGTCCTCGAGCTCCTCGGGACAGTAGACCTCGATGATGAGCAGCTGCCCCTGGACAGCACGGCTGTCCGCGATGACCGGCCTGATCCCGGGTCCGGCCGCGCCGTTCGTGAGCAGCGAGAAGAGGGTGGATCGGCTCAGGGCCTCGTTCGGGTTGTCACACGTGGCGCCCCCGTCGTCGCCGAGCACGCGGACGATCTGGTCCCGGTCCGGGGCCCGAGCACCTGCGCCCTCGAGTGCTGCGATCAGCTCGTCGGCCTTCTCCTGCGCCTCCGCGGTCTCCCGCGCTGAGCTGAAGGCAAGGACGGCAGCCAGGAGCAGGAGGCCCAGCACCACGCACACCGTCACGTAGATCCAGGAGCGTTCACGCGGCGGCTGGTTCTCCATCGGTGGCGGCTGGTTCTCCATCGGTGTCGTCATGACGGGTTCACCACTTCCGGCTCAGGCTGCTTCCACGAGGGCTTGCGGGACCGGTAGAACAGGTAGGGCACGAGCAGGCCGAGGCCCAGGGCACCGCCGCCGACGATGACGAAGTAGAGGCCGGCGTTGCCGGACGCGAACTGCGACGGCGGGATGAAACCGACGAGCAGGGCGGCAAGCGAGGCGGCGAAGCCGACGCCGCACATGCCGACCAGCAGCGGCGCTCGGTACCCACGCGGGTGGTCCGGATGCTTGCGACGCAGCTGTATCGCAGCCACGAACATCAACAGATACATGATCAGGTACACCTGCGTGGTGATGACCGAGAAGACCCAGTAGGCGCTGGAGACGTCGGGGATCAACGCGTAGGCGAGCCCGATGACGGTGGTCACCAAGCCCTGGACGACGAGGATGTTCTGCTGGACACCGTTCTTGTTCAGCCGCTGCAGGAACGGCGGCAGGTACCCCTCCTGGCGGGAGATCAGCAGGAGGCCCTTGGACGGTCCGGCCAGCCAGGTGAGCATGCCGCCGAGGGATGCCGTGACGAGCATGATCCCGACGATCGGCGTCAGCCACTGCCAGCCGAAGTTGGCGAACACGGCGTCGAAGGCCTGCATCACGCCTGCGGTGAGCGAGAGCTCCTCGGCGGGCACGATCCAGCTGATCACCAGCGCAGGCAGGATGAAGATCGCAAGGACCAGGCCCATGGCCAGGAACATCGCCTTCGGGAACTCCTTGGGTGGGTTCCTTCAGCGAGGACACGTGCACGGCGTTCATCTCCATGCCGGAGTAGGAGAGGAAGTTGTTGACGATGAGCACCAGGCTGGAGAGACCGGCCCAGGCCGGTAGCAGGTTGTCGGCGGTCATCGGTGCTGCGGACTCGTTGCCCTGCCCGAGGAACACCACGCCGAGCAGGACCAGGACCACGCCCGGGATGAGGGTGCCGATGATGAGACCGCCGCTGGCGAGGCCCGCCACGCCCTTGGTCCCTCGTGAGGAGACCCAGACACCGGACCAGTAGACGACGATGATGACCGCCGCGGTCCAGACCCCACTGCTGGCCAGCTCGGGGTTGAACACATACGCGAGGGTGCTCGCCACGAACCCCAACAGGCTCGGGTAGTAGAAGATCGTCATCGCGAACTGGCACCACACCGCCAGGAAGCCCATCGGCTTGGAGATGCCCTCGGACACCCACTTGTAGATGCCGCCCTCCCAGCCCGACGCCAGCTCCGCGGAGACCAGCGAGGTCGGCAGCAGGAAGACCACCGCGGGGAGGAGATAGAGGAACACGCACGCGAGGCCGTAGACGGCCATGGTCGGCGCCGCCCGCAGGCTCGCCACCGAGCTGGTCGTCATCATCGCGAGGGCCACCCAGGAGATCCACTGGGTGCTGGCCGCGCGGGTGCGTGCGGCCGGAACCGGCTCGGCAGCGCCGGCCGGCACGTCGGCGGCGCTCATCGCACTGCTCGATCGGACGCGTGTGTTGCCATGTGGACCTCCAGGCCAGTCGAATCGTGAGTCCATCCGCCGGTCAAAGCGTAGGAATCGAGCACGGCGGGGGCCTCACCCTCGGCGGGTGACGTCGTCTCAGTCGACGACGTGGAGGTCGCGGGCCGTGTTGTTGAACCGCTTGCCCCGGGTCTCGGTGACCGTGACGATGTCCTCGATGCGGACCCCGAACCGCCCAGGCAGGTAGATGCCGGGCTCGACGGAGAAGCACATCCCTGGAACCAAGGGCTGTTCCTCGCCCTCGATCATGTACGGCGGTTCATGGGTGGTGGTGCCGATGCCGTGGCCGGTTCGGTGGATGAACCGCTCGCCGTACCCCGCGTCCGTGATGACCGCGCGGGCCGCCCGGTCGATCTCCTGGCAGGCGACGCCCGGCCGGACCGCCTCGACGCCTGCCTGCTGTGCCAGCCGCACGATCTCGTGCACCTCGCGGATCTCCGTGGACGGCTCCCCGACGCACACCGTGCGGCTGGTGTCGGAGCCGTAGCCGTCCATGAGGCCACCGAAGTCCAGGACGACCGCGTCGCCGACCTCGATGGTGCGGTGGCCCGCCTCGTGGTGCGGATCGGCGCCGTTCGGCCCCGAGCCGACCACCGTGAAGTCGACCTGTTCATGGCCGAACTCCCGCAGCAGCCGCGCCAGGTCGGCGGCGACATCGGTCTCCATCCGGCCGGCGAAACGGACCCGCAGGATCTGCTCGTACGTCGCATCGGCGGCGGCGCCCGCCGCCTCCAGCCGGGCCAGCTCGGCGGCATCCTTGACGGCCCGGAGCATCGGCAGGCTCTGCGTGAGCGACCGGTAGGAGCTGCCGGGCACCGCCTGTTGCAACCCGATGAGGTGCATCGCCCAGGCGGAGTCCGAGATCCCCATGGTCGCCCCCGCACGGACCAAGGCACCGGCCCTCGCGAAGGGATCTTCACCGTCAGCCCAGTCCACCACCGCCAGGCCGGGAGCACCGACCGCCGCCTCGGCGTCCGGACGCTCCAGGGTCGGCACCAGGAGTGTCGGCTCCCGGTCGGGGGCGAGCACGAGGACGGTCAGCCGCTCGGTGATCGCTGTCGGCCGGTAGCCGGTGAGCCACACCAGCTCCGGTCCCGGCATGACCAGGAGCCCGTCCAGACCGGCCTGGCTGGCGTCGGCCACGGCGCGGCGCATCCGCGCCGCATAGTCCTCGGTGGTGAACGGGACCTGGGCCGGCGGCCCGCTCGTGCTCATCGTGGGACCCCGGATCCGGCCGTCGCCGAGGTCGGCAACGTGTGCGTGTGGGCGGCCGCCGCGGCAGCAGCGTCGTTCAGCGTGCCCGTGGGCGTGCGGTGCCGGGCCATCACGAAGGCCATCAGGACGCCCAGGAAGCTGAAGACCGCCATCATCCACGACGCTGCGGCCAAGCCGGAGGCCAGCGCGACGGACTGCGACTCACCGCCGGTCACCTGGTTGCCGGTCACACTGCCGAAGATGGTGGCGGCCAAGGCCGTGGCCACCGCGGCGCCGACGTACCGGGCCATGTTCGAGACCCCGGACGCACCGCCGACCTGGTTCTCCGGTACGGATGCCGTCGCCGCCGACGAGGCCGGGCCGTTCGACATGCCCATGCCGACGGCGATGGCGACCAGCGGCAGCAGGAATGCGCCATACCGCCACGAGGCGTCGACGAAGCCCACGATGACGAAGCCGACGGTGGTGAGCGCGAACCCGGCACCGATCGTCTGTCGGCCCCCGAACCGCGCCGCCAGCTTCGGCACCAGTGGCGCCACGACCACGAGCCCGACCGTTGCAGGCAGTGTGGCGAGCCCTGCCTCGAGCGGACTGAAGTCCAATGCGGCGGGGTCCTGGAAGTACAGGCTCAGCAGGTACATCAGCCCGTTGATGGTGCCCGCGCCGATGAGGATCGCGATGGTCGAGCCGACCAGCACCCGGTTGCGCAGCAGCCCGAGGTCAAGCAGCGGCACTTCGACGCGTCCTTCGACGGCGATGAACGCGAACCCGGCGCCGACCGAGACGGCCAGACAGCCCAGCGTGGCCACCGAGAACCAGCCCCAGTCACTGCTCTTGGTGACCGCAAGGATGAGGGGCGTCAGCGTCAACGCGATGAGCACCGTGCCGGCGTAGTCGATCGACCGTGGCCGGTCCGGGTCCCGTGACTCGCTGACGGTCGCCGCGGTCAGGACCATGCACCCCACCGCCACCCCCGCGTCGATCCAGAACAGCCCCTGCCATCCCGTGATGTCGACGAGCACGCCACCCACCAGCGGGCCGGCAGCCGCACCGACTGCCGCCGCCGCGCCCCACAGGGACACCGCCCGCAGCTGCGCCTCACCCTTGTTGGCGACCGACAGCAGGCTCAGCCCGCACGCGAGGATCGTCGCCCCGGCCGCGCCCTGGATGACGCGTCCGGCGATCACGACGCCGCCGGACTGCGCGAGAGCGATGAGGATGCAGGACGCGACGAACAACAGGAGGCCGAGCTGGAAGACCCGCTTACGGCCGAAGACGTCTCCCAGCGAGCCGGACGTCACGATCACCGCGGCGCCGACCAGCGAGTAGCCGGTCACCGCCCACTGCAGCGTGGTGACCGACATCCCGGTGTCCTCGGAGATCGCGGGAAGCAGGATGCTGACCGCCGAGGTGTTCGCGTTCACCACCAGCGTCGAGATGCAGGTGGCTGCGAGCACACCGCCCACTCGGTTGGTCACCTGTGCCACGTCGTTCATCCGGCATCCTTCCTCACCGGCCCCGGAGCCGGGCCCGTTCCCCATCCGACGGTAAGGGTGCGGGCCACCGGCGGCCTTCACCCGATCTGGGCGATTGTCAGAGATCGTCGTCGAGGAGCTCGCCGCGGCCCCGGCCGCACAGCCACGCGAGAAACGTCGTGGCGGAGCTGCCGTGCCTGCTCAGCCGAGGGGCTGGTCGCGCTCGCCGAGGTCGGTCTGACCCCCTTGCCGGGCGACGCCGCGTCGGGCCGCCGCGGTCAGCAGTCTGATTCCCAGTCCGAGCACCACGAGGTTGAGCAACATCTGGAGCGTCACCAGCAGCCTCATGCCGTTGCTCTGCGCGACGATGTCTCCGAACCCGACGGTGGCGAAGACGGTGACCGTGAAGTACAGCGCCGTCGTGTGGTCGAGCGCGCGAGAGAAGCCCGACGGGTCGCTGAGCGAGCTCGACAGGTAGATCCGGGCGAAGATCAGCAGGTACACGGGAACGAGAACCGCCAGGGACTCGACCGCCCGCAGGATCGGGTGCTTCGCTCCGATGATGGCTGGCACCTGAACGCCGACCACCACTCCGAACACGCTCAGCTGAAGGATCAGCCACGCGAGACCGGAACCTTCGGAAGACCTCCGTGCCGGAATCAGGAAGTACGTCGCGAACAGCACCGACACCCACAGCGACATCCGGCACAGCACGAACAGCCCGCGCTTCCAGACGTCCTGCCGTGAAGTCGGCATCGAAGGCCGCCACTGGGTCATGGGTCCGCACTCTCTCGCATTCGCGTATGCCGCGCCATCTGCCCTCGCCGGGGAGGCCTGGAACAAGGGTCGCGACATCATCGATGGAGGCCCAACCGCCTGCGAAGGCGCAAACCGTCACTCGCGACCGCGCACCCTGAAGCGCCCGAGGCCGACCGTGGAGCCCGGCTGGGTCGGTGACTCGAGCGCGGGCTGTCGTCTGTGGACGCCGGGCAACACCCAACTGGCACGACGTGAGGGTCCACCGGCATCCGAAGGCGGAGGTCCGAGGGCTCGACTTCACCCCCGGAGGGTGATGGCCCCGTGTCGGCACGGCCGGACGATGGCGGGACGCGACGAGAGGAAGTCAGTGATGGGGCGTTCGACCCGGGGCCGGCTCGCCCTGGTCGCGCTCGCGTCGTTCCTTCTCACGGGGTGCGGCGTCGACCCTGCCAGCCAGGACCTCTGCGCGCGCTACGCCGACCTGAAGGCGGCAGTGGCGGACCTTCGTGCAGCGCCACCGCTCGAGGGGACGGATGCCGAAGCGTTGCAGGCGCAGGTCGACGCGATGCGGGTACAGGCCGACAAGGTCCGCGACACGCTCGACCAGATCCAACGGGTGTCCGAGGGGCGGCTGGACACCGCCATAGCAAGCGCGCGGGCGAGCATCGACGACATGCGTGAGTCGCTCATCGTGGCCCGCTACGACGCGGCGGAGACCTTGGGCCCGAAGATCACCGAGGCGCAGGCCAACCTTCGCGCGGCTTATGCCCCGGTGGCCGCCGCGCTCGACACGCAGTGCCCGAGTTCGTGAACCACCCCACCCCCCGTTGGAAGGAGACGCCATGAGCGTCAGCTTCGTCCTCGAGGCGCTCGTCGTCGTCGGCGCCATCGTCATGGGGACCCGGGCCGGGGGAGTAGGGGTCGGGCTCTGGGGTGGCCTCGGCACGTTCGTCCTCGTCTTCATCTTCGGTGAGGCCCCCGGCGAGCCGCCGGCCGCCGCCGTCGCGATCATCCTCGCGGTCGTGACCACGGCAGCGCTCATGCAGGCCGCCGGCGGGATCGACTGGATGGTGGCGATGGCGGCGCGGATCATCGAGAAGCGCCCGAAGCAGATCACCCTCATCGCACCCTTGACGGCGTTCCTCTTCTGCATCGGTTCCGGGACCGGCAACATCATCTACCCACTGCTACCGGTGATCTACGACGTGTCGTACAAGAACCGGATCCGGCCCTCGCGGCCTCTCACGGTGACCGTCGTCCAGTCCGGCATCGCGCTGGCCGCCTCGCCCGTCTCTGCCGCCATGGCGGCCATGCTGACCCTGACCGACGTCGCACCGTACGACCTGGGCCTCGGTCAGATCCTCGCGATCACGCTGCCCGCGTGCGTCATCGGCATCATCGTCACCTCCCTCGTCGTCAACCGGATGTGGAAGGACCTCGACGACGACCCCGAGGTGCAGGCGAGGATCGAGTCAGGGGAGCTGGCCCCGCCAGAGGCGGCCGCTGCCGACGGCCAGTCGGCCGCTTCTCAGCTCACCTACACGACGCGGGGCCGCAACTCCGCCCTGGCCTTCCTCCTCGGTGTCGTCGCGATCGTCGTCTTCGGGCTCTTCCCCGACCTGCGGCCCTCGTGGGAGGTCGACGGCGAGACCGTGTCGGTCGACATGACGAGCACCATCGTCCTCGTCATGTTCGTCGTCGGGGTCATCATTCTCTTCCTGGGCCGACCTGACGTGCAGACCGTTCCGGACCAGTCGGTCTTCAAGGCCGGCATGATCTCCGCGATCGCGCTGTTCGGGATCGCGTGGCTGACGGCCACCTTCATCGACGCCCACGAGGAGTACATCATCTCCACGATCGGTGAGTGGGTCACGAACTGGGAGTTCATCTTCGCCCTCGCGGTGTTCCTCGTTGCGGCACTGACGACCAGCCAGTCCACGGCCACCCGGACCATTGTGCCGATCGGGCTTGCCGCCGGCCTTCCGGCGGGCGTCGTCACCGGCATGTGGGCCGGTGCCCTCGGCGGGGTCTACACCCTCCCCGCCAACGGCACGCAGATCGCCGCAGCGAACTTCGACGCGACGGGTACCACGAAGCTGGGCACCAAGCTGCTCGACCACAGCTTCTTCGTCCCGATGCTCGTGCTGTCTGTCACCACCGTGGCGGTCGGCGCTCTCATCGGGGGTCTGTTCTTCTGAGCACCGGCCGCACACCGTCCACCACCGTTCAGGAAGGACCACCCACATGACGACTCAGGAGATCAGCGAGCGGGTCGCGACGCTGATGCCCGGCATCCTCAGCGACCTCGAGGAGCTGGTGGCGATCCCCTCGATCGCCTTTCCGGGTTACCCGGAGGAGCCGGTGCACCGGATGGCTGAGCGGACCCTGGCGCTGTTCCAAGAGGCTGGGTTCACCAACGCGCGCCTGATGGAGGTGCCCACGGGGTTCCCGCCGATCTACGGGGAGATCGAAGGGCCGGAAGGCTCCCCCGTCGTCATCCTCTACGCCCACTACGACGTGCAGCCCGCGCCGCCCGAGCAGGGCTGGTCGACCGACCCATGGGTCGCGACCCACAAGGACGGCCGGATCTTCGGGCGGGGTGCCGCCGACGACAAGGGCGGGCTGGTGGCCCACCTGGGCACCTTGCGGGTCTTCGACGGCAGACCGCCGTGCACGGTCAAGCTCGTGCTCGAGGGGATGGAGGAGACCGAGAGCAACCTCGAGGCGTTCGTCGAGGCCCACCCCGAGCTGTTCCAGTGCGACGTCTTCATCGTGTGCGACATGGGCAACCTGACGGTCGGCGAGCCGGTGCTCACCACCGCCCTGCGTGGTGACGTGGCCTGTGTTGTCACCGTGCGCACCCTGGAGCACCCACTGCACTCAGGCGTGTTCGGCGGCCCGGTGCCCGACGCGATGATGGCCCTCGCCCGGCTGCTCGCGACGCTGCACGACGAGAACGGTGACGTCGCAGTCGCCGGGGTCACGACCGGCCAGTGGGCCGGCGCCGACATGACGCCGGAGGACCTGCGGGCCAGCGCCGACGTCTCCGAGGGCGTCGAACTGGTCGGCACGGGCACGGTGGCCGACCGGCTCTGGGCACATCCGTCGATCAGCGCGATCGGCGTCGACATGACCCGCATCGCGGGCTCGTCGAACGTGCTCATCCCCGAGGCCAAGGCGAAGATCTCCATGCGGATCGCTCCCGGCACGGACCCGAAGGCCGAGCTGGACGCCCTGGTCGCCCACCTCGAGTCGCGCGCGCCGTGGGGCGCCAAGGTGACGGTCCAACGGACCAAGGAGGCCCCGCCGTTCCGCTGCGAGACCTCGGGGCCGGGCTACGAAGCAGCACGCACCGCTCTGGAGGAGGCGTTCGGCAGGCCTGTGGGAGAGGCAGGTTCGGGCGGGTCGATCCCGCTTCTGCGAACCCTGCAACAGGTGTCACCGAAGTCGGAGTTCATCCTCTGGGGCCCCGAGGACACCGCACTCGCGCGGATCCATGCATCCGACGAGAGCGTCGACCCGACCGAGATCGAGAAGCTCGTCGTCGCCCAGGCCCTCCTCCTGCAGCGGTTCGCCGACGGCGCGACCGCCTGACACACGACCACCACCACCTGCCGCCACCCGGCATCCGACTCACAACCGAAAGGCAAGACCAATGACTGACACCCCGACCCCGCAGGACACTCCGGACGTCGTCGCAGCGGCCCTGACCGACGGAGCGACCACGCTGTTCGTCGCCGACTTCGCCGACACGGGCACCGCGTGGGAGGCCTACGAGGCGCTGAAGTCCATCGAGGACGGACGCCACGTCGCCATCGACGGCGTCATCGTCGTCAAGCGTGAGGCCGACGGTGACCTGACGGTGCAGAAGGCGACCGACCACTCGACCAAACGCGGCCTCACGTGGGGTCTTGTCGGCGGCGCCACACTCGGCCTGTTGTTCCCACCCTCACTTCTGGGCAGCGCCGCGGCCCTCGGCGCGGGTGGCGCGGCGCTCGGCAAGGCCCGGCAGCTGCACCACCGCATCGAGCTCACCGAGCAGCTCGAGCACGCCATCACCCCCGGGCACTCCGGCATCGTCGCCATCGTCTCCGACCCGGCCGTCCTCGAGATCCGTCGAGCACTGGAGAGGGCGGATGCGGTCGTCGAGTCAGCGCTCGACGACGTCATCGCCAAGGACATCAAGGCCCTCGCGAAGGAAACCCCCCAGGAATGACCGAACCGGTCGCCGAGAAGCAGACGCACGTCGTCCGCGGCACGATCCTCGGCGTCGGCGCGATGGTGGGCGCCGTCCTCCTGGTTCTCGCTGGGTGCAGCGGGGACAGCGAGGACTCCTCCCTCGCGGCGGCTCAGGCCACCGTGACCGCCAAGGAGAAGGCTCTGTCCGAGGCCGAGACCGCTGCGACCGAAGCCGCAGCCGACTTCTGCACGGCGAGCACCGAATACGTCACCGCCATCGACCGATACGGCGACGTCCTCAACGCCACAGCACCCACGGTCGGTGACGTCAAGGATGCCGGGGAAGACCTTGCGCAGCCAGGAAAGGACGCACAGAAGGCCGCGGAGGACGTTGGGGAGTCGCGCAGGGCCGTCGCCACCGCGGAGCAGGAGCTCGCCCAGGCGCAGGCGGTGCTCGCGACGGCACAGGCCTCGGCCGCCGGCACGACGCCCTCGGCCGGCCCTTCAACCGCAGGGACGAGCCCTTCCCCGACAGAGACCCCTGCGAGTGTGACGCGGGTGCAAGAGGCGGAGACCGAGCTGGCAGCCGCGCAGACGGGGATCGCCGACCAGACCCCCCTGGCGCAGGCAGCCGAACAGTTCAACGCGGCAGCCGTGGCCCTGGAGATGGCCTGGCTGCAGCTCATCGGGGACAGCGGTTGCCTCACGGATGCCCAGCAGGACCAGGCGGCGAAGGCCGTGAGCTCCTACACCACGACGCTTCAGCAGGCCCTTGCGGACGCCGGCTACTACACGGAGGAGGTCGACGGGGTCTACGGACCCAAGACGGTGGCGGCAGTGGAAGCCCTGCAGAAGGCCAACGGACTTCCGCAGACCGGGACACTCGACAAGGCGTCCGAGAAGGCGCTGCGCTCGGAGCTCGCGGCCAAGGGTGGCGCGGCGGCACAGCAAGAGACGGCGTCGACCGCAGCCGTGCAACAGACACTCAAGCTCGCGGGCTACTGGGACGGTCCCGTCGACGGCCAGTGGACCGACGCACTCACCGACGCGCTCGAGGAGCTGCAAGGGGACCTCGGGGTGAAGGTCACCGGCACCGTCGACGCGGCCACGATCTCGGCAGCCGAGAAGGCCATTGCCGAGCGAGGCGAAGCCCCTCACCCAGCCCGTCGAGCTCGGTCAGCCCGCAGCCCTCGGCGAGCTGAGCAACCTCACCCTCTCCTCAGCGAACGCCGTCGCACCTCTCGCCTCCCCGGCGTCGACCCGATCACCGCCGAGAACTCGCCCCACCGCTGATCACCTCGTCCTGCACTTCTCCGGCCCAAGGAGCCCGGGAGTTCAGGGTGGCGCTCCCCGGCCGATGATCCGGCTTGACTCTCTGTTGCCTGCGCCTGGCGGCGGTTGGGTAGGCCCCTCATCGATGGGATAAGGTTTCGTCGCTCCCGAGAGGGGGCAGCCACGGGCTGTGGCGCAGCTTGGTAGCGCACTTGACTGGGGGTCAAGGGGTCGCAGGTTCAAATCCTGTCAGCCCGACAGCGGTA
>CAWBEJ010000006.1:0-36403 GCA_963787805.1 uncultured Actinomycetota bacterium | reverse complement strand
CCGGGGATGCCGGCCGCGCGCCGGCCGCGCGTCCCCACCCGCCGCAAGCCCGCGGCATCCGTATCGACACAGACCATCTACAGCGCAGGTCCGCCGAGTGTTGCTCGGAGGAAACCGCACTGAGAGAGGGCGGAGAAGCCCAATGACCATGACCGACCCGATCGCGGACATGCTGACCCGCGTCCGCAACGCCAACTCGGCGCACAAGGACGCAGTCTCCATGCCGTTCTCGAAGCTCAAGAGCCACATCGCCGAGATCCTCGAGGCCGAGGGGTACATCGCCGGCTGGACCGTCGAGGACGCCGAGGTGGGCAGGACGCTCACCGTCAACCTCAAGTACGGCCCCAACCGGGAGCGCTCCATCGCCGGGGTGCGCCGCGTGTCCAAGCCGGGCCTGCGCGTGTACGCCAAGTCGACCAACCTGCCGAAGGTCCTCGGTGGCCTGGGTGTCGCGATCATCTCGACGTCGTCCGGCCTGCTGACCGACCGTCAGGCCGCCAACAAGGGTGTGGGTGGGGAAGTCCTCGCCTACATCTGGTAAGGGGTTACTGACATGTCACGCATCGGACGTCTCCCCGTCACCGTCCCCTCCGGGGTCGACATCGCCATCGAGGGCCAGACCGTCAAGGTCAAGGGTCCCAAGGGCGAGCTGAGCCACGTCGTCGCCGAGCCGATCACCGTCGAGCAGGGCGAGAGCGGCCTCGAGGTCAAGCGCCCCGACGACGCCCGCGTCTCGCGCTCGCTGCACGGCCTGACGCGCACGCTCATCAACAACATGGTGCTCGGGGTGACCGAGGGCTACGAGAAGAAGCTCGAGATCCACGGCACCGGCTACCGCGTGCAGGCCCGGGGGTCCAACCTCGAGTTCGCGCTCGGCTACTCGCACCCCATCACCGTCGAGCCGCCGAGCGGCATCACCTTCGCGGTCGAGAACCAGACCCGGTTCGCCGTGCAGGGCATCGACAAGCAGCTCGTCGGCGAGGTCGCCGCGAACATCCGCAAGCTCCGCAAGCCCGACCCGTACAAGGGCAAGGGCGTCCGCTACGCGGGCGAGCAGATCCGCCGCAAGGTCGGAAAGGCTGGTAAGTAAGCCATGGCACTGATCGTCAAGCGCGCCAAGGGCAAGACCGCCGCCCGCAGCCGCCGCCACTTCCGCGTCCGCAAGACCGTCTCCGGGACGGCCGGGCGCCCGCGCCTCGTCGTCTCGCGCTCGGCGCGCCACGTCTTCGTCCAGGTCGTCGACGACTCCGTCGGCCGGACCGTCGCGTCGGCGTCGACCATGGAGGCCGACGTGCGCACCCTCGAGGGCGACAAGACCGCCAAGGCCAAGAAGGTCGGTGAGCTCGTCGCCGAGCGTGCCAAGGCCGCCGGCGTCGAGGCCGTCGTCTTCGACCGTGGGGGCAACAAGTACCACGGTCGCGTCGCCGCCATCGCGGCCGGCGCCCGGGAAGGCGGGCTCTCACTGTGACCGCCACCCAGACCACATTCGTGACCGAGATGAGGAACATCTGATGCCAGGACCCCAGCGTCGAGGCACCGGCGGGCCCGCCACCGCCGAGCGCGGTGGCCGGGAGGGCCGCGGCGGCCGTGACGGCGGCCGCGGTGGCCGTGACGCCCGCGAGCCCGAGAAGAGCCAGTACCTCGAGCGCGTCGTGACCATCAACCGCGTCGCCAAGGTCGTCAAGGGCGGCCGGCGGTTCAGCTTCACCGCGCTCGTCGTCGTCGGTGACGGCGACGGCACCGTCGGTGTCGGCTACGGCAAGGCGAAGGAGGTGCCCGCGGCGATCGCCAAGGGTGTCGAGGAGGCCAAGAAGGAGTTCTTCAAGGTCCCGCGCATCCAGGGCACCATTCCCCACCCCGTCCAGGGTGAGGCCGCCGCCGGTGTCGTCATGCTCCGCCCCGCCAGCCCCGGTACCGGTGTCATCGCCGGTGGGCCGGTCCGCGCGGTGCTCGAGTGCGCCGGCATCCACGACGTGCTGTCCAAGAGCCTCGGCTCGGACAACGCGATCAACATCGTCCACGCGACGGTCGCGGCCCTCAAGGGCCTCGAGCGTCCGGAGGCCGTCGCGGCCCGCCGCGGCCTCCCCGTGGACCAGGTCGCCCCCGCGGCGATGCTGCGTGCCCAGGCCGCCGGCATCGCCGAGGCGAAGGCGGGTGCGTGATGGCCCGTCTCAAGGTGACCCAGACCCGTTCGGAGATCGGTGGCAAGCAGAACCAGCGTGACACGCTGCGCAGCCTCGGTCTGAAGCGCATCGGCGACGTCGTCGTCAAGGAGGACCGTCCCGAGATCCGCGGGATGGTCAAGACGGTGACCCACCTGGTGGCCGTCGAGGAGGTTGAGTGAGCATGGCTGACACCACGAAGGCCGCCAAGGCCGCCGAGGGTGCTGCTGCCCTGAAGGTCCACCACCTGCGCCCGGCGCCGGGTGCCCGGTCCGCCAAGATCCGCGTGGGTCGTGGCGAGGGCGGGCGCCGCGGCAAGACCGCCGGCCGCGGGACCAAGGGCACCAAGGCCCGCTACCAGGTGCCCGAGGGCTTCCAGGGCGGCACGACCCCGCTGCACATGCGGTTCCCGAAGCTGCGTGGCTTCAAGAACCCGTTCCGCACCGAGTACCAGGTCGTCAACCTCGACCGGCTCTCGGCGCTGTACCCGCAGGGCGGCGACGTCAGCGTCGAGGACCTCGTGGCCAAGGGTGCCGTGCGCGGCGGCCAGCCGGTCAAGGTGCTCGGCAGCGGTGAGATCTCGGTGGCCGTCAACGTCACGGCCGACGCGTTCTCCGGCAGCGCCAAGCAGAAGATCGAGGCGGCAGGTGGGTCGGCGACGACCGCCTGACCTGCGGCGATGACCGTATGCCGCAGGGCTGGCTCCCGGGTCTCCCCGGGAACGGGCCCTGCGGCATACGGCGTTCCACCCTCGATGCCGGCCCCGCCGGCGTCGACGGGTATCTTGTGACGGATTGTTGACGACGCGGCCACCACACCCGGCCGCACCTCTGGAGGACCTGTGCTCACCGCTTTCGGCCGCGCGTTCAAGACGCCCGACCTGCGCAGGAAGATCCTGTTCGCCCTCGGGATCATCACGTTGTACCGCCTCGGGGCGCACGTGCCGGTGCCCGGTGTCAGCTACCCGCTCGTGCAGCAGTGCATCGCGGGGGCCGACAACACCAACGGCCTGCTCGGCCTGGTGAACCTGTTCAGCGGCGGGGCGCTGCTCCAGCTGTCGATCTTCGCGCTCGGGATCATGCCGTACATCACCGCGAGCATCATCGTGCAGCTCCTCACCGTCGTCATCCCCCGCTTCGAGGCCCTCAAGAAGGAGGGCCAGGCCGGGCAGACGAAGATGACGCAGTACACGCGCTACCTGACGATCGGCCTGGCGATCCTCCAGTCCTCGACGCTCATCACCTTCGCGCAGAACCCGCAGTCGCTGTTCAACAACCCCGCCTGCACCAACATCCTCGTCAACGACTCGGTCGTGACGATCCTCATCATGGTGCTGACGATGACCGCAGGAACCAGCGTCATCATGTGGTTCGGCGAGCTCATCACCGACAAGGGCATCGGCAACGGCATGTCGCTGCTGATCTTCGTCTCGATCGCCTCCGGCTTCCCGGGCTCCCTGTGGGCGATCCAGCAGCGCTCCGGCTGGACCACCTTCTTCGGCATCATCCTCATGGGCTTCGCCGTCATCGCCCTCGTCGTCTTCGTCGAGCAGAGCCAGCGCCGCATCCCCGTGCAGTACGCCAAGCGGATGGTGGGGCGCCGGGTGTACGGCGGCACGTCGACGTACATCCCGCTCAAGGTCAACATGGCCGGGGTCATCCCGATCATCTTCGCGAGCTCGCTGCTGTCGCTGCCGATGCTCATGGCGCAGTTCAACCAGAACCCCGACGGCAACAACGCGGGCTGGGTCGACTGGATCAACGCCCACCTCGTGCGCGGCGACCACCCCTACTACATGGCGCTCTACACCGCGCTCATCCTCTTCTTCACGTTCTTCTACGTGTCGATCACGTTCAACCCGACCGAGGTCGCCGACAACATGAAGAAGTACGGCGGCTTCATCCCTGGTATCCGCGCCGGGCGACCCACGGCCGAGTACCTCAGCTACGTCCTGACCAGGATCACCGTGCCCGGCGCGCTGTACCTCGCGTTCGTCTCGCTCATCCCGCTCATCGCACTGGTCCTCGTCGGCGCCAACCAGAACTTCCCCTTCGGCGGCACCTCGATCCTCATCATCGTGGGTGTCGGCCTGGAGACCGTGAAGCAGATCGAGGCCCAGCTGCAGCAGCGTCACTACGAAGGGTTCCTCCGCTGATGCGTCTGCTCATCCTCGGGCCCCCGGGTGCCGGCAAGGGCACCCAGGCAGCCCGGATCGCCGAGCACCTCGGCATCCCCGCCATCTCCACCGGCGACATCTTCCGCGCCAACATCAAGGACGAGACCCCGCTCGGGCTCCAGGTCAAGGAGATCCTGGCCTCGGGCGGCTACGTCAGCGACGACGTCACGAACGCCATCGTCGAGGACCGCCTCGCCCAGGACGACTGTGCGCCGGGGTTCCTGCTCGACGGCTACCCGCGCACCCTCGCCCAGGTGGAGGCGCTCGACGCCATGCTGGCGGCGCACGGAGCCGCGCTCGACCACGTCCTCGAGCTCACCGTCGACGACGACGCCGTCGTCGGCCGGCTGCTCAAGCGGGCGCAGGTCGAGGGCCGCTCCGACGACACCGAGGAGGTCATCCGCGAGCGGATGGCCATCTACCACCGTGAGACCCGCCCGCTGTCGGACACCTACCGCGAGCGCGGCCTGCTCGTCGAGGTCGACGGCCTGGGCGAGGTCGACGAGGTCACCACCCGGGTCCTCACCGCCCTCACCTGAGGTTCGACACGCACAAGTTCGGCCGGCACGCAGACATTGCTGCGTGCCGGCCGAACTTGTGCGTGCCGGATGCCGGTCACCTCGCCACCTGCCGACGCCGCGCCGCCCGCACCTGCGCCGCTCTGATGCGACGTGCCACCTCGGCCGGGTTCGCGAGGTCGGCCCAGACGAGCCGTACGACCTCGTAGCCGAGGTCCACGATGGCCGACTCGCGGGCCTTCTCCGCTGCCAACGCCGCTCGACCCTCCTGGCCTCCGTACTTCACCATGCCGTCGAACTCCACCACGACGAGCCCCGCCACGAGGAAGTCCACCCGGCCGACGAACCGGCCGCCGGCCCTGAGGGTCCGCTGGCTCTCCACCGGGAAGCCGAGGTCGAGGAGCAGCAGCCTGGTCCGTGTCTCTCCCACCGACTCGCTGGCGGGGTCGGTCAACGCGATGGCGCGCTCGGCGGCCGCTCGCTGGTGCTCCGGGAGGAGGCACACGGCATCCCGCAGTTGGGTCGTCGTGCACCTGCGGTCGTGCAGGGCGTCGTCCATCGAGCTGACGGCGGCGGAGACGCCCGACCCCCCGGCGACCTGGCACAGGGCGGTGGGCAGGAGGACGACGTTCGTCCCCGTCGCCCTGTCGGCGACAAGGCCGACCCCGGGATGGGTGCGCAGCCCGCTGCGCAGTCGAGTCGCCTTGACCCGTGACACGACATCGACCACCTCGAGGTCGACGCCGTAGGTGTCGACGCCGTGGAGGAGAACGGCAGCGTGGTGGCTCGCGGCGTCGACGGGAGGCCGAGTGCGCAGGATCGCCCTGGTGCGCAGCCGGTACCGCTCCTGTGGGTCGGCCTCCTGGTACCGCCGGCGGAGAGCGTAGGCCCCGCGCCTCAGCCGCACGAGCTCGCCGGAGCGCGTCAGGCCGTCGAGCTGGACGGGCGAGATGCCGACTCGGGCGGCATCCGACGCCGACACCACGCCCTCGCGTGCGCCGATCACCGCCGCCAGCCGCTCGTCCATCCGCCCACGGTGCCGTGTCGGACACCGGCGATCCAGAGGCACTCAGCCGCCTGTGGACAGCGCGCACGCAGTAGTTCGGATCGCACGCGGCAATTGCCGCGCGGCATCCGAAGTTCTGCGTGGCGGCGCCGAGGCGGGCGGGAAGGTGCGGGGAGGCCGGGAGGCGCGGGTAGGGTTCCGCGCCATGGGGCTGTTCAACCGCGACCGCTGCGAGGGCAAGACGTCCGAGCAGCTCGCCGGCATGCGCACGGCCGGCCTCCTCGTCGGCCGCACCCTCGAGCTCGTCGCGGCGGCCGTACGGCCCGGCGTCACCACCCTCGAGCTCGACACGCTCGCCGAGACCCACATCCGTGACTGCGGCGGCATCCCCAACTTCCAGCTCGTCCCCGGCTACCGCCACACCCTGTGCACGTCGGTCAACGACGAGATCGTCCACGGCATCCCGGGCGCGAGGGTGCTGCGTGAGGGCGACCTGCTGTCGGTCGACTGCGGCGCCCAGGTGGGGCTGTGGAACGGGGACAGCGCCATCAGCGTCGTCGTCGGCGGTGCCGAGGCCGCCCGCCCCGAGGACCTCGAGCTCATCGAGGACACCGAGGCCTCGCTGTGGGCGGGGATCGCCGCGCTGCGGGTGGGCGAGAGCCTCTATGCCGTGGGGGCGGCGGTCGAGGACAGCCTCACCGAGAGCGGTGCCCGCCGGGGCCGCGACTACGGCATCGTCGAGGACTACGTCGGCCACGGCATCGGCACGTCCATGCACATGGACCCGCAGGTGCCGAACTACCGTGTCTCGGGCAAGGGCCCCCGGGTCGTCGACGGCACGACGATCTGCATCGAGCCGATGGTCGTCCTCGGCGACCAGGACAACACCGTGCTCGACGACGAGTGGACCGTCGTGACGCGCGACGGCTCCCGGGCCGCCCACTGGGAGCACTCGGTGGCGGCCACGTCGCAGGGGCTGTGCGTGCTGACCGCCGTCGACGGCGGCGCGGCGAGGCTGGCCCGGCTCGGGGTCGCGCACCACGCCGTCCAGCCCGCCTGACGCACCGCCCGTCGCCCCGGCCGCCGTGTGCCCGATCTCTCGCCGGGTCTGCTCGCGCCCCGCACTAGGGTGGACGTGCGGGCGTCGGCCTGCCCCCGACGTCCGGCCCGACGGCCGCCCGGAGCGACGGGGTGGAGGACGGGCGGCCGGGGCGGCACGGCCGCCGGACGCCTCGGAAGGACCACCATGACCGATCCGCCGGCCGCGGCCGAGACCATCGCCCTCGCTGCCGGCTTTCCCCCGCTCGGTCGTGAGGACTGGCAGCGGCTCGTCGCCGCCGTCCTCAACAAGGGCCGCGCCGAGGACGCCCGGCTCGACGGGCCGGCCGCCGAGGCCGCCCTGCGCCGCCACCTCGAGGGTGGGCTCGAGGTCGACGCCCTGTACCTCCGGCAGGACCGCCCCCTCGGCGCCCCCGGCCGGATGCCGTTCACCCGCGGTCGCGAGGTGCGTGACGCGACGCTGCCCTGGGACGTCCGTCAGCTGCACGACGACCCCGACCCGACGGTGACCCGGCCCGCCGTCCTGGACGACCTCGAGCACGGCGTCACGTCGGTGTGGCTGCACGTGGGGGACGACGGGGTGGCCGTCGCCGACCTCGCCGAGTCGCTCGCCGAGGTGCGGCTCGAGCTCGCCCCGGTCGTCGTCTCGTCGGTCACCGACCAGCCCGGCGCGGCCCGTGCCCTGCTCGACCTCGTCGGGGACCGCCCCTCCGTGGGCGGCAACCTCGGCCTCGACCCCGTCGGGGCGGCGGCCCGCCTCGGCGCGTCGCCCGACCTGGCCCCGCTGGCGGACCTCGTCCGCGAGTGCGCGCACCGTGAGGGCTGGCGGGCCCTCACCGTCGATGCGAGGGTCCTGCACGACGCCGGCGCGACGGACGTCGACGCGCTGGCCGTCGCGGTGGCCACCGGCGTCGAGTACCTCCGCCACCTGGAGGACGAGGGCGTCCGCACCGAGGACGCGTTCGGCCACGTCGAGTTCCGCGTCGCGGCCACCGCCGACCAGTTCCTCACCGCCGCCGCGCTGCGGGCGCTGCGCCGCGTGTGGGCGCGGGTCGGCGAGGCGTGCGGGGTGCCCGAGGCGCGGCGCGGTGCCCGCACCCACGCCGTCACCAGCCTGCGGATGTTCAGCCGCGACGACCCGTGGGTCAACGTGCTGCGCAGCACCCTGGCGGTCTTCGGGGCGTCGGTCGGCGGGGCCGACGCCGTCACCGTCCTGCCCTACGACAGCGTGGCCGGCCTCCCCGAGCGCTTCGGGCGGCGGCTCGCGCGCAACACCCAGATCCTCCTCGCCGACGAGTCCAACGTCGGGCGGGTCACCGACCCGGGCGGCGGCTCGTGGTACCTCGAGTCCCTCACCGACGAGGTGGCGGATGCCGTGTGGTCCCGTTTCCAGGAGGTCGAGCGGGCCGGTGGCGCGGTGCGCGCCCTCGCCGACGGGATGCTGCACGGCTGGGTGGCCGACGCGACCGCCGACCGCGACCGCGAGCTGGCGACCCGGCGCCGACCCCTCACCGGGGTCTCGATGTTCCCCGCGGTCGGTGTCACCTCCGCGCAGCGCCGCCCACGCGCGACCCTGCCCGTCACCGACAGTGCCCTGGTACCCCGACGCGACGCCGGGGCGTTCGAGGCGCTGCGGGACCGGGCCGCGGCCCTCGGCGACCCGCAGGTCGTCGTGCGCACCCTCGGCACCCGCCGTGACTACGGCGCCCGGCAGGCGTTCGTGACGAACCTGCTCGCGGCAGGCGGCATCCGGTCCGTCGACGCCGGGTCGCCCGTGGCCGTGCTCGCCTCGAGCCCCCGCGGGTACGCCGAGCACGGCGCCGGCGCCGTCGCCGAGCTGCGCGCAGCCGGCGCCCGACGGGTGCTCGTCGCCGGACGCGCCACCGAGCTGGGGGAGGCGAGCGGCCTCGTCGACGGCGAGGTGTTCGACGGCGTCGACGTCGTCGCGTTCCTCGACGACCTGCTCGACCGGCTCGGTGCGCCCGGGCCTGCCGCGGAGATCCCCCACGTTCCCGCCACGACGGGAGGACGGCGATGAGCACCGTGCCGGACTTCACGCACCTCGACCTCGGCGACGGCCGCCCCGCCGGTCCCGGGGCCGCGTCGACGGCACAGCCGTGGGTCACGCCCGAGCAGATCCCGGTCCAGCCCCTCTACACCGAGGCCGACCTCGAGGGGCTCGACTTCCTCGACACCGTGCCCGGCGCCCCGCCGTACCTGCGCGGCCCGTACCCGACGATGTACGCGACCCAGCCGTGGACGATCCGCCAGTACGCCGGGTTCTCCACCGCCGAGGAGTCCAACGCGTTCTACCGGCGCAACCTCGCCGCCGGGCAGAAGGGCCTGTCGGTGGCCTTCGACCTCGCCACGCACCGCGGCTACGACTCCGACCACCCGCGGGTGACCGGCGACGTCGGCATGGCCGGCGTGGCCATCGACTCGATCTACGACATGCGCACGCTGTTCGACCGCATCCCGCTGGACCAGATGTCGGTGTCGATGACGATGAACGGCGCGGTCATCCCGATCCTCGCGCTGTTCGTCGTGGCGGCCGAGGAGCAGGGCGTGGCGCCCGAGCAGCTCACCGGCACCATCCAGAACGACATCCTCAAGGAGTTCATGGTCCGCAACACCTACATCTACCCGCCCGAGCCGTCGATGCGGATCATCAGCGACATCTTCGCGTTCACGAGCTCGACGATGCCGCGGTTCAACTCGATCTCGATCTCCGGCTATCACATGCAGGAGGCCGGGGCGACGCAGGACCTCGAGCTCGCGTACACCCTCGCCGACGGCGTCGAGTACATCCGGGCCGGCAAGGCGGTCGGGCTCGACGTCGACGCCTTCGCCCCGCGGCTGTCGTTCTTCTGGGCGATCGGCATGAACTTCTTCATGGAGGTCGCGAAGATGCGGGCGGCCCGCCTGCTCTGGGCGCGCCTCGTCAAGGACCAGGGCGCGACGAACCCCAAGTCGCTGTCGTTGCGCACCCACAGCCAGACCTCGGGCTGGTCGCTCACGGCCCAGGACGTCTTCAACAACGTCGTGCGCACGTGCATCGAGGCGATGGCCTCGACGCAGGGCCACACCCAGAGCCTGCACACCAACGCCCTCGACGAGGCGATCGCGCTCCCCACCGACTTCTCCGCACGCATCGCGCGCAACACCCAGCTCGTCCTCCAGCAGGAGTCCGGGACCACCCGGGTGATCGACCCCTGGGGCGGGTCGGCCTACGTCGAGCGGCTCACCCACGACCTGGCCCGCCGCGCCTGGGAGCACATCGAGGAGGTCGAGGCCGCAGGCGGCATGGCGAAGGCGATCGAGGCCGGCATCCCGAAGATGCGCATCGAGGAGGCCGCCGCACGCACCCAGGCCCGCATCGACTCCGGCCAGCAGCCGGTCATCGGCGTCAACCGCTACCCGGTCGACGAGGACGAGCCGATCGAGGTCCTGCGCGTCGACAACGCCGCCGTGCGCGCCAGCCAGCTCGCCAAGCTCGAGCGGCTGCGTTCCGAGCGCGACGAGGCGGCCTGCCGCGCGGCGCTGGCCCGGATGACGGATGCCGCCCGCTCCGGTTCCGACGGCTCGCTCGACACCAACCTGCTGGCGCTCGCCATCGACGCGGCGAGGGCCCGGGCCACCGTCGGCGAGATGTCGTCCGCGCTGGAGGAGGTCTTCGGCCGGTACACCGCCCAGATCCGTACGATCGGTGGCGTGTACAGCGCCGAGGCGGGGGAGGACGAGAGCGTCCGCCGGGCACAGGAGCTCGTCGAGGAGTTCGAGCGCGAGCAGGGGCGGCGACCGCGCATCCTCGTCGCGAAGATGGGGCAGGACGGCCACGACCGCGGCCAGAAGGTCATCGCGACCGCGTTCGCCGACCTCGGCTTCGACGTCGACGTGGGCCCGCTCTTCCAGACTCCCGAGGAGGTCGCGCGCCAGGCCGTCGAGGCCGACGTCCACGTCGTGGGGGTCAGCTCGCTCGCCGCGGGCCACCTCACCCTGGTACCCGCCCTGCGCGCCGAGCTCGACGCCCTCGGCCGCCAGGACCTCATGATCGTCGTCGGCGGGGTCATCCCTGCGCAGGACTTCGAGGCGCTGCGGGCCGCGGGCGCCGACGCGATCTACCCGCCCGGCACGGTCATCAGCCGCGCCGCCATCGACCTCGTCGACGACCTGCGCGAGCGGCTCGGGTGACGCCGGTCGACGTCGCCGACCTCGTGGCCGGCGTGCGCGACGGGTCGCGCCAGCACGTCGCCCGTGCCATCACCCTGCTCGAGTCGTCACGGCCGGACCACCGCGAGCAGGCCGCCGAGCTGCTCACCTCGATCGCCGACGCGACGGGCGGGTCGGTGCGGGTCGGGATCAGCGGCGTGCCGGGATCGGGCAAGTCGACGTTCCTCAACGCGATGGGATGCCGTCTCGTCGACCGCGGCCACCGGGTCGCCGTCGTGGCGGTCGACCCCAGCTCACGGCGCACCGGGGGCTCGATCCTCGGTGACCGGACCCGGATGCCGGACCTCGCGGCCCGCGAGGCCGCCTTCGTACGCCCGAGCCCCTCGGGCCGGCAGCTCGGCGGGGTCGCACGCGCCACCCGCGAGTCGATGCTCGTCCTGGAGGCCGCCGGCTACGACGTCGTCGTCGTCGAGACGGTGGGTGTCGGGCAGAACGAGATCGCCGTCTCCGAGATGGTCGACACCTTCCTCCTCCTCACCCTCGCCCGCGCCGGCGACCAGCTGCAGGGGATCAAGCGCGGCATCCTCGAGCTCGCCGACGTCATCGCCGTCAACAAGGCCGACGGCGACGGCGAGGGTGCGGCGCGCGTGGCTGCCCGTGAGCTCGCCGGCGCGATGCGGCTGATGATGCCCGGCCCGGCCGCGCACCGGCCGCCCGTGCTGACCTGCTCGGCCCTGACCGGCGCCGGGCTCGACGAGGTGTGGTCCGCGGTGCTCGAGCACCGGGAGCGCCTGGAGTCGGAGGGGTCGCTCGAGGTCCGGCGGGCGCGACAGCAGCAGGACTGGATGTGGGCCCTCGTCGACACCCACCTGCAGGACGCCGTGCGCGACGCGCCGTCGGTGCGTGGCGAGCACGCCGAGATCGAGCGTGCGGTGCGGGCGGGTGAGCTGAGCGCCGTCGACGGTGCCGCCCGGATCCAGGAGCTCTTCGTCGCCGACCTCACCCGCGCGCGGGAGTGAGCCAGCCGCTCGGCGCGATCCCCCGACGCCTGGCGCCCCAGAGGAGCAGGGCCGTCACGAGGCCGGTCGACACGACGCTCAGGCCGGCCGACACGGGGGACCCGGTGGTCGTGGTGTCCACGTAGGACTCCTCGAGGCCGCCGAGCAGGGCACCGGACACCGTGATGAGCAGGTTGTTGACGACGTGGAGGACGATGACGGCCTCGAGGCCTCCGGTGCGCCACGCGAGGTAGCAGCCGAAGACGGCCAGCGAGCCGAGCTCGAGAACGATCCACGGGTCCGCGGAGCCGTGGGCGGCGGCGAAGAGCCCCGCCGAGAGTGGAGTCGTCACGACGAGGGCGACGACCGGTGAGCGGAACCACGAACCCACGCTCTGCACGAGACCACCCCGGAAGGCGATCTCCTCGCCAGCCGCCTGGAACGGTGTCGTCAGCACGCTCACGGCGATCAGGGCGGCCCACTGCTCCGGCCGGGGGAGCACCTCCTGGTCGAAGACCACCCAGCCGAGCGCCAGGTAGGCGGCCCACAGGGGCGTCACCACCGCGGCGCACCACAGCATCCACCCCCACCGGATGCGCCGCGTCACCGAGAGCACGCGCCACGGGCTGCGGCGGTGGCCCACCCAGAGGCCGAAGAGGGTCGCGGGGATCAGGGCCGCGAGGAGGAGGTTGCTCCAGAGGCCGACCGCGGGATCCGTCGCGACGTCGGCATCCGAGTCGGAGAGGAGGCCGGTCACCCAGAACACCGTCGTGAGCGCCGCGGCGAGGGCGAGCCAGGTCGCGACGACGACGACGAGGGCGAGGAGTGGCCGCCACCAGCGGTGGCGGGGGCCGCGCATCTGGTGCACGTACGGCCGGGGCTCGGCCTCGGCCGCCGCGAGCGCGGCGAGCCGGGCCTGGTCGGCCGCCCACCACGCGCGCTGGGAGGCGCGGCGGCGGGCCGCCTCGAGGAACGCGATGGTGGTGGGCTGCGGCGGCGCGTGCCCGTCGGAGTAGTGGATGCCGTCGTCAGGGGTGAGCAGGGGAACCGCGTGCCCGCGTGCCCACCAGGCCACGGAGAGCAGCGCCTCGCGGTGCTCGCCCGTCGGGGGAACGGTCAGCCAGATGCCGTCGAAGCCGGAGAGGTCGCGCAGCCACGGGGACGAGGGCGGCAGCCCCCACGGCTCCACGTCGGGACCGGGCAGTGCGGGGAGGCTCGCGAGCGCCGCCGGCCCCTGTGGACCGCCCGGGCCGCTCGGGCCGCCCGGACCTCCCGGGGCGCCGATGACGGCGATGCGCACGCTCATGCCGTCATTGTGCGGGGTGTCCCCGGGGTGCCCACCGGCGACCCGGCGAGGCGCGCGGTGGCGCGCTCCCGGCATCCCGTCTCGTCGGCGTTGCTCGGCAGGTCACGGGCGGGACACGGATTTCGTGCTGGGGCCGCGCGTCCCGTAGCATTGAACGTCGGTCACGTGTGCGTTCCTGCATGGGTGCAACCCTGCGAGAGCAGCACGGGGCCGATTTCCATGGGCGGATCGACACGACCGAAGAGTCGCCCAACGGCGGATTGAGAGGGTATGGCCAAGAAGGACGGCGTCATCGAGATCGAGGGCACGATCGTCGAGGCACTCCCGAACGCGATGTTCCGGGTTGAGCTCACGAACGGTCACAAGGTCCTCGCGCACATCTCGGGCAAGATGCGCCAGCACTACATCCGGATCCTCCCCGAGGACCGCGTGGTGGTGGAGCTCAGCCCCTATGACCTGACCCGTGGCCGCATCGTCTTCCGCTACCGCTAACCCACGCATCGACGAGACAGCAAAGGCGACATGAAGGTTCAGCCGAGCGTCAAGAAGATCTGTGACAAGTGCAAGGTGATCCGCCGCAACGGACGGGTCATGGTGATCTGCGAGAACCTGCGCCACAAGCAGCGCCAGGGCTGACCCGGGTCAGACGCAGCTCCGCCCCGCGAGGGGCAGCACGGGTCCACGGACTTCGAGCACACGCACAAGAGAAGAAGCACGCAGCACCCGACCCCCGACGGGTCACCTGGAGTTCGCAGGTGGGCGCGGGACGTCACCCTCGGCCCGGAGGCCGAGGACCGGACCAGGATGGGCCGGACCGGTGGCTGCGCCAGACCTCCGGATCCACAGAAAAGGAACCATCCTCAGATGGCACGTCTTGTTGGAGTGGACCTCCCGCGCGAGAAGCGCGTCGAGGTCGCACTGACCTACATCTTCGGAGTCGGTCGGACCAGCGCGCAGAAGGCCCTCGCGGCGACCGGCGTCAACCCGGACACCCGCGTCAAGGACCTCGGTGACGAGGAGCTCGTCAAGCTGCGCGACTGGATCGAGGACAACCTCAAGGTCGAGGGAGACCTGCGCCGCGAGGTGCAGGCGGACATCCGCCGCAAGGTGGAGATCGGCTCGTACGAGGGCATCCGCCACCGTCGCGGCCTCCCGGTGCGCGGTCAGCGCACCAAGACCAACGCGCGCACCCGCAAGGGACCCAAGCGCACCGTCGCCGGCAAGAAGAAGGCCGGTAAGTGACCTGCGCCTCGCGCGCGTCACTGGCTCCGCTTCCGAAGAACTCGTAGGAGAGAGAACACATGCCTCCCAAGGGCCGTACCGCGGGCGCCAAGAAGGTGCGCCGCAAGGAGAAGAAGAACGTCGCGGTGGGCCAGGCCCACATCAAGAGCACGTTCAACAACACGATCATCTCGATCACCGACCCCGCCGGGGCCGTCATCGCCTGGGCCTCCGCCGGCCAGGTGGGCTTCAAGGGGTCCCGCAAGTCCACGCCGTTCGCCGCGCAGACCGCCGCCGAGGCCGCTGCGCGCCGTGCCATGGAGCACGGGATGCGCAAGGTGGACGTCTTCGTCAAGGGCCCGGGCTCCGGTCGCGAGACCGCCATCCGCTCCCTGACCGCCGCCGGCCTCGAGGTCGGCTCGATCCAGGACGTCACCCCCAGCCCGCACAACGGTGTTCGCCCGCCCAAGCGCCGCCGCGTCTGAGCGCCCGAGACTTCGCGAAAGGTAGTAGAGAGACATGGCCCGTTACACCGGACCCATCACCAAGAAGTCGCGCCGGCTCAAGACCGACCTCGTCGGCGGCGACAAGAACTTCGACCTCCGTCCCTTCCCGCCCGGCCAGCACGGCCGTCGGCGGATCCAGGAGAAGGAGTACCTCACCCAGCTGCAGGAGAAGCAGAAGGCCCGCTTCACCTACGGCGTCATGGAGAAGCAGTTCCGCCGGTACTACAAGGAGGCGGCCAACCGCCCCGGCAAGACCGGTGAGAACATCCTGACCATCCTCGAGTCCCGTCTCGACAACGTCGTCTACCGCGCCGGCCTGGCCCGCACCCGCCGCCAGTCGCGCCAGCTCGTGACCCACGGTCACTTCCTGGTCAACGGCGTGCGCGTCGACGTCCCGAGCTACCGGGTCGAGCAGTACGACATCATCACGGTCCGCAAGCAGTCGGTCGAGACCCTCCCGTTCCAGCTGGCGCGCGAGACCTTCGGCGACCGTCCGATCCCGGCCTGGATGCAGGTCGTGCCGGGCAGCCTGCAGATCCTCATCCACCAGCTGCCGACGCGGGCCCAGATCGACACGGTCCTCACCGAGCAGCTCATCGTCGAGTACTACTCGAAGACCTGATGCACGCGGGGCCTCGGCCCCGCGTGGTCCCCACGCCTGCTCGACCCGGCCCCCGGTCCGGGTGAGCAGGCGGAGGGGGAGGACCTGTCCCGGGTACCGAGCCGGGGCAGGGGTCGGGGTCGCACCCCGGCATACACGAGGCGTCATATGGCGGTCGCCCGTGGGAAGGAAGAATCACCGTGCTCATCGCACAGCGTCCCGTCCTCTCCGAGGACGTCGTCTCCGAGAACCGGAGCCGTTTCGCCATCGAGCCGCTCGAGCCCGGCTTCGGCTACACGCTCGGCAACTCCCTCCGCCGCACCCTGCTCTCGAGCATCCCGGGTGCGGCCGTGACGAGCATCCGCATCGACGGCGTGCTCCACGAGTTCTCCACGATCCCCGGGGTCAAGGAGGACGTCACCGAGATCATCCTCAACATCAAGGGCATCGTCGTCTCCTCGGAGCACGACGAGCCGGTCGTCATGTACCTGCGCAAGCAGGGCGCCGGCCCGGTCACCGCGGCCGACATCGCCCCGCCGGCCGGGGTCGAGATCCACAACAGCGACCTGCACATCGCGACGCTCAACGACAAGGGCACCGTCGAGATGGAGCTGACCGTCGAGCGTGGCCGTGGCTACGTGTCGGCGCAGCAGAACAAGTCGGGCGACCAGGAGATCGGCCGCATCCCGGTCGACTCCATCTACAGCCCGGTGCTCACCGTGACCTACAAGGTCGAGGCGACCCGTGTCGAGCAGCGCACCGACTTCGACCGCCTCGTCGTCGACGTCGAGACGAAGAACTCGATGGCTCCGCGTGACGCGCTCGCGTCGGCGGGCAAGACGCTCGTCGAGCTCTTCGGGCTGGCGCGTGAGCTCAACGTCGAGGCCGAGGGCATCGACATGGGCCCGTCGCCGACCGACGCCGCGCTCGCCGCGGACCTGGCCCTGCCGATCGAGGACCTCGACCTCACCGTGCGGTCCTACAACTGCCTCAAGCGCGAGGGCATCCACACCGTGGGTGAGCTCGTCGGGCGCAGCGAGGCCGACCTGCTCGACATCCGCAACTTCGGTGCGAAGTCGATCGACGAGGTCAAGGCCAAGCTCGCCGGCATGGGGCTGGCGCTCAAGGACAGCCCTCCCGGCTTCGACCCGAGCCTCATCGCCGACCGCTACGACGACTTCACCTTCGGAGAGGGCGAGGACGACGCGGCGTACGCCGAGGACGAGCAGCTCTGACCAACGCCTCCAGGCCCGCTAACCAAGGAGAATCGCAATGCCCACCCCCAGCAAGGGTCCCCGTCTCGGAGGCGGTCCCGCTCACGAGCGGCTCATCCTCGCGAACCTCGCGACCTCGCTCTTCGAGCACGACTCCATCACGACGACCGAGGCCAAGGCCAAGCGCCTGCGTCCCCTCGCCGAGCGTCTCGTCACCTTCGCGAAGCGTGGTGACCTCCACGCCCGTCGCCGGGTGATGACGGTCGTGCGCGACAAGGGCGTCGTCCACCGCCTCTTCGTCGAGATCGCCCCCGACATGGCCGAGCGCAACGGCGGCTACACCCGCATCACGAAGGTCGGCGCCCGCAAGGGCGACAACGCCCCGATGGCGGTCATCGAGCTCGTCCGCGAGCCCGTCGCCAAGAAGGCCACCGTCAAGGAGGCCGAGGGCGCGACCAAGCGCGCGTCCAAGGACGACGCGGCCGCGCGCGGCCAAGCAGGAGGAGGCCAAGGAGGCCGCCGCCGAGACCAAGGCCGCCGAGGACGAGGCGAAGGCCGCCGACACCGAGGAGCCGACCGCCGTCGAGCTCCCCGCCGGTGCCGTCGCCGCGAGCGAGGACGGCTCCGCCCCCGAGGGCTACACCGTCAAGGGCAACGCCGACTCCGGGAAGTACCACGTCGAGGGTTCGCAGTGGTACGACCAGACGATGGCCGAGTTCTGGTTCAAGGACGCCGAGGCCGCCGAGGCCGCCGGCTTCGAGCCGGCCGGTGGCGCCAAAGCAGCAGGTCGACGACGAGGCCTGAGCCCCGTCACGACCGTACGGCGTGAACGGCCCCCTCCCGCTACGGGAGGGGGCCGTTCCGCGTTCGCGACCAGGATGCCGTGCCGGAGTCGGGTGCCCAGGTGGTCGCCGGGGCAGCCACCTCAGCACCCAACGCGGATGCCGTGCCGGAGTCGGGTGCCCAGGTGGTCGCCGGGGCAGCCACTTCAGCACCCAACTCGGGGAGGGCGGAGCCGGCCGGTGGGTCGGCACTACGCTGGCGCGGTGGCCCTGCGGATCCGGATCGACCTGTCCTACGACGGGACCGGTTTCGCCGGATGGGCCGCCCAGCCCGGCCTGCGTACCGTCGAGGGCGAGCTCAGCGCAGCGCTCACCACCCTGCTGCGGCCCTCGGACCGCTGCGCCTCATGGTCGCCGGGCGGACCGACGCCGGGGTGCACGCACGTGGACAGGTCGCGCACGTCGACGTCGACCCGCGCGCGTGGGAACGGCTGCGCGGGCGCTCGCACGGGACCGCCGAGGGCGCGGCCGCAACCCGGCTGCGCGGCATCCTCCCCGGCGACATCGCCGTCCGGCGGGTGCTCAGGGCGCCTGCGGGTTTCGACGCCCGCTTCTCGGCGCTGCGTCGCCGCTACCTCTACCGCCTCTGGGACGACCCGGCCTCGTCGATCCGTTGCGCCGCCACGACACCGTGCTCGTGCGCGGCCCGCTGGACGTCGCGGCGATGGTATGCCGCCCGGGCCCTGGTCGGCCTGCACGACTTCGCCGCGTTCTGCAGACGTCGCGACGGCGCGACGACCGTCCGGACCCTGCTGTCGTTCGGGTGGTCACGCTCCGAGGACGGCACCATCGAGGTGACGTCGGCGCGGATGCCTTCTGCCACAGCATGGTGCGGGCCCTCGTCGGGTCCGTCGTGCCTGTCGGGACGGGCGGCTGGGGATGGAGGCGCCGCGAGCGGTGCTCGAGGCCGGGGCCGGGACCCGCGGGTGAAGGTCATGCCCGCCCACGGACTCTCCCTCGAGGAGGTCGTCTACCCCCCGGACGCCGCAGCTCGCGCGAGCGCGCCGAGTCCCAGGCGCGGGTCCTGCCGGCCTGACCGAGACCCTGCCCGGCCCGGCTTCCGGCGAAGGGCTTCGTGGGGGAGCATGGGGATCCGGTGCCCGGGAAGGACCGCGGCCGAACGGCGAGAGGTGTGACATGGGGACCGACGACGACGGCTGGTCGAGCGCGGTCACCGGGCCGGTGCGCATGCGGCACCGCGCTCGGAGGCCACGGCATCCGGCATCTACGGCGTGATCGTCAGCGCGCGGTGCTGTCGGCGTCGAACGCCGACAAGGCGTACAAGGTGATCATCGCCGTGGTGGTGACCCTGACGATCTACGGGGGGCTGAGCGCTACGGCGTGTCGTCGCCGAGCGGATCCACGAGGGACACCGGCCGGCTGGACCTCGTCTTCCTGCCCACGCCGGGGGGAGAGGTCACCGCCTCCGCGCTCCCGCTCATCACGTTGGCGGTCATGACCTTCCTCGGTGCCGAGGTGCGCACCGCGGTGCTCGGCGGCTGGTCTGAGCACCGTCCTGCTCGGCGTGGTCGACTGGTCGAAGGGGCCGAGCGGTCGGCTCACGACGCGCGAGCGCCCCGCCCCGCCCTCGTCGCCGGGCTGCCGGCGCGCTCTTCGTGCTCCTCAAGACCACGCTGCACTGAGGGCCGGCGCCCCCACCGGAATGCCGGGTGACGTCGCGCCGCCCCTCCGTCAGACTCGACCATCGTGGGTCACCTCGACGTCAACTCCGTGAGCTTCTCCCTGGCCGACGGGCGCCGACTCCTGCGCGACGTCACCTTCCGGGTGGGCGAGGGTGCCAAGGTCGCTCTCATCGGCCCGAACGGCACCGGGAAGACGACGTTGCTGCGCATCCTGGCCGGCGACCTCACGGCATCCGAGGGCGCCGTCACCCGCAGCGGTGGGCTGGGGGTCATGCGCCAGTTCATCGGCAAGGTCCGTGACGACAGCACGGTGCGAGACCTCCTCGTCTCCGTCGCTCCACCGCCCATCCGGCGAGCGGCGGCCGAGATCGAACGCACCGAGCTCGCGATGATGGAGCGCGACACGGAACAGGACCAGCTCGACTACGCCCAGGCCCTGGCCGACTGGGGAGACGTCGGCGGCTACGAGTGGGAGACCCTGTGGGACGTCTGCACCGTTGCGGCGCTCGGGACCCCCTTCGAGCGGGCGCAGTGGCGAAGGGTCTCGACGCTCTCCGGTGGGGAACAGAAGCGGGTCGTCCTCGAGGCCCTGCTCCGCGGGCCGGACGAGGTGCTCGTCCTCGACGAGCCGGACAACTACCTCGACGTGCCCGCCAAGCGGTGGCTCGAGGAGCGGCTCGTGGAGTCACCGAAGACGGTCCTCTTCGTCAGTCACGACCGCGAGCTGCTCGACCGCGTGGCGACGCGCATCGCGACGCTGGAGCCGAGCAGCACCGGCAACACCGTCTGGGTGCACCCGGGCCGCTTCTCGACCTACGAGCAGGCGCGCTCCGACCGCAACGACCGTCTCGAGGAGCTGCGCCGCAGATGGGACGAGGAGCACGCGAAGATCAAGGCGCTCGTCGTGATGTACCGGCAGAAGGCGGCCTACAACTCCGACATGGCGGCGCGGCTCCAGGCAGCCGAGACGCGGCTGCGTCGGTTCGAGGAGGCCGGCCCCCCGGAGGCGGTGCCGCTGCGCCAGAAGGTCTCCATGCGACTCGCCGGGGGTCGCACGGCGAAGCGCGCGGTCGTCGCTTCTCGAGCTCGAGCTCCGCGTCGACGGTGGCCAGCTCATGCGGCCGTTCGACACCGAGATCTGGTTCGGCGAGCGCGTGGGCGTCCTCGGCAGCAACGGCTCGGGCAAGTCACACTTCCTTCGACTGCTCGCGGCGGGTGGGAGCGACCCGGACCGCGAGCACGAGCCGGTGGGTGACATCAGGCCGGCGCCGGTCGAGCACGCGGGCCGTGTCGTGCTCGGCTCGAGGGTGCGACCCGGCTGGTTCGCGCAGACCCACGACCATGCGTCGCTGCACGGGCGGACCCTGCTCGAGATCCTCCACCGCGGCGACGAGCACCGGGCCGGGATGCCGCGTGACCTCGCCGCCCGCGCGCTGGACCGCTACGGCCTGGCCCGGGCGTCCGAGCAGACCTTCGACTCCCTGTCCGGTGGCCAGCAGGCGCGACTCCAGATCCTCCTCCTCGAGCTGTCCGGGGCGACCCTGCTCCTCCTCGACGAGCCGACCGACAACCTCGACCTGCACTCGGCGGAGGCGCTGGAGGACGCGCTCGAGGCGTTCGAGGGCACGGTGCTCGCCGTGACGCACGACCGGTGGTTCGCGCGAGGGCTGGACCGGTTCCTCGTCTTCGCGTCCGACGGCCGGGTCGTCGAGAGCGACGTCCCGGTCTGGGACGAGGGCCGGGTGGCCAGGCCGCGATACACCCCACATCCCTTATCTCTCTCTACTTCTCTTCTCAATACTTTTTCATTTACCCTTCTCTCAACAAGTAACTCACACTCTACTCAGTTGCCGCCCTCAACCGGGCGACCTCGACAGGTACCTGGCCATCTACTCTCCCCCCGCGTTGGTGCACTTGTTTCCCGACCACGTTACGCCGGACTCCTACCGGCACCGAGAGGTCCTCGCCGACACCCAGCTCTCCCTGCCACACTTCACCTCCGAGTTGCACACAGTCGTCTCCTAGTTCTACCTCCTGTCCTCCCTTATCACCTACAGCTACACGCACCGGGGCACCATGCTCCGCGTGTCACCGACCGGCTCGTGCTGCGGTGGGAGGCCATGCCTTCCGTCGCTACGACGACGAGGCACGCGTCGTCGAGCTATCGTAGGCGACACTGGGCGACACCGAGGTTGGCCTCTTCTGAGCGGTCGCACGGTCCCCTGGCGGCATGTCTCCCGTCGCACATTCGTGTCAACGTGCGTTGACATAAAATTTGGTTGCTGTTAACGTCCGTTGACATGAAGTCTGAGACCCGACCGTACCGGATGACGGCGCGGGCCCACGCGGTCGAGGAGACCCGCAGGCGGGTGCTCGAAGCCGTGGTGGCCCTCCACCTGCAGCGCCTCTCCTCGGACATCTCCCTGGCAGACGTCGCTGCCCAGGCCGGGGTGAGCGTGCAGACCGTGCTTCGGCACTTCGGAACGCGGGAGAACCTCGTCGCCGCCGCTCTGCAGTGGGCCACCGCCGACGTGGAGCGGGAGCGGCGGTCCGTGCCCGGCGACGTGGCCGGCGCCGTGCGCGCGGTGGTCGACCACTACGAGCTGCGGGGCGACGGTGTCCTCCTGCTGCTCGCCCAGGAGAGCGGCGAGGCCTTCGCGGCCCGCGTCACCGACCACGGGAGGGAGGTGCACCGTCGGTGGGTCACGGAGACCTTCGGACCCCTTCTGCCGACTGCAGGGGATTCCGATGAGCTCGTCGACCTGCTCGTCGTGGCCACGGATGTCTACACGTGGAAGCTGCTTCGCCGCGACCGCCGCCTGTCGGTGGCCAGGACTCGGGAGCGCATGGAGGCGCTCGTGCGCGCGGTCCTCGCCGCGCGCGCGACCCCACCCCCCTGAGCCTGTGGCCATGCATCGCACGGGTCGGTCCGTTCACCCACCCCACCACTGAAGGAGGCCGCCATGGCCGAGATCGTCGTCGTCACCTGGGACGGAGGGGGCAACGTGCCGCCTGCCTTCGCCATCGCCGCTGAGCTCGCCGCGCGCGGCCACGCCATCCGGGTTCTCGGGCACCGATCGCAGCGGGGAGACATCGAGGCTGCCGGATTTCCTGCCGTCCGGGCCCGCGAGATGCGCGAGTTCACCGTGGGAGCCACCCACTCGGGTCGAGAGCTCATCGCGACCTTCGGGGACCGGGGGACGGGCCGAGACCTCGCTGCAGAGCTGGCCCGGCATCCGGCCGATCTCGTGCTCGTCGACGCGCTCACCATCGGCGCGCTGGAGGCCGTGCGTGCTGGTGGTGTGCGTTACGCCGTGCTGGAGCACTTCTTCGACGGCTACTACCAGAGCCTCCTGCGCGGACCGCTCGGACTCGCCCTGCGCGCCCGCGGCCTGCGCCCGAGCCGTGCCGTCCGCGACGCAGCGGTTCGCGTCATCACGTCGCTGCCCGAGCTCGACAGGGTGCGACCGAGCGGGACGGTGCGCCAGGTCGGCCCGGTCGTCTCCTGGAGACCGCGCGTACCTGCGGAGCCGACGGTCCTCGTGAGCCTGAGCACCTTCGGCTATGCAGGGATGCGCGAACGCCTGCAGCAGGCGCTCGACGCGTGCGGAGAGCTTCCCGCACGGGTCGTCGTGACGACCGGGCCACACATCGACCCGTCGTCGCTGCGGGCGCCCGCGGGTGTCGAGCTGCACCGGTACGTGCCACACGAGGAGCTGATGCCGCGCGCGAGCGTCGTCGTCGGCCACGGTGGCCACGGCACGGCCATGCGGGCGCTGGCGCACGACGCACCTGTCGTGGTCCTGCCCATGGACCCTCGGTCGGACCACCGCATGGTGGGTCGCAGCATCGAGCGCGCAGGGGCCGGCCGGGTCGTGCCTGCGGCAGCTGGGTCCGAGGCCATCGCCGAGGCGGTCGGTGCGCTGCTCGCCGACGGCCCTCATCGCGTTCACGCCGCCCGGCTGGGTGCACGGGTTCGCGCGTCCGCCGGTGCCGCCGGCGCGGCCGAGACCCTCGAGGCCGCGCTCCCGGAGCAACTGCGGTCCGGGCAAAGGTAAAGGGATGGCAATATTTCCGGTCAGCCCCTCGATGTAAAGCGTTTACGCAACTAGCGTCACGCGCGGATACACCCGCCCGCGCGCCGTCGTTGTCGTGCGGAGACACGAGGAGCAACGATGCCCGGTCCACGCCGCCTGTATGCCGTCGCGGTGGGGGCCGCACTCGTCGCCGCACCGGCAGTGGTGGCCGCCTCGCCGGCCGCTGCCGTGACCGAGTCGGTCGCCCTGGTCGGCAGTCTCCAGAGCGAGCTCGGTTGCCCGGGTGACTGGGACCCCGCCTGCCCCGACACCGAGCTGTCCCAGGTCGGTGACACCGCGCTCTACCGGGCGACCTTCGACGTGCCGGGTGGCACCTTCGCGTTCAAGGTCGCGCTCAACGACTCCTGGACCGAGAACTACGGGGCGGGTGGAGAGCTCAACGGGACGGACATCCCGCTCCTGCTCGCCGGCCCGGCGAAGATCACGTTCACCTACGACGACGAGTCGCACGTCGTGTCGTTCTCACCTGTGGTTGACGAGGACACCGTGCCCGCCGACCGCGGGCTGGCCAGGGACTCGCTGCGCTCGGCGCTCACCCGCGAGCGCTTCTACTTCGTCATGGCCGACCGCTTCGCGAACGGGTCGACGGCCAACGACGTCGGCGGCCTGACGGGCGGCCCGCTGACCACGGGGTTCGACCCGACCCACAAGGGCTTCTACCACGGGGGTGACCTTCAGGGCATCACCCAGAAGCTCGACTACATCAAGGACATGGGCACCACGGCGATCTGGCTGACGCCGAGCTTCAAGAACAAGCCGGTCCAGGGCGGTCCCGGCCAGGAGAGCGCCGGCTACCACGGCTACTGGATCACCGACTTCACGCAGATCGATCCCCACCTCGGCACCAACGACGACATGAAGACCCTCATCGACGCGGCCCACGCCAAGGGCATGAAGGTGTTCTTCGACATCATCACCAACCACACCGCCGACGTCATCGACTACGAGGAGAAGCAGTACACCTACCGCTCCAAGACGGCCTTCCCCTATGTGGACGCTGAGGGACAGGTGTTCGACGACCGGGACTTCGTCGACAAGCCGGCCTCGGAGTGGCCGGAGCTCGACCTGGGCTCCTTCCCGTACACGCCCTTCCTCCACGAGGGCGACGACGACGCCAAGACGCCGACATGGCTCAACGACCCGACGATGTACCACAACCGCGGCGACTCGACGTTCGCCGGCGAGTCGTCGACCTACGGCGACTTCATCGGCCTCGACGACCTGTTCACCGAGCGGCCCGAGGTCGTCGACGGCATGGGCGAGATCTACAAGCAGTGGGTCGACTTCGGCATCGACGGCTTCCGCATCGACACCGTGAAGCACGTCAACCTCGAGTTCTGGAAGAAGTTCGTACCCGCCATCCTCGACGAGGCAAAGGACGTCGAGAACCACGACTTCTTCGCCTTCGGCGAGGTCTTCGACGGCAACCCGGCGGTGATGTCGGAGTACACGACCGCCGGCAAGCTCCAGGCGACGCTCGACTTCGGCTTCCAGCAGCAGGGCGTGGACTTCGCGAAGGGCAACGCCGCGAACGTCCTGAGTGACTTCTTCGCCAAGGACGACTGGTACACCGACACCGACAGCAACGCCTACCAGCTGCCGACGTTCCTCGGCAACCACGACATGGGGCGCGCGTCCATGTTCCTCGACCGGCAGGGACAGAGCGAGGCCGAGCACCTCGCGCGCGTCAAGCTCGCCGAGTCGCTGATGTTCACCACCCGGGGCAACCCGGTGACGTACTACGGCGACGAGCAGGGCTTCGTCAGCACCGGCGGTGACCAGGCGGCCCGCGAGGACATGTTCGCGAGCCAGGTCGAGCTGTACAACAACGAGAAGGTGCTGGCCGGGCCGGAGGGTTCCCTGGACCGGTACAACACCGAGCACCCGCTCTACGAGCACATCCGAGACCTGTCGGCTGTGCGCGCGGAGCACCCCGCCCTGGCGGACGGCGCCCAGGTGCACCGCTACGCGGATGAAGGTGCCGGCATCTTCGCGGTGTCGCGCATCGGTGCGGGCACCAAGGGCGGCAAGAACGCCGGAAGGGTCGAGTACGTCGTCGCCGCGAACAACAGCACGCAGGCGAAGCAGGCCACGTTCGGGACCTGGACGACCTCCGGGGTGCTCACGCCTGTCTACGGGACGGACCAGCCCGTCCAGGCCTCGGCGGACGGTTCCGTCACGGTCACCGTCCCGCCGCTGTCCCTGCGCGTGTGGAAGGCCAACAAGCCGATCGCGACCACGGGCGCTGCCCCGACGGTCGAGACCGTGCTCGCCGAGGGTGGGGCCTACGGCCGCACCGAGGTCCGCGCCGACGTCACGGCGAGCACCTTCGCGCAGACGTCGTTCATGTGGCGTCCGGTCGGAGCCACGGTCTGGGAGCCCCTCGGCACCGACGACAACGCGCCGTTCCGCGTGTTCCACGACGTGTCCGCCATCCCGCTGGCGCACCCCGCTCGAGTACCGGGCGGTCGTCAGGGATGCGGCGGGACGGGTCGCCGGTGACTCCTCATCGGTGCAGGTGGTCTCGCGGCCGTCACAGACCGTGCCCGAGGTCGGGGATCCGGTTGCTCAGCCCACCGCCGTCTCCGTGCCCGGGACGCACAACTCCGAGATGGGGTGCCCCTCGGCACTCGGCGTCAACGGGGACTGGGCACCCGACTGCGACCAGGCGCAGCTCGCCCTTGACGCCAACGACCGGATCTGGAAGAAGGCTTTCACCCTCCCCGCCGGACCGTACGCCTACAAGGCAGCGATCAACCGGGCGTGGACCGAGAGCTACGGTCGCGGCGGGGGATCCGACAACATCGACTACGAGACCGACGGCACGGTGACGTTCTACTACGACCACGCCACCCACTGGGCGACCTCGGACGAGGAGGGCGTGATGATCACCGTGCCCGGCTCCTTCCAGACCGAGCTCGGGTGCAGCGCCGACTGGGATCCTGCGTGCATGCGACCATGGCTCCAGGACAAGGACGGCGACGGGATCTACGCGATCGTCACGACGATGATCCCGGCGGGAACGTGGCAGTTCAAGGTCGCGCACAACCTGTCCTTCACCGAGAGCTACCCCGCGGACGACCTCAGCGTGACCGTCCCTTCGGACGGGGCGCGCACGACGTTCCTCTACGACAAGGCCACCCACGAGATCACCGTCACCAGCGAGTGACCGACATCAGCCCGTGACGGCCCCGCACCGGCCGGTGCGGGGCCCGTCCGGTTCGAGGCAGATGCCGTCCGGTTCGAGGCAGATGCCGTCAGCGGCTGATCGTCACGTCGGTGCCGGTCAGGCTTGCCGCGAAGCCGGCATCCGTCACCTCGACGTCCGTGAGCGACATGCCCTCCGGCACGCCCGCGACGTCCTGGCGGATGGTGACGAGGCGTCGTGCGAGGGCGCTCGCCGTGCTGTCGAGGAATGCCGGCCCACCGAGGTCGATGGTCTCGGGCTCGATGAGCAGCTGGCCGGCGTCCGCCTCCACCGTCCCGGTCGCCCGGACGGTCACCTCGCGGCCGAGCAACGACACGGTGCGCTCGATGCCGGCGCGCCCGCCCTCGGCCGGGAAGATGCGCACGTCCTGGCCGACCTCCGCGGCGACGGTGGCGAACGGCACGGTCGCGTCGAGGTCGAGCCGCTGCGCTCTCAGGCCCGTGGGCGAGAACCTCACTCCGGTCCCGGAGGCGACGACGTCGGCGAGGTCGCCGTCCGCCGAGACCACGTCGTCGCTGCGGAGCTCGACGGAGCTGAGCCATGTCTCCTCCGTCGTCAGGTCGTCGGGCGGCTGGGGAGCCGGGCCGGATGCCGTCGGCGAGGGCACCGCGACCGGGCCACCGCCTCCTGAACCGAGGACCAGGAGCAGGACGAACACCCCGACGACGAGGACGGCGAGGGTCGTGCCGACCCCGAGGAGGAAGTGTCTCATCGGGACAGCCTCCCACCGACGGGATCAGGGGGCCGAGGAGGTCTCCACGACGCGCGAGCCGTCGCGTTCGAGCCGGCGCTCCTTGCGCCGGGCGGGGAGGTAGAAGAACGCGCCGAGGATGCTCACCGCACCGGCGGTCACCATCGCGGCAGCCAGGCTGACCCGGTCGGCCATCAGGCCGAAGACCGGCCCGGCGACCCCGAAGGCGAGGAAGGCCATCATCGAGTTGATCGACAGCACGGTGGAGCGGTTCTTCGCCTCTGCCTCGCGGTGCAACAGCGCCTCGTGCGGCGGGCCGTTCAGCCCGTGCATCGAGTAGGTGAACAGGTACGCGGCGATGAGCCCGACCGGGCCCATGACCAGGCCCATGACGACGGCTCCGAGGGCGTTGAGCACCCGGCCCACGACGGCGGCCCGCGCCACCCCGATCCGGCTCGACGTCGTGCCCGCCAGCCACGCGCCGACGCTGAACAGCCCCCAGCCGGCGGCTGAGACCGGGCCGACCAGGGCGCCGGCCTCCTGGGCGGATCCGACCATCTCCTCCAGCCGCAGCGGCATGAACGCCTCGAAGGTGATCATGCCGATCGACCAGAAGACCTCGGCCAGGACGATGCCCATCAGGACCCGGTTGCGGCCGAGGAGCACCAGGCCGCTCTTGATCACGACCGGGGTCTGGCGGGCCTCGATGAGGGCGTGCGCGACGCGGGTGCGCTCTGAACCCGCGGCGGGGCGCGGCTCCTTCATGACGACCCACGCGGCGACGAGGTGCACGACGGACAGGACCGCCGACACCCAGACGGCGACGTCGAGGGCGGAGGCGTCCTCGTCGCCGAACACGGTGGCGGCGGGGTTCCACCAGATGAGCAGGCCGGAGAGCACCGCGCCCAGGGCGATCGCCCCGCCGAGGATCGACCCGGCGCGCGAGAGGGGCCCGTCGACGTCGACACCGGGCGTCGTCGTGTGCACGGTGTCGACGAACCACGCCTCCAGGGGGCCGGAGTCCAGCGCCCGGAAGGCGCCCATCAGGGCGCCCGCGACGACGAACGCCCAGAAGCTCTGCGCGACCGCGTAGGCCGTGATCGCGACGACGTTGATGACCGCGGCCGCGACGTAGACCGGGCGGCGCCCCACGGCATCCGCGAAGCCGCTCGTGGGCAGCTCGAGGAAGAAGCAGGTGAGGCCCATGACCGAGCCGATCGTCGCGGCCTGGGCGATGGACAGGCCGCGGTTGGTCTGCACGAGGATGAAGATGCCGACGACGAAGCCCACCGGCAGCCACCGGGTGGTCGTCAGCAGGTAGAAGCGGCGCTCGGCCGAGCGGGGGCTGAGGTGCGTGGCGCTCATCGCGCCCGGCACGTTCTCGAGGTCGAGCGCGTAGGCGAACAGGTAGACCGCGATGCGCTTGGCGTCGGGGTTGCCCTGGCCGACGCGGCGGTAGCGGGCCACGACGTCGCCGATCTCGTCGCGCATCGCGCTCAGCTGCTCGGCCGTGAGCAGCACCATGTCGTCGCTGCTGCCGCAGGCGTCCTGCCAGGCCGCCGGCCAGGCGGGGGAGGCGTCGACCCAGCGCTCGGCCTGCTCGGAGAAGTGACGCACGTAGTCTCGGGCCAGCCAGTTGAGGGCGGTCTCGGAGTCCTCGTCGCCGACGAAGTCGCTCGGGTAGAAGTGAGTGGAAGTCGGTCGCCGCTCGCCACAGCCGGCGCTTGCCCTCGCCCTCGCCGGTGTCCGTGACCAGGCCGACCGCCTCGAGCTTGCGCAGGTGGTAGGACGTCGCGCCGGAGTTGGTGCCCAGTGCCGTCGCGAGGTCCGTGGCGGTGGCCGGACCGCCGATGCGCAGCCGCGAGAGGAGGCGCGAGCGCATCGGGTGCGCCAGCACGCGCAGGCTGCCGGCGTCGAGGCGGATGCCGGTGAGGTCGGCGGACTGTCGGTCATACGGTGCACAATACCTGTGCACACTCCCTTTGCACAAGAGGCGTGCATGGATCATGTGCATCGGTGTCGTCGCAGGTCAGCGCGGATGCGAGCGCTGGAAGAGCCGATTTGGGCGGGCGTTCTCCCCCCGTAGACTTGACGACTGTTGTGCCGTGCGCCCTCGGCAGGGGCCGTCGGTCCCTCTCGGGAGCACGCGGCATACGCCAGACCCATCCTCGACGACCCGGGACACCTCATGCGTACCTACACCCCGAAGCCGGGCGAGATCACGCGCTCGTGGCACGTGATCGACGCGACCGACGTCGTGCTCGGCCGCCTCGCGAGCCAGACCGCCATCCTGCTGCGCGGCAAGCACAAGCCGACCTTCGCCCCGCACGTCGACGTGGGCGACTTCGTCATCATCATCAACGCCGACAAGGTCGCGCTCACCGGCGCCAAGGTCGAGCAGAAGAAGGCCTACCGCCACTCCGGCTTCCCGGGTGGTCTGACGTCGCAGTCCTACACCGAGCTCCTCGCGAAGAGCCCGGAGAAGGCCGTCGAGAAGGCCGTTCGCGGCATGCTCCCCGCACGACCCTCGGCCGCCGCAGCTCAGCAAGCTCAAGGTCTACGCCGGCGGCGAGCACCCCCACGCTGCCCAGCAGCCCCAGCCCTTCCAGATCACCCAGGTGGCCCAGTGATGTCCGAGAACGCCCAGATCGACGAGACCGCGGGGACCGACGTCAACGACGCGCTCGTCACGGAGTACACCTCCGAGTCCGACACCGCCGCCGCCGGGGAGACCGCTCGCCCGCCCGAGCGCCTCGGCTCCCGGCGCTGCCACCGGGCGTCGCAAGCAGGCTGTGGCCCGCGTGCGCATCGTGCCCGGAACCGGCGAGTGGACGATCAACGGCCGCACCCTCGAGGGGTACTTCCCCAACAAGGTGCACCAGCAGATCGTCAACGAGCCGCTCAAGGTCCTCGAGCTCGACGGTGCCTACGACGTCCTCGTCCGCGTGCACGGTGGTGGCCCCTCGGGTCAGGCCGGGGCGGTTCGACTCGGTGTCGCCCGCTCGCTCAACGGTGTCGACCCCGACCTCAACCGGGCGACCCTCAAGAAGGCCGGCTTCCTCTCCCGTGACGCCCGCGTCCCCGAGCGCAAGAAGGCCGGTCTCAAGAAGGCCCGCAAGGCGCCCCAGTACAGCAAGCGCTGACCCGGCCCCACGGCCTCCTCGGATGCCGTGCGCGCCCCGAAGGCGGCACCGCCAGGTGCCGCCTTCGGCGCGTCCGGAGTAGGTTCGTCACCGGCATCCCCGCGAAAGGCACCCCTTCATGTCACGACTCTTCGGCACCGACGGTGTCCGCGGCCTCGCCAACGGCCCCGTCATCACCGCGGAGCTGGCGCTGTCGGTCTCCGTCGCGGCCGCGCGGGTCCTCGGCGAGGCCGGAGGGGACCACGGGCGCCGGCCCAAGGCGGTCGTGGGTCGCGACCCGCGCGCCTCCGGGGAGTTCCTCGCCGCCGGGGTGGTCGCCGGGCTCGCCTCGGCCGGGGTCGACGTCTACGACGTCGGGGTGCTTCCGACCCCCGCGGTCGCCTACCTCACCGGTGACACCGGCGCCGACTTCGGCGTCATGCTCTCGGCGTCGCACAACCCGATGCCGGACAACGGCATCAAGTTCTTCGCCAAGGGCGGCCACAAGCTTCCCGACGAGGTGGAGGACCGGATCGAGGACGCCATGGGGGAGCGGTGGCCCCGCCCCATCGGCCCCGAGGTGGGCCGGGTCGTCTCGATGCCCGACGGCCACACCCGATACATCTCCCACCTGCTGCGTGTGCTCCCGAACAGGCTCGACGGGCTGCGCGTCGTCATCGACGGGGCCCACGGCGCCGCGAGCCAGGTCTCGCCGGAGGTCTTCCGCCTCGCCGGTGCCGAGGTCGTCGAGATCGGCACGGCGCCCGACGGCCTCAACATCAACGACGGCTTCGGCTCCACCCACCTCGACCCGCTCAAGGCGGCGGTGGTCGCCCGTGGTGCCGCCCTCGGCATCGCCCACGACGGGGATGCCGACCGCTGCCTCGCCGTGGACGCCACCGGAACCGAGGTCGACGGCGACCAGATCATGGGCATCCTCGCGTGCGCGCTCAAGGAGCGCGGCAGGCTCGCGCACGACACCCTCGTCGCGACGGTCATGAGCAACCTCGGCCTGCTCCAGGCGATGGAACGCGAGGGGATCCACGTCCGGCAGACGGCCGTGGGGGACCGCTACGTGCTCGAGGAGATGCGGGCCGGCGGCTTCTCGCTCGGCGGTGAGCAGTCGGGCCACGTCATCCTCCTCGACCACGGCACGACCGGTGACGGCGTCCTCACCGGCCTGCTGCTCGCCGCCCGCGTCGTCGCCAGTGGTCGGAGCATCGCCGAGCTCGGGGCCGTCATGAACCGCCTTCCGCAGGTGCTCCTCAACGTCCGGGGCGTCGACAAGAGCCGGGTGGAGAGCGACGACCACCTCCAGGCCGCGGTGCGCGACGAGCAGGCCGCGCTCGACGGGTCGGGGCGCGTCCTGCTGCGCAAGTCGGGCACCGAGCCGCTCGTGCGCGTCATGGTCGAGGCGCCGACCCAGCAGCACGCCGATGAGGTCGCCGCGCGCCTCGCCGGGGTGGTCCGGGAGCGCCTGGCTCTCTGACCCCTGCTCAGCGGGGGGACAGGGCGAAGGGATGGGTTCAACCGCGCCGGGGACTCGGCATCCTCCGCCCTCCGCAGCGCTGGCTGAGACCGGTGATGCACGGTGCGCGATAGGTCGCGCCCTCTGCATCACCTCGAGCCAGACCGACCCCGCATGACGCCCCTGTCCATCCCCCGCTCAGCGGCGGGTGACGAGGCAGAACTCGTTGCCGCCGGGGTCCGCCATGGCCACCCGCTCGACGTCCTGGCCGGAGCCGTGGTCCTCCTCGTCGGTGCCGGCGTCGAGCCGCGTCGCCCCGAGCGAGACGAGGCGGTCGACCTCGGCGTCCAGGCCGTCCCCGCCCGCGGGGGCGACGTGCAGGTGGAGCCGGTTCCGGCCCGTCTTCGGCGTGACCGGCGGCCCGCCCCACGACATCTTCGGCCCGCCATCCGGTGACTGGATCGCGGTCTCCTCGTCCTGGTCCCAGACGAGGGGCCAGCCCAGCGCGCGGCTCCAGAAGTGCCCGACCTCGCGGAGGCCGTCGCCGTTCAGCGCCCCGATGAAGCCGCACCCTTCGAGGAAGGCGTTGCCCGGCGGGATGACGCAGAGCTCGTTCCCCTCGGGATCGGCGAGCACGTCGTGGTCGTCCTCGGGGCCCTGACCGATGTCGATGTGGCGGCCCCCGAGCTCGAGCGCCGCGGCGATGGTCCGCTGCTGCTGCTCCGTCGACACGCTCGTGAGGTCGAGATGCAGCTGGTTCTGGCGGGTCTTGGGCTCCCGGGTCGCAAGGACCCGGATCTCGAAGGGGGCCGGGTCGCGGGGGAGGAGGGTCAGGCCGTCGTCGGCCGTCTCTCGCTCCAGGAGGCCGGCCCAGAACCTGGCGACGCGCGGTGGGTCGTTCGCGGCGATGCACAGGGCGACGAGGTCACACGTCATGCTTCCTCCCTCCGTGGCCAGTCCATGGACTGACGACGCTAGGTGCCGGAGCGGCCCCGGTCCACCGAGTTTCGCCGTCCGGGCGAGCGGTCATCACCCCCCAGGTGGGGGTCAGGGGTGCCGGACGCGCAGTGGACCGCGCTCCTGGCACCCCGGCCGCTCCCGGCATCCCCTCGTCCCGGGCGTCATCCCGTCGGCAGCTCGTCGACCACGTGCCGGGCGATCTCGAGGGATGCCGTGGCCGCTGGCGACGGTGCGTTGAGCACGTGCACGACGCGCCCGTGGCGCTCGACGAGGAAGTCGTCGACGAGGGTGCCGTCGCGGCGCACCGCCTGGGCCCGGACTCCTGCCGCCACCGGGACGAGGTCGTCGTCGGCGACCTCGGGCACGAGGCGCCGCACGCTCTCCGCGAACCGGTGGTGCGACAGCGACCGCGCCACCTCGGTGACGCCGCTTCGGCCGTGTCGGAGGGCGAGCCGCCAGAATCCCGGGTAGCCGAGGGTCCCGGCGAGGTCGGCGCCGCTGACCTCCCCCCACGCGTAGCCCTCGCGGGCCAGGGCCAGCACCGCGTTGGGCCCGGCGTGCACGGCCCCGTCGATCCCGCGGGTCAGGTGCACGCCGAGGAAGGGGAGTGCGGGTCGGGGACCGGGTACACGAGACCGCGCACGAGGTGCGCAGCAGGCGGCCGTATTTCCCGGTACTCGCCCCGGAACGGCACGATGCGCACCGAGGGGCCGTGGCCCAGCAACCGTGCCACCACGTCGGCGTGCAGGCCGGCGCAGGCGACGGCGACGTCGGCCGCCACGTCACCGCGCGTGGTCTCCAGGACGACCGCGGCACCCCGGTCGGCGCCGCCCACGAGCTCGGCCCCGGGCAGCAGCCGGGCACCGCGCTCGCGCAGCCGGCGGACGAGCACCCGGCACACCGCCCGGTAGTCGAGCACGGCGGTCTCCGGGACGTGCAGGGCGGCGATCGCGGCCACGTGCGGCTCGTGCTCCCGGGCGCGGGTGGCCGACAGCAGCTCGACGGCGAGCCCGTTCTCCCGGCCCCGGGCCTCGAGGGCCAGGAGGCGGTGAGCTCGGAGGGCTCGGTCGCGACGACGAGCTTGCCGGTCACCTCGTGCGGCACGCCCTCGTCGCGCGCGAGGTCGAGCAGGGCGGCCGCGCCGGCTCGGCACCACCGGGCCTTGCGGCTGCCCGGCGCGTAGTACAGGCCGGAGTGGACGACCCCGCTGTTGCGTCCCGTCTGGTGAAGCGCCCAGTCCTGTTCCTTCTCGACGACGGTCACCCGCGCCGACGGGTCGTCGCGCAGCACACGGTCGGCGACGGCCAGCCCGAGGATGCCGCCCCCGACGACGGCGACGCGCCGACCCGGCATCCGGCAGACCCTGACCGGTCAGGAGCCGTGCGCAGCGGCGATGATCCGGGCGTACTCGCGACCCGAGTCCTTGACGGTTCGGACCTGGGTGTCGTAGTCGACGTGCACGATGCCGAAGCGCTTGTCGTAGCCGTAGGCCCACTCGAAGTTGTCGAGCAGCGACCAGGCGAAGTAGCCCCGCACGTCGACGCCGTTCTCGATGGCGTCGGCGACCGCCCCCAGGTGCCCGTGGAGGTAGGCGACGCGGTCAGGGTCGTGGACGCGTCCGTCGTCGGACACGACGTCCGGCCATGCGGAGCCGTTCTCGGTGACGTAGATGGGAAGCCCCGACTCCCGGGCCGAGCGCTCCAGGATGAGGCGATGGCTCTCGGGGGACTGCTCCCAGCCCATGTCGGTCAGGGGTGGGCGCGGTCCCGCGTCGACGACACCCTCGCAGCCCGGCATCGGGTTGGACACGTCCTCGCCCTCGCGGGCTGCACGCACGCGAGTGGGGAAGTAGTTGTTGACCCCGAGGTTGTCCAGTGGCGCCGCGATGGTGGCGAGGTCGCCGTCGTGGATGTACGCGTGGTCCGTGAGGTGGGCGGTGTCGTCGAGGAAGCGGTCCGGGTACGCGCCGGAGAAGATGGGGCCGAAGAAGAGCCCGTTGAGGACGTTGTCGGCCCGGCGAACGGCGTCGGCGTCGCGCTCGTCGCCGTCCTCGGGCCCCCAGACCTGGGTGGGGTTGAGGGTGATGGACACCTCGGCGCCCGGGGCGTGCTCGCGGATGACCGGCACGGCGGCGCCGTGGGCGAGCATGAGGTGGTGGGCGGCCACCATCGCCTCGACCGGGTCGTGGTGGCCGGGGGCGTGCGCCCCGATGGCGTAGCTGAGCACGGAGGAGCACCACGGCTCGTTGAACGTCGTCCAGTGGTGCACCCGGTCACCTAGCCCACCCACGACGGCCGCGGTGTACTCGGCGAACCAGTCGGCGGCATCGCGGGCGAGCCAGCCGCCGCGGTCGTCGAGCACCTGGGGGAGGTCCCAGTGGTAGAGGGTCACGACCGGTCGGATCCCGTTGTCCAGCAACGTGTCGACGAGGCGCGAGTAGAAGTCGAGCCCCTTCGGGTTCAGCGCACCGGTCCCGGTGGGGATCACGCGCGGCCACGCGACCCAGAAGCGGTAGGCGTCGAGGCCGAGGTCCTTCATCAGCGCGACGTCCTGGGGCATGCGGTGGTAGTGGTCGCACGCGACGTCGCCCGTGTCACCGTTGGCCACCTTTCCTGGGTGCGCGAGAACGTGTCCCAGACCGACGGGCCGCGGCCATCCTCGGCGGCCGCGCCCTCGATCTGGTAGGTCGCCGTCGCCGCTCCCCAGACGAAGTCCTTGGGGAGGCTACGCGCGAAGGTCTCCATGCCGGTCACGCTACCGCTTGGGCACGACCTCGTCCCTGACCGAGCGGCACGCCTCGGGACTCGGGCACCAGCTGCACCGCGAACCACGTGGCACCGTCCCACCTCCGGTGCCTCGCCAGTGTGCGGATCGGCTCGTGGCCGCCCTCGAGGGTCGTGGGGTCGAGGGTCGTCATGACGCACCGGTCGACGGGCTTGACGACGCGCAGCACGACGGCGCCGACCTGCACGCGCTGCCAGCGGTCCTCCTCGAAAGGGTCGAGGTCGCCGTCGACGACGAGGTTGGGCCGGAAGCGCTCGACGGCCAGCGCGCCCATCGGCTCCTCCCCGCGGTCGTCGCGTGCCGTCTCGCCCACCCAGTCGTCGAGACGGCCCAGGGATGCCGTGGAGGCGAGGGTCACCGGGTAGGCGTCGGCGAAGGCCGTCGCGTCGCCGGGGCGGGCGTGCGCCGGGTTGGAGCGGCCGCGGCCGGTGCACGTGCACGAGCCGCAGGTCGTCGCGGCCGAGGACGTCGCCGAACCAGCGGCCGGCAGCGGCAGGCGCCACGACGGCATCCAGCCCCCTGCTGTGGACGGTGACGGGCACGGCGTCCCCGCGCGGCACCTCCACGTCGAGCGGTGCGCGGCCGGGAGCCTGCAGCCGCAGGTCGCCGTCGAGCGCGGGGTCGGTGGCGGGCGTGTCGGCGGTGACCGAG
>CAWBEJ010000005.1:0-98774 GCA_963787805.1 uncultured Actinomycetota bacterium | reverse complement strand
GTCGCCGTTCGGCCACACAGTTCGTCGGCGATGTACTTGTCGACCTCTGCCTCGTCGCGCGACAGCCAGTCGTAGTCCGTCCGGTTCGGCTTGAACGCCGCGTTGTAGGGCCCGTTGAGGAGATTCTGGAGCAGGGAGCTGACATGGCGCCGGCCACGCAGGCGCGCTTCCGTCAGGGCGAGGAGCGGGCCGAGCTTGCCCAGCCAGCCGGGGTCCCCACCCGTGGCGGAGAGCACGAGTCCGGCAAGGTCCCGGCCGTCCTCGATGGCGTAGCTGCGGGCCAGGTACGAGCCCATCGAGTGCCCGAGGAGGAAGACGGGCAGGCCCGGGTGCTCCTCCTGGGCGATCCGGGTGACCGACCGGAGGTCGCCGACGACGAGCTCCCAGCCGCCCTTGTCCGCGAAGAAGCCGTGGTCCGCCTCGGCCGCGGTGCGGCCGTGGCCGCGGTGGTCGGTGGCGTAGACGGCATACCCGTCATCCGTGAGCGCCTGGGCCAGCCGGGCGTAGCGGGCCGAGTGCTCCCCCAACCCGTGCGCGATCTGGACGACGGCCTTCGGGGGTCCGTCGGGGAGCCAGCGCTGGGTGTGCAGCGGCGTGCCGTCGCTCGCCGTGACCGTGGTCGTGGTGCTCTGCATGGTCGCCGCCCTCGGTTACCGATGGGTATGCCGGGGCCAGCCTGCCATGCCGCCCTCGGCGACGACAGCAGCATCCCTCGTGGCCGCTGCGGACGTCCTCGTCGATGGTCACGGGGTCGAGCCATGCTCCAACCGTGGCCCCCAGCGGCTGGAGGACGTCGATCGGCGAACACCACCACTGTGGACGGAGCTCTTCTCAGGCGTCGTACTCGTCGGGCAGCCGCATGGCCGGGCCACCGACCTGCAGTCCCAGCGGGACGGCGCGTCCTCGGGGCTCCTCCCACTCCTCCTGGCGGCCGAGCGCGGTCAGGTCGAGGTAGGCGTAGCCGTTGTGGAAGTCCTCGATCCCTCGCCCGAAGGTGGAGTAGGTGTGGAAGACCTCGTCGCCGACTCGCAGGAACGCACTGATGCCGGGGAGCTCCGAACCGTTCATGTCCTCGGACCAGGGTCCCCCCGTCCACGGCGTTCCGGACTCCGCGAGCTCGCTCTCGGTGCGGAAGTGGAGCAGCACAGGTGCCACCCGGTCGTCGAGGGTCGCGTGGAAGTCATAGTTGAAGTCGCTGCCGTACGACGAGTACCACGGGAACGTCCATCCCATCCGCTCGCGGAACGCGTGCAGCTTCTCGTAGGGCGCGCGGGACACGGCCACGAGCGTGGTGTTGCGCACGTGCAGCTGCCTCAGCCTGCCGATGCCGTCGGCGGCGGACGAGCAGCTGGCGCACCCCTGGTCCCAGTCGGGACCGAACATGAAGTGGTGCATGACCAGCTGCGGCCGGTCCTCGAACAGGTCGAGGAGGCTGACGGTGCCATCCGGTCCCTCGAACGTGTAGGGCTTGTCGATCCGGACCATCGGCAACCGGCGACGGTCGGCATTGAGCCTGTCGCGGGCCCGGGTCAGCTCCTTCTCCTTGGCCAGGAGCTCCCTGCGGGCGACGAACCACTCCTCGCGTGACACCACGTCCGGCAGCTGACCGTAGACGAACATCGAGCCACCTCCTTCCTGACCGATTCTGGGCCCGGCAGCCCCGTGGCGGTAGTGCCCCGTCAGAGACCGATGGCTGTGGCGGCGAGGGAGTACCGACGCGCTTCGTCCTGCACGTCGATACCGCTGGCTCGCGAGGTGACGCGTTCGGTGGTCGTCGCCATCCTGAACAGCAGGGCGCGGGCCACTGCCCCGACCGACACCCGGGTCAGCTCCAGGACCTCCGCCGGAGCATCGTGCCAGCAGAGTGCGTCGGCGAGCACGATCCCTTCTGCGTACGGGGTCGGCCGCCAGTAGGGCGAGATGTCGAGAACTGCCGGCGGGAACCCCGGCGCGACGAGCACGTTGGTCGTCAGGTCTCCGTGGACGACCTGCGGGCGACCCAGCGGTGTGAGGCCCGCGTGCAGCCGAGGCAGGACATCGGCGAACTCCGGAACGATGCGGACACTGCGCTCTCCCCATGCCGCTCGGTCCGCGAGTGCCCACCAGTCCGTGCGTGCGTCGACGCAGTCGGGGCGGGCCAGGTGCGCGACCGCCCGGTGGAACGCCCGGCCGGCCTCGATGACCTCCGCGCACGACGATGTCATCGACAGGTCCGGGTGGGCACCATCGAGCCGGCGCCACGCCACCCAGCCCTCGCACACCCATTCGCCGTCGCTCGTGGGGAGAGGCGGCGCCAGCCGGAAGCCGTCGGACACCACGTCGGCCATCGCAGTGGCCAACCACTCGTGCACGGGGCCGCCTCCCGGCTTCATCACCACGTCCCCGGCGACCCATGTCGTCCCTCGGCCACCTGGCAGCGGCCGAGCCGGGATGTCGCCCACCCCGAAGGCGTGCAGCACCTCGAGCGGGGGGTGGATGGCGGGCATGTGCAGACGTGGACCTTCTCTCCTGCGAGCCTGCGCTTCGCACCGGATCCTCCGCCGTTCCGCAGGCCTCCACCACCACGGAAACGCGGTGGCTCGATGCCGTCTGCGTCGGCGAGGCTGCAGGGATGACCAGCAGTGACGTGTGGGACGCGCAGACGGCCGCCCGGTACGACGAGGACTCGCGCTTCATGTTCGCCCCGGCTGTCCTCGACCCCGCGGTGGACTGTCTGGCCGGGCTCGCCGGCAACGGCGCGGCGCTGGAGCTCGCGGTCGGGACCGGCCGGGTCGCCATCCCTCTCGCCGAACGTGGCGTTCCGGTGAGCGGCATCGACCTCTCGCGCCCGATGGTCCAGCGACTGCACGAGAAGCGGGCGGACATCCCCGTGGTCGTGGGTGACATGGCGAGGGCAACGGCAGCGGGGCGGTTCTCGCTCGTCTACCTCGTCTGGAACGGTCTCGGGAACCTGCGCACCCAGTCCGAGCAGGTGTCGTGCTTCCGCAACGCCGCTCGGCACCTCGAGCCGGGCGGACACTTCGTTCTCGAGCTCTGGGTCCCGGGCATCCGCCGCTTTCCGCCCGGTCAGGCGGCCGTCCCGTTCCACGTGGGCCGCCGTCACGTCGGCTTCGACACCTACGACATGACGACCCAACAGGGCACGTCCCACCACTACCGGCGCGGCGCGGACGGGGTGATCACGTATGGGGCCAGCCACTTCCGGTACGTCTGGCCGGCAGAGTGTGACCTCATGGCGCAGCTGGCGGGTCTGGAGCTCGAGCGCCGGTCGGCGGACTGGCTCGGCGGCCCCTTCACCGACGACAGCGAGAGCCACGTCTCCGTCTGGCGCAAGCCCGCGTGAGCATCGTCTCCCAGCCGCTCCCACCTCTCTTCCGGCGGGTCGCCCAGGTCATGGATCCCGTGGGTGCCGGCGCCTCACTCCCACTCGATGGTGCCCGGCGGCTTGCTCGTCACGTCGAGCACCACCCGGTTGACCTCCCGCACCTCGTTCGTGATGCGCGTGGAGATCCTCGCGAGCACCTCGTAGGGAACTCGGGCCCAGTCCGCCGTCATGGCGTCCTCCGACGAGACCGGACGCAGGACGACGGGGTGGCCGTAGGTGCGACCGTCGCCCTGGACGCCCACCGAACGGACGTCGGCCAGCAGCACCACGGGGCACTGCCAGATCTCGCGGTCGAGACCGGCGGCCGTCAGCTCCTCCCGGGCGATGGCGTCCGCGGCCCGCAGCACGTCGAGTCGCTCGCCCGTCACCTCGCCGACGATCCGGATGCCGAGGCCGGGGCCGGGGAACGGCTGGCGCCACACGATGCCCTCCGGGACACCGAGCTCCAGGCCGACCTGGCGAACCTCGTCCTTGAAGAGGAGCCGCAACGGCTCGACGAGCTTGAACTGCAGGTCGTCGGGCAGGCCGCCGACGTTGTGGTGTGACTTGATGTTCGCCGTCCCAGTCCCGCCGCCCGACTCCACGACGTCCGGGTAGAGCGTTCCCTGGACGAGGAACTCGACGGGGTGGTCTCCAGCCACCTCGTGTGACCCCACGACGTCCCGGGCGGCCTGCTCGAAGACCCGGATGAACTCACGGCCGATGATCTTGCGCTTCTCCTCGGGGTCGGACACCCCGGCCAGCGCGTCGAGAAACCTCTCCCTGGCGTCGACCACCACGAGGTCGACGCCCGTCGCGGCCACGAAGTCCGTCTCCACCTGCTCCGCCTCCCCCGACCGCATCAGGCCGTGGTCGACGAAGACGCACGTCAGCTGGTCACCGACCGCCTTCTGCACGAGAGCGGCGGCGACCGAGGAGTCCACCCCGCCGGAGAGGCCGCAGATGACGCGGGCGTCGCCGACCTGCGCCCGGATGCTCGCGACGAGGTCCTCGACGACGTTGGCCGCGGTCCACTCTCCTGACAGGCCGGCCCCGCGGATGAGGAAGTTCTCGAGCACCTGCTGGCCGAAGGTGGAGTGCAGGACCTCGGGGTGCCACTGGACGCCGTACAGCCGGCGTCGGTCGTCCTCGAAACCGGCGACCGGGGCACCGGACGTCGTCGCGGTCACCGTCATCCCCTCCGGTGCCTCGGACACCGAGTCCCCGTGGCTCATCCACACCGACTGCTCCGACGGCTGGCCGTTGAAGAGCGTCGACGACGTGTCGAGCACCTGGGCCGGGGTGCCGCCGAACTCCGAGAGGCCGGTCTTCTCGACGGTGCCCCCGAGTGCCTGCGCCATGGCCTGGAAGCCGTAGCACATGCCGAACACGGGGACCCCGGCGTCGAGGAGCGCCGGGTCCAGGGAGGGAGCACCCTCCTCGTAGACCGAGGACGGCCCGCCCGAGAGGATCAGCGCAGCCGGCTCCTTGGCGAGCATGTCGGCCACCGGCATCGAGTGCGGGACGACCTCGCTGAAGCAGTTGGCCTCGCGGACCCGTCGGGCGATGAGCTGTGCGTACTGGGCCCCGAAGTCGACGACGAGCACCGGCCGGTCGGCGAGGCGGATCGGCTCGCCCCCCTCGACGACGACGTGGTCGGCCGCCTCGGTGTGCGGCATACCGGAGACCGGGCTGGGGGCGTCGCTCACCCGGCCAAGGCTACTGGCGGGCGCCCGCCAGCCCGAGCTCGACCTCACCGGCGATCTTCCGCTCCACCCAGAACGAGAGGAAGGGCACGCAGCCGGCCAGCATGACGAGCACCATCTTCGTCAGCGACCAGCCCACCTTGAAGCCCAGCAGCGCCGTCGCCACGAGGTAGAGCGAGGTAGATGAAGCCGTGCGGCTGGGGCCACCAGTGGAGCGGGTTCTCCTCGCCCTTCATGCCGAAGCCGTACGAGAGCACCATCTCGACGACGAGCACGAGCAGGCCGACGCCCACGACGAACGCCATGACCTTGAAGAAGGTGAGGCGGGACCGGGTGCCGTCGACGTCGTCCACCCTCCCGACGGACCCGTCCGTGGCCGGCGCGGCGGGGGGCGAGCTGTGCGGTTCAGGCGTCGTCACGCGACCCATTGTTCCCCGCGGGAACCGCGGCGTCCGCGCCGGCCTCCCGGCGGGCCTCGTCGCGCACCATCCGGACCCAGAGCCAGAGCGCGAAGGCCGCGAAGACCCACCACTGCAGTGCGTATGCCGCGTTGCGCCAGCGGATGCCCGTCTCGCCGAGCGGCGTGGGCACCTTCGTCAGCTGCGGACCGGTGGCCGGCGTCTCGGACTCGAGGAAGAGGAACGCGTTGTACAGGTCTCCCGGCCAGGTGTTGACGAGCAGCGACAGGTCGACCGAGCCGATCTGGCCCTCCGTCACGGGCCGGTCCTCCGGTGACTCCCCGGGGGCGACACCACCAGCGATCCGCAGGGAACCCTCGGGCGGCGGCCCGGCATCCTCCTCGTCCTCGACGAAGCCACGAACCACGGGGAGGGTCGCGCCGCTGCCGTCGACGACGAAGGGCGTGAGAACCCAGAGGCCGGTGCTCCCGTCGAGCCGCCGGTCGGGGACGAGGAGCTGGCCAGAGGCGGCATACCGCCCGCTGGCCGTCACCGGGCGCGACGAGAGGTCCTCACGGAAGGGGGCGTGCGGCTGGAGCACCGAGGTGAGCTCGGCCGGGAGCTGGGCGCGGGCCTGCTCCACGGCCTCCTTGTGTGCCGTGCTCTCCGCGACACCGAGCTGCCAGCGACCCAGCCAGACGAAGCACGCACCCACGACGAGCACGAGCCCGAGCAGGCCGAGGAGCCTCGGTCGCACGGCGGTCCTCAGCACCCCTCGAGGCTACGTCACGGCCGTGTGCGGGCAGCGGCGCTAGGGTCGGCACAGGCTGCGGTCCGTCGTCGCAGCCCGCGGTGCACGGCCACCCTCGTCCGCCGCACGGTCGGCCGGTGGAAGGAGCAGTCGCCATGGCGGGTTTCCTCGGACGGCCGCGAGAGCACGACGACCGCATGCCGCCCGGGCAGTACCTCACGAGGGACTTCCCGGTGCTCACGGCGGGGCCCACGGAGGAGGTGAGCCGCGACGAGTGGCAGCTGACGATCACCGACGGGACGTCGACCGGAACGTTCGACTGGGACGGGCTGCACGCCTTCGGCCTCGAGACCCTCACGACCGACATCCACTGCGTCACGCACTGGTCGAAGCTCGGCACCACGTGGCGTGGGGTGCGGGTCTCCACGCTGTTCGACGTCGTGGGGGTCGACGACCTGCCCTACGCGCTGGTGACCAGCCAGGGCGGCTACACGACGAACCTGTCGCTCGAGGACCTCGTCGGGCGCGATGCCATGATCGCGGTGGAGTTCGAGGGCGAGCCCCTGGAGCCGGAGCACGGCGGTCCGGCTCGGCTGCTCGTGCCACACCTCTATCTGTGGAAGAGCGCCAAGTGGGTCAACCGGATCGACCTCGCCGAGGAGGACACCCCCGGTTTCTGGGAGGCGGCCGGCTACCACAACCATGGCGACCCGTTCCTCGAGCAGCGCTACCACGGTGACTGAGGTGGCCGACGCAGGCAGGGGCTCGGTCCCCGGTGCCCCGCGTCGCGCCGCTCCTCCAGCTCGCCTGGCGGGAGGCCACCGTTGCCGTCGTCGTCGAGGAGACCCCGGACGCCCACACCCTGGTCCTCGACGTCCCCGGCTGGCCCGGCCACGTGGCGGGCCAGCACGTGGACGTCCGGCTGACGGCGCCCGACGGCTACCAGGCGACCCGCAGCTACTCGCTGGCGTCCGGGCCCGGCGAGCGGGCTGCCCTGACGGTGCAGGAGGTCCCCGGTGGCGAGGTCTCGTCCTACCTCGTGCGCGACATCACCGTCGGTGAGACCGTCGAGCTGCGAGGCCCGATCGGTGGGTACTTCGTCTGGACCGGCGCCCGCCGGCCGCTGCTCCTCGTCGGTGGCGGGTCCGGGCTGGCGCCCCTGCGCGCGATGTGGCGTGCGGCAGACCGCAGGTCGCCGGTCGTCGTCGTCGCCTCGGTGACCGCACCGGCACGCCTGCTGTATGCCGTGGAGCTCGCCGAGCGGGTGGCCGGCGGGGACATGTCGGCGACGGTCCACCTCTCCCGCGCCGACGTGCCCCGCGACGAGGATCGCGCGGGGACGCCGCTGGGGCCGCTCACCCTCCGGGCGGGTCGGGTGGATCCCACCACGGTCACCGAGGCGGTGACGGCGTGCGGCGGGAAGGGGGCCGACCCGGGTGTCTTCGTGTGCGGCCCGACGACGTTCGTCGAGGCGATGATCCACCTCCTCGAGGGCGCGGGTCTCGACCCCCGGTCCATCCGCGCCGAGCGCTTCGGCTGACCCACGACCCGACGCTCCGGCGGCCCACGCACCTGCCACGCACGGCATCCGGCCACATCCACACCCTCTCGGACAGGAAGCAGACAGGTGGTCTGACATGAATCACTACGTCGACGGGAACGCCGTCCTCGGCGCGTTCTCCCTGGCGCTCGGCACGGACCTGTCCGAAGGGTCACTGGAGTGCGCAGGCTGCGGCAGCAGCCACGCCATCGCGCAGACGAGGGTCTACCTCCGCTGTCCCGGGATGGTCCTGCGCTGTCCCGAGTGTGGCGGCGTCGAGGTGGTCATCGTCGAGATCGACCACCGCCTGCGGGTGACCCTCAGCGGGGTTCTCGCCCTGCGGGTCGGTCCGCCTCACGCCTCCCCGGCGACGTGACCGACGTGACCGGCGACCCGCCGGTGGTGACGGCCATCCACGTGTGCAGTCGGCCACCGACCTCGACGAGGCGGCCGTTCGGCTCGTGCGCTCCACGACCGGGCGGGCACGATCTTCCGCGTCCTCGAGACGGGCGACATCGCGGTCGGAGACACCTTCGTGGAGCTGCCCCCGGCACCAGGCCCTTCCTGAAAGCGGAAGAGGTTGTCCCAGCGACCGTTTCCGCGCCCGCCGCGAGGGTGGGAGGGGGCCGGAAACTCGGTGGATGCCGTCGGCCGCCCGGCATAGCGTTGGACGCCCATGGCTCATCACAGCTGGCCCTACGCGCTCGACGCCGACGCGGCCCCGCCCCACGACGCCGACCGGCTGATCCTCTGGCTCGGTCGGCGGCAGTGGCGCACCCTGCTCGGCGGCGTCCTCTTCGGCGTGCCGTGGATGCTCTCCATCGCCCTCGTCCCGGCGGCCGTCGGGCGGGCGATCGACGAGGGCCTCGTGGCGCGGGACGCCCGCGCCCTCGTCCTGTGGGCCGGCGTGATCATGGGCCTGGGGCTGGTCAGCGCGGTGACGACCAACGGCCGGCACTGGTTCGCGGTCCGCAACTGGCTCATCGCCTCGTTCCGCTCCGCCGTCGTCACCGACCGTGCGGTGCGGCGCGCCGGCCCGGCCCTGACCCGTCGGATGCCGGCCGGAGAGGTCGTCACGAGCTTCGCCAGCGACTTCTGGCGGATGGGCAACGTCTTCGACATCACCGCCCGGCTCGCGGGGGCCATCGTGAGCTTCGTCGTCGTCTCCGTCATCCTCCTGCAGGGGTCGGTGCTCCTCGGCGTGCTCATGCTCGTCGGGGGCCCCGTGCTCCTCGCGTCGCTCAGCCTCGTCATGCGCCCCCTCCAGCGCCGCCAGCAGGCGCAGCGCCACGAGGCCGGCCTCCTCACCTCGCTCGGCGCGGACACGGTCGCCGGGCTGCGCGTGCTGCGCGGCATCGGCGGGGAGGACGCGTTCCTCGCCCGGTATGCCGAGCAGTCGGCTCGGGTGCGTCAGGCGGGAGTGCGTCTCTCGCCGGTGCAGGCGACGCTCGACGCCGCCGAGGTGCTCCTTCCCGGCATCTTCGTCGTCCTCGTCACCGGCGTCGGGGCACACCTCGCAGCCGCGGGCGAGATCACTCCGGGACAGCTCGTCGCCTTCTACGGCTACACCGCATTCCTCACCATGCCGATGCGCACGGCGACGGAGTTCGTCGACAAGCTCACCCGGAGCCGGGTCGCGGCCCGTCGGATCGCCACGATCCTCTCCGTCGAGCCCGACCACGCCCTCGCCGACGAGCAGCCCCGAGCGGCGTTCGACGACCGCGTCGCCGAGTGCTCGCCGCTGGAGGAGGTGCTCGACGACCTCTCCCACGGAGCACCCCTCGTCGACCCGACCTCGGGCGTGGTCATCGAGCCCGGGCGGCTCACGGCGATCGTCAGCGCGCGCCCGGAGGAGACGTCAGTCATCGCCCACCGCCTCGCGAGGACCACGCCGGGCCGACACGGCGTCCGCTGGGGTGGCGTCCCCGTCGACGACCTGCCCATCGACGCGGTCCGCGCGCGAATCGTCGTGTCCGAGTCGGATCCGCACCTCTTCAGTGGTCCTGTCCGCGAGGCGCTCGGAGGGTCGAGCGACGTGGAGCGGTATGCCGCCATCGAGGTCGCCAGTGCGACGCGACGCCCTCGACGCCCTCGAGGGCGGCATGGACGGCGAGCTCGAGGAGCGCGGACGCACGCTGTCCGGTGGTCAGCGCCAGCGGGTCGCCCTCGCCAGAGCGCTCCTGCGCGATCCGGACGTGCTCGTGCTCGTCGAGCCGACGAGCGCCGTCGACGCGCACACCGAGGCGCGGGTGGCCGAGCGGCTCGTCGGACACCGGGCCGGCCGCACCACGGTGCTCGTCACCGCCAGCCCGCTCCTCCTCGACCGTGCCGACACCGTGCTCCTCGTCGAGCACGGCCGGGTGACCGCCCAGGGACGGCACCACGACCTCCTCAGGTCGACGCCGGCATACCGTCGAGTCGTGCTCCGGGGTGAGGAGTGATGTCCCCACTGCTCGGTCGCACCGACCACGCCGCACGCACCCTGCCCATCGCGTCGTCGCGAACGGTGCTCGATCACACCAGGGTGCTGCTGCGCCACCACCGCGGTGCTCTGACCTGGGTGCTCGTCTGGCACGGCCTCGCGGCGCTCGTCGCCCTGCTCGGCCCGTGGGTCGTCGGCCAGGTCGTCGAGGAGGTGACGACCGGCGACCGCAGCCTGGCTCGCATCGATGTGCTCATCGGCGTGCTCGTCGTCGCGCTCGTCGCCCAGACGGCACTGACCTGGGTGGCGCGCAAGGCGTCGTTCGTCCTCTCGGAGCGCATCTTCGCCCGGCTGCGCGAGGACTTCATCGGCTCGTCGGTGAGGCTGCCGCTCTCCGTGGTGGAGCGAGCCGGGACCGGTGACCTCGTCGCCCGGACGACGAACGACATCGACTCCTTGGCGTACATCATCCGCTTCGGCATCCCTGCGATCGTCGTCGCGGTGACGACGATGGCCGCGACAGTCGTCGCCGCGGTGATCACCTCACCGCTCGCGGCGCTGGCCCTGATCACGGCTGCGTTCCTGCACGTCCCGTCGTCGCGGTGGTACCTCAGCCGCGCCGGCGAGGGGTACCTGTGGGAGCACGCGTCGTACGCGCGTCTCAACGGCGTCGCCGCCGAGACGGTCGAGGGCGCTCGGACGATGGACGCGCTCGGGTTGCAGCAGGCTCGAGGCCGCCGGTTCCGTGCCGCGCTCGACGAGTGCGGGGACGCGGAGCAGCTACACGATGGGCCTGCGGCTGCGCTGGTTCCCCTGGCTCGAGATCGGCTTCTTCCTGCCCATCGCGACCTCCGTGCTGTGGGGCGGGTGGCTCGCGTGGAACGGGCACATCTCGATCGCGGCCGCGACCGCGGTCACGCTCTACGCGCAGCAGCTGCTCGACCCGTTGGGCGAGCTCATCTCCTGGCTCGACGAGATCCAGTTCGCCGCCACCTCGCTCGCCCGCATCCTCGGCGTGGCCGAGGTCCCCTCGGACCGTGTCGCCACCGGCGCGGTGCCGGATGGCAAGGAGGTCGACGTCGCCGATGTCCGCTACTCCTACCGTGACGGCCGCGACGTCCTCCACGGGGTCTCGCTCGGCCTCGTCCCCGGTGAGCGGCTGGCCATCGTCGGGCCGTCCGGGGCGGGCAAGTCCACCCTGGGGCGGCTGCTGGCCGGCATCGACGGGCCACGGACCGGGCGGGTCACCGGGGGAGGTGTGCCGCTCGTCGACCTCGAGCTTCCGGTGCTGCGGGGCGAGGTCGCGCTCGTGACCCAGGAACACCACGTCTTCGTCGGGACCCTCGCCGAGAACCTCAGGCTCCCCCGGCCGGAGGCGTCGGAGACCGAGCTGCGCGGCGCCCTTGCGTCGGTGGACGCCCTCGAGTGGGCGCTGGCCCTTCCCCAGGGGCTGTCGACCGTCGTCGGGTCCGGCGGTCACCTGCTGACGCACGCCCAGGCGCAGCAGGTGGCCCTCGCCCGGCTCGTCCTCGCCGACCCACACACCCTCGTGCTCGACGAGGCGACCTCACTGCTCGACCCACGCGCCGCCCGCCACCTCGAGCGCTCGCTCGCCGCGGTCGTCGACGGGCGGACGGTCGTCGCCATCGCCCACCGGCTGCACACCGCCCACGACGCCGACCGGGTCGCCGTCGTCGAGGAGGGTGTCGTTCGCGAGCTCGGGTCGCACGACGAGCTCCTCGCGCACGACGGTTCCTACGCGGCGCTGTGGCGGTCCTGGCGCGACGAGTCCTGACGACGTGTCCGCCGGGGCGCGTGGCGATCGCCCTCCGGGCGGGCTCGGGTCAGCGGTCGACGAGGCGGATCGTCACCTCGGCGGGGCCGTCGTCGTCGAGGCCCTGCGCGTCACGCACCGCCTTCTTCAGTGGGAGGACGAAGGCCCCCTCGGTGCTCGAGGGGAAGAGCGAGGTGCGCCACACCGACGACCCGACCGTCACCTCGACCCGCACGGAGCCGAACCCTCCGGTCGCGTCACCGACGGCCTCGTCGACCTCGTCGCTGACGTCCTCGGGCACCGTGACGAACCGCCAGGAGCCCTCCTTCCACCGCCAGACAGGGGCCGTGAAGGACCAGGCCCGGGTCGTCACGTCGCTCATCGCTCCATCGTCGCGCCCACCACCGACACCGCGTCGTCCGCAGGGCCGACGCCGGCGCCCTCCGCGACGCGGTCGCCCCGCAGCCGCCGCGCCGCCACCTGCGGCAGGCCCGGGACGGCAGGGTGTCGCGGTGGCACGGCTGGGAGCACGGCATACGGCTCGGCCTGCGACGGCCGGCCGTCCGCCTCTCCGCGGTTCGGCCACAGCGACATCGCCCGCTCGGCCTGCGCGGTGATGGTCAGCGCCGGGTTGACGCCGAGGTTCGCCGACACGGCGGTCCCGTCGACGACGGAGACGCCCGGGTGGCCCCAGACCCGGTGGTACGGGTCCAGCACGCCGCGCTCGGGGTCGGCCGCGATCACCGCGCCCCCGATGAAGTGCGCCGTCATGGGCGTGTCCAGCACCTCACCCCAGGAGCCACCGGGCACCGCCCGGACGCCGGTCTCCTCCTCCAGCCGGGCGGCCAGGACCTCCATCGCGGTGTGCCCCACCTCGATGTACGTGGGGTTGGGCTCTCCGTGGCCCTGGGCGGACGTGAGCCGGTGGCTGCCGAGGAGGCCCTTCCGGCGAGACGTCCGCAGGGAGTTGTCCCGGGTCTGCATGACGAGGCCGACGACGGTGCGCTCGCTCCACCGGTGGGCGTTGAGCCCCACGGCGCGGAGGTCGCGGGGATGCCGGACGAGCTCGAGGAGCGCCTGCGCGAGCCGCGAGCGGCCGGTCCGTGGCCGCGCGCGCACGCCGGCGAGCAGCGCCATGGCGTTCGAGCCCTTGCCGTACCGGCAGTTCTCGACGTGGGTGACGTCGTCGGGATGGAAGGACGACGTGATCGCGGCCCCGCGGGTGAGGTCGACGCCCTTCGGGAGCGAGACCGTGGTGGCGCCGAGCAGTGCCTCGGAGTTGGTGCGGGTGAGGTGGCCGAGCCGGTCCGAGACCCGCGGGAGCTCCCCCTCGTCCTTCATCGCGTGGAGCAGCTGCTGGGTGCCCCACGTCCCCGCCGCCACGACGACGTGGCGGGCGGTCGTCACGCGGACCTCCCGTCCGCCGCGGGGTCCGGTCCGCTCGTGGAGGACGCGGTACACCTCGTCCCGCCCGTCCGGCGCACCGGTGCCCGGCACCACGCCGAGCCGCGTCACGGTACGCATGGGTTCCACGACCACGCCGAGCCGCTCGGCCAGGGCGAGGTAGTTCTTCACGAGGGTGTTCTTGGCTCCCACCCGGCACCCGACCATGCAGTTCCCGCACTGGGTGCAGCCCGACCGGTCCGGACCCGCACCGCCGAAGTAGGGATCCGGGACACGCTCACCGGGAGGGCCGAAGTAGATGCCGACCGGGGTCTTGCGGAAGGTGTCACCCACTCCGAGGTCCTCGGCCGTCCGTCGCATCACCTGCTCGACCGGCCCTTCACACGGGTTGGTCACCACTCCGAGCATCTGTGACGCCGTTGCGTAGTGCGGCGCGAGCTCGGCCCGCCAGTCGGTGATGTCGCCCCACTGCGGGTCGCGGTAGAACGGTGCCGACGGTACGTAGAGGGTGCAGGCGTAGTTGAGGGAGCCACCGCCGACGCCGGCACCCGCGAGGACGAGGACGTCCTCGAGCCGGTGGATGCGCTGGATGCCGTACAGCCCGAGCCGGGGCGCCCAGAGGAACCTGCGCAGGTCCCACGACGTCCTGGCGAAGTCCTCGTCCTCGAACCGGCGCCCCGCCTCGAGGACGAGCACCCGGTAGCCCTTCTCGACGAGCCGCAGGGCCGACACCGAGCCACCGAAGCCGGAGCCGATGACGACGACGTCCACGTCGACGTCCACGCCGGCCGGCTCCGTCACGGGAGGCGCACCACCTTGAGGATCCTGAGCGCGCGGGTCATCACCCGGGCGAACCGCTCGTCCGACATCCCGGGGAGCGGCACGATGCCATGGACGTGCTGGGCGGTGACGTTCTGGGTCTCCGTGTACTTGAGGAGTCCCTCACGCCCGTGCCGTCGCCCGAGGCCGGAGGACTTCATCCCCCCCATCGGCGCGGCGACGCTGCCCCACGCCGCCGCGTACCCGTCGTTGACGTTGACCGTCCCGGCCTGGATCCGGGCAGCGATCTCCCGGCCGCGGCGGACGTCCCGGGTCCACACGGAGGCGTTGAGGCCGTACTCGGTGTCGTTGGCGAGGCGGACCGCCTCGTCGTCGGAGGCGACGCGGTAGAGGGCGACGACCGGCCCGAAGGTCTCCTCGTCACGGCAGGCCATCGCCGAGGTCACGCCCTCGAGGACGGTGGGCTCGACGACGAGCGGACCGACGTCCGGGCGGACACGTCCGCCGGTGAGCACCCGGGCTCCCTTGGCGACGGCGTCCTCGATGTGGTCCAGGACCCGTCGCTTCTGGTCCTCGCTGACGAGGCTGCCCATGTCAGCGCCCCAGTGCAGGCCGGTGGACAGGCGCATCCGGGAGACCGCGTCCACGAAGCGGGGGACGAACTCGTCGTACACGGCCTCGTGGACGACGACACGCTCGGCGCTGATGCACAGCTGGCCGGCAGCGGTGAAGCAGCCCTTGACCGCGCCGGCGACGGCTCGCCGCAGGTCGGCGTCGGCCGCCACGTAGAGGGTGTTCTTGCCTCCGAGCTCGAGGCTGGCGCCGACCAGCCGCCGCGCCGCGGTCTGGGCGACGCGGCGGCCGGTGGCGGTGGAGCCGGTGAAGCAGACGTAGTCGACGTGGTCCACGACGGCCTGACCGGTCGGCTCACCGGGGCCGAGGACCACCTGGAGCAGGCCCTCGGGCACGCCGGCCTCCACCAGAAGCTCGACGGCCGCCAAGGCCGTGAGGGAGCCCTGCGGGTCGGGTCGCACCACCACGGCGTTGCCCGCGAGGAGGGCCGGGAGGGCGTCGCTGACGGCCAGGCTCAAGGGGTAGTTCCACGGCGAGACGATGCCGACGACTCCCCGAGGGCGGTGGTGCTCGACGGCCCGGGAGAGCAGCGGCACGATGCCGACGTGGTTGACGTCCCGCAGGAGGCTCGGCCCCCGGCGGGCGTAGTGACGGGCCACCACGACGCAGTCGCCGAGCTCCTCGAACGCCTGTGCCCGCGTCTTGCCCGACTCGAGCTGGACGAGGTCCAGCAGCTCCGGCTGCCGTGCGAGGAGCAGGTCGTGCACGCGCAGGAGCACGGCCGCGCGCGCGGCCACCGGGGTCTGGGCCCAGGCCCGCTGGGCGACCCGCGCCGCCCGGACCGCCACCTCCACGTCGCGGCTGCCGGACACCGGCAGGACCGCGAGCGGAGCACCGGTCAACGGCGTCGAGGTCCGCAGCGCGCCGGCCTCGCCGGAGGCGACGACCCGGGCGGTGAGGGCACGCACCCGGGCAGGGTCGACGGCATACGTGGCAAGGGGATCGGTCTCTGGGTCCGCGATGACTTCGGCCATCACCGAAGCGTAAGTCCCGCTGTCACCACCCGGGTCCTCTCGGGAGGACGGGACGGCCACCGGCGCCGTCGTCACATGCCGGACGTCAGCTGCGTTGGTAGGGCGCGACGACGACCTCGACGCGCTGGAACTCCTTGAGGTCGAGGTAGCCCGAGGTCGCCATCGCACGCCGCAGGGCGCCGACGAGGTTGGTCGTGCCGTCGGCGACACGACTCGGCCCGAAGAGGATCTCCTCGAGGCCGGCGACGGCACCCACCTCCACCCGCTCGCCTCGGGGAAGCTCCGGATGGTGCGCCTCGGAACCCCAGTGGAAGCCGCGGCCGGGAGCCTCGGTGGCGCGCGCCAGGGCGGCGCCGAGCATCACGGCATCCGCGCCGCAGGCGATGGCCTTGACGACGTCCCCGCTCGTGCCGGCCCCACCGTCGGCGATGACGTGGACGTACCGACCGCCCGACTCGTCGAGGTAGTCCCGGCGCGCGGCCGCGACGTCGGCGATGGCCGAGGCCATCGGCGCGTGGATGCCGAGCGTGCGTCGCGTCGTGTGGGCGGCGCCGCCGCCGAAGCCCACGAGGACGCCGGCGGCGCCCGTGCGCATGAGGTGCAGCGCCGCGGCGTACGACGCCGCGCCGCCGACGATGACGGGGACGTCCAGCTCGTAGATGAAGCGCTTGAGGTTGAGCGGCTCGGCCCGGCCGGAGACGTGCTCCGCCGAGACGGTCGTGCCGCGGATGAGGAAGAGGTCGACGCCGGCGTCGACGACCGTCTTCCACAGCTGTTGGGTGCGCTGCGGGGTGAGCGCGCCGGCGACCGTCACACCGGCGTCCCGGAGCTCGCGCAGCCGCTCGGTCACCAGCTCCGGCTGGATGTCGGCCCGGTAGATCTCCTGCATCCGGGTCGTCGCCAGGGCCGGGTCCAGGGTGGCGATCTCGGCGAGGTACGGAGCCGGGTCCTCGTAGCGCGTCCACAGGCCCTCGAGGTCGAGGACGGGCAGCCCCCCGAGCTTCCCCAGGGCGATGGCGCTCTGCGGCGCCATGACCGAGTCCATCGGAGCCGCGATGAAGGGGATGTCGAAGTGGTAGGCGTCGATCTGCCACCCGACGGAGACCTCCTCGGGGTCGCGCGTTCGCCGCGACGGCACGATGGCGATGTCGTCGAAGGAGTACGCCCGGCGGCCGCGCTTGCCACGGCCGATCTCGATCTCGGTCACGCGCGCAGCCTACCGACGGCGCTCGTCCCGGCCCGGCCGCCCCCTCGCGTCCGTCACGACGGGCGCGGCCATGGCGCCGGTCCCGGCGGTTCGCCGGCCCGGGCGGGAATGCCGGCATGGCGGGAAACCGTTTCCGCCCTGTCGGTGCCCTGCGGCAGACTCTTTCCCGGCAGCGTCGCCACCCTCCGCGCCGGGTGGACGACGTCCCACCCCGACGCGGCACCGCCCCCATCCGCCGACCTCACCTGGAGCCCCACGTGTCCACCACCTCCGCGCCTGCCGCGCCACCGCACTACCCCGACAAGATCGACGGTGCCGTCCTCAAGATCGCTGGTGTCGTCGTCCTCGGCGCGATCATGTCGATCCTCGACATCACCGTCGTCAACGTCGCGCTCCCGACCTTCCAGGTCGAGTTCGGTACGCCCGGTGAGCCCCTGCCCTACTCGACCGTCGCCTGGACGGTCACCGCGTACACGCTGGCCCTCGCCACCGTCATCCCCCTGACGGGCTGGGCCGCCGACCGCTTCGGCACCAAGCGCCTCTACATGGTGGCGCTCCTCCTCTTCACCCTGGGCTCCGCGCTGTGCGCCATGGCGACCTCGATCGGCATGCTCATCGGCTTCCGCACCCTGCAGGGCCTCGGTGGGGGCATGCTCATGCCGCTCGGCATGACGATCATGACGAGGGCCGCGGGTCCGGCGCGGATGGGCCGCCTCATGGCGATCCTCGGGGTGCCGATGCTGCTCGGCCCGATCTTCGGCCCGATCCTCGGCGGCTGGCTCATCGAGAACTACTCGTGGCACTGGATCTTCCTCATCAACGTGCCGATCGGCGCCGTCGCGCTCGTCTACGCCCTGCGGGTCCTCGCGTCCGACCGCCCCCAGCCCTCGGAGTCGTTCGACTGGATCGGCATGGCGCTGATGTCCCCCGGCCTCGCACTGTTCCTCTACGGCATCTCGTCGATCCCGGGTGAGGGCACCTTCTTCTCGCCGAAGGTCATCATCCCCGGCACCATCGGGCTGCTCATGGTCGTTGGTTTCGTGTTCTGGAGCTTCCGGCCGGTCCACCCGCTCCTCGACCTGCGCCTCTTCCGGAACCGGAACCTCACGATCTCGATCATCACGATGTTCCTCTTCGCGGCGGCCTTCTTCGGCGGGCTGCTCCTCGTGCCGACCTACTTCCAGCAGGTCCGGGGTGAGACCGCGCTCCAGGCCGGCTGGCTCATGGCGGTCCAAGGGTTCGGTGCGATGATCACGATGCCGATCGCCGGCGCGCTGATGGACAAGATCCCGGTCGGCCGCATCGTGCCGTTCGGCCTCGTGCTCATCATCGGCGGCATGTACGCGCTCACCACGCTCACCGCGACGACGCCCTACACCTTCATCCTGCCGGTGCTGTTCATCATGGGCCTGGGCATGGGCGCCACGATGATGCCGCTGATGACCTCGGCGCTGAAGACGCTGAAGTCGCACGACGTGGCGCGCGGGTCGACGCTGCTCAACATCACCCAGCAGATCGCGTCGTCGATCGGCGTCGCCATCATGTCCGTCGTGCTCACCACCGGCCTCAAGGACGACCCCCTGCTCAAGGCGTCCCAGGCCTTCAACGAGGCCTCGGCCGGCGTCACCGACCCCGAGAGGCTGGGCGCCATCGCCGCCCAGTTCCCGCAGGTCGCGGAACTGCTCGCGAGGGGCCAGGAGGCGCTCATGCTGGCGGTCCACGAGGCCATGGCCGCGGCGTTCAGCACGACCTTCTGGGTCGCTGCCGTGCTCCTCACCCTCACGCTCGTGCCGGCGTTCTTCCTGCCGCGCAAGCACGAGGAGTCCCACCTGCTCGACGACGCCGACGCCGACGACGTCGCGCCTGCCGCCCTGCTCCACTGAGGCCGTACCGGTTTCGGGATGCCGGTTCCGCACCCGCGGGACCGGCATCCGCCATGCTGGGGCCGTGCAGCCCGGGCCGACGAACGCCATCACCGACGTGCCGGGCATCCGGGTCGGCCACGCCACCCGGCAGGATCGCGGATGGCTGACCGGCGTCACCGTCGTGGTGCCGCCCTCGGGAACCGTCGGTGGGGTCGAGATGCGCGGGGGCGCACCCGGCACCCGGGAGACGGACCTGCTGGCCCCGCGGAACCTCGTGACGTCGGTCGACGCCGTCGTCCTCGCCGGTGGCAGCGCCTTCGGTCTCGCCGCCGCTGACGGGGTCGTCGCCGAGGTGTATGCCGCGGGGCGCGGCTGGCCGGTGGGTCCGGATCCGCACGAGCGGGTGCCGATCGTCCCGGCGGCGATCCTCTTCGACCTCGGCCGCGGCGGCTCGTGGCTGCACCACCCGTCGGCCGCGGACGGCGCCGCGGCCTACCGGGCAGCCACCGAAGGGGACGGGCGCGTGGTCGAGGGGTCCGTCGGGGCGGCGACGGGCGCGCGCTCGGGTGGCCTGCGCGGCGGGGTAGGCACGGCATCCGCCGTCCTCCCCTGCGGGGTCACGGTCGGGGCTGTCGTCGTCGTCAACGCGGCCGGCTCCGCCTTGGCCGGCGACGGCACCCTGCTCGGCGCAGAGATCCTCGCGGAGGCGGAGAGCCTGGTGCTGCCCACTCCCGACCCGGCGCTCGCCGCCGCCCACCAGGCCGTCCGCGCGGCAGAGGTCGAGGCGCTCCGGGACGGGTCGGCCGGCGGCCTCCGACCCGGGACGGCGACCACCCTCGCCGTCGTCGCCACGGACGCGACGCGAACGAAGGCCGGGTGCGAGAGCCTCGCGGGGGCAGCGCACGACGGCTTCGCGCGGGCCCTCTCACCGGTCCATACGGCATTCGACGGGGACGCCGTCTTCGCGCTCGCGACGGGGGCCGGGCCGGCGCTGACCGGCATCGACGAGGTCGAGCTGCAGACCGCGGCGGCCGACTGCGTCACGCGGGCGATCGTCCACGCGGTGCTCGTGGCGACCTCCGTCGACCGGACCGCGGACGGCGGCGTGGCGCTGCTGTCCTACGTGGACGCGGTGGTCGCTCAGCCCCGGGTGGAGTAGTTGGGCGCCTCGACGATGCCGGTGACGTCGTGCGGGTGCGACTCGCGCAGTCCGGCCGTCGTGATCCGGATGAACCGGCCCTTGGCCTTGAGTTCCGGGCACCGTGTGCGCACCGACGTAGAACATCGACTGGTGGAGGCCGCCGATGAGCTGGTGCGCCACCGCACCGACCGGTCCGCGGTAGGCGACCTGACCCTCGATCCCCTCGGGGACGATCTTGTCGTCGGAGGTGACGTCGGCCTGGAAGTACCGGTCCCGGGAGTAGGACTTCTTGCCGCGCGACGACATGGCGCCGAGGGAACCCATGCCTCGGTACGCCTTGAACTGCTTGCCGTTGATGAACACGAGCTCGCCGGGCGACTCCTCACAGCCGGCGAGCAACGACCCCACCATGACGGTGTCCGCGCCCGCGACCAGCGCCTTGGCGATGTCGCCGGAGTACTGCAGGCCCCCGTCGCCGATGAGCGGCACTCCTGCCGGGCCGCAGGCCAGTGATGCCTGGTGGATGGCCGTGACCTGGGGGACGCCCACCCCGGCCACCACCCGGGTGGTGCAGATCGAGCCTGGCCCCACGCCCACCTTGACGGCGTCGGCGCCGGCGTCGACGAGAGCCTGGGCGCCGGCCCGGGTGGCGACGTTCCCCCCGATGACCTGGACGTGACGCGTCGCCGGGTCCTTCTTGACCCGCTCCACCATCTCGAGGAGGAGGCGGGCGTGGCCGTGCGCAGTGTCGACGACGAGCACGTCGACGCCCGCCTCGACGAGCGTCGTCGCGCGCTCCCACGCCTCGCCGAAGTACCCGACCGCGGCACCGACGAGGAGGCGGCCGTCGCCGTCCTTGCTCGCATAGGGGAACTGCTCCGACTTCACGAAGTCCTTCACCGTGATGAGGCCTCGCAGCCGGCCCTGGTCGTCGACGATCGGGAGGCGCTCGCGCTTGTGCTGGCGCAGGAGGAGGGTCGCCTCGTCGTGGCTGATGCCGACCTGCCCCGTGATGAGCGGCATCGAGGTCATGACGTCGCGCACGAGCGTGTGGGCCCAGTCCGCGACCGGGGTGAAGCGCAGGTCGCGGTTCGTGACGATCCCGAGGAGGTGGTCACCCTCGTCGACGACGGGGAGTCCGGAGACGCGGTAGCGGCCACACCGCTCGTCGAGGTCCTCCAGGGTCGCGTCGGGGCCGATGGTCACCGGGTTGGAGATCATCCCGGTCTGGGTCCGCTTGACGAGGTCGACCTGGTACGCCTGGTCGTGGATCGAGAGGTTGCGGTGGAGGATCCCGATGCCGCCGTGCCGCGCCATGGCGATCGCCATCCGGGCCTCGGTCACCGTGTCCATCGCGGCCGAGATGAGCGGAACCCGGATCGAGATCCCGCGGGTGAGGCGGGTCGTGGTGTCGACGTCGCTCGGGATGACGTCGGTCTCGCCCGGCTGCAGGAGCACGTCGTCGTAGGTGAGGCCCAGCTCGGCGAAGGGGGATGCCGCCACGGGTTCAGCAGACCCGGCCGACACGACGGGTGCTGCAGCGCTCGACGCGGCGAGCGGGTCGCCCGTGCCGAGGTGCCGCTCCGCGGAGGTACTGGTCTCGTCGAGTCCGAGGCTCATCGCCCAATTCTACGGGCTGCGGTGCGACGAGCCGGACACGATGCCGAGCGCCGTGTCGGGATCGGTTCGGGACGCAGCGCAGGTCCGGTGGCACGGATTCCGCAGGTCGGCAAAATCCGTGGTCAGAGCGCCAAAGGCCGGTTCAAACGCGCCTTGACCAACTCCTTACCAAACGATTGCCCACCGTGTACCAATGCCCTCCTAGCGTGATGTCCGAGCCCACTCACGAAGCGGCATCCAGCACGCGGAGGTACGCATGGCCGAGATCACCCGACTGCCGGGTCCCGTGGCCGACCTGTGGGACTGGCAGCTCGACGGCGCCTGCCGGCGGGTGGGCCCGGAGGTGTTCTTCCACCCGGAGGGCGAGCGCGGGAGCAAGCGACGCACCCGGGCGAGCGCGGCCAAGGAAGTGTGCGTGACCTGCCCGGTCCTCCAGCAGTGCCGGACCCACGCGCTCACGGTCCGCGAGCCGTACGGGGTCTGGGGCGGGCTGACCGAGGACGAGCGGGAGTCCTACTACACACGCGAGCGCCACATCGCGTCATGATCGTGCGGCGACCCGTCCGGACGGGTCGCCGCCACCAACTCCGGTGGGGAGTGAGGTCGGAGGGCGGCCCGTCCGCTGGTGACAACGAGGTCACCGCGGACGGGACGCGCTGAGACCGGGGGTGTGCGGGCTCCGCACTAGCCTGACCGGTGTGAGCAGTCCTCTCGAGGTCCCCATCCGTGACCCGTCGATCCGGCTCGGCCAGCTGCTCAAGCTCGCGGGCCTCGTCGACGACGGCGGGGCGGCACGCGAGGTCATCGAGCGGGGCCTGGTGGCCGTCAACGGCGAGGTGGAGACGCGCAGGGGCCGCCAGGTGCGGCCCGGAGACGTCGTCACCCTGGCGGCGGACACGATCGAGGTGTCGGGTCGGGCGTGAGTCGCCGTCCAGCACGTCCCTTTGATCGGGAGTCCACGCCATGGATGCCGCCCGCTCCGGTGAGCGGACGGCATCCGTGGGTGCGCCGAACAACCGGCGCGATGGGAAGCCTCAGTGGCCGTGCCCGTGGCCGTGGCCACCGGTGCCGACCGGCTCCTCCTCCTTCTTCTCGACGACGAGGGTGTCCGTCGTCAGGACCATCGAGGCGATGGACGCCGCGTTGCGCAGCGCGCTGCGGGTCACCTTGACGGGGTCGATGACCCCGACCTTGATGAGGTCCTCGTAGTCGCCGGTCGCGGCGTTGAGGCCCATGCCGGCGTCGAGGTCCTGCACCCGGGCGACGGCGACGTAGCCCTGGAACCCGGCGTTCTCGGCGATCCACCGGAGCGGCTCGGCTGCGGCCTTGCGCACGATGGACGCGCCGACCTTCTCGTCGTCCTGCAGGCCGAGTCCCTCGATGACCTTCACGGCCTGGATGAGGGCGGAGCCGCCGCCGGCGACGATGCCCTCCTCGATGGCCGCGCGGGTCGCCGAGATGGCGTCCTCGATGCGGTGCTTCTTCTCCTTGAGCTCGACCTCGGTGTGCGCGCCGACCTTGATGACGCAGACGCCGCCGGCGAGCTTGGCGAGGCGCTCCTGGAGCTTCTCGCGGTCCCAGTCCGAGTCGGTGCGCTCGATCTCCTGCTTGATCTGGTTCACCCGGCCCTCGACGTCCGCGTGGGCACCCGCGCCGTCGATGATCGTCGTGTCGTCCTTCGTCACGACGACACGGCGGGCCTGGCCCAGCACCTCGAGACCGATCTGGTCGAGCTTCAGGCCGACCTCCTCCGCGACGACCTGGCCGCCGGTGAGCACGGCCATGTCCTGGAGCATCGCCTTGCGACGGTCGCCGAACCCCGGCGCCTTGACGGCGACGACCGGAAAGGTGCCGCGGATCTTGTTGACGACGAGCGTCGAGAGCGCCTCGCCGTCGACGTCCTCCGCGATGACGAGGAGGGGCTTGCCCGACTTGACGACCTTCTCGAGCACCGGGAGGACGTCCGCGATGGCCGAGATCTTGCCCTGGTTGATGAGGACGTAGGCGTCCTCGATGACGGCCTCCATGCGCTCGGGGTCGGAGACGAAGTAGGGGCTGATGTAGCCCTTGTCGAACTGCATGCCCTCGGTGAACTCGAGCTCGGTCGACGCCGTCGAGGACTCCTCGACCGTGATGACGCCGTCCTTGCCGACCTTGTCGAACGCCTCGGCGATGATGTCCCCGATCTCCTCGTCCTGCGCGGAGAGGGCGGCGACCTGGGCGATCTCCTCCTTGGACTCGATCTCCCGAGCGACACTGAGCAGCTCCTCGGACACCGCCTCGACGGCCGCGTCCATGCCGCGCTTGAGAGCCGCGGGGGCCGCGCCGGCTGCGACGTTCCGCAGGCCCTCGTGGACCATCGCCTGGGCGAGGACCGTCGCGGTCGTCGTCCCGTCGCCGGCGATGTCGTTGGTCTTGGTCGCGACCTCCTTGGCGAGCTGCGCGCCGAGGTTCTCGTACGAGTCCTCGAGCTCGATCTCCCGAGCGATGGTCACCCCGTCGTTGGTGATCGTCGGCGCGCCCCACTTCTTGTCGATGACGACGTTGCGACCCTTCGGGCCGAGCGTCACCTTGACGGCGTTCGCGAGGGCGTCCACGCCCCGCTCGAGCGACTTGCGGGCGGAGTCGTTGAACTCCAGTTCCTTGGCCATTGCCTGTCCTTCGTGATCGGGATGCCGGGTGCGGCTCGCGCCGCGCACCGGCGGGTGGTCTTGGGGGACTCCGTCACCCGACGCGCCCCGGCGACACCCACGCTGGGGTGCGCACCGGGGCGCGGTCACGGCATACGGGTGGGTACGTTCAGCCGACGACGGCGAGCACGTCGCGGGCGGAGAGGATGAGGTACTCCTCGCCGCCGTGCTTGATCTCGGTGCCGCCGTACTTGCTGTAGATGACGCGGTCGCCGACGGCGATGTCGAGCGGGATGCGCTCGTCGCCGTCGTCGTTCCAACGACCGGGGCCGACCGCGATGACCTCGCCCTCCTGGGGCTTCTCCTTCGCGGTGTCCGGGATGACGAGACCGGACGCGGTCGTCTGCTCGGCCTCGAGGCTCTTGATGACGATGCGGTCCTCGAGCGGCTTGATGGAAACCGACACGGTGTGCTCCTCCCCTGTGGGGTGAGTCGAAGTGGACGGGACTGCGCTCCGGGCCGCTCTCGCCGTCGCGGGGGTCGATCGCGACCCGGGTGCGCTGGCACTCACCATGGGTGAGTGCCAATGAGCCAAATCTAGGTCGCCGCTTAGCACTCGGTCAACTCGAGTGCCAGAACGTGGATCTGGGAGAGCGGTCGGGACGCCCGGGATGCGGGGCGCCGCGGAACTGGCAGGATGGCCCGCCGTGGACGTTGGGACCGTACGAGCGCTGGGGTCGCCCGACGGTCGGGCGGTCCTGCGCTCACTGCCCGCCTACGACGAGCGCGAGGTCATGCGCCTGCAGGACCGCCTTCGCCGCGAGGGCCACTCGCCCGACTTCGTCGCTGCCCTGCTCACCCAGCAGCGGCTGCGAGCGCGGGCGGTCACCAAGTTCGGCGAGTTCGCCCACGACATGCTCTACACCGCGGACGGCCTCGAACAGGCGTCGCGGCTGGAGGTGGCGGCCACCCACGCGGGGCGCTTCTACAACGCGAGCCTGGCCACCGTTCACGACCTGGGCTGCGGGATCGGGTCGGATGCCGTGGCCATGTCCGCGCTGGGCGTCACCGTCCACGGCGTCGAGGTCGACCCGGTGACCGCCGCGGTGGCGGACATCAACCTGCGGCCCTGGCCGGACTCGCGCGCCCGGGTCGGTCTCGCCGAGGAGTTCGAGCCGCCGCGGGACCCGCTGCGGGCCCGCGTCGGGGTCTGGCTCGACCCCGCCCGACGCGTGCCGGGGCACACCGGCCGGCACGGGCGCATCAAGCGGGTCTTCCGGCTCGACGAGATCCGGCCGACGTGGGAGTTCGTGCTCCAGGTGGCCACCGCGGTGCCCGCCACCGGAGCCAAGCTCTCACCCTCGATGCCGCACGACGCCATCCCCCTCGGCACCGAGGCGCAGTGGACCTCGTTCGCCGGCGAGGTGCTCGAGTGCGCGGTGTGGTGGGGCCCCCTCGCCCAGGAGCCGGGGCGCAGTGCCCGCATCCTCGGGCCGGAGCGCTCCCCCATCGAGGTCGACCAGACGATGGCCGAGCCGGACCCGCCGACGACGGCGTCGCTCGCCACGGTCGGCCCCTGGCTCTACGAGCCGGACCGGGCCGTCACCCAGGCGGGTCTGCTCGGTGCCGTCACGGCCGCCACCCTCGGCAGCGAGGTGGACCGGGGTCTGGGGTACGTCGTGTCCGATGCCCAGGTCGACGTCCCCTTCGCCCGTCGGTATGCCGTGCGCGAGGTGATGCCGTTCAGCGAGCGGTCCCTGCGGGCGTGGCTTCGCCAGCACGGCGTCACCGGGCTCACGATCAAGAAGCGCGGTGTGCGCCTCGACGACGACGAGCTGCGGCGCCAGCTGCGCATCGGGCGCAAGGCCGGCGACGGGGCGTCGGCGACGGTGATCCTCACCCGGGTGGCCGGGGAGCAGGCCGTCCTCGTGGTCGACCCCGCCTGACCGCGGGCGGACCGGGGCAGAGGGTCGGGTCGGGGTCAGAGGGTCGGGTCCTGCTGGGCTCCCTCGTGGCGGACAGCGTCGGCGCCGGCGGCGAGCGCGGCGTCGAGGGCCTCCTCGTGTCCGACGCCCCCGGCGAGGGCCGCGGCCAGCGCCCCGCAGAACGCGTCGCCTGCCCCCGTCGTGTCCGCCACCTCGTCCGCAGGCACGGGATGAGCCGGAACGGTCAGCCCGTCCCACGAGGCGCCGTTCGCGCCGAACGTCACGAGGACCGAGCGTGGCTCCGCCCCGGCCTCCGCGAGGGCCGCCATCTCGTGCTCGTTGGCGACCACCGGGTCGGCGAGCGCCACGACGTCGGGCGGAAGGGCGGCATACGGCGCGGTGTTGAGCACGACTCGGGCGCCACGACCCGCCGCCCGGCGCACCGCCGTGCAGACCACCGCGCGCGGCACCTCGAGCTGGACGAGGAGGACGTCACCGGGGCCGAGGGCGTCGACCGCGGTCACCTCCCGATCGTCGAGAAGGTCGTTGGCGCCGGGCACGACGACGATCGAGTTCTCGCCGTCCTCCGCCACGGTGACCACCGCATGCCCGCTCGGAACACCCGGGACCACGCGGACCCCGCGAACGTCGACCCCTCGGGCGGTGAGCCGCTCCCGGTACGCCGTGCCGCCGGCGTCGTCGCCGACGCACCCGACCATCGCGACGCTCGCGCCCGCCGCCGCTGCGGCGACCGCCTGGTTGGCCCCCTTGCCGCCGGCCAGTCGCACGAGGCCGGTGCCGAGCACCGTCTCCCCGGGGCGGGGATGCCGTTCCACCCTGGTGACGAGGTCGACGTTGAGCGAGCCGAGCACGACCACGCGCCCGGTCACGACGGCGCTCCGTGCATCGTGCGCAGCCAGAGCTCGGCGATGCGTGGCCCGTCGGCGTCGAGGGCGACGTCGACCATCGCCGGAGCCAGGCCGTGCGGGTCATGGGCCAGGCCGCCGCTCCAGTCACGGCGGTCGACGACCGTGCGGCCGCGGGTCCACGTCCCCGTGAGCTCCACCCGCACCGGGAGACGGTGGGTGTCGACGGCATCCGGGTCGAGGAGCATCGCCACCGTGCCGGCGTCACCGATGGTGGCGCCGTCGTTGGCGAACCGGCGGTGGTGGAACGAGACGAGGTCGGCGGCCAGCCGGGCGGCAGGTGAGCCACCCGCACGGAGTGCCCCGACCTGTGCGTCGGTGACCATCGGTGCGTAGAAGACGTCGAGGCCGTACATCGTGACCGGTACCTCGCTCACGGCACAGGCGTCGAGGACGATCGCCGCTGCTTCGGGGTCGTGGAACACGTTGAACTCTGCTGCTGCCGTGGCGTTGCTGACGTGGGCACCGCCACCCATGAAGGCCACCCGGCCGATCCGGCCGAACGCCTCCGGGTGCACCCTGGCGAGCAGGGCCAGGTTGGTCATCGGCGCCAACGGCACGACGGTGACCCGCTGACCCGCTGCGGCAGCCTCGTCGATGGTGTCACGCAGGAGGTCCAGCGCACTCCGGGAGTCGGGCGCCAGGGTGGGCGCTGCAAGGCCCAGGTCCGCCATCCCGTCGGCGCCGTGGACGTGGCGGGCGTCGACGGGGTCCTCGAGGAGCGGCCGCGCGGCGCCCACACCGACCGGCACGTCCGCCCGCTCGATCCGCTCGAGGACGGTCAGCGTGTTCCTGACGACGTAGGACAGTGGCGCGTTCCCGGCGACGCAGGTCACCGCGCGGAGGTCGAGGCCGGGGTGCAGGCCGGCGAGGAGCAGCGCGCAGGCGTCGTCCACACCGGTGTCGACGTCGAGGACGACGGGGATGCTCGCCATGGGCACGATCATCGCGGATGCCGTGTGTCGTCCGCGCACGTCCCCACCTGCTCAGTGCCCGACGGCGCCGGTCACCGGCATTCGGCGGTCGCGGGGTCGGTCACGTACCGTCATCGGGTGCCTGTGCCGACGACGCGACACCGCCCTGCCCGCCGGCTCCTCGTCCCGACCTGCGGTGTGCTCGCCCTTGCGGTGGCCGCGTGCTCCGGCGGAACCGGCTCCGCGGTGACGACCGACCCGATCGCCTCGGGCTCGCCGGCGACCAGCGCTCCGGTCGCGACCACGCCGAGTCCGACCGCCTCTCCCGACCCGGCCGCCGCCTGCGTGGCGGAGACGGTCGAGAGCCTCAGCGCCGATCAGCGGCGGGGCCAGCTCCTCATGGTGGGCTTCGACGCCGATGCCCCGCTCGACGCCCTCGACGACATCATCGGGGAGTCCCACGTCGGGAACGTCATCTACCTCGGCGGGTGGGACGGGGCCGACACGGTGACGCGAACCTCGGACCACGTCCAGGGGCTGGTCTCCGGCACGAGCACGGGCGACGTGGGCCTCCTCGTCGCCGCCGACCAGGAGGGCGGGATCGTCCACCAGCTGCGTGGCGAGGGGTTCACCCGGCCGCCCTCCGCCGCGAAGCAGGCCGCCATGGACCCCACCGAGCTGACCGAGGCGGCGGCGTCATGGGCCGAGGAGCTCAAGGCAGCCGGGGTCAATGTCAACCTCGCGCCGGTCACCGACACGGTGCCCGAGGACATCGGCCGCGCCAACGAGCCGATCGGGAAGTGGGGCCGGCAGTACGGCTCGACACCCGCGGCCGTCTCCCGCTCCGCCACCGCGTTCCTCGAGGGGATGCTCGAGGGAGGCGTGCAGGGAACCGTCAAGCACTTCCCCGGCCTGGGGCGCATCCGCAACAACACCGACTTCTCCTCGACCGGCATCACCGATGCCGTGGCGACCGAGGACGACCCCTTCCTCACGCCGTTCGCCGACGGCATCCGGGCAGGCGCGGGACTGGTCATGATGGCGTCGGCGCGCTACCCCAAGCTGGACGCCGAGAACCCGGCGATGTTCTCGGAGAGGATCGTCACGGGCCTCCTCCGCGAGCAGCTCGGCTATGAGGGCGTCGTCATCACCGACGACGTCAACGCGGAAGCACTGGAGGACGTCGACCCGGGAGACCGCGCCACCCGCGTCATCGCCGCCGGCGGCGACATCGTGCTCACCGGTGCCGCGGCGGACGCGGACGAGATGCTCGCCGCGCTCGAGTCGGCCGCGGCCACGGACCCCGAGATGGCCGAGAAGGTCGACGCCGCCGTCGAGCGGGTGCTCGCCCTCAAGGAGCGGATGGGCCTGCTGCCCTGCTCCACCGTCACCGACTGACCCACCACCCATCGCCCTCCGCCTCCCCGACGTCGTCTGTCGGCGTGCTGCGACACGCCGTCTCTGACGGCGTGTCGCAGCCGCCTGACAGACGACGTCGGGGAGCGGGAGGGAGACGGAGGGAAGGGTCGGTCAGGACTGGACGACGGTGACCGGCAGGGAGGAGTCCGCCGGCAGTGAGAGGTCCGAGGGGGTGCGACCCCGGAGCACCATCTGAGCGCCCAGTGCGGCCACCATGGCACCGTTGTCGGTGCACAGCCCCGGCCGCGGCACCCGCAGCTCGACGCCGGCCACGGCGCAGCGCTCGGCCGCCATGGCCCGCAACCGCGAGTTGGCCGCCACCCCGCCGCCGATCTGCAGGTGCCCCACACCGTGCTCCCGGCAGGCGAGCACGGCCTTGCGGGTGAGCACGTCGACGACCGCCTCCTGGAAGCTCGCCGCCACGTCCTCGACCGGCACCGGCTCACCCGAGGCCTCGCGCGCCGCCACCCAACGGGCCACCGCGGTCTTCAGGCCCGAGAACGAGAAGTCGAACCGGTGCCGCTGCATGTCCCGGCCCGCCGTCAGCCCACGGGGGAAGTCGAGGACCACTTCGCCGCTGCGGGCGGCACGGTCGATGTGCGGGCCGCCCGGGAACGGCATCCCGAGCAGGCGGGCGACCTTGTCGAACGCCTCACCGGCGGCGTCGTCGATCGTCGAGCCCAGGCTGCGCACGTCGCTGGTGACGTCCGGGACGAGCAGCAGCGAGGAGTGGCCACCGGACACGAGCAACGCCAGCGTCGGCTCCGGTAGTGGCCCGTGCTCGACGATGTCCACGGCCACGTGGCTCGCGAGGTGGTTGACGCCGTAGAGCGGCACCCCGAGGGACAGGGCGAGCGCCTTCGCCGAGGCGACTCCCACCATGAGGGCGCCCGCCAGGCCGGGTCCCGACGTCACGGCCACGGCGTCGAGGTCGCGCAGCGCCACCCCGGCCCCGCGGCAGGCTCGCTCGATCGTCGGCACCATCGCCTCGAGGTGGGCCCGGCTCGCCACCTCGGGCACCACGCCGCCGAAGCGGGCGTGCTCGTCCACGCTGCTCGCGATCTCGTCGACGAGGAGCGTCTCCCCGTGCACGATGCCGACGCCGGTCTCGTCGCAGGAGGTCTCGATGCCGAGCACGAGTGGTGCGTCAGGGGACATGAGGCCGCCCTCGTGGCAACAGCTTGCGCATCACGAGCGCATCGACGTCCCCGGGTTGGTAGTACCGATGACGGGTCGAGAGCAGCTCGTAGCCGTTGCCCTCGTAGAGTGCGCGGGCCGCGGTGTTGTCGGCGCGTACCTCGAGGAGCACGGATGCCGTGTCGCGAGCGCCGGCGCGGCGCTCGAGCTCGTCGAGGAGCCGTCGCCCGAGCCGGAGACCTGAGGCCCGTCGCGCGACGGCGACCGTCATGACGTCGGCGACGTTCCCGCCGTGGTCGAGCCCGGCATACCCCACCACGCCCTCCGCGTCGTCGACGACGACGTACTCCCGCCGTGGCCGGCCGGCGAGCTCGGCCCACCAGGTCTCCTCGGACCACGCGTCGTCCGGGAAGAGCTCGACCTCGAGCGCCGCGAGGGCCGGGATGTCGGTCCACCGGGCCTCGCGCAGCGTGCCGGCGGTCACCTCGCTGCGAGCGCTCATCGCCCGGCTCCTCGTTCGGCCGTGGTCTGCGCGTCGGGTCGACGCAGGTAGAGCGGCTCGACGGGCATCTCCCGACCGTCGCGCACGCCCAGCGCGCCGAGCCGGGCCAGCACGCCACCGTCCACGTCGAGCGGTCCCACCGGGTGTGGGAAGAGGTCGGGGTAGAGCACCGGCCCGCGGCCGGCCGTGGGCAGCTCCCGGAGGTCCGCCGGTAGGTCGGCCGGTCGATCGACGGCCGGATCGGTCACGGGCAGCAGCGCCTCGAGCCCGTCGGGTCCGGCGGCAACCCGGTAGCGCGCCCAGTACACCTCCTTGCGACGGGCGTCGGTCGCCACCAGCACCTCGCCGCGGGTGCGCAGGCGGTGGCCACGGCGACCACTGCCGCACTCGTCGCAGAGCGCCTCGTGGGCGAGGACGTCGAGCGAGCAGATGCCGTGGACCGGGACGCCGAGGGCGTGCCCCATGGTGAGGCCGGTGACCATGCCGACCCGGAGGCCGGTGAAGGGCCCCGGACCCGTGCCGACGACGATCGCCGTGAGGTCACCGGGGGAGACGCCCTCCCCGGCGACGAGCTCCTCGACGAGGGGCGCGAGGTGCTCCGCGTGTCCCTTGGGGTCGATCCGTCGGCGGGATGCCGTGCGCTCACCGTCGCTCAGCCCCACGGCGATCGCCGACGTCGCGGTGTCGATGCCGAGGATCAGCACGGCTCCCCACCCAGCTCCTCGAACGGCCCCGGACCGCGAGGGGCGGCGCCGGAGCTCTCGTGCGACGTGCCGGCGGAGGCCGGTGCACCGTCGGTGCGCGGCTGGGACCACCGGCCACCCACCCCACACACGGTCGCGGTGCGCGCCTCCGTGGCCGGGTCGACGTCGAGCACCACCTCGAGCCTGTCCTCGCTGAGGTCCTCTGCCAGCCCGTGCCCCCACTCGACGACGGTGACGCTGTCCGCCACGGAGGTGTCGAGGTCGAGGTCGTCGAGCTCGAGCGCACCGCCGAGGCGGTAGGCGTCCACATGAACGAGAGCCGGGCCGCCGACGGTCGACGGGTGGACGCGCGCGATGACGAAGGTCGGAGAGGTGACCGGCCCGCGCACGCCCAACCCCTCCGCGACGCCCTGGGTGAGGGTGGTCTTGCCGGCTCCCAGGCCGCCGGTGAGGACGACGAGGTCACCGGCGTGCAGCATCCCGCCCAGCAGGCGTCCGAGCGAGCGGGTGTCCTCCACCCGGGGCAGGTCGAAGCGGCGACGCCCGTTCGCCGAGGCCACTGCGGGCGCGCTCACGAGGCCGCGCCCCGCCGCCTCTTGGCGGCCCTGGCGCGAGCGACGCGCCGCTTCTTCGAGATGTCCTGGATGGTGCGGCGGACCCTCGGCTTGCTGCTGACGGGCAGTCCCTCGGTGACCGCCCGCTGGGCCCGGGAGATGAGCATGAGGAGCTGTTGGGTGACGAGCTGGGGATGCTCGAGCATGAGGATGTGGCCCGCGTCCTGGACGACGACGTGCTCGGCCCCGGGGATCCGCCGCACGATCTCCTCGCTGTGCGAGGGCGGGGTGAGGAGGTCACCGGCGCCGTTCATGACAAGGGTCTCCACGCCGGTCAGCGGGGCGAGGTCGTTGGTGACGTCCAGGGCGTGGATGTCCGGGAGGAAGGCCGCCATGACGTCGAACGGGGTATCGAAGATCATCGTCGCGACGAGGTCGACGAGGTCGTCGCTCACCGGCGAGTCGAACGCCCACCGCTCGACGACTGCGTTCTGCACGCCGCGGCCCACCTTGCGCAGCATGCCGATGGGCCCCGCATGGCGGGACAGCCGGGTGAGCACGCCGGGCCCGACGGAGCCGACGATCTTGCCCACCGCCGGACCCAGCCCCATCTCCGTCATCGCCGCACCACCGGAGCTCGTCGAGACGAGGGCCACGGCCAGCACGCGGTCCCGCACCACGTCGGGATGCTGGCCGGCGTACGACATGATGCTCATCCCGCCCATCGAGTGGCCCACGAGGACGACCGGACCACGGGGACACGTCGCCTCGAGGACGGCGGACAGGTCCCGTCCGAGCTGGGCGACGTTGCACCGGTCGAGGTCCGGCTGCCCGGACCGGCCGTGGCCGCGCTGGTCGTACGTGACGACCCGGAATCCGTGATGGATCAGTGCGCGGCGCTGCAGCACCCACGACTGCATCGACAGGGCGAAGCCGTGGACGAGGAGGACGGTCGGGGGGCGGCCGCCGAGGTGCGGCCGCGCCCGGCTCGCGGTCTCGGGGGCGTCGATCTCGACGTGGAGCGCCACGCCGTCCTCGGTCGACACCACGAGCGACTCGGTGGGGACGTGCCTCCACCCGTCCGGCGCGTCGACCGAACGGAACCCGCCGCGGGCGACGCCGAACCGCTCCCCCACGGCAGTCGCGGCGGTAGCCAGCGGCCGAGCTGGACGACGCGGCATCAGCCCTGTCCTCCGAGGAGGACTCGTGGCAGGCGCGGGGCCATCCGGGTGACGATCTCGTAGTTGATCGTCCCGGACGCCTCGGCCCACTCCTGCGCGGTGGGCTCGCCGTCGGCGCCCCGGCCCAGGACGACGACGTCATCGCCGGCAGCACCGGCATACCCGGGCCCGAGGTCGAGGACGAACTGGTCCATGCACACCCGGCCGGCGATGGTGTGCCGCTCCCCGCCGGCGAGCACCGGACCGCGGCCACCGGCCGCGCGGGGGATGCCGTCGGCGTAGCCCATCGGGACGAGGCCGAGGACGGTGTCGCGGTCCGTGACGTGTTCGTGGCCATAGCTCACGCCCTGACCGGCGCGAGCGCGCTTGACGAGCGACAGCCGGGCGGTGACCCGCATGGCCTCCCTCAGCCCGAAGTCGGCGGGGGCTCCGAGATCCGGCACCGGTGACAGCCCGTAGACGGCCAGCCCGGGCCGGACGAGGTCGAAGTGCGCGGAGGGGTTGGTGAGGGTCGCGGCCGAGTTCGCGAGGTGCCGCATCGGCGGACGCACCCCGGCCCGCTCGAGCTCGTCGCACGCCTCGACGAAGCGCTCCTGCTGGGCCCGCACCGTCGGGTGCCGTGGCGCGTCGGCCCAGGCCAAGTGGGACCAGACGCCGGTCACCTCGACCGCGCCCTCGGCTTCTGCTCGGGCGATCTCGTGGACCATGTCGGACCAGTCGGTGAGGATGCCGCCACGGCCCAGTCCGGTGTCGACCTTCACCTGCACCCGGGCCGCGCGGCCCCGCTCGCGGGCCGCCGCGACGACGGCGTCGAGGGTCCACCGGCTCCCGACGGTCACCTCCACGTCCGCGTCGATGGCTCCCGCCACGTCGGCTCCCGGCGGGAAGAGCCAGGTGAGCACGGGAGCGGTGATTCCGGACGCACGCAGCTGCAGCGCCTCGGCCAGCTGCGCGACTCCGAGCCAGGTGGCGCCGCCGGCGAGAGCCGCCCGAGCGGACGGCTCCAGGCCGTGGCCGTAGCCGTCGGCCTTGACGACGGCCATGACCTGGGCGGACCCCGCCCTGCGCACGAGCTCGGCGACGTTGTCCCGGATCGCGTCGAGGTCGACGCTCACCCACGCAGAGGCACCCCGCCGCGCGGGGTCGGGGACAGGGGCGGACGTCGTCATGGGGGGCCGAGTCTAGGACGCGGCAGTGCCGGCCCGGCCCAGCAGGTGGGCGACCGTCTCGGGGATGCCGTGCGCCACCTGGAGCGCTCGGACCGGCCCCCCGGGGTTCACGCGGTCCCCCGCGACGCCGTGCACGAGCGCCGCGAGCGCCCCCGCCTCGTCCGCCGGCAGCCCTGCGGCCAGCAGCGTGCCGGCCAGGCCGGCCAGCACGTCCCCGGCACCCGCCGTGGCGAGCCATGCCGGCGCGTCGGCCTGGGAGAACGTCGTGGCACCCGCACCGGGGCCGACGACCAGCGTCGTCGATCCCTTGAGGAGCACGGTCGCCCCCGTGAGCCGGGCGAGCGCCCGCGCGTGCTCCAGCGGTGCTGCCTCGACGTCGTCCCGTCGGACCTCCTGCGCCCGAAGGCGGGTGAGAAGACGCGCGCACTCCCCCGCGTGGGGGGTGAGGAGGGTGTCCGTGTCGCGACGTCCCGGAGCACCGCGTCGTCGAGCAGGTCGAGGCCGCCGGCGTCGACGACGACCGGTTCGGCACCTCGCAGCGCCGCCCGGGCGGCGTCGAGCTGTGCGCCGGCTCCGTCGTCGCCGGACGCGGCGTCCAGCCCCGGTCCGACGACCCAGGCCTGCACCCGCCCGACGCCGTGAACGGCCTCAGGCACGGCGGCCGCGACGAGGCCTGCGGGCGTGGGGGTCCCGACGTACCTCACCATGCCGGCCCCCGCCTCGACCGCCGCGGTCACCGTGAGCACGGCGGCACCGGGGTAGGACTCGCCTCCCGCCACGATCCCGACGACGCCCCGGGAGTACTTGTCGTCCGAGGCGGAGGGAACCGGCCAGCGGGCGGCGACGTCGTCGTGGTCGAGACGTCGCACGACGGGGTGACCGGCGGGCTCGATCCCGATGTCGACGACCGTGAGCACCCCGCAGGCCTGCTCGGTCGGCGGCAGGAGATGCACCGGTTTGGCGACCGAGAACGTCACGGTCTCGTCGGCGAACACCCCCTCCGGGTCGAGCTCGCCACCCATGGGGTCCTGACCCGACGGGAGGTCGACGGCGATGAGGTGCGCCGTGTCCGGCACCTGCGCCAGCCACCCTCGCGCCCACTCCGGGAGCCCGGCGCGAGCGCCGATGCCGAGGATGCCGTCGAGCACCACGTCGGCCTCGGCGAGGACCGACGGATCCGTGGTGAGCACGACTCCGGCCGCCATGGCTGCGGCCCTGGCCCCCTCGTGGACCGTCTGGTGGTGCACCGCCGCGGAGTTCCAGCCGGCCTCGGCGAGGCGTGCGACGGCATACAGGGCGTCGGCGCCGTTGTTGCCCGGCCCCACGAGCGCGGCGACCGCGTCGCCCTCGCGCTCCTCGAGCCGGGCGGCGGCGACCCCGGCCAGACCCTCGACCGCACGGGCCATGAGGTCCCCCTCGTCGAGGCCCGCCATGAGCGAGGACTCGGCGGCGTAGACGGCCGTCGTCGACCACGCCTCGATCACTGCACCACGCCCGCGGCCTGCCGACGCGGTGGGACGGCGTCGTCCGGCGCCTCGGCGACGACCATGGCCGAGGCGATGCCCGCGTCGTGGGACAGGGAGACGTGGATCGAGGTGATCCCGAGGGCGTCGACGGCGGCGGCCACCGTGCCGCGCACCTCGAAGTGCGGCCGGCCGTCGGGCCCTCTGTGCACCTCGGCGTCCTGCCACAGCATCCCCGCAGGCGCACCCAGCGCCTTGGCCAGTGCCTCCTTGGCGGCGAACCGGGCGGCCTGGCTGTTGAGCGCCATCGCCCGCTCGCTCGCGGTGAAGAGCCGTTCGAGGAGGGCCGGTGTCCGCTCGAGGCTCGCTCCGAAGCGCGCGACATCGACGACGTCGATGCCGACCCCGACGATCACGACGTCTGCCGGTTCACTCGACGGTGACGCTCTTGGCGAGGTTCCGGGGCTGGTCGACATCCAGCCCCTTGGCCGTCGAGAGGTGGAGGGCGAAGATCTGCAGCGGCACGACGGCCAGCAGCGGCGCGAGCATCGGCGAGCACCCCGGGATCCGGATGACCTCGTTGGCGTAGGGCTCGACGTCCTCGTCGCCGTCGTGCGCGATGACGATGGTCCGCGCCCCGCGCGCGCGGATCTCCTGGATGTTCGAGACGACCTTCTTGTGCAGCCCGTGGGGGTTGTCGGGGCTGGGGACGACGATGAAGACCGGCTGACCGGCGTCGATGAGCGCGATCGGGCCGTGCTTGAGCTCACCCGCGGCGAAGCCCTCGGCGTGGATGTACGCGAGCTCCTTGAGCTTGAGGGCGCCCTCCATGGCCACCGGGTAGCCGACGTTGCGGCCCAGGAAGAGCACGGAGCGGGTGTCCGCCATGAAGTTCGCCATCTCGACGACCCGGTCCATCCTCCCGAGCAGGTCCTCGATCTTGGCGGGGATCTCGTGCAGCTCGGCCATGACCGACTTCGCGTCGTCGGCGTAGGTCTCACCCCGAAGCTGGGCGAGGTAGAGGCCGAGGACGTAGCAGGCGGTGATCTGCGCGAGGAACGCCTTGGTCGACGCGACGGCGATCTCCGGACCGGCGTGGGTGTAGAGGACGGCGTCGGACTCGCGGGGGATCGTGGACCCGTGCGTGTTGCACACCGACAACGTCATCGCGCCCAGCTCGCTCGCGTGCTTGACCGCCATGAGCGTGTCCATCGTCTCGCCGGACTGGCTGATCGACACGACGAGCGTGGTGCCGTCGACGATGGGGTCGCAGTAGCGGAACTCGTGGGCGAGGCTCACCTCGACGGGGATCCGCGTCCAGTGCTCGATCGCGTACTTCGCGACCATCCCGGCGTAGGCCGCTGTGCCGCAGGCGACGATGATGATGCGGTCCACCGCGCGCAGCTGCTCCTCGCTGATGCGCACCTCGTCGAGGACGAGCCGCCCCGACTCGTCGGTACGCCCGAGGAGGGTGTCGGCGACCGCGTGCGGCTGCTCGTGGATCTCCTTCTCCATGAACGTCGGGTAGCCGCCCTTCTCGGCGGCGGCCGCGTCCCACGTGACCTCGTAGGCCTTGCCCTCGGCCGGGGCGCCGTCGAAGCCGATGACCTCGTAGCGCTCCGGGGTGATCGTCACGATCTGGTCCTGGCCGAGCTCCAGCGCCTGCCGGGTGTGCCCGATGAACGCCGCGACATCGCTGCCGAGGTAGTTCTCGCCGACGCCGAGCCCGACGACCAGGGGGCTGTTGCGGCGGGCGCCGACGACGACCCCTGGGCTGTCGGCGTGCACCGCAAGCAGGGTGAAGGCGCCCTCCAGCCGGTTCACGACGACCTGCATCGCCTTGGTGAGGTCGCCGAGCCGGTCGTACTCGCGCCCGAGGAGCTTCGCGGCGACCTCGGTGTCGGTCTCGGACCGGAACGCGACGCCCTCCTCCAGCAGCTCCTTCTTCAGGACGTGGAAGTTCTCGATGATGCCGTTGTGGATGAGGGCCAGACGGTCACCCTCACCGCCCCGGTGCGGATGCGCGTTGCCGTCCGTCGGCCCGCCGTGCGTGGCCCAGCGGGTGTGCCCGATCGCCGTGCGTGAGGCCGCGAGGGGGTGCGCGGCGAGGGCGGAGCGCAGGTTCTCGAGCTTGCCCGACCGCTTCTCGCCGGCGATGCCGTCGTCCGTCACGAGGGCCACGCCGGCCGAGTCGTAGCCTCGGTACTCGAGCCGCGTGAGGCCCTCCATCACGACGTCGAGGGCCGTGTCGTCCATGGTCCGGCCGACGTAGCCGACGATTCCGCACATGCCGGCCAGCCTAGCCGTGGCGCGGGAGCGGCCGGTATGCCGAGGGGTCGCCGAGGCGGCCCCGCCGAGCCTCGCACGGCATACGGAACAATGACGCGCGTGAGCGCCACGCAGGAGCGAAGCACCTTGCCGACGCCTTACGTCGACCTCGACCGGCGGGCGTGGGCGCGCCTGCGGGAGAACCACCCGATGAGCCTGGACCAGGACGACCTCACGCGGCTCCGTGGGCTCGGGGAGCTGCTCGACCTGCGGGAGGTCGAGGAGGTCTATCTGCCGCTCTCGCGTCTGCTGCACTTCTACGTCGAGGCGACCCACGGGCTGCGCCTCGCGACGAGTGAGTTCCTCGGTGAACGGCCGACCCGGGTCCCTTTCGTCGTGGGCGTCGCCGGGTCGGTGGCCGTGGGCAAGTCGACGACGGCGCGGATCCTCAAGGAGCTCATGAGCCGGTGGCCGCACACCCCCCGGGTCGCGCTCGTGACGACCGACGGGTTCCTCCACCCCAACGCCGAGCTGCAGCGGCGAGGGCTGTTGGAGCGCAAGGGGTTCCCGGAGTCCTACGACCGTCGTGCCCTGTTGCGCTTCATCGCCGACGTCAAGTCGGGGGTGCCGGTCGTCGAGGCGCCGCGGTACTCACATCTCACCTACGACGTCATGCCCGGGTCGGTGCGGGTCCCCCGGCCGGACGTCCTCATCGTCGAGGGGCTCAACGTGCTGCAGCCGCCGACGGTGCGCCCCGACGGGTCGAGCACCGGCGCGATCTCGGACTACTTCGACTTCTCGGTGTACGTCGACGCGCCGGTCGAGGAGATCCGCACGTGGTACGTCGAGCGCTTCCTCCGCCTGCGGGAGACGGCCTTCGCCGACCCGCAGTCGTACTTCCATCGGTATGCCGGACTCACCGACGACCAGGCCAGGGCGACGGCGACGGCCATCTGGGAGCGGATCAACGAGCCGAACCTCGTCGAGAACGTCCTTCCCACCCGGGCGCGGGCGACCCTCGTCCTCACCAAGGGTGCGGACCACGCGGTGACCCGGATCCGGCTGCGGAAGATCTGACGACGGGTCGGCCGTCCCGGACGGGCGGCGACCGGCTCAGTGACCCAGCGCGACGGGCTCAGTACCAGTGCGGGTAGCGGCTGTTCCACATGTCGAGGGCGTTGCACGGGCTGCCGTAGGACTTCTTGATGTAGTCCAGCCCCCAGCGGATCTGGGTCACCGGGTTCGTGCGCCAGTCGCTGCCCATCGTCGCCATCTTGTCCGCCGGGAGGGACTGGGGGATGCCGTACGCGCCGGAGGAAGGGTTCTCGACCCACCAGCGCCAGTCGCTCTCACCGATCCACAGCTGGTCGAGGCAGGGCCACTGGGCCTGGCTGTACCCGAACTCCGGCAGGAGCATCCGAGCGACCGCCTTGGGGTCCTCCTGCGCGTTCGCGATGATCCGCCGGCGCTGCGCGGCCTCGGCCGCCTTCTCGGCTGCCGCCTTGCGGGCCTTGGCTCGCGACGCCGCCCGAACCTTCTCCACCTCGGCGCTGCGGGCCGCTGCGATGGCGCGCTGGGCGTTCGTCGCGCTGCGGTCGGCCGCGACGCGGGCAGCGTCCTCCTGCTCGGTCTTGATCTCCTCCGTCGACGTGCTCGAGATGGTTCCGTCGACCGCGAAGGTGAGGGTCTCCGCGTTGGCCGACCCGCTGCTCACGGTCGCTGCGACGCCGCCGGTGGAGAGGACTGCGGCCGCGGCACCGGCCAGGACGACCGGCTGCCGGAACGCCGACCCCGCCGACCGCGCGAACCCCGAGGACCGCGGGGCGGCGTGGCGGGGTGCGTGGCGCGGGGTGTAGCGGGCCATCGACAGGCAGAGAACCTCTCCGGGCAGGGTGGAGACGAGGGGGGTCGCCGCGAGAGACGCGGCGTTACCAAATCGAGACGAACTGTAGCGGCCGTCCCGGCGACTCGGAAAATGCCCTGTTCAGCACAGGCTCAGGTCCTGGGTGGCCCTCGGCGCGGGTCGTGACCACGCTCAGACCTCGATGCCTTCGAGGAGGTCGGTCACGAGCGCCGCGATGGGGCTGCGCTCGGACCGGGTCAGGGTGACGTGGGCGAAGAGCGGATGCCCCTTGAGCGCCTCCACGACCGCCACGACGCCGTCGTGGCGGCCGACGCGCAGGTTGTCGCGCTGGGCGACGTCGTGGGTGAGGACGACCCGGGAGTTCTGGCCGATGCGCGACAGCACCGTGAGGAGCACGTTGCGCTCCAGGCTCTGGGCCTCGTCGACGATGACGAACGCGTCGTGCAGCGAGCGACCGCGGATGTGGGTGAGGGGGAGCACCTCGAGCATGCCGCGGTCGAGGATCTCCTCGACCACCTCACGGGAGACGACGGCGGAGAGCGTGTCGAAGACCGCCTGACCCCAGGGGTTCATCTTCTCCGCCTCCGAGCCGGGGAGATAGCCGAGCTCCTGGCCGCCGACGGCGTAGAGCGGCCGGAAGACCACCACCTTGCGCTGTTGCCGGCGTTCCATGACCGCCTCGATCCCGGCGCACAGGGCGAGGGCGGACTTCCCCGTCCCGGCCCGGCCGCCCATGCTCACGATCCCGATGTCGGGGTCCATGAGGAGGTCCAGCGCGATCCGCTGCTCGGCGCTGCGACCGTGCAGGCCGAAGGCGTCGCGGTCCCCACGCACGAGGCGCACCTGCTTGTCGGGGCCGACTCGTCCGAGGCCGGACCCCCGGGGCGAGATGAGCTTGAGCCCGGTGTGGCAGGGCAGCTCGGCCGCCTCGGAGTTCTCCAGGCGACCGTGCTCGTAGAGGTGATCCATCTCCTCCACGGTCACCTCGAGCTCGTCCATGCCCGTCCAGCCCGACTCGACGGCGAGCTCTGCCCGGTACTCCTCCGCCTCGAGACCGCAGGCGGACGCCTTGACCCGCATCGGCAGGTCCTTGCTGACGATCGTCACCCGCCGACCCTCGTTGGCGAGGTTTCGCGCGACCGCGAGGATCCGGGTGTCGTTGTCGCCGAGGCGGAAACCTGCCGGGAGGGACGTGGGATCGGTGTGGTTGAGCTCGACACGCAGGGTGCCCCCGTCGCTCCCCACCGGGACGGGGGCGTCGAGTCGGCCGGCCTTGATCCGCAGGTCGTCGAGCATCCGCAACGCGGTGCGGGCGAAGTAGCCGAGCTCCGGGTGGTGGCGCTTGCCCTCGAGCTCGGTGACGACGACGACGGGCAGGACGACCTCGTGCTCCTTGAAGCGGGTGATGGCCCGGGGGTCGGAGAGCAGGACCGAGGTGTCGAGCACGTAGGTGTGTCGCGGTCGTTTCTCCCGTGCTGCCGGTGCCGGTCGCGTGCTCGAAGCCATGGCAACTCCTCGATGAGGGAGATCGGTGGTCTCGACGCTACGACGGCGACGGAGTCGAGGGTCGTAGCCCGGCCCGCGTGTCGGTCGGTCGACGTCCGATCCGGGACGAGGTGAGACCGGTGTGACCGCTGTGACTCGGCTGGGGTGCTGAGGCGGGCCGACTGCTCAGGAGCCGAACCGACGCTGCCGTTCCCCGAAGGCGCGCAGCGCCCGGAGGAAGTCCACCTTGCGGAAGTCGGGCCAGTAGGCCTCGCAGAAGTAGAACTCGCTGTGGGCGCTCTGCCACAGGAGGAAGCCCCCGAGCCGTTGTTCACCCGAGGTGCGGATGACGAGGTCCGGGTCAGGTTGCCCCTTGGTGTAGAGGTGCTCCGCGATGTGCTCGACGTCGATGACCTCCGCGAGCGCCTCGATGCTCGTCCCCCGCGAGGCGTGCTCCTGCAGCAGCGAGCGCACGGCATCCGCGATCTCACGACGCCCGCCGTAGCCCACGGCGACGTTGACGAGCATGCCCTGGACGTCGCGGGTCCGATCCTCGGCGGCCTTGAGGCGGCTGGCCGTGGCGGCGGGCAGCAGGTCGAGGGCACCCACGGGGTGGATGCGCCAGCGGTGGGTGTCCGCCAGGGTGTCGACGGCCCGCTCGATGATGCCGAGCAGTGGGCGCAGCTCTGCCTCCGGACGGTTGAGGTTGTCGGTCGAGAGCAGCCAGAGGGTGACGACCTCGACGCCGACCTCGTCGCACCACGACAGGAGGTTGGCGATGTTGTCCGCGCCGGCCTGGTGTCCCTCGCTGGTTCCGGCGCCCCGGGCACGCGCCCAGCGTCGGTTCCCGTCGAGCATGACCCCCACGTGCCGAGGCACCGAGGACGCGCCCAGCTCCTTGGTGAGGCGGCGGGTGTAGGCGGCATACAGGACGTCACTGAGCCCCATGCGCGCGATCCTCCCGCCTGCCGCCGAGCCGCCCTGCCGTTCCCGGTGCGGCGGGGCCCACGCTACTCCGCGGCCCGCTCCCCGGGTCCGGCCGGCGATCGGTGCGCGGCGGACGCGACGGCGACCGCGCGGGGCGTGGCTGGGCGAGCTCTCAGGTTGCGTTGGGGGAAACGTCGCTCGCGCGGGTTAGCCTGACGTCGTGACGCCGACCGATCCACACCACCCGAGCGACCCGGGCCATCTGCACGCGCTCGAGCACCGGGTGGAGGCTCTGGAGCAGCGCGTCGAGGCGGCGCTGGACCACGTGAAGCCGAAGCTTCGGGGCTGGCTGCACGCCGGGATGACCCCCGTCGCCCTCGTTGCCGGGATCGTGCTCGTCGTCCTCGCCGGCACGACCGAGGGCAAGGTGGCGGCGGCGGTCTTCGGGGGCACCGCGGTGCTGCTCTTCGCGACCTCCGCGATCTACCACCGCGGTACCTGGTCGCCTCGCGTCGGCGGCTTCCTCCGCCGGTTCGACCACTCGAACATCTTCCTCATCATCGCGGGCACCTACACGCCGTTCGCGCTGCTGCTGCCCGCGGACCAGGCGCGCACGATGCTCCTCCTCGTCTGGAGCGGGGCGATCCTCGGCGTGCTCTTCCGCGTGCTGTGGGCCGGTGCGCCGCGCTGGCTCTACGTGCCGGCCTACGTGAGCCTCGGCTGGGTGGCCGTGTTCTACTTCGGCCCGCTGCTCGAGCACGCGGGAGCCGCGGTCATGACCTGGGTGGTCATCGGCGGGGCGCTCTACAGCCTCGGCGCCATCGTGTACGGAACGAAGCGCCCGAACATCTCACCGCGGTGGTTCGGGTTCCACGAGGTGTTCCACGCCCTGACGATCCTCGCCTTCGCGGCGCACTTCGTCGCGGCCTCACTCGCGCTGACCGGCCCCGCGGCCGCCTGAGCGGCCCCGTCGGTCGGCCGCTCAGCCGCGCTCATCCGGTCGGGCTCGGCCGCGTTCGTCCGGTGGATCGTCGCTCGCCTGCGCAGCGTCGGGCGTGCCCTGGTCCTCCTCCACCTCGCCCTCGGCCGCCTGCGGCTCGTCGCGGCCACGGTGGGCCAGCTGCTGGCGATAGGACATCCGCCGCATCCGGGCGTTCATGTTCCGCATGAGGAACCAGAGGGCGAGGGCGAGGAGGAAGAAGCCGACGAAGGCGTAGAAGCCGGGGCCGGGGTCGGCGGTGGGTGGGTCGGTCATGCCTCACGCTCCGTGCGGGTGTCGTGGACGATGCTCAGGTCAGGAGAGGTGGCCATCGCATCGGCCGCGCCGACGTCGGCGGGCAGGCCCGCGAACAGGTCGTCCTCCCCCTCGGCGATCGGCACGTACGAGAGGGCCGCCTCGAAGTCCTCCGTCGGCCAGACCTCCTGCTGCACCGCGCGGGGCACCCGGAACCAGGTGCCGTCGGGGTCGACCTGGGTGGCGTGCGCGAGCAGCGCCGCGTCACGCCGCTCGAACCAGGCCGCACACTCGACGCGCGTGGTGACCGTCCGGTCGGGGCGCGACCAGTTCTCGAGCCATTCCGCATAGGGGCTCTCCTCGCCGAGGGCGGTGAGCGCCTCGTGGAAGGCCTCGATCCGAGCCCGGCTGAAGGTCTGGTTGTAGTAGAGCTTCAGGGGCTGCCACGGCGGGCCCGCGTGGGGGTGGGCCATGGGGTCGCCGGCCGCGAGGAACGCCGCGACGGACACGTCATGGCACATGACGTGGTCCGGGTGCGGGTAGCCCCCGTTCTCGTCGTACGTCGTCATGACGTGTGGGCGGAACCGCCGGATCTCCCGGACCAGCGCCTCGCTCGTGACCGACAGCGGCTCGAGGGCGAAGCTGCCGGGCGGCAACGGCGGAAGTGGGTCGCCCTCGGGGAGGCCCGAGTCGACGAAGCCGAGCCATGTGTGGTCGACGCCGAGGATCTCGCGGGCCGCCGCCATCTCGTCCCGCCGCACCTGCGCGAGGTCGCGCACGATGTGGGCGTCCGCCTGGAGGCGGGGGTTGAGGACGTCCCCGCGCTCGCCACCGGTGCACGACACGACGAGGACCTCGTGACCCGCGTCGATGTACTTGGCCATCGTCGCGGCGCCCTTGCTGGACTCGTCGTCCGGGTGTGCGTGGACGCACATGAGCCGGAGCCGCTCGGACACGGGTTGACCCTTCGGTGTGGTGGTCTCGGGTCATCACCGAGAATGGACGCCGACATCCTCTCACTCGACGACGGACCACCCACAAGGACCCGCATGCCCCTTCCCCGACCCTCGCCGGGCACCACCAGGTGGTGGCTTCTCGGCTCCGTCGGGGTGCTCGTCTCGGTGGGGGTCATCATCTGGTGGGGCGTCGTGAGCACGGTCGGCAGCGTCCGCCCCGAGGTGACGGGTTACCGGGTGGAGTCCGACGCCTCCGTCCTCGTCGAGTACGACGTGCACCGGCCCTCGGGGACGGCGTCCGGTGCCGGGTCGTCGCCCTCGACGGGAGCAAGGCACGGGTCGGCACGGTGGAGGACGCCATTCCCGCCGACGGCCCGACCTCGGTCCACCGCGAGGTCCGCATCCGCACGAGTGTGCGTGCGGTCACCGGGGTCGTGGACTCCTGCGTCCGGGTCTCCGCACCGCCTCCCTGACCTGCGAGGACACTGCGGAGCTGCCTCGCCGGCGCGGTGTGCGTGGTGAAGATCCGGCGCTCGCGGGTAGACTGGCGGTTTCACCTCGCGGGTCTGGGTCCGACATGCCGCCACACGGCAGCCATGCGACCCGGGCCCGTTGCCGTAGCACCGCGGCGCCGCCGACACCAGACGGACGCCGCCCATCGACCAGGAGTGAGTGACGTGACCGAGACCGCCAACCAGGCGAGCTTCCTGACCCAGGGGGCCTACGACCGCCTCAAGGCCGAGCTGGAGGAGCTCTCGGGCCCGGGTCGCAGTGAGATCGCGAAGAAGATCGAGGCGGCCCGCGCGGAGGGAGACCTCAAGGAGAACGGGGGGTACCACGCCGCCAAGGAGGAGCAGGGAAAGATGGAGGCCCGGATCCGCCAGCTGACCGCAGCTGCTCGAGACCGCCGTCATCGGTGAGAAGCCGGCCGACGACGGTGTCGTGGAGCCGGGGATGGTGGTGACCGTCGAGATGTTCGGGGACGAGGAGACCTTCCTGCTCGGCTCGCGCGAGATCAGCGACTCCTCGATGCACGTCTTCTCCGAGAAGTCCCCCATCGGCGCCGCCGTCAACGGGGCCACGGTGGGCGACACCGTCTCCTACGAGGCCCCCAACGGCACCCAGGTCGACGTCACGGTGCTCCACACGACCCCGTACGAGGGCTGAGCACGTCCGCACGGCCGACGGCTGAGCTCTCCGCACGGCCGTCGAGCCGCCGCCTGCTCGAAGGGCCGGGTCCAGCGTGGACCCGGCCCTTCGCGCGCTCAGTCCCGGGTGCGCCGCACGAAGGCGCGGACCGCGAGCGGGGCGAGCACCGCGGACAGCCCCACCGACCACAGCACCGTCGCGATGACCGGGTACTGGAGCGGCAGCGCGGCATCCGGCGCCAGCGGGATGCCGTCGTTGCCCCACAGCTCGCGCATGGCCTGGACCAAGGCGCTGATGGGGTTCCACTCGGCGACCAGCCGGAGCCAGTCCGGCATTCCCTCGGGGCGGGCGAAGGCGTTGCTGACGAACGTCAGCGGGAAGATCGTCGTGAACATGACGCCCTGCACCGCCTCGACGCTCCGCAGGGCGGAACCGGCGAGGATCCCGACCCACATCATCGTGAAGCCGAAGAGGAGCAGCAGCAGGTAACCGAGCAGCCCTCGCGCGATGCCGTCGTTGATGGACCAGCCGACGAACAGCCCGGTGACCGACATGACGACGACCCCGATCGACGAGTGGATCAGACTCGACACGCTGCGCGCGACGAGCACCGAGGAGCGTGCGATGGGGAGGGACCGGAAGCGGTCGAGAATGCCCTTGGTGATGTCGGTGGCGAGCCCGATGGCGACGATGAACGAGCTGAACGCCATGGTCTGCGCCATGATCCCGGGCAGCAGCCACTCCTTGTAGTCCACGCCGGGAATGTCGATGGAACCGCCGAACACGAACGCGAAGAGCAGGACGAACATCACCGGTTGGATCGTCACGTCGGTGAGCATCTCCGGCTGACGCTTGATGTGGGTCAGGTTGCGCCGGACGAGGGCCCGGATCTGTCGGGTCCTGCTGGCGTCCACGCTCGCTGGGGTGCGTCGCCCGGAAGGTGGTGGTCGCGGCGCTCATCGCACGGCCCCCGTCGCGCCCACGGTGTCGGCGATCCGCGTCCGTTGAGGACGGGGCCTTCTCCGCCTCGGCTCGGTGCCCGGTGAGGTGCAGGAAGACGTCGTCGAGGCTGGGTCGCTGGAGGCCGATGTCGTCGACCTCGATGCCGGCATCGTCCAGGCGGGACGCGATGCGGGTCAGCGCCGACACCCCCTCGGCGGGGGCGGTGAGCCGGCGGGAATCGTGGTCGACGTGGAGCTCGGGAACCTCGGCGCGCACGACGTCCGCGGCCCGCTCCACGGCGTCGGGCCGGGACACGGTGACGACGAGACTGGCGCGCCCCGACCGGTCCTTGAGCTCCAGCGGGGTGCCCTCGGCGATGATCTTGCCGTGGTCGACGACGACGATGCGGTCCGCCAGCTGGTCGGCCTCGTCGAGGTACTGGGTCGTCAGGAACAAGGTGGTCCCCTCACGGACCAGGTCCCGCAGGACCCCCCACAGCTCGACCCGGCTCCTCGGGTCGAGGCCGGTCGTGGGCTCGTCGAGGAAGAGGACCGGTGGAGTGGCGATGAGGCTCACGGCCAGGTCGAGCCGGCGGCGCATCCCGCCGGAGTAGTCCTTGACGACCTTGTCGCCCGCCTCCGCGAGGGAGAACCGCTCCAGCAGCTCGTCGGTCGAACGCCGAACGAGGGAGCGGTCCAAGCCGTAGAGGTCGCCGACGAGGCGGAGGTTCTCACGGCCGGTGAGGAGCTCGTCGACCGTCGCGGACTGAGCCGTGAGGCCCATGCTGTGGCGCACGACGTCCGCCTCCGCGACGACGTCGTGGCCGGCCACGCGTGCACTGCCGCTGGTGGGCTCGGTCAACGTGGTGAGCATGCGCACCGTCGTCGTCTTGCCCGCCCCGTTGGGGCCGAGCATCGAGAAGACCGTGCCGGTGGGCACCGCCAGGCTGACACCGTCGACGGCCGTGAAGTCGTCGAACCGCTTGACGAGGTCCGTGGCCTCGATGGCGGGCGCGCTCATCGGACGAGGCAGAACGGGTGTCCTGCGGGGTCGAGGTAGACGACGAAGCCGCCGTCCTCCGAGGGTTGGACGTCGTGGCGGCGCGCACCGGCGGCGAGCACCTGGCGCTCCCCCTCCTCCATGTCCGGGACCTGGAGGTCGAGGTGGAACTGCTGGGGGTGCGACCCACCGGGCCACGTCGGGGTGACGAAGTCGTCGATGCGCTGGAAGGCCAGGGAGGCCGCCCCGGCGGGGCGGTCGGGCGACACGCCACCACCCGCGGGCGCGAGGGTCACCCAGTCGTCGTCGGAGTCGTCCTCCACCTCCCAGCCCAGCACCTCGGCGTAGAAGGCACCGAGGGCACGGGCATCGGGACAGTCGAGCACGACGAGGTCGAGGACGGGCCGGGTCTGGGGAGCATCGCGTTCACTCATGACACCGACCCTAGATGTGACCACCGACACCGGTCTCGTCGATTTCGGCCTCCCGTCGGTCACTCCGTCACGTGGCCCCGCAGCAGGTGCCCCACCTGCACCGCCTCCTCCTCCGTGGTGCTCACGTGGAAGGACACCCGTAGCCGTCCGGCGCGCTCGGCAGCCGCGACGTGGTTCTCCGCGAGCAGACGCGGGACCTCGGGATCCGCCGACAGGGCGCGGACCGCCCGGCCGGTCGCGGGCAGGTCCGCCGCCTCGGCGAACGCCGCCTCGGCAGCGACCGCATGGCGCCCCAGCGCCGGAGCCCCGACCCGCTCGAGGAAGCCGAGCGAGGAGGCCGTCCCGATCCACGCGTGCCACCCCGGGGAGATGTCCAGCCTCCGGGCGTCGGGAGCCAGGCGCAGCGGTGAGCCGTAGATCGACGCCCAGGGCTCGTCCCCGGCATACCAGCCCGCGGCGGCCGGAACGAGGCCGTCGAGGAGGTCCGGGCGCACGGTGAGGAAGGCGGTCCCTCGCGGTGACAGGAGCCATTTGTAGGTCCCGCAGACGGTGTAGCCGAAACGGCTCGCGTCGAGGTCCAGCCAGCCCGCTGCCTGGGTCAGGTCGACGAGTGCCTCGATACCGTGCCGGCGACAGGCCGCCTCCACCGCCGCGAGCGGGGCGACGGAGCCGTCGGACGACTGCACCGCCGCGAGCGCCACGAGCGCAGTGGTTCCGTCGACGTGCTCCGCGATCTCACGCAGCGGCGCCTCGACGACCCGCACACCACGGCCGGACTGGGCGAGGAAGGGGAACGTCACGCTCGTGAACTCTCCTTGGGGCACCAGGACCGTCCCACCGTCCGGAACCGTCGCCGCGACCAGCGCGACGAGCGGCGAGACCTGGCTGCCGATGGCGACGGTCGACGCCGGCACATGCACGAACCGGGCGAACGTGGCCCGCGCCCCCGCGATCACCCGGTCGTACGACGGTGGGTCCGCCGTTCCACGGCGCCACTCGTCGAGGGCCACGTCGAGAGCCGCAAGGGTGTCTCGCGGCGGAAGGCCGAACGTCGCGGTGTCGAGGTAGGGCCCATCGGCTTCGAACTCCGCCGCCCACGGCCAGTCGCTGCTCACCCTCCCACCGTATTGAACCCGGCCAGCGTCGCCGCGAGAGCCGCGGCCGCCTCCGGGTGCCGGTCCGCGAGCAGGCCGACCGCGAAGAGGACGTATGCCGTGTCGATGCACGTCCGGGCGCTCTCCGGAACCCGCCAGCCGCCGCCGCCGTCGTCGGTGAGCCGGCCGAGCACCCGACGGGCGAGACCGTCCGGCGCATGCCGCAGCACGCCGCCCGACCCGACGACGAGGGCGACGTCCGAGAGCGGGCGGGGCCGCTCGGAGGGGTGGGGCGGACGCCCATGGCGCCGCACCGCCACGACCGCGGCCGTCTCCGCCAGCTGCCGCTCGGCTCGCCATTCAGCGTCCGATGCCGCGAGGTACCCCGTGTCGGCGGCGACCCGACCGGCATACCGAGCAGTGGCGAGGTCCATGGGCAGGCGCTCGCGATGCGCCGCATCGACGACGCCCTCGGCGCTCCACCGCATCCCGAGATCCCCCTCGACGGTTCGGGCGTGCCACAGCGTGCCGACGACCTCCCGGTGAACCGTCGCGTCCTCGCCCTGCGGGGTGATCACGGAGTAGACGTCCGTGGTGGCACCTCCCACGTCGACGACGAGCACGTCGCGGCCCACGACCTCGGCGAGCACCTCGACCCCTCGGAGCACCGCGTCCGGCGTGGCGGCCCGGACGAGGTCCCGAAAGCCACGGCGCCGTGACAGGCCCTTGCCCCCGATGACGTGCCGCAGGAAGGCGTCGCGGATGGCGCCTCGTGCGGCCTCCGGTGCAACGACCCCGATACGGGGGAGCACGTTGTCCGTCACGACGAAACGGCGTCCGGTGCCGGCCAGCAGCTCGGCCACGGCCGGAGCGGCATCCGCGTTTCCGGCGACGACGAGCGGAGTGGCCACGCGGCTGCGAGCAAGCCGGCCGGCGTTGTGGAGGAGCACGTCGGCATTGCCACCGTCGGTGCCGCCGACGAGAAGAACGAGGTCCGGACGAGCCGCCCGCAGGGCCGTGACGTCGCCCCTCGTCATGGCCCCGCTCGACACGTGCACGACCCTGCCGCCCGCCGAGAGTCCGACGCGGTGTCCGGCCTCGGCCGTCACCTCCCGCTCGTAGCCGACGACGGCCAGCCGGAGTCCTCCACCCGCGCTCGAGCAGATGAGCACCTCCTGCGGCTCCCCGTGTGCCGCGAGGGCGGCTCGGACGGTGTCGACGCCATCCATGGCGTCCGTGCCGACGGTCGTCGGAGAGCTCGCCGTGCCGGCGAGCGCACCCCCCGGGACCTCCACGAGGACCGCCTTGGTGAACGTCGAGCCGACGTCGACGCAGAGGACGGCGGGCATGCGTCAGGTGAGGCGGTCGAGGGCCTGGCCGAGGTCGGCCACGAGGTCCTCGACGTCCTCGATGCCGACCGAGAGCCGGATGAGGTCCGACGGGACCTCGAGCTCGGTGCCCGCGACGGAGACGTGCGTCATCAGTGCCGGGTGCTCGATGAGCGACTCCACACCGCCGAGCGACTCGCCGAGGGTCCACAGCTCGGTCTCGGCGCACACCTTGGTGGCCACGTCCTCGCCGCCGCGCACCCGGAAGGCCACCATTCCGCCGAACCGCGTCATCTGGCGGGCAGCGATGTCGTGGTTCGGGTGGTCCGGAAGGCCCGGGTAGTGCACGGCCGTGACCCCCTCATGGTCGAGGAGGAACCGCGCGACGGCCTCCGCGTTGTCGCAGTGGCGCTCCATCCGCACGGCGAGGGTCTTCAGACCACGCAGCACCAGCCAGGCGTCGAACGGCCCGGCCACCGCACCCATGGCGTTCTGGTGGAAGGCGATGCGCTCTGTGACGCTCTCGCCGTCCCGCGTGACCGCGCCCGGCGCGACGACGACTGCGCCGCCCACCACGTCACTGTGCCCGCCGGCGTACTTCGTCGTGCTGTGGACCACGACGTCCGCGCCGAGCGCGATGGGCGTCTGCAGGTAGGGGGAGGCGAAGGTGTTGTCGACGACGAACAGCGCCCCCGCCTCGTGCGCCACCGCGGCGATCGCCTCGATGTCGGCGATGCCGAGCAAGGGGTTGGTGGGCGTCTCCACCCAGACCATCCGGGTGTGGGAACGCATCGCCGCGCGGACGGAGTCGACGTCGGCGACGGTCGCGATCGAGTGGTCGACACCCCAGGGCCGGGCGACCTGGTCGAAGAGCCGGTAGGTCCCGCCGTAGGCGTCCGAGGGGACGACGACGTGGTCGCCGGGCGTGAGGAGGGCGCGCAGCACGGCATCCTCACCGGCGAGGCCGCTGGCGAACGCGAACCCCCTCTCGCCGCCCTCGAGCGCCGCGATGCACTCCTCGAGCGCCGTGCGCGTGGGGTTCGCCGACCGGGAGTACTCGTAGCCGCCGCGCAGGCCGCCGATGCCGTCCTGCTTGAAGGTGCTGACCTGGTGGATCGGGACGATGACCGCGCCGGTCGTGGGGTCCGGCTCCTGTCCCGCATGGATCGCACGCGAGGAGAAGCCGAGGTTGTCGAGTGCCATGGGCACGAGGGTATGCCGTGCTCCGGCACCGGGGATGATGCCGGCGGGTCCGGACGTTGGGACGTACATGCTCTTCGGATCCCGCGCCAAGACCACACTGCCCAGCGCCGAGGAGGCCCTCCCGGGCCGGAGCCACCGGCCCTTCCACGTGCCGACGACCCACGAGGTCCTCGGCACCCCTCTCGAGGGGCCCTGGCCCGATGGGACCGAGGTGCTCTACGTCGCCATGGGCTGCTTCTGGGGTGCGGAGCGGATCTTCTGGAGGCTGCCCGGTGTCGTGACGACCGCGGCCGGCTACATGGGCGGCTTCACGCCGAACCCCACCTACGAGGAGACCTGCACCGGCCGCACCGGCCACGCCGAGGCCGTGCTCGTCGCCTTCGACCCGTCGGTGACGTCGCCGGAGATGCTCCTCAAGGCCTTCTGGGAGAACCACGATCCCACCCAGGGGAACCGGCAGGGCAACGACATCGGCACGGCATACCGGTCCGCGATCTTCTGGACGACCCCTGGCCAGGAGGCCGCGGCGCGGACCACACGTTCGGCCTTCCAGGACGTGCTGACGCGCGCTGGACGCGGCGCGATCACGACCACTCTCGCGCCGGCGGAGGCGGCCGGCCCCTTCTGGTACGCCGAGGACTACCACCAGCAGTACCTCCACAAGAACCCGAACGGCTACTGCAACCACGGCCCGAACGGTCTCACCTGCCCCGTCGGCGTCGCCGACCTCCCGGCGCAGAGGGACGTCCGGCCACCGGCCTGAGGCCCCGTCCGGCCACCGGCCCGAGGCCCCGAGGCTCTGCCCGGCCGAGCGCCGCGGACACTCGTGGACGTGGGCGCGCGGCTCGACGACGCGGCGCTGGCTACTTCTTGCGGATCTCCCCGATGTCCAGGTGGCTCTTGGCATCCGCCTTGGCGTGCTTCTCGGCCCGTTTCTCCTTGATCGACTTGCCGGCCTTCTTGGTCATGTGTTGTCGAGGTGACTTGTCCGCCATGATGTGCTCCCAGCGCTAGGAAGCCTGAACGACTCCGTCCGTCGACACTACGCCGCCCCGGCGGCCTGCGTCTCCAGCAGGACGCCGCCGAGGCCCCGCGGCACCGTTTTGCTCCACGCCCTCCGGGTAGGCCGGGTGGTGGTCCCGAACAAGGAGGGCTTCCCATGGACGACGTCGACCTGCTCGACCTGTACCGCCGAGCGAGTGACTGGACGCTCGGGAAGGTCGCCATCGCGAGCGACCACCTGGACGCCGTCACCGGCTGCGAGGGCTGGGACGTGCGCACCCTGATGAACCACATGCTCGAGACCCAGCGGTTCTTCGTCGCATCCGCGCGTGGCGAGGACTCCTCCCCACCGGGCGCCGAGCCGCCGGACCTCCTCGGCAGGGTGCCGCTCGCCGACTTCACGCGCTCGCGCGACGAGGCCCTGAGGACGTTCGGCAAGGAGGGCGTCGTCGAGAGGACCGGTCCGTCCCTGGGCATCGCCTTCAGCGACCAGCTGCTGCACGGCTGGGACCTCGCCAGAGCCACCGGCCAGGACGCCACGATGCCCGAGGGTCTGGCGGAGGCGGCGTACCAGCAGATCCACGGACGGTTCACCGAGGAGCAGCGCCACGGAGTGTTCAAGGCCGGAGCTTCCCGTCTCGCCGGACGCGACTCCGCAGGAGCGGCTCCTGGCCTACACCGGCCGCCCACCCTCGGGCTGAGGCGGCACCCTCGCCCATCTGCGGGGAGCGGCCCTAGATTCGGGCCGCCACCTCGGTGGCCTGGCGGATCGCGCGCTTCGCGTCCACCTCGGCCGCCACGTCCGCTCCGCCGACGAGGTGGGTCGTCACACCGCGCGCGACGAGCGCGTCGGCCAGGGCGCGCAGGGGCTCCTGGCCGGCGCACACCACGACGCTGTCGACGGCGTAGGTGCGCTGCTCGCTCCCCCGACCGGCTCCGCTGCCGACCGTGACATGCAGGCCGTCGTCGTCGATCCGGTCGTATGCCGCGACACCGGTGACGTGTTCGACGCCCTTGGCCTTCAGGGACGCCCGGTGCACCCAGCCGGTCGTCTTGCCCAGCCCCCTGCCGATGGTGGTCGTCTTCCGCTGGAGCAGGACGACGTGGCGCGTGCTGCGCCCCGGCCGCGGCGTCGTCACTCCCCCTCGCGTCTCGGCGGGGTCACCGACGCCCCACTCGCTCTTCCAGTCGTGGACGTCGAGGGCCGGCGACCTGTCGGTCGTCAGGTACTCGGCCACGTCGACTCCGATGCCGCCGGCCCCGATGACGGCGACCCGTGAGCCCGCTGTCCGCTCTCCCCTCACGAGCTCTGCATACGTCATGACCATCGGGTGGTCGATGCCCGGGATTCCGGGGATCCGGGGCTCGACCCCCGTGGCGACGACCACCTCGTCGAAGCCGGCGCCGGCGAGCTCGCCGGCATCCACCCGTCGACCGAGGTGCACCTTGACGCCGGTGAGGTCCAGGCGGCGGGTGAAGTAGCGGATCGTCTCGGCGAACTCCTCCTTGCCGGGGATGCGCATGGCGATGTCGAACTGGCCGCCGACGTGGTCGCGTGCCTCGAAGAGCTCCACCTGGTGGCCCCGGTCCGCCAGGGTCGTCGCGGCGGCGAGGCCAGCCGGTCCGGCACCCACGACCGCGACCTTCTTGACCGAGCGGGTGGGGCCGAGGACGAGCTCGGTCTCGTACCCGGCTCGGGGGTTGACCAGGCAGGTCGCTCGCTTGCTCACGAAGGTGTGGTCGAGGCACGCCTGGTTGCACGCGATGCACGTGTTGATCTCGTCGGCCCGAGCCTCGGCGGCCTTGCGGACCCACTCGGGGTCGGCCAGGAAGGGCCGGGCGAGGGAGACGAGGTCCGCACCGCCTTCGGCCAGGACCGCCTCGGCGACCTCGGGCATGTTGATCCGGTTCGTCGCGACGACGGGCACCGACACGTGCCCCTTGAGTCGGGCGGCATACGACGTGAAGGCGGCCCGGGGCACCGAGGTGACGATCGTGGGCACCCTGGCCTCGTGCCAGCCGATGCCGAGGTTGAGGATGCTCGCCCCGGCGGCCTCCACCTCGCGGGCCAGGGCGGTCACCTCCTCCCACGTCTGGCCGTCCTCGACGAGGTCGAGGACCGAGATGCGGTAGATGACGATGAAGTCGCTGCCGACGGCCTCTCGGACCGCCCGCACGGTCTCGACGGCGAAGCGCCGGCGGTTCTCGGGTGTGCCACCCCACCTGTCGGTGCGCTGGTTGGTCCGCGGGGCGAGGAACTCGTTGATGAGGTAGCCCTCGGACCCCATGACCTCGACGCCGTCGTAGCCCGCCTCGCGGGCGAGTCGGGCCGCGCGGGCGAAGGCACGGATCTGGCGCCTCACGCCGCCATCGGAGAGCGCACGGGGGGTGAACCTCGAGATCGGGCTCTTGATCGCCGAGGGCGCGACGCACCAGGGCGTGTAGGCGTAGCGCCCGGCGTGGAGGATCTGCAGTGCGATCCGCCCCCCTGCCTCGTGGACCGCCGTGGTGACCTGCCGGTGCTGGCGCGCCTCGCGTCGAGTGGTGAGCTTGGACGCCATCGGGTACAGCGTGCCCTCGATGGTCGGGGCGAAGCCGCCGGTGACCATGAGCGCCGCGCCGCCGCGGGCCCGTTCCGCGAAGTACGCCGCGAGCTTCGGGAAGTCCCTGGCGTGGTCCTCCAGCCCCGTGTGCATCGAGCCCATGACGACCCGGTTGGGAAGGGTCAGGTGTCCGAGGTCGAGTGGGGCCAGCAGGTGCGGAAACTCGCTCATCGGGCCTTCCTCGTCGGTCGTCGGGTCGGCTCGCCGGTCACCGCGGCGACGGACCACCGCGGATGCCGTGGCACGGCGTCCGGGCCCGGCTCACCGCCGGCGGCGCCACCAGCGGCGCCCGGGTCGAGCCTCGCGGGTTGTTACCGGCGGGTCAACCTCGGGGGGCTGTGAGGCTGCTCGCAGGGCACGCCAGCGCTCGACCATCGCGTCGACGTCGACCGTGGGAGCGAGCAGCTGGGGCATCCCTCGGTCCGGCGGCCGCAGGCGGTCGCGACGCACCCGCGCGTTGAAGTCCTCGAGCACCCGGCGCACGGCATCCTCCGAGCGGAGCTCGAGGAGGGAGTGCGGGAAGCCGGCGGCCTCCTTGCGCAGCTGGAGCACCGTGGGGAGCGCGAGGGAGAGGTCGAGCTGCTCCCGCTCGACCTTGCGCCGCACCCACCACAGCGGGTCGTCGGGGTCCCCGAGGTCCGACAGTGGCTTGCCGGCACCGGGGAGGTCGTCGAACTCCCCGCGCTCCTGGGCCTCCCTGATGGCCTTCTCGACCGGGCTCTCCCCCGGGAACCGCTCCATGCGTCAAGTCTGACCCTTCCGGCACGCCCGTCGCGGGGGGTCGGTCAGTCGGCGAGGAACGCGAGCAGGTCGGCGCGGGTGAGGACGCCGACGGGCTTGCCGTCCTCGACGACGAGCACGGCGTCGGACCCCTCGAGCTCCTGGCGTGCGGTCGAGACCGGCTCTCCGGCGCCGACGAGTGGCAGGCCCGGGCTCATGTGCTGGCCGACCCGGTCGGCGAGGTGGGCCTTCCCGGTGAACAGCGCCTCGAGGATGTCCCGCTCGGACACCGCGCCGGCGACCTCGCCGGACATGACCGGCGGCTCCGCCTTGACGACCGGCATCTGCGAGACGTGGTACTCGCGGAGGATCTGGATCGCGTCGCGCAGGGTCTCGGAGGGGTGGGTGTGGACGAGCGCGGGGATCGCACCGTCCTTGGCGTGGAGGACGTCGCCCACGGTGCGCTCGGCGTCGCTCTTCATGAAGCCGTAGGACGCCATCCACTCGTCGTTGAAGATCTTCGACAGGTAGCCCCGACCCGAGTCCGGGAGGACGACGACGACGACCGCGTCGTCGGGCAGGTCACGGGCGACGACGAGGGCGGCGACGACCGCCATCCCGCACGAGCCGCCGACGAGGAGGCCCTCCTCGCGCGCGAGTCGGCGGGTCATCCCGAACGACTCGGCGTCGGAGACGGCGACGACCCGGTCGACCTGCGAGGGGTCGTAGGCCGCAGGCCAGAAGTCCTCGCCGACGCCCTCCACGAGGTACGGCCGACCCGTCCCACCGCTGTAGACCGAGCCCTCGGGGTCCGCGGCGACGACCTGGACCCGGCCCGCTCCGCGGTCCGCGGAGACCTCGCGCAGGTAGCGGCCGGCGCCCGAGATCGTGCCACCGGTGCCGGCACCGGTGACGAAGTGGGTGACCCGCCCCTCGGTGTCGCGCCAGATCTCCGGACCGGTGGTCTCGTAGTGCGAGAGCGGCCCGTTGGGGTTGGAGTACTGGTCCGGCTTCCAGGCACCGGGGGTCTCGTCGACGAGGCGGTCGGAGACCGAGTAGTAGGAGTCCGGGTGCTCCGGGGACACCGCCGTGGGGCACACGACGACCTGCGCGCCGTAGGCCTTGAGGACGTTGCGCTTGTCCTCGGACACCTTGTCCGGGCAGACGAAGATGCAGGAGTAGCCACGGCGCTGGGCAACGAGCGCGAGTCCCACCCCCGTGTTGCCCGAGGTCGGCTCGACGATGACCCCACCGGGTTGCAGCTCACCCGAGGCCTCCGCCGCCTCGACCATCTTCAGGGCGATCCGGTCCTTCACCGACCCGCCGGGGTTGACGTACTCGACCTTCGCGAGGACGGTCGCGCCGATCCCCTCGGTGACCGAGTTGAGCTTGACGAGGGGGGTGTTCCCGACAAGGTCCACGACGTGCTCCGCGTACTTCACCGAGTCATCCTCGCACGGTGGCGACCGGGTCCGGGCCGGCGCAAACCCGGGGGCGCGGGGGCCCGCGGATGGGCGACGATGGCGGGCATGGACGACTACCTCACCGTGAACCGCGCCAACTGGGACGAGCGCGCCCCGGCCCATGCGGCGAGCCCCGACTACGGGTTCGAGGCGTTCGTCGCCGACCCCGAGCACCTCAGCAGCGTCGTTCGCTTCGACCTGCCGCTGCTCGGCGACATCAGCGGGCGCACCGGCATCCACCTGCAGTGCCACATCGGCACCGACACCCTCTCGCTCGCCCGGCTGGGCGCCCGGATGACCGGGCTCGACCTGTCGCCCGCCTCGTTGGAGCAGGCGCGCCGGCTGGCAGCAGAGGCCGGGCCCGCGGTCGAGTTCGTCGAGGCCGACGTGTACTCGGCACCGGAGGCGTTGGCCGGACGCAGCTTCGACCTCGTCTACACGGGCGTCGGGGCTCTCTGCTGGCTGCCCGACGTCGACCGCTGGGCGGGGGTCGTCGACGACCTCCTCGCGCCCGGAGGTCGCCTCTTCGTCCGCGAGGGCCACCCGATGATGTGGTCGCTCGACGAGGCACTCAACGAGGCTCTGATCGTTGCGTACCCCTACTTCGAGACGTCCGAGCCGATCGACGACGAGGACGCCGGCACCTACGTCGAGACCGACGTCGAGTTCACGAACAACCGTTCGATGTCCTGGAACCACGGCATCGGTGAGACGGTCACGGCGCTGCTCGGGCGGGGGCTCGAGCTCACCGGACTCGTGGAGCACCGGAGCGTGCCGTGGGAGGCGCTGCCGAACCGGATGGTGCGCGACGGCCTGGGTGAGTGGTCGCTGATGGAGCACCCGGAGCGGCTCCCGCTCAGCTACACCCTGCAGGCCCGCAAACCGCAGCGCTAGAGACGTCGTGCCGTCGGGGCGAGGTCACGTGGAAGGGGCGGCGAGGCCGTCGAGGAAGCGCTGCTCGTCCACCACCACCCGCTCGACCGTTCCCCGTCCGACGACGGTCCCCCCGGCATCCGTCGCGGTGACCGTGAAGATGACGCGGCGGCCGTCGGTGCGTTCGACCTCGGCCCGCACGGTCACCCGTTCACCGACGCTGCTGGGCACGAGGTGCTCGAGGTGCACCACCGTCCCGACACTCGTCGAGCCCTGGGGCAGCCCGGGCCCGAGCGCACGGCAGGTCGCCTCCTCGCACCATGCGAGGAGGCGGGGAGTGCCGAGCACCGGCACGCTCCCGGAGCCGAGGGCGGCCGCGGTGTCGTCGTGGGTGACGACGGTCTCGAGGTCGGCCCCACTACCGACGGTGACGTCCACGACGCCACGCTAGGGCGTCGGGCCCGCCTCCGGGATGACGACGTCACCGCTCGCGTACCGTGGAGGCCGGCGAGGAGGAAGGCAGCCCATGGGACGAGCACGCCGGGCCCGCAAGATCGCGGCCACCGCGGCATACGGCGGCGGCGGTGTCGCGGCCGCCGGTGCCGCCCTGGGGGCGGTCGGCTGGGGTGTCATCAAGGCGGAGGCAGCGCTCGCCCGCCGGGTCATCGGCAACCCGTTCGACGACTCCCCCGACGACGTGGGCATCTACGGCGCAGGTCGCGGCGTGCCCTACGAGCTCCTCGTGCTCGGTGACAGCTCGGCGGCCGGCATGGGGGCCGACTCCCCGCACGAGACGGTCGGCGCGATCATCGCGAGCGGCGTCTCGGCGCTCACCGGCCGCCGCGTGCGGCTGACGAACACCGCGGTCGTCGGCGCCGAGTCGAGCGACCTCGAGCGCCAGCTCGCGAACGCCCTCGAGGAGGTCCTGCACCCCGACGTCGTGCTCATCATGGTGGGGGCGAACGACGTCACCCACCGGATCGAGCGGTCGGCATCCGTGCGCTCCCTCGAGCAGACGGTGCGGCGGATCCGCGCCCTGGGCTCCGAGGTCGTCGTGGGGACGTGTCCCGACCTCGGGACGATCCAGCCGATCCGGCAGCCGCTGCGCTCGCTGATGAAGCGGTGGTCCCGGGACCTCGCCGCGGCGCAGACCGTGGCGGTGGTCGAGGCCGGCGGACGGACCGTGTCGCTCGGGGACCTCCTCGGGCCGGAGTTCGACGAGTCGCCCCACGAGATGTTCAGCAAGGACCGCTTCCACCCGTCCGCCGCGGGCTACGCGCGCGCTGCGGCGGCCCTCCTGCCGAGCGTCTGCGCCGCGCTCGCGGTCTGGGGCGCCGACACCTCGGACCGTGCCCCCGAGCCACGCCGGGGCGAAGGTGTGGGGCCCGTCGCGGTCGCCGCCGGGCAGGCGGTGAGGGAGCCGGGCGCGGAGGTCGCCCCGACCCAGATCGCCGGTCAGGCGCGGGGCCCGCGCGGGCGCTGGGCCGTGCTCCTGCGGCGCCGGCACGACGAGGTACCACCGTCCGAGGAGACTCCGGTGGAGACCGAGGAGTCGGACGAGAGCACGACGGCGGACCTCGCCTGACCGGCGCGACCACCGCCGGTCGCAGCGTCGCCGACGAAGGGTCCAGGGGCCGCCCGGCCGAAGGACCGCGCCCCGATCAGCCGGAGACGATGGCGTCGAGCTCGACCTCGACCTTCCACCGGCGGTCGACGAGGCCGGCGACGACGACCATCGTGCTCGCGGGCCGGATCTTTCCGAAGATCTCCCCGTGGACCGTCGAGACAGGGTCCACGACGTCCTCGTCGGTGATGTAGTGCCGCGTGCGGATGACGTCCTCGGGCCGGCCGCCGAGCTCGGCGAGCGCCCCGAGGGCGATCTCCCAGCAGCGACGCGCCTGGGAGGCGGGGTCGACGCTCACGTGACCGTCGGCCTTGATCGGCGCGGTGCCCGAGACCGCGATGTACTGGCCGACGCGGACCGCGCGGGAGAACCCCACGCTGCCCTCGTACGGCGACCCTGACGATGCCCGGCTGCGCGTGGTGTCCATGACGTCATCATGTCGGAGCACCCCCGCCGGCGGGAGGCTCCCGACGAGACCGAGGCCACATGCCGGCGTCGGGCCCCCCGGCATACGCTGGGGAAGGGTCCGACCCACACCGTCCAGGACCTCGTATGCCGTCCGCGCACCAGAGGAGCCCCCGTGACCGAGGCCGTCATCGTCGCCACCGCCCGCACCCCGATCGGCCGCGCGTTCAAGGGTTCGCTCAAGGACGTGCGGCCGGACGACCTCTCGGTGCAGGTCGTCCGTGGCCTCCTCGACCAGCTCCCGTCCCTGGACCCGATGAGCATCGACGACCTCTACTGGGGCTGTGCCGACCCGAGTGGCAGGCACGGCTCCAACCTCGCCCGGGTCATCGCCGTCCTCGCCGGCATGGACCACCTGCCGGCCGCGACGGTGAACCGCTTCTGCGCGAGCTCGACCCAGACCATGCGGATGGCCTTCCACGCGGTCCGGGCGGGTGAGGGCGACACCTTCGTCGTCGGGGGCGTCGAGTGCGTCTCGCAGTACACGAGCTTCGCCGGCGCGGGGGGCACCGACGTCGAGACCCAGAACCCGCTCTTCGCCGACGCGGCCACCCACAGCGCCGAGACCGCACGCACCAACGCCCCGTGGACCGACCCCCGCGACGAGGGCCGGCTGCCCGACATCTACCTCGCCATGGGCCAGACCGCCGAGAACGTCGCCACCCTCCGGGGCGTCTCACGGTCACGCCAGGACGAGTGGGGCGTGCGCAGCCAGAACCGTGCCGAGAAGGCGATCGCGAACGGGTTCTTCGCTCGCGAGATCCTGCCGGTCACCGTGCCGGACGGCACGGTGGTGTCGACGGACGACGGCCCGCGCCCGGGAGTGACCCTCGAGGGCGTGCAGGCGCTCAGCCCGGTGTTCCGGGAGAACGGCACGATCACTGCGGGCAACTGCTGCCCGCTCAACGACGGCGCCTCCGGAGTCGTCGTCATGAGCGACACCCGCGCCAAGGAGCTGGGCCTCGCACCCCGCGCCCGGATCGTGTCGACGGGGGTCTCCGCCCTCTCACCCGAGATCATGGGGCTCGGCCCGGTGGAGGCGTCGCGCCAGGCGTTGGCCCGGGCCGGCATGTCGATCGGTGACATGGACCTCTACGAGATCAACGAGGCGTTCGCCGCGCAGGTGCTGCCCAGCGCCGACGACCTCGGCATGGACGAGGAGAAGCTCAACGTCCACGGCGGCGCGATCGCGCTGGGCCACCCGTTCGGCTCGACGGGCACCCGCATCATGACGACCCTCCTCAACGGCCTCGAGGAGCGCGACGGCCAGCTCGGCCTCGAGACGATGTGCGTCGGGGGCGGTCAGGGCATGGCCGTCATCGTGGAGCGGCTCGCCTGAGCCGTCGAGCTGTCAGGCGTGCTCCGGTCGACGGCCGAGGGCGACGAGCGCCCGGTACAGAACCTGCTCGGCACTTCCCTCGGTGCCGATGACGACGCCCGGCTCGTCGTCCGCGAGCGGCTCGAGGGCGGCGAGCTGGCTGGTCAGCAGCGACGCCGGCATGTAGTGGCCGGGCCGCTGCTCCAGCCGCTCGAGGAGGACATCCGGCTCCGCGGTGACGTGGAGGAAGCGGACGTGCGGCCGGCCCTCACGGAGCAGGTCCCGGTAGGCGCGGCGCAGCGCGGAACAGGTGACGACGGCTGGCTCGCCCGCTCGTTCCTTCCCCGAGATCCACTCGCCGATGGACTCAAGCCACGGCCATCGGTCCTCGTCGGTGAGTGGCGTGCCGCTGCGCATCTTGGCCACGTTGGCCTCGGGGTGGAAGTCGTCGCCCTCGGCGAACTCCCACCCCAGAGCGGTCGACAGCCCCTTGGCGACGGTCGACTTCCCGCAGCCGGAGACGCCCATGACGATGACGACGGCAGGCTCGCGCGCGTCGGGACGAACGTCTCTGTCGGCCATGTCCCGCAGCGTAGGACGGGGCCGGACGTCGACGGCCCGTTGGGCACGGAGCAGAGGTGGGCCCCGCAGCGGTCCGGGGAAGTCTCTCCCCGGTTCTCCGGAGACCGGGCCGTCAGCCGAGAGTGCGGCGCAGGTCCGTGAGGAGCTCGGGGATGCCGCCACCGCGCCCGACCGCGTAGGCGTCCCACACGAGGACGGCCAGCTGGTCGGGGACGACGCCCGGCCCGAGGTCGGGCACGGACGACGCCTCGGGAGCCGAACGTCGTCCGAGGTCGACGAGGAGGCGCCGGAGCATCGGCATCGCGGCCTCCGCACGCGCCAACGGGAGCTCGCCCCACCGGCGACGGAGTCGCTCGAGCTCCGCCCGTGCCTCCGGTGGGACGACGTCGACGGGCACGCGCGCGGCATCCCCGCCGGTCCCGGCATCCGGCGAGCGCGTGCCTGCCGGATCGTCGACCGAAGGCACAGACGGCACCGCCGGGGCAGGTGAGCCTGCCCCGGCGGTGTCGTTCGTGGAGTCCTCGGTCACTCGCGCAGTCGCGCGAAGAGCCGGAGGAACTCGATGTAGAGCCAGACGAGCGTGACGATGAGGCCGTGCGCCAGGAGCCACGAGTACTGCTGCGGTGCGCCGGTGCGGATGGCGTGCTCGATCGAGTCGAAGTCGAGCGCGAGGGTGAACGACGCGAGGCCGACGGCGAAGAGCGAGATGCCGATGCCGAGCGCACCACTGCCGCCGAACCCGAACGCCGTGTCGGTGACCACCGCGAAGATGAAGTTCACGACCGCGAAGATCGCGTAGCCGAAGATCATCATCGTCATGACCCGGCGGAACCTCGCCGTGACCTTGATGAGCCCGAACCGGTACGCGAGGAACATGCCGGCGAAGGTGGACAGGGTGGCAAGGACCGCCTGTCCGACGATGCCGGGATAGGCCTCGTTGAAGTACTCGCTGACCGCCCCCATGAACAGGCCCTCGACGACGGCGTAGAGCAGGATCAGCGGCACGCTCAGCGTCTTCTTGAAGGCGATGACGAGGCCGAGCACCAAGGTGGCGATCATGCCGCCGAACCACAGGGCCATACCGATCTCCGGGGTTGGCCGCAGCGACCGTCCAGCCGATGGCGCCGGTGACGAGCACGATCGCGAAGAGGGACAGCGTCTTCATGATGACGTCGTCCATCGTGACCCGTCGGGTCTCGACGGGACCGGCGGACGGCTGGTTGTACAGGTCCTGGAGCTGCTGCGCGGTCATGCCCGCAGTCGCCGCCTGGGCCGCCGCAGCGGACTGGGTCGCACCAGCGGGCTGACCACCGAAGCCGGCGTAGCCGCTCTCGGCGTCCTTCTCGATCCGGTTGAAGGCCGGGTTGCTGGCCATCGTTCCTCCGTGATGGTCAAAGGCGGTGACGCTCACCGCGCGTGTCATCAGAGTAGACGTCCGGGAGGGGTCCCGATGTTCCCGACGGGCCGGGCTGTGGAGGGCCCACCCTCCCGTCACGCCGGGTCACCGAGCGACCCGTTGCCCCTGTGGCCCAGCCGCGCCCCCGACGGGAGTCGAACCCGCACCTGTGGGCGATTTTAAGTTCGACCTCCCCCGTGGCACCACGTGGCAACTGAGCGCGCAGCAGCGCCGCCCGCGCCTGTATTCATGTCCCCTCACAGCACCTGATGACGTCTCGTGTCAGCGCGTTAGTGACACGTTCGTGTCACGAACCCCCCTACCCTCCCTCTTCCCTCGCCGCCCCGCCTTGGACAACGCTGTCCGTCCTCGCGCGCATCTGTGGTCCCCGCAATGCCGACCCTCACGAGGCGTCTCCGCATCGGAACCAGTGCGTCGCGCGTGCCGGTCGCGATCGACTCGGCGACCAGGGACGCGGTAGCAGGACTAGGGTCATCCAGCTCATCTCGGGCGGATGGTGCGCGTGCTGCAAGCCCAAGCGGCAGGAATGCCGTTCGATCGCCGTGAGATCGATGTCGTCAGTGCGGGTCAGGAGACCCGCATCGGATACCGGATTACATGCTCGGGGTCGTCGCGGTTGCTGCAATGCCGACCGGATGCCCTGGGACCCTTTGGACTCGCCGGTTTGGTGGGTGACGCACGGCGAAAGATTGTTCCCGCCGTGGAGCACCCGTCACGAGGACTTGTTGAGGCACTTGGAGATCGCTTGTCTCCTCTGCGGCCCGGTGGCTCCGTCTCAATGCCAGCCGACCCTTGACGACGCCGCCCCTCGCCTCGCAGTACGGTAGGGCCCAGACGGCAGAGCCAACAGAGCGAGGTATGTGGGCGGCAGCGGGCCCGGGGCGGTCGCGCACCCATGAAAGGCTCTCAGGGCTCTGGCTATTCAGGTGTGATGGACAGCGGCGCGACGTTGGCGAAGATTCGAGCCCAGTCCTTGCGCATGCTGGTGACAGTCCAGCCGCGTTGAGCCGCGACTTCGGTGATCCGTTCCGCGTCGGTGAACGACTCGGCTGATCCGGTGTAGCGGAACTCCCTCGCATCGTCGTCGTGGTCGATGAGCAGCGCGAGGGTGGGACCGGGTGAGGCTGCGGCCCACTCCAGCATTTCCCTGTCCCCGCTGGTGTTGCCGGCCGCGAAGATCGGGCGCCGCCCCAGCTGCGCTTGGATCGCGGAGACCTTGGCCTGGCCCTCGTTGGCCCCGGCCGAGCGCCGTAGCGTGGGGCGCCCGTCCTGGTCCGTGGCGTAGGTGTAGCCCACCATTGTGCCCACGACCGCCTCAGGGGGAACCCCGTACAGCTGGCTGCTCACGGCCCGGACGAACTCGCAGCCGCCGCCGCTGCCGATGGTCACGGTGAAGTCCCGTGCGCGCCGCGGTCCTCACCCCACCGGGGTGAGTCGGGACAGGCGGCTGGATCTCTCGGTGCCCTTGCCAGCGGCTGACGACCGCATCGTCTCGAGGGCCTGTTGCGGCACTGCGTGTCGGGCGGTTCGACTCAACTGGGCGCACCCTGATCCAAGGGCTCCTCCGAGGACCGCGCCTCCTCTGCGGCGGCCGCCGGAGCACGGATGGCAGTGGCGATCAGGGGGAAGAAGAGCACCGACAGCACCCCTGCGCCGACCAGGGCCGCCGCGTTCGCGGGCAGCATCGTGCCTGTCCCAAGGCCGATCTGGGCAAGCGCCACGATCAGTGGGAGGGTAGTGGCGCTGAGCAGCATCAACTGGACCCGCTCGCGGCGGGGGAGGGCCCAGCGGTAGACCACCAGGATCGGCAAGCCGCGAACGGCGAGCAGCAGGACGAGGAAGACAATGAGCCGCGCAGGCGACTCACGGATCGACTGGAGATCGATGCCCATGCCCGCAGTGACGAAGAAGACAGGGATGAAGAACCCGTAGCCGATCGCATCGAGTTTCGTCTCGAACGCATGTACGTCACCCGGTGCCCATCTGCGAAGCACGACGCCGGCCAGAAAAGCTCCCAGGACGACGTCGAGGCCGAACTCGCCCGCCAGGACCAGCAGGCCCAGGAGGAGGAGGATCGTCAGCCGCAGGGTGGTCTGACTGGTCGCGTCAGCCCCCTCGCGGGCGATCCGCGCCAGCCGCCCGCCGTGAACGAACCGTGGGAAGACGGCCAACCCAGCCGCAACGAGTGCTACCGCCGCGAGCGAGAGCAGAGCCGAAAACCTGCTGTTGACGCCGAGGAATATCGCGATGGCGACGATCGGGAAGAGCTCACCGACAGCCCCCGATGCCATAAAGCATTTCCCGAGGGCACCACCGAGCATGCCCCTCTCCCGCAGGATGGGGAGAACGGTCCCGAGTGCCGTCGTGGTCAAGGCCAGGCCGACGGCCGTGAACGCGTCGACATATCCCACGGCAGTCAAGCCGCCGACTACCGCGGCCGCGAGGATCGCGGATGCGCCCCATGCGATCACTGCGAGCTGGCCCGGCCGGTGGAACAACATCGCGGGGTCGATCTCGAACCCGGCCAGAAGGAACACCAGACCAAGGCCCACGTTGGCGATCAGCTCAATCTCGGGGGTGACCTCTAGGCCGAGGACTTGGGGACCGATGATGACGCCGCCGACGATCAGCAAGATGAGCTGCGGGATCCGTTGGGCTGGGAGGAGCACTGCGAGGATCGGTGCCGTCGCCGACACAGCTGCGACGACGAACAGCGTCTCGAGGTTGGAGAGTAGGTCCATCTTTCGCCGTCCTGTCAGCCCAGTCCGAGGCGGTCGGGGGTGCTGGCGACTCCGGCGAACCCGACAGCGGCGTGCGTGCTCAGCATCTCGTCAAGGGCCGCCTGGACCCGCGCCACCGCGGGAACGGAATCGTCGGGCACCTCAGCCTTCAGATCCAGGAGGGCTGCGGCCAATCGCCGGGTTACGTGCGGTGAGGCGATCCCTAGGGCCGTGATTTCCACGAAAGCTAGCTGCAACAAGTAGTCCCAGGAGTACGTCGATTCCATCAGGCGGACCGTACCCATCGCGTCGACGCGGAGCCCTGACGGGCTGGGGAGCCGGGCAATGCGTGACAGGAGGTCGTGCAGCCGGTCGATCACCAGGACCGCCGTGGTCGGCTGGTTGATTGCCGGTGACAGCGCCTGGGTCGCGACGTCCACCAATTGCCGGATGCCGAACGTCGGGTCCTGGTAGAGGCTCCGTGCACGGCCGAGGTCGATGCAGGTGAGCAGATCCGCTTCTGGCGGCGACTGGTCGCCGTGGACAGCCAGCACCGGTCCACCGGTGACAACGTACTCCCCCACGCGTGGCAGTATCTCGATGACGCAGTCAAACCGGGTCGCCAAGCGGACCAGCCGAGGCCGATCGACTCCCAACACCGTGCCGAACACGCCTCTGTAGGCATGAGTGTCCTTGGAATGCAGGTGGACGACATGCGGGTTAGCTACTAGGACGGGGGAATCGGCGGCGACGTACGCCTCCTCCCCCGGGTAGCTCCGCCGGATGGCAGCCCTCGCCTCGTTAGCCACCGCGGTGATCACCCATCCGACCTCTAGCAGGTGCATCGTCGCGGTGACGTACACAACGAAGATGAGCACCGCCCCGCCGAGCATGGCCGTCGAGACAATGACAGTCCGGGCCGCCGCTGAGGGATCTTCCACCTGGTCCAGGGCCAGTCCGGTGACCGCGAAGGCGAAGGTGGCCAGGAAAATGCCGAAGGCCACTTTGGTGATGCCGGACCGGACGAACGTGCGAATCACCCGTGGCGATAGCTGCGAGCTGGCCAGTTGCAGAGCCACCAGAGTAATCGCGAAGACGACGCCGACGAATGTCAGCATCGACGTGGACATCACTTCGAGAAGGGTGTCGGCCGTGGTGGGGCGCACGGTGCTTCCCAGACCCCAGTCGGGCGGCAACGCGACGACCTCGGGGTGCGCAACGACAATGGCGATGAGGATTCCGCCAAGGATCAGCAGCAGCGGGATGAACCAAAACCGGTCGCGCACCCATTCGGCCAGCCGCGCACCGCGGTGCGCCCAGCGGGACCCTATAGTCAACGCCTGCATTTGGTCATCCTGAACTGGTTCGCCACGGCACGCAAAGCTAACACCGCGACGCTCCGGGTGTCGGTCTGAGACAGCCTCCTACGTCCCGAGGTGCTTGGCGACGAGGCGAGACTTCGAAACGTCACCGCTGTGGGTCGTGCCGGTGACGACTCTTGGACCGGTGAACCGAGACTCTTCCTGCACCGGTCCCGTGCCCGGCGCGGGGTGGCCGACTCGGTCCACACACCTAGGTCCACGACCCTGCGATGACTCTGCGGGTCTACTCGCATGGCTCAGACCGGGCTCTGGAGCAAGCCGGAGACGTGTTCGGCAAGCTCTACTCAGGTGCTGTCTGAGCCTACTGAGGAACGGTTTGTGACAGAACTGACCCGGGCTCGTGACACCGATGGAGACCGCCAGGGCCGAACAGCAGGCGTGAAAGGCGTCTGACCTGCGTGAACGTGGGCGCCCCCGACGGGAGTCGAACCCGCACCTGTGGCGATTTTAAGTCGCCTGCCTCTGCCAGTTGGGCCACGGGGGCGTGGCCACTGTATGCGCTGGCCGGCGGGCCGGCACCCGGCGCGCAGGAGCGGTGCATCAGGTCAGGGAGAGGGCGATCCCGTCGAGGATGTCGCGCTCCGACGTCACGACCTCTGCCCCCGGCGAGCGGTCCAGGGCGCGAGTGAGCACCTCGGACCAGACCAGAGCACCGGCGCCGATGACGTCGACGCGTCCGGGGTGGACGTACGGAAGCGCGGCACGCTGGGCCCGGCTCATGCCCAGCAGCTCTCGGCAGGCCGCGAAGTGCTCGGCGGCCGGGCGCCGCGCGAGGTGCACGGCATTCGAGTCGTATGCCGGCAGCCGCAGCACATGCGCCGTCACCGTCGTGATGGTGCCGGCCACCCCGACCACAGCACCCAGGCCGGTGAGGTCGACCCCCTCCTCGACGGTGTCGAGTGCCGCCGAGATGTCGCGGCTCGCTCCTTCGACCTCGTCCTGGAGCGGGGGGTCGGACCTCAGGTGCCGCTCGGTCATCCGCACCGACCCCACGTCGACGGAGCGCTCCGCGACGACGTCGGTCGTCCCACGGACGAGCTCGGTGGATCCGCCGCCGATGTCGACGACGAGGTAGGGCCCGGCGACACCGAGCGACTGCACGTCCGCCGTCGCACCGACGAAGGACAGCCGTGCCTCGACGGCGCCCGCGACCACCTCGACGGCCACGTCGAGCCCGACCTCGCGGAAGGCGGCGTGGACGGCATCGACGAAGTCGGCGGCGTTCCGGGCGTCGCGGGATGCGGACGTCGCCACGAAGCGCACCCGCTCAGCCCCGAGCTCACGGCACTGTTCGGCGTAGTCCCGCGTGACGGCCAGCGTGCGCTGCATCGCCTCCGGGGCGATCACCCCCGTGCGGTCGATGTCCTGTCCCAGCCGGACGATCTCCAGCCGGCGCAGGACGTCGGTCATCCCACCGTCGTCGGCCACGTCGGCGACGAAGCAGGCGGATCGAGTTCGTCCCGCAGTCGATCGAGGCCACCCTGTGGGCCTGCACCCCAGGGGCGTTCATCCGTCACCCTCCGACCCGGAGGGAGCGCCCGTCGGTGTGCCGGCATCGGCCGAGCACGGGTGCCGCTCCCACCACGGCTCGAGCATGGCGAGCGCCTCGTCGCCCAGGGGGTTGACTCCCGGGCCGGCACCGAGCGAGTGGGCGACGAGCACATGGAGGCACTTGACCCGCGACGGCATCCCACCGGCCGACACCCCGGCGATCTCGGGAACGTCACCGAGCTGGGACCGCCGCCCCAGGTAGTCCTCGTGCGCCGCGGCATACCGCGTCGCGAGGTCGCGGTCGGTGGCCAGCCGTCGGGTCATGTCGCGCATGACACCCTGGCTCTCCAGCGTCGACAGCGCCCCCGTCAGGCGCGGGCAGGTGGCGTAGAACGACGTCGGGAACGGCGTGCCGTCGGGCAGGCGCGGGTGGGTGCGGACGACGTCGGGTTCTCCGCAGGGGCACCGGTGCGCGACCTGCGCCACCCCGCGTGCCTCGCGTCCGAGCTGCCGGGAGACCGCCTCCATGTCGGCCTGCGCGACGGGCGGCTGGTCGGTGCGGTGCGTCACCGGCGCGCCCCGGGCGCGTCGGCGGTGCGGGTCGACTCCCAGACGGTGGCGTACCAGGCGAGGTCGCGGTCGGGCATGGCCACCTCGGGCACCGGGTCGGTCGTGCCCGTCGCCGGCGCGGCGTCGAGGACCGTGTACGACCGCTCCCCCGGCTTGACGAACTTGAGCCGTTCGCGGGCCTGCTGCTCCACGTATGCCGGGTCCCGCCATCGCTCCCGCTCCGCCTCGAGCACGGCCACGTCCTGCTCCTGCTCGGCGACCTTGTCCTCGAGCGCCGCGATGTCGCTGCGCTGGCCGAGGTAGGCGGCGACGGTCGACCCGAGGAGCACCGACAGGAAGGCGAGGATCGCGACGAGCACGAGCCCGCGGCGCGCCCGGTGGTTCCGGGTGGCGACGGTGAGCCGGCCTCTCCAGCCGCCGCCTCGACGGGTGGAGCGGGAGCAGCCGGGCGCGTCGAGCCGCGCGGGCGCCCCTGGGCCGAACGCCGCGGAGGCCGCGACGCCGGACCGCGTGCGCGCCCGGTGGACATCGGTCGGGTCAGCCCTGCTGCCGACGGGCGAAGCGGGGAAAGGCGCCGGCACCGGCATACACGGCGGCGTCGTCGAGCTCCTCCTCGATCCGCAGCAGCTGGTTGTACTTGGCGACGCGCTCGGACCGGGCCGGCGCGCCCGTCTTGATCTGGCCGCAGTTCGTCGCCACGGCGAGGTCGGCGATCGTGGTGTCCTCGGTCTCGCCGGATCGGTGGCTCATCATGCAGCGGTAGCCGTTGCGGTGGGCCATGTCGACCGCGTCGAGGGTCTCGGTGAGGGAGCCGATCTGGTTGACCTTGACGAGGAGGGCGTTGGCGGTGCCCGTCTCGATGCCCCGGACCAGGCGCTCGGGGTTGGTGACGAAGAGGTCGTCGCCGACGAGCTGGACCTCGTCGCCGAGGCGGTCGGTCATCGCCTTCCAGCCGTCCCAGTCCGACTCGTCGAGGGGGTCCTCGATGGAGACGAGCGGGTACGACGCGACGAGGTCGGCGTAGTAGTCGATCATCTCGGCCGATGTCCTGCGACCACCCTCGAAGGCGTAGGACCCGTCCTCGTGGAACTCGGAGGCGGCGACATCGAGGGCCAGGCCGATCTGCTCGCCCGCCGTGTAGCCCGCCTTCTCGACGGCCTCGAGGATGAGGTCGAGGGCGGCCCGGTTGGAGTCGAGGTTCGGGGCGAAGCCCCCCTCGTCCCCGAGTCCGGTGGCCAGGCCCTTCTCCTTGAGCACGCCCTTGAGGGCGTGGTAGATCTCGGCGCCCCACCGCAGCGCCTCGCGGAAGGAGTCGGCGCCGATCGGCGCGATCATGAACTCCTGGATGTCGACGTTGGAGTCGGCGTGGCTGCCGCCGTTGAGGATGTTCATCATCGGGACGGGCAGCAGGTGGGCGTTGGGCCCGCCGACGTAGCGGAACAGCGGCAGGTCGGCCGAGTCCGCGGCGGCGCGGGCGACGGCGAGGGAGACACCGAGGATGGCGTTGGCGCCGATCTTCTCCTTGGTGGCACTGCCGTCGATGGCCAGCATCTCGGCGTCGACGAGCCGCTGCTCGCTGGCCTCGAAGCCGAGGAGCTTGGGCCCGAGCTCGTCGATGACGGCGTCGACGGCCTTCTCGACGCCCTTCCCGAGGTAGCGGCCCTTGTCGCCGTCGCGCCGCTCGACGGCCTCGAAGGCACCGGTCGACGCACCGCTCGGAACCGCCGCCCGGGCGAGGGTGCCGTCGTCGAGGGCGACCTCGACCTCGACGGTGGGGTTGCCGCGGGAGTCGAGGATCTCGCGAGCGCCTACTGCCTCGATGCTGGCCACGCCGTACTCCTGGGGTGTTGGGCGGATGGGTGCGGCTCCGAGCCTAGTGCCCGGCGCCCGGCATCCCCCCGACCGACCCGCATCCACCCCGCCTCCCCGACTTCGTCTGTCAGATCGCGGGTCTGGCGGCCCGGAACCGGCGTGTCGCGACACCGCCACAGACGAAGTCGGGGAGCTCGGGTCAGGCGAGGGCGGCGTGGGCGACGGCGATCGCGGTGCCCACGCGGGCGTTGTGCCGGACGAGGGCGAGGTTGGTCTGCAGCGAGCGGCCGTCGGAGAGCTCGATGATCCGGCCGAGGAGGTAGGGGGTGATGTCCTTGCCGCGGATGCCGCGCTCGTCGCAGTCCGCCAGGGCCCGGTCGATGACGGCGTCGATCTCCTCGCGGGGCATCTCGTCCTCGGCGGGCACCGGGTTGGCGACGACGACGCCGCTTCCCAGGCCGAGGTCCCACGTCGCCCGCATGAGCGCCGCGACCTCCTCGGGCGTGTCGAGCCGCATCGGCGCCGAGACGCCGCTCGAGCGCGAGTAGAACGAGGGGAACTCGTCGGTGCCGTACCCGACGACGGGCACGCCGAGTGTCTCGAGGACCTCGAGGGTGCGCGGAATGTCGAGGATCGACTTCACCCCGGCCGAGACCACGGCGACCTCGGTGCGGGAGAGCTCGGTGAGGTCGGCGGAGACGTCCATCGACGACTCGGCGCCGCGGTGCACGCCGCCGAGGCCGCCGGTGACGAAGACGCGGATGCCGGCCAGCCCGGCGAGCCGCATCGTGCTGGCGACGGTCGTCGCACCGTGCGATCTCGTGGCGACGACGTACGGCAGGTCGCGCACGCTGACCTTCCGGACCTCCGCGTGGGAGCCCAGGAGCTCGAGCCGGTCGTCGGCCAGGCCGACCGTGGGGTGTCCGTCGAGGACGGCGACCGTGGCGGGGACCGCACCCCCGGACCGCACGATCTGCTCGACCTCCCGGGCCATCGCGACGTTGTCGGGATACGGCATCCCGTGGCTGATGATCGTCGACTCCAGGGCGACGACCGGCGTGCCCACGGCAAGCGCTTCGGCGACCTCGGGGGCGATGCGCAGCATCGGGTGTGGCGGCGGTGCGGTGGGGGTCATCGGAAGAGCTCCTCGGTGGGGGGCTGGCTGGGGGTGAGCCGGGCGGTGACGAGCGCCTCGGTGAGGTCGGCGCGGACGGTGTCCGGGGACGCGCAGGTGAGGCCCGCGAGCACCTGCCCGTAGCGGGCCGCCTCCACGACGTCGGCCCCGTCGAGGAGGGAGTGCACGTAGCCCGCAGTCATCGAGTCACCGGCGCCGGTGACGTCGGCGACCTCCACCGGTGGAGCACCGACGAGGACCACCCGCCGCACGCCGGCGCCCGGTCGGATCGACAGCAGGCTCCCTCGGGTCCCCCGCCGCACCCACACGTTGTCGACACCACGGTCGTGCAGGGCCGAGGCCGCTGCCACGACCTCCTCGACGGTGTCCGCCACCCCAGCGCCCACGAGGGCCGCCAGCTCGTCGACGTTGGGCGTGACGGTGTGCACCGGGTGTCCGTCGTCCAGCACCGGGGCGAGCCCGGTCGCCTTCGCCACGCTGACCGGTTCGAGGACCACCGGCACTCTGGCGTCGGCAGCGACCGCCACAACCCATCGCAGGACCTCGGTGTCGAGGTTGGCGTCGGCCAGGACGGCACCGGCTCCCGCCAGCAGGGGCGGCAGCGCGGCGAGGTCCACCACGGAGAGCTCGTCGGTGGCGCGCATGTCCGCGACCGCGATGAGGAGGTCACCCGCATCGTCGAGCACGGCTGCATACGTGCCGGTCGGGTGCGCCGAGACGACGACGTTCCGGCAGTCCACGCCGGCGGCTGACGTGCGGCCGAGGATGCTCTCGCCGGCGATGTCGTCGCCGACCGCGGCGAGGAGCACCGTCGGCCTCCCGAGCCTCGCGAGGTTCTCCGCGATGTTCCGACCCACGCCGCCGGCCGTCCACGAGGCACTGCCGGGGTTGCTCGTGGCGAGCACCGGCGCCCCGGCCGTGCGCAGCTTCGTGTCCAGCACCGCCCCGCCGACGACCAACACACGGGCGGGACGGTCGGGCACCGCAGCAGACTAGAGGAGGGCATGCGCCGGGCGCAGAGGCATCCGTGCCGCAGCGACGGAGCGCAGGAACCGGACGGCCGAGGACCGGCACGCGCGACGGCGTGCCGGTCCTTGGGGTGCGGTGTGGGTGCCGGTCACGCCGGCGTGAGACCCCGGTGGTTCCTGCGTGAGGCGACGGCCACACCGGCTCCGACGAGCGCAGCCCCGGCGAGGACGCCGGCACCGACCTGGAGGTACTCGATGGTGTCGTCGATGCGCGCGACCGTCGGCGTGGACGGCTTGGTCGCGTCCTGCGAGATCCCGGAGCTCCCCTGCGGGAGGGTGGAGACCTCAGTGGAGTACGTGAAGCCGCCCAGCTGGCGCTCGCGGTCCATACCGCCTGGGACTCCCTCGCGCCGCAAGCGGTGGAGGCCGTTGACGCCTCCGTTGCCTTCCGTCGTGTCAGCCATGACACCCTCGCGCTGGAAGCGGTCGAGGCCGTTGACGCCTCCGTTGCCTTCCGTCGTGTCAGCCATGACACCCTCGCGCTGGAAGCGGTCGAGGCCGTTGATGGAACCGCCGGCTGAGCTGGTGGTCGCCTGGGCGGCGGTGGCGTCGGAACCGGCGTCCTGGCCCGCCATGGCGGGGGCTGCCAGCACGATGCCGAGGAGGGCTGTCGCGCCGAGCGCGGAGCCGGTGCGGCGAAGGGAAGTGGTGTGCGACATGTGGATCGTTCTCCTTGGTGCTCCGGGCTGGAGTGGTGATGTGGGTCCGGATCCGAACGGGTCCGATGCCAAGAAGAGGCGCGACCCCCGACCCTGATACGTCCGACGCGAGGAGCGCCGCACGGACGACGACACGACCGGCACCGGGCGAGCCCGCTGAGCCGGGAGCTAGCTGCTGGACGAGTCCTCTGCGCCGGTTCGCCCTGCCTCTGCGGCGAGACGGCGCAGTGCCGCGCGGACCTCTTCCTCGGCCCTCGCGAGGTCGGCCCGAGTCCTCGCCACCGCATCCACGGTCGACGGCGTCGCCGTGAGGCCTCGCCGCCGGAGCCTGGAGAGCACCTTCTCCGCGGCCAGGTCTCCGGGAAGCGAGTCGGGGATGCCGTGCAGGAGGTCGGCGGCGTCGTCGCCGCCGGCACCGACTGCCCTCTCCTCGGCCTTGATTCGTTCCCAGGCCTGCTCGACCTCCACAGGGGTCGTCGCGTCGCCGTCGCCGAACACGTGCGGGTGGCGACGGACGAGCTTGTCGACGAGGAGCCCGGCGACCGTGTCGATGTCGAATGCCCCGTCCTCGGCCTCCTCCGCGACCCGCGCGTGGAAGACGACCTGGAGGAGGACGTCCCCGAGCTCCTCCGCGAGGTGTGCGCGGTCACCGGTCGCGATCGCGTACACGACCTCGTGGGCCTCCTCGACGAGGTAGGGAGAGAGGGTCTCGTGCGTCTGCTCGGCGTCCCACGGGCACCCGCCCGGCGAGCGCAGCCGGTCCATCGTCGCGACGACGTCGAGGAGTCGGCCGCCCTGCACGTCCCACGACCCGACGACCACCTCGACGTCCGGCGGTGACTCGAGGCGCGACACCTCCGCAGCGATCGCGTCGGCGAGGCCGGGGTCGCCGTCGGAGGACCCGAGCCACAGGACCGAGGCGGCGGTGGCGAGGTCGACGAGGCGGCGGGCGAGCTCGGGTGGGGAGACGTCGCCGACGTCCTGGACGCCGAAACCCGACTCCTGGAGGGCCTCGACGAGTGGATCGTCCAGGGTGCGCGCCAGGCGCACGGTCGAGGACCTGACCGCTTCCCACGCCGAGTGCGACAGCAGCCCGGGTGCGACCCGGGGGGAGGTGAGGAGCAGTCCCAGGGCGCCGACGGTCACTGGGAGACGGTCACTGGCCTGCGTCGAACGCCTCGACCCACGAGGGCTGGCCGAGCTGGATCGACGCGGTGTCCGGGTCGAAGGCGCCGTAGCGGGGGTTGACCTCGACGTCCTGGGAGCGGAGCTGCTCCGAGAGCGCCTGGCCGTCGGCGTCGGTCAGCTGGCCGGACTCCTGGGCGGCGGAGATCGCCGACGCGAACTTGATGACCTGGAGCGTGCCCTCGCTCGGCTCCGCGACCCCGCGGTCCGCGGCCTCACGGGAGGCGACGGAGTCCGACACGACGACGCCCTTGCCCGCGAGGTAGTCGAGGACGACCGGCGCCTGGACGAGGGCGGTGAGGGTGCCGGTCGGGGTGAGCTGCTCCTGGAGCAGCGCTGGGTCCATCCCGTTGATCTCCGACATCGCCGCCTGGAGGTCCGTCTCGCGGATGACGGTTCCGTCGACCACGGCGGCGCGGTCCGCGGTGCTCGCTCCGCAGGCGGCTGTCCCGAGCGCGGCCGCGAGAGCCAGAACCGCCACGGATCGGCGGACGGTGGAGGTCACGTGCTGTCCTTTCGAGGTCGGTCCCGCTACGCACGGGCGGTGGCCACCTGGGCGGCCTGCCCCACATTGTCCATGACGACGGAGTGGATGACGTCACCAGCCCAGCTGAGGACCTCACGGTCGCGCAGAGGTCGTCCCCCCACGCGTGCCGTCATCGGCTTGGGCACGAGGACGGTGCCCAGCGACGGCTTGACGATGGACCCCGGATGGAGGCGCTGGAGACGCAGCTGCTGGCTCTCACGCAGCTCGACCGGACCGAACCGGACGTGGTTGCCCTGGACGCTGATGTCGGCGATCCCCCCGGCCCGGGCGACCGTGCGGAGGCGCGCCACCTCGAGCAGGTTGCGCACGGCCTCCGGGGGAGGCCCGTAGCGGTCGACGAGCTCTGCCTCGATGTCGGCGAGCTGGGCCTCGTCGACGACCGCCGCGAGCTTCTTGTACATCTCGAGGCGCAGCCGCTCGTGGGGCACGTAGTCGTGCGGCAGGTGCGCGTCGACGGGGAGCTCGATCTTGATCTCCGTGGGGCTCTCGTCGGTGTCGCCGCGGAAGTCGGCGACTGCCTCCCCGACGAGGCGGACGTAGAGGTCGAAGCCCACCCCGGCGATGTGGCCCGACTGCTCGCCACCGAGGAGGTTGCCGGCGCCGCGGATCTCGAGGTCCTTCATCGCGACGTGCATCCCGGAGCCGAGGTCGGTGTGGCTGGCGATCGTCTGGAGCCGGTCGAGGGCGGTCTCGGTGAGTGGAGCCTCCGGAGGGAAGAGGAAGTACGAGTATGCACGTTCGCGGCCGCGCCCCACCCGCCCCCGCAGCTGGTGGAGCTGAGACAGCCCGAGTCGGTCGGAGCGCTCGACGATGAGGGTGTTGGCGTTCGAGATGTCGAGGCCGGTCTCCACGATGGTGGTGCACACGAGCACGTCGAAACGCTTCTCCCAGAAGTCGAGGACCACCTGCTCGAGACGGTGCTCGCCCATCTTCCCGTGAGCCACCGCGATCCGGCCCTCCGGCACGAGCTCCCGGATCCGCGCGGCGGCCTTCTCGATCGTCGACACCTTGTTGTGCACGAAGAAGACCTGCCCCTCGCGCATGAGCTCGCGGCGGATGGCGGCCGTGAGCGTCCTCTCGTCGTACGCACCGACGTAGGTGAGCACCGGGTGACGCTCCTCGGGCGGGGTCTGGAGGGTCGACATCTCGCGGATGCCGGTCACCGCCATCTCCAGCGTGCGCGGGATCGGCGTCGCGGACATGGCGAGGACGTCGACGGAGGTGCGCAGCGCCTTGAGCTGCTCCTTGTGCTCGACGCCGAACCGCTGCTCCTCGTCGATGACGACGAGACCGAGGTCCTTGAAGCGAACCTCCGCGGACAGGATGCGGTGGGTGCCGATGACGACGTCGACCGAACCGGCCGCCAGACCGTCCAGCACCGCCCTGGCCTGGCGGTCGCTCTGGAAGCGGGACAGGGCGCGGACGACGACCGGGAACCCGGCATACCGCTCGGTGAAGGTGTTGACGTGCTGCTGCACGAGCAGGGTCGTGGGGCACAGGATGGCGACCTGCTTGCCGTCCTGGACCGCCTTGAACGCCGCCCGGACCGCGATTTCGGTCTTGCCGTATCCGACGTCGCCACAGACCAGCCGGTCCATCGGCACGGGCCGCTCCATGTCGGCCTTGACCTCGTCGATCGTGCTCAGCTGGTCGGGTGTCTCGACGTGCGCGAAGGCGTCCTCGAGCTCGCGCTGCCACGGGGTGTCGGGTCCGAAGGCGTGCCCGGCCGTCGCCATCCGCGCCGAGTAGAGACGAATGAGCTCGGCGGCGATCTGCCGGACGTAGCGGCGGGCACGGCTCTTCGTCTGGTGCCAGTCCGAGCCACCCATCCTGTTGAGGCTCGGCTGCTCGCCGCCCACGTAGCGGGTGACCTGGTCGAGCTGGTCGGTGGGCACGTAGAGCCGGTCCCCGGGCTGCCCTCGTTTCGAGGGGGCGTACTCGAGGACGAGGTACTCGCGGGTGGCGCCGGCGACCGTGCGCTGCACCATCTCGACGAACCGCCCGACACCGTGCTGCTCGTGGACGACGAAGTCACCCGGCCGCAGCTGGAGGGGGTCGACCTGGTTGCGGCGTCGCGACGGCATCCGGCGCATGTCCTTGGTCGAGGTCCCGGACCCGCCGGCCGAGCCGGTGAGGTCGGTCTCGGTGATGACGGCGAGCCGGGCCACGGGAGCGAGGAAGCCAGGGCCCGCGGCGCCGGTCGTCACCGTGACGACGCCTGGACGGGGATCCGCCTTCTCGGTGTCGAGGCGGCTCGGCACGTCGTGCTCGGCGAGCACCTCGGCGACACGCTTGGCGAGGCCGGGTCCCTCCGTGGCGGCGACGACGGACCAGTCGTCGGCGACGAGCCGTCGCAGCTCGGCGACCGCCTCCTCGGTGTCCCCCCGGAAGGTCGGCGAGGGTTCCAGACCGAGGTCGATGGTCTCGCCCTCCTCGTCCCCGGCGAAGGGTGTGAGGTCGAGCCAGCGGACACCGAGCTCTCGGGCCTGCGACCGCACCTCGGCGAGGGTGTGGAAGGAGGCAGTGCCCAGCACCGCCTGCAGGTCGATCGGCACGGTGTTGCCGCTGGCGGCGTTCGCCCACCCGGCCTCGAGGAACTCCTGGCTCGTGGCGACGAGGTCGTGTGCGCGGGTGCGGATCCGCTCGGGGTCGCAGGCGACGAGCAGGGCGCCGTCCGGCAGCACGTCCAGCAGCGTCTCCATGCCGTCGACGAGGGCCGGGGCGAGGGACTCCATGCCTTCGACGGCGATCCCCTGCGACAGCTTCTCGAGGAGGTCGGCCGCGCCGGGCAGGTGCGCGGCGAGGGCCGAGGCCCGCTGACGCACGACCTCGGTCAGCAGCAGCTCCCGACACGGGGGGGCCCACAGCCCGTGCTCGGCGATCTGGAGCGAGCGCTGGTCGGCCACCGTGAACCAGCGGATCTCCTCGACGGTGTCCCCCCAGAACTCGACCCGCACGGGGTGCTCCTCGGTGGGCGGGAAGACGTCGAGGATGCCGCCGCGCACCGCGAACTCCCCGCGCCGCTCGACGAGGTCGGTGCGCGAGTATGCGGCCGCGGCCAGGTCCTCGACGACGCGTTCGAGCGGAACCTCGGCTCCCGCGGAGAGGGCGACCGGCCGCAGCTCTCCCAAGCCCTTGGAGATCGGCTGGAGCAGGGCCCGGACGGGGGCCACGACGACGGCCAACGGACCGTGGGAGTCGTCACCCGGCTCCGGGTGGGCCAGGCGGCGCAGGACCGAGAGCCGCTGTCCCACGGTGTCACTGCGGGGGCTCAGCCGCTCGTGCGGCAGGGTCTCCCAGGAGGGGAAGAGCCCGACCACACCGGGCCCGAGGCTCCACTCCAGGGCCGCGTGGAGGTCCTCCGCCTCACGTCCTGTCGCCGTGACCGCCAGCACCGGGGCGCCTCCCGTGGGAGGCGCCAGTGCGGAGACGATGAGGTGGCGAGCGCCCGGAGGCGCTGCGGCACTGACCTCGGCGCCGGGGACGGCAAGGCCCTCCCGCAGGCGAGAGGTGCCTGGGAGCGCGGCGATGCGCGCCCGCAGGGCGGAGAGCGACGGCATTCCGGCGATTCTAGTGGCGGAGCCCAGCCGCTTCGTCCTCAGTGGTGCGCGTCCGGACCGTCAGATCCGGCGCGGCTCGGCGAAGCGACGCAGGGCCGGTGCCACAGGGGGTCCGACGAGCAGGCCGTCCGTCGTCCCGGCGGACACCGCCTTCGCGTAGACGGCCAACGCACCGTCGCTCGCCTCGAGGGTGCGCTCGATGTCGTCATCGGTGTGGGCCGCCGAGATGACGAACGACGGCGCGAGCACTCCGCGCGCGATCATCTCCTGGAGGAAGAGCGCGCGGAACGCCTGCGAGGGAGTCCCCGCCGGGTCCCGCGTCGCGAACACCAGGCCCGACGACCGACCCGACAGCGACACACTCCCCTCGAGGCCGTGCTGCCGCACCAAGCCGTCGAACCCCGCCCGCAGCGCGTCGCCGCGAGCCTCCATCTCGGCGACGACATCCCGTTGCTCGTACGCCTCGCTCACGGCGAGGAAGGCCGCGAGCCCCGTCGTCTCGGCCCCGTGGGTCGTCGACAGGAGGAAGACCCGCGGGGCGCTGGTGCGGAGACCGCCGAGCTCCATGAGCTCGCGGCGTCCGGCGAGAGCCGAGACCGCGAACCCGTTGCCGAGCGCCTTCCCCCACGTGGAGAGGTCGGGTGTGACGCCGTAGAGGGACTGGGCGCCCGCGGCGGCCCACCGCATGCCGGTGATCATCTCGTCGAACACGAGGACGAAGCCGTCCCTGTCGGCCAGCGCCCGCAGTCCCTCGAGGTAGCCGGGAGCCGGCTCGGCGGTGCTCGTCGCTGCTTCCAGGAAGACGGCGGCGACCTGCCCCGGATGCCGCGCGAGCACCCCCTCCAGGGAGGCCAGGTCGTTGTAGCCGAACGTCACGGTCCCCTCGTGGACGTCGTTCGGGATGCCGGCATCCATGTCCGTGGTCGTGATGAACCAGTCGTCGACGGAGAAGAAGGGCTGGTCGCGGCAGATCGCCACGAGGTCCCGACCCGTCGCCGCCCGGGCCAGGCGCAGTGCCGCCGTCGTGGCGTCGGAGCCGTTCTTCGTGAACTTGACCATGTCGGCCGTGGGCACCTGGTCCACGAAGCGCTCGGCCGCCCGGAGCTCCCAGACCGAGGGCCTCGAGAAGCTGACCCCATCGGTGGCGGCGCGGCAGACCGCCTCGACGACGGGCCGGTAGCCGTGGCCGAGCGTCACCGAGCGCAGCCCCATGCCGTACTCGACGAAGGTGTTGCCGTCGACGTCCACGACACGGGCACCTTCACCGCGGACGATGACCGGAGCCATGCCGGCGGGGTACTGGTCGGACCCACGCGCGTAGGTGTGGGCGCCGCCGGGCACGAGCTCATGGAGGCGACGCTGCGCCGCCGTCGACTCGGTGAAGTCCATCACGTCACGATCCCCCATCCTGTCTCGACCATCATTGTTCCCCGCTGAGCGGCCGCCTGTCCGACACTTGCGAGATGAACGGACACACTCATCGGAGTTCCACGACCACCTTGGAGGCGAAGAACCCCTCGGCGTAGGGAGCCCTGCACTCTATACCCCGCAGGCGCATCAGTCCGAGGAAGAGCTCGTCGTCCCACCACTCACGGTCCCGCTGGCTGAGGTAGTGGTCGTTCAGGAGCTTCACCTTCCGACGAGCCACCTCCGACGGCACCATCACGTAGTGCGTCGGAGGACGGAGGTCCGCATCCCACTTCGGGATCTCGTAGTGGAGGATGAGGGTGTCGCGCCACACCGTCGGGACCAGTTGTCCCAGCAGCCGGTGGTCCTGGTGCGCGTCGTCGTCCTTGGGGCACAGGATGACGTCGGGCGACAGTCGGCCCGCGAGCTCGTGCATGGTGTCCTTGACCTCGTCCCAGTGCGCCGGGAGCCGGCCGTCGGGGAAGGAGTGGGCCTCCAGCGCGGCACCGGGGAAGAACGCCGCGAGGGCGCCGGCGGCCTCGCCGACGCGGTCCACGGAGCCGGTCAGGACAACCCCGTCAAGCGTCGTTCCCGCACGACCGGCGAGGTGGAGCAATGTTGCGCCGCACCCGATCTCGATGTCATCGGGATGGGCACCAACGGCGAGCACGCGAAGCGGCCCGGCGGTTGGGACGAGGGACCTCATCCGCGCCACCAGAGTCGTGCGGCGCCGGCCTCGCCGGTGCGGGTCATGGAGCGGCTCCTAGCACGGGATGGACGACGTCACCGGTCAGGATGGCATACCCCGCAATCCGGTGAAGCGCGTTCCGGCAGGGTCGAGCAGCCGCTGAGGACGTTGGAGGCGCACCCTTCTCCGCAGGTGCCGCTGCCGTGATCCGGCAGCGTGTCCGGCGCGCGGTGGGTCAGCCGGCCGTGAGCTCCCTGAGCGCCGGCAGCGGAGCCCACAGCCGGGGTGACCACCCGGAGTCCGCGGCCAGGCGGGCGAGCTGGGTCGCGACCTCGTCGGCGATGTCCCACGTGAGGACGACGACGTCGTCGGGCCGGTCCACGAGCAGGTCCTCTACTGGCCGGATGGGCACACCCGCACCCGGCACCCGGCAGCCGTGCTTGGCCGGGGAGAGGTCCACCGTGTAGGGGAGGAGCTCTCTGCCCACCCCGGCGAGGGCGAGCAGGACGGTGGCCTTCGAGGGTGCGCCGTAGCCGGCCACTCTGCGCCCCTCACGGCGAAGCCCCTCCAGGTGTGCCCGGACCTCCTCGGCCGTGTGGGCTCCCTTGGAGCCCAGGGCCTCGAGGCTCTCCCGTCGGTCCAGGCCCGCCGCTCGCTCCCGCTCGATGACGCGTTCGACGGAGTCGTCCACGCTGGGGGACTCCCCGGTGCTCGCCGCGGTGAGACGGACACTGCCGCCGTAGACGTCGACGAGCCTCGCGCGCGTGACCGTGAGGCCGTGCCGTGCGAGCAGGGGAACCGCTGCAAGAACCGAGAGGTAGAGGAAGTGGCCGTGGCGGATGGTGTCGATGAGCGTCTTCTCCACGACGGGCAGGACGTGGAAGAACTCGCACACGAGGCGCCCTCCCGGTGCCAGCCGTGCTGCGTGGGCCCGGACCACGGCGTCCAGGTCGTCCGCGTGCATGAGGTGGTGCACGTCGACGACGAGGTCGGCCGTCCCGTCCTCGTCGACGGCCACGAGACCCGCGTCGAGGAAGGCCGGGAGCCACGAGGCTCCGTGCGAGCTGTCGAGCTCGATGACCGTCGCGCCGGCCGCGACCCCCTCGTCGGCGAGGATCTCGGTGACCGACGTCCTCGCGTGCTCGAGAGCCGTCAGCGAGTCGACCGCCATCTGTGGCTCCGGGTACACCCCTCGCTCACGTCCGAGCTGTACGAGGTGGCACGTCTCGCACACGTACAGCCGCAGGGGCCAGGTGGGGTCGGGCGTCGGGTCGTCCACCGCAGGGAACTGGTCGGATGCCGCAACCTCACCGAGGTCGAGAACCCGTCGGGGATGGGGGGCGTGGCAGGCGCGACACGTGAGTCCGGAGGGGGCCGTGTCGTCAGTGGTCGGCATGCTCAGCCATTGTGCAGGCCCGGTAGGTCCGCCGCAGGATCTCTGGAGTCACCGGCCTGCCCCACCTGCGGCGCGATGGGCCGCCGCCGGAAGCCCTGCACCGGCAGCAGGCTCGCCAGGGCCAGCACGACGACGCCCACGAGGGTGCCCCCGAGGATGTCGCTGACCCAGTGCAGTCCGATGTAGAGCAACGAGACCGCCATGAGGACGCACAGCGCGGCGACGACGAGGCGCGCAGGCCACCGCACCGGCCTCTCGATGAGCATCGCCACACCCGCCGAACACAGGAGGATGAAGGCGGCGTGGCCCGACGAGTACGCCCCGCGTCCCGGGACGAGGCCACCGGCCGGGTCGACACGGTCGACGATGGCCTTGGTGCCGAAGATGACGAGCACCGTCGGCACGCCCAGGAGGGCGACGAGAACGAAGGGCTGCCAGGACCGCTGGCGGCGGGCGGAGTACACGGCCACCAGCAGCAGGATCAGCGCGCACACGGCGGGCTTGAGGTCGTCCACGACGTTGCCGAAGACTACCTGTGCGCCGGCCCACACCCCTCCGGGCCGGAAGACCTGGTACGTGGCGGCGTCGACGGCGATGGTGTTTCCGGACGCGACGAGCCAGGTGAGGACCACGTACGCGGTGGCGGCGGGCAACGCGACGAGCGTCACCACGGTGCGCCGGCGCGCCGTGGGGGTGTGTCGCGGATCGACCGGCGACCTCCTGTGGCCGGGCCGCGGACGGGACACCCCGTGCTCGTCGTCGACCCTCACCGGAGGGGGGCGAGGGTCCTGGGCAACGGGTGGATCACGCCAGGACGACCGGGTCCATGCCCTCGACCGGGTGGATGCGCTTGCCGCGGGTGAGTCGGTCCTCCCGCCACAACGCCCAGGGGCACTGGCCGTGGTGGTACATCTCCTCGAGGGCGGCGCGCTCCTTGAGGGTGTCCATCGGTGCCCAGAACCCGTCGTACTCCACGGCGCGCATCCGACCCTCGGCGGCGGCGTTGACGCAGGCGTCCATCACCAGGTCCTGGTCGGGGCCCATGTAGTCGAAGATCTCCTGGCGCAGGACGAAGTAGCCGCCGTTGATCCGGAAGGACTTGTCGGCCACCGGCTCGAAGCCCGAGACCCGCCCGTCCGACCCGACGGCGACGACGTGGAAGGAGTCCTGGGGTCGCACGGCGAGCAGCGAGCCGACGGCGTCGGTCGGCAGGAACCCGTCGATGATCTGGTTCAGCGGGGCGTCGGTGAGCACATCGCCGTAGTTGGCCAGGAACACCTCGTCGTCCTCGAGGAACGGCCGCACCCGGCGCAGCCGTTCCCCGATCGGGGTGTCCATCCCGGTGTCGATGAAGGTGATGGTCCAGTCCGAGATGTCGCTGTCCAGGAGCTCCACGTGCGCACCGCCCTTGCTGAGCACGAAGTCGTTGGACGCGGTCTCCTCGTAGCGCAAGAAGTAGTCCTTGACCGACTGGGCCCCGAAACCCAGCGCCAGGACGAAGTCGGTGTGCCCGAAGTGCGCGTAGTAGCGCATCACGTGCCACAGCACCGGGCGGCTCCCGATCGGCATCATCGGCTTGGGCACCGACTCCGGACCCGAACGCATCCGCATCCCGAGCCCACCACAGAACAGAACGACCTTCATCCCTGACCTCCCTGCACAGATCCCGACGAGTCCACCCCGATCACCTCGAGATGCGGCAGCGCCACCACCAGCCGACCACCCCACCCCCCGACCACCGGGGCCAGCTGCGCGCAGATCTCCTCACGCAGGTTCCACGGCATGATGAGGATGTAGTCGGGACGGGCCGGGGCCAGATCCTCGACCGGGCGGATCGGGATGTGCGTGCCCGGGAGGAACCTGCCGTGCTTGAACGGGTTCCTGTCGACCGAGAAGCGCACGAGGTCCGAGCGGATGCCGCAGTGGTTGAGGAGGGTGTTCCCCTTGCCCGGTGCGCCGTAGGCGACGACGGTCTCGCCCCGTCGTGAGCAGCCGATGAGGAACTCGAGCAGGTCGTTGCGCACCGTCGCCACCTGCTCCGCGAAGCCGGCATGCCCCTGGACGGTGTCGAGGCCCGCGGCGGCCTCGGTCGCGAGCACTCGCGCGACCGCGGGTGAGGGCTCCGGCGCGTGCTCTGTGGGTGCCGACCACGTCCGCAGCGAGCCGCCGTGGCTCGCGAGCTCCTCGACGTCGACCACCGTGAGGCCGGCGGCGGCCAGCACCCGCTGGGTCGTGAGCAGGGACAGGTAGGAGTAGTGCTCGTGGTAGATCGTGTCGTACTCGTTGCCCTCGATGAGCCGCAGCAGGTGCGGGATCTCGATCGTGACCCGACCGGTGTCGGCGACGAGCGCGCGCAGGCCCTTGGCGAAGTCGACGATGTCGGGGACGTGGGCGAAGACGTTGTTCGCGGCGACGAGGTCGGCCGGCCCGTGCGCGGCCCGGATCTTGCTGCCCGTCTCCTCGCCGAGGAACACCACCTCGGTGGGGATGCCCTTCTCGATGGCGGCCTCGGCGACGTTGGCGGCCGGCTCGACGCCCAGGCACCGGATGCCCCGCGCGACGACGTGCTGCAGCAGGTAGCCGTCGTTGCTCGCGACCTCGACGACGAAGGAGTCGGGACCGAGTCCCAGCTTCTCCGCGGCACCGTCGACATAGCGCTTGGCGTGAGCGACCCACGAGTCGCTGTACGACGAGAAGTAGGCGTAGTGGCTGAAGATCTCCTCGCCCGAGAGGTACGCGGGCAGCTGGACGAGAAGGCACTCGGCGCAGATCCGGACGTGCAGCGGGTAGAAGGCCTCGCCCTGGTCGAGCTGGCCGGCCTCGAGGTAGCTCTCGCACGGCGGTGACATCCCGAGGTCGACGAAGGTCTCGGTGAGCTCGGCCCGGCACAGTCGACACCGTGGCGTGTTCATCGGGCCACCCCTGTCGTCGTCATCCGCAGCTCTGCGTCGAGCCGGCCGTCGGCCATGAGCTCGCGGATGCGGGCCAACCGCACGTAGCGCGGGCCCTCGAAGTCCCCGGCGGTCAAGCCGTATTCCTTCATGTGGCTCGCGAGCTGGCTGATTCCCTGCGGCACGGTCCACTGCGGCCGCCAGGCAGGGAGGAGCTCGTTGATCTTGGCGAAGCTCACCCGGTAGTCGCGGGTGTCGGGGCCGGCCCCCTCGGCGAAGGTGACCGGGCACCCGGTGTGCTCGGCGACCAGCCTTGCGACGGTGCGGATCTGGACGACGTCCTCGTCCCGGCCGACGTTGAAGGCCTGGTCGTGGACGACCTCGCGGGGCGCCTCGGTCGCGGCGAGGGCGGCCGCGGAGATGTCGGCCGCGTGGACCAGCGGCCGCCACGGGCTGCCGTCGGACTGGAGCCGCACCTCGCCGCGCGTCAGCGCCGTGCCGGTGAGGTTGTTGACGACGATGTCGGCGCGCAGTCGCGGGGAGGAGCCGTAGGCCGTCGCGTTGCGCATGTAGGTCGGGCTGAAGTCGTCGTCGGCGAGGCCCGACAGGGCGCGCTCGGCCATGACCTTGCTCTCGCCGTAAGGGGTCACGGGCTGGAAGGGTGACGCCTCGTCGACCGGGGCGTCACCGGCCGCACCGTAGAGCGAGCAGGACGACGCGAAGACGAACCTCTGCACGCCGGCCGCCTTCGCCGCACGGGCCGCGATCTCGGCGCCGTGGGCGTTGACGGAGTAGGTCGCGCCGGGGTTGAGGTGACCGATCGGGTCGTTCGAGATCGCCGCCAGGTGGACGACCGCGTCGAAGCCCGCCAGGTCCGCGGCGACGAGGTCGCGCACGTCGCCGACCCGCTGCTCGTAGCCCATGACGACCGGACCGAAGTCGCAGCCGTCGTACCAACAGGCATCGAGACCGACGACGTCATGGCCGGCGGCCTGGAACATCGGGACGAGGACCTGGCCGATGTAGCCACGGTCCCCGGTGACGAGCACACGCATCTGGGCACCCCTGCCTCTCTTCTCCACGCCATGCTGCCAGCCGGCGCGGCCCCGCGTGAGTGGTTTGAGAGGACTGCGACCATCGACGTGGGTCGCCTGCACGGCAGCCCGTTCCGCTCCCGGCCGGCGGCACACGAGCCGTAGGCCCGACGCGTCACACGATTCCCCGGCGCCCGGGATGCCGGGTACCTAGGATCGGCCGTGACGCGTGGAGAGGTGACACGAGGGCGCGTGTGGAGGCGTTGTGACGACTGGGTACCGTGAGCCCTTCCGGCTGCGCGCGGTGATCGCCTCAGCGCGGTCCGTGGGTGGCCGGATGAGCTGGGGACTGGTCGACCAGGCGATCTCCAGCCTCACGAACTTCGCCGTCGGGATCATCGTCGCGCACAACTTCGGGCTCGAGGACTTCGGCGCCTTCACGCTGGCCTGGTTCACCTACGGCCTCGTCCTCAACATCTCCCGTGGGCTGGCGACGGACCCGTTGGTCGTCCGCTTCAGCGGCGTCCCGGTTCCCCTGTGGCGAACTGCGGTGTCCCGCACCTCCGCCACCGCCATCGTGGTCGGCCTCGCCATGGGTGTGGTCTGCCTCCTCCTCGGGCTCGTGGTGCCCGGCCCGGTCGGAGGTGCCCTCGTCGGGCTCGCCGTGGTGCTCCCCCTCCTGTTGCTGCAGGACAGCTGGAGGTTCGCGTTCTTCGCCGCCGGCGCGGGGCACAAGGCCTGCCTCAACGACCTCGTGTGGGGCCTCGCCCTCGTCCCCACGCTGCTGGTGGCAGTGCAGCGTCAGAGCCTGTTCGGCCTGGTCCTCGCGTGGGGTGTCGCGGGCGGCGTGGCGGCGCTGTTCGGGTGCTGGCAGGCCCGGGTCGCGCCGTCCCTCGTCGGAGTCCGGACCTGGTTCCACGAGCAGAAGGACCTGGGCATGCGGTACCTCGTCGAGAACGTCACCCAGAGCGGTGGCACCCAGCTGCGCATGTACGCGCTCGGTGCCATCGCGGGACTGGCCGAGGTCGCGGCGCTGCGCGGTGCGCAGCTCCTCCTCGGCCCTCTGCTCGCCGTGCTCATGGGCATCGGCGCGGTCGCCGTCCCGGAGGCGGTGCGGTGGTTGCAGCGCTCACGCCACCACCTCCTCCGGTTCTGCCTCGCGCTCGGCTCGGTGGAGGCCTCCGCGGTGATCCTCTGGGGGATTGCGCTCTGGGTCATCCTTCCCGCGGGTGCCGGCGCCCTGGTGCTCGGACCGGTCTGGGAGCCCGCCTCCGTCCTCGTCCTCCCGCTGTGCCTCAGCGTGGTCATCGGCAGCTTCACCACCGGAGCCACGACCGGCCTCCGGGCGCTGGGGGCCGCGCGCCGGAGCCTCCGGTCGCAGCTCGTCGAGAGCACGATGTTCGTCCTCGCCACGATCATCGGTGCGACGGTGTCGGGAGCCCTGGGGGCGACCTGGGGAGGGTTGCTCGCCGCCTTCCTCGCTGGGGTGTTCTGGTGGACCCAGCTCCGCCGGGCGTTCCTCGCAGCGGAGGACGGTGACCCGCTCCCCGGTGTGGAGGACGCGGGCTCCACGTCGCGGTGAGCTCCGGCATCCGTCACTTGCTCGGTGACGGGGGGCGAGAACCGGGTCTGAAGAGGCTGCCGGCATCCTGCCCGAACGGCCCCGGGCAGCTACCTGCCTGGCGCTGCGGCGCCGAGGTGCACGGGACCTCGTCGGTCAGTGGCGCGGTCCACTGCTCCCAGCCCACAGGGTTCTCCGGGTTTCCCTGGTTCCAGGCGTAGAACGTCGAGGGTCCGTTGTAGATGTTGCCGAACCACCGGTTGTTCTGGAAGAAGGTGATCTGGGTCGGGACGTCGGACCCGTCGGCGCTGTCGTTCGGACCGCCGTACTGGCTGAAGATGCCGTTGGCCCCACACGCGGGCCACGCCTGCGCGGTGCACCCGAAGATGTGGGCCGGGTCGAAGTCGATCCTGTTCCCGGACACGGTCACGTTCTGCGTCTGCCACATGCACCCGTCCCAGTAGTTCTGCGGCGGGGACCCCGTGACCTCACCGACGTACGTGGTGCGGTCCAGGACGGCTCCGGGCAGGTTCGCCGCACAGCCGGCCATGCTGAACGGTCCCTTCTCGCCACCTCGCGTCAGGGTGCAGACGGCGTCGAACCCGTCGTTGCAGTGCCGGTCCGAGTTCTGCCACAGGAAGATGCCGCCGCCGTTGTCCACCAGCGTGTTGCCCTCGATGACGGAGGTGTCGGGATAGCCCGGTATGCCCGACGCCACGCACGAGGGCATCGAGCACGCTGGCACACCGCCGTTCTTGGTGTCGCTCCCCGACTCCGAGATGTAGATCGCCGGCATGGGGAAGGCCGGGTTGTCCGGCCCGTCGATGAGGTTGTTGCGCGCGAGGTAGTTGTCGGTGATCGAGAAGTTGTAGGAGATCTCCTCCCAGATTCCCCCGTTCTCGTTGTCCGTGATGGTGTTCCCCGTCCAGGTGGTGTTGGCGTTGTTCGTGTCGGCCCAGCCGCCCACTCCCCAGTTGTGGTGGATCCAGTTGTCTCGGATCATGACGCCGTTCGTGGCCCAGAGCTTGAAGCCTCCCTGGTTACCGCTGCCCTCGACGACCCCGCAATGGGGGTTCCGGTACCGCTCGGGGACCGGCTGGTAGTCGCGCCAGCCCAGAGCCTCGTTCTGGAGCAGGCCGGACAGCCCACAGGTGTCGTTGTAGCTGATCTCGTTGTCCTCGACCCACACGTTGTAGGGGCCGCCGGTGAGCTGGTCCCCCCGGATGGTCTCGGACGCCTGGAAGCCGTACTGGCCGTTCATCGTCAGGCAGTTGTCACGCAGGACGGCGTCGGTCGCCGCGAACATGCCACCGCCGGGGACGTTGAGGGTCACGGTGCTGTTGAGGAGCCGCCACCCGCCCGCGCCGGTCTGGTTGATGGCGGTCTGGTCGACGTACGGCGTGAACTTCTGGATCGTGAGGTACTGGATGGTGACGTTCGTCTGCTCACCGATCGTGATGTTGCTGTCGATGGCGGTGCGGCGGCGGTACTGGCCGTCGAGGACGCTGCCCCGGCCCTTGGCGTACCCCCCGACGAACACGTCTCCGGAGTTGGCGCTGAAGCTGCCGTAGTGCGTGCCCGGGGCGAGGAAGTAGACCGTGTCGGGCTCCAGCTCCCAGTTCTCGTAGTCGGCGGTCTCCGGGGGGAGGACCCGGCCGGCCCGGGCGCCGGGGAAGTCGGTGCCGGGCTCGCCGAAGGTCGGCAGCCCCGGGGTGCCGGACCGGAACGCACCCGCGGGCCCGGTGTAGTCGTAGGGCGAGCGCAGGACGTCGGTCCCGCACACGGCCCGACCCCTCGGGCCGGCCGTCGTGGCCCCGACCTCGGCAGCATCAGCGTCGTCGAGGGGACTGGCCGTGGCGGCGCCCGTGGAGGCCACGACACGGGGGGTCACGCCGTCCTGTCCGCCCCCGAGTCCGAGAGCTCCGACCACGACGGCGGCCACCAGGAGGGCGCCGACGGAGAAGGTCAGCAGGACGCGGCGCCTCACCACCGCGCTCGGCCCCGGAACCGGGGAGCCGACCGTGCCGGCTCCGGGCCGGATGGTCACCCGGCGAACCCCCACCGACGTGCGAGGAAGTCGGTCAACGCCGTCGCGCTGGCGACCGGCGACATCTCGTCGGCTCGCTGGTCACCCAGGGCCGAGTACCGCGCCCGCGCCTCGTCGTCGAGCATGGTGGTCATCGCCTCCGCGAGCCCGTCCACGTCCCCTCGGGGGACGAGCAGGCCGTAGGTGCCGGCGTCCGTCACGAAGCGGGGGCCGCCCCCTTGGGAGTCGCAGGCGATGACCGGGCAGCCGACGCTCATGGCCTCGGTGAGGACCTGGGCGAAGCCGTCCTCGTCGGAGGGGTGCACCAACGCCCAGGATCGGGCCACGTACTGGAGCGGGTCGTCGATCCATCCCACGGTCGCCGCGACGTCGCTCAGCCCGAGCCGCCGGATCTGTTCGTCCGCTGGGAGTCGTCCCGGCCCCTCGCCGAGGATGAGCAACCGGACGTCGTGGGTTGCGCGGACGCGTGAGAACGCGTCGATCAGCAGGTCCACCCGCTTGAAGGGGAGAAGGTTCGTCACGTTCACGAACACCGGGGGCTCGCCGTCTCGCAGCCACGGATGGGGAGGGGGACCGAGAGGTGCCATCTGCTTGGGGATCGGGTTGGGCACCAACGCCCCCGACGCGGGATCCAGGCCGCACCACTCGATGGTGTTCGCCAGCACGGTCGGGGACGGGGCGATGAGCCCGTCGGCGAACCGGTAGACGGCCTTCGCGACCCACTTGTTGTCGCGCCGGTTGCTCGCGTGCGTGAGCTCCGGCAGGTGGTCCTGGACGAGCACGAGCTTCCCCTGCCACCGCGGTGGCGTGCGAGCGATCCACGCGGCGGCCAGCCCGACAAAGTTCGCGTGTACCTGCCGGGTGATCAGCACGTCGGGGCGCCCCGCGCGGAGGTAGCGCACCAGGGCGGGCACCGACCGTGAGACCCGGTCGACACCGAGGCGGTGGATGCGCACCTCCGACGGGAGCCAGGGCGGCGGCGGGTCGTCGCTGTAGCAGACCAGGTCGACCTGCGCCCCGCCGCTCTCGACCAGGCCGAGCGCGAGACGGCTCGCGGCGTTGCCGTGGGCCCGCTTGCTCGGGCTGTCGACGACCAGGGCCACCCGAGTCATCGCTCAGCTCCAGATGTTGCGGTGGACGTTGAAGATCACCCGGGACCCGTAGGGGTCCACCGCGATCGGCAGGTCCTTCATGGGCGCAAGGGCCGTGCGCACCGACTCCTGCTGCTCGACCGGGCACATGACGAGGACGAAGCCGCCGCCGCCGGCACCGGTGACCTTGGCACCGGTGGCCCCGACACGCATCGCCGCGTCCACCGCGTCGTCGAGGGCAGTGTTTGACACACCCTGTGCCAGCTCTCGCTTGGCCTCCCAGCTCTTCCCCATCGCCAGCCCCACCACCTCCAGGCACCCGGAGCGCACGCCGGCGACGGCTTCGGCGGCGAGGTCCTTGAGCTGCTGCAGCTGGGCGAGCCGGTCCGGGATGTTCGCCTTCTGCTCTCCGAGGATCGTGTCGGCGGTGCGGGTGATGCCCGTGTAGAAGAGCATGAGCTGATCCTGGAACGACCGGTGCTCCGCCGCGGGAAGACGTATCTGCTCGGCGTGGACGGCGTCCCCGGGCCCGAAGCGCAGGTCACAGATGCCGCCGTACGCCGCGACGTACTGGTCCTGCTTTCCGATGGGCTTGCCACACCGGTCGATCTCGATGGTGCACGCTCGCTCGGCGAGCTCCTCGGCCGACAGCTGGCGTCCCTGGTAGGCGAACAGCGCCTGCAGGAGCCCCACGGTGACCGAGGACGACGACCCGAGACCCGACCCCGCCGACGGGATGTCGGCAAGAGTCGTGATCTCGACGCCCCCACGGACACCGGCCATGTGCATGGCCTCGCGCACGAGGTCGTGCTCGACGTCCTCGACCTGCGACACGATCTCCTTCCGGGAGTAGTTGAGGTAGATGTCGTCGTCGAAGCGCTGCTTCACCACGACGTAGACGTACTTGTCGATGGCTGCGTTGAGGACGCGTCCACCGTGCTGCCGGTAGTAGGACGGCAGGTCGGTCCCGCCGCCGACGAGACCGACGCGGAGCGGTGTCTGGGTGACGATCACGCGACTCCTCGCAGGGGCCACTCGACCTCGGCGCGCGCGAGCGCCTCGGGGGTGCCGATGTCCATGAGGAAGGCGTTCATGACGGGCACGGCGACCGATCGCCCCACGAGCCTGGGCAGCAGGTGGGTGCCGATGTCGCTGGGGGGGTTCTCCGGCACGAGGTCGAGCACGGATCGCCGGAACGCGTACATGCCGGCGTTCGCCAGGTCGCTGCGGGGTGCGGCGGGCTTCTCCTCGAACGACACCACCACCCCCCCGTCGACCTCGAGGATGCCGCACGCCTCCGGTCGTGGGGCGTGGAACACCGCGATCGCGGCCTGTGCGGCAGGTGCCGCTGCCAGGGCGACCACCAGGTGGCGCAGGTCGAAGTCGGTGAGGTCGTCGCCGTTGACGGCGAGGAACACCTCGTCGGACCCGACGAACTCCCGACCGGCGGCGAGGGTCCCTGCACTTCCGAGGAGGGTGGGCTCATAGGTGGTGGTCACGAGGGGTTCGCCCCGGTGCGCGGCCAGGTGGGACACGACCTGTTCGGGCATGTGGTGCAGGTTGACGAGGACCTCGTCGACCCCTGCTGCGCGGAAGTTGTCGAGCCACCGGTCCAGGAGGGAACGGCCCGCCACGGGGACGAGGCACTTGGGCACGGTGTCGGTGAGGGGGCGCAGCCGGGTGCCCAGCCCCGCCGCGAGGAGGAACGCCTTCATCCCGTCGACTCCCTGACCACGCCGAGTGACTTCATCGTCGCTTCCGCGTCGGCGAGTACCGCGTCGAGGCCCGGCATCCCCTTGAGCCAGTCGGCGTACTCGGCGACCGACTCGGCGGGCGTGCGTCGCGGGGTCCAGCCCAGATCCTCGAGCGCGGAGATGTCGGAGAAGATGTGGCGGGTGTCGCCGAAGCGGTACTCGCCCGTGACCCGGCCCGGCTGGTCGGACCCGTAGTAGGCTTGGACGATCTCGGCGAACTGCCTTGTGGTGTAAGGAGTTCCGCCCCCGACGTTGAAGGCCCGACCAACGGCTCGCGGGTCCTCGAGGACCAGGAGGTTGGCGTCGACGACGTCGTGGATGTTGACGTAGTCCCGCACCATCTCCCCGTCTTCGTAGAGCGTGGGCGAGGTGCCGAGGAGGAAGTGCAGCGAGAAGATCCGGCACGCGCCGGAGTACGCGTTGTAGACGGACTGCCGAGGACCCTGGACGATGCTGTACCGCAGGGCGGCCGTCGGGATGCCGTACCGGCGACCGAGGTTCAGCGCAACCATCTCCTCGCCGTACTTCGACATCCCGTAGGCGTTCTGCGGATTCGACACGTGCTCGGGCGTGCGCATCATCTCGAGACCCCCGCCACAGACGGGACAGGGGACCTCCCACTCCCCGGCCCGCAGGGCCTGCTCGGGACGCATCCCCGGAGTCTGCTCTCCGTCGCGCGGACACCGGTACAGGCCCTCGCCCATCGCGCTCTGGGACGACGCGACGACCACGCGCTGGAGGTCCAGTCCCTCGGCCACCGCGATCTCGTAGATCAGCGCGGTGCTGACGACGTTGACATCGGTGAACCGCGAGAAGTCAGGGAGGTAGTCCTGGTACGCCGCGAAGTGGTAGACGGCATCCGCCCGACGGAGCAGGTTGGCGAGGAGGTCGCGGTTGCGGACGTCGCCGACGAAGAGATCCGCACCGGGAGTGAGGTAGTTGGGCACCCCGTCGCGGTGCACGGGCGGCGTGAGCGCGTCGAGGACGGTCACCTGGTGCCCCTCTCGCACCAGCCGGTCGGTCGTGTGGGAGCCGATGAACCCCGCCCCGCCCGTGACGAGCACCCTCATCGGCGGCCTCCCTGTGCGGCGTGGACCTCGCGGTAGACCTCGAGGGTCGCCTTCGCGGTCGCTGCCCACGTGAACTGGGCCGCGCGGGCCGGGCCCAGCTCGCGCAGCCGCGGCCCCGCGTCGCCGGTGGCAGAGACGATGGCCGCGGCGACCGACGCCGGGTCCTCAGGGTCGGCCAGCACGGCCGCGCCGCCGGCCGTCTCCGGCATCGCGCTGCGGTCGGACGTGACGACGGGACACCCGCAGGCCATCGCCTCGAGGATCGGCAGCCCGAAGGTCTCGTTGTGCGAGGGGTACACGAACGCGTCCGCAGCGCGGTAGAACGGCAGGGTCTCGTGGTGGGGGATCCCGCCCACCCACACGACGTGGTCCTCGATGCCGAGCCCGGAGGCGAGGGCGTGCAGCTCGGCCGCGTAGCCGGCATCCGCGGCGCTGCCCACGACGACGAGCCGGTGGTCCGGGAGGTCGCGCCGAGCCAGGGCGAACGCGCGCAGCAGGCCGTCGCAGTTCTTGTACGCCCACAGGGAGGAGACGAAGAGGACGAACGGGCCCTCGATGCCACGCTCGCGCCGCAGGCGCTCCGCGGCCTCCTGCGGGTCACCGGGTCGGAACACCGTGTGGTCGACCGCCTCGGGGATGAGCCGGAGCTTGGCCGGGTCGACGTCGAGGTAGGTCTCGACCTCCTGGCGCAGGCTCTCGGAGTTGATGACGATGGCGTCCGCCACCTTCGCGGTGTGCGGGTAACCGGTGCGCCGGTACAGCCGGACCAGGGGGTTGAGCGCCGCGGGGCTCGTGAACGCGTGCAGGGTCTTGAAGTGCGCCACGAGACCCGGAGCGGGCTTGACCATCGGCGCGATGAGGGTGTTGAAGACGTCGATACCCGATCGCGGCAGCCGCACCGGGGCATACGCGTGCTCGCTCAGGGTGCGCAGCGCACGACGCTCGTTGGACCACGGGAAGGTGATGTACCGGACCCCGGGACCGTAGCCCGAGTGCTCCGCCCGGATCCGTGGGCTGACGAGCAGGTGCAGCTCCTCGCCCTCCCCAAGCATGGGCACCATCTCGCCGATGACCTGCTTCCAGAACCAGTGGGCGCCGGAGGGCTTGTCGGGGTCGTCGGTGAGCAGGTTGATCGCGACGCGCATGGGCTCAGAAGACCTGCGTCGCGACGTCGTCGTCGGACATCCTGGACTGGCGGACGTACTGGGCCAGGAGATGCATGCACGCCTGGTGCGCGTCCTCGATCACTCCGTAGTTGGACGAGTCGACGTGGATGGAGACGGTCGCCAGCCCACGGGCCGGCCCTCCGGAGAAACCGGTCAGGGCGACGGTCTCGATGTTGTTCTCCTTGCACCACTCCAGCGCCCGGACGATGTTCGGTGAGCGCCCCGACGAGGAGACGGCGACGAGCACGTCGCCAGGTCGTGCGTGCGACTGGAGCTGGAAGTCGAAGACGTTCTCGTAGCCGTTGTCATTGGCGATCGCGCTGAGGATCTCCACGTTGGTGCTCAGGCTGTGCACCCGGGTGAGCAGGCCTGTGCCGACCCGAACCCCCTTGACGTGGTCGCACTGGAAGTGGTTGGCGATCGACGCCGAGCCACCGTTCCCGCAGCAGAACACCGTCGCGCCCCGCTCGTAGGCGCCGTCGAGGACTCGTGCCGCCGCCTCGAACCAGCGAGGGTCGACGCTGGACATGGCCCGGGCCAGCTCGGAGGAGTAGTCGGCGGCGTAGCCCCCGGCGTCGTGGTACCGGCGGGCCGGAAAGGCGGCCGTGGCCGCGGCCGTCGGGACGGGCCCGGTGGCATGCTCGGCCAGGACGACGTCCACCGCGGCCGCGAGGTCCCGCACGCTCTCGACGTCCGCAGGGCCGCCGGTGTGACCGTCCGCGATGCGAAGGGGGCGGGCCCCCACGGCCCTGGCCAGCTCGACGTCACAGTCGCTGTCACCCACGACCCACGAGGCGGTGAGGTCCAGGTCGAGGGCCCCGGCCGCGGCCAGGGCCATTCCGGGTGCCGGCTTGCGATCCGCGCTGGTCCGGGCGAACGCCGGGACGACGCCCTCCGGGTGGTAGGGGCAGAAGAACCAGGCGTCGACGTGCGCTCCCAGCCGGGCCAGCTCCGCGACCATGTGCTTGTGGACGAGGTCGACGTCGGCCAGCTCGTAGAGGCCGCGCGCGACGCCGGCCTGGTTGGTCACCACGGCGACAGGGATGCCGGCGGCGTTGAGTCGGGCGATGGCCTCGATCGCGCCGGCGAGGAAGACCACGTCGTCGACGGCACCGACGTACCCGCTGTCGACGATGATCGTGCCGTCCCGGTCCAGCAGGACCCCGCGGCGGCTCATCGCCCTCGGCCCCTCGACGGCACAGTCCCCGGCTGAGCGGTGCGGAGCATGCGGGCCCCGACCGTCGACCGTGGACCGCCACCGGTCACCACTCACATCTGGTACCACGACACACCGTTCCCCTGCTGCCGAGACCCGGGGGTGCACGACGTTTCCGCCTCACCCTCGGGATGTCACCGGCCATGCTAGGTAGTCCCGGTTCGGGGGAAAGCCGATTCGGGCAAATTGGCCCTGCGCCAGAGCGTGGGGAAATTGCGCCGTCACGTCCTCACCGGACTTCCGCTCCGGCCTCGCGAGGCGGAGATCAGGTCGTCCACGGGAGCAAGGCCGTCGAGGAGCCCTCGCTCCTCCGCGGCCGCCACCTCGAGCAGGTGTGGCGACAGCCGTTCGCCCTCGGCGAGGAGCACCTCCAGCGACCGCCCCAGGGAGTCGACGTCCAGCGTGCGGATCTCGTGGCTGAAACGGCGGACCCCGAAACGCTCCATCAGCACTCGGTGCTTGTCCCCGTAGCCGACGGCGATCGTCGGGACTCCGCACATCAACGCGCACAGGACGTTGTGGAATCGAGAGGCGACGACGGCGTCGAGGTCCACCACCTGTGACATGTACTCCCCGAGGGTCGACACGGGGTCGAAGACGATGGCGTCGTGGTCGAGCCACGGGCGCTCGGCCAGCACGGCGCTCCGCAGGTCCACGGCGACGGGCACGTCGACGTCGTCACCGACAAGCAGCCGGACGGTGTGACCGCTGTCGACGACCCGGCCCAGGAAGCTCTGCAGGGCAGCGCGGTAGCGGGTGTGGACGGCGGCCGCGCTGGCCCTCTCGGACTCCGCACCGTGCCAGGCGATGACGCCGACACCGATCGTGCCCGAACGCCCGCCGGCACGCGGTGGGGCGGTGAGGGCGAATGCCAGGTCGGGAAGCACGACGTCGTGCGAGGTGTCGACGCCCATCTCGGATGCCGCGGTGCGAGACTGCTCGTCCCTGAAGGACCGGTGGCTCGCCAGTGACAGCGCCTGGCGGAGCAGGACCCGGGTGAGCGGGTCCGGAGGCCTGCTGGCACCGACGCTGATGATGGCCACGGTGACGCCGAAGACTCGCGCCGAGGCCGCGAGGGCGAACAGGGACCAGGGCGTCTGCCACGGGCGGACCTGCATCGTGGACTCGAAGGTGCCCATGCCCGGCACGATGGCCACGGAGTGTCGACGGGTCCATCGGGCGATCCGGTACGCGTCGACTCCGACACCCACCCCCACGCGCAGCGCGGTCAGCGCCCGGTCGAGGACGACAAGGCCGGTTCGCCGGCCACCTCGGTCCCAGCTCAGGTCGACGGCGGGGATGCCGTAGCGC
>CAWBEJ010000004.1:0-141451 GCA_963787805.1 uncultured Actinomycetota bacterium | reverse complement strand
AGTCGTCCGTTGATGTCGACAACGAGCTGGGCGTGCGTGCCAGCGAGGGCAGCCAGGCACGCCGGGTCGGAGGTGGCCACGATGACCACCTCAGCCGCCTCGAGAGCCAGCTCCGGCTCGTCGACGAGCAGGCGGCTGACGTGCGACAGCTTGCTCTGCAGGTGCTCGAGGTTGGCGCCGACCAGCTTCGCGGGGTTGACGATCGGGTCGTAGATGCGGACCTCGAGACCCTTGCCGATGAAGCGCTCTGCGAGCTCGAGGTTCGGGCTCTCGCGCAGGTCGTCGGTGTCCATCTTGAAGCTGAGCCCGAGGATCGCGACGCGGCGGTAGCCGGTCTCGAGGACGCGGTCGACGAGGGCGCGCACGATGATGTCGTTGCTGACCAGGGTCGAGCTGAGGAGCGGCACGTCGACGCCCCTCTCCCTGGCCATGCTCTGGAGTGCCCGCAGGTCCTTGGGCAGGCACGAACCGCCGAACGCGAACCCGGGCCGCAGGTAGGCCGGCGAGATGTTGAGCTTGTGGTCCTCGCAGAAGAGCTGCATGACGTCGCGCGAGTCGACGCCGTACTGGGCGAAGATGCGCCCCACCTCGTTGGCGAAGGTCACCTTGACGGCGTGGAACGCGTTGCATGCGTACTTCAGCGCCTCTGCGGTGGCCACGTCGACGTGGTGGATCTCCTGGTCGAGGAAGTCGAACAGGTTCGCACAGCTCTCCCTGGTGCGCGGGTCATCCGTGCCCACGACGACGAACGGCGGCGCGAAGAAGTCCTCGACACCGATCCCCTCGCGCAGGAACTCCGGACACATGGCGGTGCCCACCGACCACCCGTCGGGCAGCAGCTCGGCCCTGAACGCCGGCTCGACGACCGAGTGCCCCGTTCCTGGTGGCACCGTTGAACGGATGACGACCGAGTGGAACCCCGACGCAGGGGGTTCCGCGACGGCCATGGCCCCCCGGAGGTCCTCGAGGGCCCGCGCGAGGTAGGTCAGGTTCGTGTCGCCCCTGGGCGTCGATGGCGTCCCGACGCACACCAACGAGACCTCGGCCCCCTCGATCGCGTCACGGACGTCCGTGCTGGCCCGCAGCCTTCCCGCGCAGACGGCCTGGGCGACCATCTTGTCCACCCCCGGCTCCACGACGGGGCTCTGCCCGGCGTTGATGGCGGCGACCTTGCTCCTCTCGACGTCGACACCGACGACGTCGTGGCCCTGCGAGGCCAGGCCGGCGGCCGTGACGGTCCCGACGTACCCGAGGCCGAAGATGGCAACTTTCATGAGAGCACCTCGCTGTTGGAATCCAACGCGCCCCGCGGACGTCGTCCGGGGCCGGGAGGACGGGTGGATCGACCGCGGCCCGATGCGGGTACCGGTGGTTGGGTGGCCACCGCGGGGGTGGCGACCGGTTGACGGGTCAGGGTCGTGGGATCGCCCGCCCGGATGCGCCGCAGCTGCGCCTGCAGCTCGGAGAGGGGTTGCGCCCCGGCGTCGGCGTCCGACATGGCGGTCACCTCGAGCGGCCAGGGGATGGCGAGCGTCGGGTCGTCGTGGGCGATGGTGAGGTCCTCGGCCGGGTCGTGCTCACGGTCGATGCGGTAGGAGGTGTCGGCCGGGTCGGTCAGGGCCTGGAACCCGTGGGCGCAGCCGGCGGGGATGTACACGGACCGCTGGCTGTCGCCGTCGAGGTCGAAGGAGAGCCAACGACCGAACTCGGGCGAGTCCGGTCGCAGGTCGACGACGACGTCGAACACCGCCCCCGCGGAGCAGCGCACGAGCTTCGCCTCGCCCCTCCCGACTCTCACGTGCAGCCCTCGCAGCACCCCGCGGCGGGACCGCGAGAGGCTGTCCTGGACGAAGGTGCCGGGGTCGACTCCGGCAGCTCGCGCCATGGACGCGTCGAACGTCCGGGTGAAGAACCCTCGGTGGTCCCGGTGCGGAGTCGGTTCGAACAGCACCACCCCCGGGATGGCCGTGTGCGTCGCCCGAACCGGTTGTGCCCCCATCAGTACGCACCCTTGCCGGTCACCACGGCGCTGAAGGTGCGCACGAGGATCTGGGCGTCCAGCGACAGCGACCAGTTGTCGACGTACCAGAGGTCGAGGCGAACGGACTCGACCCAGGAGAGGTCGCTGCGGCCGGAGACCTGCCAGAGGCCGGTCATCCCCGGTCGCACGCGCAGGCGGCGCACGGCATCGCTCTCGTACCGGTCCACCTCGCTCGGCAGCGGCGGCCGCGGGCCGACGAGCGACATCTCCCCCCGCACGACGTTGAGCAGCTGGGGAAGCTCGTCGAGCGAGTAGCGGCGCAGCAGCGCACCCACGCGGGTGACGCGCGGGTCCTGACGGAGCTTGAACAACGTCTCGTTGCCGTCGTGCCGGTCCTGCAGCGCGTCGAGCCTCGCGTCCGCGTCGGTGCACATGGTGCGCAGCTTGAACAGCGTGAACGTCCGCCCGCCCTCGCCAACCCGCTCCTGCCGGAAGAGCGCCGGGCCTCGGGAGTCGAGCCGGACGACGAGGCCGACGAGGAGCAGCAGCGGCCCGATGACGACAAGCAGCAGGAGCGCCAGGAGGCGGTCGACGGTGAGCTTCGCGGCATACCGCACGCCGCTGCACACGGGTCGCTCGACGTGGAGCATCGGCAGGCCGCTCGCCTGGCGAAGCGACAGTCGTGGGCCCGCCACCTCGATGACGCCCGGGTCGATGAGGAGATCGACGTCCCGGTGTTCCAGCGCCCAGCCCAGTCGCCGCAACGCATACCCACCCGTGCTGGGGCCCGTGACGACGGCCACGACTTCGGCACCGACCCGGTCGACGGCGTCGAGGGTGTCCGCGTCGGCACCCAGCACCGGGATGTCGGCGAACTCGTCCGAGCGGATGACCGGGTTGCCCGGGTCGGTGACGCACACGCCCTCGACGCGCAGACCCGTCGTCCGCGGGGCGGCCCGGATGCGGGCGGCCAGGTCCAAGACGGCCCGCGCGTCGCCCACGAGCACCGCCGGCTGCAGGCAGTGACCGCGGTCGCGGGCGGCCGCCAGGCGCCGGCGGAGCAGATGCCGTGCACCCACCGTGGCGGCGAGCATGGTCGGCACGGCGACGAGGAGCACCCCCCGCGAGAACTCGAGCTTGAACGCGAACGAGGCGACCGCGACGACGGCGACCAGGGTGCCGGCTGCCTGCCCGACGGCGTGGTACTCCTCGTTGCCGCCTCCGATGAACTGCGGGGCATACGCCCCGCTTCGGGTGAGGAGGAGCAGCCACAGCACCGCGATCACCACGGACGTCGCGCGCGTCGCCTCAGGGGAGCCCCACAAGGACGGGTCCTCACCGAGCACCACGTCACGGGCCCACAGCCCAGCGACCAGCCCGAGGAGCGCTGCGGTGGTGTCGGCCATGAGGGTGCGGAGGCGATGGCGCCGCTGCCAGGACCTCAGAGCGTGATGCACGCGTGCATGCCCGTGGACCGCGAGGTCGACGTGGGCCGCAGCCCGTGGCCGAGTTCCGGCGCGCGAAAGTGCCTCAGTACTGCTGCTCATCGACATCAATCCCCTGCTGCCGAATCCGTTCACACTCGTCGGTCCCACCAGAGGAATCCGACGATCGGAACGTAGCAGGACCCAGCCCCGCCCGAACGGGAAACCGAGATTTCTCAACGGAAGTACAGGTCGCGGGGGGCCGCGGCGCGTTCAGCGAGGAGCGTGCACCCGCTGCTGTGCGTCGAGCAGCCCCACCGTGACGAGCTGCTCCACCGCGTCGGCGGCGTCGTCGAGGAGGAAGGGGAGCTCCTTGCGCTCGACCGGGGAGAAGTCGCGCAGGACGAAGTCGGCGGCGTCCATCCGGCCGGGCGGGCGGCCGATACCGAGCCGCACGCGGTGGTAGTCCCTGGTCCCCAGCGAGGAGCTGATCGACCGCAGGCCGTTGTGCCCTCCCTCTCCGCCACCTCGCTTGAGACGGACGGTGCCGGCGTCGAGGTCCAGCTCGTCGTGGACGACGACGAGCCGCTCAACGGGCACGGAGAAGAACCGCAGCAACGAGGAGACCGGACCGCCGGACTCGTTCACGTAGCAGGCGGGAACCGCGATGACGGCGGCAGGCCCGGGCACCCCGACGGCCCCGGTGCCCAGCCGAACCTGGGCGGCGTGCGCTCGAGCCCTGTGGGTGCGCAGGGCCGACCCGGTGCGACGAGCCAGCTCGTCGACGACCATGGCGCCCACGTTGTGGCGGTTGCCGGCATACGACGGACCGGGGTTGCCCAGCCCGACGACGAGCCAGGGTCCGCTGTCGGTCACGAGGACAGCGTATGCCGCGCGGCCGGGCACGCGGCGGGGCCCGGTCCATGCGGACCGGGCCCCGACCTGCGCGTGCGGGGAGGAGCCGTCAGGCCTCGTCTGCGGACTTCTCGGTGTCGCCCGAGGCCGCGGACTCGCCCTCGGCCGTGGCCGCCGTCTCGTCGGTGGCTTCCTCGTGCTCCTCGCGCTCGATGCCGGCCTCCGCCTCCGCGTCGGCGAGCTCGGCCTCCAGGGCCTCCTCCGACACCTGCGCCGTCACGTTGACGACGAGAGCCTCCGGGTCGGTGACGAGCGTGGAGCCTTCCGGCAGCTGGACCTGGCCGGCGAGGATCTGGGTCCCCGCCTCCGCGCCGTCGACCGAGACCCTGATGCTCTCGGGGATGTGGGTCGCCTCCACCTCGAGCTGCAGGCTGGTGTGGTCCGTCGTCACGATCGTCTCTGGCGCTGCCTCGCCGTCGACGTGGACCGGCACGTCGACGACGACCCTCTCGCCCCTGCGCACGATGACGAGGTCGACGTGCTCGATGACGGGCTTGATCGGGTCGCGCTGGATGTCCTTGGCGAGGGCGAGCTGCTCGTCGCCGTCGAGGACGATCGTGAGGAGGGCGTTGCTCTGCTTCAGCGCCAGCATCGTGTCGTGGCCCGGCAGGGTGATGTGGACGGGGGCGGTCCCGTGGCCGTACATGACGGCGGGGATCTTGTGGTCTCGGCGGATGCGGCGGGCGGCACCCTTGCCGAACTGGGTGCGGGCCTCGGCGACGAGCTTGGTGTCGGACACGGGTGCTCCTGGGACGTGGGAGAGGAAACGGGCAGTCGGTCCTCGACGCGGGACGTGGCACCGAACGACCGGCGCGCGAACGGCCCGCGGATCCACCGGATCTGCGTACCGCCAGCGTCGATCACGGATGCGTCGACCGCTCGTGGCGGTCAGCCGGACAGCTCTGGCCGGTGCGACGTCCCTCGCCGAGGCAACCCCCCGAGTCTAGGCGACGGGGGACGCCACGTCGAAATCAGCCCTCTGGGCCGTGGCCTCGGCGTCGCGGCGATCGCCGTCACGCTCACCCAGCCGGACGGCGACGACCCCGGAGAGCAGGACCACACCGCCGAGGAGCTGGAGGGGACCCGGCAGCTCGCCGAGGAGGAGCCACGCGAAGAGCACCGCGAACAGCACCTCGGTGAGGCCGACGAACGACGCGAGCGTGGAGCCGAGATGCCGCGCCCCGAGGATGCCCAGGACGTAGGCCAGGGCCGCCGCGACGAGGACGAGCTCGAGGAGCGCCAGCCAGGCAGGCATGTCGGTCCCGGCGACGACGACGGACGGGTCCCCGGCCTCCATCGGCAGGACCCCGACGGCCCCGGTCAGCGCGAGCACCACCGCGCCCGAGGCGAGACCCAGCCCGGCGAACGCCGTGGCCGGGATGGCCGTCCTCCGGGCCGCCAGCACGTAGTGGCCGGCCAGCCCGGTGGCCGCGAGAAGGCCCCAGAGGACACCGACGAGGTCCGGGGTCGCCCGGCCCGTGACATCGAGGACGAGGGCCAGGCCGACGAGGGCCAGGACGATGCCGAGGCCGGTGAGCCGGTGGGGAGTGCGTCGGGTCAGTGCCCACACCCACAGCACGACGAGGACGATGCCGAGGTACTCGACGAGGAGGGCGACCCCCACGTCCATCCGGGCGACGGCCTGGAAGTAGCCGAGCTGGGCGGCGGCGACGGCGAGCGTGCCGTAGAAGGCGGCCCGCGGCAGCTCCCGGGCCACGGAACCCCAGCGTCCCCGCAGCGCCCACAGCGTGAACGGCAGGAGGACGAGCGCCGCCCCGGAGATGCGAAGGAGCACCACCGCACCCGGCGACCAGCCTGCCGTCATGAGCGCCTTGGCGAAGGGCCCCGATGTCCCGAACGCCGCGCAGGACAACAGCATCGCGACGAGGCCGAGGCCCAGGTGCCGCCTCATCGCCTCGACCATGTCCGTCTCCTCCGTGGGCTCCCGGGTCGGTCCCGTCTGACACGATGTCAGGAGCAAAGTATGCTGATGCCCATGACGTTAGCCTCCCCCGCTGTCAGGAGTCAAGATGATTTTCACCTATGACACTGACGTGACACTCAGCCATGCGGCAGCGCTGGCCAACACCGGTCCCGGCCCGGGGAGCCCGGAGCGGGAGGAGCTGCCCGACCTCCCGTCGCTGCTCGCCTGGATGGACCGGTGGGAGTGGACCGGTCGACGGCCGACGACCGAGGCGGAGGTCGAGGCGGTCCGCGCCCTGCGCCCTCGGCTGCGTGCCGTGTGGGCACTCCCGGTCGACCGGCTGGCCGAGGCGGCCAACGCCCTCCTCGAGGAGGGAGCGGCACTCCCCCGGCTCGTCCGGCATCCCCCCTTCGGCTGGCACGTCCACGCCACCTCCGACGATGCCCCGCTCGACCGCAGGGTGGCGGTCGAGGTGGGCATGGCCTTCGTGGACGTCGTGCGGCTCGGGGAGACCGACCGGCTCAAGGTGTGCGCGGGCGAGGACTGCGAGGACCTCCTCGTGGACCTCAGTCGCAACCGGTCGCGGAAGTTCTGTGACGGGACGTGCGGCACCCGGGCCAACGTCGCGGCATACCGAGCCCGTCGAGCGGCGACGACGACGGGGTGAGCGCCACGGCCCGGTTCACGCCGACGCACCGGCCATGACCGGCCTCGCTCGTCGCTCCTGGCCCGCTCAGGTACTGCCGGTGAAGAGGCTCGTCACCGAGCCGTCCTCGAAGACCTCCTTGACCGCGGCGCTGATGAGCGGGGCGATGGAGAGCACGGTCAGGCACGCGACCTCCTTCTCGGCGGCGATGGGCAGCGTGTTGGTCACGATGACCTCCTCCGCGGCGCAGTCGCGCAGCCGCTCGGCCGCCGGTTCGCTGAGGATCGCATGCGTGGCCGCGATGACGACCGCCCTGGCGCCGTCCGCCATGAGGGCGTCGGCCGCCTTGGTGATCGTGCCGCCGGTGTCGATCATGTCGTCGACGAGGACGCAGACCCGGTCCCGGACGTCACCCACCACGCGGTTCGCCACCATCTCGTTGGGGCGGTTGATGTCGCGGGTCTTGTGGATGAAGGCGAGCGGGGCTCCGCCGAGGCGCTTGGACCACTGCTCCGCCACCTTGATCCGCCCGGCGTCCGGTGAGACGACGGCGAGGTCCTGGTCGCCGTACTTGCGGGAGACGTACTCGCTGAGGATGGGGATCGCCATGAGGTGGTCCACCGGGCCGTCGAAGAACCCCTGGACCTGGTCGGCGTGGAGGTCCACGCAGATGAGCCGGTCGGCCCCGGCGGTGCGGAACATGTCGGCCATGAGCCGCGCGCTGATGGGCTCGCGACCGCGGTGCTTCTTGTCCTGACGGGCATAGCCGTAGAACGGCATGACGACGGTGATGCGCTTGGCGCTGGCCCGCTTCAGCGCGTCGACCATGAGCAGGTGCTCCATGATGCACTCGTTGATCGGACTGGTGTGGCTCTGGATGACGAAGGCGTCCGAGCCACGCACCGACTCCTCGAAGCGCACGTAGATCTCGCCGTTCGCGAAGTCGTAGGCACTCGTCGGGACGAGCTCGGTGCCGAGCTGTGCGGCGACCTCCTGGGCGAGACCGGGGTTCGCGCGACCCGAGAAGACCATGAGCTGCTTCTTGGGGCGCTTGCGGATGTTCGCCGAGGGCGGTCGGTGGTTGCTCACTGCTCGGTCCCCTCCGGGGGGGTCGTCGGGTCCGAGCCGGGATGCCGTGCGCTCGCCTGCTCGGCGGCCGCGGCGGCCGCGGCGGTCGCGGTGCCCGGCCGGGCACGCGCCACCCAGCCGTCGACGTTGCGCTGGCGGCCGCGGGCGACGGCGATCTGGCCGGGATCGACGTCGGAGATGACGGCCGAGCCCGCGGCGACGTACGTCCCGTCGCCGAGATGGACCGGGCTCACGACGACGGCGTTGGACCCGATGAAGGAGTGCTTGCCGACCGTGGAGTGGTGCTTGGCGACGCCGTCGTAGTTGGCGAAGATCGTCCCAGCGCCGATGTTGGCGCCCTCGCCGATCGTGACGTCGCCGGCATACGAGAGGTGGGGCACCTTGGCGCCCTCGCCGATCTCCGCGTTCTTGGTCTCGACGAACCCGCCGATCTTGCCGCGGGCCCCGAGCCGGGTCCCCGGCCTCAGGTAGGAGTAGGGGCCGACCGTGGCGCCGGGGCCGATGACGGCCAGGTTGGCGACCGCCCGGCTGACCGTGGCGCTGTCGCCGACCTCGGTGTCGGTCAGGGTCACCTCCGGGCCGATGAGCGCGTCGGCGCCGACCGAGGTGGCCCCCAGCAGCTGGGTGCCCGGAAGCACGGTGGAGTCCTGGCCGATGGTGACGTCGACGTCGATCCACGTCGTCGCCGGGTCGACGATGGTGACGCCGGCGCGCATGTGTCCCTCACAGATCCGCCGGTTCAGCTCTCGGCCGAGGGCCGCGAGCTGGACCCGGTCGTTGACGCCCTCGGTCTGCCACAGGTCGTCGAGGACGTGGGCTCGCACCGGCCGGCCGGCGGCCCGCGCCAGCGCCACCACGTCGGTGAGGTACCTCTCGCCCTGCGCGTTGTCCGTCCCCACCCGGGCGAGAGCCTCTCGGAGCACCGCGAGGTCGAACGCGTAGATGCCGGAGTTGATCTCGGTGATCGCGCGTTGCGCCTCGGTCGCGTCCTTGTGCTCGACGATCTGCTCGATCCGCCCCTCCGCGTCCCTGAGCACCCGGCCGTAGCCGGTGGGGTCGGCGAGGTGGGCCGTCACCACGGAGACTGCGCTGCCGCTCTCGACATGGGCTGCCGTGAGCTCGAGCAGTGTGTCGCCCGTGAGCAGGGGCACGTCGCCATAGGTGACGAGGACGGTGCCGGAGAGGTCGCCGGGGAGCGCGCCGAGGCCGCACTCGACGGCCCGCGCGGTCCCCTTGACCTCGTCCTGTTCGGCGATGACGAGGTCGTCGTCGAGCGTGGTGCAGAGCTCGACGACGCGGTCTCGGTCGTGCCGGACGACGACGCCCACGTGCTGCGCGCCTGTGGCCCGGGCGGCCCGGATGGCATGGCCGACGAGCGCGACCCCCCCGATCCGGTGCAGGACCTTCGGGGTGGTGGACCTCATCCGGGTCCCTTCACCCGCGGCGAGGACGAGAACGGCGGCCGGGCGGGGGGTGCTCACGCGCGAGAACTCCAGGTGTGCTGCGGGTGCCACGGGACGCCGTCATGCTACCGGTGTGCGGGAGGCCGACCCCCATCGCCCACGTCCATGGCCGACCCGCGCGGATGTGGTCTGGCTGCCGCCGCCGTGCCGGGAAGGGACCGCGCGGTCGGCACGGCATCCGCCATCATGGGAGCGGTTCTCCACCAGCGGAGGGCCGAGGCACCGGGGCGAGGCCCCGGAGAGGAGCTCCCATGGCGCCGAGCACGTCCCAGGTCACCGCGCAGTCACGTGACGGCCGGACCTTCAGCTTCGGGGTGACCGGCGCACCCACCTACCAGCCGGGTGACATGGTCGTCGTCCGCGCCGAGGACGTCACGGTGCTCGGGCAGGTCCTCGAGGTGGGAACGCCCCCGTCGCCGGGAGCGTCCGCTGACCAGGTGGCAACCACGGTGGGCACGGGGATGGTCATCGGCACACTCGAGGCGGACGGGACCCTGCGCCGTGCGTCCCGTCCGCCCTTCCCCCCCTCGCCCCTCACCCCGGCGGCCCCGGAGGAGCTCGCGGGCCTCCAGCGGTCCGCGGCGGCCGGCCTCACGGTCGGGACCTGGCACACCGCCGGCGACCGGACGACGGCCGAGCTGCGGGCGGGCGGCTTCAACCGGCACACGTTCCTCTGTGGCCAGAGCGGCTCGGGAAAGACCTACGCCCTCGGAGTCCTCCTCGAGCGGCTCATCCTGGGCACCGACCTGCGGGTCGTCGTCATGGATCCCAACGCCGACTTCGTGCGCCTCGGGGAGACCAAGGACGGCGCGCCCGGGACGGATGCCGCGCGCCTCGCCGACCGGGTGCGCGTGCTCCGCTCCGACTCCTCGCGCAGCGAGGGCACGGAGCCCTTGCGGATGCGCTTCCGGACGATGGCCCGAAAGGCCCAGGCGGCGGTCGTGCAGCTCGACCCGGTGCGCGACCACGACGAGTACAACGCCTTCATCACCCTGCTCGCGCAGCTCGGTGACGTGGACCTCGGCGTGCTGCTCGGCAGCATGAAGGAGGGCACTGCCGCCGAGCAGCGACTCGCCCGTCGCATCGAGAACCTCGGTCTGCCGCAGTGGGAGGTGTGGGCCTTCGACCTCCCGTCGGCCGCCGATGTCGTCACCGGAGCGCGGGGGGTCACCGTCATGGACCTTGGCGGGTTCGGAGACCCGGCGGAGCCGCTCGCCATATGCCTGGAGGTCGTCGACGAGCTGTGGGCGCAGCGCGACCGGCGGGTGCCGACCCTGCTCGTCATCGACGAGGCGCACAACCTCTGCAGCACCGATCCCGGCAACCCCGTCGCTCAGCTGCTCCTCGACCGGCTCATCCAGATCGCGGCGGAGGGGCGGAAGTACGGTCTCTGGCTCCTGCTCTCCTCACAGCGACCGTCCAAGATCCACCCCCAGATCCTCAGCCAGTGCGACAACCTCATGCTCATGCGGATGAACAGCCCCGACGACATCGCCGAGCTCGGCCGGGTCTTCGGCTTCGCTCCTCAGGAGATGCTCCGAGCGTCCACGGGATTCCTCCAAGGGGAGGCGCTGCTCGCCGGGGGCTTCACGCCGGTTCCCATGCTGGCCACGATGCGTGAACGGCTGACCCATGAGGGCGGCAGCGACGTCGCCGTACCGGTCGTGGCACCGCCGTCCTGACCCGCCAGGCCGAGGTGGAAGCGGCCCGGACCGTCCCCCGGCCGACCTCCCGCCTCCCCGACTTCGTCTGTGAATGTGTCGCCTCACCCCGCGTGTCGCCGCATCCTCACAGACGAAGTCGGGGAGGCGGGGGCGGCGCGCGCGGCGGGAGGCTCGGCCACGGCATCCGGGCGGCGTGGGACCCTGAGCGGCGTGGCCCCACAGCTCGCGTCCCGTACGCGCCCACGGTGACGGCCACCGTCGCCCTGCTCGCGACCGTGGCCGTCCTGGTGGCGGTCAACGTCTGGGTGCACTACGGGCCGTCGCGCTGGCAGCCGGTCGCCGGGCCCCTCATCGCGCTGCTGCTGCTCCTCCTTGCCCGATGGGCCGGCCTGTCGTGGGCGCAGCTCGGGCTCGGGAGAGGAACGCTCGTCGCCGGACTGGTCTGGGGCGGAGTCGCCATGGGGCTCGTCGCAGGTGCCTATGTCGTCGGGCTGGCCGTTCCCGCGAGCCGTCGTCTGTTCCTCGACGTCAGGCACCGGGTGGGTCCTGCGCGCGCCGCCCGTCGCGCCCTGCTCGTGGTGCCGCTCGGAGTCGTCGTCCTCGAGGAGGTGGCCTTCCGTGGGGTGCTCTGGGGGCTGCTCGAGGTGGAGCACGGGGCGGCCTGGGCGGCGGCGGTCAGCTCGATGCTCTTCGGGGCGTGGCACGTGCTCCCCGCCGTCGACGGGGCTCGCGCCAGCAACGGCCACGATGAGCCGACGGCTCGCCGCGCCCTCGTCAGGCAGGTGGTCGGCACCGTCGTGTTCACGACCGTCGCGGGGCTCGTGTTCGCCCTGCTGCGCCAATGGAGCGGGAGCCTGCTCGCGCCCTTCCTGCTGCACTGGGCGACCAACGGGTTGGGCGTCCTCGCGGCGGCCTGGGCGTGGACGGCGCACCGCGACTGAGAGCCGGCCGCTCAGTCCTCCTGGTACAGCTCCCATCGCACGGTCTCTCGCTGGTGCACCGCGGCGCTGACCCGCTCGAGCTGCTCCTCGGTGGCGGACAGGCCGTAGACCTCGCTGACGAACCGCGGCAGGTCGGGGCGGTAGTCGTGCCCCCAGGCGCCCCAGGTCGCGGGGCGCTGGGCGTTCTTCATGTCGACGAGGGTCTGGAAGAACGAGGTGACGGGGCGCCACCTGAGGTGCGCCGGGATGCCGCGCGGACTGGCATCGCGCGGGCCTGGCTCGACGCGGGGGCGGCCGGGGCCCAGCCAGGCCGGGGCGGTCGTGAGCAGGTCGACGCCGAAACGGGTGACGCCGTCGTTGTCGTGGCTGAGCAGGACATACCGCGGGCGGACCCCACGCTCCTCCTGGACCGCGTGCAGCTGCTCGAGGTCGTTGACGACGGCGATGCTCCGCCGGTCGACGTCGAGGCGGTCGGGACCCGTCACCTCCTGCATCCACCCGCTCCCGTGGGGGGTGCCGATCCACAGGGCCCGGTCGATCCCGAGCGCCTCCAGGCCGAGCGTGCCCCAGTGCAGGAAGACGTCCTGGCTGGTGTGTGCCCCCAGGCTCTCGCCGAACAGGACGACGCGAGGGCGTGGCCCCTCCCGGTGGTGCAGGCGTTCGAGCACCCGAAGCCAGAGCAGCCGGTTCTGCTCGCGAGCCCGTGCCACCCGGCCGAGTGACAGCGGGGACGGCCGGTTGGAGTACTGCACGGTGACCGAGGCGACGTCGCCACGGGTGAGGTACTGGACGGCGGCCATGGCCACGTAGTTGACGTAGCCGAGCCCGGTCGGCGAGACGAGGACGAGCAGGGAGCGGTCGAACGCGCCGGTGCGCTCCATCTCGGCGAGGGCGAGGTCGACCCGCTCCTGCGCCGTCGGTGCGCTGTCCAGCCCGACGAAGACCTGGACCGGTGCGGCGACCGCCGGTTCACCCATGACGGTCTCGATGGACAGGTCGGGCACCCCGGGCGGTCGATCGGCCAGCGGAGCCGGACGCACATGGGTCACCATGTGACGCCGCCCCTCCTTGCCGAGCGTGGTCCACGGCACGAGGCTGTCCGGGCCACCGCTCATGGTGGGGCCGAGCCAGCGGTTGGCGACGTCACCGCCGAGCACCGGCTCGTCGGCTGCCGCACCGGCCTCGATGGAGCGCATCGCCCTGGTCCAGACCAGCGACGTTCCCCCCACGAGAGCGCCGAGGCACGCCGCGTGGGTTGCGAGCCGCCAGACCAGTGGGCCGCCCGGCAGCACGGTGGCGAGCCGTCGCCCGGTGGCGGCCGCAAGAACGTGCTCGAGGTATGCCACTGCCGCCAGGCCGCCCTGCACGCCCCCCGCCACGAGGAGCGAGCGAGCCAGGGGCGGCGCCTCGGGCCCCTCGGTGCCGACGTCCACCGGCAGGCGCCGCGAACGGTCGAGCACAACAGCGATCACCAGCCCCAGGGGAACGGCGACGGGCAGCCTCGCGACGCGACCCCCGGCATCCAACCGGTCGTCGACGAGCCGCAACCCGGCCCGCACCCCTTCGAGGGACAGCGCGGCGACGCCGGTCGACGCGGTGCGCCAACCGGTCTGCCGCGCCACGCCGCGCGCCATCGCCTCTCCCGGACGGGTCGGGAGGGCGCGCTGCACCGTGAGGCCGAGCGGCACGGCAGCGAGGTCCGCGGCCAGCGCCAGGACGTGTTGGCGTGTCGTGACGTCGGACCACCGGGCCGCCACGCGAGTGCGCGCGAGTTCCGCGGCAAGCGCCTGGAGAACGTCCTGAGTGCCGAGGGCGAGGAGGTAGTGGAGTCCGGTCGACAGCCCCGTGACCAGGCCCTGGTCGACGTCGCTGCGTGGGGTGAGCCCCGGGGCGAAGGTGCCCGGCACCTGGGCCGCTGCCACGACGAGGCCGACCTGCACGCCGGTGTCGGTGTGCGGCGGCATGGACCCGGCAGGGCGACTCATGGACCCGGATGTCCCGGGTGGGCGCCGGCCTGGACCTGCCCCTCACAGGGTCGATGCACACGGGGGACATCCCCGCTCCAGCGGCTGCCGCACGTCCTCGGTGGCTGCGTGACCATACCCGCCCTCTCCGTGTCCGGGTCGGTTACCCGTCACCGCGGGCTCCCCGGTAGGCTCGAACCTACCTTTCTTCCGACACAGCGGAAGTCTCTGCCGCACCTGCGGTCCACTTCCCGTCGGCGCCGATCTGGACCACCGAAAGGCCCGAGTCGAGAGGCACGGTGCCCGAGTAGTGGCCGATTCCGTTTACCGCGAGGTTCGGGATCGGCGTCGTGGACGTCGTCCGGGAGATGTGCAGTACGCACCCTGCCGACCAGCCTGTCTGGCTCGGCGCCCATCGCACCCCCTCCCGCCCGGAGAAGTAGCCACCGTGCTCTCGGCGCGCTCGGGCAGGTCGGCACGGTGATGGCCGGCGTCGTTTGGTGCCGCGGCTGGGTCCTGTCCAGCGCCGCGTAACGCTCCCTCGCGTCGCCGCGGCATCGCCCCCCGGCGGGGCGCCAGCTCGGCGGCAGCCGCAGGATCATCCTGCCGAGCGCAACAGGGCGCTACGTTCCGTCGTGTGAGCCGAATTGCCGCCGCCATCATCCTCGTCGCCGGGCCTCTTCTGCTCGTCGCCAGGGAGAGACCCTCCGACCACACGAAACCAAGCGGGGAAGCGGTCAGAACGTCAGGAGCCACTTCGACCCCGGACTGCCTCTGTGGTCCCCCCACGTTATCGACAGGGCTCCGGCGCAGCTGCAGCAGGCCCAACCTTCCTGTGGACGCGGAGGTCGGCCGGTGCGAGGCTGGGCCGACCGCCACAGGCGAACCCACCCGGGAGGTCGACATGTCTCTGCTTAGGAGTGCTTCCAGCACCCTCTCAGCTCCGAGGGCTCGGCTGCGGCGCTGCCGCTCGCGGGACCCGCGGCCCTGGCCCCGGCACGACAGGGTCGACTAGGTTGTGACATCCCGGCAAGCCCATCCAGTCTGATCCCAAGGAAGTGATCCGCATGGAAGGAAGTCGTCGTCCGGCGAACCGACCGGCGCTACGCGTCGTTGCGGTTGGCGCCACAGCAGCCCTGCTGGCGATGTCGCCACAGGCCGTGTCCGCCGCACCCGTCGCTGCATGCGACACCCAGAGCAACAACACGTACCAGAAGCTGCTCGAGTGCATGACGGGCGAGGGTGTCACGGAGCACCTCGAGGCGTTGCAGAAGATCGCGGAGAACAACCCCGACCCCGAGTACGGGGCCACCCGAGCCGCAGGTACGCCCGGGTACCAGGCCAGCGTCGACTACGTCGCCGGGCTGCTCGAGGACGCCGGATACACCGTGACGCTGGACCCGGTCGAGATCACGTACGCCTTCCCGCCTGAGCTGCGCCAGCTCACGCCGGTCGCCGCCGACTACGAGACCGGTGTCTTCTCCGGCAGTGGCGAGGGCGCCGTCACCGGCAACGTCGTCCCGGTCGACATCAACCTCACGCCGCCGCGAGCGTCCACGAGTGGCTGCGACGGCGCCTACACCGAGGCCGCCGTTGGCGAACCGATCGTGGCCGACCCGACCGGGCCGGACGACTTCGCCGGCTTCCCCGTCGGGGCATCGCGCTCATCCAGCGCGGCGGGTGCAGCTTCGCGCTCAAGGCCCTCAACGCCGAGGCCGCGGGCGCCTCGGCCGTCATCATCTTCAACCAGGGCAACACGCCGGACCGCGAGCCCCTCGCGCTCGGCAACGCCACGCCGCCCGAGGGCAGCGCGGACACCACCATCGACATCCCCGTCGTCGGCGCCAGCTTCGCGGACGGCTCCGTCCTCGCGCAGCCGGGTTCGACGGCGTACGTCGAGGTGATCACCGAGACGCGCATCGACTACAACGTGATCGCCGAGCTCGAGGGCAAGAACCCTGACAACGTCGTGATGGCCGGGGCGCACCTCGACAGCGTCACCGAGGGGCCGGGGATCAACGACAACGGCTCGGGGTCCGCGGCGCTGCTCGAGACCGCGCTGCTCATGGCCAACCTGAACCCGGAGAACACGCTGCGGTTCGCCTGGTGGGCGGGCGAGGAGCAGGGCCTCCTCGGCTCTGCCGACTACGTCGCCGGCCTCTCGCAGGCGGAGCGTGACCGCATTGCGCTGTACATGAACTACGACATGGTCGGCTCGCCGAACTACATCTTCATGGTCTACGACGCCGACGAGTCGACGTTCGAGGCGCCGGTGGTGGTGCCGGCTGGGTCCGAGGCGATCGAGGATGTCTACGAGTCGTACTACACGGCGCTCGGCATCCCCTACGACGACACCGAGTTCTCCGGCCGCAGCGACTACGAGGCGTTCATCCTCGCGGGGATCCCGTCGAGCGGGCTCTTCACGGGTGCCGAGGTGATCAAGACCGAGGAGCAGGAGGCGATCTGGGGTGGCACCGCTGGCGAGCCGTTCGACCCGTGCTACCACCAGGCCTGCGACACCATCGACAACGTGAACGCTTACGCGCTCGACGTCAACAGCGACCTCATCGCGTTCGCGATGCTGACGTTCGCGTACTCGACCGAGTCAGTCAACGGCGTTCCCGGCAAGGAGGTGCCCGGTCCGAAGTTCGTGCTTCCTGAGCCCGCAGGCCCCGAGGGCACGTTCGCCGGTGCAGGTGCCGGCGCCGCCTTGGGGGCTCTCAAGTAGCCCCCCGGAAGAGGCTGGGGGTGGCCCGGCTGGGGTCGCCCCCAGCCGGGCCCGGCCCGGAAACCCTCACTTTCTGATCGGCAGCAACTCGATCGACCCGACACCCACCAAAGCGACCCGCCGACTCAGCGAACTCCCGGGCCGGCTAGGCGCCCCGGCTACCTCCCGCTGGCACGTGGGGGCGCCGTCGTCCCCCGGTGCAAGCATTGGCGGTGTGTCCGCCTACGGACTGCACGACCACGACCCTGAGCGAAGACGGTGACGAAAAGCGTCCTTACTGGACCTGGCCAAGCACGGTGGGGGGAACCTCTGTGTGTGCAAGCGTGCGACTCGCCGGTCAGGTGGGACGGGGCCGAGAACTATGCCGTTGGAACCGTTGCCCGAGACCCGTGATGCTCTACTCGGTTTGTCCCAGTGGTCAGGCCGCGACCTGGCGCGAGCACCAGGGTGCGCTCCTCCGGGCCGAGACCGGCCGCAGCCCAGGCCTGCAGGTCCGCGACCGTGCCGGGACCGGCGTGCACGAAGCGCCCTGACCAGACGTCCAGCCCACCCGAGACGAGCGCGAGGACCAGGTCGGTGACGTCGGCAGGGTCGGTCCAGTCGGTGCGCCCGGCGTGGAGGGCCATCCCCGCCGTCATGTCCGTGCACACGACGCCGGGCATGAAGTCGAAGGCCCGGATGCCGCGGTCCCACCCGGCAGCGTGCGTCGAGCCGGTGAGACGCGAGAGGGCAGTCTTGCTGACGTTGTAGCTGCTGGCGACCTCACCCGGGTGGAGAGCCGCGCCGCTGTTGACGTTGACGATCCGACCGCCACCGGAGGCAATCATGTGCGGTGCGACGAGCCAGGTCATGAGGTAGGGGCCGAGGACGTTGACCTCTTGGACGTGCCACCACTCCTCGGGGTCGGAGGCGAACAGGTCGACCTCGGCGTCGATGACCCCGGCGTTGTTGACGAGCACGTCGACGCGGCCGTGCCGCTCCACGACCTCCTCGACCCAGCAGGTGAGCCGTGCCCGGTCGTTCACCGGCGCGACCGCCCTCGAACCCCGCTCGACGACATACCCGGCGTCCTCCAGGGCGTCGGCAACGATCCGGCCGATCCCCCGGGAGGCGCCGGTCACGATGGCGACGTGGTGACCACGACGGCCCCTGACCTCAGCGGTCTCCGGCGTCACCCCTCCTTCGTCGTCGACCCGACGGTGCAGCATAGGGGCGATCATGCCCGTTGCGAGACTTGCCCGAGGGTCGATTCAATGAAGACTGCGGGCCGGTGGCATCAGGGCCATTGCACGTAGGAGGCGGAGCTGCTTCTACGCCCTCATGCCCGCAGGGACAGGTACAGGGTGAAGAGCAGGAACAACAATGCCCCGGTGGCTAGGGGCATGACGACCTTGACGACTTGCCAGCCGAGGTTCGTGGTGGCGCAGGGCGGATGCGCATCCCCGCGCCGGCGGTGGCTTGCGGGAGAGTCCTCCTCCTCCCCGGAGCTGGTCGCAGCATCCGCTCGCGTGTCGCTCATGAGGGTTCGCCTTCCAGCATCGATTCGGGCCAACCTTCCGGGCGCGCCCCGGGGAGTCGGACGGCTCAACCCGGGGCGCTGAGCCCAGCGGTTCGAGGGGGGTGATCGCATGGACTTGGCGCGAGTCTGTCATGGGGCGCTCGCGTCAGCAGGAGAAGCGACGGGTAAGGAGGGGCGCAACCCGTTTGGCTCCAAACAGGCAGGTCTGACGGCTAGGCGTACCCACCAGCGCGCTTGATCACCCGGGTCGGCGGGGACGCCGCGCATCAGTGTGCGCCATCAAGACCCGAGGAAGCGGCTCTAGCGTCGCTGAAGAACCGCGAACCGCCCCCAACCCTCGACGAAGGGACATGGGTGGCAGCCAGGCCAACAGCAGGTGAACTCTCCGGTCGCCGCCTTGCGGTGATCAGTGCAGGGAGAACACTTAGGCCGGGCGGACTCCGGCGCTGCGTCGACACCACGAAGTTCCGGGGGCCGGCAGCGCCGCCGCCGTGGCAGCAGGCAGCGACGGCGAAGCGCCCCCGGCTTCGTGAGAGGTCGGGGGCCGCTTCTGAGGCCGTCAGGCAGCCGTGACGGGGGTTCCCTCGATGGTTTCGCAGGCCTGGATTATGGCCGACGCGAGTGCGCGCCCCTGCTCGGGCGTCATCTGCCCAGGCGCGTAGACGTCGAGAGTGGCCGGTTCGCCGTCGCTCATCGCGATACCGACCAGCCACTCGCCGTCAGTGGTCTCTCCCTTGACGTCGGCGCTCGAGTGGAGAGTTTCACCGTCCCACGGCACGCCATCGTGGACGTCGTCCGGGGAGATGTGCAGCGTGCGCTCGCACCAGCTCGGGCATGCCCCGGTCCGGGTGGTGGGTGTGGATTCAATGGTCATGATGTCCAGTCCTCTCAGGATCAGTCGTGCGTTGTGTCTAGACGCTGCCCCAGGCGGTGAGAGCAGGCCCGCGGGTGCGGGCAGACTTCGGGGCATCCCTCCCAAGAACCGACCCCGCGCCGATGCCAGCCCACGCCGTCCAGCCCGCCCCGGTGTCCGAGGCAGGCTGTCCGCTGACCCGTGGCGGTTCACGGACCTAGGGGGTCAATCACCGCGGCCGGCATCGTTTGGTGTCGCGGCTGAGGGCCTGTCCAGCGCCGCGTCGTCCCGTGGCGGCTACATGGCGCGCCTCACGAAGTGGTCGTAGGCGGCCAGGTACACGTCGACGGGGTCGAGGCCCTGCTCCGCGGCTACGCGGTCCAGCGCCGGCGAGATGACGGCAGTCCACATCGTCTCCGGCTGCGCGAGGGCGTAGTGGCATGGGCCGTGGTCGTGGTGCCCCTTCGGGCGTCCGCAGTTGTGGCACAGGCGCTCGGGCGTCTCTTGGGTGCTCACAACGCACCGGCCGGGGTCTGTGCCACGTCAGCGGGTGCGGGTACTCTCGTCCTCACGATGAACCTCCCGTGGTTCGTCGTCTGGCCCTCGGGTGTTTGCCGCACCGCGGGGGCCGTTCTCTGTCCTCGGGAGTCGTGGGGCACCTTGGTGCACGCACAAAGCCCTCTGAGCCTGTCTGTCGCACGTCAGAGGCCTGTCGTCTGCTCCCCGGGTAGGAATCGAACCTACGTCGCTTGTCCTGATTCAAAGTCAGGCGGGCCCTGCCAGCAGACCAACCGGGGACCGCCGCCCGGGGGCGCACGGCATACCGGCGAGGGTAGTGGACGGCCATGGCAGCCGAGGTGCGGGTGCCGCCGCCTCCGCAGGGCCAGCGCCGAGCGTGACCCCACGGGCACAATGGCGGGGTGACCGACCCCTCGACCGTCAAGCCGTCCCGTGCAGCACGCTCCCGGATGACCGGCCGCGAGCGACGGGAGCAGCTCATCGGGATCGGCCGGAAGCACTTCGCCGACCGGGGTTTCGAGGGCGCCACGATCGAGGAGATCGCGGCGTCGGCCGGCGTATCGAAACCGGTTGTCTACGAGCACTTCGGTGGCAAGGAGGGTCTCTACGCCGTCGTCGTCGACCGCGAGATCGAGGGACTGCTCAACGCGGTGCAGGGGGCGCTCGCCTCCGGCGGCGGCTCACGGGAGACCATCGAGCGCGCCGCCCTCGCACTGCTCGACTACGTCGAGACCTCGACCGACGGCTTCCGGATCCTCGTGCGCGACAGCCCGGCCGGCCAGGCGACCGGATCCTTCGCGAGCCTCATGAGCGACATCGCCAGCCAGGTCGAGCACATCCTCGCGGCAGAGTTCAAGAACCACAAGCTGGACCCGAAGGCCGCCCCCATGTACGCGCAGATGCTCGTGGGGATGATCGCCCTCACCGGTCAGTGGTGGCTCGACTCCCGCAAGTTCAAGAAGCACGAGGTGGCGGCGCACGTCGTCAACCTCGCCTGGAACGGGCTCACAGGTCTCGAGGCCAAGCCGACGCTCACCACCGACAGGCGCTGACTCCGTCCCGTCCGGCACGGCGACCGCACCTGCGTCACCGCCGCGAGCGTCAGGCCGCCGTGCGCGGCGCCGCCTTCCGCGCCACCGCGAAGACACGGCGGAAGGGGAAGAGCACGCCGACGGAGCTGCGCGGGTATGCCTCGGCGAGCTGCTCGGCATACGGGGTGACGAACGAGGCGCGCTCCTCCGGGTCGGTGAGGATGTCGAGCACGGGACGCAGGGCGGTCGCCGTGACCCAGCCCAGCACGGGGTTCTCGTCCTCGCCGGAGGGGTCGAGGACATGGAGGTACGTCGTCTCCCACGCGTCGACGTCGCACCCCAGGCGGGCGAGGTAGCGCAGGTAGGTGGCCGGCTCCCCCACGGCCGGGAGGTCGAGCGCGGCGGTGAGCTCGCCGGCTCGCTCGTGGCGCTCGGCTGTCTCCCGCATCAGCCGGTGGCTCGGCGCGTCGAAGTTCCCGGGCACCTGGAGGGCGAGCCAGCCGCCGTCGGTGAGGGCGGCGACCCACGCGTCGAGCAGGTCCAGGTGGCCGGGGACCCACTGGAGCGTCGAGCTCGTCACGAGAACGTCCGGCGCCTGACCGAGCGAGGCCGGGTCCCACTCCCGCAGGTCCGACTGCACCCACTGCACCCGACCCTGGACGTCCCGCTCGCGGGCGGCCTCGAGCATCGCCTCGGACGCGTCGACACCGACGATCCGTGCCTTCGGCCACAGCTCGGCCAGCATCATCGTCGCCGGGCCGTGTCCGCAGCCGAGGTCGACGACGAGGGCGGGGTCGTCGGTGCGCACCTGGGCGACGAGGTCGGCCAGCGGTCGACTGCGCTCGGCCGAGAACCTGGCGTATGCCGTGGGGTCCCAGGTCGCGTGGTCGGTCATCTCGTCCTCCTCGTCGGGCCGGCGCCTTCGGATGCCGGGTGGCGCGGGCGGTCGTCGGCAGAGCTCCGGCCACCACGTCCAGCGAGCCCCGCGACGACACCTTCCTCGACATCGAGAAACTTGACGAGCAGTAGAGTCGGCCCGTGCCCGCTGACGATGTCGACCGTATCGTCTCCGCGTGGCGGCGTGAGCGACCGGACCTGGACGTCGCGCCCCTCGAGGTGTTGTCCCGCGTGTCGCGCCTGGCGCGCCGCCTCGACCAGGCCCGCGGCACCGCCTTCGCCGACCATGGCCTGGACGGCTGGGAGTTCGACGTCCTCTCGGCACTGCGTCGCGCGGGACACCCCTACGAGCTGAGCCCCGGTCAGCTCGTCAGCGAGACCCTCGTCACGAGCGGCACGATGACGAACCGCGTGGACCGGCTCGCCGCGCGGGGCTTCGTGGAGCGGCATCCCGACCCCAGCGACCGTCGCGGCGTCCTCGTCCGGCTCACGCCCGCGGGTGTGGCGGTGGTCGACGACGCCCTCGCTGACCTGCTCAGGCACGAGCGGGCCCTGCTCGCCGACCTCGCAGCCAAGGAGCGCGAGGAGCTGGCGGATCTCCTGCGGCGGCTGCTGCGCCCGTTCGAGACCGGGGCCTGACCGAGGCGGTCGACCAGCCGCCGAGGCGAGCCGTGCGGCATCCGGGCCCGTCCCGTCCTTCGGCCGCACCTGCTGCCAGCCCGACGACGGGGCGCGTCGGCGAGATCACGGTCGGCGGGCTTGAAGTTAGGTCACCCTTACTCCTACTCTCGACGGGTGCCACTCGCCCCGACCGCCACGCCGTCGACCGTCTCGGTCGGTGGGTGGCTGGGCGCCCTACCCGGCGACCCCGACGGTCCCGCCGTCCACGTCCGCCAGGACGGTGAGCTGCGAACCCTGAGCCGCGCGGAGCTCGCCCGGCTCGTCGCCGACACGGCCACCCGGCTCGCGGGCGAGCGACGGCTCGTCCAGGTCCAGGGCGCCAACGGCCTCGGGACCCTCGTCGGGTACCTCGCCGCCCACGCGGCCGGACATCCGGTGCTCCTCACCCCCGGGCCGGGCCCCGCAGCGGACGCCATCGCAGCCGCCTGGGACCCCGACGTCGTCATAGACCCGGCCGGTGGAGTCGACGTGCGACGCCACGAGGCACGGCATCCCCTCCACCCCGACCTCGCCCTGCTCATGAGCACGAGCGGGTCGAGCGGGTCACCGCGTCTTGTCCGCCTCTCCTGGGACAACCTCGAGAGCAACGCCCGGGCGATCGCGCACTACCTCGCCATCCGCCCCACGGATTGCGCGGTGACGAGCCTGCCCGTGCACTACTGCTACGGGCTGAGCGTCGTCCACAGCCACCTCGTCGCCGGTGCCTCGGTCGTGCTGACCGACCTGTCCGTCGCCGACCCGTGCTTCTGGGACCTGGCCCGTCAGTCGGGTCTGACGACCCTCGCCGGGGTGCCGCACTCCTTCGACCTGCTCGAGCGGAGCGGGTTCGCCGGTCTCGACCTCCCGCACCTGCGCACCGTCACCCAGGCGGGCGGGCGCGTCGACCCGGACCGGGTGGCGGCACTCGCGGAGCTCGGTCGGCGCCGGGGATGGGACCTCTTCGTCATGTACGGCCAGACCGAGGCGACCGCCCGGATGACCTACCTCCCGCCGGACCTCGCGGCCGAGCACCCCAGCACGGTCGGCGTTCCGGTGCCGGGAGGCCACGTCGACATCGTCGACGGGGAGATCGTCTACTCCGGCCCCAACGTCATGCTCGGCTACGCCGACACCCCGGCCGACCTGGCCCTCGGACGCACCGTCGACCGACTGCACACCGGCGACCTCGGCCGCTGGACCGCCGAAGGTCTGCTCGAGGTGACCGGTCGCCGGTCCCGGGTGGCCAAGGTGCTCGGGCACCGGGTCGACCTCGACCACGTCGAGCGGGGCCTGCGGGCAGAGGGACACGACGTGCGCTGTCTCGACGGTGGGGCGGGGCTCGTCGTCTGCGGCGACGGCATGCCGCCCGCGAGCGACGTGACAGCCGCTGCTGCACGCCTCGCCGGTCTCCCCCACCGTTGCGTCCGAGTCCTCCACGTGCGGGACCTCGGGCTCTCCGCGCTGCCTCGGCTGGCGAGCGGGAAGGTGGACTATCGCGCGCTGGCCCGCCTGGTGGCCGTGGACTCCACGGCGACGGCTCGTCAGGCACCTCTCACCGGAGGGCTCGCCGAGCGGTATGCCGTGCTGCTCGGCCGCGACGCCGTCGCACCGGAGGACACGTTCACCTCGCTCGGCGGTGACTCCCTCTCCTACGTCGAGGTCTCGCTCCACGTCGAGGAGCAGCTGGGACACCTTCCGGCCGACTGGCACCTCCTCAGCGTTGCGCGGCTGGAGGAGCTCGCCCGCGAGGCAGAGGGCACAGCGAGCCCACGCCACCGCTCGTGGTTCGCCGGGCGTGTCCTCACCCGGTCGGTCGAGACCAGCGTCGTGCTGCGTGCCGTGGCGATCCTCCTCATCGTCGGGACCCACGCCCACGCCTTCCGCCTCCAGGGCACGGCCCACGCACTTCTCGTCCTCGTCGGCTGGAACCTGGCGCGCTTCCGGCTCACGGACGCCCCACGACCGGAACGGGTTCGCGGACTGCTCGTCGCGGTGCGCCGCGTCGCCGCACCCGCACTCGTCGTCATCGTGGGGGCCCACCTCCTGCTGGGGCAGTACGCGACCCCGACGCTGGGCCTGGTCAACTGGGTCTTCGGCGAGGAACGGCTCGGCCCGGACTGGCGCTTCTGGTTCATCGAGTCAGCGGTGCTCGTGCTTCTCGTGGTCACCCTCGTCGTGGTGACGCCGTGGGGTGACGCCCTGGAGAGGCGCGCCCCCGTGCTTCTGCCCCTCGGGCTCGCAGGCGTCGGGATGCTGTCGTGGCAGGGAGTCGTGCATCCGCCGGTGCCCCACATGCAGGGCTCCGCCCTCGTCGTCTCATGGCTCTTCTGCCTGGGCTGGGCCGCCGCCAAGGCGAGGGACGTCAGACAACGGCTTCTCGTCACGCTCGTCGCCGTCCCCAGCGTCGGCACCTTCTCCGGCAACCCCCGGCGCGACCTGCTGACCCTCACCGCGGTCCTCCTCGTGCTCTGGGTGCCGACCCTGCGGGTGCCCCGCGCCACCGTTCCGGCGCTTCATGTGCTCGCCGCCAGCTCGCTCTACGTCTACGTCGCGCACTGGCAGGTCGTGCCGGCGCTCAGCGGGACCCCCTGGCTCGCCTACGGCGCGGGTCTGGTCGTGGGGATCGCCTACTGGCTCGCGTGGACCCGTGGTCCCGCTGTCGCGCGGGCACACGTTGCCCGCATCACGGCTCGGCGCACCGCGACCCACCCGGTCCGTCCCGAGCCCGTACTGGCGAAGGTCCCCTAGCGCCGGGGCCGGTCAGCCGGCGACCTCGGCGGCCTCCAGCCATTCGAGCTCGAGCGCCTCACGCTCGTCGACGATGTCGCGGAGCTCGCGGTTGAGGCCCAGCACCCGCGCGTGGTCCGTCGCCGCCGCGAGCATGGCCGCGTGCAGTCGCTCCTCCCGCTCGGCGAGTCGAGCGAGCTGCCTCTCGACGCGCGCCATCGTCTTGCGCGCGTCCCGGGCTCGCGCCGGTGACGGACTCTCGACATCCGACGCGGACCCACGCGCCGCCCCAGCCACCGTGCCGGAATCGGCGCCGACGGACGGCGCGGCCCCGGCATACCGGCCCCCGTCCCGGTGTTCGGCGGTGGCCCGCAGACGGAGGTACTCGACGACCCCGCCGGGCAGCTCGCGCAGCCGTCCGTCGCCGAGGAGGGCGACCTGCCGGTCGCAGACCCGCTCGAGCAGGTAACGGTCGTGCGAGACGACGACGAGGGTGCCGGCCCAGCCGTCGAGAAGGTCCTCGAGGGACGTGAGGGTCTCGATGTCCAGGTCGTTCGTGGGCTCGTCGAGGAGGAGGACGTTCGGCTCGTCCATGAGGAGCCGGGTCAGCTGGAGCCGCCGCCGCTCGCCGCCCGACAGGTCACCGACGCGGGTCTGCTGGCGCGAGCCGGTGAAGCCGAGGCGCTGCGCGAGCTGGGATGCCGTGAGCTCCTTCCTCCCCAGCCGCACCACCGAGCGGACGCTCTCCACCGCCTCGATGACCCGGCTGTCACCCCAGGCCTCCAGCTCACGGACCTCCTGGGAGAGCATGGCCAGCCGGACGGTCACGCCGACCTTCCGCCGTCCGGCTGAGAGCGCGACCTCACCCGCGATCGCCCGCAGGAGTGTCGACTTGCCCGATCCGTTGACGCCGATCACCCCGGTGCGCTCCCCGGGTGCCAGACGCCACGTGACCCGGTCGAGCAGCACCCGGTCGCCCGCCGTCACGCGGACGTCGAGCAGGTCGACGACGTCCTTGCCGAGCCGGGTGGTGGCGAAGCGCATGAGCTCGACGTCGTCGCGGGGCGGCGGCTCGTCGGCGATGAGCGCGTTGGCCGCGTCGATCCTGAACTTGGGCTTCGTCGTGCGGGCGGGCGGGCCCCGGCGCAGCCAGGCGAGCTCCTTGCGCAACACGTTGTCCCGCCGTTCCGCGGTGAGTCCCGCCATCCGCTCCCGTTCGGCCCTCGCCAGCACGTATGCGGCGTAGCCGCCGTCGTAGGCGTGGACGGTCCCCCCATCGACCTCCCACGTCTGCGTCGCGATCGCGTCGAGGAACCACCGGTCGTGCGTGATGGCGACCACGGCGTTGTCCGCACGACCGTGGCGGGTGAGGAGGTGGTCGGCGAGCCAGGCTACGCCCTCGACGTCGAGGTGGTTGGTGGGCTCGTCGAGGAGGAGCAGGGTGGGGGACGCGACGAGCAGGGCGGCGAGGGCGACCCGGCGCCGTTCACCGCCGGAGAGGGGACCGACGAGGGCGGACAGGCCACCGACCGCCCGGGCGTCGATGCCACCGAGGAGGCCGGTGAGGACGTCACGGATCCGTGGGTCCGAGGCCCAGACGTGCTCCAGCAGCTCCCCGAGCACCGTGGTCCTCACCGTGGCGAACGGGTCGAGCTCGTCGTCCTGGGTGAGCATTCCCACGGTCAGTCCGCCGACGCGGGCGACCCTGCCCGCGTCGACCGGAAGGTCCCCGGCCAGGACGCGGAGCAGGGTGGTCTTGCCGCCGCCGTTGCGGCCCACCACGCCGATCCGGTCGCCGCCACCGACCCCGAGTGACACGGCGTCGAGCACCTGGGCGATGCCGAGCGCCAGGGACGCGCGCTCGACGGAGACGAGGTTGGCCACTAGTCGACCCGGTGGTGGATGACGTGGGCACCATGCACGGGACCGTTGGCCCGACGGACGTCGCGGACCACACCGCTCGCCGTCAGCGCCACGGCGAGGTCGATGCCGGCCTCGTTGTCCTCGACGAGGAAGGCGAGCGTCGGTCCCGAGCCCGAGACCATCCCGCCCAGGGCGCCGTACTCCATCCCCGCCGAGAGCACCTCGGCCAGGTCGGGGCGCAGGGACAGCGCCGCCTCCTGGAGGTCGTTCGCGAGCTGCGGGGCCAGCTCGTGGGGGTCGCCGCTGCGCAGGGCGCTCATGAGGGCGGGATTGGGCACCGGCTCGGGCACCGTGGCGCTTCCCCGCAGCCGGTCGCACTCGGCATACACCTCGGGGGTGGAGAGCCCGTCGTCGGAGAGCGCGAAGACCCAGTGGTAGGTCCCTCGCGCGAGCACGGGGGCGAGCAGCTCGCCGCGTCCGCTGCCCATCGCCGTGCCCCCGGCGACGAGGAACGGCACGTCACTGCCCAGCTCTGCCCCGAGCTCCTCGATCGCCTCACGGTCGAGGTCGAGGTCCCACAGGTGGTCGAGGCCGACGAGCGTCGCGGCCGCGTCGGCGGATCCGCCGGCCATGCCACCACTCACCGGGATGCCCTTGCGGATGCTGATGTGCACCGGCTCGACGTCGAATCGGCTCTCCACGAGCCGGGCCGCGCGCATCGCGAGGTTGTTGCCGTCGGTCGGCACCGCGTCGGCCAGGAGCCCGGAGACGCTGATGCCCCACCCGTCGGCGGCAGAGACGGTCACGTCGTCGTAGAGGCCGACCGCATGGAACACCGTCGACAACGCGTGGTAGCCGTCCTCGCGGCGGGGTCCGACCAGCAGCTCCAGGTTGACCTTCGCCGGGACGCGCACGGTCACCGGGCCGGGCGCGAGAGGGGCGGCGGTCATGCGCCCCACCCTAGCCAGCCGCCGGTGACCCCGACGCTGGCTGGAACCGGGCCGCGGTCACGGCCGCGAACGCCGCCACGTCGAGCTGTTCGCCGCGCGTGCGGGGGTCGATCCCGGCCGCGAGCAGGGCGGTCTCCGCCCGCGCCGGCGAGCCCGCCCAGGAGGCGAGGGCGGCGCGCAGGGTCTTGCGCCGCTGGGCGAACGCCGCGTCGACACAGGCGAACACCTGCTCCCGACTCGCCGTCGTCGCCGGGGGCGGACGCCGGCGAAGGGCCACGAGACCGGAGTCGACGTTGGGCACGGGCCAGAACACGCTGCGCGGGACCTGACCGGCGAGCCGGACGTCGGCGTACCAGGCGGCCTTGACGCTGGGCACGCCGTAGGTCCGGGAGCCGGGTGGCGCGGCGAGGCGCTCGGCGACCTCCATCTGGACCATGACGAGGAGGGTCCTCAGCGTCGGGAACTTCTCGAGGAAGCGGAGGACGACCGGGACGGACACGTTGTACGGAAGGTTCGCGACGAGCGCCGTGGGCGCCGGCCCCGGAAGGCTCGACACGGCGAGCGCGTCCGCCTGCACGACCTCGAGGCGGTCGGCGAGTGACGGGGCATGGGCGGCCACGGTCGCCGGCAGGGCTTCGGCGAGGGCCGGGTCCACCTCGATGGCCACGACCCGCTCGACCACCGGGAGGAGGGCGAGCGTGAGCGACCCGAGCCCGGGGCCGACCTCGACGACCGTGTCAGCGGCGCCGACACCGGCCACCCGGACGATGCGCCGAACGGTGTTGCCGTCGACGACGAAGTTCTGCCCCCGGGTCTTGGTCGGTCGGATGCCGTGCCGCGCGGCGAGATGGCGCACCTCCGCCGCCCCGAGGAGCGAGGCGTCGGGGCCGTCGGTCATGCGCTCACCATAACGACGACTCGCGAGCGCCCGGCCGACACCACGAGGCCCCGGACCGCGGTCCGGGGCCTCGTGGTGTGCTCGGCCGTGCGTCAGGCCGCGTGCGCGCAGCCCCAGGGCGAGAGCCCTGCCTCGGCGTAGTACCGGTTCGCGACGGTGATCTGCTCCTCACGCGACGCCAGGTCGGCTCGCGGCGCGAAGTCGTCACCACCGTTGGCCAGCCAGGACGCGGTCGCGAACTGCAACCCGCCGTAGTAGCCGTTGCCCGTGTTGATGCTCCAGTTGCCACCCGACTCGCACTCGGCGATCCGGTCCCACATCGCGGCGTTCGCGAGGTTGAGGCCCGCGCCGGAGGTGTCGCCAGCGGACGCCGCAGCGGGACGCTCCTTGGTGCCGACCCTGACGACCGCCGTCGTCGGCTTGGCGAGGGTCGTCGAGGACAGGACCTTCGCCGTCGTCTTCTTGCCGTCGACGTAGGTCACCTCGCGGACGACGGTCTTCTTGCCGGCCTTGCCGGGCGTCACCACCGTGGTCTGCCCCTCGTACAGCGAGGAGTCCTTCTGCTTCGTCGTCGCGTAGGGGATGGCCTCGGTGGCCGTCTCCTTCTTGACGACGACCCGCTTGAGGACGATCTTCATCCCCGCGGTGAGTGGGGCGTCCAGCGACGGGCTGACGATGTCCCGAGCGCTGCGGCTGATGTCGAGCTCGGCGAGGACGCCGGAGACCTTGGGGTTGACGGATGTCACCGTGCGGGTCTTTCCGTCGGCGACGACCGTGATCTTCTTCGGCGTCATCAGCGAGACGGCGAGCCCCTGGCGGCCCAGCCGCTGAGAGCGCGAGGCGGACAGGACGGCCCCCTCGGCACGGATGCCGAGGTCGGTGAGCGCCTCGTCGACGGTCAGCGCCGTGGTCCAGTACTTCCGGGTCGCGCCGTCGACGTTCACCGTCAGCTGCCTGCCGTACCGGACGGAGACGCGGTCACCGTCGGCGACCGATGAGGAGAGGGAGGGAACGACGACGTCGTGCTCCCCGATCGCGATGTCCTGCTTCTCGAGGACGTCGGCGACGGTGGACCCGAAGACGTGGACCGATGTCGGCGTGCCGTCGACCGAGAGCTCGACGGACTTGTCGTAGTGGGCCACGCCGACCGATCCGGCGGCCACGACGAGCGCAGCCAGGCCTTGAGCGGCGTGACGGAGAGGGAGGGAGAACTGCACACATGCTCCTGGGTCGTGCTCTCCGGGCACCAGCGTCGAACGCAGCCATCATCCACGGCCAGTGCACCCGAGGTGCTCCTGCGTGCGAACCTTTCGTACCCCTGCGGCGGCTGTGGCGCACGGGCGGTCACACGTGTCGTCCGAGGCGAACCGGCCCCGGCCATTCCCACCACTGTGCATGACCACCTACCCGAGAACAAATCTCCGTGACGGTGCGTCTGCCGCCGAACCACCGCATCGGCCCCTCCTGCCACACGAGCCACGCAGGTGACGAGATGTGCGTCACGCAGGCGCGCAGTGCATCACCACGGACCATAGAGACGTTCGGCGTTCTCGCTCAGCGCCCCGCACAGCGTCGCCACGGCCACCCCCAGCACGGAGGCCATCACCCGGACGGTCAGCGGCACGAGGGCGGGGGCGTTGGAGGCCCCGCGCCACGGGTGGGGGGTGAGGTAGGGCGCATCGGTCTCGACGAGGAGACGCTCGAGAGGAGTGACGGCGAGCGCGTCACGCAGCGACGTGGCGCCCTTGAACGTCACCGTCCCGCTGAAGGACAGGTGGTACCCCCGCTCGACGCACTCCCGTGCCATCTCCGGACCGCCACTGAAGCAGTGCAGGACCGTGCGCTGGGGTGCGCCCTCCTCCGCAAGCACTCGCAGCACGTCGTCATGGCTGTCGCGGTCGTGGACCTGCAGCGCCTTGTCGAGCCGCTTCGCGAGGCCGATGTGCCACCGGAACGACTCCTGCTGCGCCGGCACACCGTCCCGACCGGTGCGGAAGTAGTCGAGCCCGGTCTCCCCCACGACCCGGACCCGCGGGTGCACCGCGAGCCGCTCGATCTCGCCGTATGCCGCGTCGAGCCGCCCGCTCTCGGCGAGTGCCGGCACCTCGTTGGGGTGCAGAGCGACTCCCGCGAGGACCCCGGCGTAGCGTTCTGCGGCGGCGACGGCGAACTCGGCACCGGCGAGGTCGCACCCGATCTGGACGACGCGGTCGACGCCGACGGATGCCGCGTCCGCGAGGACCGGGCGGAGGTCCTCGACACCGACGTCCGCGCCGTCACGGCTGATGTCGAGATGGGTGTGGTTGTCCACCACGGGAATCGGCAGCGGGTCGGGTGCTTCCGGGACGCCACGTCGGCTCGGCTGTGATGTCACAGGCTCACGGACCCGCCGCCCGGGCGAGCTCCTCGTCGACCACCGACTCGTCGAGCTTCGCGAAGACGGGCAGCGGCTTGCTGATGGGGGTGCCGACGGTGACGGGACGTGACTCCCATCGCGGTGTCGTCGAGTAGTCGCCGGTGATGACCGGGTAGGTGCGCCCCTCGTCGCCGTCGTCGAGCCCGGTCACCGTCTCCAGGCGTGGCATCGGGCTCAGCTCACCCACACCGCCGAGCACGGTGTGCACGCGGTTGGAGGCGTGTGGGATGAACGGTGCGAGCATCGTGTTGAGGTCGGACACGCACTGGACGAGCGTGTGGAGCACCGTCGCGAGGCGCTCCCGCTGCTCGGCACCCTTGAGCTTGAAGGGCTCGGTGCGCGACACGTAGGCGTTGACCTCCGCGACGACCCGCATCGCCTCGGCAACGGCCGCCTTCTGCCGGTGCCGTTCGAGGAGGTGGCCCACGGTGCGGAAACCACCGAGGACCGCGGCACGGACCTCCTCGTCGACGGGTTCGAGGGGGCCTGGCGCCGGGATCTCCCCGAAGCTCTTCGCGACCATCGCCGCCGTCCGCGAGACGAGGTTCCCCCAGCCGGCCACGAGCTCGGAGTTGTTGCGCTGCACGAACTCCTTCCACGTGAAGTTCGCGTCCTGGCTCTCCGGCCCGGCGGCACAGATGAAGTAGCGGATGCCGTCGGGCCCATAGCGCTCGAGGACGTCACGCACGAGGATCGTGTAGCCGCGCGAGGTGGAGAACTGCTTGCCCTCCATCGTGAGGTACTCGCTGGAGACGACCTCCGTCGGCAGGTTGAGCTCGCCGTAGACGCCCGGCTCACCGCCCCGGCTGCCCTTCCCGGCATACCCGAGGAGCTCGGCCGGCCAGATCTGGGAGTGGAAGGTGATGTTGTCCTTGCCCATGAAGTAGTGCGAGAGGGCCTGTGGGTCGTTCCACCACTCCCGCCAGCGGTCGGCGTCGCCGGTGCGACGGGCCCATTCGATGGAGGCCGACAGGTAGCCGACGACGGCGTCGAACCACACGTAGAGGCGCTTGGTGGGGTTGTCCCGCCAGCCGTCCAGCGGCACGGGGATGCCCCAGTCGATGTCGCGGGTCATCGCCCGCGGCCGGATGTCGTCGAGGATGTTGAGGCTGAACCGGATGACGTTGGGGCGCCACGTGCCCGACGCCTCGCGCTCCTCCAGCCATTCGCGCAGCGCGTCCGCGAGAGCGGGCAGATCGAGGAGGAAGTGTTGGGTCTCGATGAACTCCGGCGTCTCACCGTTGATCCGGCTCCGCGGGTCGATGAGGTCCGTCGGGTCGAGCTGGTTCCCGCAGTTGTCACACTGGTCGCCCCGGGCCTCGCCGTAACCGCAGATCGGACACGTGCCCTCGATGTACCGGTCGGGGAGAGTGCGCCCCGTGGACGGCGAGATGGCACCCTGCGTGGTCTGCTCGACCATGTACCCGTTGCGCCAGACCTGGGTGAAGAGCTCCTGCGCGACGGCGTAGTGGTTGGCGGTCGTGGTCCGCGTGTAGAGGTCGTAGGAGCAGCCGAGGTCGGTGAGCTCGCTGGCGATGACGGCGTGGTTGGTGTCGACGAAGACCCGCGGGCTGACCTGGGCCTGGTCCGCGAGGACGAGGATCGGCGTGCCGTGCTCGTCCGATCCGCTGACCATGAGCACGTCGTGGCCCGCCATCCGCATGTAGCGGCTGAAGACGTCGGAGGGGACGCCGAAGCCGGCGACGTGGCCGAGGTGGCGCGGTCCGTTGGCGTAGGGCCACGCGACGGCGGAGAGGACCTTCATGGGCCCTGATCCTAGGTGGCGCCAGACCTGCTCGGACGAAGCCGCGAGGCGGCCGGCCCGACTACGCTCGGGGGGCCGCACGTAACGTGCGCACGACCGCATCGCCTCGTCGTCGGTGCGAAGGAGGGATCGCCGTGCTCGCTGCGCTCACGGGGATGGGCCTGTCCGCCGCGGCCGGCCTCAACGCCTACATCCCGTTCCTCCTCGTCGCGCTCGTCGCCCGCTTCACGGACTACATCGTGCTGCCGACCGGCTACGAGTGGATCGAGAGCAACTGGGCCATCGCCGTCTGCTCCGTCCTTCTCGCCACCGAGGTGGTCCTCGACAAGATCCCCGCCGTCGACACCGTGAACGACACCATCCAGACCTTCATCCGGCCCGCGGTGGGCGGCCTCATCTTCGCGGCGTCGACGGCTGCGTCGGAGCTCGACAACTCGGCGTGGATGGAGGACAACGCCTGGTTCTCCGTCGTGCTCGGGGTGGTCATCTCGGGGCTGGTCCACACCGGGAAGATGGCGGCGCGACCGGTCATCAACGCGGGGACGATCGGCGCGGGCGCCCCCGTCGTCTCGACCGTGGAGGACGGCGCATCGATCGGCCTGTCCCTCATCGCGATCCTCGCGCCGCTCCTCGTCATCGTCGCCCTGGCCCTCCTCGCGTGGTTGCTCATCTGGATGTGGCTGCGAGTGCGGCGATGGCGACGGCGACGTGAGCAGGCGTACAGCCCAACCTAGCCCGGCAGCCCCGGCGCAGGCCGTCGCCGCCGGGCGGTTCGTTCCCGCCGGGAGTCAGCCCTCCACGACCGCCGACGCCGGCGGCGGCGCGAACGTCCTCGCGCGTCCCCAGTTCCGGAAGGCCAGGTCCGACGGCGCAGTCGTCGGCCCGACGGCCCGGAGCACCGTGCCGCTCCCGTCGGCCGCCACCCACAGGCGCGGCCCGCCCTCGTCACCCAGGAGGTATGCCGGCCGGCCGTCGAGCTCGGCCTCCACCGCCGCGCTCGTGTCCGTCTCCAGGGCGGCGACCTCCGGCAGCTGGAAGTAGCGGCTGAGGAGCCCACGGAGGGTGTACGAACCGAGCTCGGTCGCGTCGGACTCCCCGATGGGGACGTACTTGCCCACCATGGCGCGGCCGGCGGCCGGGTCGCCGGTCTGGTGGGCCCAGAACGCCTCGTCCCCACCGAGCCAGTAGCGACCGCCCACCATGACGACCTCGGAGGTCCCCCCCGCCTTCGTGGTGATGAACACCGTCTGGTTGGAGCCGTCGGCGACCCCCTCGACGTCGATCTTCAGCGGCTCGTCCTCGTACCGCACCGTGCCCGTCACGTGTCCGGACGCCGCGGCGAGGGCCGCCGTTCGAGCCGTGCGGAACACGTCCGCCACGGTGGGCCCCGCGGGGACCGACGGGGACGAGGAGGCGCTGGGTGGTCCGGACGTGGTGCCCGAGCCGGTCACGCTGGGGCTCGTCGACGCCTTCCCGGGGTGGTCGTCCGCCGAGCACCCCGACACCCCGATGCACGCCAGGAGAGCGGTCATGGCGGCGACCCGTCGGCATCCGGTCCTCGGCACGGCGTTCTCCCCTTGCTCGTGGACCGCCATCGTAGGCCGGTGGAGCGCAGCCGCTGCGGACCTGGACGCCGCGTGGCGGGCATGAGCACCGGCATACCCTGTGGACCATGCGCCGCCAGCACCTCATCGAGACCTGGCTCGTCCTCGGCGTCTCCCTGGGTGCTTCGGCGATCTGGTCCCTGCTCCGGATCGTCGACCGGGTGACCCGGACTGAGGCGCTCGGTCGGCAGACGACGGCGATGAACACGTCGGTGACTCCCGACCGGCCCTGGCTCGACCTCGCCTACCAGCTCACCGGCATCCTCCTCGCCCTCGTGCCCGTGCTGCTCGCCCTGCATCTCCTGCAGCGCGGCGACCCGTCGGCCCGCCACCGGATGGGGTTCGACCTTCGTCGACCGGGTTCGGACCTGCTGCGCGGTGGGCTCCTCGCCGCGGCGATCGGCATCCCGGGCCTGGCGCTCTACGCGCTGGCGAAGGCCCTCGACCTCAACACGACCGTGGCGGCCAGCAACCTCACCGAAGCCTGGTGGACCCTGCCCGTGCTCGTGCTCGCCGCGGCCGAGAACGCGGTGCTCGAAGAGGTCGTCATGGTCGGATACCTCTTCCGCCGCTGGGGTCAGGCCGGTTGGGGCACCTGGCAGGTCATCATCACCAGCGCCGTGATCCGCGGCTGCTACCACCTGTACCAGGGGTTCGGCGGGTTCGTCGGGAACCTCGCCATGGGCCTGATCTTCGGGTGGGTCTACACGCGCACCCGACGGGTCATGCCGCTCGTCGTCGCCCACACCGTCCTCGACGTCGTCGCCTTCGTCGGCTACGCGCTGCTCAAGGACCGGCTCGCCTGGCTCTGAGCGAACCCGGCCGGTGGGGTCAGCGGTTGCCGCGGAGCGCTGTCCGCAGGTCGAGGTTCAGCGTGGAGATGACGTCCTGTGGGATGCCCTTGGGGCACGCCTGCGAACAGGCTCCGACGTTGGTGCACCCCCCGAAGCCCTCGGCGTCGTGCTGGTCGACCATCGTGACGACCCTCGCCATCCGCTCCGGCTGGCCTTGGGGCAGCTCGGCGAGGTGGGTGACCTTCGAGCCGAGGAAGAGCATGGCGCTGGCGTTGGGGCAGGCGGCCACGCAGGCACCGCACTGGATGCACTCGGCCGCCTGGAAGGCGCGGTCGGCGTTCGGCTTCGGCACCGGGGTCGCGTGGGCGTCAGGAGCCGAGCCGGTGTTGACGGAGATGTAGCCACCGGCCTGGATGATCCGGTCGAACGCGCCGCGGTCGACGACGAGGTCCTTGATGACGGGGAAGGCGTTGGCGCGCCACGGCTCGATGGTGATGACCTCTCCGTCGGAGAAGCTGCGCATGTGCAGCTGGCAGGTCGTCGTCTTCTCCGGGCCGTGCGCCTCACCCGAGATCATCAGCCCACAGGTGCCGCAGATGCCCTCACGACAGTCCGAGTCGAAGGCGATGGGCTCCTCACCGGCGGCGTTGAGCTGCTCGTTGAGGACGTCGAGCATCTCGAGGAAGCTCATGTCCGGGCTGATGTCCTTGACCTTGTACGTTCTCAGCTCGCCCCGGTGGCGCGGACCGGCCTGCCGCCAGATCCTCAGCGTGAGGTTCATGCGCTCAATCCTTGCGTCGTGGGCCGTCGTGGACCGTCGGGGATGTACGGAGGGCGGAGCCGCCCGCGTGTCACTTGTAGCTCCGCTGCTTCAGCTCGATGGCTTCGTAGACGAGGTCCTCCTTGTGCAGGACCGGCGTACCCATCTCTCCGTCCCCGTCACCACCCTCGAACTCCCACGCGGCGACGTAGAGGAACTCGTCGTCGTTGCGCATGGCCTCCCCGTCCTCGGTCTGTGACTCCGCACGGAAGTGACCGCCGCACGACTCGCGTCGGTGCAGGGCGTCGATGCACATCAGCTCACCGAGCTCGAGGAAGTCGGCGACGCGGCCCGCCTTCTCGAGGCTCTGGTTGAGCGTGTCCGCCGAGCCCAGCACCCGGACGTTGCGCCAGAACTCCTCGCGCAGACCGCGAATGAGGTCGACCGCCTTGAGCAGCCCCTCCTCGGTGCGCTCCATCCCGCAGTACTCCCACATGACCATGCCGAGCTCCTTGTGGAAGGAGTCGACGCTGCGCTCGCCGTTGATCTCCAGGAGGCGTGCGGTGCGGCGCTCGACCGAGCTCCGTGCCTCGGCCACGGCGGGGTCGTCGGCAGCCAGGGGGGTGAACGGGCCCTGGGCGAGGTAGTCGCGGATCGTGTTCGGGAGGACGAAGTAGCCGTCGGCCAGACCCTGCATGAGCGCCGAGGCTCCGAGCCGGTTGGCGCCGTGGTCGGAGAAGTTGGCCTCTCCCGTGACGAAGAGCCCGGGGATCGTGGACTGGAGGTCGTAGTCCACCCAGAGGCCGCCCATGACGTAGTGCACCGCCGGGTAGATCCGCATGGGCACCTGGTACGGGTTCTCGCCCGTGATCCGGGCGTACATGTCGAAGAGGTTGCCGTACTTCGCCTCCACGGCGGCCGGGCCGAGGCGCTTGATGGCGTCGGAGAAGTCGAGGTACACGCCCCGGCGGAAGTCGCCCACCAGCGGACCGACCCCACGTCCTTCGTCGCACACGTTCTTGGCCTGCCGGGACGCGATGTCCCGCGGCACGAGGTTGCCGAAGCTCGGGTAGATCCGCTCGAGGTAGTAGTCGCGGTCGTCCTCGGGGATGTCCCGGGGGTCCTTGTCGCAGTCCTCCCGGTTCCTCGGCACCCAGATCCGACCGTCGTTGCGCAGTGACTCCGACATCAACGTCAGCTTGCTCTGGTGCTCCCCGGAGACGGGGATGCAGGTCGGGTGGATCTGGGTGTAGCACGGGTTGGCCATGTAGGCGCCCTTGCGGTGGGCTCGCCAGGTCGCGGTGACGTTGGACCCCATGGCGTTCGTCGAGAGGAAGAAGACGTTGCCGTAGCCGCCGCTGGCGAGCACGACGACGTCGGCGATGTGGGTCTCGATCTCGCCGGTGACGAGGTCGCGGGCGATGATGCCGCGGGCCCTCCCGTCGACGACGATGAGCTCGAGCATCTCGTGCCGGCTGAACTGCTGGACGGTGCCCTCGGCGACCTGCCGCTCCAGCGCCTGGTACGCGCCGATGAGCAGCTGCTGCCCGGTCTGGCCCCGCGCGTAGAAGGTGCGCGACACCTGCACGCCTCCGAACGAACGGTTGTCGAGAAGGCCCCCGTACTCACGGGCGAACGGCACCCCCTGTGCCACGCACTGGTCGATGATGTTGGCGCTCACCTCCGCGAGCCGGTAGACGTTCGACTCCCGAGCCCGGTAGTCACCGCCCTTCACGGTGTCGTAGAAGAGCCGGTAGACCGAGTCGCCGTCCTCCTTGTAGTTCTTCGCTGCGTTGATGCCTCCCTGTGCCGCGATCGAGTGCGCACGTCGTGGGCTGTCCTGGTAGCAGAAGACCTTGACGTTGTACCCCGCCTCGCCGAGGGTCGCCGCCCCGGAGGCACCCGCGAGACCGGTGCCCACCATGATGACGTCGAGCTTGCGCCGGTTCGACGGGTTGACCAGTGCGGCCTCGAACTGGCGGGTCCTCCACATGTCGGCGACGGGCACGGCGGGCGCCTTGGCGTCGGCGATCGCATCGCCCTCGGTGTAGAGGCCGTGGACGACACCGGCGTTCTCGGTCTTCCGGAACATGGTCACGCTGCCTTCACTTGATCAGGCCGAACACGATGGCGAGCGGCGGGATGAGGAACCCGCCGGCGATGACGACAGCAGACGCGTGACCGAGCAGCTTCGCGCGGCGGTAGGAGGCGGCGTTGTTGGTCCAACCGAGGGTCTGCATGGCGCTGAAGACGCCATGGGAGAGGTGAAGGGCCAGCGCGACCATCGCGAGGACGTAGATCAGCGTCATCCAGGGAACCTGGAAGCTCGCCACGACCAGCCTGTAGGGGTTGTTCTCCACGTCCGGTCCGGTCGCGTCCGGGTTGGGTGAGATCTTGACCACCGTGAAGTGCAGGAGGTGCCAGACGAGGAAGAGCAGGAGGAAGACCCCGCCCCACCGCATCCACGCGGTACGCAGCGCGGCCTTGCCCGCGGCATACCGGGTGCGGCGGGCGTTGCCGGCTCGCGCCCACAGCGTGAACGCCGCGTAGCCGTGACCGAGAAGACTGACGATGAGCACCACGCGCACGATCCAGAGCAACCCGCCGTAGGGAAGGATCGGCTCCCCGAAGGTCCGCAGGTGCTCCGCGTAGACGTTGAACGCCTCCTCGCCGCTGAGCGCCTTGAGGTTGCCGTACATGTGCAGCAGCAGGTACCCGACGAACACCAGGCCGGTCGTCGCCATGAGGATCTTCAGCGCGATGGTGGTGCGGCGGGCCGACGCCGGACGCGAGGGAGCAGTCGTTGTGGCCACGAGAGGCAGGGTAGTCGCGGCCACCGACCGGGGCGAGGGCATGACCACCGCTGTGCAATGTGAGATTCGCCCCGTTGCCTGCGGGTATGCCGGTCCGCGTCAGGTGCGTCCGGATCAGCCGCGAGGCCGGGCCACCACGGCGTCGTACAGCGCCTTCTTCGACAGGCCGGTCGCCGCCGCGACGTCGGCGCACACGTCCTTGAGCCGCTCACCCGCGAAGACCCTCTCGCGAATCCCGGCCACCTGACCGTCGACGTCGGCGACCGGGGCGGTGGCCCCGCCGACGACGAGGGTCACCTCGCCGCGCACCCCGTCGGATGCCCAGTCGAGCAGCTCGTGGAGTGAGCCACGACGGATCTCCTCGTACGTCTTCGTGAGCTCGCGGCACACCGCGGCCCGCCGGTCGGCGCCGAACACCTGCACCATGGCCTCCAGCGTCCGCGCCAGCCGGTGGGGCGCCTCGAAGAAGACCATCGTCCGGGGCTCGGCGGCCAGCGCACCCAGGGCACCGGACCGCTCCCCCCCACGACGGGGGAGGAACCCCTCGAAGCAGAACCGGTCGACCGGGAGGCCCGACACGGCCAGGGCCATGAGGACCGCGGACGGCCCCGGAACGCCGGTGACCCGGATGTCGACGGCGACCGCAGCCCTCACGAGGCGGTAGCCGGGGTCGGAGACCGACGGCATCCCGGCATCCGTCACGACGAGGACCCGCTCGCCCGCGCTCAGCCGTTCGACCAGCTCGGGCGTTCGCTCGGCCTCGTTGTGCTCGTGGAAGGAGAGCACCCGGCCGGTCGGGGTGACGTCGAGGTCCTGGCAGAGGCGGCGCAGCCGGCGGGTGTCCTCGGCCGCGACGACGTCGGCGGTGCGCAGCTCGTCCGCGAGGCGAGGGGCGGCGTCGCGGGAGTCGCCGATCGGGGTCGCTGCCAGGACGAGGACGCCGCCGCTCATGGGCCGATCCTCGCACGCACCCTGCGGCCGAGGATCGCCCCCGCCGCGCCCCGCGGCCGGGGATCGGCCCCGGTCACCGACCTAGGATGACCCGGTGACCCGGACCGACGAGCTGCGCGCACGCCTGCTCGGGTACCAGCCGACGGACCGGTTGTGGGGGTGGTTGGGTCCGGGCGTCATCGCGGTCGTCGGCGGCGTGCTCCGGTTCTGGACCCTGGACCGACCCCATGCCCTCGTCTTCGACGAGACCTACTACGTCAAGCAGGGGTACTCGCTGCTCCGCTTCGGGGTCGAGATGCGGGTGCTGGAGTCGCTGAAGAAGCCCGACGAGGCCTTCACCGCCGGCAACCCGGACGTCTTCTCGACGGTCAACGGCGACATGGTCGTCCACCCCCCCGTCGGCAAGTGGGTCATCGCCGCCGGGGAAGGCCTTCTCGGCGTCGACTCCGGGTGGGGCTGGCGGTTCTCGGTCGCCCTGCTCGGCACCCTCTCGATCCTCGTCGTGGGCCGAGCGGCCAGACGGATGTTCGGGTCGACGGCACTCGGGTGCGTCGCGGCGTTCCTCCTCGCCTTCGAGGGTCTGCACTTCGTCATGTCCCGCACGGGGATCCTCGACATCGTCGTCATGTTCTTCGCCCTGTGCGGGTTCGCGGCACTGCTCGTCGACCGCGACCGCAGCCGGGAGGTCCTCGCCGTGAAGGTCGGGGCCCTTCCGCGTGGCACGTGGCCCGTAGGACGCGGCCCCTGGCTCGGCTGGCGGCCCTGGCGCTGGGCGGCCGGTCTCTCGCTGGGGCTGTGCACCGGGACGAAGTGGTCGGGGCTGTTCTTCGTCGCCGCGTTCGGCCTCATGACGGTCTGGTGGGACATGGGGGCGCGGCGGGCGGCCGGCGTCCGGCGCTGGGGACAGGGGAGCCTCCTCATGGACGGGCCGTGGGCGGCGCTCGCCCTCGTGGGGACCACCGTGGTCGTCTACGTCGTGTCCTGGACGGGCTGGTTCCTCACGGACATCGGCTACCACCGCCGCTGGGACACCTTCCACCCCGGCGAGGGGATCCAGTGGCTGCCGCCGGTCCTGCGCAACTGGGTCGTCTACCACCAGGACGCGTACCAGTTCAACACCACCCTCGAGACGCCCCACCCCTATGAGTCGAACCCGTGGTCCTGGCTCGTGCAGACGCGGCCCACGTCCTTCTACTACGAGGACGTGGCCCAGGGCGTGGACGGCTGCACCGTGGAGCGGTGCTCCGAGGCGATCAACCCGATCGGCACGATCACGCTCTGGTGGGTCGCCGTCCTCGCGGTCCTTGTCGTCGGGTGGTGGTGGCTGGTGCGCCGCGACTGGCGCGCGGGCGCCGTCGCGGCCGGTCTCGTCGGGGGGTACCTCCCGTGGTTCGTCTACCAGGACCGCACGATCTTCACCTTCTACGCGGTCGCGTTCGAGCCGTGGGTGGTCCTGGCCGTCACCTTCGTCCTCGGGCTCTGGGTGGGCCGCCGGGACAGCGATCCGGAGCGGTGGCGACGCCGCTGGCTCGTCGTGGGCGGATACCTGCTGCTGACGCTGGCGCTCTTCGCGTTCTTCCACCCGGTGTACGTCGCCGAGACGATCCCGTACGACCACTGGCGCTGGCGCATGTGGTTCCCGAGCTGGATCTGACCCGGATGCCGTGTCACGGCGGGGCGCCCAGCGGTGTCGGTGGCCGTCGGTAGGTTTCGTGGCATGTTCCTCCTCGGCGACGACCGTCGGCTCGTTCTGAGCGCGAGCGACCTGCGCACGGCCGCAGGGTGCGAGTTCGCGCTCGTCCGCGAGCTCGACGTCGCCCTCGGTCGTGCCCCGCGCCTGGACGTCACGGACGACCCCATGGCGGCCCGGGTCATCGAGCTGGGCAACGAGCACGAGCAGGCCGAGCTCCGTCGGCTCGTCGCCGAGCACCGTGGTCGGGTGGTCCAGTTCGGCCGCCCGGGGTACAGCCGCGTCGACCTGGAGCGAGCCCACGCCGAGACCGTCGACGCGCTTCGCTCGGACGCCGAGGTGGTCTACCAGGCGACCTTCTTCGACGGCGGTTTCGTCGGCCACGCCGACTTCCTCGAGCGCACGGCAGAGGGCTGGCTCGTCAGCGACACCAAGCTGGCGCGCACGGCGAGCGTGCCCGCCCTCCTCCAGATCGCCGCGTATGCCGCGCTGCTGCGGTCCGCGGGCGTTCCCACCGCCCCGATGGCACGCCTCGTCGTCGGCACCGGCGATGCCCGTGACTACGCGCTCGACGACATCCTGCCGGTCTATCGGTCCCGCCGGGCGAGGCTCGACGCCGTCCTCGCCGACCACGAGCGGTCCGCGGGCCCGGCGACGTGGGGCGACCCGCGCTGGCTGGCCTGCGGGCGGTGCGAGGCGTGCGAGCCCGAGGTCGAGGCCGCCCGCGACCTCCTCCTCGTCGCCGGGATGCGCGGGCCCACGCGCCGTCGCTTCCTCGACGTGGGCGTCGAGACGGTGGAGCAGCTCGCCGTCCGCACCGACCCGGTTCCCGACGTGCGCGAGGTGACCCTGACCCGCCTGCGCGAACAGGCGCGCCTCCAGCTCGAGCAGGAGGCGGACGGCGTCGTGCGGTCCGAGGTCATCGACCCCGACCCGCTTCTCCGGCTCCCGACAAGGAGCCCGGGTGACGTCTTCTTCGACTTCGAGGGCGACCCCCTGTGGCACGAGCGCGGCTCGAGCACCTGGGGCCTGGAGTATCTCTTCGGCATCGTCGAGGTCGACACGGGTGAGCCCGTGTTCCGCACCTTCTGGGCCCACGACCGCGACGAGGAGCGCCAGGCGCTTCTCGAGTTCGTGGCCTGGCTCGACGCCCGGCGACGGCGTTGGCCCGATCTGCACGTCTACCACTACGCGCCCTACGAGACGTCCGCGCTGCTGCGGCTGGCCGCCCGCCACGGCGTCTGCGAGGACGAGGTCGACCAGCTCCTGCGGGACGGGGTCTTCGTCGACCTCTACGCCGTCGTGCGCTCCGCGGTGCGGGTGTCCCAGCGCTCGTACTCGATCAAGAAGCTGGAGCCCCTGTACATGGCGGCTCGCGACGCAGCCGTGACCAACGCCGCCGACTCGATCGTCGTCTACCACCAGTTCATGGCGGCGCGCGTGGCGGAGCGGGCCGACGACGCGGCGCGGCTGCTCGCCGAGATCGCCGACTACAACCGTGACGACTGCGTCTCGACGTGGCGGCTCCGCGAGTGGCTGCTCGACCACGGTGCGGCGGCGCGCTCCTCCGGTGCCGGCGCCCTGACGTCGGCGCCCGTGGAGCCGGCGCCCGCCCGGACGCCCTCGGACCAGCGGCTCGCGCTCATGCGTCTCGAGTCGCTCCTGCGCGAGCGCCTCCGGGGTGTCAAGCCGCACCAGCGCACGGCCGAGCAGCAGGCGGTGGCCCTCGTCGCGTCCTCGGTGCTCTTCCACGCCCGCGAGGACAAGCCCGTGTGGCAGGCCCACTTCGAGCGCCTCCGAACTCCGGTCGGGACCTGGCGGTCGGCGGAGGGGGTGTTCCTCGTCGAGACCGGGGAGGTCGTCGAGGACTGGCACAGCCACACGCCGCGCCAGCGGCCGCGTCGCACCCTCAGGCTGCACGGCGAGCCGATGCGCGGCGTCCCGGCCGGCCCGGGAGACGAGGTGAGCGTCGTCTACTGCGACCCGCCGCCGCTGGGCGTCACGACGCTCCCCGGCCACTGCAACGCCAGGTCCTCGGCGACGGTGATCATCGTCGAGGCCGCCGACCGGCTCTCTCCGAACGGGCGGCTCCACCAGAGCCTGCTCGTCGAGGAGCTGCAGCCGAAGGACGGCCGCGGGCACCTCGACCTCCCCACCGCCCTCGTGCCGTCGAAGGTCCTCAGCACCCGACCGATCGACGACGCCCTCGCCGAGGTGGCACAGCAGGTCGTGGACGGCGGTGACGTCCTGCCGAGAACCTCCGGGATCGACCTCCTGCTCCGCCGCCCGCCACGGCTGCGCACCGGTGGCCCCCTCCCGCTCGTGGGCACCGGACGCACCAGGCACATCGACGCGATCACGGCCGCCCTCCTCGGGACCGACGACTCGTTCCTCGCCGTCCAGGGTCCACCCGGGACGGGGAAGACCTACGTCGGCTCCCGCGTCATCGCTCGCCTCGTGCTCGAGCACGGGTGGCGCGTCGGAGTGACCTCGCAGGGGCACAAGGCAGTCGAGAACGTCCTGCGGGAGGTCGTCGCTGCCGGAGTACCGCCCGAGCAGGTGGGGAAGGCGACCAGGGACACGGTGGACCCCTGCTGGACGTCGCTGCGCCACGCCGACGAGCTCGGCGCCTTCGCCGCCAGGCACCACGACGCGGGCCGTGGGTACGTCGTCGGCGGCACGGCCTGGGACCTCACCAACACCAAGCGCGTCGGGCGCGGCCAGCTGGACCTCGTCGTCGTCGACGAGGCGGGGCAGTTCTCGCTCGCCAAGACGCTGGCCTGCTCGGTTGCGGGTGCCCGGCTGCTCCTCCTCGGGGACCCCCAGCAGCTTCCGCAGGTGTCCCAGGGCACCCACCCCGACCCCGTCGACGCGTCCGCGCTCGGCTGGCTCATCGGCGACGACCCCGTGCTTCCGGCCGAGCTCGGGTACTTCCTCGAGACGACGTGGCGGATGCACCCCGCGCTCACCACACCCGTGTCGCGCCTGTCGTATGCCGGCCAGCTGCGGTCCGAGGAGAGCGTCACTGCGCTCCGGCGCCTCGACGGGGTCGAGCCCGGGGTGCACGTGCGGCTCGTCGACCACCGCGACAACTCCACGTGGTCACCGGAGGAGGCCGAGGTCGTCCTCGACGTGGTCCACGACGTGCTCGGCCGGACGTGGGACGACCCGTCCGAACGGGACGCCGGCGGCCGCCCGGTGGGTCCGCGACCGCTCGGCCAGACCGACATCCTCGTCATCACCCCCTACAACGCCCAGGTGGGCACGCTCCGCCGGTGGCTCGACGACGCAGGCCTGGGTGAGGTGGCCGTCGGGACCGTCGACAAGTTCCAGGGCCAGGAGGCGCCGGTGGCGATCCTGTCCATGGCGGCCTCCGCCCCCTCGGACGTCTCCCGTGGCATGGGCTTCCTCCTCGACCGGCACCGCCTCAACGTGGCGGTGTCGCGCGGCCAGCACTGCGCGTTCCTCGTCCGGTCTGCGGTCCTCACCGAGTTCGCACCCCGGACGCCGGACGAGCTCATCGCGCTCGGGGCGTTCCTCGGGCTGTGCGCGAGCGCCGTCACGACCGAGCACGTCCGTTCCCCCGAGCCCGTGCCCGCCTGACCGACCGAGGTGACCGCGACGGCGCACCCCTCGCGGAGATTACGGCGGCGTCGCGACCTACACCGGGAGGGACCGTGCCGGGGTCGGGTCGACTGCCTCACCGCCGAGCTCGGTGCGATGACCCAGCCGTTCCAGCCAGCGCACGAGCTGGGAATGGACGCTGTCCGCGCCACGGAGGCGACCGCGGTCGTCGAGGAGCTCCTCGTCGACCGGCCAGTCCGCCGGGTACACGAGCAGTGGCCGGGTCTGCCACCCGCCCATGCCGCCGTGGCACCCCACGAGCTCCTCGAACGCCGCGACCTCGTCGAGCACCGGGTCGTAGAGCGAGTTGAGGTAGATGTCGGGAGCGTTGACGAACGACGCCGCTCGAAGGAAGTCCGACGGGGCGTCCGGGCCGAACGGCGCGAGTGGATCCACCCCCACGACCGCTCCGGTCGTGAGCTGGTGGGTGCCGTCCCGGCCGAGGGCGACCGGCCCGGCATCGGTCATGACGACGAGGAAGCCCACTCCGGGGTGCGCGGCCAAGGCCGCGAGGAGGCCGGGATGCAGCTGCTCGATGTCGACCGCGGACAGACGTTCGGCGTGGCGGCTGAACCACACGCCACCGAGGTTGCCCGAGCCGACGACCGTGAGCTCGGCCGGCTCCTCGCTGGGACCGGAGGTGTCCTGGACGACGCCCGACGGACCCACCGGAGCCTCCGGGTCGCGGTCCGCGATCGCCCGTCGGGTGATCCGGCCCGACACCGAGGCCTGCCGTGACAGCTGACCCAGCAGCATGTTCACCGGGCCCCACGCCTCGACCTCGCCCGTGGCCGCGGTGACCGTCGCCGGCCCGGACATCCGCTCGATGATGTACTCCTCGAGGGACTGGCCGTAGCGTTGGCGGAAGGTCGCACCCTGGCTCTGGCCGTGGTCCGAGACGAGGACGACGTGGTAGGGGCGCGGGGTGACGCCGGCCGTGACGACCTGCTCGATGCTCCGGACGACGTCGTCGAGCCCGTAGAGCGCGGCGAGCGACTCCGCACGCGTGACGCCCGCGTGGTGGGCGATCTCGTCGTAGTCGACGAAGTCCACGTAGACCGACTTGGCGCCGCGCATCATCGCCTCGACGACGAGCGCCACATTGAGGTCGCGGAGGAAGACGTTCGTGACGGCCCGCAGCGCGACGTACGACCCACCCCGGTGGATCCGCGGCTCGACGCCCCGCCGAGCCTGGCGGCGGGCCTGGAAGACCTCCTTGGCCATCTCGCCGACCGTGAGGATGACCGCGCGCAGGATGCCGGCCGGGTGGGTGAAGAAGGCGGCATACGACTGCGACGGCCCGAGTCCCCGCCGGCCTTCCTTCAACCCGCTCATCGTCAGCAGTGACGTCGGCGCATCCCCCGAGAAGAGGTTCGAGATGCTGACGCCCTGGTCGACGAGGAGCCCTCGCCCCGTGCTGAGGCGCGACTCGATGAGCGCGGCGTCCTCCGGCTTGTTGGCGACGACGAGCCGCCCGAGCTCCCGGTCGAACCACCGGAACGCGGGGATGCCGTCGTTGCTGCCGTGGAGCAGCCCCGCCTGGCTCACCGGGGTCGTGGAGGGGACGCGCGCCGTCCACTCGGTCCAGGTGTGGGAGCCGGACCTGATCCACCGACTGATCGTGGGGATGTTGCCCGCTCGGATCTCGTTCTCCAGCAGTGGTGCCGGAACCCCGTCGAGCTGGACGAAGATCACTCCCGGCACGTCCGAGTCAGCCACGTGCTCCTCCCTGGCGCCCATCCGCATCGCGTGCACCGTGAGGTAGTCGCGCCCGTTGATGCTGAAGGCCCAGGTGATGAGCGTCATCACCAGCGCGTAGACCCACGCTGCCACGACGACGGTGAGCACCGAGGAGACGACGACCCCCGGGGCCAGGTACAGCCCGACGCCGAGGACGGCCGCGTTCGCGAAGAGAGCGAGCAGCACTGCCCCGATCCATCCGAAGAGCAGCGCCACCCGGAGGAACACCGGCTGGAGGAGCCACCCGGCCAGCGAGATCATCACGACGGCGATGAGGAGCGCACCGGGGGCGGTCGTCGAGATCCCCGGGGTGAGGAGGACCGTGCCCCCGAGGACCACGAGGCGGAGAAGGAAGTCGACGATGCGGGCGCCCGACGGTTCGAGGGGCGACGCGTCGTTCGCGTCCAGGGTTCCGGCAAGAGCCCGCTCGCGCCCCTCGTCGAACCACGTGGACGACGACCTGTTCCAGACGAGGAAGGCCAGGACGACGGCGAGGACGAGGCCGACGTAGCCGGCAGTCCTCCGCGGGCCGGTGTCGCCGAGGATCAACGCCGGGACCTGCTGCGCGATGAGCATGAGGGTGAGCACGAACCTGGCGCCGTTGCGTCGCCGGGCCAGCTGGACCGCGATGATCGCGTGGAGAACGCCGGCGGCGAGGAGCGCGACACCGAGGACCCGGGTGAGGGTCGTCGACTCCTCGGCCGAGAGGCCCTGCACGGGAGCCCCATCGACCGGCGGCCAGGAGGACCATCGTGCCGGCGATGACGTCGAGGAGGGCGAGCACCGCCGTGATCACGACGGCGACGGTGACACCGGGGGGTCGGCCGCTGGCCGCACGCTCGCTCATGCTCGTCATCGTCCCGCGCACGACGCGGTCGACGCCACACCCCGCCAGGGTGATGAGACCGGGCTGCGCACGGTGTCCACCGCGTCATGGATGGATACACCCTGGGGGTATACTTGTCCGTGAGGCGAGGAGCAGACATGACAGATCACGACGTGCACCACGACAACGACGCGCAGGTGCCTGGCTACATCGACGCCAAGGACGCCCAGCTCAAGCGGCTGCGCCGGATCGAGGGCCAGGTCCGAGGGCTGCAGCGGATGGTCGAGTCCGAGACCTACTGCATCGACATCCTCACCCAGGTCTCCGCGGCGACCAAGGCCCTGGAGGCTGTGGCGCTCGGGCTGCTCGACGACCACTTGCGGCACTGCGTTGCGGACGCCGCTGGCGACCCCGTGCATCTCGACGCGAAGGTCACCGAAGCCTCCGCGGCCATCGCCCGGCTCGTCCGGTCCTGACGCCCCGGGCCCCCGGCCCCGACAACCTCAAGGAGCACCGACCATGAACACCCAGAGCTACCCCGTCACCGGCCTCACCTGCGACCACTGCGTGGAGGCGATCAGCAGCGAGATCCGAGGGATCCCGGGGGTGACCGACGTGGCCGTCAACCTCGTCGCGGGCGGCACCTCCCTGCTGACCGTCGACAGCGACACCCCCCTCAGCGAGACCGCGGTCGCGACCGCCCTCGACGAGGCCGGCGACTACCACCTCGCCTCCCGCTGACCACCGCTCGGACACCACGGGAGGAGTTCGCCTCATGACCACCCGCGTGGACGGCGACCACCGGGATCAGCGAAGCCTCGAGCTCGAGATCGGTGGCATGACGTGCGCGTCGTGCGCCGCCCGCGTCGAGAAGAAGCTCAACCGGATGCCGGGTGTCTCGGCCAGCGTCAACTACGCGACGGAGAAGGCCCGGGTCTCCTTCGCGCCCGACGTGGCCCCCGACGATCTCATCGCGACCGTGGAGGCCACGGGCTACCGCGCGACCCTTCCCGCGCCCCCGGCCGAGGACCGCCCGGTCGAGGACGCAGGGCAGGCCGCGAAGGACGAGGAGGAGGCCGCGTGGCGCAGTCGGCTCGTCGTGTCGGGTGTGTTGACGCTCCCGGTGCTGCTGATGTCCATGGTCCCGGCCCTGCAGTTCGACAACTGGCAGTGGATCTCCCTGACCCTGGCCTCCCCCGTCGTCGTCTGGGGCGCGCTGCCCTTCCACCGCGCCGCGTGGGTGAACCTGCGGCACCGCGCAGCCACGATGGACACGCTCATCTCGGTCGGTGTGGGTGCGGCCTACCTGTGGTCCCTGTGGGCCCTGCTGTTCACCGACGCCGGGATGACCGGCATGCAGATGCCGTTCGACCTGTTCCCCAGCCGGTCCGGCGACGGTGACGCGCAGATCTACCTCGAGGTCGCGGCCGCGGTGACCACCTTCATCCTCGCCGGGCGCTACCTCGAGGCCCGCGCCAAGCGGGCGTCCGGTGCGGCGCTGCGGGCCCTCCTCGACATGGGTGCCAAGGAGGTCTCCGTGCTGAGGGACGGGCCCGCCGGCCCCACGGAGATCCGGATACCGGTGGCGCGCCTCCAGGTCGGCGACCACTTCGTCGTGCGCCCGGGTGAGAAGGTCGCCGCGGACGGCACCGTCCTGAGCGGCACGTCGGCTGTCGACGCCTCGATGCTCACCGGGGAGCCGGTGCCGGTCGAGGTCGGTCCCGACGACGTCGTCGTCGGCGCGACGGTCAACGTCGGCGGGCGGCTCGTCGTCGAGGCCACCCGCGTCGGCTCCGACACCCAGCTCGCCCAGATGGCGCGCCTCGTCGAGGAGGCACAGAGCGGCAAGGCGGAGGTCCAGCGCCTCGCCGACCGCGTCTCTGCGGTCTTCGTCCCCGTCGTTCTCGGCATCTCCGTCCTGACCCTCGCCGCGTGGCTGCTCGCCGGCGCGTCGGCCACCGCCGCCTTCACGGCCGCGGTCGCGGTGCTCATCATCGCCTGCCCGTGCGCCCTCGGTCTCGCGACGCCCACGGCCCTTCTCGTCGGCACCGGCCGGGGCGCGCAGCTCGGCATCCTCATCAAGGGACCGGAGATCCTCGAGTCCACGCGCCGGGTCGACACCGTCGTCCTCGACAAGACCGGCACCGTGACCACCGGCCAGATGGAGGTCGACGCGGTCCACCCGGCAGCCGGTGTCACGACCACGCGGCTTCTTCGCATCGCCGGTGCCCTCGAGGATGCCTCGGAGCACCCCATCGGGCGAGCCGTCGCGCGTCACGCGCGCGGCACCGGTGTCGCCCTCCCGCCCGTCGGGTCGTTCCGGAACGACGGCGGCAGCGGCGTCTCCGGCGTGGTCGACGGACATGCCGTCCTGGCGGGTCGCCGCTCATGGCTTGTCGACGAGTGGTCGCTTGCGGCCCCTCCGGACCTCCTCGGGGTGGCCGACGCAGCCGAATCCGAGGGTCGAACGCCGGTCTGGGTGGCCTGGGACGGTGCGGTTCGCGGCGTCGTCGTCGTCGCTGACACGGTCAAGGTGACCTCGGCGCGCGCCATCGCCGACCTGCGTCGTCTGGGACTGCGCCCTGTGCTCCTCACCGGGGACAACGGGAGGGCGGCACACGCCGTGGCGGAGCGGGTCGGCATCCCGTCGGAGGACGTCATCGCCGAGGTGATGCCGGCCGACAAGGTGGACGTCGTTCGGCGCCTCCAGGACCGCGGCGCCACGGTCGCCATGGTGGGTGACGGTGTCAACGACGCCGCCGCGCTCGCCCAGGCGGACCTCGGTCTGGCCATGGGCACCGGGACCGACGTGGCCATCGAGGCGTCGGACCTCACCCTGGTGAGCGGTGACCTGCGGGCCGCTCCCGACGCCATCCGGCTCGCTCGGGCGACGCTGGGGACGATCAAGGGAAACCTGTTCTGGGCGTTCGCCTACAACGTCGCGGCGCTGCCGCTCGCGGCGCTCGGGCTGCTGAACCCGCTGATCGCTGGTGCCGCCATGGCCTTCAGCTCCGTCTTCGTCGTGAGCAACAGCCTGCGGCTTCGGCGCTTCCACCCCAGCCGCTGAGAAGCGCGTCCGGGACCGTCCTGTTCAGGATGGCGTGTCGAGCAGGTCGCGGCACGCCTGCTCACACCGCCGGCAGGTCTCGGCGCAGATCCGGCAGTGCTCATGCATGTCGGCGTGCCGCTCACACTCCTCGGCACAGACGGCACAGGCGGCCGCGCACGCCTCGAGGACGGCCGTGACGATCCGGGCGTCCCCCTCGGCGCTCCTGGACAGCACCGCACCGGTGGCCGCGCAGACGTCGGCGCACGCCAGGTCGGTGCGGATGCACCGGGTGAGCTCGGAGACCATCTCCTCGCTGAGGCAGGCATCCGCGCACGACGTGCACGCCTGGGCGCACTCGAAGCACGCACGGATGCACGCCGCAAGCTTCTCTCGGTCCACGTGCACGGACTGCTCCGGATGCGACTCGAGCATCGCGTCAACGGTCTGCATGGCTGCCGTCCTCTCCCGGCGGCGCCCCCCGACCCGATGTCGAGAAGGCATGGAGCCGCTCCGCTCGTGTCATACCTCGTATCGAGCCGGGTAATCGGCCGGAACGTCCCCTGGCGCGCAGAGTGGGCCCCGCGGCGTCGACCATCCAGTCCGGGTGCTGGCCACGCAGATGGCCGGCTTCCTGCTGTTCACCGTCGGTCCCCGGTCGCCGACGTCACCGATCAGCTCGCTGTCTCGATCTCCGCAGGCAGGACGTCCGACGCGGAGACATCGTCCTGGGCCAGCTCGGACCGGACTCGGGCGTCGAAGTACAGGTAGGCCATGGTGAGTCCGACGTACGGCATCAAGAAGGCGAAGGTGACTCCCGCGACGACGTTGGCCACCGCGAAAGGGACTCCAGTGACCAGGATGAGAACCGTGCCCAGCATCGGTCCAACGGCGCCGGCCAACAGGATCGAGCCGGCCAGGAGCACGACCGTCTTGAGGATCTGCTGCCGCACGAGTGCGGCACTGCGACGGAGCGAGGCAAGCGCCGGTCGGCCCTCGAACGCGATCACGGGAACGAAGAGGGCGGACAGCAGGATCACCGCCAGGGCGACCGGTGAGAGGACGACGGTCACGCTGAGGAGACCCACCAGTGCGGACGCGACGAGGAACGCACCGAGGAGCGCCCTCCAGCCGGACAGGGCGAGGCGGTAGGCGCGTCGTACGTCGACATCGAGGCCGCGGTCGATCTCCCCGAGGGCGTGAGTGGTGGCCGCCAGTACCAGCAGGATGCTCGTCCCGATCACCAGGAAGCCCACCAACGCAGCCAGGATGATGCGGAACCCGCCCGCCTCGCCGCCCTGTGAGAGGCCTGCAACGTCTGGGCCGTTCACGACCAGGCTCTCCAGCCCGGTGACGAGAAGCGATGCGGGGACGGTGAGGAACCCGATTCCGATGAACAACCCCCAGTGAGACCCGTACATGCGTGCGGCGGCGCGGATCAGCTGGCCGGCGGCGCGCCGCCTGGCGACACGCACGGGAACGACCGGGCGCCAGGTGGTCCGGCGCAGGACAGACAACACGAGCAGTGCGATCACCGCGAGGATGAGGATCAGGCGCCCGGGGCGGTCTGCAAGCTTGCGGACCACCTCTGAGCCCTGGGAGACCGCGCTGCAGAAGAAGTCGGTTGCGGTCGTCCCCAAGGCGCCGCCGACCGGAACGGCGTAGCTGAGGTCGCGACCCTTGGTGTCCATGTAGCTGATCGGGTGGGTCCAGCTCTCCTTGGTGTTCGGCCCGGTCGGTCCGTTGTAGAACGCCTCCTCGCGCTGTCCCCATCGCCCCTCGTAGCCGATCCAGGGAAACGCGCTCACGGCCGCTGCCGGGTCGCTCGGGATGAGGGCCACGGTGGGACGCACGTCGTCGGATGGGCCGCGGGTGTCGTCGCAGCCGAAACCCTGCTCACCGCTCGTGCCGAGATAGAGAGCGTCGTCGTAGTAGTTCGCATGCGAGCCGGCCGCGGCATGGACGACGGGATGAGTGCCGTCGACGACCTCGAGCTTCGGGTCCGACCACCCCGCAACCTCCAGGCCCTCGTGTTGGCTGTAGCCGACCTCCACAGGCGTCTGGTCGATGGCCTGAGCGGCGTCCTCCACAGCGAAGACGAGCTGCACCACCTCCCAGTCACCCTCGTGCTTGTTCGTGTAGTCGTTGTACGGGTAGAAGAACCAGTACTGGAGGGCGAGCCGGTCATCCCGACCTGCCTCGCGTGCCACGTGCGCATAGGTCATCGCCTGAGAGCCCGCGGAGATGACTCCTGCCCACCGCTCGTAGTCGCATCCCGCCTCCAGGGGGTTCCCGGGAAAGTCCAGGTGGTAGCCGTAGAGGCCGTCGCTGAGGTCCTCGGCCGTCGGACCGGTATCGATGACGTCGTCGTCCGACCACGGCCCGCGCAGCGCGACGCTGCGGTCGCCGAGGACGGCTTCGACGTCGTGCGGTTGGTAAGGCTCGCCCGGCCCGCAGTCGACGTCCTGATGCACCAACCGGACCACGGGGGCATACCGCTCGGCCAGCGCGTGGTCAGCGTCGTGCCCGACGGCGCCCGGGGGGACCCCGTCAGAAGCATCGGCCGGACCGCCGTTGAGGGCTCCCGCCAGGACCGTCGCCGCGAAGACGCCCAAGATCCCCAGGAGCCGCCTCGATCTCATCGTCGCCCTCTCGTGGCACGGCCCCTGCGGGTCCCAGCAGGTGAGGTCACTCTAGGGACCGGACGCCCTTTCGGGAGCCCGCCCGCGCGTTTACGCGCGGCATCAGCGGAACCCAAGAGCCCGCCAGGCCGCCACGGCGCGCCACGGCGGCGCCACGGGTGACACGTGCACTTGGACGCCCGGGTCGGTGGAGGTCCACCGCCTCGAGGATGGCGGCCGTGACGGCACCGAGGACGTGTGCCGAACAGGTCCACGAGGGACCAAGTGCCTGCTGGACGACGTGCGGAGTCGACGACGGTCCGTGCCGATGTCGTGGGACATCACATGGTGGAGCTGAGGGGATTCGAACCCCTGACCTTCTCATTGCGAACGAGACGCGCTACCAACTGCGCCACAGCCCCGAAGTGCGGAGCAACGATAACACCAGCGCACGAGGCCGCTGAAACCCGCCGGACCGGGCCCCTGGGCCCCCGGTTGACCGGCCTGACCGGCCGCACAGCCGGGCGGCGCGAGGCGCCGAACCACGTCGGCAGTGGGTCGTCATCCCCGGCGCCGAGGGCCCGACGAGGACATAACATCGCCGCATGCGACTGCGCCTGCCCCGCCCCTCGCGCCGCCGCGCCGGCCCGTCGGAGCTGCCTCGAACCATCGTGGCGGGCACCGACGCCACCCCGTGGCCGGCACTCCGCGCCCGTCGCCCGGCCGAGTGGTCGGTGCCGCTCGGGGTCCGGACGGCGAGCGAGTGGGCGTGGCGCGGCATCCTCATCGGGATCGCCGCGGTGGGCGCGCTCTACCTCATCGGTCGGCTGTCGGAGGTCGTCATCCCGATCCTCGTCGCCCTCCTCCTCGCGGCGCTCCTCCAGCCGGCGTATCTCGGGTTGCGGCGGATCATGCCGCGCGGCCTCTCGGCCGGGGTCACCGTCATCGGCACCCTCGCCCTCGTCATCGGCATGTTGTCGTTCGTGGGGTCCCAGCTCACGAGCCAGCTCGACGACATGAGCTCGAAGGTCAGCGAGGGCATCGACCAGGTTCGGCGCTGGGCCAACAGCACCTTCGGCATCACCGACAGCGACATCGACGGCTACATCGACCGGGCGCGGGACTGGCTCAGCTCGGGCAACGTCACCGACACGGCGACCGCCGCGGGGCTCACCGCGACCCACTTCGTCGCGGGCTTCTTCCTCTCGCTGTTCACCCTCTACTTCTTCCTCTACGACGGCCCCGTCATCTGGGGATGGGTCGTGCGGCTCTTTCCACGCGGTGCCCGGGAGAAGGTGCACTCATCCGGGCTCATCGCCTGGGACCAGGTCTCGGCGTTCGCCCGGGCCACCCTCATCGTGGCGGCCGCCGACGCGACGGGCATCGGCGTGGGTGCCGCCCTCCTCGGAGTGCCCTTCGCCTCCGGTATCGCGCTGCTCGTCTTCTTCGGCGCCTTCGTCCCGGTCATCGGCGCCGCCCTCTCGGGCGGCGTCGCCGTGCTGCTGGCGCTCGTGGCCCTGGGCCCGGTCAAGGCGCTCATGATGCTCGGCATCGTCATCGGGGTACAGCAGATCGAGGCGCACCTCCTCCAGCCACTGCTCGTCGGACGGGTCATGCGCATCCACCCCCTCGCGGTGATCTTCGCCATCGCGGCCGGTGTCGTGCTCGCCGGGATCATCGGTGGCCTCATCGCGGTGCCGACCGTGGCGGTCCTCAACGCCGTGGGCCACCACCTGCTCGACTCCCCCGAGACCGCGGACGATGTCGCGCCGGACGCTCCCGTCACGCGCCGAGGACGTGCTCACCCCCGAGGAGGAGGCGACGGCCGAGGCGGAGGCCCACGACCTGGAGCAGCGCGAGGAGGCGGCGGCCCGCGAGCGCCTCCCCGGACGGGGCTGAGCCTTCGACGGCTCAGGAGCCGCAGCGGGCGGTTGGGGTGGCCGCACCTGAAAGGCAGGGGCTGGCCGTCGGGCGAGGTCGGCGGACGCCTCAGGCGCCCGCGGCGCGCCGTTGGTCGTATGCCGTGCCGTCGCCGACCGCCTCCTGGCGGACGGGTGCCGGGTCGGGGGTCACGGCGGCGGGGGCCACCTCGGGACGCTCCGCCTTCGCCTTCATCGTGTAGGTCGGCCGGGGGACGGGCACCGGGTCCCACGTGAGGGGGATGTCGTCCTCGTCGACGATCGGCACCATGACTTCGGCCGCCGGCGCCGGGCCGCCCATCGCGGGACGGCCTTCGCCGGCCTCCGCGTCCTGGTCCCCCGCCGCCGGCGCGACGGGTGTCCCGCCGGACTCGACCACGGCGGTGGACCCCGAACGATCCTCGGCCCGGGGGGTGCGCTGGGTCGCCTCGGCCCGGTCCGGGACGGCATCCGATCGCCCCGGCTCCGCCTGGGCCGGGCCTTCCACCACATCACCGGGGCCACGCAGACGGTCGGCCCCGGGGGCGTCCGACGACGACGCCATGCGTGCCGCACGACGGTGGCGCACCCTCGCGCCGGCCTGCTCCGCCCGGACGGCGGACCGGACCCAGCCGAAGGACCACACCACGGCGAGAACGGCGGGCGCGAGTGCCCACATCGGCACGAGGGACAACCCGACGACCGTCACGATCGCCACGAGCTCGGCGAGCGCGACGAGGAGCACGAGGCCCCGGATGCGCCGACTCGGCCGCACTCGAGACGAACCGCGCGGCCGCATCCGTGGCGCCGGCGCGACGTCGCGGGCAGACCGCGCCGACGGGCCGCCGGGCGACGCCGCCGCCCCCTCCGGTCGCGGGGGGGTGGTCTCCGACGGGACGCGCGCGCTGACGCCGGTTGCGGCCGGCTCGGCGGCGACGGCGCGCTTGACGAGCACCTGCGGCCGCGCGGCACGGGTCGCGTGCACGGCATACGAGCGAGGAGCCGGTTCGGAGAGGTCGGTGCGGGGCAACGACGGCCGCCGCTCGAGCACCCGCATGGCCTCGGTGAACTGGTCGACCGAACGAGCCGTCGCGAGGTGGTCCCGGCGACGCAGCCAGTACTGCGCGAAGTAGGCAGCCCACACCCCGAGGAGGACGAGGAAGATCAGGCTCGAGGGGGACCGCACGACTACGACGGTAGGTGTGCTCCCGCGCCGGACGCCGGACCCCCCTCGGTGTGTCGCGCGTGTGACTGTTGTGGCGACTGTGTCTCACGGCCGGCACCACCGGCGGTCAGCCGGGCCAGGCGGTCCATGAAGGTCTCCCCGGCGAGGTCCTCGGTCGTCAGGGCGAACGAGAGGTGGTCACGCCAGGCACCCGAGATGTGGAGGTAGTGGGGCCGCACGCCCTCCGCCCGGAAGCCGAGCTTGCGCACGACCGCGAGGCTGGCCGTGTTCTCCGGCCGGATGTTGACCTCGACGCGGTGCAGGCCGAGGGTGCCGACGGCATGGTCAGCGGCCAGGGCGAGGGCCGTCGGCGCCACCATCCGGCCGGCCACCGCACGGCTCACCCAGTAGCCCGCGAAGCACGACCGGAACGAGCCGAGGACGATCGACCCGATCGTCATCTGGCCGACGAGCCGTCCTTCGACCTCGATGGCGAAGGGGAGCGCCCGTCCGGCCCGGGCGTCGTGGTCGTACTGCGTCACGAGGTCGGCGAAGCTCCGCGTGGGTGCGTCGGGGTCCGGCGAGGTGGCGTCCCAGGGTTCGAGCCAGGCCAGGTTGGCGCGCCGGACGGCCTGGAAGACCGGACCGTCCCCGAGCCCGAGCGGCCTGAGCATCACCGGCGTCCCGGTCGGCGTCACTCCCTCCAGACGGAGCGGCCACCTCCAGGAGGGCTCGAGCTCGGCCGACGTCCGGTCACGTGCTCGACCCGCACGGCGCACCCGACCCCACATCAGTGGTCTCCGCCGTGGGCCTGCGCCACGGCGTGCGGGAGGACCTCTCCCAGCACGGCCAGCGCGTCCCGCACCCCGCCTGTGGAGCCCGGGAGGTTGACGACGAGGGTGGCTCCGGCCAGTCCGGCCACGCCCCGGGAGAGCACAGCGGTCGGGATGCCGTTCGCCACGCCCCGCGCCCGGATCACCTCGGCGAGGCCGGGCACCTCACGGTCGAGCAGCGGGCGGGTCGCCTCCGGCGTCCGGTCCGTCGCCGTCAGCCCGGTGCCCCCGGTCGTGAGGAGGAGGTCGGGTCCTGTGAGCAGGGCTGCGGCGAGGGTCTCCCCGACCGACGGGCCGTCCGGGACGACGATCGCGTCCGCGACATCGAAGCCCCAGCCGCGGAGCGTCTCGACGGCGAGGGCACCGCCCCGGTCTGGATAGACGCCTGCAGCCGCGCGGGTCGAGCAGCTCACCACGACCGCCCGGCGCCCGGCGAGGGGCGGCCCACCCGCAGCATCGTGGTCGGCGCTCATGTCGGCTCCTCCCAGTCCCCGGACCGACCTCCGGACTTGGCCGTCACCCGGACGTCGGTGATCCTGGCGTGCCTGTCGACGGCCTTCACCATGTCGACGAGGGCGAGCGCGGCGACGGACACGGCGGTCAGCGCCTCCATCTCGATCCCGGTGCGGTCGGCCGTCCGGACGACCGCGCGGATGTCGACCCCCTCGTCGACGACGACCACGTCCACCTCGACGGCGTGGACCGCGACAGGATGCGCCAAGGGGATGAGGTCCGGCGTCCTCTTGGCCGCCTGGATGCCGGCGAGCCGGGCCACCCCCAGCGCGTCACCCTTGGGCACGGACCCACCGCGCAGCGCTTCCACGGCCGCCGCGGACAGCAGGACGCGCCCGGCCGCGGCCGCGCGCCGGGCGGTCACGGCCTTGTGCGACACGTCGACCATGTGGGCGGTGCCGTCGGCCCGGACGTGCGTGAGGCCTGCAGGACCTCCCTGCTCAGTGGCCACGGCGGGGCTCCGAACCGAGCAGGGGGATGCAGCGCAGGCGCTGGCCCGGCTCCACGACGTCGACCTCGGCGGGCACGATGGCCAGAGCCGTCGCGCCGGCGAGGGCACCGAGCACGTGCGAGCCCTGGCCGCCCGAGGGCCGCACCCGGCCCCGGTCCTCGACGACCCGGGTCGCCTCGACCTTCCCGGGAGCGGTCGACCACCCCGCGGCGGCGACCGCCTCGAACGACCCGTCGGCATCCGCATCGAGACCCGCCAGCCGCCGCAGGGCGGGGAGGACGAAGACGTGGAACGAGACGAACGAGCTGACCGGGTTTCCGGGCAGGGTGACGAGGGCCGTCCCGGTGGTGCCCACGACCCCGCAGCCCTGTGGCATGCCCGGGCGCATCGCCACCTGCACGAACTCCACGCCACCGTCGGCCGTCAGGACCTCCTTGACGGTGTCATAGGCCCCCATCGAGACCCCGCCCGACGTCAGCAGGAGGTCGGGTGCGCCCGGCAGGTCGTCGAGGAGCCGCCGGAGGGCCACCGGGTCGTCGCGCACATGCGCCGCGCCGGCGACCTCGCCACCCGCCGCCTCGACGAGGGCGCAGAGCATGACGTGGTTGGAGTCCACGACCTGTCCGTGCTCGAGCACCGCTCCGGGCGGCACCAGCTCGTCCCCGGTGGAGACGACGGCGACCCGCGGTCGCGGGTGCACGGCGACCTCGGCGACGTTCGCGGCGGCGGCCAGGGCGAGGTGCCCCGGCCCCAGCCGGGTCCCGGCCCGGAGCAGGAGGTCACCCGCGACCACGTCCTCTCCTCGCCGGCGCAGGTGCCGTCCCGGCTCAGGGCTGACGCGCACCTCGACACGCGTGGCCCCTCCGTCGGTGAGCTCGACGGGCACCACGGCGTCCGCACCAGCTGGCAGGGGCGCGCCCGTCATGATCCGCATGGCGTGCCCACGGCGGAGCACGTGCCGGCGGGTGTCTCCGGCCGCGATGTCGCCGTCGACCGGCAGGACCACCGGCGCCTGCGACGCCGCACCGGCCAGATCGGCCGCGCGCACGGCATACCCGTCCATCGCCGAGTTGTCGGCACCGGGCAGGTCGACGGCGGCGACGACGTCCTCTGCGAGCACCAGCCCGAGCGCCCGGCCGACCGGGAGGCACCGCGGCGGCAGCGGCCCCACCAGCCGGAGCACCGCGGCTCGGTGCTCCTCGACCGTACGCATCAGACGTCGCCCTCGAGGCGCGCGCCGTCGGGGATGGTCCGCACCCCGCCGCGGACGCGCACCTCGCCGGTGCACACGACGTCGGCACCGAAGGTCGCGTCCGCCTCCACCCGCAGGCTCGAGCAGCCGCGGATCGAGGGCACCCCCCGTGGGAAACGCTTCTCGAAACCGTCGACGAGCTTGTACGCCGCTCCGAGGTCGACGAACGGCTCCTCGTGGTCGATCGTCGACTCGACGACGAAGTCCTCGGTGAGCCGGTAGAGGTCCGAGCGGATGAGCAGGAGCTCGTTCGTCGTCTTCACCGGACGGAACCGGCTCCGGTCGACGGCGAGGGCGCGGGAGCCCTCGAACACCTCGATGGCGGCGCCCATCGCGGACTCGACCTGGATGACCGGGGCGGAGTCCGACTGCGTCGGGTCGACCGTCTTGCGGTTGACGATGATCGGGAGGCCGAGGTCGCCGTCCCGCTCGTCGAGCCGGGCCCTGAGGACGTCGAGGTCGACCCAGAGGTTGTTCGTGTGGAACCAGGGGTGGCGGTCGGTGTCCTGGAAGAAGTCCTCCTCGCCCTCGGCGACCATCGCGCTGTCCCGCAGGACGAGCCGCCCGTCGGTCTTGCGCACGGCGAGGTGGCCGCCCTTGCGGTCGTTGCGGGTCCGTGTGGACACCTCGGCGACGTAGGGAATGCCCTCCGACGTCATCCACGCCGGCACGGCACCGTCGCACGTCGCACCCAGGTTGTCGGCGTTGGAGAGGAAGGCGTGCCGGATGCCGCGCTCGCGCAGGTCGTCGATGAGACCCGTGGTCCGCAACGCGACGTAGACGTCGCCGTGTCCCGGCGGGCACCACTCGAGCTCCGGGTCAGGTGGCCACTCGACCGGGAAGAGGTCGTCGGCCCGAAGCTTGGGCTCGCGGTTCTGCAGGAAGTCCAGGGGGAGGCCGTCGACCGCGAGGCCGGCGTGGCGTTCGAGGATGGCCAGCGACTCGTCCCGGGTCCGAAAGGAGTTCATGAGCAGCAGCGGCGTCGCGACGTCGTGCCGCCGCCGGAGGGCGATCACCTGGCGGGCGATGATGTCGAGGAACGTGAGCCCGTCGCGGACGGCCAGGGCCGACTTCGGCCCGCTGACGCCCATGCTCGTCCCCAGTCCGCCGTTGAGCTTGATGACCACCGTGCGCGCGAGGGCCTCGCGGACGGCGGCCTCGGCGGGACGGACCTCGTCGACGTGCTGCACCTCACGCAGGGGCGTGATCGTGTCCTCCGGGATCGTGCCCGTGGCCTCGGAGCGGAGCTGGTCGTGGAACCTGCTGAACACCGAGATCGCCAGCTCGGGAACGTCGGCCGCGCGCATCTTCGTGGTCGCCGCCCGCAGTCCCTCGCTGGTCATGACGACCACCCTACGATGCGGCCATGTCCTCATCTCCGGAGAAGTCCGCCCTGCGCGCGGCCCTTCGCGCCGAGCGCCGGGCGCGGGCCGCCACGCGTGACACGGGGGCCGACGACCGGGCCCTCGCGGGGCACGTCGCCGCTCTCGTGGAGGACCTCGACCTGCGCGCGGGCGCGGTCGTCACGTCGTATGCGGCGCTGCCCGGGGAGCCGCCCACGGCGGCCCTCAACGCCTGGCTCGCCGCGCGCGGCATCCGCGTGCTGCTCCCGGTGACCTTGGCGAACCTCGACCTCGACTGGCACGACCTCTCGGATCCCACCGCCGCCCCGCTCGGGCTCGACGCCATCGCCCACGCCGACCTCGTGCTGGCGCCCGGGCTCGCGGCCGACAGGTGGGGCACCCGGATGGGCCAGGGGGGCGGGTGCTACGACAAGGCGCTGCCGCGTCGGTCGCCCGGGACGGCCGTCGTCGTGCTGCTCCACCCGGGCGAGCTGCTCGACCCGGACGGGACGTTGCCCCGTGAGGTGCATGACCAGCCCGTCGATGCCGTGCTCACCGCGGACGGCCTCGTCGACCTCGGACTCACGACGTGGCGACGCCCTCCTCCGGCCGCAGGGTCAGGACATCCGGATCCGTCTCCCGGACCGCGTCCTCGCTGAAGGGCCACGGGCGCGAACGACCGGCGACCCAGTCGTTCAGCTGGTCGCTGTAGTGGTCCGCGGTCGGGTGCCCGCTGACGCCGCTCTGGTTGATCCATGTCGACGCATCGAGGTCCGCGAGGTCGACGACCATCCGCATCGACGGTGCCGCCGTCACCTCGTAGCCCTCGCTCGCGTCCCAGGCGTTGGCGTTGACGATCGCCGAGCCACCCGGCATGTCGTGCGGACCCTCGTTGACGAGCCAGCGGACCGCGTCCGGCACGCCCTCGCCGCCGAGAACCGGGTGCTCGAGGGTCAGTCGGTGGAGCTTGCCCCACTGCCAGTCGGCCGGGTCCTTGCCGAGCTCGCGGGTCAGCTCGAGGCGCGCCTCGATGAGCGCCTGCCGGAGGATCTCGTCCTTGCCCTCGGTGATGTTGGGCGTCAGCTTGTCGTCCCACCAGGCACTGCGGGGGTTGGTCAGCAGCTGCTGGACGGCCTGCCGGTACCGGTGCCCGCCGTCCGCCTTGAGCCCGACCGGGAGCTCGTCGTCGAAGAGCAGCTCGGTGAGGTTGCGCCAGACGGCGTTGTAGTAGGCGGCGGCCGCCCCCGCGTCCTCGTCACCCGTCGGGGTCGTGAAGTCCCAGTCGCGCAGCAGGTCACGCGCCTCCCGGGTGAACTCCAGGAGGTCGGCCGACTCCGGGTCGGTCAGCGTCGCCTCGAGGGGCACGGCGAGCAGCGCCGGGACGAGCACCTCCGCGAAGGGGTCGTAGGAGTCCATCTGGATCGCGGCCATGTCGGCCGGGGTGACCGTGCCCAGCTCGGCGAGCCGCTCGCTGATCCGGGTCGCCCGCCAGCCCCGGTCCCAGTCACTCGTGAGGAAGGGGGACGCGCTGCGCGTGACCGCCTGGTTGGCCGTCACGATGACGCCGTCCACGGGGTCGAGGGTCCACGGCATCTCGGAGAACTCGACGTACCCCTGCCAGTCGTACGCGGAGTCCCAGCCGGGCGCGGGCCAGGAACCCGGCGGTGTCCTCGGCAGGGCGGGTCGCCGGACAGGCACCTGGCCGGGAGCCTGGTACCCGATGTGTCCCTCGCGGTCGGCGTAGACGATGTTCTGCGCGGGGACGGCGAACGACTGCGCCGCCTCGCGGAAGTCGTCGAAGGTGCGGGCCAGGTTGAGGCCCAGGACGGCGTCAGCAGTGCGGCTGGGGACCAGGCCGGTCCAGGCCAGTGACACGGCATATGAGTCCGTCTCGTCGCCCTGCTGCTCGGTCGGAGCCCGGCTGCCGGCGTCACGGGCCTCCTCGAGGACGTCGGACAGCACCGGACCGTGCACCGTGCTGCGCACCGTGATCCGCTGGTCGGCGCCGCCCGCGACGCGGATGACCTCCTCCCGGCTCGTGATCGGCTCCCACTGGCCGTCGCGCAGGTAGGTGTCCCCGATGACCCGCTCCAGGTAGAAGTCGCTGACGTCGGGCGCGAGGTTGGTGAAGCCCCACGCGATGTCGGCGTTGTGGCCGATGATGACGCCCGGCACCCCGGAGAAGGAGAACCCGCTCACGCGGAGCGGACACTCGGCCGAGACGGTCCGGCAGTGCAGACCGTTCTGGGTCCACACTCCCGGCTGGGAGACGGCGAGGTGCGGGTCGTTGGCGAGGAGCGGCCGGCCCGTCGTCGTGCGTTCCCCGGAGACGGCCCACGAGTTGGAGCCGATGCCGTCGCCGCGTCCGACGAGCTGCGGCAGGGCGTCGAGCGCCTCGTCGACGGCGGCGTACGCGCGCTTCGCCCGGGCGGACGTGAGCGGGTCGTTCGCCGCCGGCGTCGCTGGCGGCGGCCGGTGTGGTCGTGAGCGCCGACGGCACGGCCGACTGGGCCGACCGTGCGGCGTCGGCCGGTGACCACTCCTGCGGGGACAGGATGGGCGGCCGGGAGTCGTAGTCGTAGGCCGGGTAGATCTGGTTGATCTGCGCCGGGGTGAGCCGACCGCTGAGGCGCGCCCGGGCCAGCTCGTCCTTGTAGTTGGCACGCAGGTCCCACGCCATGGCCTTGAGCCAGGTGAGGCTGTCCAGGGAGGACCACTCCTCCACCTCGGCCGTCGGCAGGGTGAGCCCGAGGATCGTGTACTCGACCGAGATCTCGCCCGGGCTGCGGCCGCGAAGGTAGGTGTTGACCCCGTCGGCGTACGCCTGGAGCATCTGGCGGGTCTGGGGTTGGAGCGTCGGCAGCTCCTCCTCGGCGACGCGACGCCAGCCCATCGTCCGGATGACCTTGTCGGGGTCGAGCCCCCGGGCGCCGACCAGCTCCGCGAGCCGTCCGGCCGTGATGTGGCGGCGGAGGTCCATCTGGAAGAACCGTTCCTGCGCATGGACGTAGCCCTGGGCTCGCACGATGTCGGTGATGCTGTCGCCGAAGATGTGGGGGACGCCGCTGTCGTCACGCATCACGGTGACCGTGCTTCCCAGGCCAGGCAGGGTCACCTCCCCGGAGCTGCGCGGCATCGAGTCCCGAACCGCGGACGCCACCGCGACGGTGGCGACGAGCGCTGCGACGACCGCGACGGCGACGAGCCCCAAGAACACCCGGCGGGCGACGACCACTCGACTCACCCTGCGAGACTAGGTCACCGGAGAACGACGACACGAGGACGGGGCCGTGCGACAGACGTGGACGCCCCCTCTCGTGGACGGCTCGGCCACCGGCTTCTCGCTGGACGACCTCACCCTCGCCCTCCTCGTGGGCAGCCTGGTCCTCGTCGTGTCGGTGGCCGCCGTGCGGCTCTCGTTGCGCTCCGGCCTCCCCTCGCTCCTCATCTACCTGGGGATCGGGCTGGCCCTCGGCGAGTCGGGCGCCGGCATCCGCTACGACTCCCAGCAGCTCACCCAGGTGCTCGGCTATGCGGCGCTCGTGCTCATCCTCGTCGAGGGTGGCCTGACGACGCAGTGGGCCGGGATCAGGCGGTCGGTGGCCCCGGCTGCGGTCCTCGCCACGGTGGGCGTCGCCGTGTCGGTGCTCGTCGTGGCCGTGGCGGCCAACGTGCTCCTCGGGTGGTCCTGGCAGATCTCCCTCCTCGTCGCCGCGGTGCTCGCGTCGACCGATGCCGCCGCCGTCTTCTCCGTGCTCCGCCGCGTTCCACTCCCCCGGCAGATCTCGGGGATGCTGGAGGCCGAGTCCGGCTTCAACGACGCCCCGGTCGTTCTCCTCGTGACCGCGATCGCCGTCGGCCTCGCTCCCGGAGCCACCCCGGACCCGTGGTGGCGCATCCTGCTCGTCGCCTCGGTCGAGCTGGCGGGCGGTGCCGTCATCGGACTTCTCATCGGGTGGGCGGGGGCGCGCCTGCTGCGCGTCGTGGCGACGACCTCGTCGGCCCTGTTCGCCATCGGGGTGGTGGCCGTGGCGGTCCTCGCCTACGCGGCGGCCGACTGGGTGCATGCGTCGGGGTTCCTCGCCTGCTACCTCGCGGCGCTCGTCCTCGGCAACCTCGGGCTGCCCCACCGGCCGGCCGTCATCGGCTTCGCCACGGCGATCGGGTGGCTGGCCCAGATCGGGCTCTTCGTCCTGCTCGGCCTGCTCGCCTCGCCGTCAGGCTTCGTGGACGTGGTGGTGCCCGCCCTCGTCGTCGGGGCGGCGCTGCTCCTCCTCGGTCGACCCCTGTCCGTGCTCGTCTCGTGCACGCCCTTCCGGATGCCGTGGCGCACCCAGGCGTTCCTCTCGTGGGCCGGGCTGCGCGGTGCCGTCCCGGTCGTCCTCGCCACCGTGCCGACCACGGTGGGCGCCGCCGGCGTGGAGTGGATCTTCGACCTCGTCTTCGTCCTCGTCGTCGTCTTCACCATCGTCCAGGCCCCGACGCTGGCCTGGGTGGCCCGGCGGCTGGGCGTCGACACCGCACACCGCCGGGTGGACCTCGCGGTCGAGACGACGCCACTGACCGACCTCGGCGCCGAGCTGCTGGAGATCGACATCGGTCCGCGGTCGCGCATCTCGGGGGTGCGGGTGTTCGAGCTGCGGCTGCCGGTCGGGGCCAACGTCGCCCTCGTCGTGCGTGAGGGCAGGTCGTTCGTCCCGCGGGAGACCGACGTGCTGAGGCACGGCGACCAGCTCCTCGTCGTCGCTCCCAGCGTGCTCCGGGGGGCGATCGAGCGGCGGCTGCGCGCCGTCAGCCGCGGCGGGCGGCTCGCGGAATGGGCGGACGACTGAGCGCTCCCGTCCCGGCCGCCCGTTCCAGCGGTCCCCTTCCAGCAGTCCCAGGGGTCGGGTGGCGGGAGCCTGGCGCGCTCGACGAGGTGCCCTGCGAAGGGCGGTCTTCGCTCTCACCTATCCTTGGAGCGATCGTCGCCGCACCGCCGTCGTCGTGCCGGCAGGCCCGACCGGGCGGCGTCACCGCGCCAGCAGGAGGAATGCCGTGCCGACGTACGCCTACGCGTGCACCGAGTGCGACCACCGCTTCGAGGTCGTCCAGTCCTTCGACGACGACGCCCTGACGGTGTGCCCCGCGTGCGAGGGACGACTGCGCAAGGTCTTCAACGCCGTCGGGATCGTCTTCAAGGGCGGCGGCTTCTACCGCACCGACTCGCGCTCCGGCTCATCCGCGGGCGGGAGCCCGGCAGGCTCGGCAGGGTCCGGGGGGTCCGGGTCCGGCTCCTCGGAGTCGTCGGGCTCCTCGGAGTCGTCGGGCTCCTCGGAGTCGTCGGGCTCCACCCCCTCGTCCGACCCGTCGACTCCCTCGTCCACGTCTTCGTCGGGGGGCTCGTCCTCGAACGGCTCGGCGTCCACAGCCTCGTCGCCGTCGAGGGCGTCGTCCACATCCTCGCGCTGAGCCCTGGGCGGGTCCCCGCCAGCCCATAACGTCGTCGATATGGTTCGGCCGCTCCTGCCGTTGCCCGCACTCACCGGCCCGGGCCGTCGGTCCCGGTGGCGCAGAACCGTCCTCCGCCGGCTGCTCGCCGCGGCCCTTGCCGCGGTGTCCGTGGCTCTGGTCGTGCGGGAGCTGCGGCCCTCGCCGGCACCCACGGTCGGTGTCGTGGTGGCCGCAACCGCCATCCCCGCGGGTGCTGTCCTGACCGCGTCGCGCCTCAGGATCGCCCAGGTGCCGGTCGAGGGTGCGCAGCCCGGAGCTCTCACGCGCGTGCAGGGGGCGGCGGGACGTCGGGTGGGGTCCGGCCTGGATGTCGGCGAGACGGTCACCAGCCGGCGGCTCGTCCCCCGAGGGCCGGCCGACGGGCTTCACGGGGGCCGGGTCGCGGTCCATGTCGTCGCCGCCGACCCGGCGTCGCTCGACCTGCTCGCTCCGGGCGCGTGGGCCCGGGTGTATCCCGTCGGTGGGGGTGCGGTGCTCTCGCACGCCGCCGAGGTGCTGGCCGTCGACCCGGCGGCCGCCGAGCACGACCTCCTGTCCACCACCGTGACTCCCCAGGGGCGTGGGGTGGTCCTGGCGCTCGACGTCCACGAGGCCGACGCCTTGCTCGCCGCGCCCGGCTCGATCGAGGGGCCCGTGGTCGTGACACTCGTGGCAGCCGCGCGGTGAGCCGAACCCGCCGGCCTCCGGGCCACGTGCCCGGGACCCCCCGCGCTAGCCTGTGACCGCCCGGCATCCCCCAGAGCACACCTGAGAAGGAGCCCCGTGAAGGGATTCAAGGACTTCGTCCTGCGCGGAAACCTCGTCGAGCTGGCGGTCGCGTTCATCATCGGCCTTGCGTTCGCCGCCGTCGTCACGGCGTTCACCAAGGTGATCATCGAGATCCTCGCCAAGGCGGGGGGCGCACCGAACTTCGACGAGTGGCAGCCGGGAGGGCTCGTCTCCGTGGGGCCGTTCCTCACGGCTCTCGTGGCCTTCGTCATCATGGCGCTGGTCGTGTACTTCTTCATCGTCACGCCGTACGAGGCCGCGAAGAACCGCCTCTACCCGGCGCAACCCGACGCGGACACCGTCGACCCCAACACCGAGCTCCTCACCGAGATCCGCGACGAGCTGCGCGCTCGGCGCTGAGCGGTACGGCTGCCGGGGGGGCGCACCACGGGACATCGGTCGCACCGGGCAATGTCGGCTCACTCCCAGTGCGGAGGCCGCTGCTCCCGGAGCCAGCGGTCATGCGGCGTCTCCGGGCCGATCGCGCTCGGACGCTTCGACGACGTCGGGACCGTCCTCCGCCGCCGGGTTCGTCGCCGGCGCCTCCGCCCGTCTCGGCCGGCGGCGCCGGGGCGCCGGCCGCTCCTCGGACGGCTGCCGCTCAGTCATCGGATCCCCTCCGAGCCCCGACGGCGTCGAGGATGCGCGCCACGTCGCGGGCAGGGTCACGGAAGAGGTCCGTGGACCAGACCCGCAGGTGCCGCCAACCGAGCCGCTCGAGCTGCTCGGCGCGCAGCCGGTCGCGGTCCCGGGTCGTGGCCATCGCGGCATACGTCGGCCCGTCCGACTCCACGGCGAGCACGAGGCGGCCCCTGCGCATCGGATCCTCGACGGCGAGGTCGACCGGATCCACCGAGGAGCCGAGGTCCTCATGGACGACGAGTCTCTGGGCACGCAGCCGTCGCGCAAGGTCGGCCATGACGACCGAGCGGGCCGGGGCGGTCGACTGGTCTCCCGAGGTCAGCGTCTCGGAGCCGGCCCCCTCCCCTTCACCGGGGAGCGGCGCACCCGCTGCGTACGCCAGGAAGTCGCGGAGCATGGCGGCTCCCTTCGCTCGCAGTCGCGCGGGATCCAGGTCCTCGGCGGCGATGGACGACACGACGGTCATCGACCGTCTCGCCCGGGTGATGGCGACGTTGAGGCGACGCTCGCCACCTTCGATGTTGAGCGGTCCGAACCGGTGGAGCACCCGCCCGTGAGGGGTCTTGCCGTACCCGATGGTGAGGATGACGTCGTCACGCTCGTCGCCCTGGACGCGCTCGAGGTTCTTGACGAAGAACGCCTCCGCTCGGTCCTCGTCGAAGAACTCGAGCGTCGCGGTGTCCACCCCGACCAGGGCCCGCCGCAGCGCCTCCTCCACCCGGGTCCCGTGCGTCACACCGAGCGCGATGACGCCGAGCGAACGGTCGGGGCGTGACCTGGCGTGCTCCAGCACGAGCTCGACGACGCGGTCGGCCTCCGGCGTCGTCGTCTCGACGGCCCCCTCGCCCTCGGTGACCATCCCGTGCCCGTGGACGAGCTCGTGCCGCACCACAGGATCGGTGCCGGTGCCCGGGAAGGTGACGAGCGAACGGTCGTAGACCTCGGCGTTGGCGAAGGCGATGAGCCGCTCGTCGAGGGATCGGTAGTGCCAGGACAGCCGGCGGCTGGGCAGCGCGGCACCGAGGACGTCGAGGATGGACTCGACCCCTTCGGTGAGCGCCTCGTCGGGCCGGACGGCGGCCGGGTCCCCGTCGGTGACGGTGGTGAAGAACGAGGTGGGCGGCAGCTGGCGGGAGTCCCCGGCAACGACGACCTGACGGGCCCGGGAGATCGCCGACACGGCCTCGGCCGGCGGGATCTGCGAGGCCTCGTCGAAGACCACGACGTCGAACCGCTGGCCGGGAGGGAGCACCGAGGCGACGACGAGCGGGCTCATCACCCAGCAGGGTCGCAAGGCGGTGACGACGTCGGGGGACCGCTCCACGAGGTCCCGCAGCGACGCCCGCCGGCGGGCGCGTGCTCCCTCCGCCCGGAGGAGCGTCTCCTGCTCGGGGTGGTCCGCCATCACCTCGGCGACCCGCTTGGCCACCGCCGCCAGGACTCGACGGGGATTCTGCGCGACCACTGCTCGGTCCGCGTCGGTGAACTCCGCCACGCTGCGCGTGAGCGCCCGGCCATCGTGCGCGGCGACGCGAGCGTCCCGCAGGGCGATCTCGTCGGCGAGCGATGACCACCAGGCCCACTCGACCTCCGACGTCGCCTGCTCCGCGGCCACCCTGCGCTCCCGAAGGTCGTCGACGAGGGGTCGCAGGCCCGAGGCCGTCAGGTCGTCGAGCGCCGCCGTGAGCGCAGGGGCCACGGCGAGGCGGAGGGCGGCGGCGGCGAGCTCGTCGACCCGCTCGCCCAACGCGCCGAGGTCGACGTCGACCAGTGCCCGGCCGGACGCCGCCCCGACCGGCAGTCGGGCGTCGAGCCATTCGACGTCGGCCAGCAGAGCGCCGTGCGTCGCCCGGGCCCGGTCGAGCTCGACGGGGATCTCCGGCCGACCGCCGGAGCCGGCGAGCTGCCGCCAGGCCACCCGCTGTTCGCTCGCGGCGGTGAGGGCGGCGTGCAGGTCGGCCGGCGGGCGACCCGGGCGCAGCAGGGCACGCGCCTGACGGCGCAGCCGCCACCGGTCGAGCCACCCGAGCTCCGAACCCACCGAGCGGCGGTGGGCGGCACTGCCCGTGGCGGTGACCATGTCACCGAGGGGGATGTCGAAGACGTCCGGCCGGAAGATCTCGAGGGTGTCCCGAACGCTGGCCACGGTGGCGAGCACCCGCCCCCAGCCGCCCGTCGTCGGCGGCTCGGGCAGCGTGATGCCGCGGAAGACGTCGGCGAGGGTCCGGGCCGTTGCGTCGACGGATCCGCCGGCCAGCCGCTCCACCCGCTCGCGGGCCTCCGCGGCCTCCTCGGGTGATCGGATGGCGGCGCCGAACCACGGGTCACCGGCGCCCGAACCGTCCCAGTCGGCCAGGGACGCGACGCTCGCGACGGCAGCCGCAGCGCTGGTGACTGCGGCGCGGTCGAGATTCGCGAGCACCGTGCCGCTCAGCCGCACCCGGGATCGGGGTGGGGTGGCGAGGCCCGAGAAGGCGCTGACCGCATCCTGGACCTCGTGGAGGGAGACCCCCCACGGCTGCCGGAGGTCATGCAGCGCCCGGACGTGCTCCTCGAGCCGCGCAGCGGCAGCTCGGCGAGCCGCTGCCGGTGTGGTCACCGAGGGGGCGGTGGTGACGGCATCCGGGACACGGGTGCGGCCTGCCGACGGCGGGCCGAGCCGGTCGAGGCCGTCGACGAGCTCCGCGGCGACGCGGCGCCCACCCCGGGCGCCGGCGTGGAGGTCCAGGACGAGACCGCCCAGACCGACACGCTCGAGCCGTCCGACGACCGCGTCGATCGCGGCACGTTTCTCGGCCACGAAGAGAACAGGTCTGCCGTCGGCCGCCAACGTCGCGATGAGGTTGGCGATGGTCTGCGACTTCCCGGTGCCGGGAGGGCCGTGCACCACGAGGTGCGACCCGGCCCTGACGGTCTCGATCGAGTCACGTTGGCTGCTGTCGGCGTCGAGGACGAGAAGGTCCCTCTCCGGGTCGTCGAGGTCCAGGCGACGGGTGTCCGGCTCGATGCGCACCGACCGCAGCGCCTCCGGGTCTCCCGCGAGTGCGGCCACCACGTCGTGGTCGGCGAGGGCGTCGCCCTGGGCGGCGAGGTCGGCGACCATCGGAAGCTTGGCGTAGGAGAAGGTGCCGACGACGAGTCGAGGTGTCACCGCGAACTCCGGGACCGCGGCACAGGCCCGGCCCAGCTCGGCATACACCGGGTAGGGATCGAACGTCGGCCCCGAGCCGGCAAGGGTCTCCAGTGCGTCCTCGTCGATGGTGATGCCCTGCTCGGAGGCGAGGTAGTGCACGAGCACGGGGTTGATCTCGACCTCGGAGCCGAGGTCGAGAACGTAGTCGCTCTGCCCCCCACCGGTGGCCCGCAGGGCGCAGGAACGCAGGAGCACCGGGGCCGCGGGGGCGCGGGGCACCGTCCGCCCGTCGGGCCGCCGGACCGCCCAGGTCGCCATGCCGATCGCGAGGAACCCGGTGAGGATGCCGCGCTCCTGGGCGAGCTCCCGGCTCTTCGCCGCGATGGCCCGTGCTCGGCGGCGCGCCTCGTCGAGGGTCGCCGGCTCACGCACGAGGTCGGACAGCCTCGTCGGACGGCCGGCGAGGAGCATCGCGACACCGCCGGGGTGTGCGGTCGTGAGGTCGAGCGTGCCGGTCGGCAGGTCTCGGTACCACAGGAGGGTGTTGCGGCCCCCGAGATCGACGAGGTGACGGGTCCAGGCGGCCCGCGCCGCAGCGACACGGCCGGCCCGCGGCTCGTCGCCGGCCCGGTCGGCGTTCGCCGCACCGGCAGTCGTCGCACGACCATCCGGCTCGTCCCGGACGGAGCCCGCGGAGGGGGTCGTCGAGGGCCGGTCAGTCACCTCAGCAGGCTAACAACGCAGGCCCGGTGGACAGCCGAGGCGGCGGGGTGGGTCGGCGGGCGGCTGGGTACCGTTCACGCCACGGGGGCCGGTCGCCGCGCCCGGGCGGTGAGGGCCGCCGCCGCCCCGATGAGGACGGCGACGGCGAGCGAGGAGAGGGCCAGTGCGTGGAAGCTCGCCCGGTCCACGACGACACCGGCGATCGCTCCCCCGAGCCCGCCCATGAGGCCCATGACGAGGTCGGATGCCCCCTGTGCTCCTGGCCGTTCGGCGGCCGGGAGCGCCGCGGTGAGCAGCGTCGACCCCGCGACGAGCGTGCAGGACCACCCGAGGCCGAGGAGGAAGAGCCCGCCGAGCAGGGACCAGGAGTCACCCTCCGGCGAGGCCGACGCGAGCAGGGTCGCGCTCGAGAGCACCACCGACCCGAGGACGGCCACGGCGCGGCCGCCGAAGCGGTCGACCGCCATCCCGGTCAGCGGTGAGAACGCGAACATCCCGAGGATGTGGATGCTGATGACGAAGCCGATGACCTCCAGCCCGGCGTCGCCGTGCGCCATGTGCAGGGGGGTCATCACCATGACGCTCACCATGACGACGTGGCCGAGGGCCAGCGTGGTCATGCCGAGGCGGGCCGCGGGGATCCCGGCGACGACGCGCAGACCACGCGACACCGACCCGTGCGCCGGGCCCGCGTCGCTCCCCTCCGCGATGCTCCGCCGTCGAGCCTCGGCGAGCGGGTCCGGACGCAGCCGGATGAGGAGGACCGCGACGGCGAGGAACAGACCCGCCAGCGAGAACACGTAGGGACCGGTCAACGGCGGTAGACCCAGCGCATCGGCGACCGGCGCACTGGGGCCGACGAGGTTGGGGCCGAGGACGCTGCCGACCGTCGTGGCCCACACGACGATCGAGAGGTCCCTCGCGCGGCGGCTCGGCTGCGCGAGGTCCGTTGCGGCGAAGCGGCTCTGGCTGTTCGAGGTCGTGGCACCACCGAAGAGCACGCTCGCCGCGAGCAGCAGTGGGAAGTTCCCGATGAGGCCGGCAGTGACCAGCCCGACGGCACCGATGGCCGCGAGCACGTAGCCGAGGACGAGACCCGGTCGTCGCCCCCGGGCGGCCATGAGACGGGACATCGGGACGGCGATGAGGGCGGCCCCGAGGATCTGGAAGGTGCCGCCGAGTCCCGCCCACGTCGCCGATCCCGAGACCTCCTCGGCGAGGAGCGCGCCGACGGCCACCCCGGCGGACAGACCCACGCCACCCAGCATCTGGGACATCACGAGCGTGCCGAGGACGTGCCGCTGGATGGTGTCCACGGGGGCCGTCGTCGTCACGGCAGCAGTATGCCGTTGGCCGGAACTCGGCTCGACGACGGCCCGAGCCTGCGGGTCGTTGCACCATCAAGCCACGGACGACGGCCTGGGCTGGCTGTCGTCGACCGCCGCGGCAAGCTCCTCCATGTCGGGTCGACCGGGAGCTGCAGGATCAGACGTGCGGGCGGGGAGTGTCCTCTGGCTTCATGGCGCCGCGGTTCCGGAACCAGTCCCAGAGCAGCGTGACCGCCACCGCCCCGAAGATCGAGCCGAGGATGCCGCTCGGCCGAAGCTCGAGGCCGTCGCCCGCGATGAAGCTCACGAAGAGACCGCCGACGAAGGAGCCGATGAGTCCGGTGACGAGCGCGAGCGGCCAGTTGATGCCCGTGCCGCGTTGCATGAGCAGCTGGGCACCGGCGCCGGCGATCATCCCCAGAAGGATGATTCCGAGAATGAGCATGGCCGAAGCGTAGCGGCATGGCGCTCGGGCCCGCGACGGGTCCAGTGCCCCCAGCGGCCGGGGTGTCACCCGCCAGGTGCCGCCACGGCGACAGGCCGCATCACCACATGATGCTCATGAGGGGCGTCGGCTGCGGCGCCCACTACCATCACATCGTGCCCACGGTGCACGTCGTCGACACCACCCGGGTCGATCCGGAACGGGTGCTGGAAGCCGCGCGCGACTTCTCGAACATCCGGGCCGACCTGTGGCCGGACGTCCATGTCGAACACCTTCACGTCCACGAACTTGGGGACGACTTCGCGGTCGTCACGGAAGGCAACCCATGGCCGATCGGGCATGTCTGGGAACGCCTGCGCTACGACTGGTCGACTCCCGGCGTGGTGAGCGGGACGGTCCTCGACTCCAACATCTTCACGCCGGGGAGCACGTGGGAGATCAGGGCGACGGCCACGGATGACGGCACTCGTGTGGAGGTGGTCGCCGTCCGCCACCTCCGCGGCATCCGGGGCTGGCTGCTCTACCCGTTCTTCCCGCTGGGAATGGCGAAACGATCGGTCGCGGAACATCTGCGGCACTTCCTCTCGACGCTCGAAGCGTCGATTCCCTGAGCCCGGAGGTCTCCACGGTCACTGGCCGTGTGCCCTGATGCCTCGGGCGTCATGGCTGGCGGCCGACCGCCATCCTCTTCATGAGCGCTCCGTTGCTCACTGGCCGGCCGCACTGTTGATGGCGCCGAGAGCATGCTCGCCGGAGGCGCTGGTGTCACTCAGCTCGGCTGCGGCGGCGACCAGCAGGCCTCCGAGCATGAACGCGATGATCACTGCGGCAAGGGCTCCCGTGCCGAAGGCGGGGATCAGGCGATGCCAGCCGGTCGGCTCACTCGCCACGTCGTGGTACTCGTGGGTGAGTGCGTGCCCCTTGCCCCGCTGCAGGAGGTACCTGTTCACCGGGTACGCCGCGACGTAGGCGGCCGTGAGGGCCACCATCATCCCCAGCCAGAAGGCGACGTTGGTCAGCCCGGCATCCATCGCCCCGGGGATTGCGGCCATCACGGAGTTGTCGACCACCTCCATCGTGAGAATGGAGAGGGTGTCGGCGGCGAACACCACGCTCAGCGCCGCGAAGAACCCCACGCCGGCGCGCAGCAGGGGAAACGTCGACAGCGTGTAGCCGAACAGGAACGCCAAGGCGACCGCGAGCGCCACCGTCGGAGCGGTCCCCAGTCCCAGGGCAGTGCCGAGGACCAGGCCGAGGATCTCACCGATGGCGCATCCGGTGAGACAGTGCAGCGTGGCGCTGGCCGCCATCGCGTTGACGCTGCCCATCTGGTGATGACCGGCGTGGTCGACGTGTCCCTGGTCGGAGCCGGGCTGCCCCTCCCGACCGTGGTCATGGTGCCCCTCCGGGTGGCCGGCGTGGGTGCTGGCGTCCGGCGGGCTCCTCGAGGGCCTGCCGGGGAGCGCCGTGCCGTCGGTGTTCCGCGGGATCGTGGTGGTGCGTCGGGGTCATCGTGCCATCGTCTCCTTGTCTCGATGGGTCTGGCCGGCCTGAACGACGGTCGCCTTTCGTCGGTCTCACAGAATACCCCATGCGGGTATATCGGACGCTCCTCGGGCGCCAGAAGCGTGGACATGCACCGCCATGCTTCCTAGGCTCGGTTCGGGGAGCTGCCCGGGACGGCACCACGACTGCGCGCAGGATCGCCGCGCCCCGCCTCTCGACGCAGGGCTCGACAAGGAAGGACGTCAACACGCATGGGCGACACCGGGCTCAGGGCGAGGGCCAGGGCATTCCGCCGGGCACCCGCCTTCCAGCCGCACCCGGCATGACGGTAGACAGGGACGAACCGAGGGTCGTGCTCGTCGCCCCGGACAAGTTCAAGGGGTCGCTCACGGCTCGGGACGTGGCCACGGCTCTGGCGTCGGGAATCACCGATGCACGTCCGGACCTTCCCGTCGTGATCTGCCCTGTCGCCGATGGTGGTGAGGGGACCGTCGAGGCAGCGGTCGCGAGCGGTTTCCGTTCGCGGAGCGCGACGGTTCGAGGGCCGCTCGGACCCCCGGTGAAGGCATCCTTCGCCACCAAGGACTCGACGGCCGTCGTCGAGCTGGCGCAGGCATCCGGGCTGCCCCTGCTCCCGGAGGGACCCTCGGCGCACGCGGCGGCGGCGGCCACCTCGTACGGAACCGGTCAGCTGATCCGGGCGGCACTCGACGCGGGCGCCGAGATGATCGTGCTGGGACTCGGTGGCAGCGCGACGACCGATGGCGGGGCGGGAATGCTCCAGGCGCTCGGGGCACGGTTCCGTGACGACGCCGGCGACGTCCTGAGCCCCGGGACGGCGCACCCCAGCACGGTGGCCTCGGCGGATCTGACCAGCCTGGACCCTCGGATGGCACGGACCCACATCGTCGTCGCCACCGACGTCGACAACCCCCTGCTCGGCCCACGCGGTGCGGCGGCGGTCTTCGGGCCCCAGAAGGGGGCGACGGCTGAGCTGGTGACCACCCTGGAGCGGGACCTCAGGCGGTGGGCTCGCATTCTCTCGGAGGCGGGTGGGACGGCCAGCCCGGATCAGGCAGGTGCCGGCGCGGCCGGGGGAGTCGGCTTCGCCGCCCTCGGTGCGCTCCGGGCGGTGGCGCGGCCCGGAGTCGACGTCGTCCTCGACATCGTGGGGTTCACGGACCTCCTCGCCGGAGCCCGGCTCGTCGTCACCGGAGAAGGCTCGTTCGACGAGCAGTCCCTTGGCGGCAAGACGCCGATGGGCGTCCTCAGGGCCGCCCAGGCGCAGGGGGTGCCCGCGATCGTCGTCGCCGGCCGCAGCCGCCTCGACCCTCGCGTGGTCACCCGTGCCGGTTTCGGGGCGGTCTTCACGCTGCAGGACAGGGAGCCTGACCTGACGACGTGCATCCTCGAGGCTCCCCGACTCCTCCGCGAGGTGGGCCGCGAGGTGGCGGACCTGACCACTGACGACTAGCCCGACCCGCAGGGCGCACCGCTCGATCGCTGTCTGAGGCCGCCGGCGGAATCGAGGGCAGCCACGGAGAGGCGGCGGTATCGTCGAGGGACCCACGAGCGCGTCGCCACCCGGGTGGCGCGGGCGGAGTTGAGGAGCACGCGATGGCAGCGTTCACGGTGTGGAAGTTCGAGGACCCGGCCGGGGCGCAGCACGCCGCCGAGAAGCTGAGGGACTGCGAGCGAGAGCAGCTGATCAAGATCCTCGACTACGCCGTCGTCTCATGGCCCGAGGGTGCGTCGAAGCCCGAGACCGACCGGCACAACGAGGAGATGCGGCGCGGCACCGGCTGGGGCGCCCTGTGGGGGGTCCTCCTCGGCGCGCTGTTCTTCGTGCCGGTCATCGGCGGCGTCGCGGGGGCCGCCATCGGCGCCATCGCGAAGATGACGCAGGACGCCGGCATCACCAAGGACCAGCTGGAGACGATCCGCACGCAGGTGACTCCCGGCACCTCGGCACTGTTCGTCGTCACCGAGGAGGGGGATCTGGACCGGGTCGGCGAACGCTTCCACCACCTGAACAGCAAGCTCATCGCCACGAACCTCACCGAGGCAGAGCGTCGCGTGATGCTGGAGACCTTCGGGAGCTGACTGGGTGACTCTGCGTTGACGTTGTTGGATGTTCAGGCAGACACCGTACTCGCACGGGAAGCGCAGAACGGTTTCACGACGACCGGCAGCCGTGGGAGGCATCGCACACACCGCTCCCGGATCGGCAAGTCTCGTCGGGCCTTGCCCCCGGGTGTCATCCCTCATCGACCTTGCGGTTGTCACCCTCCAGGATGGGCGCCTGATCTGCCTCTCCGTGGTTCACCATCGCCACAGGTGTCGTGGTCACGCGCTCCGTCTGCATACTGGTCGTGAGGTCCCTCGTCACGAGGGATCTACCGCGACGGTACGGGCCGCGCATCGACCGCCACCGGGACCGTGGGCCACCTTCTGGCCTTCAAGCGGTCCCATTGCCGGCATGACAAGCCAACGAGTGGAGGGCACAGCCACCATGGAAGAGCAAACCAACGTCGTTGTGGACTGGAGACGGCTGTGGGCCGGCGGCCTGGCGACCGCCGGTGTGGCAGCACTCATCGCGTGGCTGGGCACCCTAATTTGTCGCGCCCTCCTGGACGTCGAGGTCGCCGACTCGGCGGCGGCGCTCGACGTGATCGACACCTTCGTGGGGAACTACGCTCTGACCGCGGCGGCGTTCGCCCTCGTCGCGACCGGGCTGGCTCACGTTCTGTCCTTGACCGCGCCCACCCCCCGTGCGTTCTTCTCGTGGATCGTGGGCCTCGTCACGGCCGCGGCGGTTGTCCTACCGTTCACACGAGGCGAGGACCTCGCGGCCCAGGTGTGCGCGGCCGTCATCAACCTGCTCATCGGTGTAGCAATCGGATCCCTGCTCGCCGCTGTCCTCTCGCGCACGGTCTACGACCGTGAACGTTCCTGGCAAGGGTGAATCAGTCGGGCTGCTCCGCGACCAACGCGCGCGGACCGGCTGGTCGAAGCGCGGGGAGCATGGTTCATTCGGTCGGCTCACCCGTAAAAGGTTCCCCGTAGGTGGTGGCGGGTCCTGCTGTGCCAAGACCCCTCCCTCTTCGGTGCGGCGTATGCGTTCCACCCGGTCTGGCGGTGGGGTGTCCCCGAGGGCCACCCGGCGAGGGCGACCGCGCCGGGCACCTTTGTCAGTCGCAGGCGCCGCCGTCTTCCTGGAGGCCGGCCGGCACCGGCCGCGCGGCGACCCTGGCCCGGTGCCGACGGATGAGGACGAAGACGACCGCCACCGCGAACGTGCTGACCAGGCTCGCCAGGACCAGGGCGGCGAGGGGCTCGTCCTTCAGCGCCGTCCCGAGTGAGTAGGCCGTGAGGCAGGTGACCACCGACCACAGGCAGCCCCCGATCGCGGACCAGGGCAGGAAGCGCCGGTACGGCAGGGGCGCGAGGCCGCAGGAGGCGTTGACCACGAACCTTAGCCCCGGCACGTAGCGGCCGACGACGAGCAGGACGGGCGCGCTCGAGCCGATGAGGTCGATGGCCTCCGCAATCTTGTCGTTGCGCATCGCCGTGTCGAGCTGCGACTGGAACCGGTGGCGGCTCAGCCGGGCCAGGTAATACAGCGCCGAGTCCCCCGCAACGGCACCCACCGCCCCGGCGAGCATGACGAGACGCAGGTCGAGCACCCCCTCCACGGCCAACGCGGATGCCGCGATGAGCGTGGTCTCCGCCGGGAAGAGCGCACACAACCCATCGGCGAATACCAGCAGGGCGCAGATGGCGTAGGCCCACTCCGGCGTGATGTCCTGCGCCAGGTTGACCTCACCCAACTCGAGGACCAGGTCCCTCACCACGGCACCGACGACAAGCAGGCCGATCGCGACGATGATCCACAGCCAGGGACCGCGTGGACTGAGCACCCGGCGGTCAGCAGATGTCGGCGGGGTCGCACCCGCGGTTCCATGCATCATGACGTCCCGGGTCTGGAGGTCAGAGGCCAGCGTTGACAACGCAGAGCAGGTTGCCGTCGGGATCTGCAAGAACCACGAAGTCCGCGTCCTCGGGGTAGTCCCACGCAACGCGCGTGGCGCCGTCTCCCAGCGGCTGGCTCCAGAAATCTCGTGCTCGGCCAGTGTCAGAGACGTTCAGGACTATCGCTCCGATGCGCACCATGCGGGAGACGGTACGCCGAGCCACGTGGGAGAGCCCGGTCCAACAGGCGACGCTCTCACCCGACGGGTCACCTCGGCCGGCGTGCGGAAGGTGCCGGGCACCGAGCTGTAGCCCGCCTCCAGGCGTACCGGCCGTACCGGTTCCGGGCGGATCGGCTCCAGCATCAGACCGGGCGCCGTTCGGTTGGTCAGGAAGGCAGGGTCCCGCGTGGAGCGTCGCCCCGGACCGGTCGAGGGGCTGCGCGGACGCGACGTACACGAGGTCGACGATGCTGTGGAAACCGTCGCCTTCGTCCACGGTGAGGACGGCCACGGGAAGGCCTTCGGCGCCGGTGATGTCGAGGTTCGGGATGACGGCCACGTCGACGGGCGTCACCTGCGTCTGTGCCGGGTCAGGAGGAGCGGATACGCTGAGTTCCACGATGAACCTCCTAGCGCTTCGTCGTCAGGCACTCGGACGTTGGCGCGTCGCGGGGGCCGCTCAATGTCGTCAAGCCCCTGGTGCACGTGTAGTGCACGAAGGAAGCCCTCTGAACCTGTTGGTGCAGGTCAGAGAGCGCCTTTCGGTTGTGCCCCCGGCAGGATTCGAACCTGCGACACCTTCTTTAGGAGAGAAGTGCTCTTCCCCTGAGCTACGAGGGCGGGAAGACCGCCGACCAGCCTACGGGACCAGACGAAGCCGCTTTCCAAGGCCACATGGGCCGGGTGCCGACAGCCCGAGCCGAGCGACGGCATACTGCCCCGATGGAGTTCACGACCGAGCTGGAGGCCACGGGCGGGACGACGACAGGCTTCGTCGTCCCCGACGAGGTGGTGGACGCACTCGGTGGCGGACGACGGCCGAGGGTGGTCGCGACGGTGGGCGGCCACTCGTGGCGCACGAGCATCGCGTCGATGGGCGGCCGGTTCCTCCTCGGTGTGAGTGCAGCCGTCCGCGACGCGGCAGGGATCGCTGCCGGCGAGACGCACAGCGTCACTGTCGAGCTCGACACGGCGCCCCGGACGGTCGAGGTGCCCGACGACCTCGCGGCCGCGCTCGCCGCCTCCACATCGGCGGCGGCCGCGTGGGACGGCCTGTCCTACAGCTCGCAACGTCAACGGGTCGAGGCGGTGCTCGCCGCCAGGAAGCCCGAGACGCGAGAGCGGCGGGTCGCCGCCACGATCGAGAAGCTCGCAAGGGGTTGAGCGGATGACGACGATCGAGGCCGCGCTCGGGGACATCACCACCCAGGACCTCGACGCGATCGTCAACGCCGCGAACTCCAGCCTGCTCGGCGGCGGCGGCGTGGACGGCGCGATCCACTCCGCCGCCGGTCCGTCGCTGCTCGAAGAGTGCCGACGGCTGCGGGAGACGACCCTGCGCGACGGGCTCCCGGTCGGGCAGGCGGTCGCCACCGGTTCCGGTGCCCTCCGCTGCCGCTGGGTGATCCACACGGTCGGTCCCAACCGGCACCGTGGTGAGACGGACCCTCGCCTCCTCGCGTCGTGCTTCCGCCGGAGCCTGGCCGTGGCGCGCGAGGTCGGCGCCCGGACGGTTGCGGTTCCAGCCGTAGGGGCCGGCGCCTACGGCTGGGTGGCCCGCGACGTGGCGGAGGTGGCCGTGCGCACGGTGCGTGACGACTGCGACGAGCATCCGGGGCTCGCGCTCGTGCGCTTCGTCCTCTTCGGGGACAGGCTGCTCGCCGCCTTCGAGGAGGCTCTCGGCATCCCCGATGCGTCCGGAGACGGCACCACGCGAGAGCGCCCCGAACCTTGAGGGGTCACGGGGCGCCGTCGGGGAAGGAGCGGTCAGAACCGGCCGTACCCGCTGACGCCGGAGAACAGGGGGCGCTCCGAGGTGGACTTACCTTCGCGAGGTGAGTCGATCATCATCCCGTTGCCGGTGTAGATGCCCACGTGCCAGGCCGGGTACCCGTAGAAGACGAGGTCACCCGGCTGGGGGTCGCTGACCGGAGTCGCGGCGGACTGCTGCGCCGAGGCCGTACGGGGGATCGAGACGCCGGCCTTGCCGAAGACGTACTGGGTGAAGCCGGAGCAGTCGAACCCGGCCGGGGTCTCACCGCCGTAGACGTACGGGATGCCGAGCAGGGTGCGGGCGATGTTGACGACCTCGCTCGAGGACTGGGCGACCGGTGCACTGCGGGTCGTCGTCCGGCTCACCGTGGTCGTGCTCGAGGTGGAGGTGCGCTCACGCACCGCCTCCTCCGCCGGCGCCGGGCGTGGTGCCGGCTTCGGCTTCGCGACGGCCTTGAGGCCCGCCACGCCGATGGCTTCGCCGGCCACCGGGGAGGCAGGTTCGGGCGCGACGATCGCGGGGGCCAGGCTGAGGGCGACCGGTTCGGCGGGCGCGGCGCTCGCCACGCTGCTCGCGGTGACCCCTGTGGCAGCGGCGGCCTCGGAGGGGTTCGCTTGAGCCGGGAGCGAGAAGGTGGCGACCAGGCCGCCGGACGCGGCGAGCACGGCCGACGCCTTGACGCTCGTCTCCCCCGCGCTGCGGAGGATCGTCGAGAGCTCGGTGACGGGGTTGTAGGGAGTGGCAGGGCGGTGCCGCCCGGCGCGGGTGTCGTTGACCACGGAGTACCTCTCAGTGCCTACGGGGTGAGCTGTCGGGTTCGGGCTGAGGTTGCCCGGCCACCCGGTCGTCGTGACCCGGCTGGCTTCACCCCAAGGAGCCGTGCGTTCCGGCTCCACGAGTGGTTCCCCCGCTCCTGCCGGGCGGTGGTGCGCAGTTGACCTCGTGGCGGTGGCAGGACTCGGCGTCCGCGGTGAGGGCCCGCCTCCGGAGGAGGGGGCTCGAAAAACGTAGCACGGGCACCGGGCCATGTCACAAACAGGTCACGACGTGTTGAGGGCCGCCGTGCCGACTGTCGGCAGGGCGGCCCTCGTGGTTCCGTTGGCCCGGTCCGGGCGGCGGACGTCAGTTGACCGTGACGTGCACGTGGTCGTAGTGGTTCGCCGTGACGGACCCGCGGTCCTCCATGAGCTCCCAGGACGACCCTGGCTCCCAGTAGCGCTGTTCCCAGATGACGTACTGCACGTCGTAGGTTCCGGCGTTGGCCTGGACGAACTCCGCGATGGCGTCACCGGTCGACCCGTCCGTCATGAAGTCGACGGCCTGGCCCGTGCTGTGCTCGCCGGCGTTCGGCCGGTAGCCACCGATCGAGTCGATGCCGAAGGTCCGCTGGACGGCCGTGCACAGGCGGGCGGCATCCGTCACCAGGCCGAGGGACGAGCACTTCGATGAGATCCCGCTCGAGCTCACTGTCACGCTACTGGGCGACGAGGAGCTCGAGCTGGAGCTCTCGGTGGCCCGCTCCGTCTCCGTCGGGGTCGGCGTGGGCTTCGGCTTGGGCTTCGCGACCGCCTTCACTCCCGCCACACCGACGGTCTCGGGGACGACGGGCGCCGCCTCGACGGGCGCCGAGACGGCCGGAGTCGGCGCAGCGGCGGGTCGGGCCTCGGACCTCGAGGCGCTTTGGAGGTCTGCGCGGTCCTGCGTGTCGGTGGTGCCGGTGACCGGCAGGCTCAGCGGGGCAGGGCTGGCGTCGACGGGCAGGGCGAGCGCGACGGCTGCACCGCCCACCACACCGGCGGTGGCGACGGACTTGGCGGCCCAGGTCGCGCCGAGGCGCGGAAAACCGTCGGGGAGACGACGGACGGGGCCTGGGGCACGACGGCGACCAGTGTGGTGAGGACGAGACACGAGGTGGAGATTGCCTTCCAGGCGGGGACGAACCCTGCCACCGTAGCCGCGTCGGGGTCCGAAGTCACATTCCGGTAACGAGACACGCCTCACGTGTCGTAGCGCCGTGGTGCCTCGTGGGGTCATCACCCGCCTGACCTGCAGCGTCATCCCGCTGGTCAGCCTGAGGACCCTCTCAGGTCAGCTGCACGAACACGTGGGAGGCGATGTCGAGCGGCAGCGAGACCCCGGAGGACTCCTCCGCGCCCTCGCGGGAGGCGATCACCCGACCGACGTCCCGGCGGACCCGAGCCGGCTCTCCCGGAAGCAGGCCCGCCGTGGTGAGCAGCCCCAGGGCCTCGGAGTCGTACTGCACCGGCTCTCCGATGCGCCGTACGACGACCACGCGCGGCTCGGCACCGGCGACCTCCGCCATCGTGGCCAGGCCCGACCGGAAGTCGACGAGCTCACCGGTCTCGCCGAGCTCGGCGAGGCCGGGGATCGGGTTGCCGTACGGCGACTCGGCGTGGTCCGGCAGCATCGCGAGGATCTTGCGCTCGACGCGGTCCGACATGACGTGCTCCCACCGGCACGCCTCCTCGTGGACGTACTCCCACTCCAGCCCGATGACGTCGAGGAGCAGTCGCTCCGCGATGCGGTGCTTGCGCATGACCCGGGTCGCCAGCAGCCGCCCGTGGTCGGTGAGGTCCAGGTGGCGGTCGCCGGCGACGTGGAGGAGGCCGTCGCGCTCCATCCGGGCGACCGTCTGCGAGACCGTCGGGCCCGAGTGCCCCAGCCGCTCGGCGATCCGAGCCCGGAGCGGGGTGATGCCCTCCTCCTCGAGCTCGAAGATGGTGCGCAGGTACATCTCCGTGGTGTCGATGAGGTCCGTCACGAAGGTCAGCCTACGGTCACCGGCAGCGACGCGCCGTGGCACGACGGGAGTGCGGGGCGGTCAGGTGGGGTCGGCCTCGCGCGTCCGGCGTCGCGGGTCGTACTCGGGGAGCCATCGGGCGAGCCATGCACCGCCGGCGAGCGTCAGCAGCCCGACGGTCACGCTGGCCGCCCCGATGCTGGCCACCGCAGCGACGGCCGCCACGACGACCGAGGCACCGTTGTGGCCCACGAGCGACAGCAGACGCCACACGCCGAGGAAGGGCGCGCGGCCCACCTCCGGCGCGGCATCCGCCCCGAGAGTCATGACGATGCCGGACCCGAGCCCGTTGCCGACGCCCATCAGCAAGGCGAGCGCGCCCACGCCGAGGAGCGAGGTGGTCAGCGGCAGCACGAGCAGTCCGGTTCCCATGAGCAGGGACACCGGCACCGCGACCCAGACTCGCCCGTGGCGATCCATGACGGTGCCCGCCGGCCAGAAGAGGACGACTTCGACGAGGGCGGCGGCGGCGAACACGAGAGAGATCTGGGCCGCGTCGAGACCGACGTGCTCCGCCCAGAGCGGCACGACGACGACGCGGGAGGATCGGGCGAGGCCGATGGCGAGCACTCCGAGCCCCACGGTGAGGAGAACGCGTCGGTGGCGAGCCACGACCTGGCGCACCGGCACGCGAGAGGATCCCGTCGCGGATCCCGCATGGTGCGAGCCGAGGTCGGGAGTCCGCCAGGCGAGCGCGGCGGCCAGCACACCCGCGACCACCGCGACCCCGAACGCCCCCTGCGGACCCCACCGAGCGACGACCGGGGCGCCGAGCAGCGGTCCCACGAACAGCCCCACCCGGGTGACTCCCCCGAGAGTCGACATGGCGCGGGCCCGGAGCGCAACGGGTGCAGCGGCCGTGAGGTACGACTGGCGGGCGAGGAGGAACACCGAGCCGGAAGGCCCGAGCAGGAGGACGGCAAGCGCGAGCACCCACAAGGAGGGGGCGAAGAGAGCGAGGGCGCACGCCGCCGCATCCGCCAGCCCAGCGAGCACGAGCGCGCGGCGCTCGCCGATCCGCTCGACGAGGACACCGGCGGGGACGGCAGCGGCGAACTCCGCCACGGTGGTGATCCCCACGAAGAGCGCGGCCAGGCCGACCGAGGCACCCAGCCCGCGGGCGCTGAGCGCCACGACGGGCAGCACCGCTCCCGCTCCGATCGACCAGATGGCCGACGGACCGAACGCCGGGACGGCGATGCGGCGCAGCGAGAAGTCCTCCACGCGCTCCACGTCCCTCCTTCCTCCACCGGTCCGGATGCCGGCAGCGGCGAGCCGGGTGACCCGAGGACGTATTATCTCGATGTCAAGATAACTGCCTCGACGCCCGCTGGGTAGGTTGGCGATGTGGAACTCGTGATCCCGCGCCGCTTCTGCGGTCCGCCGGAGTCCGGCAACGGCGGTTGGGTCAGCGGCTCGGTCGCGAGCCATGTCGTCACCACGCCCGACCGACCGGCCGCCACCGTCCGCCTGGCCTCTCCCCCGCCGCTCGATCGACCGCTCACGGTCCTGGTGGACCGCGAGGCGGAGCACTCCGGCATCCGGCTCCTCGACGGCGACCACCTCGTGGCGACGGCGACCGCCGCCCCGGACCTCGCGGAGGATGTTCCGGGCTCGGCCACGCTCGCACAGGCAGCGGCAGCCGAGCACCGGTTCGAGGGCCTGACGGCCCACCCCTTCCCGACGTGCTTCTCCTGCGGCACGGCCCGCGACGCCGCGGACGCCCTGTGCCTGCGTCCCGGCCCACTCGAGGACGGCACGGGCCGGTACGCGACGACCTGGGTGCCGCAGGAGGTGGACGTCCCCGTCGTCTGGGCGGCACTCGACTGTCCCGGGGGCTGGTCCGCGGGGATCGCCGGGCGACCGATGGTCCTCGGGACGATGACGGCCAGGGTGCACACGCTGCCCGCCACCGGCGAGCCCCACGTCGTCCTCGCCTGGTCTCGAGGTGCCGACGGCCGCAGGCACCACACGGGAAGCGCGCTCTCTCACCGTCGACGGCCGGATCCTCGCCCGTGCCGAGGCGACCTGGGTGGCCGTGGACCCGACCTCCATCCGTCCCCGGGACGCGTCGTGACCCCGGAGTCGACCGCGGCCGGGCGCCGCACCGCGGTCGTCACCGGTGCGAGCAGCGGTATCGGAAAGGCCACCGCACGGCTGCTCGCCGTGCATGGTTTCCACGTCGTGTGCGCGGCTCGCCGGGCCGAGCGCGTGGAGGCGCTCGCCGCCGAGATCGGCGGGACGGCGCTTGCCTGTGACGTCACCCGTGACGACGACGTCTCCGCCCTGGCGCGCCTGGCCGGCGGTCGGGTGCACATCCTCGTGAACAACGCGGGCGGTGCGCTCGGGCTCGAACCGGTGGCGCAGGCCGACCTCGCCCTCTGGCAGACGATGTACGACACAAACGTCCTCGGGACCCTGCGGGTGACCAAGGCTCTCCTGCCCGCGCTCGTCGCCGCCGACGGCGAGGGTGTCGTCGTCAACGTCGGCTCGGTCGCCGGGCTCACGGCATACGAGGGAGGTGGCGGGTACACCGTCGCGAAGCACGGCGTCCACGTCATGACGGAGACCCTCCGGCTCGAGCTCGTCGACCAGCCCGTGCGGATCACGCTCGTCGCGCCGGGCATGGTCCGGACGGACGAGTTCTCGCTCACCCGCTTCGGCGGTGACCGCGAACGCGCGGATGCCGTCTACGCCGGTGTTCGTGCCCCGCTCGTCGCCGATGACGTGGCCGACGCGATCGTGTGGATGGCGACGCGGCCGGCTCATGTCAACGTCGACCTGCTCGTGCTCAAGCCACGCGTGCAGGCGGCGCCGCACAAGGTGCACCGCGAGCCCGAGGCTCAGGGCTGACGACGGTGCAGTCGCCAGGAGGTGGGGTCGCCGAGGTCGCCCTCGTCGGTCCGGGTGAACACGAGCCGGTCGTGCAGCCGGTTCCGCCGGCCGGCCCAGAACTCGACCTCGTCAGGGACGATGCGGTAGCCACCCCAGAAGTCGGGCACCGGCACGCCGGCCTCACCGTCCGGGAACTGCTCAGCGCGGCGGGCGTATGCCGCCTCGAGCTCCTCCCGTGACCCGATCGGCTCGCTCTGCCGGGACGTCCAGGCCGAGATCCGAGATGCCCATGGGCGGGAGTCGAAGTACTCCTCGACCTCGGCGTCGTCGAGCGGCACGGCGCGGCCGCGGAAGCGGATGGCCCGGTACATCGCGGGCCAGGTGAGGGTCGCGGCCACGGCCGGGTTGCGGAGGATCTCACGGCCCTTGGTCGAGGTGAGCGCCGTGACGAACCCCGGGCCCCTCTCGTCGAGGAAACGCATGAGGACCGTGCGGACGTTCGGATGACCCAGCCCGTCGACGGTGGCGACCGACATCGCGAGGGGTTCGACGACGTCGGGTGACCGCTGGGCTCGGGCGAGCGCCTCGTCGACCCAGAGCCGGGCCTGGGCGTACGGCGTCTCGAGGACCCGGTCCTCGGTGAGGCCGTCACCGTCGTAGTCGAGGCGTCGGTGGTCCATCGCTCGACCCTATGCCGTCCCCGCCTCCCCGACCTCGTCTGTGGAAATGCCGCCGACGCGCCGTTCCTGCGGCGCGTCGGCGGCGATCTGACAGACGAGGTCGGGGAGGTGGGGTGGGCAGCGGCGGGAGGGATACGCGGGCGGGCGCTACGGGGTGGGATGGCGCGCGTCATAGCGCAGGAAGTGCGGGTGCCGGAAGGAGAGGACGCCGATGGCCACCAGGCAGGCGAGGCCGCCCCAGACGGCCATCCAGCCCTCCCCGATCCGCTCGGCCACCACGCCGCCGAGCAGCTCGCCCACCCGAGGGCCACCGGCCACGACGACGATGAACACCCCTTGGAGGCGGCCGCGCATCCGGTCGGGGGCGGCCGACTGGAGGATGGTCGTGCGGAAGACCGCGCTCACGGCATCCGATCCGCCGGCGAACGCCATGGCCGCGAGGGCTCCCCACAGGGCCTGTTCGTGCGTGAGCCAGGTCCCCGCACCGAGCAGGGCGACCCCGAGGCCGACGATCCCGACGCCCCAGCCGACGATGCTCACCATGATCGCGAGGCCCTGACGACGCACATGGCCGAGCCGTCCGGAGCCGAGGGTCGCCAGCACGGCTCCGACCGCCCCGGCGGCATACAGGTACCCGACGGTGCGTGCCCCACCGCCGAGGATCACCGCGCCCGCGGCCGGGAAGATGACCCGGGGCTGCGCGAGGAGCATCGCCGCGATGTCGGCGACGAACGTCATTCGCACGTTGGGCGCGGTGCGCAGGAAGCGGAAGCCGTCGACGACGGACCCGAAACCGGCTCGGGTGGCGCCGCCCTCCTCGTGCGGCTCGGGGGGCAGGGGCTGCAGGCGCCACAGGCCCCAGAGCGCGGTCGTGGTGACGACGGCGTCCGCGGTGTACGCCACGCCGTACCCTCCCCAGTCGACGAGCAGGCCGGCGAGCAACGGGCCGACCATCATCGCCGCCGACATCGCGAAGACGCCGAGGGCGTTGGCCGCCGGCAGCTGCTCGCGCGGCAGGATCCGGGGGTAGATGCTGGACCGGGCGGGGGAGCTCACACCGAAGGCGCCGCTCCACACGGCGACGAGGAGGTAGAGCACCAGGACGTTGGTGTTCCCCAGCCACGCCTGCAGCGCGCACGCGACGCTCGTCGTCCACGCGACGAGGTTCGCGACGAGGGCGACCGTGCGCCGGTCGTGGTGGTCCGACAGCGACCCTCCGTAGAGCCCCATGACGACGAGGGGCACGAGCGCGAAGAACCCGACGACGCCGACCGCCGCCGTGGACCCGGTGATGTCGTAGACCTGCAGCCCGATGGCGACGACCGCCATCTGGGAGCCGATGTTCGACAGGGTGAAGCCGGCATACAACCGCCGGTACGGCGCACTCTCCCGGAGCGGCGTGAGGTCCGGGAGGTGGGAGCGCAGCAGCACCCGCAGATCATGCCCCACGACGCACCGGCAGCCGGCCGCCCGGCGGTCCCGCCGGCCGAGGGCTAGGGTCCCCGCATGGACAAGCCGGCGCAGATCGCCCTCCTCATCGACGCCGACAACGCGACAGCGGGGCGCATCGACGTCATCCTCGGCGAGCTCTCGACCCTGGGCGAGACGAACGTCCGGCGCGCCTACGGCAACTGGACGAAGACGGGGCTGAAGAGCTGGGTGGCCGTGCTCCACGACCACGGCATCCGGCCCGTCCAGCAGTTCGACCCCAGCAAGGGGAAGAACGCCAGCGACATCGCGCTCGCCGTGGATGCCGTCGAGATCCTGCACACCCAGCGTCCCGACGCGTTCGCGCTCGTCTCGTCGGACGCCGACTTCACACCGCTCGTCATGCACCTGCGTGAGCACGGAGCGCACGTCTACGGGTTCGGGGACGCGAAGACCCCCGAACCCTTCCAGAGCGCCTGCACGCGGTTCCTCGTCCTCAACCGGCTGCCGGCGCCGAGTGGTCAGGTGGACGTCGGAGCGACGGAGACCGAGCCGACGGATGACGGGCACGAGGCCGCCGCGGGAACCCGCTGTGCCCTCACGACGACGGGCCACGGCGAAGGCGACGAGCACCACGACGAGCACGACGGCCCGCACGGCCGCCCCGGCGACGAAGGCCTCCCCGAGGAAGAAGGCCGGGGACGTCCCCCCTGCGCCCACCGCCACCCCGGCACGCGCGACCCGGGCTCAGCTGCGCGGGGACGCCAAGCTCGTCAAGCTCCTCCGGGGAGCCGTCGAGGGCGCCGCCGACGACTCCGGCTGGGCACGGGTGGGCACGGTCGGCAACCACATCGCGAACCAGTCCTCGTTCGACCCGCGCAACTACGGCTACGCCAAGCTGAGCAAGCTCCTCGAGGCCACCGACCTCTTCGAGATGCGCGATCTGGGTGCTCCGAACATGGCCGTCCGCGACCGTCGAGGTCCCGGGATGACGTCCGGCACCGGCGCCACGAGTGGGAACCACTGACGGTGGCGTGCACAATGAAGCCGCCCGACACAGGCGCCGAGCGACGATTGGGGACGCCATGAGCACCGCCACCGCAGGGACCTCCGACCCCGTGAGCGATCCGGAGTTCCGGCCGGGGCTCGAGGGCGTCATCGCCTTCGAGTCCGAGATCGCCGAACCCGACAAGGAGGGCGGCGCCCTTCGCTACCGCGGGGTCGACATCAACGACCTCGTGGGACGGGTCTCCTTCGGGCAGGTCTGGGGGCTGCTCGTCGACAACGAGTTCGACCCCGGCCTGCCACCCGCCGAGCCGTTCCCCCTGCCGGTGCACACCGGTGACATCCGGGTCGACGTCCAGTCGGCGCTGGCCCAGCTCGCACCGGTGTGGGGCTTCAAGCCGCTCCTCGACATCGACGACGACGAGGCACGCGAGAACCTCGCCCGGGCCTCCGTGATGGCGATCTCGTTCATCGGCCAGTCCGCCCACGGTCAGGGCCGGCCGATGGTGCCCCAGCGCGAGGTCGACAAGGGCCGCACCATCGCCGAGCGGTTCATGATCCGCTGGCGTGGCGAGCCGGACCCCCAGCACGTCGAGGCCGTCGACGCCTACTTCATCTCCGCCGCCGAACACGGTGTCAACGCCTCCACCTTCACGGCGCGGGTCATCGCCTCGACGGGTGCCGACGTCGCCGCCTGCCTCTCCGGAGCCATCGGTGCCCTCTCCGGCCCCCTCCACGGTGGAGCCCCCAGCCGGGCGCAGCACATGATCGAGGGCGTCGAGCAGATGGGCGACGCCCGCCGGTACGTCAAGGAGGTGCTCGACCGCAAGGAGCGCCTCATGGGCTTCGGGCACCGCGTCTACCGGGCGTACGACCCGCGGGCCGCCGTGCTCCGCGACACCTGCAAGCGCCTGCGCGCGCCGCGGTACGACATCGCCCTGGAGCTCGAGAAGGCGGCGATGGCCGAGCTCGCGGAGCGCCACCCCGAGCGCGTCATGGAGACGAACGTCGACTACTGGGCGGCAGTACTCCTCGACTTCGCCGACGTCCCGGGCGACATGATGACCCCGCTCTTCGCGTGCGCCCGGACCGCCGGATGGTCGGCGCACGTGCTGGAGCAGAAGAAGACGGGGCGGCTCATCAGGCCGAGCTCGCGTTACGTCGGCCCGGGTCCCCGTCCGATCGAGGACGTCAAGGGGTTCGACCCGGCCCGCTGAGCGGCGGAGCGACCATGGCGCCGATCACCCGGCGGGCTCCGGGGCTGACCGAACCGCGTGGCGCGCCGGTTCCGCGTGGTGGACCTCCCGTCCGGTATCCGGTCACGGTCGGGAAGGATGGATGCCGTCACGGGCCGCCGCCGCCGTCGCCCGCGACCCCGTCCACTGCCGTGGGGGCCGACACCACACCACCCCCACACCGACACCGGAGAACCTCGTGAGCGACCTCGCCCAGATCACCATTCCCGCCGACCTGCGCCCCGCCGACGGTCGGTTCGGGTCCGGACCCTCGAAGGTGCGCGCCGCACAGGTCGAGGCCGTCTCGGCGATCGGCGAGACCGTCCTCGGCACGTCCCACCGGCAGGCGCCCGTGAGGAAGCTCGTCCACTCGATCCGCAGCGGCCTCGCGGCCTTCTTCGACCTCCCAGACGGCTACGAGGTCGTCCTCGGCAACGGTGGGGCGACGGCGTTCTGGGACATCGCGGCGTTCGGCCTCGTGCGAGACCGCGCGCAGCACCTGACGTTCGGCGAGTTCTCGAGCAAGTTCGCCACCGTGACGAAGAACGCCCCGTTCCTCGGCGAGCCCACCGTCATCTCGAGCGAGCCGGGCAGCCGGCCCGACCCGCGAGCCGAGGCCGGCATCGACGTGTATGCCTGGGCCCACAACGAGACGAGCACCGGCGTCATGGCACCGGTCGAGCGCGTGGACGGCGCCGACGACGACGCGCTCGTGCTCGTCGACGCCACGTCGGGCGCCGGCGGCCTGCCGGTCGACGTTCGGCAGGCGGACGTCTACTACTTCGCGCCGCAGAAGTCCTTCGCGTCCGACGGCGGGCTCTGGCTCGCCCTCTTCTCACCCGCGGCCCTCGCCCGGGTCGAGGAGATCACGGCATCCGGCCGGTGGGTCCCCGACTTCTTCAGCCTGCCGACGGCGATCAGCAACAGCCGCCTCGACCAGACCTACAACACGCCGGCCGTGGCGACCTTGGCGATGCTGGCCAACCAGGTCGAGTGGCTCAACGCACAGGGCGGACTCGACTGGGCCACAGCGCGCACGGCCGACTCGTCCGGTCGCCTCTATGACTGGGCAGAGGCGAGCGAGTATGCCGCTCCGTACGTCGCCGACCCGTCGCACCGCTCGCAGGTCGTCGCGACCATCGACTTCGACGACGCGGTGGACGCCGCCGCCATCGCCACGGTGCTCCGCAGCAACGGGATCGTCGACGTGGAGCCGTACCGGAAGCTGGGCCGCAACCAGCTGCGGGTCGCATGCTTCCCCGCGGTCGAGCCGGACGACGTCAGCCGCCTCCTCGACTGCGTGGAGCACGTCGTGAAGCAGCTCGCCTGAGCCCTCGGCTCACCCTCCTGCCGCGACCACCGCGTGCTGCTCCTCCTGGAGCACGTCCTGGAACCGCGTCAGTGGACGTGCTCACGCCAGTCGTCCGGCACCCGACCGGCAGGACCCGGCGCGGGCTGCTCCTCCGGGCGCGACAGCGGCGGTGAGAGGTCAAGGCCCCGACCACCGTGGCCCGTCCGGAAGTCGTACCACCAGTCCTCTCCCGGTTCGTAGCTCCGGATGATCGGGTGACCTGAGTCGGCAGCGTGGGCTCGGGCGTGCTGCGCCGGCGAGGTGTCGCAGCACCCGATGTGCCCGCACTGGGCGCACCGCCGCAGGTGGACCCACCATCCGCCGGAGCTCTGGCACTCCATGCAGCCCTCACCGCTCGGTGGGACGGACGGGTCGACTCCGTCACGGGGTTCCGGCACGGCACTCTCCTCGACGGACGGGCTCGGCTGGTCCCACTCTGCCGGACAGGCGCTCCCATGTCACCCGGCTCACGGCTCAGCGCGTGACGGCGTAGACCACCGCGACCGCGAGGAGGAACGCGAGGACGCCGAGGGTCATCCGGCGCCGGAACAGCGGCGTCATGTCGTCCCCTGTCGGGACGCGGTCTCGGCCATCATCGGGCCGGCTCCGGCACGGCGACGGTGGGCCGCTCGCCGTCCTCGGGGATGGGCGTCGCGGTGACGCGAACCCGTGGCCGGCGCTGCGACTCGTAGCTCACCCGGACATTCTGCGACCTCGCCAGCCACACGGACACACCGACGAGCGTGAGCCCGACGGCGACCGCGCCGATGCCGATCGTCCACCGCGCGCCGAACTGCTCCGAGATCCACCCGATGAGCGGGGCCCCGACCGGCGTGCCGCCCATGAAGATCGCCATGTACAAGGCCATGACCCTGCCCCTCATCTCGGGCGACACGCGAGTCTGCACCATGGCGTTCGCCGTCGTCAGGGCGGTGAGCGCGGTGAGGCCCACCGGGATGAGGGCGGCGGCGAACGACCAGTAGGTCGGCGCCGCCGCGGCAAGAGCGGCCGAGACCGAGAAGCCGACGAGGGACACCAGCAGCACCCGCAGTCGGGGGGTCTTGCGCCGGGCGGAGAGCAGGGCGGCGGTCAGTGAGCCGACCGCCATGATCGACCCGAGCAGCCCGAACTCGCCGGCCCCCTTGTCGAAGACCTTCGTCGCCATGAGCGCCATCGTGAGCTGGAAGTTCATCCCGAAGGTGCCGAGCACGAAGACGAGGAGCATGACGAGCTGCAGGTCACCGCGCCGCCGCACGTAGCGGAACCCCTCTCGGATGCCGCCGCGCCCCCGAGCGAGGGGGGCGGGCCTCAGCTCGGCGACCCGGAGTCGGAGCAGCGCCACGAGAACGAAGAGGAACGTCACGGTGTTGAGCAGCAGCGCCTCACCCGTGCCCCACCAGGCGATGACCAGGCCTGCGACGCCGGGCCCGATCAGGCGGCCCGCGTTGAAGGACGCGGAGTTGAGCGCGACGGCGTTCGCGAGCTTGTCGGGGGGCACCATCTCGGAGACGAACGCCTGGCGCGCCGGGTTGTCGATCGCCGTGGTGATCCCCTGGAAGAGGGCGATGGCGTAGACGTGCCACAGCTGGGCGGAGCCGGTCACGGCCAGCACGCCGAGGAGGAGGCTCGAGAGCGCGAGAGACGTCTGCGTGAGGAGCAGGGTTCGGCGCTTGGGGAACCGGTCGGCGATGAGCCCGGCCCACGGCGCGAGCAGGAGGAACGGCAGGAACTGGAGTCCCGTGACGATGCCGAGCGCCGTGGCTGACCCGTCGGTCAGCACGGTGAGGACGAGCCAGTCCTGGCCGACCCGGCCCATCCACGTGCCGATGTTCGACACGAGAGCGCCCGCCGCCCAGAGTCGGTAGTTCCGAACCTCGAGCGAGGTGAAGGTGGGACTCACTCGGCGGCCACCCGTTCGAGCAGCACCGTGGCCGCGGCCAGGAGGGCGCGCTCGTCGTCGGTGAGGCCCTCGAGCCGAGCGGCGAACCACTGGTCCCGGCGCCGGCGGATCTCGCGAATGGTGCGTCGCCCCTCGGGAGTGAGGGAGAGGATGACCGAGCGGCCGTCGGTGGGGTCGTCGGCGCGCGCCACGAGCCCGGCGTCGACGAGTCCGGCCACCGTCCGGGTCATGCTCGGGGCACTGACCTTCTCGGTGCGCGCGAGCTCCTTGGGGGTTCCCGGACGCTCCTCCAGCCGGACGAGCACCGAGAACTGGTGTGGTGCCACCGGTGCGGTGCTCTCGAACCTGACCCGCCGCGAGATGCGCATGCACGCCATCCGGAGGTCGCTCGTGAGGCGGTCGCGCTCGACCCTGCTCATCGAGGACGGCCGTGTCGGCACGGTGGGGCTGCTGGTGTCCACGGCGGGCTCCTCGGGTCGGACGTTCGGATAGTTAGCACAACTCATTACTTGTGCTAAGCATTCCCTCCGTGGACCGTCGCGGCTGCCGGCCGCTGCCGGACGACGCGAACGGCGGCCCTAGGCTGTACAGGTGACACCCGACGACCCGGCCGCCCGGCATCCGGGCCCCTCGCTCGGGAAACCCGCCCCGACGGCCCCCGTCACGGTGCCGACCAAGGTGATCGTGGCCGTCGGCACCGCCGCCTGGGCGGTGGCTCTCGTCGTCATCCTGCTCGTGCCCGCCCTCCACACGGGCGAACGCTCCTGGTGGCCCTGGACGTGCGTCACCGGCATCGCGCTCGGCGCCTTCGCCTGGTGGTACGTCGGCCGCGGGCGGGGCAACGCCTCCGGGGCGTGACCGGCGGACCGGCATCCCGCCGTCGTGCCTGCGTCCGACCCGCGCCCTCCCTTCCGTCCCGGCCGAACCTCCGCGCAGGCGGCGGCTCGGATGCCGTCAGGCCCGGTCGAACTCGAAGTCGTCGACGACGGGTGGGGAGATCCGCTCCGGAGCCGGTGCGTCGAGGTCGACCTCGGAGTGCGCCCCGCACCCGTGGTCGAGGCTGACGACCCGGGCGTCGGACGGGGACCACTCGTTCGCGCACACGCCGAAGACCGCCCGCAGCGCCCCGGCCATGGGGACGAAGTAGCCACATGTCGAGCAGGGGGCAGGCGCCTTGACGGCGACCCGCGCCGCGGGACCGGAGTCGCCCTCGTACCACCGTTGGGCGGCGACCTCGCGACCCTCCGCCGAGAGCACCCTGGGCCGGCCGAGGCCGAGCTCCCAGAGGGCCATCCGGTCGACGTCCTCGTCGCCCGTCGCCTCGAAGCCCGCGACGAGCAAGGGGTCGTCGGGCAGATAGGGCGTGACGTCGCCGGGTCCGACGTCCCCGGGAGCCAGCCGCTCGGCATACGGCACCCATTCCGGCGAGAGGACGGCGCCCTCACCGGGGACGAGGTTGGCCTCGCTGACCGTGACGGACTTGGACCGTGGGACGCGTGCGACGGTGACGGCCCACCGCCAGCCGCGGTACGCGAGTGCCGTGCAGGCGAAGTAGTGGGTCGCGACACGCTCCTCGACCATCTCCATGCCGAGGTGCTCGCCGACGGCGCCGCCCTCGGCGATGGCCAGCGCCGCCTCCCGGGCGAGCTCGCCGGAGCCGCGGAGCGTGGTGTCGGCCTTGAGTGCGGCGCTCACAGCTCGAGGTCGCCCGCCACGGCGTGAAGGACCTGCGCGACCTTGTTCCCGTGCACCTTGTCGGGGTAGTGCCCCCGCCGCAGGGACTCGGACACCGAGTCGAGCAGCTTGATGAGGTCCTCGACGATGACGACCATCTCCTCGGCGGGCTTGCGGTCCCGCACCCTCCGGTTGACGCTCACCGAGGGGGCGGGGTCCAGGAGGCGCACGGACAGGGCCTGGGCGCCGCGGCGTCCCTCCGCGATGCTGAACTCGATCCGCTGGCCGCCCTTGAGACCCGCGACACCCTCCGGGAGGGCGCTCGCGGGGACGAAGACGTCCCCCTCGCCCGCGTCCCCGGACACGAAACCGAAGCCCTTCTCGGAGTCGAAGAACTTCACCTTGCCAGTCGGCACGGTCCACCTCTTTGTCGCGATCGCCGGTCCGCGCCCCACGCGGGCGCCACCGACAAGGCTAACCGCTCACACGGGTGCGCGCTCCAGGGTTCTGGGGGATGCCGGCCCGCCGCCCCTCCACGAGGAGGGCCCCCGCGCCGGGCGGAAACCGGTCGATCCTGTCGGTGGCACGTGGCACCGTGGAGCGCATGGCCGAGACCACCGAGGACCGGGCGAGGAGCCAGCGGGACGGCCATGAGGCACCGCTCCACGAGCTGACCCTCAGGGGGTTCTGGAACGCCCTTCCCCGGCCCGGCCGGTTGTTGCTGTCGACGACGGCCGTGTCCACCCTGGGGCGCGGCATGACACTGCCCTTCACGATCATCTACGTGCACGAGGTGCGGGGCATCTCGCTCGACGTCGCCGGCCTGCTCATGGGCCTCATCGCCGTGGTCGCCCTCGTCGTCACCGCCCCGGTCGGCGCACTCATCGACCGGCTGGGCGCGCGGGTGGTCGTCCTCTCGGGCAATGTCGCCCAGTTCCTCGGCGCCCTCGTCCTCGCGTTCGCGACCAGTGTTCCGGCGTTCGTCCTCGCATTCGTCCTGCTCGGCCTCAGCTTCGGTGTGGCCTGGCCGGGATACAACGCGCTGACGTCGACGATCGTGTCAGGGCGGCTGCGCACCCAGTTCTTCGGCATCAACTTCGCGCTCGTCAACCTCGGCATCGGGATCGGGGGGATCGTCAGCGGCTTCCTCACCGACGTGGACCGCCCCGGCACGTTCACGGCGATCTTCCTCGCCGACGCGGCCTGTGTCCTCGTCCCCATCACGCTTCTCCTCGGGCCGCTGCGGCACGTCGCAGGGCGGCCGGAGCACACCTCCGAGGGGGACGCCCACGCGACCGGCTACCTTGCCATCCTGCGCGAGCCCGCCGTCCTGTGGATCACGCTGCTGACCTTCCTCACGAGCTTCGTGGGCTACGGCCAGATGGAGGCCGGGTTCCCGGCCTTCGCTCGGCAGGTCAGCGAGGTGTCGACCCGCACGATCGGCCTTGCGTTCGCGGCCAACACGGCGGTCATCGTGGGGCTGCAGTTCCTCGTGCTCCGGGTCATCGACGGCCACCGTCGTACCCGGGTGTTCCTGGGGCTCGTCGTCATGTGGGCTGCTGCGTGGCTGCTGCTCGGCGCCACCGGACTCGTGGCGGGCACTCTGCTCGCGGCCGTGGGCGTCGTCGTCTTCCATGTGATGTTCGGGCTCGGCGAGACGATGCTCCAGCCGACGGTCCCGGCCATCGTCAACGACCTCGCGAGCGATCGTGAGCGGGGCCGCTTCAACGCCGTCTCGGCCGGAGCGTTCCAGACGGGCGCCGTCGCGGCCCCCGTCGTGGCGGGCTGGATGCTCGACCGGCAGCTCGGCGGCGCCTTCATCGGCGTGCTGCTCGGCTGCCTCGGCGGGGTCGCGGTCCTGGCCCTGGCGCTGGAACGGCGGATCAGCCCGCGGGTCAACGGCCTCTTCGACGACGAGCCCTGACTCGGCTCGCGCCTAGCCGAGGACGTCCAGTCTCGTGACGGTCATCCCGCCCTTGGCGGCGACCACTCGCACCTGCGACCCGGTGGCGACCGGGACGTTGCGCGGCGTGGCGATGGCTCCCCCGAGGGAGTAGGTGGCCTGGAAGCCGTCCGCGCTCTCCACGGCGATCGACTGGCCGGCCGTGTAGGCGGTCACGACTCCGGTCTGGACCACCATGACCGTCGGCGTCCCGGTGACCCCGGTCGTGAACTCGCCATGCAGGACGTCACCGACGCCCTGTCCACCACGCCCGCGGCCAAGGCCCAGGCCGGGGGCGTCGTCGGGGGCCTGCTGGCCGGGGTTCCCCATTCCGTTGCCGCCCGGCATCCCGTTGCCGTGCTTCTTGTCCTGCCCGCGGCCCATCCCCATGCCGTTCCCGGGGCCGCGACGGTCGTCGGGCATGCCCACGCGCTCGCCCCGGCCAGGACCGTCGTCGTCGCCCGCGAGCGCCGCGATGAGCCCGATTCCCGTGAGGAGAAGGAGAGCTCCGAGGATCGCGGCCACCGCCAGGGCGGCACGGCCGCCACCGGTCGAGGTCGCCTCGCCCCACAGCTGCCGTGGCCCGCCGGCCGGGCCCGCCGGGCCTGCCGGGCCTGCCAGGCCCGCCGCCGCCGTCGTACCCGGGGCTGCCGCCTGCGGCAGGGCCGTCGTGGGGGTCGTCCCCTCCGGTGTCACCGGCCCGGGTCGCTGGGGGTCCGGGTCACCGGGGGGCGGGGCAGTCGGTCGATCGGTCATGACGCCATGGTGGACCTCCCACCCTGTCGCGTCACCCCCTTGCCGTCGACTCATACGGAACTCACAGCCCCGGCCGGGCCGGGCCCGATGGCCACCCTTGGGGGCGACCGTTCACGTGCCGCGAGGGGCTCCCCCTGGGCCTCGGTCAGCCGGCGGAGAGCGCCTGGACCACGCGTGAGGGAGACGGACGGCCGAGGTGTCCGGCCATCCATGTGCTCGTCGCGACGAGGGCATCCAGGTCGATCCCCGTGTCGACACCGGCGCCCTGAAGGGCCCACACGAGGTCCTCGGTGGCGAGGTTGCCGGTGGCCGACTTGGCGAAGGGGCAACCGCCGAGGCCACCCGTGGAGGCATCCACGACCGTCACCCCGTCGTGCAGCGCCGCCATCGTGTTCGAGAGTGCCTGGCCGTAGGTGTCGTGGAAGTGGACCCCGACCCGGTCGACACCGATGCCCGCAGCGTCCAGAGCCGCGAGGAGGCGGTGGACGTGACCGGTGGTCCCCACCCCGATGGTGTCGCCGAGCGAGAGCTGGTCACAGCCGAGATCCATCAGCCGTCGGCACACGTCGACGACCTGACCCGTGGGCACGGGCCCCTCCCACGGGTCGCCGAAGCACATGGAGACGTAGGCCCGGACCCAGAGGCCCTCGGCTCGGGAGCGCGCGACGACCGGGCGGAACATCGCCACCGACTCGTCGATGGTGCGGTTGAGGTTGCGCCGGGCGAAGCTCTCGGTCGCGCTGCCGAACACCGCCACTGCGCCGACCCCGGCCTCGAGGGCACGCTCCAGGCCACGCTCGTTGGGCACGAGGACCGGACGCGCGGGGCCACGCCCCTCAGCCCCGAGGAGCTCGAGCACCTCGGCGGCGTCGGCGAGCTGGGGAACCCACCTGGGGTCGACGAAGGAGGTCGTCTCGACGGTCGCCAGCCCTGCCGCCGCCACACGGCGCACGAACTCGACCTTGACCGGGGTCGGCACGACGGTTGCCTCGTTCTGCAGCCCGTCCCTGGGCCCCACCTCGTAGACGGTCACGGACCTCGGCAGCGTCTCGTCCGGCTCGACCTGCGGAAGCGGAAGTCTCACCTCCCGATCCTGACACGCGAGCACACCGCGGGCGAACGTCGCACTCGCGCGAGGCCCGCTACCCTCGTCCGCGGCGGGCCCATCGGCCGCCGTCGCGGCGAGACGAAGGACGGCCGGCATGACCGAGAGCACCGAACCCGAGGACACCGGTGCGGGACGCACCGACCCCACCGCCCCCTCCTGGGACCCTCCCCCACCCGGGGAACCGCCGCCGGCCCCCGGTCAGCCCCCCGCGTACGGCCAGCAGCCACCGGTTTCAGGCCAGCCGCCGGCCTACGGCCAGGCCACGCCCTACGGCCAGCAGCCGCCCGTTCCCGGCCAGCCCCCGGCATACGGCCAACCACCCGCACACGTCCAGGCCCCCTACGGCCAGGCTCTGCCCTACGGCCAGGCTCCGCCCTACGGTGATCCGACGACCTACGGTCCCGGCCCGTATGCCGCGCCCGGTACCTACGGGGCACCGCAGCGCAACGGCAGCGCGCTCGCGCTCACCATCACGGCTGGCATCCTCAGCGTCCTCTGCTGCAGCGTGCTCACCGTCCCCGCGCTCATCCTCGGGATCGTCGGCCTCAGCAAGCAGTCCACCGACCCTGAGGGGGCCGCCCGGATGACCCGCTATGGCTGGATCGCGTTCGGGGTCGGCGTCCTCGTCAGCATCCTCGCCCTCACCGTGTTCTTCGCCCTCGGAGCCGGCGGCTACTTCGACGACTCCGGCCCCTACGACGGCTTCTGACTGACCGCAGGAACGCCGACCGGATAGCCTCCGGAGTGTTCGGTCCACCTCCGGAGGCGACTGCATGGCCAAGCCCACGATCCTCACGGTCGACGACGACCCACAGGTGGCCGCGGCGATCGCTCGGGACCTGCGGGCCCGGTACGGCGCCGAGCACCGGGTGGTTCGGGCGTCGTCCGGGACCGAGGCGCTGTCCGTCCTCGCCGAGCTCGCCCTGCGCGGCCGCCCCGTGGCCCTCATCATCAGCGACCAGCGGATGCCGGTCATGACGGGCATCGAGATGCTCGGGCAGGTGCGCCCCTCCGCCCCGACCGCGAAGCTTCTCCTGCTCACGGCGTACGCCGACACCGACGTCGCGATCCGGGCGATCAACACCATCGGCCTCGACCACTACCTCCTCAAGCCGTGGGACCCACCGGAGGAGCGGCTCTACCCCGTCATCGACGATCTGCTCGAGGACTGGGCGAGGGAGAACCCCAACCGGGAGTCCGAGGTGCGGGTCGTGGGCCACCGTTGGTCCGAGCGCAGCCATGAGGTGAAGACCTTCCTCGCCCGCAACCACGTGCCCTATCGCTGGTTCGACATCGAGAAGGACGAGGAGGGGCAGCGGCTGCTCGCGCTCGCCGGCGCCACTCCCGATGACCTGCCGCTCGTCCTCGTCCCGGACGCAGAGGCGCTCCGGTCCCCCGGGTCGCGCGTCCTGGCGACCGCCCTGGGCCTGCGCACGACGGCGACCCAGCCGCTCTACGACCTCTGCATCGTCGGGGGCGGCCCCGCAGGGCTCGCGGCCGCGGTGTACGGCGCGTCCGAGGGCCTCTCGACCGTCATCGTGGAACGGGAGGCGCCGGGCGGTCAGGCGGGCACCAGCGCGTCGATCGAGAACTACCTGGGGTTCCCCAAGGGGCTCTCCGGCGCCGACCTCACGATGCGCGCGGTCGCTCAGGTCTCGCGCTTCGGGGTCGAGATGGTGCTGGCCCGCGACGTCGTGGGCATCGAGACCCGGGGGCCGGTGCACGCCGTGATCCTCGACGACGGTGAGATCGAGTCCCGCGCCGTCGTCGTGGCGACCGGTGTGTCCTACCGCAAGCTCGACTCACCCGGTGTCGCCGACCTCACCGGGCGCGGGGTCTACTACGGCGCCACGGCGAGCGAGGCGACCCAGGTGGCGGGAGACGTCGTGCACGTCGTCGGAGCCGCGAACTCCGCCGGCCAGGCCGCGCTCCAGCTCGCCCGGTACGCCGAGCGGGTCGTCATGGTGGTGCGTGGCCCGTCGTTGGCGGCCTCGATGTCGTCCTACCTCGTGGAACGGATCGGAGCCACCCCGAACATCGACATCCGGTTCAACTCCGAGGTCTGCGCGGCCACCGGAGAGGGGCACCTCGAGCGTCTCACCCTGCGCGACCGGCGGGACGGCGCGACCGAGGACGTGACGACGAGCTGGTTGTTCGTCTTCATCGGCGCCCAGCCCCGCACCGACTGGCTCGGATCCACCGTCGCGCGCGACGAGCACGGGTTCGTCATCACCGGGACCGCGCTCGGCGATGGATGGGTCCTGCCCGACCGGCAGCCGTTCCCGCTCGAGACCAGCGTCCCGGGCGTCTTCGCCGCCGGCGACGTGCGGCTCGACTCGATGAAGCGCGTCGCGTCCGCGGTCGGGGAGGGTGCGATGGCCGTCTCCTTCGTCCACGGCTACCTGGCCACGACCTGATGGCGCTCTTCGAGGAGGTGCGGGCGCTCGAGCTGTTCGACGGCCTCGGGGACCAGGAGCTGTCCACCATGATCGACGCGTCCGAAGAGGTGACCTTCGCCGGTGGTGACCTCCTCTGGACCGAGGGTGCGCCGGCGGAGTCGTGGTGGGTGCTCCTCGAGGGCCGCATCCAGCTCACCCGGCAGATGCGGCTGGAGCAGATGGTCGTGGGATCCTTCGACACGCCTGGCCGCTGGGCCGGTGGTTTCATCGCCTGGGACCGCAGCGGCGTCTACCTGGCGACCGGCTGGGGCGCGGGTCCGGGCCGGGTGCTGCGGGTCCCCGCGCCGGCCCTCGCCGACCTCCTCGCCGGGGTGCCGCTCGTGCAGCACTTCATCGAAGGGCTCTTCACCTCCGCCCGCAGCATCGAGGCGAGTGTCCGGTCGCACGAGGCGCTGGTGACCCTCGGCACCCTGTCCGCCGGTCTGGCGCACGAGCTCAACAACCCGGCCGCCGCGGCCACCCGGGCGGTCGACGGCCTCGAGGCCACCTTGCGGTACGTCACCAAGTCCCTGCGTGCCCTCGCCGCCCATGGCATCACGGCCGAGGCGTACGAGGCCCTCGACGCTCTTCGGCTCGAAGCCGTCCCGCAGCCCGTGGTCGCCGATGCGCTGGCCGTCGCGGAACGGGAGGAGGCACTGTCCGACTGGCTCGTCGACCACGGCGTCGAGCGGGACTGGCTGTTCGCGCCCACCCTGGCGTCGGCCTCCTTCGAGACCGAGTGGTGTGACCGGGTGCTCGCAGCGGTCGGCCCGGAGGCGCTCCAGTCCGCGATCGAGTGGGTCACCGCCACCGTCGGCGCGGTCGCGCTCCTCGGCGAGGTCAGGGAGTCCACGCGCCGGGTCTCCACGCTCGTGGCTGCGGTGAAGTCCTACTCGCAGATGGATCGGGCAGCGCGGCAGCGCATCGACGTCGTCGAAGGGATCGAGAGCACCCTGACGATGCTCGGTCACAAGCTGCGGGTGGGGGACATCACGATCGAGCGAGAGTACGACGACGACCTCCCGACGCTCGACGCCTATGCAGGTGAGCTGAACCAGGTGTGGACGAACCTCATCGACAACGCGCTCGACGCGATGGACGGCCAGGGTGTCCTGCGGATCAGCACGCACCGGGCCGAGGACAGAGTCGTCGTGGAGGTCGCCGACACGGGTCCGGGCATGCCGCCCGAGGTCGCCGAGCAGGCCTTCGAGGCCTTCTTCACGACCAAGGAGGTCGGTCGGGGCACGGGCCTCGGTCTCGACATCGCCCGGCGCATCGTCGTCGAGCGGCACGCAGGGTCGATCGAGATCGACTCCGAGCCGGGTCGCACCGTGCTGCGCGTGCTCCTGCCCATCGACTCCCCCACGGACCTCGAGGCGGCCCCCTCGGGCGAGCTGGCCTCGGACCTCGACTCCGCCTTCGACTCCGACGCCGACTTCGACGCCAAGGTGCGACCCGGCGGGGATCTTGCCTCCGGCTGACTCAGCCGACGTCCAGCCAACTCACAGGATCGGCCGCCACACTGAGGGGCGTGACCACCCAGACGCCCGAAGCCCGGCTCCTCGTCGTCGAGGACGAACCCAACATCCGTGAGCTGCTCGCGACGTCCCTGCGCTACGCGGGTTTCGACGTCGCCACCGCAGCAAGTGGCAGTGAGGCGCTCAAGGTCGCCGGCGACCACAAGCCCGACCTCTGCGTGCTCGACGTCATGTTGCCGGACATGGACGGCTTCACCGTGACCCGCCGGCTGCGCGAGCAGGGCCGGTCGCTGCCGATCGTCTTCGTGACGGCGCGAGACTCGGTGGACGACAAGATCAAGGGCCTCACCGTCGGCGGTGACGACTACGTCACCAAGCCGTTCAGCCTCGAAGAGGTCGTCGCCCGTATCCGCGCGGTGCTCCGCCGCACTCGTGGCGACGCCGACGACGACCGCCCCGTGCTGAGCTTCGAGGACCTCGAGCTCGACGAGGACTCGCACGAGGTCCGACGGGCTGGGCGCGTCATCGAGACGAGCCCCACCGAGTTCAAGCTGTTGCGCTACCTGATGCTCAACCCCAACCGGGTGCTGTCGAAGTCGCAGATCCTCGACCACGTGTGGGACTACGACTTCCGTGGTGAGTCGGGGATCGTCGAGTCCTACATCTCCTACCTGCGTCGCAAGATCGACACCGAGGGCATGCCGCCGCTGATCCACACCAAGCGCGGCGTCGGCTACGTCCTGCGCCTGCCACCGCAGGGCTGATGACGGACTCCCCCGCACCGGACCCGGCGACCGGTCCGGTGGCGCGCGTCGTCCGACGACTCGAGGCGGTCCCGCTCCGGCGTCGGCTCGTCGGGATCGTCGGCGTCTTCGTGGGTGCCGCCCTCCTCCTCACCACCCTCGTGTCGGCCTACCTCATGCGCTCCGACCTCATGAGGGGCGTCGACGCGGAGCTGCGCTCCGTGGCCCGCCCCGTCGCCCAGCAGGCGGTCGACGACCTGCGTGACCCGCGGTCCGCGCTGCCGACGAACTACGCGTTCGAGCTCCAGAGCCCGGGTGCCACGATCCTCAGCATGCCGACCGGGCAGAGATCACGACCGGCGCTGCCCCGGCTGTCGGTCGACGACCCCAGGGTCACGACGAGCGTCCCGTTCACCGTGCTGTCCGAGGACGGCCGGGACCGCTGGCGGTTCATCGCCGGTCGGGTTCAGAACACGCAGGCCACCTTCGCGGTGGGTCTCCCGCTGGACCGGGTGACCCACACGGTGACGCGCCTGCTCGTCACCACCAGCCTCATCGGCGTGGTCGCCCTGGTCCTCTCCGTCGTCATGGCGCGGTATGCCGTGCGCCGGGCGTTCCGACCGCTCTCGCGGATCGAGGACACTGCCGCGGCGATCGCCGCCGGTGACCTCACCCAGCGGGTCCCGGTGCGCCAGGCGGACGACGAGGTGACCTCCCTCTCGCGCAGCCTCAACACGATGCTCGCCCGGGTCGAGTCCTCCTTCGCGGTGCGCGAGGCCAGCGAGGAGCGGATGCGTCAGTTCGTCGCGGACGCCTCTCATGAGCTGCGCACCCCTCTCGCGACCGTCCGTGGCTACGCCGAGCTCTACCGGCAGGGCGCGGTCTCCGACCCGGTCGCCGTCGCGTCTGCCATGGAGCGCATCGAGGGCGAGTCCGACCGGATGAGCGGACTCGTCGAGGACCTGCTCACCCTCGCACGGATCGACGACGCCCCGGAGGCGGCGATGGGTCCGGTCGACCTCACTGTCCTCGCGGCGGATGCCGTCGCCGACGCTCGCGTGCGGGCACCGGAGCGCCGGGTGAGCCTTCTCGGGCTCGATGGACCCGTCGGCCCCACCGTGGTTCAGGGCTCGGAGCCCCGGCTGCGCCAGGTCGTGACGAACCTCGTCGCGAACGCCTTGCGCCACACCCCGGCCGGCACGCCGGTGGAGGTCGCCGTCGGCCACGACACCGAGGGTGTCGCCCTCGAGGTGCGCGACCACGGTCACGGAGTGCCTCCTGAGGCGTCGGTCAAGGTGTTCGAGCGCTTCTACCGGGCCGACCCGAGCCGCGGTCGTGCGACGGGCGGCGGCAGCGGGCTCGGCCTGGCCATCGTCGCGGCCATCGTCGCCCAGCACCACGGGCGGGTGGGCGTGGCAGAGACGCCGGGGGGCGGTGCGACGTTCGTCGTCCGCCTCCCACAGGCAACTCCCAGCCTGTGATCAGGCCCAGTCCACGTGTACGGGTTTCACTGGCGTAGAACCGAACACCCCACACAAGGAGCATGGTCATGAGCGACCCGAACCCCACCCCGCAGTGGTACACGCCGGGGGGAACCACCACGACAGACCGGACCGCCCACCACCCGACGGTGCCCATCCCCGTCCACGGGTCTGCCCCTCCCACTGGTCCGTTCGGCCCCACGACGTCGCAGCGGTCCGACGCCCCGCGCCCGGGACGTCGCCGGACTGCCGAGATCACGACGGTGGCGGTCCTCGCTGCGCTCCTCTCGTCCGGCGGCACCGTCGCCGCGTCCCGACTGTGGGCCGACGAGGCGCAGCCCACCTCGCCCGCGTCTTCGCAGCAGCAGGGCACCGACACGGCACCGGTCAGCCAGTCCGACGCGTCCGCGCCGGACTGGTCCGCGACCGCGGCAGCGGTCTCTCCGAGCGTCGTGAGCATCACGGCGACGACGGGCCAAGGTGGGGGACAGGGCTCGGGCGTCATCATCGACGCCGCCGGGAACGTGCTGACGAACAACCACGTCGTCTCCGGCGCCGACAAGCTCTCCGTCACCCTGGCCGACGGTCGTACCTACGACGCCGAGATCCGGGGCACCGACCCGTCGACCGACCTCGCCGTCATCGCGATCTCGGACGCCCCGAAGGACCTCCGGCCGGTCGCCATCGGCGACTCGGACGCCCTGAAGGTGGGTGACCCCGTCATGGCGGTCGGCAACCCTCTGGGCCTCGCCGGGACGGTCACGACCGGCATCGTCAGCGCTCTCAACCGCCCGGTGTCGACCGAGGGTGAGAGCAACGGCCCGTCCAACCCCTTCGGTCAGGGGCAGACCCAGGCGGAGCCCGTCGTCACGAACGCCATCCAGACGTCGGCCGCGATCAACCCCGGCAACAGCGGAGGCGCCCTCGTGAACGCACAGGGCCAGCTCGTGGGCATCAACTCGTCCATCGCCTCCCTCGGCTCGCCGTCGGGCGGCCAGTCGGGCAACATCGGCATCGGTTTCGCCATCCCCGTCAACGAGGCGACCACGGTGGCGACCCAGCTCATCGAGACCGGCAAGGTGACGCACGCCTACCTCGGCGTCACCCCTCAGGACGGGTCCGCCTCCGACGGGTCCGCGACGCGGGCCGGCGCCGAGGTCGTGTCGGTGGGTGACGGCACGCCTGCCGCCAAGGCCGGACTTCGGGCGGGCGACGTGGTCACCGCCGTCGACGGTGAGCGCGTGGACTCGGCCCTCTCGCTCGTCGGCCAGGTGCGGGAGCGCTCGGTGGGCGACAAGGTCACGCTGAAGGTCCTGCGGGACAGCGGCACGATCGAGGTCGAGGTCACGCTCGCCGAGCGGAGCACGTCCGACGACTGAGCCACCCCGCTCGAGATGCCTGAGCACGCCGTTGAGTCGGCGTGCTCAGGCATCTCCGGCGTCAGGAGGTGCATGGTGTGGTGCATGACCCACCGCGACACCGTCCACCAGCTCGAGGCCGAGTTCGCCGACGCGATGAACCGGATGTATGCCGTCGGCAACGGACTGGCACGCCTGCGCGCGGAGCTCGACCGGGAGAGCCCCGGTGCGACCGCGGGCGCGGAGACGACGGGAGCTGCCCGGACGCCATCGACGACGAGCGCTGCGGCGCCCGCCACGGCGTCGGCGACCACAGCAGCAGCCTCCGCACCTCCAGGAGCCGACGCCACGGCATCCGGGGCGCCCGCTGCGGCAGCGCTCGCCATGGCCAGCGGAGCGCACCCCTCGACTCCACCGGTCGTCCGACCTGTGGTCGTGACTCCGCGGCCCCTGCCGGCCGTCCCGTGGTACCGGCGAGAGGGCGCCGTCACGAGGGCACTCGCCCTCACCGGAGCGGTCGTCACCCTGGCCGGGGTCGCGATGCTCCTCGTCCTCGCGGCCCAGCAGGGCTGGTTCGGCCCGTTTGCACGGGTCACTGCCGGCGCCGCGCTGGCCGCCCTGTTGGCGGCGGTCGGCATCCGCAACGGCGAGGCCGAGCGGCGCCACGGACGCGTGAGCAGCGCCTCGGTGGCGCTCGTCGCGACCGGCGCCGCCGCGGCATACCTCGACGTCGTGGCGGCGACGAGCGGCTACGGCTGGATCCGCCCGTCGGTGGGCCTGTTCCTCTCGGCCCTCGTGGCGGTCGGCGGCCTCCACCTCGCCCACCGCTGGGACAGCGAGCTCCTCGGCGTGCTCCTCGTCGCCGGCGCGGCGGGCCTCGCGCCGTTCGTCGCCCGGGACTTCGGCTGGGTGGTCTCGGCGTTCCTCGGCGTGCTGTGCCTGGCCGGGTGGTGGGCGGGGAACCGACACACCTGGCCGGTCCTCACCATCGCGCGCACCGCCCCCTTGGCGGTCTCCCTCGTCGTCGGCGCGAGCGAGTCGCCCCAAGGAGGCGCGGACGCGATCGGGCACCTGACCGTCGGGGTCGTGGTGCTGCTCAGCACGGTGATCACGTCGACGTCGGCCGTTCGCCGGGACCCGCGCGACGTCGCCTCCTCGGTTGCCGTGGGGCTCCTCGCCGTGGGCGTCCTCGCGTGTACGGCACCGCTCGCGGAGCCGAGTCGGACGATGGTCCTCACCCTCGCGGCAGTCGTCCTCCTCGGAACGGTGACTGCCCTCACCCGCCCGCCCGTCGGCCCGGTCGCCGCACACCTCGTCACCACCGTGGGCGTGGCCGGAACCGTCGCCGCCGTCCTCGCCATCGTGTCGGGCGCCCCGGAGCGCCTCATCGGCACGCTGCTGGCGCTCTTCGCCCTCAGCCAGGTCACTGTCGCCGGCATGACCCGCTCCCGCCTGACGCTGTACCTGGGTGCGGGCTCCTCCGTTGTCGCCCTCATCGCGTGGCTGGAGCACCCCTTCTCCGTCCTCAGCGTCGACAGCGCGGTCGGCCATGACATGGCCGCAGCGCTCGTCGACAGCATCCTCATCGGAGCTCTCGCCGTGGCCGGCGTGTGGGCGACCGGGCGACAGCGCGGTCTGCGCCGCGACGTGCGGCTCGGCGGGATGATCCTGTCCTGGGTCGTCGGTCTCCTGGCCTCCGCCACGGCGTTGGTGGCCGTGGGCACGCTCGTCGGCCGGAGTGCCGGGGACGCGACCCTGGGGTTCACGATCGGCCATGCCCTCGCCACCGTCACGTGGATGATCGCCGCGGCCTGGCTGCTCCTGCGCGGGCTGGAGCGCTCGCGTGACGCGGACCTCACGCTCCGCACCGGGCTCGTCCTCAGCGGCATCAGCGTCGCAAAGCTGTTCCTCTACGACCTCTCGGCGCTCAGCGGGATCGTCCGGTCGGTGGCGTTCATCGCGACCGGACTGCTGCTCCTCGCGACGGGAAGCCTCTACGCCAAGGCCTACGAGCGCAGCCGACTGGAGCCGTGACGGGGCTGCCCCCGTCTGCCAGAGTGGCCGGATGGATGCGCTGAGGGGGCGATGGCGCGCCGACTGCGCGCTCGCCGCGCCGGGGGCGGAGCCGCGGGTGGTCGACGAGGTCGGTCGCGACCTCCTCCGGCGGTGGCGGGAGCCCCACCGCCGGTACCACGACGCCACCCACCTCCTCGAGGTCCTCACCGCGGTCGACACGCTCTGCGCGGGCGAGCGGGTGTCCCCCCAGGACCGCGCGGTCGCCGCTCTCGCTGTCTGGTTCCATGATGCGGTGTATGCCGTCCGCTCGCCGAGAACGAACGAAGCGGACAGTGCGGCGCTCGCCTCCGAGGCGCTCGCCCTTCTGCATGTCGATCCGGCGACCACGGGGCGTGTCACAGACCTGGTCCTCAGCACCGCGACACACGAACTGCGTTCGGGCACAGCGAAGGACATCGCGGCGGACGTCGTCCACGACGCGGACCTCTGGGTGCTCGGGGCACCGGTCGCCCGCTTCGACGAGTACTGCCGGCAGGTCCGCGAGGAGTACGCCGACGTGCCGGCCGGCGAGTACGCCTCCGCCCGGTCCGGGGTGCTGCGACCCTTCCTCGTCCGGCCCCACGTGTACCGGACGACGCACGCGCAACGATCCTGGGAGTCAACCGCCCGCGAGAACCTCGCCCGAGAGCTCAGCCGCCTCGCGGCCTGAGCGCGGCCTCCGCGAGCGGCCACCAGAACAGCCCCGAGCAGAGCGTCGCGAACTCCTCCCAGGTGACCCAGCGGCGGTCGGAGGTGTCCTCGAGCTCTGGCACCAGGGCCGGGCGCCGCCCGGACACGCCGACCTCGAAGACCTGGAGGAGGTCCTGTCCGTCCCGCCAGAGCCCGCCGACGGAGCGGCGATGGAACCTCTCGTACCCGAGAGGCACGAGCCGGCTCTCCGGGACGACGAGCCCCGTCTCCTCCCGTACCTCGCGAACGGCGTTCTCCCGGACCGTCTCCCCCGGCTCACGCCAGCCACCGGGGCAGCCCCACTCGAGGCGACGGACGGAGTGCACGACCGCCAGGTCACCGACGTCGTCGCGCACGAAGGCCATTGCCGCGAACACCCGCCGCTCGGCCGCCTCGCGATGCGAGCGGATGAGGTCGACGTCGGCGGAGGTCCCGTCGGCGAAACGCACACCGCTCACCCGAGCGACGCCCCTGTCACCGCGCCGCTTCTGCATGCGGAGCCCGCTGCGCTGCAGCGCTCGGAGGAGGTCGCGTTCCGAGGTGGGCCGTGCACCGGCGGCGACGACGGCGGCATACCGCTCCTCGGGCACGTCGTAGTGGTCACCCTCGAAACCACGGGTGGGGATCCCGACCGCACCGGCGAAGCTGTGGAGCTCCGCGAGGCTGGTGTCGCTCACGAGGTGGGACCAGCGCCGCCCGTGCGCCTCGGTGCGAGGCGGGTCGATGAGGATGGCCACCCCCAGATCGTAGGTGCGGCCTCGATCAGGTGGCGCCCGTCCAGGCCCGGACCAGCCGGAGGAAGCGCTCCGGGTGCTCCATGGAGGGCAGGTGCGCGGCATCCGGCCAGTCCGTCCGCACGGCCCCGGACACGCCCGCCGACACCCGGTCGGCCGCGTCGATGCAGGCGTCGAGGTCGTGCCCGCCGACGAGCACGTGGACGGGGCAGCGGAGGTCACGGAGCCGCTCGAGGGCGGGAGGATCGAGCTCCTTCACGTCGTGATCCTCACCCCACGCGGCCTGGATCTCGAAGGTACGGCGCTGCATGAGCCGAACGGCATCCTGCACCCCGGCATCCACGTCCGCCTCACCGCGCGCAGAGCCCACCACCCACGTCTCGACGTTCGCCTCGACCGCCCCGGCGAGGTCACCCCGGTCGAGCGCGGCGTTCTCCGCAGCGGCGAAGGCCTGCAGATCCGGTGTGCGTAGGGCCAGGAGGCTGCCGCCGGGTGGGCAGAGCAGGAGGCTACGGACGAGGTCGGGTCGGGTGAGCGCGAGCTCGGTGGCGACACCCGCCCCGAACGAGGCGCCGATGACGTGGCAGCGCTCGAGCCCGTGCGTGTCGAGCAGCCGGGCGACGTCGTCGACGTCCGAGAGGGGCCCTTCGGGCAGCCACGTCGACTCCCCGGACCCGCGCAGGTCGGGCCGGACGACGTCGTGGTCCTCCACGAGCGAGGTCCACTGCGGGTCCCACATCCGCCGGTCGGCGATGCCCGCGTGCAGGAGGAGGATCGCTGACCCTCCAACGGGCCCGGCCCGGTCGTGCGCGAGCAGTGCGGGGTCTACGGGGGTGGTCGCCAATCGGGCTCCTGGTGGTGCGGGTCCCCTGATCAAAGCCCCTGCCGGCGCACAGGGCAACCGGGTTGTCAGCGCAGACGGGACCGGGGGCCTCGACGCGGCGACCGCACCCACCTGTGGACAACGGGTCGGGCAGGCTGGGCCGGGTCCTACGCTCGGCAGCAGCGCCGCCGAGGGGGCGGCGCAGACGAGGAGGGGGACTCCATGGCTGCACAGTTCCAGGTCGACACCGACCGCATCGCCACGGCAGCGGGTGACATCGCGCGGATCTCCGCCGACATCGAGGGGCAGGTCGGCGTCATGATGGCGCGCCTCACCGGCCTCCAGGACGCCTGGACGGGCGCGGCATCCGCCCAGTTCCAGGGGGTCGTCGGCGAGTGGCGCGGCACGCAGCACCAGGTGCGAGCGGCGCTCGACTCCATCGGTCAGGTGCTCGGCGCCGCCGGCTCCCAGTACGCCGAGGCCGAGGCCCAGGCCGTCCGCATGTTCACCTGACGCCCCGCCGGCCGCCCTGGCCAGGCGGGCCCGGTCTCGTCCGGCGCCCACCGATGCGTGCGCGCCTCGGCGGACCGGGACGGGGGATGCCGGCGCGTCAGTCGGTGCCGATGGCGCGGAGCATGTCGAGCCGGGCGGCCCGGCGCCCGGGCCACACCGCGGCCAGCACGCCGACCAGGGCGGCCAGACCGACGAACAGCGCCAGCTGGGCACCGGGGATGGCGAGCACGTCGATGCCGTCATCGGCGAGGGACCGCTGGAGGGCGAGGGCGAACGCGAGGCCGAGGACGATGCCGAGGACGGCGCCGAGCACGGCGATGGCGACCGACTCGAGCCGGAGCATGGTGCGGAGCTGGCGGCGGCTCAGGCCGACGGCCCTCAGCAGACCGATCTCGCGCACCCGCTCGATGACCGAGAGGGCGAGGGTGTTGACGATGCCGAGCACCGCGATGACGACGGCGAGCCCGAGCAGGGCGTACACGATGAAGAGCAGCTGGTCGATCGGCTCGCGCTGGGTCGCCGCGAACTCGGCCTGGTCGTTGATGCTCACGGTCGGCAGGTCCGCCACCAGCGCGTCGAGGTCGGCGCGAAGGGCGGCCCGGTCGGCGCCCGGCTCGGCAACGACGTAGACCGTGCGGTCCGTCGGCGGCACGCCCAGGGCGTCGAAGCCCTCGAGCGAGAGGGTGGTGTCGGCCTGCAGGACGCTGTCCTCCGTGTAGGTCGCGACGACCCGAAGCGGCAGCTCCTCGCCCGCGAACCCGACCGTGACGGTGGAGCCGACCGCCAGCCCCTCGGTCGACGCGAGCTCGGTCGAGATGGCGACCGAGTCGGCGTCCAGGTCCCCGAGCGACCCGGTCGTGACGTCGGGTCGCGCCACGCTCGTGATGGCGGCCGGTTCCACCCCGAAGGCGAAGTCACGGTCCCCGTCGATCTCGAGGACGGCCCCCCTGATCCTCGCCACCTCGGCGACCCCGGGAAGCCCTTCGACGTCGGACGCGATCGTCGCCGAGAACGCCTGCCCCACGGCATTCGCCACGACGAAGTCGGCGACGATGTCCTCGGCGAGCGTCTGGTCCAGGCTCGCCTTGGCCGACGCGCCGAGCACGGCCATCATCGTCACCAGCGCGACACCGATCATGAGGGCGGATGCCGTGGCGGCCGTCCGGCGGGGGTTCCGCCGCGCGTTCTGCTCGGCCATGAGGCCCACGGTGCCGAACCCTCGGCGGTAGGCCCAGCCGAGTCCCGAGAGAACCGGTCGGCCGAGCACGGGGCTGAGCAGCGCGGTCCCGACGAGGACGCCGAAGGTGCCGCCGCCCAGGACGTAGGTCGGCTCCGAGCCGACGCCCGCAAGGCCGAGGGCCATGCCGGCTGTCCCCGCCACGAGGAGCAGGCAGCCGACGACGATGCGCCAGCGCAGGCCGCTCTCGGCGAGAGCGACGTCGTCCCGCATCGCCGCCACCGGCGACACCCGGCCTGCGCGCCGCGCCGGCAGGTAGGCGGACGCCAGGGTGACGAGCACGCCGACGGCGAGGGCCACGGCCACGGTGCGGGGCCGGAGCACGAGCTCACTGGCGCTGAGGTCGAGGCCGATCCGCCCGAACAGCATCCGGATACCGATGGCGAGCAGGAACCCGAGCGCGATGCCGACGGCGGAGCCGAGAAGGCCGACGATCGACGCCTCGGCGAGCACCGACCTCGCCACCTGTCGCCGGCTCGCGCCGATGGCACGCAGGAGGGCGAGCTCCCGGCTGCGCTGGGCGACGAGGATCGAGAACGTGTTGACGATGAGGAACGCCCCGACGGTCAGTGCGACTCCGGCGAAGACCAGGAGGAACGTCGTGACGAAGGAGAGCGCCTCGTCGATCCGGTTGGCGGCTCGGGCCGCGGCGGCGTCGCCGGTCGTCGCCTCGTACCCGTCGGGGAGGGCGGCAGCCACCGAGCCGCGCAGGTCCTCCTGTGACGTGCCCGGTCTCGCCGTCACCCAGATCGCCGAGTAGGCGTCCTCGCCCTGGAGGAAGAGGTCCTGCGCCTCGGCGCTGTCGAACATGACGACGCTTGCCCCGACGAGGGCCGACCCGCCGAAGCTCGCCGTCCCGACGAACGTCGCGGTGACTCGAGGCCGCTCGCTCGTCGTGATGAGGGAGATCTTCTCGCCGATGAGGTAGCCCGCCTTGTCGGCGGTCGCCTCGTCGAGCACGACCTCCCCGGCCCTGGATGGCCAGCGTCCGCGCTCCAGGGTCGCGGCGGGGGTGCCGTTCGCTGCGGGTCCCCCGCTGTAGTTCACGGCGATACCGGCGGGGCCCTGACCTCCGACGAGCTTGCCGTCCGCGCCGACGACGAAGGTCCCGAAGTTCGTGATCCGGCCGTCGGCACGTGCCGCCCCGGGGACGCCGGAGAGCTCCCGGGCGAGCGTCGCGGGGACCGTGCGGGTGCTCGACGCCCCTCCGGCCGGCCCGCCGCCGGAACCCTCGGGCCGGACGATGACGTCTCCCACCGCACCGCTCGTCAGACCGGTGAACGCCCGGTCCAGGGTGTCGGTGAAGATGTAGGACCCGGCGACGAAGGCCACGCCGAGGATGACGGCGAACGCGCTGAGGAAGAGGCGCAGCTTGCGCGCGAGAACGCTGCGCCAGGTGGCTCGGAGCACCGCTCAGGTCCCGGCGCGCTGTCCGAGTCGTGCCATGTGGTCCAGCACGCGCTCGGTGGTCGGCTCCCGCAGCTCGTCGACGACGCGGCCGTCCTCGAGGAAGACGACGCGGTCGGTGTAGCTCGCCGCGCCCGGGTCGTGGGTCACCATGACGACGGTCTGGCCGTGGCTGTCGACGACGCGGCGGAGGAACCCGAGGACCTCGCCACCGGACGTCGAGTCGAGGTTGCCCGTCGGCTCGTCGGCGAAGACGACCTCTGGCCGGCCGACGAGGGCGCGGGCGCACGCGACCCGCTGCTGCTGCCCGCCTGACAGCTCGCTGGGCCGGTGACCCAGGCGGTCCCGCAGCCCGACGGTGTCGACGACCTCGTCGAACCAGGCGGGATCCGGCCGCCGGCCCGCGATCGCGGCGGGCAGGGCGATGTTCTCCTCGGCCGTCAGGGTGGGGATGAGGTTGAACGCCTGGAAGACGAAGCCGATCCGGTCTCGCCGCAGCTCGGTGAGGTGCCGCTCGCCCAGTGTCGTGAGGTCGACGTCACCGAGGAACACGTGGCCGGAGGTGGCCGAGTCCAGGCCCGCGGCGCAGTGCATGAGCGTGGACTTGCCGGAGCCGGACTTGCCCATGATGGCGGTGTACTCCCCGGCGTAGAGGTCGACCGTCACGTCGTCGAGCGCGACGACCCGCGTCTCGCCGGAGCCGTACACCTTGGTGAGTCCTTCGACGCGTGCGGCGGCGAGTCGCTTCTCGCTCCCGCGGGCGGTCACGTTCGCGAGCGTCATGGGTGTCCTTCGGGTGGGGCGCCCTCGCGGGCCTACGACGACGGTCGAGGCGACGACCGACCGGCCGCTGCCTGCTGCCCCGCCAACGCTAAGGCAGGGTCCCGGGGTTCCGCCCTCCTCGCGCACCTTCGACAGACAGCTCACGGGGGCTCTCCCGGACGGTGGCGGGGAGGGGGGTGATGCGCGCGGCATACACCTGCTCCAGCCGCGGACGGCTGTGGTCGCCCTCCACGATGCCGGTGACCCACGAGATGTCCAAGGCCTCGGCGCCGGCTCGGCAGATGGCGATGTTGTTGTCGAACCACGGGCCGTCCGTGACCGTCCAGCGGTAGCGCGGGTCGGGCACCCGGCTGGAGCGCGACGCGAGCATCCGCATCGGGCGCGCGAGGGAGCGGGCGAAGAGGGACATCACGACCCGGACGCCCCGAGGCATGGGGTTGCGGATCGGGGAGCACACCGCTTGCACCACGCGCGAGCGTGCCCCGAGCCGCTCGGGGTCCGTGACCTCGGCGAGGTAGGAGTTGTGGACGTCGCCGGAGAGGAACGTGATCGTGTCGGGTGCCGCGCCCCGCTCGCCCCGGGCGACCTCCATCACCATCTCGAAGACCTCGTCGAAGCCCTCGTTGAACGCGGCCCAGTGTTCGAGGTCGATGCCCCGGCGCAGGCGCTCGGCGGCGCGGGAGATCGGGCGCCCGTAGGCTCCCTGGGCCATCACCTCGTTCATCGCCTCGAAGTCGTGGAGACCCGGCGGCAGGAGGAACGGCAGGGAGGTGCCCACGAGGAGGTGCCGCACGTCACCGCGGAGGGTCTCGTCGAGCCAGCTCATCTCCGCCGCGTCGAGGATCGACCGCCCGTCCGGGCGCAGCTCACGGGCGGCCCGGGAGTCGAGCACCACGAGCGTGCAGTCGCCGAGGGCCCTGGTGTAGCTCCACCGGTAGCTGGACGGATGCTCGTCCGCGCGGGCCGCCAGGGCGTCGAGCCGGTCGGTGAGGTCCAGCTCGTCGGACGCGCCCGATGCGGCGTGCGCGGCCACTGACCGCCACACCTCCTCCTCGGCGAGCTGGGCCGGCGACAGGTTGCCGATGTGCTGGTGCACCCAGTAGGACGCCAGGCCGGAGGTGATGCGCTCCTGCCACCACGACGTCGCCCGCATCTCCTTCTGCCAGGACCACGAGGTGTTCCAGTCGTCGCGGATGTCGTGGTCGTCGAACATCATCGCCGAGGGGACCGTCGAGAGCACCCAGCGGATGACGTCGTCGCTCCACGCGAGCCGGTACAGCTCGGCGTACTCGTCCAGGTCCTTGATCTCCTCACCGGGAGGCTCGGACAGGTCGCGCCGGGCCGCCATGAACTCCTCGAGCTCGGGGTGGGGGGTCGTGTCTGCATAGACCTGGTCGCCGAGCAGGAGGAGCAGGTCCGGCCACTCCGCCCCCGGGTCGTCCTGGAGCGCGACGGCCAGAGTGCGGAGGGCGTCGATGCCGTGGGCGCCGTTCCCCTCCGAGTCGTGAGCACCGGTGGTCCGACACGTACCGAACGCGAAGTGCGGCTCGCGTGCCGGGTCGAGCGTGCGGATGACGCTGGGAGGCATTCCTGGCCGGGGCCACACCGGGACGCCGTCCACCTGCACCGTGTAGGCGTCGTCGCTCCCGGGCTCGAGGTCCGTGAGGGTCACGAGGGCGAAGTGGTGGCCGTGGAGGGCGAAGGTCGGCGCATGCCACTCCCGCCCGGCGCGCTCGACGGTGACGGTCGCTGGGGTTGCGGTGCGGGTCCAGACCGTCGCGGACGTCTCGTCGACGTAGCGCAGCATCGGCCCGAGGACCAGCGCCTCGTGGGACTCGGTGCTCGTCATGGGGTCATCTTGCCTTGCGAATCGGCGGACGGGCTGTGTCGGTGCTGCGCATGCGCTGGGTGGGTGCTCGCTCTCCCGCTACGGTGGCGCGCATGACACCCCGAACGACGGCATGAGCGGTCTCGACAGCCCCGCTGTGCGGGAGTGGCTCGCGCGCCTGGACACCGAGGCGTCGGTTCTGCCCGAGGACCGCCGCACAGAGCTGCGAAGCCTCGTCGAGGAGCAGCTCGCGGCGGCCGGCGAGAGCTCGGGGGGTGACCGCACGGCATACGAGCGAGTCCTCGCTGAGCTCGGGTCCCCGGAGGCGCTCGTCGCCGAGGCGGGCGGGTACGCCGTGCCCCCCGTCGATGCCGTCGACCCACCGGGCGACGAGTCCTGCCGGAATCCGCAGTGTCGGATGCCGGCCCGCCGCGGCTCGAGGTCGGTGTCGTCGCCCTGCTCATCACCTCGGTCGTCCTGGCGCTGGTGCCCGCGACGGAGGCCGTCGCCCCGGCTGCATGGTTCGTGGGGACGATCCTCGTCCTGCTCTCCCGGCGCTGGGGGCCGGCCGACAAGGGGCTCGCCGTGCTGGCCTTCGGGGTGCTCGGGGTGCCGTTGGTGCTGCTCGGCCGGGACGAGCTGCCGACCGGGGCGAGCATCGTGGTGGGTGTGGCGCTCGTCGTGACCTGGCTCGCGGTGTCCCTGCACCTTCTCCGACGGGCCCGGGCGCCCCGCGAGGAGGGACGCGGCCTGCGGATGCGCTGACCGGCATCCGGGTCGACCTGCGGGGTGCCGACCGCGCGACTTCCCGCGCCCCTGGCACCCCCGCCGCCCGGCATCCCTGGGCGCGGGGTGCCGACCGCGCGACTCCGCGCGCCTCTGGCACCCCAGCCGCCCGGCATCCCTGGGCCGCGGGGTGCCGAACGCGCGACTTCCCGCGCCTCTGGCACCCAGCCACGCGCTCCTCACGCGACGAGGGCGGCCCCCAGATGGGGACCGCCCTCGTGCGCTGGCCGGGAGGCTCCGGGTCAGAAGCCCATGCCGCCCATGTCGTCGCCGCCACCGGGCATGGCCGGAGCGGCCTTCTCCGGCTTGTCGGCGATGACGGCCTCGGTGGTGAGGAACAGCGCGGCGATCGACGCGGCGTTCTGGAGCGCCGAACGCGTCACCTTGGCGGGGTCGATGATGCCCGCCTTGATGAGGTCGACGTACTCGCCCGTCGCCGCGTCGAGGCCGTGGCCGTGGTTGAGGTTCGAGACCCGCTCCGCGACGACACCGCCCTCGAGACCCGCGTTGATGGCGATCTGCTTGAGCGGGGCCTCGATCGCGACACGCACGATGTTGGCACCGGTCGCCTCGTCGCCCTCGAGGGACAGCTTGCCGAACGCGGTCTGACCGGCCTGCATGAGAGCCACGCCACCACCGGCGACGATGCCCTCCTCGACGGCGGCCTTGGCGTTGCGCACGGCGTCCTCGATGCGGTGCTTGCGCTCCTTGAGCTCGACCTCGGTGGCCGCGCCCGCCTTGATGACGGCGACGCCACCGGCGAGCTTGGCGAGGCGCTCCTGGAGCTTCTCACGGTCGTAGTCGGAGTCCGACTTCTCGATCTCGGCACGGATCTGGTTGACCCGGCCCTGGATCTGCTCGTTGTCGCCGGCCCCCTCGACGATGGTCGTCTCGTCCTTCGTGACGACGACCTTGCGAGCGCGCCCGAGCAGGTCGAGGTCCGCGGTGTCGAGCTTGAGGCCGACCTCCTCGGAGATGACCTGACCGCCGGTGAGGATCGCGATGTCGGCGAGCATCGCCTTGCGGCGGTCACCGAAACCGGGGGCCTTGACGGCGACGGACTTGAACGTCCCGCGGATCTTGTTGACCACGAGGGTGGACAGGGCCTCGCCCTCGACGTCCTCGGAGATGATGAGGAGCGACTTGCCCGACTGCATGACCTTCTCGAGCAGCGGCAGGAGGTCCTTGATCGAGCCGATCTTGGAGTTGACGACGAGGACGTACGGGTCCTCGAGCACCGCCTCCATGCGCTCGGCATCGGTGACGAAGTAGTGGCTGATGTAGCCCTTGTCGAAGCGCATGCCCTCGGTGAGCTCGAGCTCGAGCCCGAAGGTGTTGCTCTCCTCGACGGTGATGACGCCTTCCTTGCCGACCTTGTCCATGGCCTCGGCGATCATCTCGCCGATCTGGGGGTCTGCGGCGCTGATCGACGCGGTCGCGGCGATCTGCTCCTTGGTCTCGACGTCCTTGGCGTTGGCGAGAAGCTCGTCGGAGACGGCCGCGACGGCCTTCTCGATGCCGCGCTTGAGCGCCATGGGGTTCGCGCCGGCCGCGACGTTGCGCAGGCCCTCGCGGACGAGCGCCTGAGCGAGCACCGTGGCCGTCGTCGTGCCGTCACCGGCGACGTCGTCGGTCTTCTTGGCGACCTCCTTGACGAGCTCGGCGCCGATCTTCTCGTACGGGTCGTCGAGCTCGATCTCCTTGGCGATCGAGACGCCGTCGTTCGTGATGGTGGGGGCGCCCCACTTCTTCTCGAGGACGACGTTGCGGCCTCGTGGACCGAGGGTGACCTTGACGGCGTCGGCGAGGGTGTTCATGCCCCGCTCGAGACCGCGGCGAGCCTCTTCATCGAAAGCGATGATCTTGGCCATTCGGGTGGTTCCTCCCACGCGAATCGAAGGTGGAGACCGGTCGGTGCCCGCGACGGACGAGCCGGATGCCGTCGGCTCACGTCGCCGGGGCACTCGACCCTCACCTGACCGGTCAGGATTGTCACTCTCACGGGGAGAGTGCTAACGCCATTATTGGCACTCTCGGGTGGAGAGTGCAAACGCCGGCACCCCCCGACCGGGCTCGGGGCTCAGCCGGTGGTGACCCGAGCGGGGACTGGGGCAGGGACGACGGGGACTGCGGCATGGACGACGGGGACTGCGGCCGGCCCGGCATCCCGGCCCCAGCCGCTGAGCCGACGGGCGACGCGGTCGACCACCAGGCCGAGCACGACCGCGAGGCCGACTCCCGCGACCGAGCCCATGAGCGGGTTGCCCTCCAGCCACCGGCCCGCGGCAGCCCCGACCCCCACCGACCAGGCGGCCCACGTCCCGGCCGCCAGGGCCGCGAGGCCGGCGAAGCGCCGTGGCCGGAACCCGGTCGCCCCTGCGGTGAGGTTGACGGCGACGCGGCCCATCGGCACGTACCGCGCCGAGAGGACGACCACGGCCCCGCGACGCTCGAGCGTGCCGGTCGCCCGTTCGAAGAATCGCCGGAGGCCGGGCCCGGACACCCGCTGCAGCCGCTCGGTGCCCCAGTGACGGCCGACGACGAAGGTGAGGGTGTCGCCGACGAAGGCCCCGACACCCGCGGCCACCGCGAGGTGGACGAGGTCCGGTCCCTGGCTGGCGACGGAGATCGCCGCCAGTGCGACGACGAGGCCCTCGCTCGGCAACGGAGGGACTAGCGCGTCGACCACCGCGACGAGCAGCACGACGAGGAGGACCCACGGTGCTGCGGCCCCCGCTTCGACGGTGGCCGTGAGGGTGTCGAGCACGTTCGCCTCCGGGTCGCGCGCCGGTCGGCCGCGAAGGAGACTCCCGCGCGGCACCGGCCACGACAGCCCGAACGCCCGAGGGCGGCACATCGTCCCCGCGCCACGCCGGCTCGTCCTCACGCCGCGGGAACGTCACGGACCGCTGGTGGCCGCAACGTCCCGCACGTGCGGGTGGACGGATGCCGGTCAGAGGACCGGTGAGTGCCCTTCGAACGTGGCGCGCATCGACCCGTCGGCCTCGGACGCGACCGGGTCGTCGAGGTCGGCGACGAAGACGGCCACGGCGTTGCGCGCCGGGTTGCCGTCGAGCTCGGCGAGGATGTGACGCCAGGCGGCGAGGTTGGGGTGAGGCATCGACGTGCACGCCTCGGCGGGCTCCAGCGAGGTCACCGCTGCGGCCAGCTCCCCACGCGACACCGGCAGGGTCGCCGTCGACCCGTCGTGGCCGAGGACGCTGGCGAGCATGACGGCACCCAGTCCATCACCGCTCCCCGGGGCGTTGACGTGAGGAAAGACCCACTCGGGCGAGGACGACGCAGGACTCAGGCCCACGGCATACGCGACCGGCTCACGCCACCCGTCGATTCGGTCGGCGAGGTGGTCGCGGATGGCGGCAAGGCCCTCCGGCGTGCTCCAGTCCAGGTCGCTCATCGGCGCATCGTGACACACCCCCGGTCTCCCCCGACCGGCGTGACCGAGATGAACAGAGAATGAACACGGGTCCTTACCTTGGTGAAGCGCAGGCGACGGCCTCACACTTGGGCCTCGTGGACGCAGCAACCCTCACACTCGTGCTGGTCATCGTGACGGCGTTGGCCTTCGACTTCACGAACGGCTTCCATGACACCGCGAACGCGATGGCTGCGTCGATCTCGACCGGGGCCCTGAAGCCCAAGATGGCCGTGGGACTGTCGGCCGTCCTCAACCTCGTGGGCGCCTTCCTTTCGGTCGAGGTCGCCCTCACCGTGACGAACGCCGTGATCAACCTCCAGGACCGAGGACGGGGCGCCCAACCCCGAGCTCCTCGCCGACGGCGGTGAGGCGGCGCTGCTCATCATCCTCGCCGGCCTGGCGGGCGGCATCCTCTGGAACCTCTTCACGTGGCTGCTCGGGCTGCCCTCGAGCTCGTCGCACGCCCTCCTCGGCGGCCTCACCGGCGCGGGCGCCGCAGGTCTCGGCCTGGCGGGCGTCAAGTGGACCGGTGACGGGACGAAGCTGGACGGCGTGGTCGGCAAGATCCTGCTGCCGTCGCTCATCTCCCCGGTGGTCGCGATGATCGTCGCGTTCACCGGATGCTGGCTGGTTCACAAGGTGACCAACAGCGTCATGCACCGACTGGAGGAGCGGTACTTCCGGTACGGCCAGGTGGGAAGCGCATCCCTCGTGTCGGTGGCCCACGGCACGAACGACGCCCAGAAGACGATGGGTGTCATGACCCTGGCGCTCATCGCGAGCGGGCACTGGAGCAGCACGACCTCGGTGCCCGTGTGGGTGAAGATCAGTGCGGCCACGGCCATCGCCCTGGGCACCTACCTCGGTGGGTGGCGCATCATCCGGACCTTGGGCAAGGGGATCGTCGACATCACCGCTCGGCAGGGCATGTCGAGCGACGGGTCCACGGCGGCGGTGCTGCTCTCGGCAAGCCACCTCGGGTTCGCCCTCTCGACGACGCACGTGGCGACCGGCTCGGTCCTCGGTGGCGGCCTGGGCCGCGGGACGCAGGTCCGGTGGGGAACCACCGGACGGATGCTGACGGCGTGGGCGACCACCTTCCCCATCGCGGCCCTCGTGGGCGCCATGATGTGGTGGATCGGGGACCTCATCGGTGGAGCGGCGGGCGCCGTCGTCGTCTTCGTGGTGCTGTGCGTCTTCTCGACGTGGATCTACCGTCGCTCCAGGCGCGAGCACGTCGGCGCGCACAACGTCAACGACGCGTTCGAGCGGTCGGCCCTCGTCACTCCCTTGCCCACCGCTCCTCCGGTGGGGACCCCGAGGGTGCCGCCTCGGGCCGAGCCGACCCGAACCGACGGGCCCCCGCCCGGGGAGCCCCGGGAGACGGGGCCCGCGGTAAAGGAGCCCCGGGCCGAGGCGCCGCGGGCCGAGGCCGCTCGGGCCGACGCGCCCCCGGGCGAGGCCTCCCCCGCCGAGGACCAGCTCACCGAGTCCACCGAGACCAAGACCCACTGAGGAGGATGCCGTGAACAGCATCGAGCTCGTCCTGCAGGGCGCCAGCAGGGTCCTCTTCGCGGGGATGATCTTCGGCGCGGGGCTGCCCGTCGTCTACGCCCTGGCACTTCGGGTGCTGACCATGGGGGCCACGACCTACGCGGAGGCCGATGGCACCATCCACAGCCGGGCGCGGCTCTCCAGTCGCCTCATGGCCGGCCTCCTCATCACGGTCGTCGTGGCCGGGATCGCCCTGGGTCTCGTCATCATCGTGGCGTCCGGCTTCGGCAACGCCGTGAGCTTCGAGAACGTCTTTCCGTCGATCGTCGAGGAGTAGGAGCAGACCCCCATGAGCCAGCTGTCCGGACCGGTCCTGCAGTGGATCCGCGAGGGCTATCCCGAGGGAGTCCCCGACAACGAGAGTCCCGCCCTGCTGGCCCTGCTCACGGAGCGGATCGGGGGCGATCGTGCTCTCGACGTGCTTCGACGTCTGCACAAGGACGGCCTCATCTCCGACGCCTCCGCGGCCGCACTCCTGCCGGACGACGTCCAGATGCGCCGGGTCGCCGCCAAGCTCGTGCTCGGCGGCTGGCCGCTCGCGGGTGAGGAGCGAGGACGACGACGCGCCCCCGAGGGAGGGCAGCGCCCTCGCCCGCATCGTCAGCTGGCTCCGAGAGGGCTACCCCGGCGGGGTGCCCGAACACGACTACATGCCGCTTCTGGCTCTCCTCGAGCGCCGGCTCACGCGCTCCGAGGTCAAGAAGATCGCCAAGGCACTCCGGCGGGCCGACGTCAGCCCCGCGGGCCCTTCCGACATCGCGGCAGCGATCAGCCACTACACGCACGCGGAGCCGAGTGAGAACGACCTGCGCCGGGTGCGTGACCAGCTCGCGAAGAAGGGCTGGCCGGTCGAGTTCCCGGACCCCGACCTTCCCTGACCACCCAGGCCGAGGCGCCAGCGCACCAGCCCCTGTGGGGCACAGGGACGCCCGTCCGGCTTCCCTCACGGACGGGCGTCACTGGCGTGGGGTCGGCTCCGAGGTCAGGGCTCCAGGCCGAGGCGGCGGGCCGAACGGGCGCGCTGGCGGCTCGCGCGCAGCCGGCGGAGCCGCTTGACGAGCATGGGATCGTGCTCGAGCGCCGAGGGGTGGTCGATGAGGGCGTTGAGCACCTGGTAGTACCGCGTGGCGCTCATGTCGAACAGCTCCTTGATCGCCGTCTCCTTGGATCCGGCGTACTTCCACCACTGCCGCTCGAAGGCGATGATCTCCCGGTCGCGCTCGGTGAGCCGCGTGGCGGGGGCAGCCGTGCTGAGCTGTTCGGAGGCGGCGTTCACGTGTTCGTCGACCCTTCGATGTGTGACCCTGTCGAGCGCCCACTGTAACCGTCGAACCACAGCGGTGTCATTCGCTCCCCCGGCCGGTCAGCGTGTCGGCGGGCGCTTCCAGAGGCGCCCGCGACCCAGCCGTCACAGCGGTCCCATCGACCCCATCGACCCGCCTCTCGGGCGCCGAGGCCATGGTGTCGAGGATGGCGGTGATGTCGTCCTCGCCGGTGTCGGGGTTGACGATCGCGAACCTCGCCAGCGTCTCCCCGTCATGCGTGGTCGGAACGACGAACGCGAACTCCTCGGCGAGCATCCGGTCCGACCAGGCGTGGTAGTCGGCGGGCGACCACCCGAGCCGCCGGAACACCACGACGGAGAGGTGCCGCGCGTGGACCAGCTCGAGGTATGGCCGGCGCGCGATCTCGGCCTCGGCGAAGCGGGCGACGTCGAGGGTGTGCTCGATGGCGGCTCGGTACGCGTCCGTCCCGTTGACCGCGAGGGAGAACCAGAACGGGAGCCCGCGAGCGCGGCGGGTCAACCCCACGGAGTAGTCGGTGGGGTTCCACTCCGGCGCCTCGGTCAGCACGTCGAGGTACCCCGCCTTCTGGGTGTGTGCCGCGCGCGCCAGCGCAGGGTCGCGGTAGAGAAGCGCGCAGCAGTCGAACGGCGCGAACAGCCACTTGTGCGGGTCGACGATGAACGAGTCACAGTGCTCCACGCCGGCGTAGAGGTCGCGCACCGACGGTGCCGCCAGCCCGGCCCCGCCGTAGGCCCCGTCGACGTGGAACCAGATCCCGAGCTCACGGCACACCTCCGCCACCGACGCGAGGTCGTCGATGATCCCGAAGTTCGTCGTCCCACACGTGGCGACCACGGCGAAGAACGACTCCGGGCCGTGCTCCTCGAGCACCGCGCGAAGGTTGGGCCCGGTCAGCCGCCACTGGTCGTCGAGCTGGACTCCGACGAGCTCGGCGTCCATGACGTCGCACGCCGCTTGGATGGAGGAGTGCGCACCCGCCGTGGCGGCGACCCGGTGGGGTCGCACGCCCGCGGCGGCGCGGCGACGTGCGGTGTGCCGCGCCGCGACGAGGGCGGAGAGGTTGCCGATCGTTCCCCCCGGGGTGAACACGCCGCCCGCCTCCTGCGGCATACCCACGAGGTCGGCGATCCAGCGCAACGCCTGGTTCTCGGCGTAGACCGCACCGGCGCCCTCGAGCCACGAGCCGCCGTAGATGGACGACGCCCCCACGACGAGGTCGAACATGACCGCCGCGTCACTCGGCGCGCACGGGATGAAGGAGAGGTAGCGCGGGTGGTCGGTCGACAGGCACGCCGGAGCGAGCTCCTCGGCGAAGAGCCGCATCGTCGCCACGCCGCCGAAGCCGTCGGCGCTGATCGTCCGGCCGACCCGGTCCTCGAGCTCCGCCTCGCTCATCGGCCGGTCGAGCGGCGGCTCGATGCGCACCCGCTCCTCGGCGTAGCCCACCACTGCGTCGGCCAGCGCCGCGAGCTCCGTGTGCTTGTTCTCCTCGTAGGTCTTCCCGTGCACGGCGGCGAGTCTAGGTGCCCGGGTGACCGAGCAGGTATGCCGTGAGGTCACCCACCGTCTCGACCACCGCATCCGGCCCGGCCGCCGACAGGGCCTCGCGCTCGCCCGCACCCCAGGTGACGGCGACGGCCCCCATCCCGGCGGCCCGCGCGGCGACCATGTCGACGGCGGCGTCGCCGACGTACACACAGGTGGCCCGCTCGACGCCGAGCGCCGCCGCCGCGTGCAGCAAGGGGTCCGCGGACGGTTTGTGGCGCGTGGTGTCCTCGAGCGCCGCGACGACGTCCACGAGCTCGGCGATGCCGACGGCATCCAGCGCCAGCCTGGCGGTCTCCCGCCGCTTCGACGTCGCCACGGCGCACCGGACACCGGCTGCGTCGAGCGCCAGGAGCAGCTCCGGCACACCGGCGTACCGGCGAATGAGCCGAGAGGTGTTGGCGAGGTTCCACTCGCGGTAGACGCGGTCGAGCTCGTGCCCGTGGTGGGGACGCTCCTCGAGAAGCGCCGGGAGCAGCGGCCGCCCGATCCAGGCGCGTGCCCTCGCCTCCTCGACCTCCTCCTCCAGAACGGTGCGGAAGGCGTGCTGGTAGGACGCCACGATGAGGGGGATGGTGTCGGCCAGGGTGCCGTCGAGGTCGAAGAGGACCGTCTCCCAGCGCGGCTGAGCCCCGGAGCGGGCTGCTGTGTCGGAGCGCTCGCCATCGGTGGTGGAGGAGATCACGCGGCCAGTCTGCCCGCAGCCGTGCGAGGCGCGAAAACATGCCGTGCGGCCGGGGACCCGGCTGCCCTCACCCGGGGTCGGCGGGTTTCCCGAGCCGCTTCGGGTTACGGTGGACGCGATGAGCACGACAGTCCCGGCGAGGCCCCTGCGGGAGCTGGTGCACCCGTCCTGGGCCGAGGCGCTCGCGCCGGTCGAGCCGGCGGTGGCCCGCCTCGGGGAGTTCCTCCGGGGCGAGGTGGCAACCGGCCGCGGCTACCTCCCGGGAGGAGCGCACGTCCTGCGCGCCTTCGAGCGCCCGTTGGATGCCGTGCGCGTGCTCGTCGTCGGCCAGGACCCCTACCCCACTCCGGGCCACGCCGTCGGCCTGGCGTTCTCGGTCGCTCCGCACGTGCACCCGGTGCCCAAGAGCCTCGCCAACATCTTCCGGGAGCTGCAGACGGACCTGGGAACGCCGATGCCGAGCTCCGGCGACCTCACGCCGTGGTCGGACCAGGGGGTCCTCCTCCTCAACCGCGTCCTCACCGTGGCACCGGGTGCCCCGGGGAGCCATCGGGGAAAGGGGTGGGAGGAGGTCACCGCGCGGGCCATCGACACGCTCGCCCGGCGCGGGGGACCCCTCGTCGCCATCCTCTGGGGACGGGACGCCCGAGGGCTGGTCCCGCAGCTGCCCGGCATCGCGCGCATCGAGTCCCCGCACCCGAGCCCACTGTCCGCGCACGCCGGCTTCTTCGGGTCCCGGCCGTTCAGCCGGGCCAACGACCTGCTGGCCCGTCAGGGTGCACCGCCCGTGGACTGGAGCCTCCCGTGACGCCCGTGGCCGCGTCGCGCCGGGTGTGGACCCGGTACGTCGCCATCGGTGACTCCTTCACCGAGGGCATGTGCGACCTGGACCCGTCGCGCCCAGGCGCCTACGTCGGCTGGGCGGACCGGCTCGCCCACCACCTCGACTCGATCGCCGAGGCGGAGCACCTGCCCTTCGGCTACGCGAACCTCGCCGTGCGGGGCCGCAAGCTCTCCGACGTCGTGGGCCCGCAGCTGGACGTCGCGCTGCGGATGTCGCCCGACCTCGTCTCCATGGTGGGCGGTGGCAACGACCTGCTGCGCCCGAATGTCGACCTCGACGCCCTGGCCACCCGACTCGAGGAGGCAGTCGTTCGCATCCGGAACTCGGGGTCGGACGTCCTCCTCGCGACGCCGACGGACACGCGCGACGCGGGCCTGTTCAAGGCCCTGCGGGGCCGTCACGCCGTGCACTCCGCCAACATCTTCACGATCGCCCAGCGGCACGCCTGTCACGTCCTCAACCTCTGGGGCATGCCCGCACTGCGCGACTGGCGCATGTGGTCGGACGACCGCATCCACCTCACGTCCGAGGGGCACCGGCGGGTCGCCCTCGCCGCACTGACGGCGCTCGGCCACAACACCGACCTCGCCGACTGGACGACACCCCTGCCCGCCGCCGAGCCCGCCGCCCGCCGTGAGGAGCTGGTGCGGCACGCCGAGTGGGCCCGGACCCACGCGGCTCCCTGGGTGCAGCGCCGGCTGCGCGGCCAGTCCTCGGGCGACCGGGTCGTCGCGAAGCGGCCGGAGCTCGTGCACTTCCGCGACCCGGGGGGCGAGCCCGAGCACCAGGCGCTACCGGACACCTGAGACGCTGCAACTTCTCAGCAGCGGAGGTATTCTGCCTGCCATGACGCAGATGCGGATATCTGAGGCGGCTTCACTCCTCGGCGTCTCGGACGACACGGTGCGCCGGATGGTGGACGCGGGGCGGCTCCCCAGCCGACGGGACGACTCCGGCCGCTTCGTCGTCGACGGCGAGCACCTCGCCGCGGTGGCGCGGGAGATCGCCCGCCCGGCACCCGTGGGCGCCGTCGCCGACGAGTCGGCCCGCAACCGGATGCGGGGCATCGTGACCCGGGTCCTCAAGGACACCGTCATGGCCCAGGTGGAGCTCCAGTGCGGCCCGTTCCGGATCGTCTCGCTCATGTCCCGCGAGGCGGTCGACGACCTCCGGCTGGAGGTCGGCTCGGTCGCCGTCGCCTCCATCAAGTCGACGAACGTCGTCGTGGGCGTGCCTTCGTGACGACGTGGGATGCCGTCCGCGGGCAGGGCGGGCGGCGCGCGGCGGGGTGGCGCGGCACCGCCGCCCGGGCATTCGACCCTGGTGCACGCCGGCCGCCGACCATCGTCGTGGCCGCGCTCGCGGCATCCCTGGCCGTGGGGTGCTCGACGAGCAGTGCGGGCGGGTCGAGCCGGGCCGCATCCGAGGAGGCCACGGTGACGGTGCTGGCCGCCGCCTCGCTGTCCGAGGCGTTCACCGACCTGGCCCGCCGGTACGAGTCGGAGCACCCGGGCGTCCGCGTCCGGGTGAGCTTCGGCTCCAGCGCGAAGCTCGCCCAGCAGGTGGCGCAGGGGGCCCCGGCGGACCTCGTCGCGCTCGCCGGGACCGCGGTTCTCGCCCAGCTGCCCGAGGAGGCCCAGGACCCCGCTCGCCGCACGATCGTCGCCCGTAACGTCCTCGAGATCGCGACGCCACCCGACGACGCCGCAGGAGTCTCGAGCCTGGCGGACCTCGCGCGCTCCGACGTCGCCGTGGTGCTCTGCGTCGACACGGCACCGTGCGGGGCCGCCGCCGACGAGGTGCTCAGCCGGGCGGGAGTGAGCGCGAACGTCGTCTCCCGTGAGGTCGACGTCCGGTCGACCTTCACGAAGATCGCTCTCGGCGAGGCGGATGCCGCGATCGTCTACCACTCCGACGTCGTGACGGCCGATGGCCGGGTTCGCGGAGTCCCGATCCCTGCCGCGCTCAACACGACGCTCGACTACCCCTTCGTCCGGCTCACCGACGGCGCGCACGCAAGGGCGTTCGGGGCCCTCGTGTCGGGCAGGTCCGGTGCAGCGGCGCTCGTCGACGCCGGGTTCCTCGCACCGTGAGCCCCGACAGCCGGGCCGTGCCCCCGGGCATGGCGAGCCCGCTGCGCAGCCGCACCCCCCTCCTCGTCCCCGCCGCCGTCGCGGTGGGTCTGGTGGTGGTCCCGTTGGCCGCTCTCCTCCTGCGCGCGGACTGGGCCGCGCTCCCCCAGCACCTCGCCGCGCCGACCGTATGGCCCGCCATCCGCCTCTCGCTGGTGACGACCACGACCACCGTGGTCATCTCCCTCCTCGTCGGGACACCCCTTGCCTGGCTGCTGGCCCGGGCCAGCGGTCTGGCCGCGACCTGGCTGCGCGCCGTACTCACCGTCCCCCTCGTCCTGCCTCCGGTCGTCGGTGGGGTCGCGCTCCTCCTCGCCTACGGCCGGAACGGAGTCGTCGGCGCCCGCCTCGATGAGCTGTTCGGCGTCACCATCCCGTTCACCCCGTTCGCGGTCGTCCTCGCCGAGGTGTTCGTCGCGATGCCGTTCTACGTCGTCGCGGTGGAGGGCGCCATGCGCCAGGTCGACCGTCGCTACGACGCGCTCGCTGCGACGCTCGGTGCCTCGCCGTGGCACACCTTCACCCGAGTGGCCCTGCCGCTCGCCGCCCCGGGGATCGCGGCCGGCGCCGCGCTGGCCTGGGCCCGCGCCCTCGGCGAGTTCGGGGCGACGATCACCTTCGCCGGCAACTTCGTCGGCACGACGCAGACCGCACCGCTCGCCGTCTACACCGCCCTGGAGCAGGACCCGCAGGCCGCGATCGCGCTCAGCGTCGTCATGCTGGCGGTGTCCGTGGTGGTGCTCGGGGCGCTCCGCGGCCGGTGGGTCCGCTGAGCCCCGACGGCCGAGTCGGTGCACCGGCCGGCCTCGACGCGCGCGTGGCCGCCGCCCGCGGCACACTCCGCGTCGACGTCACCCTGCGGGCGGCGCCCGGGGAGGTACTCGCCCTCCTCGGGCCGAACGGCTCCGGCAAGACCACCGTCCTCCTGGCGCTCGCCGGCCTCCTGCCGTTGCAGGAGGGCCACGTGCACGTCGACGGCAGCCCGTGGGTCGACCGGACGCACGCCCTCGACCCGGTTTCCCGCCGCACCGGGCTCCTGCTGGCCGACCACCTCCTCTTCCCCCATCTCACGGCTGCGGGCAACGTCGGGTTCGGGCCGCGCGCCAGGGGGATGCCGGGGACGGCCGTCGCGGAGCGCGTCACCACGGAGCTGGCCGCCCTCGGCATCGCGGACCTCGCCGACCGGCGGCCCGCCGCGCTCTCGCACGGTCAGGCGCAACGGGTGGCGTTGGCGCGGGCGCTGGCCACCGACCCCCGTGTGCTGCTCCTCGACGAGCCCCTCTCTGCCCTGGACCCGGCCACCCGCACCGAGGTGCGCGCCACGCTCGCCCACCGCCTCGCGGCATACGACGGGGTGACGGTCCTCGTGACCCACGACCCGCTCGACGCCCTGACCCTCGCGGACCGTCTCGTGTTCCTCGAGTCGGGAAGGGTCGTCCAGGAGGGCACGCCGGCGGAGGTCGTGGACCGGCCGCGCAGCCGCTACGTCGCCTCGGTGGTCGGCCTCAACCTGTATGCCGGGAACGCCACCGCCACCGACACGGTGCTGACCGCTCTCGGGCCGGTGGTCACCGCGGGCTTCTCCCACGCCGGCGCAACCTGGGTGGCGTTCGCCCCGTCGGCCGTCTCCCTCTTCCCCGAGCGGCCCGAGGGTTCGCCTCGCAACACCTGGCCCCTCACCGTCGCCGTCGTCGAGCTGCTCGGCCGGCGTGCCCGCGTCCGGCTGGTGGACGACGCCGGCCACCCGGTCGTCGCGGAGGTGACGGCGACGTCGGTGGCCGCCCTGCGCCTGCACCCCGGCACGACGGCCTGGGCCACCGTCAAGGCGACCGAGGTCACCGCCTACCCCGCCTGACCCACCGCGGCCCGGGAGCGGCATGCCCCGTCGTCGGGCACCGGGTGGGGGCGAAGGTGAAGGATTGGTTGGACGTCCTAGCATCTCGGTACCCTCGGATCCATGGCAGCAACGAGGCTGATGCCGACCGAGGAGGGCCAGGACCTCATCGACCTGACCCGCGAGATCTGCGACCGGGAGCTGCGGCCCAGGGTCGACGAGGCCGAGCGCGCCGCAGCGACCGACGAGTCGTTCCCGACGGAGGTCTTCCGCACCCTCGGCAAGGCCGGGCTCCTCTCGCTCCCGCAACCCGAGGAGTTCGGCGGGTACGGCCAGCCGTACGAGGTCTACCTCCAGGTCGTCGAGGAGATCGCGTCGGCGTGGATGAGCGTCGCGGTCGGCGTCTCCGTGCACTCCCTCACCGCCCATCCCGTGACGACCTTCGGGACACCCGAGCAGCAGGAGGCGCTCCTGCCCGGGATGCTGTCCGGCGACCAGCTCGGGGCCTACTGCCTCTCGGAGCCGCTGGCCGGGTCGGACATCGGCTCGATGACGACCCGGGCTGTCGGGGAGGGCGGGAGCGACGGCGAGCCCACGGCATACCGGCTGCGCGGCCGGAAGGCCTGGATCAGCCACGCCGGACACGCGGACTACTACACGACGTTCGCACGCACCTCGGACGACCAGGGCCGCGGCCTGTCCTGCTTCGTCGTCCCCGCCGACGCGCCGGGCATCACCTTCGGCACCCCAGAGCGGAAGATGGGGCTGCACTGCGACACCGTGCGTGAGGTGATGTACGACGACGTGCCCGTCGACGCCTCCCGCCGCATCGGCACCGAGGGGCAGGGGATGGCGATCGCGCTGTCGGCACTGGATGCCGGCCGCCTCGGAATCGCCGCCGCAGCAACCGGTCTGGGACAGTCCGCCCTGGACCTCGCGGCGGGGTACGCCCAGGAGCGGCAGCAGTTCGGCCGCCCCATCGCGGCCAACCAGGGCCTCGCCTTCCTTCTCGCCGACATGGAGGCGGCCGTCACCAGCGCCCGCGCGACGTACCTGCACGCGGCACGTCTCAAGGACGCCGGACGCCCCTTCAGCAAGGAGGCCGCCGTCGCCAAGCTCACCGCGACGGATGCCGCGATGAAGGTGACAACGGATGCCGTCCAGGTGCTCGGCGGCGCCGGTTACACCCAGGACTTCCCCGCCGAGCGGTACATGCGCGAGGCCAAGGTGACCCAGATCTTCGAGGGCACGAACCAGATCCAGCGGCTCGTCATCAGCCGCCACGTCCTGAGCTGAGCCGGGCCGCCCGGGGAACGCATACCGCGCCCCCCTCGTCGACATACTGACGTCCACTGACCCGACGAGCAGGAGCACCCATGCGCACCCATCTCCGACTGCTCGCCCTGCTCGCCACCGTGGCGCTCACCGCCGCGTGCGGGGCCACGTTCAGCGACGGCGACGGGGACGCCTCGACGCCGGCCAGCGATGCCCCGACGACGGCTGGCGCCGGGACTCCGACGCCGAGCAGCTCGGCGCCGCCCACCCTTCCGACTCCGGCCGAGAGCGCCGCGCCCGGCGCCCCCGTGCCGGAAGGGCTGCGGGAGCAGCCCCGGGTCGCGGCGGCGATCGCCGACACCGCGACGCGAGAGGGCGTCGACCCGGCACAGGTCCTCGTCGCGGCGTGGAGCCCGGTGACGTGGAGTGACGGCTCGCTCGGTTGCCCGCAGCCGGGGATGTCGTACACCCAGGCGACGGTGGAGGGGGAGCTGCTCATCCTGCGGGTGGCCGGGGGTCTCTTCCAGTACCACGCGAGAACCGGTGGGCCGTTCGCGTTCTGTGCCGAACCCAGCGCGGGCTACGCCGTCGGCTGACCGTCGACTCGTGGGCGCGGAGCGCTCCGGGGCTCGAGGAGGTCCCGGCACGAAGGGACCGGGCCATCTCATACCTGGCCCGGTCACCACCGTTATAGGCGCCGCGTACCCCGACTCGGGTGACCGACACGCTGCCGTGGCCGGAACGAGCGGTGAAACGCCGCCGGCTGGAACGCCCGCAGATCAGGGATCAGGGTCACGTGAGATACCCGGAAGCAGGGTCTGGCCCGCGCGCAAGGCGTCGAGCGCCGCCGGGTGGGCGTCCTCGATGTGCCGCAGGCTCTTCCGTCGATAGCGCACGAGCTGGACGATCCCGATCCCCCAGAAGAGGAACTGCACCGACATCGCGACCCGGAAGTCGTCGAGGGTGTAGTCCTCCTGCCCGCCCGGCGCCAGCTGGTCGAGCACGACGCCGATGAGCGCGATGGTGACGAGGGATGCCGTGAAACCGCCGATGTTGACCACGCCGGTCGCGCGCCCCAGCCGGGAGGAGGGGTGGAAGGTGCGGGCGAGGTCGAAGCTCACCATCGATCCCGGCCCGCCCATCGCCGTGACGACGACGAGGAGCACGAGGAGCCACAGCGGTGCCCGCCCGGGCCACAGGAGCACGACCGCCCAGACCGTCACCATGCTCAGCACGATGCCGAGCACGAGCTGCGACCGCCGGTACGGCACGCGTGCCGTGAACGCCGCGACGAGCGGCCCCGCCGCCATCGCCGTGAGCGTCATGACGACGAGCAGCCAGGAGGCGAGCTGCGGGTCCAGGCCCTCCCCGAGGACGAGGAAGGGGAACCCCCACAGCATCGTGAAGACCGTCGCACCGAACTGGGACGTGAAGTGCACCCACAGCCCGAGCTGGGTCCCGGGGTTGCCCCAGACCTCACCCAGCGTCCTCGTGAGCGCCCGCATCTTGATCCGCTCCACCGCCTCGCCGCGGTACGGCGAGTCCTTCACGAGCAGGAGCAGGAACCCGGAGAGCACGACTCCGACGCCGGCAGCCGTCGCGAACGACCGCGTCCACCCCCACGCCGCGAGCGCCGTCGCGAGCGGGGTGGCCGCGGCGATCGCCCCCAGCTGGCCCACCATGCCGGTGAGCTGTGTGACGAACGGCGCCTGCTTCACCCGGAACCACACGGCCACGACCCGCAGCAGGGAGGTGAAGATCATCGCGTCGCCCGCGCCGAGCATGATCCGGGCGGCGATCCCCACCTCGAACGACCCGGCGAACGCGAACCAGAACTGAGCGGTCGTCATGAGGACCAGGCCGGTGAGCATGAGCCGCTTCGAGCCGAACCGGTCGATGAGCACCCCGACCGGGATCTGCATGGCGGCGTACACGGCGAGCTGCACCACGGTGAACGTCGCGAGCTGCGCCGCGCTGATGTCGAAGCGCTCCGCCGCCAGCAGGCCCGCCACCCCGAGCGAGGTGCGATAGAAGACAGCGAGGACGTAGACCGACAGGCCCACCAGCCAGATGACCCACGCCCGACGCCGTCCGATGTTGTGCACCTGGCGGAGCACGGGACGGGTCACCGCCCGAGTCTAGGAGCGGGTGGTCACCCGTTCCTCGGCCACGCTGCTGCCCCCGTCGACGACGAGCACCTGTCCTGTCACGTAGGCCGCCGCGGGGCTCGCGAGGAAGGCCACCGCTGCCGCGACCTCCTCGGGCGTCCCTGACCGGCCGACCGGCGTGACGAGCCCCTCCTTGGCCTCCGCCGGCGTCTGCGAGCCGGTCGCGATCCACCCCGGTGCGACCGCGTTCACCGTCATGCCGTGGCCGGCCTCGTCGACCGCGACGGCCCGAGTCAGGCCCACGAGCCCGGCCTTCGCCGCGGCATACCCGATCTCAGCGCGCATCGCCGCCACCGCACCGGTCACCGAGGTCACCATGACCACGCGGCCGCGACCGCTCTCGCGCAGGTGCGGCAGAGCCGCACGGGTCATGAGGTATGCCGTGTCGAGGTTGCGCGCGAGTGAGCGCGCCCATCGCTCGGGCGGCGTGCCGATGAGGTCGCCCTCCAGGTGGTCACCGCCTCCCGCGACGGACACCATGCCGGCGTTGTTGACGAGCACGTCGAGCCCACCCCCGAGCTCCAGGGCCTGGGCGACGACGCGATCTGCACCTTCCTCGGTCGTGAGGTCGGCGACGGCGCCCACGGACTCGTGCCCCGCCGCGTGCAGCTCCGCGACACGATCCATCACGCGCTCCGTCGTCGCCGTGACGACGACCCGGGCGCCCAGCTCGGCAAGGAGCCGGCCGCACGCCATGCCGATGCCCGTCGGTGATCCGGCTCCGGTGACGACTGCGGTCCGGCCCGCGAGGTCGAACGCGGCGGGGACCCGGGTGGCCACCGTCACCCGAGGGCGGCGGTGAAGGACTCCTCGAGCAGGTCGAGGCCCTCGTGGAGCAGCTCGTCGGAGATCGTGAGCGGTGGCAGGAAGCGGAAGACGTTGCCGTAGGTGCCGCACGTCAGGGTCACCAGACCCCGCTGGTGGCAGCCCTTGTTGACGGCTGCCGTGAGCTCCGCGTTCGGCTCCTTCGACGGGGGGTCGGTCACGAGCTCCATCGCCATCATCGCTCCGCGGCCACGGACCTCGCCGACCTCGTCGTACTTCTCGGCGAGCCGGCCCAGCCGGTCGCTGAGCACGTCGCCGACCTGCCGAGCCCGGTGTGCGAGGTCGTCCTCCTCCATCGAGGCGATCGACGCCAGCGCAGCGGCGCACGCGACGGGGTTGCCCCCGTAGGTACCGCCCAGCCCGCCCGGATGCACGGCGTCCATGAGGTCCGCGCGGCCGGTGACGGCGGCGAGCGGCATACCACCGGCGATGCCCTTCGCCGCGGTGAGGAGGTCCGGGACGACGCCTTCGTGGTCGCAGGCGAACCAGTCCCCGGTGCGGCAGAAGCCGGACTGGATCTCGTCGGCGATGAGGAGGATGCCGTGCTCGCGGCACCAGTCGGCGAGCCCGGGGAGGAAGCCCTCCGGCGGCACGATGAAGCCGCCCTCACCCTGGATCGGCTCGATGATCACGGCCGCGCAGTTGTCCTCGCCCACCTGGGCGTGGATCTGGTCGGTCACGGTGCGCAACGCCTGCTCGGCGCAGGCCGCGGGGCCACCCGGCCACCGGTAGGGGTAGGCCATCGGGACCCGGTAGAGCTCGCCGGCGAAAGGGCCGAAGCGGTGCTTGTAGGGCATGTTCTTCGCCGTCAGGCCCATCGTGAGGTTCGTCCGACCGTGGTAGCCGTGGTCGAAGGCGACGACGGCAGGCCGGCCCGTGGCGTGCCGTGCGACCTTGACGGCGTTCTCGACCGCCTCGGCGCCGGAGTTGAACAGGGCTGACCGCTTCTCGTGCGTGCCGGGGGTCCGCTCGTTGAGCTTCTCGCAGACCTCGACGTAGCTCTCGTAGGGGTTGACCATGAAGCAGGTGTGCGTGAAGGCGTTGACCTGCGCCGTGACGGCGTCGATCACCCGCTGGTTGCCGTTGCCCACCGTGGTCACCGCGATCCCGGAGCCGAAGTCGATGAGCTGGTTGCCGTCGGCGTCACGCAGGATGCCGCCGGCCGCCTCGACGACGTAGACCGGCAGCCCGGTGCTCACCCCGGCCGAGACCGCGGCGGTCTTGCGCTCCTGGAGCGCCTGGGAGGCCGGGCCGGGGACGGTGGTTGCCAGGATCCGCTTCTGCTCGATCATGGCGCGATCATATCCGCGCCCGAAGAGCTGCGTGAGTACGGAATCCGTCGATCTTCCGTGTCGCCGGACGGGTCGGGTGGAGCGTCTGGAACGTGGACCGCTTCCTGCATCTGGGGCCGTGGGCTGGGTAGACAGGAGGGAGTCCGACGAAAGGAGTGGTCATGCCCGCACGCAAGAGTCCCGGCCCCTCGGTCAAGGACCCGAACCTCTACGAGGCGCTCCGCGATGACGGCGCCAGCAAGGAGAAGGCCGCCCGGATCGCCAACGCCGCCGCCAACACCTCCCGGTCGGCGGTGGGCCGCAAGGGTGGTCGGTCCGGCGACTACGACGACTGGACCAAGGCCGACCTCCAGCGGCGCGCCCGGGAGATCGGGATCGCCGGCCGTTCGACGATGAGCAAGGCCGAGCTCGTCAAGGCGCTGCGCGACCACTGACCCTGTGGTCGGACGCCGACGGCGCGGACACCGGCGCAGAAGGCGGCATCCCTGGTGAGGCTACCCACCAGTAATACAGGATGGTTGAGTACGGTCGCGCACTGACAACCGGCCGAGGAGGGAGACCTGACGGCGATGAGACTCTTGCTCGTCGAGGACGAGCGCCCCCTCGCGGCTGCCCTCGGCGATGCCCTGCGCGACGAGGGCTGGGTCGTCGACCTCGCATCGGACGGGCGCGAGGCGCTGCGGATGGCGGTCCAGGCGCCCTACGACGTCGTCGTCCTCGACATCATGCTGCCGGGTATGAACGGCTACGACGTGCTGAAGCACATGCGGTCGCGGAAGGTGTGGTCCCCGGTCCTCATGCTCTCCGCCAAGGACGGCGAGTACGACCAGACCGACGCCTTCGAGCTCGGCGCCGACGACTACGTCACCAAGCCCTTCAGCACCCCGGTCCTGCTCGCTCGGCTCCAGGCGCTGGCTCGCCGGGGCGCCCCGGAACGGCCGGTGTCGCTCACCGTCGGCTGCCTCACCCTCGATCCCACGACGCGGCGGGTGACGCGTGATGGCCGCGAGATCCAGCTCACCGCGCGCGAGTACGCGCTGCTCCACCACCTGATGCGCAAGGCGGGTCAGGTGCAGAGCAAGAGCGAGATCCTCGAGAACGTCTGGGACTCGTCCTACCCCGGCGCGGACAACGTGGTGGAGGTCTACATCGGCTACCTCCGCCGCAAGATCGACGCGCCCTTCGCGACGAAGTCACTGGAGACGGTGCGGGGAATGGGCTATCGCCTCAACCCGGTCGTCGATCCAGGGGGAGCCTGACGCAGAAGCGGCACCACCCGTCGGGGCTGTCCTCGGCGACGACCTTGCCCCTGTGCGCGCGGACGATCTCGGCAACGATGGCGAGCCCCAGCCCGGTGCCACCGGTGTCGCGCGTCCTGGAGTCGTCGAGCCGAACGAACCGGCCGAAGATCCGCTCGCGCTCCTCGGGGGCAACCGGAGGACCGTCGTTGTCGACCACGAGCACCGCCTCGGCGCCGTCGTGCTCCAGCGTGACGCGGACCGCGCTCTCGCGATGCCGTTCGGCGTTGTCGAGGAGGTTTCGCACCACCCGCCCCAGCCGGTGGGCGTCGCCGACGACGCGCGTCGGCTCCACCGTGACCGCGACCGGCATCCCGCGCGCGCGCACGGACGCTGCCTCCCCGAGCACGACGTCGTCGAGGTCGACATCGACGGGCGTGAGCCGCAGCGCCCGCTCGTCCGCGGAGGCCAGCTCCAGCAGGTCGTCGACGAGGATCGCGAGCCGGTCGACCTCCGCCGAGGCGCGTTCGGCGATGACCCGACGTTCGCTCGCCGAGCGGTCCTCCGCGAGCCGGTCGAGCAGCACCCGGATCGTGGAGAGCGGGCTGCGGAGCTCGTGGCCGGCGTCGGCGACGAACGCCCGGCGTGCGGAGTCCGCTCGACGGAGCCGCTCGAGCACGTGGTTCATCGTCTCGGCGAGCTTGGCGAGCTCATCGCGTCCGGCCGGGACCTCCAGGGTCGGGGCCGGCCGAGACGCCGCGATGTCCTCCACCTGGTCGCGCATCCGCTCCACCGGGCGCAGTGCCTGCCCGACCGCGAATGTCGTCACGGCGGCGAGCAGGGCGACGAGCCCGACCGCCCCGATCACCGCGAGCTCGAGCGAGCGGGCGAACGCGGTCGTCTCCACCTGGGTGGGCACGGCGACGAGCGAGCTGTATCTCCTGCCGTCGACGCCCGGTCCGTCGGCCACCGCCACGGCATACCCACCACCGCCGAGGCCCGGTATCTCCTCGACGACGTCGACCCGCATCCCACCGGGCGCGATCACCGGGTCCGCCAGCGGCCCGTTCACCGCACGCCCCGTGCTGACCACCACCCGGCCGGAGTCGTCGACGACCTGCGAGACACGTGTTCCGACGACCACGTCGTGGGTGACGGCGAGGTCCTCGATGGTGTGGAAGCGCAGGTCCTCACGGAGCTCCTGAGCCTCTGCGCTGGCGATGTCACGGGCGGACGCCTCGAGGACCTGTCCGAGGGACAGGTAGAGGACGCCTGCCAGCGCCGCGCTCACGAGGACGACGACCGGCATCGTGAGAGCGAGAATGCGGCTGCGCAGTCCAAGCCGTGGGGACACGCTGTGCAGTCTAGGTTTGGTCCATGCGTCCGACCGGGCGCCTGCGGCGGGGTGATCCGGCCGTGCCCGACGATCGCGGAAGGGGGCGTGGAGTGGACACCACCCGACCCAACGACTCCCGCTCTGACGACACCGAGGCCCTCAAGGTCGTAGCCGAGTCGCTCGCGAGGCTCACCCGCGAGCTGCGGAACGAACCGCCGGACGTCGGCCTGAAGCAGGTCGTCGACCTGGCCGCCACGGAGCTCGTCGGTGCCCGCTGGGCGAGCATCACGGTGCTGCGCCGCGGCGCCTTCCAGACCATCGCACGCAACGAGCCGGTCGCCGACGAGATCGACCTGACGCAGTACAAGTCGGGGGTCGGCCCGTGCGTCGACGCCGTCATCGAGGACAGCACCTACGTCACAGGGGACATCGCTCGCGAAGCCAGGTGGCAGCCGCTGGGCCGTCAGCTCAACGAACGGTTCGGCGTCCGCAGCATGCTCGCCTACCGGCTGCACCTCCTCGACGAGAGCGAGGCCATCGCCGGCCTCAACCTCTCGACCGACGAGGGCGATGCCTTCGACACCGCCGACCTCCACCGCGGCCGCGTGCTCGCGACACACTGCGCCCTCCTCGTCACGGCGAGCCTCGCGGAGGACAAGGCGACCCACCTGCTGCGGGCGCTGGAGAGCAACCGCGAGATCGGCGTGGCCATCGGCGTCCTCATGGCTCGCCATCAGCTGACCCGCGACCAGGCGTTCGACGTTCTGCGGGTGGCCAGCCAGCGCAGCAACCGCAAGCTCGTCGACATCGCCGTCGAGGTCGCGGACACCGGGCTCGCCCCACCCGGAGTCGCGGAGGGCGCGGCGGGCCTGTGACCCGGCGGGCCGCGAGTGTTGGGGGGCGCGCCGCGGCACCTCGGTGGTCGGAAATGAGGTCGCCTCCACCGGGATGGATCGTGCCGGCGGGCCGGCGCTCAGACCGACCGGCTGACCGACTGGCTCACGGTGGTCGGGTCGATGCCCCGGTCGAACCACGTACCCGGTAGGCGCAGGTACCCGGCCGGGTCGGGAACAAGCCCGGGAGGGTATGGGCCGCCTCTCCGGCGAGAAGTGGTGTTCGCAAAGCCCCGGTGCGGGTGGGGGGTTGCTACGGTCGGTCCCAGTCGCAGCCCCGAACCGGTGCGGCACGTCGCACCCCCAGGTTCTTGTGGGGTGTGGCCATGGTCCAGCAGTGGCGCCATCTCCGTTTCCTTCGCAAAGGACGAGACCGTGCCCCAGACCACCGCCCCGACCCCGACCGCCACCAGCACCGCCGAGACGCCCACGCGCGGCGCCGGTGCTGGCCCGCCACCACGACATCGACGTCGACGTCGAGGAGCTCGCCGCCGCCGCGGGCGCGGCCACCGCGGCCGAGGCCGCGGACCTGCGCGAGCGGATGGTCCTGGCCGCGCTGCCGCTGGCCGACGCGATCGCGCTGCGGTACGCCGGGCGGGGCATCGAGACCGACGACCTGCTCCAGGTCGCCCGCACCGCCCTGGTCAAGGCGGTCCACCGGTACCGCCCCGGCACCGGCCCCGGGTTCGCCGCCTACGCCGCCCCGACCATCTCCGGTGAGGTCAAACGCTGGTTCCGCGACCACGGCTGGTCGGTGCGCCCACCCCGGCGGATCCAGGAGCTGCGGGCCGCGCTGGTCACCGAGGAGGAACGCCTGCGCCACCACCTCGCCCGCGACCCCCACGACACCGAGATCGCCGCCGTGCTCACCGTCACCACCGCCGACGTCGCCGAGGCCCGCTCCTGCTCCGCCGGGTACCACGCCACCTCCCTGGACGCCCCCACCCCCGCCGGCACCCCCCTGGCCGACCACCTGCTGACCACCGACTGCCCCACCACCACCTACGACCTGCACGACGCCCTGCGCCAAGCCATCACCCACCTCACCGACCGCGAACGCCTCGTCCTGCGGCTCCGCTTCGTCGACGAGCTCACCCAGACCCAGATCGGCGACCGGATCGGCGTCTCCCAGATGCAGGTCTCCCGCATCCTGCGCACCACCCTCACCCGCCTACGCACCCACCTCCAGGACACCGACACCCCCCACACCCACACCCCCGCCGCCTGAC
>CAWBEJ010000003.1:0-85955 GCA_963787805.1 uncultured Actinomycetota bacterium | reverse complement strand
GGAAGCCTGCCTCGTCGAGGATCGGCAGACCCAGCTCGCGAGCCTTGTCCTCCTTGGACCCGGCGTTGGGGCCCACGACGATGTAGTCGGTCTTCTTGGAGACCGAGCCGGACGCCTTGCCGCCGCGCGCGAGGATCGCCTCCTTCGCCTCGTCACGCGAGAAGGCCTCCAGCGAGCCGGTGACGACCACCGTGCGCCCGGCGAGGGTCTGCTCGAGGGACTCGTCCCTCGGCTCCACCATCCGCACCCCGTCCTCGGCCCAGCGGTCGACGATCTCGACGTGCCACTCGTGGCCCGCACGGTCGAACCAGTCCCGGACCGACTCGGCGATGACACGACCGACGCCCTCGACGGCGGCGAGCTCGTCGACCGAGGCCGCGCGCACGGCATCCATCGTGCCGAAGTGCTGGGCGATGGCCCGGGCGGCGGTGGGGCCGACGTGCCGGATCGACAGGGCCACGAGGACCCGCCACAGGGGTTGGTGCTTCGCCTTCTCGAGCTCGGCGAAGAGGACGTCCGTCGTGGCCCTCGGCTTGCTCGGTGCCTTGGCCGTCGGCTTGGTGAAGAAGTAGAGCTCGCGGGCCCACGGGCCGGGGACGCCCCTGACCCTGCGCTGACGCCACACCATGACGTCCGCGAGCTGCTCGGGCCGCAGTCGGAAGAGGTCGGCCTCGGTGCGCAACACCGGGGTCTGCGGCTCCTCCGTGGCCTCTGCCGGACGGCCGTGCTCGGGGTCGGTGAGCGCGATCGCCGCCTCCCAGCCGAGTGCCTCGATGTCGAGGCCGCCGCGGGAGGCCAGCCCGAAGACCCGCTCGCGCAGCTGGCTAGGGCAGTACCGGGCGTTGGGGCACCGGAGGTCCTTGTCGCCCTCCTTCTCCTCGACGAGCTCGGTGCCGCAGGACGGGCAGTGCGTCGGCATCTGCCAGGCGGGCAGGCCCTCGGGCCGCAGGTCGACCACGGGGGCGAGGATCTCGGGGATGACGTCGCCCGCCTTGCGCAGCACGACGGTGTCCCCCGGTCGCACGTCCTTGCGGGCCACCTCGTGCTTGTTGTGCAGCGTCGCCATCGAGACGGTCGAGCCGGCGACCGTCACGGGTTCCATGACGCCGTACGGGGTGACCCGTCCCGTGCGCCCCACGTTGACGTCGATCTTCAGGAGCTTGGTGTTGACCTCCTCGGGTGGGTACTTGAAGGCGATGGCCCACCGTGGCGCCCGCGACGTCGACCCGAGCCGGCGCTGGACCGCGATCTCGTCGACCTTGACGACGACCCCGTCGATCTCGTGCTCGACACTGTGCCGCTGGTCGCGGAACCGCTCGACGAATGCCTGCACCTCCTCGACGCTGTCGAGGACGCGAAAATGGCTGCTCACCGGCAGACCCCACGCCCGAAGGAGCTCGTAGGCGTCGCTCTGCCGCTCGATGTCGAAGCCGCGTCGTGCTCCCGTGCCGTGCACCAGCATCCGCAGAGGCCTCGTCGCCGTCACCCGTGGGTCCTTCTGGCGGAGTGAGCCGGCGGCGGCGTTGCGCGGGTTCGCGAACGGTGCCCTCCCCGCCTCCACGAGGCTCGCGTTGAGATCGCCGAACGCCTCGATGGGGAAGAAAACCTCCCCGCGGATCTCCACCAGCTCCGGGAGGCGGTCGCCCCGCAGCTCGGTCGGGACGCCGTCGATGGTGCGCACGTTGAGCGTGACGTCCTCGCCGGTGCGGCCGTCGCCACGAGTCAGGGCGCGGGTGAGCCGGCCGTCCTCGTAGAGGAGGTTGACGGCGAGGCCGTCGATCTTGAGCTCGCAGAGGTAGTGGCTCGCCGCTCCTCCCGTGTCGCGCTCGACCCTGCTCGCCCAGGCCGTGAGCTCGTCGGCGCTGAAGGCGTTGTCGAGGCTCAGCATGCGCTCGACGTGGTTGACCGCCGCGAAGTCGGTGGAAAAGACGGCGCCGCCGACCTGCTGCGTGGGGCTGTCGGGAGTGCGCAGACCGGGGTGCTCGTCCTCGAGCTCGTTGAGCCGGCGCATGAGGACGTCGTACTCGCCGTCGCTGATCGTCGGCGCGTCCTTGACGTGGTAGGCGAACTGGTGCGCGCGTGCCTCCTCGGCGAGGGTCGTCCACTCGTGGCGCACGTCGTCGGGGACGACGTCGCCCGGCTGCTCCGTGTCGGTCGTCGGCTGGCTCACACCCTCATCCTGCCGCAGCCCACCGACAGCTCAGCGGTTCCGGGAGAGCAGGACGTCACGGGTCACCTCGAGCTGACCAAGGTGCTGGGCCAGCTCCTCGTAGACGTGGAGGAGGACTGCTCCCTGGGTTGCGGCGATGTCGTCGTCCTCGGCGGGCGGCGGGGCGACGGGGGCCTCGCGAGGCCTGGCCGCCGCGACGTCCTCGTGCAGGCCCGCGCGCCCGGCATCCAGGAGGGCGAGCGCCTCCTCCACGGTGCCCGTGGCACGGAACTCCGCCTCACGATCGCGGGGGACGGCGATGCCGCGGTTCACGCTGCGCCCCCACCACGCCATGACCCCGACGGCATGAGCAACGAGCCCGAACGCGGAGTTGCTGCCCGGCACGTCGTCGAGCCGCACGGAGACCAGGTCGTCGCCGAGCACACGACACACCTCCGCGTACCCGTCGAGCGCGGCGTCACAGTAGTCGAGGTACTCCTCACCGCTGATCACGAGCCCACGCTAGGGCAAGGACCGGACCGTGCTCACCGGGTCTCCGCTGGACCCTTCCGACCAGCCGGGCGACGGCGCGGTGCAGGACAGGGTCCCGTGGACGTGGTTCTCGCTGCGGGAGGGACCAGGCTGCGCCTCTGATGGGCCAGCCCCGGCCTCTGTCTCCACCTCGCCTTGAGTCTGCGGCGGGTGCGCCCGCCGCCGCACTTGCAAACGCGGACCCTTGCGCAACTGTTGGGACGCGGTCGGCACGCCGGCAGCACGGCATACCGGACCCAAGAGAACGCGCGCCAACGCGTACGCCCTGGCCCCATGTCACTGAAGCATCCTCGCCAAACGCCGGGATACGTCGAGCTGGTGCGTCGACGCCGATAGGGCGGAGAGCCGGGCTGTGTTCCGTCTGGCGACGAAAGCTTGCTCCCACCACCGCGCGACCACCAGAGGGGCCCTCTGAGCGCACGGCCAGAGACTGACCGGGACGCGGTGACGCATGCCTGGGAGCCCTTACGGGACGAGCCCAGTTTCAACGGGTGCCCGTGCCATCAGGTGAGTAGTTCCAAGGTGGTCGCTCCCCGACGGTCGGCCCACCATATGATCCTGCTCGTGCCGGCAGGTCAGCGGCCGAGCCAACGACGTGCCGACGATCCGAGAGGCGACCATGAATGCCCAGCACGGGATGACGCTAGAGGTGGACAACGGAGCGGAGCTGTTGTTCGTCTGCCAGCACGAGGGTTGTGGTCGTCGCTTGGTGCTCAGGCGATCTGGGGGCCTGACGATACTGGACCAGGGTGACTTCTTCGCTCTGCACCGTGGAGGTACGCCCGGCCTCGAGTTCTCGGCCAGAATCGGCGACTGACCAGCCGTTTCCCGCATAGCGAAGGCTGAGCGCAGTCGCTCAGCGGCATCGTGGCCGACGGCTCAGGGTTGCTCGGCACTCTCGGTGTGAGGCGGACCCATCCCGGGCCGCCCGCACGTACGAGGGAGTTGCCATGAAGCAGTTCGACCCCAACATTCCCGGCCTCATCGAGGGCGACGTCGCGACGTTCGTGGTCATCGACCCTGCCGGGGAATTCGCGCCCTTCTCGGTGGGCAACCACGTTCTCGACGCGGACGAGGCGTTCAAGGTCAAGGTGGAGTGGAAGATCACCGGCCTGCTCCGGCCGCTATGGCTGTCCGCCCTCGGCGGCAGCTGGAACGTCCAGGTCTACGCCGAGTCCATCGGCGGCGGTCCGGAGGTCCTTCTGGCCAGCGACAACAGCGTGGCCGCCGACCCGAACGTCTCCGACTACGCGGTGGAGTTCACCGTTCCGCCCAGCGTCTTGACCGAGGGCAATCCGGGGAGCAACACCAGCGGACTCTACAAGCTGGTGGTCTCGGTGTTCCTCAACAGCAACCTGGGCAGCCCCGGCTTTGACATGACCGGGTTCCTGGAGGGCCCGATCATCCAGGTCGAGAACCCGGACTGACGGGAACCGCAGGAGGTGCATCCAGATGGGTGACTCGCTCGCGCGTTTCCGCGACCTGAAGGGGATCGGTCCAGCCACCGAGGCTCGGCTGCACGAGGAGGGCATCTACACCTGGGAGGCGCTCGCCGCAGCCGCGACCGCGCTGGCAGCCGTCCGCGGCGAGGGGGACACCCTGCGCGACGTTGCCAACGCCATCGCGGCGCGGCGTGCCGAAGCGGAGGAAAGGGGCGCCGCTGTCGGCCTACCTGACGGTGGCGAACACCTCGAGTCGTTCCTGGTCCGCCTGGCGATCACAGCCAACGGGGCGCCGCAGCGCTGCGAGGTGACGCACGTCCGCACGATGACCGAGCAAGCGTGGTCTGGCTGGAGTCCCGGTGGGCTTGCGACCTTCATCCAGGAGCATTCGGGGGTGCGGCGGGGCGCCGCCTCGGATGATGAGCCGACGCACCACGACCAAGCCGCGCCACGATCGCGCCGCCGGCGGGAGACCGCTCCTCGGACTCCGCCGTCCTCGGATCACCTCGTCGTCCTCGATGCCGGAAAGGCGATCGGTGGGTCGAGCCGCGAGATCAACCTCGTGATCAGCAGGACCCGCGCGGCCCATGGCGATTTCGACTATCGGGCCACACTTGCCGCGCGGGCGCTAGGGGACGGGAGGAACGGTGAGGGCTGGACCACGGTGGGCAATCGCACCGGGATCGGTTCCGCGGGAGGTGACGTCGTGCTCGACTTCCCGGCGGTGCCGCTGCCACCGGGCATCCACCGCCTGCAGCTGCGCATGGAGGTGAGGCTGCATGCGGCAAGCAGTCGGCCTCCAGCCCTGACGGTGGCCCAGGCTGCTAGGTAGAGCCACTGCGGATCGAGTGGTACAGCACCGTGGTGTCGCGTGCCGGGGTGGCATCGATCGTGGCTCGAAGGATCCGTTGGCAGAACTCGTACTGGCGGAGAGCCTGGTACTCACGTCCCTGGGAGGCATAGCACCGCATCAGCAGTCGGTGCGCGTCCTCGCGGCACGGGTCGACGTCGAGCATGCGGTGCGCGGTCGCGATGCAGTCGTCGATTCGGCGGTCGGCCAGCTCGATCCGGCTCAGCCGGTCCAAGGCGTCAACCAGCTTGAGTCGCAGGCTCTCCCGCGGCAGCAAGGTCCATTGCTCAAAGGGAGCGTCGGCAGCGAAGTCCCCCCTGTACAGCGCAGTTGCGCGGCGGTACGCCGTTCTGGCCCCTTCCCGATCGTCCGCCCGCTCCGCGGCAGCCGCGGCACGCAGGGCTTGAACGAAGTTCTCGGCGTCGACCTCCACCAGAAGGTCTGGGTTGATCCGGTACCCGCCTTGGGCATACTCCACGATGTTGAGCGCCGTCACGTCGAGGAATGCCCGGCGCAGCCCACTGATCGCCACCTGCAGCCGGTTACGCGCAGCGGCGACCGGGACATCGGGCCAGAACTCCTCGAGCAGCTCGTCCCTGGAGCAGGCGTGCTGCCGGCGGGAGAGGAGGTAGCGAAGCACGCTCGCGCCGCGCTGGCCGTTCCACGACGAGACCGGTGAGCCGTCGACCCGGAGCTCGAGAGAGCCGAGCAGACGGGCTTCGACCAGGCCAGGGCGCGCTGTCCGGGCGGCGGTCCGAGCTCGCAGGGCCGCATGGCCCAGGGATACGTCGTCGACCCGATCCTCCAGGTCGCCGGGCAGCGCCTGGTCGGAGTCGGTCGTCCGGCCCAGCTCCCGCCGGAGGGAAGGTCTCCAGATCGGCCGCACCCAGCCCCACTGCTGCTCCAGGGGCACCAACCAGGGTCGAAGCTGCTCGGACGTGATCAGGTGGGTCCCCATGAGCGGATGCCAGTAGCCGGTCGACGTTGCGACCCTGAGCGCACTGCGCTGATCTGGCGTCAGCTCGCTGAGCAGCACCCTGGTGACCCGGTCAAGCAGCGACCGGGTGCCGGACGAGGCCTCGATGGCGTCGTCCACAACGTTCGGGGACCACAGCTGCGCGGCCCCCAGCACGTCGCTGAGCACAGCCGCACGGCGCCCGGCGTACCGGGTCAACCGTGCCTGGTTCCGGGCGGACGAACTCTCCGCGAGGGCACCGCGGTCGAGGAGGTCGGCTGCCTGGACCACCCAGTCGGGTGGCAGACCCGTTGGCGGATGGAATCGACTCTCCGCGACCACCACGAGCCTGACTCGTCGACTCGTGACGGCGGGCCGGATGGTCATGATGAGCCGGGCCACCCCTGCCGTCACCCGGCCCCCCAGCTCGAGCACGATGACGGCACCGTCTGGCGCCTGCCGGATCGCGTCGCTGAGCGGCGGACTGGGGTCGGACAGCCGATTCGCCGGCGGCGCCCTCTCGCCAGATGACCAGCGGTGCCGGCAGGCCACTCCCAGAGACTCTGCCAGGTCGGTCGGGCGACCACCCTCGGCGCGGAACCAGACGCAGTCGCCCAACCGGTGCCAGCTGTCGATGACGCCCGCCAGGCGCTCGGCAATGTAGGAACCGGGCACCCCGCGAACGATGGAGAACGGAGCCTGCCCGATCCGCTGGACCGCAGGGGTGAACGCGCCTCCAGTGGCAATTGGGCGAAGCACGGGCGGGAGGTACACGGCGCTACCCCCGGCCGAAACCCGCATTCGGCTCGACCGCCTTCCCGAAGAGAATCTGCACGACAAGCAGAGCAAGGGACGGCATGACGATCCCGCTCTTCAAGAACCGGGCTTCCCCCATGACAGCCTCAATACCCCCGCACCACGCCTCATTACCCAGATCTCGGTGTTTGCGCGGACCTCAGGTACGGCACAGCGGTCTGCACAAACAGTGAGCAACGAGTCAGGCGTGAGCTCCGTGTGAGCAGAGCCGACGGTGAAGTGACCTGTCGTAGTCGTTCGACGGCGAGATGGTGCACGGGACTTGCCTGCAGGTCCGCGCTGGATTCTCCGGGGACCGCAATGTCGTCCCGCGACTGGGCCCGCGCCACCCCACCCAACTGTTCGCTGATGAACTCTGGCATCGCGGACTTCCCCCAGGACGTGCTCTCGAGCAACACCGACCGATGCGGTTCGCCGGTCAATTTGCCCGGATGGAGACCGTCAATCCTGATCTTGCGAGGGCAGGTCGCCTGCTTGCCACACCGCCAGACCTTCGTGGGCGGCGCGGTCTGTCACACAGTGGCGAAAGGACACGAAATGCACCCAGTCGTTCTGGCCACTAGCAAGTCTGCTCTTCGGCAGCAACCTTTGCAAATGGTGCTCTTGATCGACATGTCAACGGCCCCGACATGCAACCACGTCGTCCACACCGACAACGGCCTCCTCCTGGCCTTGGACGAACCCGGGCTGAGAAGTGGGGCCGTCGATCGGCGTGGCACGCGCCCGGCATCCGTACGGCCGGATGTGCTCAGAACAGCTGCTGGTGGACAACCGCCTCTTCGTTCGAGTACGTCACTCTGGCGAGGGCCCCGTTGACGAGCGGCATGTGGGGTCCGACGTGACCGCACTCGACGTCTCCGACGATGGGGACGCCGAGACAGCCGAGGGCGTCGACGACCGCCTCAGCCTGGGTCAGGCTCGGCGCGTCCGCGGCGTGGGTCCGTCCGACGAGCACGGCGGCGGCGCGGTCGAAGACGCCGTTGAGGCGCATGCCGTGAAGGTTGCGGCAGATGCTCATGGCATCGTCGCCGTAGGCCTCGACGTAGACGATCACCCCTTCGGGTGCGTTGGCGTCCGCCCACCGCGTGACATCGAGGTATGGGGTGCCCGCAAGGTTGCACAGCGTCTCGATGCACCCTCCGATGAGCCGTCCCCGGACGTCCAGGGGCGCGTCCGACGCATCCAGCCGACGCCACGCCGCGGGCTCGGTCCAACGGGGCTCGGTGACGCGTGGATGGTGTCGCCAGTCGTCGATGCCGGGCGGAGCCTGCAGGCGGGAGCCCCGCTGCACGAGCGGGACGTGCTGGTCGTGCTGCACCACGTCGACCCAGCTCACGAGTCCCCGAGCCGCCGGGTATGGCGTCTCCATGAGATTTTGACCGTGCACCGTCGCGACACCGGCCACCAGCGTCAGCGGCGCGAGAAGGGTGGAGATGTCGCTGAAGCCGACCACCCAGGTCGGTTCTGCTCTGGCGATGGCGTCCCAGTCGAGGACGTCGATGAGGTCGATCGCCGTCTCGCCGCCCCATGGAGGGACGACGGCGCGGATCGCGGGATCCACGAGCATCGACTGCAGCTCTGCTGCACGTTCTTCGCGCGAGGCACTCACGTGGGACGTGCCGTCCATGCAGTCTCCGATGACGACCTGGAACCCCTGTCGCTCCACCACCTCAACGGCGAAGAGGAGCCGCGGCCAGAGCTCTGCCTCCACACCGCTCGACGGGGAGGTGACGCCGACCCGGTCACCTGCGCGCATCGGCCGCGGGAAACGGATGCCGGATGTCGCGGTCATCCCATCAGCGTGGCAGGCGTCCCACTGTCGACCGGCAGAGAGCTCAGGCGATGTTGCGGAGGCGTTCGACCCACACCTCTTGAGCCAGGTCTTCCGGCGGCTCCTTGGGCGTCGAGGAGGAGCAGCTCGTCGTCCGCCCACGCTCGCTCGGCCGGATCGTCGGCGGCAGCGCGCCACGGATCTCCGTCAGTCCACAAACCGCGGTGTCCCGCACACACCGGTTCTGACTCCTCTCTACCACCGCACGGGCTCGGCTCGGTCGTCGTGGCTCGTTTGTCCGGGTCGCCGGCGTACCCTGCAGGGCCGAGCGGATCGGGGCGGAGCCGCACGGACCGCAGCGCCGCCCGCCGAGCCCGGGGCCGGTTGGTCGGGAAGGCTGGCACCCTTAGTCTGCGGACGTGGCCGATATCCGGGATGCCGAGCTGCCGACAGACACCGATGCCGTCACCCGGCTCTGGCTCGACTACCTCAACTGGGGCAATGACGGGCTCGACGCCAGGTTCGGGTTCCGGCTTCCGGTGCAAGAGGCGGTCGAACGCGATCTCGCTTCGATCGGGAAGTTCCTTCCCCCAGACGGTCGCCTCCTGCTCGCAGCCGAGGACGGCACACTGATCGGCACAGCCGCGCTCCAGAGCCTTGGCAGGCCGAGGGCAGAGATCAAGCGCATGTGGGTCGCGCCCGCGTACCGTCGCAGCGGAATCGGCGGGGCCATGCTTGATCAGCTCATCGCCGCCGCCGAGGCCGCTGGGTATGGGTCATTGCGGCTCGACAGCCCAGTGTTCATGACGGCAGCACACGCCCTCTACCGGTCCCGCGGCTTCGTGGATATCGCCCCGTACCCCGAGAGCGAGATCCCCGATCGATACAAGCCGCACTGGGTGTTCATGGAACGGTTGCTCCCTCAGGCACTCGCCGAGCGCTCGAAGCCGCGATGAAGGCGCGCAAGCGCGGCCGGTGTTCCACGACCCGATGCCTGCGTGCTCACGGCACGCGCTCGGCTCCTGGCGGAGAGCGAGCACAACGCAACCCCTCCAAGAGTGGGCGACGGTTGCGTGCGTGCGCGGATCGCGGCGGCTCCGGACGTGTGTCGTGCCCGTTACAGCGTCAGTCCAGTCCGCCACCATCCAGAATCGGGTGGCGGCGCAGGAACTCCGTGAGCGCGTCCGCGATCTGGGGGGCGTGCGTCAAGGCCAGCGAGTGGTCGGCCCCTGCGAGCAGGACGTCTTCGGCCTGCGGCAACCATGTCAGGACCAGGTCGCGGACCTCGGCGAACCAGGGGCCGCTCTCCTTGCCGCTGATGTGCAGCACCGGGCAGGTGACGCCTCGCGCGTCCTCAGCGCCGAAGCGCCAGGACAACAACGCCGGCAGGTCGGTGTCGAAGAACGTCGTACTGTCCCGCGCCATCTGTTCGGCCGCGCCCGGCACACGCTGCTCGACGTCGGTTCGCCAGTCCGGCCCGATCACAAGGGCCATGAACTCCTCCAGCGCCGCGTCCGGCCCCCGCGTCCGCCTGGCTTCCCGGAGTCGAGCGTTCGCGGCGCGGAACTCTCCCGAGCTCGGGACATGCACGGGTGGGGGCTCGATCAGGGTCAGAGTGGCGACGTGCTCCGCGGCGTCGACGGCGAGCTGCAGCCCCACCGCGCCGCTGTAGGAGTAGCCGACGACGTGGACCTTGCCCAGTCTGAGCGCGACCAGGAGATGTCGGCAGTCGGCGGCATCACGGATCACAGAGCCGCGGCCCTGGACCGGGCTGCTGTTCGCGTAGCCGCGCCGGTGATAGACGATCGCGCGGTAGTCACCGCGGTCAACGAGGTGTTCGGCCAGCGGTGCCAGTTCGTCGGCGCTCAGCGCCGTCTGCACCAGGACAACGGGCTCCCCGGTCCCTTCGTCGTGGACTTCCAACGCCACGCCGCCGGCTTCGACGAGCCGCATGCTCGCAGCCTAGCCGGGATGATCGACCGTCGTATGAATGCGCACTGGCCGCGGCAGACACGTGCGTCGTCGACAACCGACAGGAGGGTTGCCGCCGGGCAGCGAGGGGCGGATGATGTTCGGACTCGCTCACGATGGAGGTGCACCATGCACCGTGTCCTGTGCTTCGTCGGCATTCACAAATGGGAACACCACGTCAACCGCGAGATGGGCGGGTCGAACGCCCGGTACGACCAGTGCTCCCACTGCCGTCGTGAGAGACCGTCTTCCTCCTTCGACAAGGGTTTTCCGTCCTTCAACGGACGCGGCGGAAGGGACGCCTGAGTTCCGACGTGGGACCACCGGTCCACGCGCACAGCGCACGCGTCGTGCCTTCGGCTCGTCCTTGATCCGAGCCACAGCCCGGGTGACCGCGTCCCACCCGTCACCGACACCTGCGTCGCCGCCGCCTTCGGCCCCCACCCCGTCCGGCCGAGGTCATCTGAGAACTGGCGGGTCCGGACCGATGGCACGCGCCCGGCATCCGTATGAGGATGGGGAAGCCGCCACCGACGCCGGACGACAGGACGCACCGATGACGAACCTCGCGAGCAACCTCACGACGACCGCTGTCGCCCACCCGGAGCAGGACGCACTGCGGGTGAGCGGCCAGGGGGTCACCTACGCACAGCTCCACGGCATGGCGGCGAAGGTGGCGGGAGCGCTGCGGGCCAACGGCATCGAGCCCGGGGACCGGGTCGCCGTGATCCTCCCGAACGTCCCGGCATTCCCGGTCGTCTACTGGGGAATCCTCCTCGCCGGCGGCATCGTCGTCCCGATGAACCCCTTGCTCAAGGCAGCGGAGATCGACTTCTTCTTCAGCGACTCCGGCGCGAAGCTCGCCTTCGTGTGGCCGGACTTCGTGCCCGAGGCCACGAAGGGCGCAGAGGGCGCGGGCACCCGGATCGTCGAGTGCGGCGCGATGGGTCCGGTCGACGGCGCCCTCGAGCCCGGAGACCCGATCTCCGAGCCCACCCCGCGGGAGGACGACGACACCGCGATCATCCTCTACACCTCGGGAACGACCGGCCGCCCGAAGGGCGCCGAGCTGACCCACCGCAACGTCCACCTCAACGCCCAACGCTCGGCCTCCGTGATCCAGGAGATCACCCCCGACGACGTCGTCATGGGGTGCCTGCCGCTCTTCCACGTCTTCGGTCTCGTGGTCGGGCTCAACGCCGCCACGATCGCCGGTGCGTCGCTCGCGCTGATCCCCCGCTTCGACCCTGCCGCCGCCATCGAGGTCATCGAGAAGGAGCGCGTGACGATCATGCAGGGCGTCCCGACCATGTATGCCGCGATCCTCAACCACCCGCTGTCCGACGGCATGGACGCCTCCTCGCTGCGCACCTGCGCCTCGGGTGGCTCCGCCATGCCGCTGGAGGTGATGCGCTCCTTCGAGGACAAGTTCGGCTGCGTCATCCTCGAGGGGTACGGGCTGTCCGAGACCTCCCCGGTCGCCTCGTTCAACATGCCGGACCGCGAGCGCAAGCCCGGGACCATCGGCGTCGCGATCCCCGGCTGCGAGATGAGGTGCGTCGACCTCGACGGCAAGGACGTGCCGGTCGGCGAGGTGGGCGAGATCGCCATTCGCGGCGACAACGTCATGAAGGGCTACTGGAACAACCCCGGCGCGACGGCCGAGGCCATCCCCGACGGGTGGTTCCGGACCGGCGACCTCGCGACGATGGACGAGGAGGGCTACTTCACCATCGTCGACCGGAAGAAGGACATGATCCTGCGCGGGGGCATGAACGTGTACCCGCGCGAGGTCGAGGAAGTCATCTACGCACATCCGGACGTCGTCGAGGTGGCGGTCGTCCCGATGCCGGACGAGCTCCTCGGCGAGCAGGTGGGTGCGGCCGTGGCCCTGCGGGAGGGCTCCACCGCGACGCCGGAGGACATCATCGACTTCACCAAGGAGCGGATCGCCGCCTACAAGTATCCCCGGAAGGTGTGGATCGTGCCGGAGCTGCCCAAGGGCCCGACCGGCAAGATCCTCCGCCGAGAGGTGCGCGCGCCGGCGCAGTGAACGTCACCCGCGGCAGCCTGATCCGCGTCAGCGCAGCCTCGCTGCCGGGTCACCGTCAGACGCATCCTGAAGCCGGTCGGCCTATCACCGAGACGACGGTGCCACTGCCTGCTCGCGTTCGGGCGCAGTGGCCGGCTGCCGTGACGCCGGCCGGCGGTTGATGACGTATGCCGCCCCGAGGACGATCGCGAAACCGACCAGCTGCCAGCGCCCCAGCCGCTCGCCGAGGACGAGGACGCCGAGCAGCACGGACACCACCGGGATGAGGTAGGTGATCGTCGAGCCGATCATCGGCCCGGCGCCCCGAACGACGTCGAACTGGAGCATGTAGGCGAATCCCGTCCCCACGAGACCGAGGACGAGCGTGCAGAGCAGCGGCAGCCACGGCCAGCCGCTGTCGGCCTGCGTGTCGTAGGACCAGATGGCGGCCAGCCCCTCCGGCTGCACCCACGCCCAGCCGAGCACGACGGGGATCATGAGGACCAGCCCGGTGAGCAGGGTCGCCGCCGGCTGCGAGAGGCCACCGAGGTCGACCCCGCTGAGGTAACGCCGGTTGTAGGTCCACCCGACGCCGTAGCTGGCACCGCCGAGCAGCGCCATCGAGAAGCCGAGCAGGTCCGGCCGGTCGGTCGACGTCCACGGCTGCATGATCGTCACGACGCCCGCGAAGCCGATGCCGACCGCGACGAGGCGACGGCCGGTCGCGCGCTCGCCCGGGCAGGATGGCGAGCGTGGCGAGGACCGTGGCGATCGGCGTGGCGGCGTTTCCGATGCCCGCCAGCGCCGAGGTGATCCGCGTCTCGGACAACGCGAACATCGTGAAGGGAAGCGCCGCGAGGAAGAACCCGCAGACGAGCAGGTGGCCCCAGACTCGGCGTCCGGTCGGCAGCCTGCCGCCTCCCAGCACGAGGAGCGCGGTGATGACCGCCGCGCCGGAGACGATGCGCAGCGCCGAGATCTGCACGGCCGACAGCGACTCGAGCCCCACCTTCATGAGGAGGAAGCTCGACCCCCAGATGAGCACGAGTGCCAGGTACTTCACCTGCCACGGGACGCGCGGCTGATGCGTCACGACTCCACCTCCTCACCGAGACGGCGCGCGGTGTCGAGCGCCGTACGGAGAACGTTCTGGGCACCCTGCGGTGTGAGTCCGGCCAGGCCGCAGGCCGGCGAGACGACGACGCCCCGTAGCGCCTCGACGGCCAGACCCGCTCGCTCGAAGCCGTCGAGGACGAGTGCCCGGGCCTCGGTGTCGGTGCCGGTCCCGTCGGTCGGGAGGCACCCGGCATACAGGCCGGTGCCGCCGTCGAGGCTCGCCGCCACCGACTCCCACCGGGCCGCGGAGGCGCCCGTGAGGTCGATGGCCAGCGCCGTTGCACCGGTCGCCCGCATGAGTGGCAAGGGTGCGGACGGGTGACAGCAGTGCAGAACCGTCGGGCCGTCATGGGCCGCCAGGACGGCCTGGATGCCGCGCGCCGCCACCTGTGGGTCGACCGGCCGGATCCGGCCGAAGCCGGACGCCGTGGGGAGCGTCCCCTCGAGCACGGCGGGCAGGGAGGGCTCGTCGATCTGGAGAACGACCTCGGCGTCCGGGACGAGCCGCCGCACATCGGCGACGCGCGCACGGGTGCCGTCTGCGAGGGAGGCGGTGAGGTCGGCGACGGCGCCGGCATCAACGACGGCCCGCTCGCCGCGGGTGAGCTGGAGCGAGGCCGCGAGCGTCCAGGGCCCGGCCACCTGGATCTTGAGGGATCCCGAGTACCCGTCGTACGCCTCCGCCAGCTCGTCCAGGTCCTCCCGGTGCAGGGATGCCGTGCGCGCGGCATCGCGTCCCGGCCGGTCGACGAGGCGCCACCCGCTCGGCTGGAGGTCGACCGGGAGGTCCACGAGCAGGCCCGCAGCCCGGCCGATGATGTCGGCGCCCGGCCCACGACCGGGCGTCTCGGGCAGGTAGGGCAGCCCGATCACGTCACCGTCGACGAGGAGGTCACGCACCGTGCGCACCGCCTCTCGCACCGACGTGCCGGGCCACGAGCCGATCCCGGTCGCGCGCACCGGTGCAGCGACGGGTTGTCCGGCGGGGACGGCCTCGGGTGCCGGGCTCACCGGTTCACCTGCTCGACGAACCTCGACACGGACGCGGGAACCGGCGCCCCGGAGTCGACCGTCCAGGGTGCGGGCTCGGGTGTCCCCGCCACGACCCGCAGCGGCACCACGCCGCACCATGCCCGCGTCTCCTCGTCGGGTGGCGACGCTCCGCCCGACCGCACCTTGAGCAGCCAGCGCCCCTCGGTGATCGGCATGGCCATGGCGAGAGTGGCCGCCTCCTCGCGACGGGTCATCGGCCGGACCTCGCAGGTGCGTCCCGGGACGAGCCGCTCGGAGATCCGGGTCAGCGCCGTCGTGCGGTCCTCACCGAGGAGCGGCTCGAGCTCCCCGTGGACGACGGCCGAGCGGTAGTTCGCCGAGGAGTCGAAGGTCGAGTGGGCGAGGACGAGGCCGTCGACCACGGTCACGCTCAGGACCGCCGGCGCACCGGCAGCCACCTGCCGCAGTGCTCCGGCGCCCGTCGACCCGTGGAGGAGGATGCGGTCACCGTCCCTGGCGAAGAGCATCGGCACCACCCATGGTCGTCCGTCGACCACCGTGGACAGCGTGCCGGCGAGCACCTCGTCGAGGAGTGCGTCCAGCTCGGTACGCTCCGCGCGCCCCCGCTCGGCGTGGCGGCCCAGGCGCTGCTCGGGTGCGGTGCGACCGGCATATCCGGGCCCCGGGCACGAGGCCCGCGACGTGACCCGCTCCGTGCGCGCGGGGTGCCGCAGCAGGGCATCGCCCACTCGCGTGGGACGCGGCATGAGGGAGCCCCCACAGTTCGGGCAGGTGCGGTCGAGGTGCTCGGCGCAGCCCGCGCAGAACGTGCACTCGAAGGAGCACACGACCGCACCCACCTCGTCGGCCGGGAGGTCGGCGTCACAGCACTCGCACCCCGGCCGCATCTCCAACCCGCTCACCGCGTCATCCTCTCCTGCCGCACCGACACGGGCGGTGTCCGGTCCGCAGCCGACCCGGCCCACCGGACGGCGACCCGCTCCGAACCCAGTCCACCGTGGGAACTGGCCCTCGCCCAGATCCAGTGGGGACAAAATGCGCAGGACCAGTATGGTGGCCGGATGCCGCGCCGCACCCCTCCCGTCGAGCTGGCGCTCGACGTCCCCGTCGGATCGGCCCCTCTGCGTCACCGCATCGCCGACGCCCTCGTCGCCGAGATGCGGACCGGCCGCCTGCGACCGGGCGACACGCTGCCCTCGACCCGGGCGCTGGCATCGGCGCTCGAGCTCTCCCGGGGTCCCGTGGTCGCGGCGTACGACGAGCTGGCAGCGGCCGGGTTCGTCGTCAGCCGGGCCGGATCCGGCGCCGTCGTGGCGCCCGGGGCCGACCGGGCTGCGGCCGCCGGCGCGGGCACTCACGTGCGGCGCACGGCCGGTCGTGAGCCAGGCGGTTCCGGACCGCGGTCCACGCGGCCTCGCTGGGACCTACGGCCGGGCCGCCCCGACACCTCCCTCGTCGACCCCGCGGCCTGGCGCCGTGCATGGCGGGCAGCCGGCTCGGTCGTCCCCGGCCGGGATGCCGGCGAGGGGCCGACTCACGAGCGCCTGCGAACCGTGCTCGCCGAGCACCTCCGCAGGAGCCGCGGTGTCGCGGTGGCGCCCGACGCGCTCCTCGTGGTGCCCGGGGTCGGCGCGTCCCTGCGCGCCCTGCCCGGCCCGCTCGGCCTCGTCGGAGCCACTGCCGCGATGGAGGATCCGGGGTACGTCGAGGCGTGGACAGCGTTCACCGCCGAGGGCGTGCGGGTCGCCTCGGTGCCCGTCGACCGCGACGGGCTGGACCCAGCGACGCTGCCCGGGGGGTCGGCGGCGGCATACGTCACGCCGTCCCACCAGTACCCGCTCGGGGCCCGGATGCCGGTGACCCGACGGGTCCAGCTGCTGGAGTGGGCGCGGGACACCGGCGGGATGGTCCTCGAGGACGACTACGACGGGGAGTTCCGCTACGACGTCTCCCCTCTCCCGGCCCTGCGGTCCCTGTCGGGCGCCGAGGAGCACGTGGTCTACATCGGGACCGCGTCCAAGCTCGTGGCGCCCTCCTTGAGGCTGGCGTGGATCGCCCCGCCTCGCCCGGTGCGTGACCGGCTGCGAGTCGAGCTCGAGTCGCGTGGGCTCGTCGTCAACGAGGCCACGGGCCTGGCGATGGCCGAGTTCATCGCGTCGGGCGCGCTCTCCGCGCACCACGCGAGAGTCTCCCGGACGTATGCCGCTCGCCGGGCGGCGCTCGTGGCGGCGGTCTCCGACCATGTGCCGGGGGCGGTGCTCGAAGGGGTGGATGCCGGCCTCCACGTCGTGCTCCGGCTCCCCGACGAGGTCGACGACCTCGAGCTCGTCACCGTTCTGGAAGCGCGCGGGGTGGCCGTGAGCCCGCTGTCGGCGTACGGCGTCGAGGTCACCGTGCGGGGCCTGGTCCTCTGCTACGCCGGCCTGCCCGAGAGCCAGGCGGGGGCGGCGGTGAGTCGCATCGCGGAGGTCCTGGGGCGGATATGAGCGCGTGCCAGCACGACGGACGCCCCCGGACCTCGACGGTCCGGGGGGCCGGTCGACCTTCCGCGACGATCGCCGACGGCTCAGATCACGTCGTGCCCGGGGTGCGGCTCGGTCGGGATGGTGCCGAGGCGCCCGGCCTGGAAGTCCTCGAACGCCGTCACGAGCTCCTGGCGGGTGTTCATGACGAACGGGCCGTACGCCGCGACCGGCTCCCGGATCGGACGCCCGCCCATGATGTAGAGGTCGAGGCTCGGGCTGCGGCTCTCCTGGCCGGCGTCGGCGCCCACCTCGATGACGTCTCCGCCACCGAGCACCGCGAGCTGACCCATCCTCAGGGGGCGCCGGTCCGCGCCGACCGTGCCGTTCCCGTTGAGGGCGTAGACCAGCCCGTTGAAGGTCGGGTTCCACGGCAGGCGCACCCGCGCACCCGGTGCGACGGTCGCGTGCACGATGGAGATCGGGGTGTGGGTGATGCCGGGGCCTGCGTGCCCGTCCAGCTCGCCGGCGATGACGCGCAGCAGCGCGCCGCCGTCCGGGCTGGAGAGGAGGGCCACCTCGCCGCCCCGGATGTCCTGGTAGCGCGGAGGCGCCATCTTCATCGAGCGAGGCAGGTTCACCCAGAGCTGCAGACCGTGGAAGAGCCCACCGGAGAGGACGAGCTCCTCGGGCGGCACCTCGATGTGGAGCAGGCCCGACCCGGCCGTCATCCACTGGGTGTCACCGTTGGTGATGGTCCCTCCCCCGCCGTGCGAGTCGCGGTGCACGAAGGTGCCGTCGATGATGTACGTCACCGTCTCGAACCCACGGTGCGGGTGCCAGGCGGTCCCCTTGGGCTCGCCCGGTGCGTACTCCACCTCACCCATCTGGTCCATGTGGATGAACGGGTCGAGGGCCGCGAGGTCGACTCCCGCGAACGCACGCCGGACCGGGAACCCCTCTCCCTCGAAGCCGGAGGGGGCGGTCGTGATGGACCGAACGGGCCGGGTGACGGCCTCGGTGCGCGGCTCGGAGACCCGCGGCAGGGTCAGGACGTTGTCGACGGTGACGGCCGGCATGTGATCAGCTCCTCTGCTCCAATCCTCCGGGACGGAGGCAGCAGGTCCAACAGTAGTTGAGATCTCAACTATTCCGGTCGAGCCCGGGGCCGACGGTCCTCAGCTCGACGAGGACCTTCCGTCGACGTAGACGTCGCGGTCAGCGAAGTCCGCGATGCACCGACCACAACGTCCCGGCGCGCGCGGCGGCATCCGAGACGAGATGGGCGAGGTCCGGGTCGTCCGGGACGGGGAACGAGACGTAGGTGCCGCGTCCTCCGCCCACGGGCCGGCCGTACGCCTTGACGGCGAGGTGCCCGTCCGGCAGGAGCCGGACGTTGAGCGTCGTGAGCATGAACGTCTCCCCGCGCCGGCTGTCGGTCCACCGCCGTGCTTCCGGGATGGTCACGTTGATCGCCAGCGCGGTCACCTCGACGGCGTCGGCAGACCTGAGATCCGCGTCATCGGTCATGACAGGCCATGGTGCACCAGCCTCCGGAGGAGGACCACGGGCGGATGTCCCCCGCCTCAGCCGTCGCGAGGGGCCCGGCCGGTGGTCCGGATCATCGCCGACCCCACCACGCGCGTCCCCTCGTAGAGCACGACGGACTGCCCGGGTGCCACTCCGCGCACCGCGCGGTCGAGTCGGACACGAAGGCTCCCTCCGGCAGCCGGGCCTGGGACGACGACGGCGGATGCCGGCACCTCCTCGCCGTGCGCACGCACCTGCGCGCCCACCCGCACGACGCCAGAAGGCGCCGGGCCGCACCAGCGAAGGTGGTCGCCCTCGACGACGTCGACCCCCAGCAGCTCCGCCGTCCCGATGACGACTCGGCTCGAGGGCGCGTCGACCTCGACGACGTAACGAGCGGCACCGTCGAGCGAGGAGCGGTCCAGCCCGAGCCCGCGCCGCTGACCGACGGTGAACCCGTGGGTCCCGCCATGCGTGCCGACCACGGCACCTGTGGCGGCGTCGACGAGCTCGCCCGGCCGCTCCCCGAGCCTGTCGGTCAGCCAGCCACGGGTGTCCCCGTCGGGGATGAAGCAGATGTCGTGGCTGTCCGGCTTGCGGGCGACCGAGAACCCTCGCTCCGCCGCTTCCTGGCGCACCTGTGTCTTGGTGGAGGCGCCGAGCGGGAAGAAGGACCGGGCCAGCTGCTCGGCATCGAGCACCCCGAGGACGTACGACTGGTCCTTGGCCGTGTCGACGGCTCGGTGCAGCTCTCGCCCCGCGGGCCCCTCCACGACGCGGGCGTAGTGGCCCGTCGCGACGGCGTCGAAACCGAGGGCCACGGCCTTGTCGAGCAGCCCGGCGAACTTGATCCGTTCGTTGCAGCGCAGGCAGGGGTTGGGCGTTCGGCCGGCGGCGTACTCGGCGACGAAGTCGTCGACCACGTCCCGCTCGAAACGGCTGGCGAGGTCCCACACGTAGAAGGGGATCCCGAGTCGGTCGGCCACGCGCCGGGCGTCACCGGCATCCTCGATGGTGCAGCATCCGCGCGCCGACTCGCGGAGGGTCGCGGCCGAGCGCGACAGCGCGAGGTGGACGCCGACGACCTCGTGTCCGGCGTCGAGCATCCGGGCGGCGGAGACGGCCGAGTCGACCCCGCCGGACATGGCGGCCACGACGCGCATCAGAGCAGGCCTCCCGCCCGTCGAGCCCGCTCGACGACGCCCGGAAGTGCGGCGAGGAAGGCCTCGACGTCGGCCTCGGTGGAGGTGTGGCCGAGCGAGAGGCGCAGGGCCCCGCGCGCGTCGGCCTCCGAGTGTCCCATGGCCAGAAGCACGTGGCTGGGCTGCGGAACTCCGGCCTGGCAGGCGGAGCCGGTGCTGCACTCGACCCCCGCGGCGTCGAGGAGGTAGAGCAGCGAGTCGCCCTCGCAGCCCGGCACGAGGAGATGGGCGTTCCCCGGCAGCCGGCGGGTCCCGTCACCGGGAGACCAGCAGCCGCTCACGGTGACGCCGAGTCCCAGGCCGAGGGCTCCCTCGAGGAGCCGGTCGCGCAGGCCCATGACCCGCTTGGCCTCGACGTCGCGGACGGCCACGGTCTCCTCGAGCGCCACGGCCAGCGACCGGATGCCGGGCACGTCGAGGGTGCCGCTGCGCACCTGGCGCTCCTGACCGCCTCCGTGCAGGAGGGGCACCAGGCGGGCGTCGCGGCGCGCGAGAAGAGCACCGACGCCCTGGGGTCCCCCGACCTTGTGCCCGCTCACCGTCATGAGGTCGGCTCCGGAGTCGTCGAAGCGCACGGGGAGGTGCGCGACTGCCTGGACCGCGTCCGTGTGGAAGGGCACCCCGTGCTCCCGCGCGACGGCCGCGAGCTCCGCGACGGGCTGGACGGTGCCGACCTCGTTGTTCGCCCACATGACGCTGACGAGTGCTGTGTCCTCGGACGCCTCCGCGAGCGCACGACGGAGGTCGTCGACCGAGATGTGGCCGCACCGGTCAGGCTCGAGCCACGTGACCGCCGCACCCTGCTCGACGAGGAACTCCACGGGGTCGAGCACGGCATGGTGCTCGATCCCACTGACGACGAGGCGGGTGCGTGCGGGGTCGGCGGCGCGACGCGCGGCATACGTGCCCTTGACGGCGAGGTTGTCCGCCTCGGTGCCGCCGGAGGTGAACACCACCTCCGAGGGACGGGCGCCGAGGACGGCCGCGATGCGCTCGCGCGACTCCTCCACCACCGCGCGGGCGGCACGCCCGGAGCCGTGCAGCGACGAGGCGTTGCCCGGCTTGGCGGCCTGCTCGGCGAGCGCCTCGACGGCGGCGGGCAGCATGGGCGTCGTCGCCGCGTGGTCGAGGTAGTGGGTCACAAGGGTCGAGTCTACGTTTCGGCGGGCAGCGGGCCGGCCGTGCGCGGCAACCCTTGACGGCGCGGAACAGTGGTGCCGGGGCGGGTCAGCCCTTGCGTCGCTTCACGTCCTCCGTCGCCTGGGGCAGGACGGTGAAGAGGTCACCGACGACGCCGAAGTCGACGAGCTCGAAGATCGGCGCCTCCTCGTCCTTGTTGACCGCGACGATCGTCTTCGACGTCTGCATGCCGGCCCGGTGCTGGATCGCCCCGGAGATGCCGGCCGCGACGTAGAGCTGCGGGGACACCTGCTTGCCGGTCTGGCCCACCTGGCTGCTGTGCGGGTACCACCCGGCGTCGACGGCGGCCCGGCTCGCGCCGACCGCCGCGCCGAGCGCGTCGGCGAAGGCCTCGACCGGGCCGAAGTCCCCACCGGTGCCCCGGCCGCCGGAGACGACGATGGCTGCCTCGGTGAGCTCGGGACGCCCGGTCGCCTGCTTGGGCCGGGAGTCGGTGACCCGTGCCGCCTTCGCCGCGTCGCTGATCGGAACGGCCACCGTCTCGATGACGCCGTCGGCCGGCGACGCCTCGATCGGTGCCGAGTTGGGCTTGACCGCGATGATCGGCGTCCCCGTCGTCACCGTGGAGGTGACGCTGTAGGAACCGGCGAAGACCGACTGGGTCGTCTCGACGCCGTTGCCCCCGACCCGCACGTCGACGGCGTCGGTGATGAGACCCGACCCGGTCTTGATCGACAGCCGTGCCGCGATCTCCTTGCCGGAGGCGTTGCTCGGGACCAGGACCGCCGCAGGGGCCACCCTCTCGACGAGCGCTGCCAGGATCTCGGCCTGCGGAGCCACGAGGTATGCCGCGCTGTCGGCGTCGTCGACGACGTACACCTTGTGCGCGCCGTACTTCGCGAGCGTCACCTGCGCCTTCTCGGCGCCCGGGCCCACGTGCACGGCAGAGGGCTCGCCGAGACGGCGGGCGATCGTCAGCAGCTCGGCCGTCGCCTTGCGCAGGCGTCCGTCGGCGTGGTCGACGAGAACGAGTACCTCAGCCATGGTCATGCCTCCTTGTCTGTCGTCCGGCGGTCAGATGAACTTCTGGCCGGCGAGGAACTCGGCGAGCCTGCTGCCGCCGTCGCCCTCGTCGGGAACGATCTGGCCCTGCGCCCGCGGCGGCCGCTTCGTGACGGAGACGACCGAGGTCCAGGCCGCGCCCAGCCCCACCTGCGACGAGTCGATGCCGAGGTCCGCCAGGCCCCAGTGCTCGACCGTCTTCTTCTTCGCGGCCATGATCCCCTTGAACGAGGGGTAGCGCGGCTCGTTGATCTGGTCGGTCACCGAGACGAGGGCGGGCAGCGACGCCTCGATCGTCTCGGAGGCCGTGTCGCCGTCCCGGCGGATCGTGACCGTTCCGTCCCCGACGGTGAGCTCCGAGGCATAGGTCACCTGCGGCAGGCCGAGGCGCTCCGCGAGCATCGCCGGGACGACGCCCATGACTCCGTCGGTCGAGGACATGCCGGTCATGACGAGCTCCGGGGTGCCGCCCGTCGCCTTCGTGACCGCCTCGGCGAGGACGAGGGACGTCGCGGCCGCATCCGACCCGTGGATCGCCTCGTCCTCGACGTGCACACCCTTGTCGGCGCCCATCTGCAGGGCCTTCTTGATCGCGTTCGCCGCGGCCGCCGGGCCGACGGTCAGCACGGTGACCTCCCCCTCGCCGGCGGCCTCGACGATCTTCAGGGCCTCCTCGACGGCGTACTCGTCGAGCTCGGAGAGGAGCCCGTCGACACCGTCGCGGTCCACCGTCCGGTCGGAGTCGCGGAACGTGCGGTCGGACTGGGCGTCCGGGACGTACTTGACACAGACGACGATGTTCATGCGTGCCTCGTCCTCTTCCTTCGTTCGGGGGGAGGCCTGGGCCGGTCGGGCTCGGGCGTGCCGTCGATTCTCTCAGCCGGGGAGCACGTGTTCGGCACCGGTCGAGCGTGATGCCCGACACCCCGCCGGAACCGTCACGACGAGGGCCGGTCCCTCAGGCACCCTCGAACGTCGCCTTCCCGGGGCCGTGCTCGACGAAGCTGCGCATGCCCGTGGCGCGGTCCTTCGTGGCGAACAGACCGGCGAACAGCATCCGCTCCACCTCGAGGCCGCTCTCGAGGTCCATGTCGAGGCCACGGTCGATGGCCTCCTTGGCCGCCCGCAGCGCGTAGGAGGGCCCTGCGACGTAGCGCGTCATCCGGGTCCGCGCCGCGGTGTAGACCTCGGAGGCCGGCACGACCTCGTCGACGAGACCCATCGCGAGCGCCTCCCGGGCCGCGACGAACCGGCCGGAGAAGACCAGGTCCTTGGCGCGGGACGGACCCACGAGCCGGGCGAGCCGCTGGGTGCCCCCTGCGCCGGGGATGATGCCGAGGAGGATCTCGGGCTGACCCAGCGTCGCGTCGTCGGCGGCGACCCGGAAGTCACACGCGAGCGCCACCTCGCACCCACCACCCAGGGCGTACCCGGTGATCGCCGCCACGGTCGGCTTCGGGAGCCGGGCGAGGCTGCGGGTGAAGTCCTGGAGGAGGGCCGAGTGGTCGACCATGTCCGTGTAGGACATGGTCTCCATCTCCTTGATGTCGGCGCCCGCGGCGAAGACCTTCTCGCCTCCCCAGACGATGACCGCCGAGACGTCCCTGCGCTCGGACGCCTCCCGGCAGGCGGCGACCAACCCGTGCTGGATCTCCGTGTTGAGCGCGTTCATCGGTGGGCGGTCGAGGCGGATCGTCCCGATGCCGTCCTCCACCTCGAGGCGGACCGGCGCGGTCACTGCTCCTCCCCGGCGCCGGCGCCATCGTCGGCGCTGGGGTCGATGCCGAGCATCCGCTGGTGCCAGATGTGGACGCCCGAGAGGATGACCTGGATCGAGACCTGGACGAGCGCCGACACATCGGCGCCGGGGGTGACGAGGTGCTCCCCCGTGACGACGAGCGTCGTGCCCGCGATCCCGCTCTTGACACAGTTCATGTTGAGGTTGAGCTCGTTGCACGTCTCGTGGAGCTTGAGCCGGTCCCCCTGCATCTCCTCGGCCACCTGCCACTGGCCGAAGACCCGCATGATCTGGACCTCGCCCTCCGAACACCGGATGAAGAGCTGCTGCTCGTTCGCCGTGAACGCCACGTCGCCGTCGGCGTCGAGGTTCGGTCGCAGCCCGAGGTCGACGAGCACGTCCAGGACCCGTCCGCGCAAAGGATGCTCGTCCGCCGGTGGCGGGAAGTTGGGCAGGGACGTGGGATCGGTCATGGCTCCACCGTAACCACTGATTAGGCTCCCCTCCATGTCGCCGCCGGCCCGCCTCGGACCCCCTCGGTCGAGGGTCGCCCGTGACCTGCCGCCCCTTCCCGGAGTCACCCTCGTGGAGGGCGGGGCCGAGATCGCTGTCTACGCGGGCCACGCCGACGCGGTGGCGGTCTGCCTCTTCGAGGCCGGTGACCGCACGGGCGCCACGGAGCGATGCGTGCCGCTCCTCGAGCGCGCCCACGGGTGGTGGTTCGGCTTCGTCCCCGACGTCCGCCCGGGCCAGCGCTACAACATCCGGGTCGACGGTGCCTGGGACCCCGAGCAGGGGCTGCGGCACAACCCCGCCAAGCTGCTCCTCGACCCCTACGCCCGAGCCATCGAGGGCGAGGTGTCCTGGGGGCCGGAGGTCTTCGGCCACGTCGTCGACGCGACGTGGGGCGGCGACGGTGAGCTGATCTCTCCGCTCGACAGCCGGGGGCACGTGCCGCGATGCGTCGTCGTCGACGACACGTTCGACTGGGCGGACGACCGGCCCCCGGGTCACTCCCTCAGCGAGACGGTGATCTACGAGGCGCACCTGCGCAACCAGACCGTGCTGCACCCCGAGGTCCCGCAGTCGCTGCGTGGCACGTATGCCGGCCTCGCCCACCCGGCGTCGGTGGCTCACCTCGTCGGGCTCGGAGTCACCGCGGTCGAGCTGCTCCCGATCCATGCGTTCACGCACGAGCCGCATCTGGTTCGCAGGGACATGACGAACCACTGGGGCTACAACTCCCTCGGCTTCTTCGCCCCGCACGCCGCCTACGCCGCGGCCACGGACCCCCAGGGGGCGGTCGACGAGTTCAAGGGCATGGTGAAGCTCCTCCATCGCGAGGGCATCGAGGTCATCCTCGACGTCGTCTACAACCACACGGCCGAGCAGAACCGGACCGGGCCCACCCTGTCGTGGCGCGGCCTGGACCAGCGGGCCTACTACCGGCTCGACGAGCGCGGCCGGGACATCGACGTCACCGGCTGCGGCAACACCCTGGACCTGCGCCATCCCGTCGTCTGCCGCATGGTGCTCGACTCATTGCGCTACTGGGTGCAGGAGATGCACGTGGACGGTTTCCGCTTCGACCTCGCCGTCGCGCTCGGCCGAGGGCGAGCCGACGAGTTCGACCCCGACCACCCCTTCCTCGTGGCGCTGCGCACCGACCCCGTCCTCTCCGCCGTGACGCTCATCGCCGAGCCCTGGGACCTCGGGATCCACGGCTGGCGCACCGGTCAGTTCCCGCCGCCCTTCCTCGAGTGGAACGACCGCTTCCGGGACGCGGCGCGCCGGTTCTGGGTGGCCGACGTGCGAGCGCTCGAGCACGGTCAACGGGGGCACGGACTTCACGACCTGGCCACCCGGCTGACGGGGTCACGCGACCTGTTCGGGGACCGTGACCGTGGACCGACCGCGTCGGTCAACTTCGTGACGGCACACGACGGGTTCACCCTCGCCGACCTCACGGCATACGACCACAAGCACAACGAGAGCAACGGCGAGGACAACCGCGACGGCAGCAGTGCCGACGGGTCGTGGAACCACGGGGTGGAGGGCCCCACCGACGACCCGACGGTCCTCGCCGCGCGGCGCCGCACCGTGCGGAACCTCCTCGGCAGCCTCCTGCTGTCGACCGGAGTGCCGATGCTGACGGCCGGCGACGAGGTGGGGCGCACCCAGCGGGGCAACAACAACGCGTACTGCCAGGACAACGCGACGACCTGGGTCGACTGGGACCTCCAGCCCTGGCAGGAGGACCTCCTCGCGACGACGCGTCACCTCCTGCGCCTCCGCCGCGACCTCCCCGTGCTCCGTCGGCGCGTCTGGTCCGTGGGGCGGCAGGTTCACGACGACGGGACCCGCGACCTCGAGTGGTACTCCGTGGACGGCTCCCCCGTGGGCAGTCGGTGGGACGACCCGGACCTGCGGGTGGTGCAGATGGCCCTCGCGGCGCCGCCCACGGACGTGGGCTTCGACGACCGGTCGGAAGGTGCCACGGCCCTCGTCGTGGTCAACGGGGACGGGGACGACGCGGAGGTGACGCTTCCCGCCGTCCCGGGCGTCACGGCATACCGGCTGCTCTGGGACAGCGTGTGGGAGCGCCCCGCGGAGAATGGCGAGGAACGCGCCCCCGGAGTGGTGACCGTGCCCGCCACGAGCCTGCGCATCTACGCCGCCTCCAACGACCGCTGACGTCCGCGACCTACACGGCGGCGTTGGAGGCGGCAGCCGCCCAGCGGGGTCGTCGCAGCGGGTCGGTGCGCCGAGGTCGCGCAGCGCGACCTGCTCGACCAGGGCTTCCCCTACCTGCGCTGACGGCTCACCCCTCGCCGGCGGGTCGAGCGCCCGTGCCACCGGCAGTGGTGTCAGCCGCACCGGTGGTGTCGAGCCACCCGGCTCGGTTGACCCGGTGGACGAGCACCACCGTGACGATCCCCACGACGACGAGACCGAGCAGGCCGAGGAAGTAGAGCGGCGCGAGGGCGGTGCTGATGGCGACGAGGCCCACGAGCTGGACGACCCCCGCGGCCGGTGCGGCGATCCGGATGCCGCGCGTGTAGATCCCGATGTCGCTGTCGCCCTCGGGAGCACGGTCGCGAATGCCGGTGGCCAGCTGGTGGACGACGGTGACGAAGACGAGGATCCCCGCGAACGCGGCGCCCCACTCGACCCCGTACAGGTCGTTGAACAGTGGCGTCCCGCTCACCAGGGCGACGGGGACGCCGGCCGCGGCCGCTGCCCGGGCACGCACGAACGCCTCGTGCATCTCGGCTGCCCCTCCCAGCCCGATGACGATCCAGACGTAGCCGACGACGTCGGGGAGGACGTCCCAGCCCAGCAGCGGGAGGTCCAGGACGACGACGAGCAGCCCCCAGGCGGCCCAGGCGAATCTGCTCATGGCGGTCACCCTAGGCCCGGTGCCGCAACGGCGGGTCCCGCGTTCGGCGCGTCGTGATCGGGTAGACAGGCGGCAGGGATGGTGGTCACACCGTCCGCGAGGCCCAGGAGGTCGGATGCCGTTCCCGGAGCTCGGCCGAGCCACCCAGTCCGCCATCTACCGCGCGGGGACCTACGGCCGCCGGCCTCGGGTGCCCACGAACGCGCAGGAGCTCGAGGAGGCAGCGCGACGGGTCATGTCCCGCCGCGCCTTCGCCTACGTCGCCGGGTCGGCGGGCGGGGAGTCGACCGCCCGGGCCAACCTGGCGGCCTTCGACCGCTGGCGCGTCCTGCCGCGGATGCTCGTCGACACCGGGGAGCGCGACCAGTCCCTCGAGCTGCTGGGCCGGCGCCACGAGAGCCCGATCCTCCTGGCCCCGATCGGCGTGCTGTCGGCCGCCCACTCCGAGGCGGACCTGGCAGTCGCCCGGGCGGCCCGGACGCAGAACATCGTCCCGATCCTGAGCACCCAGGCGTCGGTGCCCATGGAGGAGGTCGCCGAGGCGCTCGGCGGCTCGGGCCACTGGTACCAGCTCTACTGGAGCCGCGACGACGACCTCGTCGAGAGCCTCGTCCACCGGGCCGAGGCGTGCGGAAGCGAGGCGATCGTCGTGACCCTCGACACGGCGTACCTCGGCTGGCGGCCCCGAGACCTCGACCTCGGCCACCTCCCCTTCGCCCGCGGCGAGGGCATCGCTCAGTACACGTCCGACCCCGTGTTCCGTCGGCTCGTCGACGAGCGGGTCGCCGCGAAACGGGCGGCCGCGGCATCCGGTGCGGAGCCGGAGCCACAGCCGCGACCCAACCCCGCCGCCGTGCGCAGTCTCCTCTCGCTGAGCCGGAACCACCCCGGCGGCGTGCGGGACAACCTCTCGTCCCCGTACCCCCGGGCCGCCGTCGAGACGTTCCTCGACGTGTTCTCCAAGCCCTCGCTCACGTGGACCGACCTGTCGAGGCTGCGCCGGCTGACCTCCCTGCCCGTCGTCCTCAAGGGCATCCTGCACCCCGACGACGCCCGCCGCGCGGTCGCCGAAGGCGTCGACGGCGTCCTCGTGTCGAACCACGGCGGCCGGCAGGTGGACCGGTCCGTGGCGGCGCTCGACGCCCTCCCGGGCGTGGTTGATGCCGTCCGTGGCACCGGCTCCTCCGTCCCGGTGCTCTTCGACAGCGGGGTGCGGTCGGGGGCCGACGTGTTCGTCGCCCTGGCGCTCGGGGCGGATGCCGTGGGCATCGGCCGGCCGCACGTCTACGGCCTGGCGCTGGCCGGCGAGGATGGCGTCGCCGAGGTGCTGCGCAACATCCGCGCCGAGCTCGACCTCACCATGGCCCTCACCGGGTGCCGGACCCTCGCCGACGTCACCCGGGACCTCCTCGTCGAGGTCTCAACCGGGCACTGACCCCGGGCCGAAACGGCCGCTGGGCCGTCGCGGACGGGTCACGTGCACGCCGCAGGCTGACACGATGGACGACATGACCGGGAGGGTCGACCCCTCGCGAGAGACACTCGGCGGGGTGCTGGCGGCTCGGCGACGGAGGTACTTCGTCGGCCGGGCGGCCGAGCTGGACGTCTTCGCGGCGGCGCTCGAGGCGAAGGACCCCGACTTCCGCGTTCTGTTCGTGCACGGTCCCGGCGGGGTGGGCAAGAGTGCGCTCCTCGACGAGTACGCCTCCTCGGCCGGCGACGCCGGCGCGCACATCGTGCGTCTCGACGGTCGGGAGGTGGCCGGCCCCGACAGCGTGCTGGATGCCGCCCGGGTCGTCGTGGACGTGCCGGACGGTGATGATGCCGTCACCCTGCCGTCCGACCAGCGGCTGGTCCTCCTTCTCGACTCCTACGAGGTCCTCACCCATCTCGACGAGTGGGTGCGCGACCGGTTTCTGCCGCGCCTGCCCGCCGCGACGATCACCGTGCTCGCGAGCCGGCTTCCCCCGCCCCCCGGATGGCGCGCGAACGCGGCTTGGTCCGGGCTGCTGCGGGTGGTCTCCCTGCGCAACCTGAACCCGGATGACGCCCGTGCCTACCTCGACCGGCGTGGGGTCCCCGCGCACCGTCGGGCGGCAGCGCTCGCCATGTCGCACGGGCACCCCCTGACGCTGTCGCTCGTGGTCGACGTGCTGGTGCGTGATCCAGGCGTCGCGGTCACCGCCCTACCTGCCGACCTCGTTGCGGTCCTGCTCAGGCGGCTCGTGAGCGGTGTCCCCACGGCGGCGCACCGCCGCGCCCTCGAGGTGTCCGCTGTCGCACGGATGACGACCGAGAGCCTCCTGCGCGATGTCGGCGTCGAAGCGGAGGACCCGCACGACCTCTTCGACTGGCTCGCGAGCCTCTCGATCATGGAGCTGGCCCCGCACGGTGTGTCACCACACGACGTCGTCCGCGATCTGCTCGACGCCGACCTGAGATGGCGTGACCCGGAGGGGTACCGCGAGGTGTTCCGGGCCGTCCGCGCCCATTGCATGCGTGAGGTACGACGCACCACGGGCCGACCGCAACAGGGAGCCATCGCGGACGTGAAGTTCCTCTTCCGCAGCTCTGCGAGGCGTCCTCTCACCCGTCGCCTGGGACGACTGGGGCGACCACTACCCCGACCGCGCCGTCGCCGCGGATCGGGCCGACATCATCCGCCTCGTCGAGTCCGCCGAAGGCGAACGGTCCGCAGCCTGTGCGGCTCACTGGTTCGACCGACAGCCCGAGGGTTTCCACGTGGTCCGCGGCGCGCGCGGCTCGCTCCGGGGGGTCGTGGCCGTGCTCGACCTCACGGCAGCCAGCACGGAGGACCGCGACGCCGACCCGGGCACGGCGGCCGCCTGGGAGTTCGTCCAGAGAACTGCGCCCGCTCGGGTCGGCGAGGTCGTCACGCAGTGCCGATTCACCGTCGACGCCGAGACCTACCAGGGTCCCTCCCCCACTCTCAACGCCGTCCCCATCGTCACCATGCAGAGGGAGCTGTCCACACCGCACCTCGCCTGGGACCTCGTCACACTCGCGGAGCCGGACCGCTGGAACGAGTACTTCGCGGCCGCCGACCTGCCCCGAGCCGTGGGTGCGGACTTCCTCCTCGGCGGGCGACGCTTCGGGCTCTTCGCTCACGACTTCCGCCGCGTTCCCCTGGAGGCGGTGACGGAACGGTGGACGGAACGGGCCCTGGCCGACGATGCCCTTCTGCTTCCACCGGCACCGACGGCCTCGGAACCGCTGGTGCTGTCACACGGGGACTTCACGGCGGCGGTGCGGCAGGCGATGAAGGACCTCCACCGGCCCGAGCTCCTGGCGCGGAACCCGCTGCTGCGGACACGTCTCGTCACGTCCCGGGCGGAGGCGAGTGGCGGCGCGGCCCTGACCGAGCTCCTGCATGCCGCGGCCGCGGCCCTCGAGGGCGACCCGCGGGCCCACGGGCTCCATCGGGCGCTGGACGTGACCTACCTCCGCACGTACCGCACCCAGGAGTCCGCCGCAGCGATCCTGGGCCTGCCGTTCAGCACCTACCGCCGGCACCTCCGCCAGGGACTCCACCGGGTGGTGGCCTGGCTGTGGGAGCGGGAGCTGGGCGCCGACTGGACGGAACTGGACACCACGTGACCTGGTGAATGGCCGGGAGTCACGAGCAGCCTCGGAGCCGGCAGGCACAGACGTCGGGGAGGCTGGCATGACACCGATGTACCGAGACCGCGCCGTCGTCCTCGGCGGGAGCATCGCCGGGCTGCTCGCGGCTCGCGTGCTCGCCGAGACCCACGCCGAGGTGATCGTCGTCGACCGGGATCTGCTCGGCCCCGCCGCCGGGTCGCGTCGCGGCACTCCACAGGCACGCCATCTGCACGGTCTGCTCGCGCGAGGTCACGACGTGCTCGAGGACCTGTTTCCCGGGCTCACGGCCGAGCTCGTCGAGGCGGGCGCTCCGGTCGGCGACATGCTCGCGAACTCGCGCATCTGCCTCGGTGGGTTTCGGTTCCGACAGGGCAGGTCCGGACTGACCGCCGTCTGCGTGAGTCGAGCGGTCCTCGAGGCGGCGGTTCGCCGCCGGGTCCTGGCGCTGTCCGGGATCCGCCTCCTGGGCGGCCGGGACGTCGTAGGACTGGCCACCACTGCGGATGGTCGACGCGTCGTGGGGGCCAACGTCATCGGTCGCGTCGACGGGAGCGCGGAGGAGCGGGTCGACGCAGATCTCGTCGTCGACGCCACCGGCCGCGGCTCCCGCCTGCCCGTCTGGCTCGAGGCGGCCGGGTACCGCCCGCCGGCCCGGGAGCGCCTCGAGGTCCGCGTCGGGTACTCGAGCCGCCGCTACCGCCTCGACCCTGGTGCCCTGGGCGACGATCTCGTCCTCCTCTCCGCCCCCACGCCGGACACTCCGCGTGGTGGTGCGCTGTCGTTGGTCGAGGGGGGCAGCTGCCTGGTCACCCTCATGGGTGTTCTCGGCGACCACCCGCCGACCGACCCCCTGGGCTTCGAACGCTTCAGCGCCGACCTCGCGCTCAGCGACGTCTCGGAGGTCCTCCGGGGTGGCCGGCCCCTCGATGACCCCGTTGGCTACCGCTACCCCACCTCGGTGCGGACGCGCTACGACCGGCTCGTCCGGTTCCCCGAGAGCCTCGTGGTGCTCGGGGACGCCGCGTGCACCCTCAACCCCATCTACGGGCAGGGCATGACCGTCGCGGCGCTGGAGGCGGTGGCCCTGCGCCGCCACCTCACAGACGGTGGGCCCCAGTGGGCCCGCCGCTACCGGCAAGAGGTCGGGAGGATCAGCGGGCGCGCCTGGGGCATGGCGAAGAACGCCGACCTCGCCTTTCCCGACGTGCCCGGACGCCGAACGGCCGCCAGCCGCGCGCTCGGCCGCTACGTCGCCCGCGTCCAGGCAGGCGCCGTCCGAGACGCCGACCTGGGTGCCGCCTTCCTGCGGGTGACGAGCATGGTGGACCCGCCCGAGGCGCTCTTCAGGCCGGCCACCGTGGCGCGCACCATGACCGCCAGGCTCGCCGTGCTCGGAATGGATGACGTCGGGGTGAGTTCGCCGCGCTGAGGCGACGGGTCAGGCGTTGGCGACCAGGCCGAGCTCTGCCGTCGTCGCCAGACCGGGATGCCTGGGCAGCACGCGCACGGTGTAGCCGAAGCCCCCCGAGGCGCGCAGCACGAGGTCGCCGGCGAACTGGTGCCGCCCGTGCTCGTACGACTCCACGTGGTCGAGCGACACCGACGAGACGTCGTGCAGCTCGTCGCCGTGGTGGTTCGTGCGGCCGTGGGCCACCTGCACGTCGACGTCGTCGGGGCCGAGGGCACCCAGGGACACGTAGGCGGTGACGTGCAGCGTCTCGCCCAGCTCGGGGCTGTCCCCGACACCGGAGGACTCGACATGGTCCACGTGCACCTCAGCCCCATGCGTCCCGGGCCCGCGCCTTGTATTCCGCCAGGTCCCGGGCCCCGGCGTAGCCGCCCTCGGCCATCGCCCAGCCGGAGCGAGCCGCCGGCACGTAGAGCTGCTCGGTGTAGTCCCGGACCATGCGGCTCGCACGGACCTTGGGTCCCAGTGTCGTCACCGTGTGGAGGAGCATCGCCAGCCAGTTCTGCGGCAGGCCGAGCTCGTCGGTGTCGTAGAAGCGCGGCGCCACCTGGTTCTCGATGAGGTCGTAGAGGGCGTTGGCCTCGATGTCGTCGCGGCGCTCGGGGTCCTCGACCCCGTCGGCGGTCGGGATCGCCCAGCCGTTGTTCCCGTCGTACCACTCGTCCCACCAGCCGTCGAGGATGGAGAGGTTGAGCGCGCCGTTGAGCGCTGCCTTCATGCCCGACGTGCCGCACGCCTCGAAGGGTCGCAGCGGGTTGTTGAGCCAGACGTCACAACCCGGGTAGAGGTGCAGGGCCATCGCGATGTCGTAGTTGGGGAGGAACACGATGCGGTGCCGGACCTCGGGGTCGTCGGCGAAGCGCACCATCTGCTGGATGAGCTGCTTGCCGGTCTCGTCGGCCGGGTGCGCCTTGCCGGCGATGACGAGCTGCACCGGCCGGTCCGAGTCCAGGAGGAGCTTCTTCAGCCGCGCGGGGTCGCGCAGCATGAGGGTGAGCCGCTTGTAGGTCGGCACCCGGCGGGCGAAGCCGATGGTCAACACGTCCGGGTCGAGGATGTCGTCGGTCCAGCCGAGCTCGGCGGCGGACGCTCCCCGCTCGAGCCACGACTCGCGGGTGCGGCGCCGCACCCCCTCCACGAGCTGGAGCCGAAGCTCGCGCTTGGTGGCCCAGACGGCGTCCCGCGGGACGCCGGCCATGGCCTCCCAGGAGTCCTGGGTGTCGAGCTCATGGACATCGGCGTGGGTGCGGGCGAGCTGGAAGACCTGCCGGTCGACCCACGTCGGGCCGTGGACGCCGTTGGTGATCGAGGTGATCGGCACCTCGGCGTCGTCGAAGCCGGGCCAGAGACCGTCGAACATCTCGCGGCTCACCACCCCGTGCAGCCGGGAGACCCCGTTGGCGCGCTGGGCGAGGCGCAGGCCCATGACGGCCATGTTGAACATGGTGGCCGAGCCGCCCTCGTAGGTCTCTGCACCGAGCGCGAGGAGGCGGTCCACCGGCACCCCGTCGAGGGCCTGGGCGCCGCCGAAGTAGAGCTCGATGAGCGAGCAGTCGAAACGGTCGATGCCGGCCGGCACCGGCGTGTGGGTGGTGAAGACCGTCGCAGACCGCACCGCCTCCAGGGCCTCCTCGAACGACATCCCCTCCGAGCGGACGAGCTCGCTGATCCGCTCGACGCCGAGGAACCCGGCGTGCCCCTCGTTCGCGTGGTAGACGTCGGGTGTCGGAGCACCGGTGAGCCGGGACCACAGTCGCAGCGCGCGGACCCCGCCCATTCCGAGGAGCATCTCCTGCTGCAGGCGAAGCTCCCCGCCGCCACCGTAGAGGCGCTCGGTGACGCTCCGGCCGCCGTCGTCGTTGGCGTGGACGTCGGAGTCGAGGAGCAGCAGGGGCACCCGTCCGACCTGGGCGCGCCACACCTGGGCATGGAGCTGCCGGCCACCGGGGAGGTCGATGGTGATGACGCACGCGTTGCCGTCCTCCTCGCGCAGCAGCGAGAGGGGGAGGCCGTCGGGGTCCAGGACCGGGTAGTCCTCCTCCTGCCAGCCGTCGCGGTTGAGGCTCTGGCGGAAGTAGCCGGTCTTGTAGAAGAGGCCGACACCGACGATCGGCACGCCGATGTCCGAGGCGGCCTTGAGGTGGTCGCCGGCGAGGATGCCGAGGCCGCCGGAGTACTGCGGGAGCGCCGCGGCGATGCCGAACTCGGCACTGAAGTACGCGACGGCCGACGGCACGCCGCCCTCGGACTCCTCGCGCGCCCAGTGCTGGTACCAGCGGTCCTCGCGCAGGTAGCGGTCCAGCGACTTCTTCGCGGCATCCACCCTCTCGACGAATCCCGTGTCACCGGCGAGGCGCTCGAGCTCCTGCGGCTGCAGGTCCGAGAGCATCGCGACGGGGTCGCTGCCGACCGCGGCCCAGCGTTGTGGGTCGATGGAGTCGAAGAGGTCGCGCAGCGGGGGGTGCCAGCTCCACCGCAGGTTCATCGCGAGCTCACCCAGAGCGGCGATCGGGGCGGGCAGGACAGGGCGGACGCTGAAGCGACGGATGGCCTTCACGAGGGAGCAGCATAGGGGACGGTAAAAGCGCTTCCATCCCGCCCTTTCGTGCGGGCGTCAGGATCTCGCACCCCGAGATCCGGCGGCGTCGGCGACGCCTCCGGCACCCGCCCCGGCCGGTAGCGTGCGGCTCGTGACCGCAGCCCCTCAGACCAGCGCCCCGCAGCATCCGATCGGCCGCATCCCCGTCCTCGACGTCCGCCCGTGCGTGGACAACGGCGCCCGTCCGGCCAAGTGCGTCGTCGACGAGGAGTTCCTCGTCACCGCCACCGTCTTCCGTGAGGGGCACGACGCCGTCAACGCCTCGGTCGTGCTCACGGACCCGGACGGCGTGGAGCACCTCGTCCCCATGATGTGCACCAACCCTGGGCTCAACACGTGGGTGGCTCGGGTCAGCGCGGACCGCACCGGGTGGTGGTCCTACCGGGTGGAAGGGTGGTCCGACCCGTACGGCACCTGGGAGCACGACGCGACGATCAAGGTGCAGGCCGACGTCGACACCGAGCTCATGCTCGAGGAGGGGGCGCTGGTCCTCGAGCGCGCCGTCGCCGACGGGGAGCGGACCGCAGCCCAGAAGGCCGTGCTCCGGGATGCCGTCGCGGGGCTCCGCGACCAAGGCCGGCCTCCCATGGTCCGCCTCAAGGCCGGCACGGACGCCTCGGTCGAGGACGAGCTGGGCGCCCGGCCACTGCGTGAGTACGTCACGCCGTCGGCGGACCTGCCCCTCCTCGTCGAGCGCGAGCTCGCGCTCTCGGGTGCGTGGTACGAGATCTTCCCCCGCAGCGAGGGCGCCACCTACGACGAGGAGGAGCACCGCTGGACCACGGGAACCCTCCGGACGGCGGCACGCCGGCTCCCGGCCATCGCGGCCATGGGCTTCGACGTCGTCTACCTCACCCCGGTCCACCCGATCGGGCAGGCCGCCAAGAAGGGGCCGAACAACACCCTCGACGCGCGCCCGGAGGACCCCGGCAGCCCGTACGCCATCGGGTCCCCGGACGGCGGCCACGACGCCATCCACCCCGACCTCGGGACCTTCGAGGACTTCGACGCCTTCGTCGCCGAGTCGCGGCGGCTCGGCCTGGAGGTCGCCATGGACCTGGCCCTCCAGTGCTCCCCCGACCACCCCTGGGTCGCCGAGCACCCGGAGTGGTTCACCACCCGGGCCGACGGCACCATCGCCTACGCCGAGAACCCCCCGAAGAAGTACCAGGACATCTACCCCGTCAACTTCGACAACGACCCGGCCGGCATCTACGCGGAGGTTCGCCGGGTCGTCCAGGTCTGGATCGACCACGGGGTGACCCTGTTCCGGGTCGACAACCCGCACACCAAGCCGGTCGAGTTCTGGCAGTGGCTCATCGCCGACGTCGCGCAGGACCATCCTGACGTCATCTGGCTGGCCGAGGCCTTCACCAAGCCCGCGATGATGCACACCCTCGGCAAGATCGGCTTCCAGCAGAGCTACACGTACTACACGTGGCGCACCACCGCCGGCGAGCTGCGCGAGTACCTCACCGAGCTCTCCGGGGAGGCGGCCGCGTACATGCGCCCCTCGTTCTGGCCGACGACCCACGACATCCTCACGCCGTACATGCAGTTCGGCGGCCCGGCGGCGTGGAAGCTGAGGGCCGTGCTGGCGGCGACCCTCGTCCCGACCTACGGGATCTACGCCGGGTACGAGCTCATGGAACACGTGGCCCGCCCCGGCGCCGAGGAGCAGATCGACAACGAGAAGTACGAGTACAAGAACCGCCGCTGGGAGGACGACGAGCCGGGCGGCCCACGCGAGGGGCGCACCCTGGCCGGGTACCTCACCCGGCTCAACGAGATCCGCCGCTCCCACCCCGCACTGCACCGGCTGCGCGACATCCGCTTCCACCACGTCGACGACGAGAACTTCCTCGCCTTCTCCAAGCGCCGCCGGATGCCCGACGGCACCGACGACGTCGTGGTCGTCGTCGCGAACCTCGACCCGCACTCCACGCGCGCGACGACCCTGCGCCTCGACATGGGGGCGCTCGGCCTGCAGCCGGGCGACAGCTTCGAGGCCACCGACCTCCTCACCGGTGACAGCTGGACCTGGCAGCGGGACACCTACGTCCGACTCGGACCGGAGGTCGAGCCCGTCCACCTGGTGACGGTGAGGAGACCCTGGTGACGGTGATCGCCGGGATGGGCCACTCCACCCCGGGACTCGGCGCCAACCAGCCGGGACTGCGGCACGACCCCGAGTGGTTTCGCACCGCCGTGTTCTCCGAGGTCCTCGTGCGCGCCTTCGGCGACAGCAACGGGTCGGGAGAGGGCGACTTCGCAGGCATCGTCAACCGGCTCGACTACCTCCAGTGGCTCGGAGTGGACTGCCTGTGGCTCCCGCCGTTCTACGCCAGCCCGCTTCGGGACGGCGGCTACGACATCTCGGACTACGCCCAGGTGCTCCCCGAGTTCGGCACCCTGCCGGAGTTCAAGGAGCTCATCACCCAGGCGCACGCGCGCGGCATCCGCATCGTCACCGACCTCGTCATGAACCACACGAGCGACCAGCACCCGTGGTTCCAGGCGTCGCGCAGCGACCCGGAGGGACCGTACGGGGACCTCTACGTGTGGTCCGACACCGACGACCGGTACACCGACGCGCGGATCATCTTCGTGGACACGGAGACGTCGAACTGGACCTTCGACCCGATCCGGCGGCAGTTCTTCTGGCACCGGTTCTTCAGCCACCAGCCGGACCTCAACTTCGAGAACCCTGCGGTCCACGAGGCGATGTTCGACGTCGTCCGCTTCTGGATGGACATGGGCATCGACGGGTTCCGGCTGGACGCCGTCCCCTACCTGTACGAAGAGGAGGGCCACAACGGCGAGAACCATCCCCGGACGCACGAGTTCCTCGCGACGCTGCGCGCGATGGTCGACACCGAGTACCCCGGGCGCATCCTCATCGCCGAGGCGAACCAACCGCCCCGGGACGTCGTCGACTACTTCGGCACGGAGGAGGCGCCCGAGTGCCAGATGTGCTTCCACTTCCCGGTCATGCCGATGCTGTACTACGCCCTGCGCGAGGAGAAGGCGGCGCCGATCATCGACGTCCTCGCCGACACCCCACCGATCCCGAGGGGCAGCCAGTGGGGCACCTTCCTGCGCAACCACGACGAGCTGACCCTGGAGATGGTCGCGCCCGAGCAGCGCGCGGCGATGTACGGCTGGTACGCGCCCGACCCGAGGATGCGGGCCAACGTCGGCATCCGGCGACGGCTCGCGCCGCTGCTCGACAACTCCCGCCCCGAGATCGAGCTCATCCACGCCCTGCTGCTCTCGCTGCCGGGCTCGCCGTGTCTCTACTACGGTGACGAGATCGGCATGGGCGACAACATCTGGCTCCACGACCGGGATGCCGTGCGCACCCCGATGCAGTGGACGCCCGACCGCAACGCCGGCTTCTCCACCGCCGACCCGGGCAAGCTCTACCTCCCGGTGATCCAGTCGTTGGTCTACCACCACAACCACACGAACGTCGAGGCGCAGATGGCCTCCGGGTCCTCGCTCCTGCACTGGGTCCGCGGCATGCTCTCCGTGCGGCGGGAGCACCCGGTCTTCGGGCTCGGCGACTTCGAGGTGTGCGCATCCACCAACGAGCGCGTGCTGGCGTTCGTCCGAGTCGACCGGCACGACCGGGACACCGAGGACCGCTCCGCCCTCGCGGTCCTCTGCGTCAACAACCTCTCCTCGCGCCCCCAGTCGGCGGCGATCACGGTGCCGGGGCAGCTGTGGGGCTGGCAGACCCGCGACCTCTTCGGGGGCAGCGGGTTTCCGGACATCGGTCCGGACGGCAGGGTTGCCATCACCCTCGGCTCGCGGGACTTCTTCTGGCTCGCGCTGTCGCCCGGCGTCGGGGGCCACCGTGGCTGACATCATCTCGACCGCCACGATCCGCCCGACGAAGCTCGAGCTGGTCCAGTCCTGGATGGGCGACCAGCGCTGGTATGCCGCGAAGGGTCAGCGGCCGCGCCTGCGCCTCCTCACCGCCTGGCGTCTCGACGACCCCGAGGGCGAGGTGGGGATCGAGACGCTCGTCGTCGCCGACGAGGCCGGTCAGGAGCCGGTCGTCTACCAGGTGCCCCTCACCTACCGGGGTGAGCCTCTGGGCAGTGCCGACCACGCCTTGGTCGGCACGATGGAGCACTCGGTCCTCGGCCTGCGCTGGGTCTACGACGCGCCGCACGATCCTGTCTACGCCGCCCAGCTCCTCGAGCTGATCCAGGGACGGGTACGCGCCCAGTCGTCGACGCGGTCGGACGAGGTGGAGGAGGGCGTCGCGGGGGTCCCTCAGGCGACCTGGGGCGGCGTGGTCCACGTGCGCGCCTCGCGGGTGCTGTCCGGGGAGCAGTCCAACACCTCGGTCATCGTCGACGGCGCACCTCTCCGACGGGCAGCAGACCCCGCTGGTCGTCAAGGTCTTCCGGATGCTCTCCCCGGGCGACAACCCCGACGTCGTCCTCCAGGGCGCTCTCGGAGACGCGGGATCTCGCCGCGTTCCGGCGCTCGTGGGCGCGGTGACGGGGCGCTGGCCGCACCCCGGCAGCGAGGGCGACTCGCCGGCATCCGGTCACCTGGCCTTCGCGCAGGAGTTCCTGCCGGGCGTCGAGGACGCCTGGCGCGTCGCCCTGAGGGCGGCGCAGGCGGGCTCCGACTTCGCCGGCCCGGCCCGGGCCCTCGGCGAGGCCACGGCCGAGGTGCACGCCACGCTTGCCGAGGTCCTCGGAAGCCAGCCGACGACCCGGGAGCAGGCCGCGGCCATCGTCGCGGAGATGCAGCGCCGGTTCGACGCCGCCGTGGTGGAGGCACCCGAGCTCGAGGAGGTCCGGGGCCCGGTCGAGACGGTGCTGAGCGCGGCCCGCGAGGCCGACTGGCCCCCTCTCCAGCGGATCCACGGCGACTACCACCTGGGTCAGGTGCTCCAGTCTCCCGAGCGGGGGTGGGTGCTCCTCGACTTCGAGGGCGAACCGTTGCGCCCGCTGTCGGAGCGGTCGCTGCCCGACCAGTGCATCCGTGACGTCGCGGGCATGCTCCGAAGCTTCGACTACGTCGGCGGCACGTGTGAGCAGCTGCACGGCGAATCCGCGCGCGACTGGGTCACCTCCGCGCAGCAGTCCTTCCTCGACGGGTATGCCGCCCGAGCCGGCACCGATCCCCGCGACCTCGGCGCCCTCCTCGCCGCCTTCGAGCTGGACAAGGCGATGTACGAGGTCGTCTACGAGGCGCGCAACCGCCCCGGGTGGATCACCATCCCCCTCGGCGCCGTCCGCCGACTCACGGCCCGCTTCAGCCAGGAACTCACGCAGGACCCGACCACCATGCAAGGAGACCCGTCGTGACCCCCACCCCGAGCCCCGAGGTCGGCGGCGCGATCACCGCCCTCGTCCAGGGACGCCACCAGCAGCCGCACGACCTGCTCGGCCAGCACCTGGAGCCCGGTGGGCTGCGCATCCGCGTACTCAAGCCGCTGGCCCGCTCGGTCCGCGTGCGCTTCGAGGACGGCGAGGAGCTGGAGCTCGCGCACGAGGCGGAGGGCGTGTGGACGGCGGTGCGCACCGACGCCACCCGGACGATGGACTACCGGCTGATCGTCGCCTGGGCGGACGGCATCGAGCACCTCCAGGACGACCCCTACCGATTCGCACCGACCCTCGGGGAGGTGGACCTCCACCTCGTCGGCGAAGGCCGGCACGAGCAGCTGTGGACCGTCCTCGGGGCCCGCGTCCGCGAGTACGTGGGACCCATGGGGTCGGTGCGCGGCGTGTCCTTCGCCGTATGGGCGCCCCGAGCGAAGGCGGTGCGCGTCATCGGCGACTTCAACGACTGGGACAGCCGGATCCACCCCATGAGGATCATCGGCGCCTCGGGCGTGTGGGAGCTCTTCGTCCCCGGCGTGGGCGCCGGCAACGTCTACAAGTTCGAGATCCGCGGTGCCGACGACGTCGTGCGCACCAAGGCCGACCCGATGGCGCGGCGCACCGAGACGCCGCCGAACACCGGCTCGGTCGTCGACGAGTCGGAGCACGCGTGGAGTGACTCCGCGTGGATGGAGTCCCGTGTCTCACGCAACCCTCACGACGGGCCGATGAGCGTCTACGAGGTCCACCTCGGCTCGTGGCGACAAGGGCTGTCCTACCGGGAGCTGGCCGAGCACCTCGTCAACTACGTCTCCGACCTCGGCTTCACGCACGTCGAGCTCCTTCCCGTCATGGAGCATCCGTACGGCCCCTCGTGGGGCTACCAGGTCACGGGGTACTTCGCCCCGACCGCACGCTTCGGGACGCCCGACGAGTTCAAGTACCTCGTGGACCGGCTGCACCAGGCCGGCATCGGCGTCATCCTCGACTGGGTGCCGGGCCACTTCCCGCGCGACGAGTTCGCGCTGGCCCGTTTCGACGGCCTGCCGCTGTACGAGCACCCGGACCCTCGCCGGGGGGACCAGCCCGACTGGGGAACCCACGTCTTCGACTTCGGACGGCTCGAGGTGCGCAACTTCCTCGTCGCCAACGCCGTCTACTGGCTCGACGAGTTCCACGTCGACGGGCTGCGCGTCGACGCCGTCGCCTCGATGCTCTACCTCGACTACTCCCGCAAGGACGGCGAGTGGATCCCGAACGTGCACGGCGGTCGGGAGCACCTGGAGGCGATCGGCCTGCTCCAGGAAGCGAACGCGACGGCATACCGGAGGGTCCCGGGGGTCGTCACCATCGCCGAGGAGTCGACGTCGTGGCCGGGGGTCACGAAGCCGACCTCCGGCGGCGGCCTCGGCTTCGGGCTGAAGTGGAACATGGGGTGGATGAACGACACCCTCCGTTACCTCAAGGAGGAGCCGATCCACCGGCAGTACCACCACAACCTGCTGACGTTCTCGCTGATGTACGCCTTCAGCGAGAACTACCTCCTGCCGATCAGCCACGACGAGGTCGTCCACGGCAAGGGCTCGCTCCTGACCAAGATCCCGGGCAGCCGCACGGACCAGCTCGCGACCCTCCGGGCGTTCCTCGCGTACATGTGGTCGCACCCCGGAAAGCAGCTGATCTTCATGGGGTGCGAGTTCGCGCAGCCGGGCGAGTGGGGGGACGGGCGGTCGCTCGACTGGTGGCTGCTCGACCACGCGGCGCACTACCGGGTGCACAACATGGTCAAGGAGCTCAACCGGATCTACCTCTCCCACCCCGCGCTGTGGACCTTGGACTCCCAGCCGGCCGGCTTCCGGTGGCTCGACGCGGACGACAACACCGGCAACGTCCTGTCGTACCTCCGGTTCGCGCAACCCGACGAGGACGGCGACGTCGTCGCGACGGTCGTCAACTACGGCGGCGCCGACAAGGAATGGGTGCGGGTGGGGGTGCCCCGCCCGGGCCGGTGGGAGGTCCTGCTCGACACGAGCGGGTTCGACGAGCTCAGCAGTCCGAGCCAGGCCGGCATCGTCCACGAGGCGGAGGCGACCCCGTGGCACGACCAGCAGTGGTCGGTCACCGTCCGGGTGGCCCGGCTCTCCACTCTCTACCTGGCCCCCCTCGGCGAGGTCGTGGAGGTGCTCTCCGAGACCCGTGTCGCCCATGCCCCGGCGGATGCCGGCCGTCCCTCACCGATGCTGCCGGTTCCCTGACCCGGCGGTTCCCGTGCACCCCGGGCGCCGGGCCGCCGGGCGGTGATCTCGGCGCGCGGCCCCGGTCTGTCCGTGGAGCACCTCTGACAGGATCGTGACATGAACGCGCCTCGTGCCGGACAGCCGGCGCAGCCCTCGGACCTCGTCGACGTCGCCGCCCTGGTCACCGCCTACTACACGCGCGAGCCTGATCCCGAGAGCGTCGAGGAGCAGGTCGCGTTCGGGACCTCCGGCCACCGAGGGTCGAGCCTGCGGACGTCCTTCAACGAGGCACACATCCTCGCGACGACACAGGCCATCTGCGAGTACCGGCGCGACCAGGGCTTCGACGGGCCACTGTTCCTCGGCCGCGACACCCACGGCCTCTCCGAGCCGGCCTGGACCACGGCACTGGAGGTGCTGATCGCCAACGACGTCACCGTGCTCGTCGACGCCGCCGACCGCTACACGCCGACCCCGGCGGTCTCGCACGCCATCCTCACCGCGAACCGCGGCAGGGTCACCGGCGTCGACGGGATGCCCTCCGGCGCCGGGCTCGCGGACGGCATCGTCGTCACCCCTTCACACAACCCGCCCGGCGACGGCGGATTCAAGTACAACCCACCGCACGGAGGACCGGCGGACTCCGACGCGACGAACGCGATCGCCGCCCGGGCCAACGAGCTCATCCGCGGAGAGCTGGCGGACGTCGAGCGCGTTCCCTTCGCGCGCGCCCGAGCAGCGGCCACGGCATACGACTTCCTCGGCACGTACGTCGACGACCTGCCCAGCGTGGTCGACGTCGACGCGATCCGACGAGCGGGCATCCGGATCGGCGCCGACCCCCTCGGCGGCGCAGCCGTCGACTACTGGGGCGCGATCGCCGAGCGACACCGCCTCGACCTCACCGTCGTCAACCCCCTCGTCGACGCGACCTGGCGCTTCATGACCCTCGACTGGGACGGCAAGATCCGGATGGACTGCTCGTCGCCGTCCGCGATGGCGAGCCTCATCGGGCAGCGCGACTCCTACGACATCGCGACCGGCAACGACGCCGACGCCGACCGGCACGGCATCGTCACTCCGGATGCCGGGCTGATGAACCCCAACCACTACCTCGCTGTGGCGATCCGGTACCTCTACGGCGGTGCGCGGCCGCAGTGGCGCGATGACGGCTTCATCGGCAAGACCCTCGTGTCGAGCTCGATGATCGACCGGGTCGCCGCCGACCTCGGGCGCCGGCTCGTCGAGGTGCCCGTGGGCTTCAAGTGGTTCGTGCCGGGGCTGCTCGACGGGTCGGGGCCCTTCGGGGGCGAGGAGTCGGCCGGGGCGTCCTTCCTCCGGCGCGACGGCTCGGTGTGGACGACGGACAAGGACGGCGTCCTCCTCGCCCTGCTGGCCTCCGAGATCCTCGCGACCACCGGCCGCAGCCCGAGCGACCACTACCGGGCGCTCGTCGACCGTCACGGCGAGCCGGCATACGCCCGGATCGACGCCGCGGCGGACCGGGAGCAGAAGGCCAAGCTCGGCGCCCTCTCCCCCGACGACGTCACGGCCGAGTCGCTCGCCGGCGAGCCGATCACGGCCAAGCTCACCGAGGCGCCCGGCAACGGCGCCGCGATCGGTGGGCTCAAGGTCGTCACCGAGTCCGCCTGGTTCGCGGCCCGCCCGAGCGGCACCGAGGACGTCTACAAGATCTACGCGGAGTCCTTCCGCGGACCCGACCACCTGGCCCAGGTGCAGGCCGAGGCCCGGGACGTGGTGTCGGCCGCCCTCGGCTCCTGACCGCGCCTCAGCGGCACGCGCCTCGGCCCGCCGGGAGCGGTCGGTTGACCGACCTCGGTCCCCGACCCGTCGAGAGGAGGCAACACGCCGATGCGGGCCCAGGGCCTTCGGCGTGTTGCCTCCTCTCGAGGGCGCTCACGTGGTCGACGCCGGAGCCCGGGTGCCGAGGAGGGCCCGCTCGTCGGTCATCCAGAGGTCGAGGAGCCCGGCGAAGTGCGCCTCGAACCCCTCCCGCTCGTGCGGCGGGTAGGTCTGCTCGACCGTGGAGTGGAGCAGGGCGGCGAAGTCCGGCCCGCCGATCCACTCGAGGACCAGCTCGTCGACGTGCGGCAGCACGGACTCGCAGAACGACCGGTAGCGGTCGACCTCGAAGTACTCGTCGGCGAGCGACTGGTATGCCGAGAGCCGGCCCTGGTGGTCCAGCGCCTCGTCGTCGGCGACGGCGAACCACGGCCCGGTGTCCACCTGCGTGCGCGGCGACCGGCCCGTGACGACGCAGAAGGCCGTCCACCGCAGCAACGCCTTCATCGCCCACGGGAAGTAGTAGTGCAGCGACGTCACGGCGACGTCGGGGCATGCGTTGGCGTAGTCGATCGGATAGACCACCCCGTCCTTGACGAGCATCTCGCAGGAGTTGAACTCCCAACGGAAGAAGGCGTTCACCGTCTGCGAGATCGTCACGACCTCACGGCCCACCTCGTCGCTGAGGAAGTCGTGGGCGACGGCATACCGCTGGTGCATGGGCTCGTCGGGCTGGAACTTCATCACCATCGTCTCGGGCCCGATCGTCAGCGACCGGGCGAAGTGCTCGAAGTCGGGAACCGAGGCCTGGAGGTGCATGAGCATCTCGCCGGACTCGTCGTAGGACCGGTGGAGCTCCTCGCGGTCGCCCACCCTCGACACTCCCCGCCACCCTCCGCCGTCGAAGGGCTTCATGTACAAGGGAAAGCCGATCTCCTCCGCGATCCGGTCGAGGTCGAAGGACCGGTTGTACTTGGCCGACGTGTAGGCCCAACGGGCGTTGTCGACCGGGTTCTTGTACGGCACCAGCACCGTCTCCGGCACGTTCATCCCGAGGCGCATCAGCGCGCAGTACGCGGAGTGCTTCTCCATCGACTGGAACGTGAACGGGCTGTTGAGCAGGTAGACGTCGTCCATGAGCGCCACCTTCTTGAGCCACTCACGTGGGTGGTAGTACCAGTGCGCGAGCCGGTCGATGACGAGCTCGTGGCGCGCCCGGTCGCGGAGGTTGAAGGGCTCGATGCTCAGTCGCTCGGTGGTGAGGGTGTGCTGGGTCCCGTCGGGGGCCCGCAGGACCCCCAGGCGTCGCGCGAGGGCTTCGAAGGCGCTCGGCCAGTCCTCCTCTGCGCCGAGGAGGAGCCCGACGAGGTGGTCGGTCGTGGGGGCCATGGAAGGTCTCCTTCTCACTGGTGCGCCGTGACGGTCGGGGTGGACTGGGGCGGGATGCCGGTCGGCAGGTGGGTGGGCTGTCCGTCAGACGAAACGGGGCAGGTGGTGGGCCAGCTGGCGCTGCCACCACGGCCAGTCGTGGGCGCTGTCGTCTCCCCACACGTCGAGCTCGTGGCGGATCCCCTTGCGCGAGAGCACATCGGCGAACGCCCGCGTCCCCGGGAGCGCCTGGGTGGGCGACACCTCGAAGGGCCCCTGGCCGACGACGAGCAGCAGCGAGACCCGGGACCTGATCCAGTCGAGGTGGTCACCTGCCATGTTCCCGACGTATGCCGTGGGGTTGGCGAAGTACGACGCGTCACCCAGCTCGCCCCACCCGTTCCACGTCGTGGGGTCGTAGTTGCCGGACAGGCCGATGGCCACCGGGGCCAGGTCGGCGCGCTGAAGGGTGAGGTGGACCGCGTGGTAGGCACCCAGCGAGACGCCCACCGTGACGACCTCCTGCCCGCCGCCGGTCTCGGCGATCACCCAGGGCAGCACCTGCTGGGAGAGCGAGGCCGTATACGTCTGCGCCCGACGGGCTCGCTCCTCCGTCGGCACGCCGCTGTCCGCCCAGGACCGGCCGTCGAGGGAGTCCACACAGAACAGGCTCACCCGCCCGGCGTCGATGAGCGGACGGACGGCGTCGACCATGCCGTTGCCCTCCGCGTCGCGAGCCGAACCGGCCTCGGCCGGGAAGAGGAGCACCGGGCGCCCCCACGTGCCGTACCGGACCACCTCCAGGCCCGCGTCGTGACCCCGGGACGGGCAGGCGGACGCTCGAGGTCTCCATGCGACCACACCTTGCCGGTCGGGTCAGCCGCCCGCAACCACCGGTGCCCACGCTGCCCGGAGCACCTCCGTGAGACCCGGGTCGAGGCTGTCGCGCCACGCGGTGTAGTTGTGGAGGTCCGGCACCTCTCGCAGAGCCACGTCGTGTCCCGCCCGGCGCAGCGCCGCGGCCATGTCGCGGTTGTTCGCCACGTTCTCCTCGAGGGCCCCGCAGGTCATCCCGACGGTCAGCGGGTGCTCCGCGTGACGGGTGTCGAGGACGCTCTGCACGAGCCGCGCGATCCGCCCGAAGTACCGGTAGCCGCTCTCGTTGTCGTCGTGGCGCACCTGGAAGAACGACCCCGACTGCGAGAAGACCCCTCCGACCCGGGGTGCGGCCAGCAGCCCGAGGAGCACGGCGGTCAGCCCCCCGAGGCTCGCCCCCACGACGACGAGGGGACCGCGCACGGCATACCGCTGCTCCAGGTGGTCGAGGCCGGCATCGGCGACCGTGCGGAGGTACTGCGGCGAGCCCGAGTACCACGAGTCGCGGATGACCGGGTGGGCGAGGGCGACGCGGTGTGGGGGCAGGTGCCCTCCAGCGATCATCGCGCCCGTGTAGGCCGTGATGCCGGCCAGCTGGTCGTACTCGGCCCCGTCGTGCACGAGCATGAGCGGGGCGGGCTCGTCGTCCATGAGGTCCGCGGGACTCCACACCGTCACCGGCACCTCGTGCGAGGTCTCCCCGGAGAACGTGTGGGGGTCCAACCGGCCCTGCACCCCGGGGGCGGACACCCACCACGGGGGTGCGTACCCGGGCATCTCCATGACCGAACGGTCCCCGAACGCCGTGCGCACGGTCGTCGGGTTGGCCGGGTCGAGCACCACCTCGACGTGGTCACCCCACGCGACGGCGAACCGGTACTCGATGCGCTGGAGGGCCGGGCGCGGGAGGTCGAGAACCCACCCCTGGGCATCCCGTCGGAGCTCGCGAGGCCCGGGGACGGCGCGCTCGCACTGGAGGACGACGGCGGTGACGTCCGGATCCTGCAGGTCGAGCCGGAACCGGATGTGGTCGTCGAGGAGCTTGGGTGGCACCGGTCAGAAGAGGGCGCTCATCAGTGCCGTGCGGCCCTTGCGGACGCGCTCGTCCTGCGCGCCGACGACGGAGAAGAGCTCGAGGAGGTGTCCACGGACGCGGTCCCGGTCCTCCCCGGTGGTCGTCCGCACGAGGTCGAGGAGGCGGGTGAAGGCGTCCTCGACGTGCCCTCCGAGGACATCGAGGTCGGCGACGGTGGTGGCCGCCTCCACGTCGCCCGGGTCGGCGGCGGCGGCCGCGCGGGCGGCAGCGAGGTCGACACCGGCCGTGCGCTGCATGAGCCGGACCTGGGCCAACCCGAGCTCGGCGTCGTGGTCCTTGGGATCGGCGGCGAGCGCCTTCTCGTATGCCGCCGTGGCCGCCGCGAGGTCGCCGCGCTCGATGGCGTCGAAGGCCTCCTGGTGGAGCGGCGGCAGCTCGTCCGACTCCTCGGCACCCGGCACCTCACCGAGGTCGACCCGTCCGGTGATGCCGTTCTGGACGGCGGCCTGGAGCAGCTGCTCGAGAACCGCTCGCACCTCCGACTCCGGCTGGACTCCTGGGAAGAGCGGCACCGGCTGACCCTGGAGCAACCCGAACGTCGCCGGCACCGAGGGCTGGCCGAACGCCTGCACGAGCAGCGGCTGGAAGACCTGGAGGAGCTCGGGCGAGGCGGACAGGTCGGCGGTGAGCACGAGCACGCGACCGCCGAGCGTCGCGGCGACGGTGGTCACGGTGTCGACGAGCTCGCGGGTCTGCGGGTGGGCTGAGGACCAGAGGACGAGGACTCCGGCCACCTGGAGGGTCCGGCCCAGTGCCTCCTGGAACGTGTCGGCGTCGACCTCGACGACGAGGCCCGGCGGGACGGTCGGCACGGTGGGCTGAGGCGAGTCGGGCGACCCCGGGACGCGACCGACCGGCATCCCGCTGCCGGCGGTGGCCGTGCCCGGGGTCGTCGTGCCGGCGACGGCGGACAGGTCGACGGCGCCGCGGGCGCCCGCGGGTGGGGTGGTCTCGCTCATGGTGACGATTCTGTCAAAGGGTGGGTGGGTGCGCGGTCACTGGCCCTTGCCGGACACGAGCAGCTCGCTGGCGCCGATGACCTCCGCCTTGCCGGCGGGGGGCACGACCATGACGAAGGGCTGGAGGTTCTGCAGGGTCAGGGCCTTGGTGACCTTCTTCTTGCCGGTGACCTTCGCGTACTCGGCCGGCAGGACGAGCTCCTTCGCCGTGGGCTTCACGGTGATCGTGTCGGTGCGCCTGAGGAGGCCGAAGGTGACGGCACCGCCGTCGGCGAGCCGGAACGTCACGGCGTTCTCGAGCAGTGGCGCGTGCACCTGGGTCAGGGTGCCCAGCTTGCCGAGGGCCTTCGTCTGCGCCGCCGCAGTGGTGCGCAGCCCGGTCGCGAAGGGGTCGTCGACCGCGACGGCCTTCGTGGCCTTGGGCTTGGGGTGCGCGAGCGCGGCGGCATACGCGGCAACGGCAGCCTCCGGTGCGAGCGCGAGACCCTCCTTGGTGGCCGTGTCGAGGAGAGGGGCCCCGTTCGTCGAGTCGCCCAGTGCCGGGAGCTCTGCCCCGCCGAACATCGGCACGCTCGCGGCGATCCGGAAGGGCTGCTCGGGCTTCTCGGAGAGCAGGACGTGGAGGAACTGCGTGTTGGTGTCCTCGTCGAGCGTGGCGGCGAGGATGGCACGCGGCCAGGCCCGTCCGGCGGACTGCGCGACGACGGTCGGTGGCTTCGGCGCCGCAAGCTCGGTGGTCGTCGCGGGCTTGGGGGCCCGGGCGGCCTGGGCGTTGGCGACGGTGAGGGCGTCACCGGTGAGCACCGTGGCGCGGGTCTTCGCCGCCGCTTTGGCGTCACCGTCGACGGGCGCCTCTGCTGCCGCGACGAGCCGGGCCGCGATCGCCGTCGCGCCCTCGGGATCGAGCGGCGCCGACTCTGTGCGCTCGGCGGGCGCCGCCTTGATGCCGACGAGAGCGTCCTGTGCGTCCTGGGCGCCGCAGCCGGCGAGCAGGAGCGCACCGGCGAGAGTGCCGGCGGCGAGCGAACGGGCGCGCACCCCATCGGACCGCTGCCGCGGACCGACGGTGGTCGGAGGGGTGGCGAACATGTGTCGGCTCCTCATCGGGCGACCTCCTCGGGGTCGCGGGCGTCGCCCAGAGCCCCCGCACCGGCGGCAGTCGCGGTGCGGGCCTCGGCGTCCGCCCGCGGCGACGTGTCGGACTCGCCGGCTCTGCCCGGGCCGTTGGGGCGGCGTCGGGAGAAGAGCAGTGCCACTCCGGCGACGAGGAGGAACAGACCGACGAGCGCCGCGATGACGGCCTCGACGAACCACGTCTTGTCCGTGACGGACAGGGTGAGCGAGCGGAGCGGCGCACCATCAGTGAGGACGACGAGGGTCTCCGGTGCACTTTCCTGGCGCACCGTGAGGCGGACCGGACCCTCCTCGTCCTCCTGGAGCCGCCAGAGATCCGCGGCGCCGAGCTCGGCCACCTCACCGCTGCCACGCACGCTCGTCCGGAGGGTCCAGTCCTCGAGCGCCACGGCGACACCGGTGACCGCGACGTGGCGACCCCCGCCCACCACGGCCGAGGCGTCGGAGGGGTTGGCGAGCGCCATCCAGACCGAGCCACCCGAAGCCGGCGTGGCGGTCACGACGACGTCCGCGTCCACGCGGTTGAGCACCTCGGGGCGGATGAGCACGGGGTCGACGGTGTCGGGCCTCGCCGAGAACACGGCGGTCCCGGAGGTCCCCAGCTGGGCGGCGAACCAGACGCCGACCACGGTGAGCGCAAGGCCGACGAGGGCCAGCAGCGCCCCGACGACGCGCGTGACGATGGTGAGCATGGGGTGGTGTCCTTCGGGTTCCGGAGCGTCCGGGAGTGGGCTCCCGGCTCGGGAGTGGCCTTACACCATGACAAACGCGCGCGGCACCGGCCAAATCCATGATGCACCCGGCGTGACGCACGACACGCCGGGTCCATCAGGCGTCGAAGTCGCCGGCCCCCGTCCGCACGGCGCGGAGCAGGGTGAAGAGGGTGGCGTGCTGCTCCTCGTCGAGCATCCCGAGGCCGAACTCGACGGCCTCGAGGTCGGCGGTCACGAGCTCCATGGCCGCCAGGCCGGCATCGGTGATGACGGCGAAGGCCCCCCGCCGGTCCTCGGGGTTCGGCACCCGTTGGACGAGACCCTGCGCAGCGAGCCGCTGGACGATGTTCGTCGCACTCGTGGGGTGCACCATGAGCCGCTCCCCGATCCGCGACATCGAGAGCCGACCTTCCCGGCTGAACGCCAGCAGGACGAGCGCCTCGTAGCGCGCGAAGGTGAGACCGTGCCGGCCGGCGATGGCGTCGAAGCGCGCGAGAAGCAGCTGCTGCACACGCATGATCGACGTGGCGCTCGCCATGGACACCGAGTGCGAGTCGTCTCCCCACCGTGCCCGCCAGAGCTCCTCGGCCCGTGCGATCGGGTCGAACGGCAGGCGCACGGGCTGGCTCACAGCGAGCACGCTAGTGGAGCGTCGGAAGACGGGTGGGACCGCGAGCCACAGCCCCGGCGCGACCACCTGTCGGTCTCGTCCCTCGGATGCATTGCGCAAGCGCTCTCGCGGTCCCTAGCGTTCACCGCATGAGCGGCACGAACACCGTGGACTGGCCGGATCACGACGCGGTCCTCTTCGACCTCGACGGTGTGCTCACGCCGACGGCCGAGGTCCACATGCGCGCCTGGGCGGAGATGTTCGGCGCCTTCCTCGCGGAGTGGGACGACCCCTCCGCGGACACCTCGCCGTACTCCGACGCCGACTACTTCGCCCACGTGGACGGCAAGCCCCGGTACGACGGCGTCCGGGACTTCCTGGCCTCCCGCGGCATCACGCTGCCCGAGGGCGACCCGAGCGACTCCCCGGACACCCGGTCGGTGTGCGGACTCGGCAACCGCAAGAACGACGCCTTCAACGTGGTGCTCGCCCGCGACGGCGTCGAGGCGTACCACGGTTCGGTGGTGCTCCTCGACCTCCTGCGTGAGCAGGGGATGCCGCTCGCCGTGGTCTCGTCGTCGGCCAACGCGCCGGCGGTGCTCGAGGCAGCCGGGCTCGCCGACCGCTTCGTCACCGTCGTCGACGGCGGCGTCGCCACCTCCCTCCGGCTGGCCGGCAAGCCGGCACCCGACACCTTCGTCCACGCCGCGAAGGAGTGCGGCTCGACGCCCGGGCGCTCGGCGGTCGTCGAGGATGCCGTCTCCGGTGTGCGAGCGGGCGCCGCGGGCGGCTTCGGCCTCGTCATCGGCGTCGACCGTGGGGCCGGCGCCGACGCCCTGACTGCCGCCGGGGCGCACGTCGTCGTGACCGACCTCGGGGAGCTCGCGTGAGCATCGGGCGGATCCCCCGGGACCCGCTCGACCGCAGCCGCTTCCCGGTGGACCCGTGGCGACTCGTCGAGTGCGACCCGGAGCGCAGCGACCTCGGAGTGACCGAGACCCTCTTCACGGTGGCCAACGGCTACATCGGGATGCGCGGGAACCCCGAGGAGGGGCGGAACGCCTTCGAGCACGGCACCTACGTCAACGGGTTCCACGAGACCTGGCCGATCCGTCACGCCGAGGCGGCCTACGGTTTCGCGCGCACCGGGCAGACCATCGTCAACGCACCGGACGCCAAGCTCATCAAGCTGTACATCGACGACGAGCCGCTCGTCATCGGCACCGCCGACCTGGAGTTCTACGAGCGCAGCCTCGACTTCCGTGACGGCGTGCTGCGGCGCTCGGTGATCTGGCGGACACCCTCCGCCAAGCTCGTGCGGGTCGACACCACCCGGATGGCGTCGATGACCCAACGGCACCTCGTCGTGCTGACCCTCGAGGTGACCATGCTCTCGGGCGACGCCCCCGTGGTCGTCTCGTCGCAGCTGCTCAACCGGCAGGACAGCTCGGACGAGTACCACGCGCAGACGGACACCAAGGGTGTGCACGCGGACCCTCGCAAGGCCGGTGCCTTCGAGGCTCGGGTGCTCCAGCCGCGGATCCAGATGGCCAAGGACGACCGGATGATGCTCGGCTACGAGTGCACGAACTCCCGGATGACGCTCGTCGTCGCCGCCGACCACGTGGTGCGCACGCCCGACCCCTACGAGGTCGTCGTCGGCGCCGACCCCGACCTCACGAAGATGGTCTACCGGGTCGACGCGCGCGCCGGCAGCACGCTGCGCATCGAGAAGACCGTGGCGTACCACACCTCGCGCGGCCTGCCGGTCCGTGAGCTCTCGGACCGGTGCCGGCGGACCCTCGACCGGGCGGCGCGGTACGACGTCGACCACTGGCGCGCCGAGCAGCGCGCCTGGTACGACGAGTTCTGGGCGGCGAGCGACGTGGAGTTCACCTCCACGGATCCGGCGCACGACGCGACGCAACAGGCGATCCGCTACAACCTCTTCACGCTCGCCCAGGCCAGCGGGCGGGCCGACGGCCATGGTGTGGCTGCGAAGGGGGTGAGCGGCTCCGGGTACGAGGGCCACTACTTCTGGGACACCGAGGTCTACGTCACGCCGTTCCTCACCTACACCCGGCCCGACCTCGCCCGGAACCTCATGCACTTCCGCAGCCGGATGCTGCCCGCGGCCCGGGACCGCGCCCGGGAGCTCAGCCAACGCGGGGCGCTCTTCCCCTGGCGCACGATCAACGGCGAGGAGGCCTCCGCGTACTACGCAGCGGGCACCGCCCAGGTGCACATCGACGCGGATGTCGTGCACGCACTCGTCCAGTACGTCAACGCGACGGGGGACGTCGGATTCCTCGTGCGCGACGGGCTCCCCATCCTCGTCGAGACCGCCCGGCTCTACGCCGACCTCGGGTTCTGGCGGCACAACGGCGAGTGGTCGTTCCACATCCACGGGGTCACCGGCCCGGACGAGTACACCACCGTGGTCAACAACAACCTCTTCACGAACGTCATGGCGCGGTACAACCTGGAGCAGGCGGTCGAGTGGGTCGAATGGACGCGTCGCCAGGAGCCGGAGCAGTTCGCCCGCATCGCCCAGCGGCTGCGCCTCTCGGACGGCGAGCTCAGGGAGTGGGCCGCGTGCGCCGCGGGCATGCACATCCCCTTCGACGACGGCCTGGGGATCCATCCGCAGGACGACTTCTTCCTCGATCGTGAGGTGTGGGACCTCAGCAGGACCCCGGAGGACCTCAAGCCGATCCTGCTCCACTACCACCCGCTCGTCATCTACCGCTTCCAGGTGCTCAAGCAGGCGGATGTCGTGCTCGCCCTCTTCCTCCAGGGCAACCGCTTCACGGGCGAGGACAAGCGCAAGGACTTCGAGTACTACGACCCGATCACCACCGGTGACTCGACGCTGTCGGCGGTCGTGCAGTCGGTCATGGCGGCCGAGGTCGGCTACCACGAGGTGGCTTTCGACTACTTCGTCGACGCCCTCTTCGTCGACCTCGTCGACCGCCACGGCAACACCGTCGACGGCTTGCACGTGGCCTCCGCCGGCGGAGTGTGGTGTGCGCTCGTCAACGGGTTCGGTGGCCTGCGCGACCACGACGGTCGGCTGTCGTTCGACCCACGGCTCCCCGACGGGTGGGAGTCACTGACCTTCCGGGTCACCTGGCGCGGCACGAGGGTGCGCGCGACGCTGACGCCCACGGAGCTCACGCTGGAGACGGAGGTCGGCGAGCTCCCCGTGCCCGTCGACGTCCGGGGGAACACGTATGCCGTCGACGAGCGCGAGCCGGTCGTCATCCCGCTGGACGGCCACGGGCCTCGCATCCCCGGGACCCTCGGCAAGCGTCCGCAGACCGGTGGGACCCGGGCCGACGGGAGCCGCATCACGGCGGGCGTCCCGTCGGCCATTCCGCTCGAGGGTGAGGAGCTCGCCGAGCCGACCGGTCTGGAGCCGGCGCTCGCCGAACCGACCGCGGTGGGACCGGACTGACGGCGAGGTCAAGCCGGCACGAGCACACCGTCGTCGAGGTGCACCACGTGGTCCGCCGCCCGGGCCGCCTCGGGGTCGTGGGTGGTCATGACGACGGCGGCGCCCGCCTCGGCCCTCGCCCGCAGGAGGGTCAGGACGACCGCCCGGCTGGCGTGGTCGAGCTCGGACGTGGGCTCGTCGGCGAGGAGCACCGGGCTGGCCAGCGCCAGACCACGCGCCACGGCGACGCGCTGCTGCTGGCCGCCGCTCAGCTCCTCGACGAGGTGGCCGTGGATCTCGCCCAGGCCCACGGCGTCGAGTGCGTCCGCCGCCCGCGCCGCCGCCGCGCCGGGCTCGACCGCCCGAGCGAGCAGGGGCATCAGGACGTTCTCCTGGGCACTCAGCACGGCCGCCAGGCCGTTGCCCTGCGGGACCACGGCGACCCCCGCAGAGGATGCCGACCGGAGACCGTCGATCGCGCGGCCCCGGACGGTGACCCGGCCGGCATCGGGCAGCACGATTCCTGCCACCGCCGACAGCAGCGTCGTCTTGCCGGCGCCCGAGTGACCGAGGACCGCGACGACCTCACCGGCCCGCACCTGCAGGTCGACACCGGCCAGAGCCGTCACGGACCCGAAGCGCACGACCACTCCCTCCACGTCCACTGCACGTTCAGGCACCGGCGTCCTCCTCCTCGGGCACGAGCAGCCACCGACCGTCCTCCGCGTGCACGCGGAGCAACGAGCCGGGTGGGAGCGCCGCCAGCGCGTGCGGTGGGAGGGGCACGGAGCCGTCGGCCGAGACGACAGCGAACTCCTCACCGGCCCTGCCCTCGGCGCCGACCCGGCCGTCACGGATCGTGATCGTGCGCGGCATCCTCGCGGCGACGTCGGGGTCGTGCGTGACGACGACGACCGTGGTGCCCCAGACGGCGTTGACGTGCCCCAGCGCGTCGAGCACGACGTCCCTGGCCTCGTGGCCGAGCTGGCTCGTCGGCTCGTCGGCCAGGAGGAGCCCCGGCCGGCAGGACACCGCAACCGCGACGGCCGCCAGCTGGAGCTCGCCCGGCGTGAGCCGACCCAAGGGCGCGTCCACGGCGTTCGGTGACATGCCGACGAGCGCGAGGACATCCGCGGCGCCGGGGACCTCCCGGTCACGCCCCCTGGCGGGTGCCTGGGCGAAGGTCACGTTCTCCCGAGGGGTGAGGTAGGGCAGGAGGTTGCGCGCTGCACCCTGGAGGACCATGCCGATCTCGGTCCCCCGCAGGAGGTCCAGGTCGGCCTCGCTCATCCGGGCGAGATCGTGCTCGCCGACGTGGATGCGCCCCGCGCTGGGCCGGAGCAGGCCACCGAAGAGGGTGAGGAGCGTGGACTTCCCCGCACCCGAGGGACCGAGCAGTGCGAGCCGCTCCCCGGGGGCGACGATGAGGTCGATGCCCGACAGGGCCGCGACGTCGTGGCCCTCCGCCCGGTAGATGTGGACCAGGCCGCGGGTCACGACGCGCACCCCCGCGCTCACAGCGACTCCCGGAGGCGCTCCGGCACGGCACGGGAGACGACGGCGCGGGCGGCCAGCACGGCCACGAGCCCGAGGACGAGCAGCGCGGTGGCCGCGGTGAGGCCGATGGCGCGCCAGGCCGGGCCGAGGTCCGGGACGGGTACGACCGCCGGCCGGTCGAAGATCGGGACGAGGGGCATCGCGAGGACCGCGCCCGCCAGCCCGCACGCAGTCCCGAGCAGCACCCCGGCCAGTACAGTCGTCAGCTGTTCGCCCCGGACCGCACGGGCGATCACCCGTCGCGGCACGCCGGACACGAGCAGCCCAGCGAGGTCTCGGGCCACTCCTCGCCAGGACGTGACCGCGACGACGCCGACGACGAGCCCCGAGACGAGCAGGGCGACGAGGCCGGTGAACACCCCGAGGAGGAGTCCCCACCCGGTCGCCGAGCGCTCGTAGCGCGCTCGTGCCTCGTCGATCGTCGTCGTGGACGTCACCGGGATGCCCTGGGCGGTGAGGGTGTGGGAGACGTCGGCGACGAGGTCGGGGTCCGCCGATCCCAGCCAGACGGCGAGCGAGGACCCGGGTGGCGCCGGCCCCCCGAGGCGCAGCTGGGCGTCGAGGTCGGCCACCGCCCCGCGGCCGCCCACGACGGGCAACGCGTCGACGTGGTCGACGGCCCGCGCCGCCACCGGCCGGCCGCCCAGCCCCACGAGGGAGAAGTCGTCCCCCCTGGCGTCGGCGGGCGGGCGCCCGGCGAGCAGCACCGGAGTCGGGCTCGGGACGTCCGCCCAGCGGGAGAGCACCCGGCGACCGGTGTTGTCGAAGTCGACGACGAGGTCGGAGCCGGACCCGGTCAGCGTCTGGGTGCCCCCCTCGACATCGACGTCGGCCGGGAGCCACCGGTCACCCCCGCCGACGTCGAGCGGTTCCCCGTCGAGCGACAGGCCCGTGAGCTGCAGCCGACCGGTGAGGTTGTCGAGCCACGGGTCGGTGCTCCGCAGCCAGATGCCGGCGAAGCGGCACCCGCCGGGGCAGAGCACCGGGGCCTCCACCCTCGTCCGGCCACGAGCCGACTGCTCGACCTGCGCCAGCTCCCGGTCGAGCGTCGTGCCGTCGGGTGTCGTGACGGTGATGCCCACGATGAGCGGCGTCGGCTCCACCGACAGGTCCCCGCCGGGGATGCCGGTGGCACCGGGTGGGGCCTGCCCCACCGGCCCGTCCCCGGCCCGGAACTGGTCGAGCTCCCAGGTGAGGGTCCCCGTCAGGACGCCGTCGCCGAGCTGCAGGCTCGGTACGACCGGAGGGACGAGCGCGGCGATGTCGGCGGACCCACCCTGCGCCACCGCATAGCCGACGCGGCGCGCCTCACCAGGGCGAAGGAGGAGGGTGGGCACGGCGGAGGGGTCGCGTGGCCGGAGGACCACGACGGGGGTCGCCAGACGTCGTTGTTCCGGTGGTAGGGAGTCGACCGCGGCGGCGAGGGATGCCGGCGCGGTCGCGTTGGTCTCCAGCACCGCGGGGGCGCCGAGCTCGAGCTCCGCCCGCGCCGCCCGGTTGCGGTCGCCGACGACCACGGCGTTGGCCGCGAAGGTCGCCAGGGCGGTCGCGGTGGTCACCACGACGAGGACGTGGCGGAGCGCCGGTCGCCGCGCGAGCGACAGGGCCGCCAGACCGGTCGACAGGTGACCACGGGCCAGGGCCCGGCGCCCGGCACCCGCGGCGGCACGGCGAAGCAGCCAGGCGCCGACCAGGCCCACGGCAAGGGCCAGGAGGACCGGTGTGAGGAGGGCAGAGGGGCCGTCGACGTCACCGCTGACGAGGCCGACGACGGAGACCGCAGCGACGACGGCGACGACGACGTCGAGCACGCCGAGTCCCTTGGCCACCGACGGTGGTATGCGTCGCAGCAGTGAGGCCACCGGCTCGCGCAGAACCGGCCGGGCCGCCGCGTACACGGCCACGAGTGAGGCAAGGACCGCCACGCCGGCGGCGAGCGCCAGGGGCCAGCGCAGCTCGAGAGGCACCCCGCGCGGCATCACGAATCGGCGGAGCACCTCGCCCCCCGCGAGGGCGACGAGCACCCCGAGCGGCACCCCCAACACCACGGTGAGCGCGAGCTCCGCCATGACGAGCCGACTTCCGGCCTCTCGGCTGCGCCCACGAAGCCGCGCGAGCGCGACCTCCGGGCGGCGTTGCTCCACGACGGCGTGCGCGACGAGCGCAAGCACCGTGACGGCGAGGAGAGCGAGCTGGGCCAGCAGGAGCGGCACGAGGGTCCGCACGATCGTCCGACCGGCGGCGACCGCCGAGACGAGGCCAGGCACCGGGCTCGAGACGGAGACTGCCTCGCGCGTCCGGTCCAGACCGGTGAGCGAGTCGCTGATCTCGGGCAGCGTGGCCAGGGAGACGCGGTCACGCTCGAGGGGGAACTCGACCGATGCCGCCGCCTCGGCCCAGCCCTCGTCGAACGTTGCGGGCGCGGCGAGGAAGTCGTCGACGGCCGGCACGATCGAGTCCCCCTGCCCGATGGGGAACCCCGACTTGCCGTCGACACTCGTGCGCAGCCAGTAGCCGGGGTCGGGCCGGCTCCGGTAGACGCCGACGAGCGTCAACGTCACCGGAGCGGCCGTCGCGCCGCTCGCGACCGACGCGGCCGAGGGGTCGGGGACGTCGAACGTCCGACCCTCCTCCCAGCCCCACGCCGTGGCGTCGGCCGCGGACACGAGGACCTCGCCGGCCGCCTCGGGACACCGGCCGGACATGACATCGACGTGGTCACACACGGCATCCCGCGCGACGATGCGCAAGGGCGACCGCTGCAGGCCCTCCCGCGGCTCGACACTCGTGTCGGCGGTGAGCATCCCGACCGGGTCGCCGAACCACGGTCCCGCCTCGGGCGGGAGCACCCCGACGAGGCTGACAGGCCCGACGCCGGGGTCGCTCTCGGTCCGCGAGGCGCGCACCACGACGGTCGTGTCGGCGACGTCCCGCTCGACGAGTGCGGCCCTGAGCAGTCCCTGCTCGAGCGTCCGAACGAAGAGGGGCGCGAACACGGCGCACGTCGTCACGAGAGCCGAGACGAGGACGAGCGCGACGGACTGGCTGCCGCGGTAACGCACCGCTGCCCACGTCGGGGATCGTCTGCTCACCCTTCTCCTTCGCCACCGGGCCTGCGCGGGCACACGCTACCGGGGGGACCCGGACATCACACGGGGGTCAGGTTTCGCGTGGGGCCTCTCGTCTCGGCCGGGGCGCACCCGCCCATGCTGCCCGACCAGCGGCGCTCAGGTGACCGACGACACGAGGCGGTCGGCGGCGGCATACGGGTCGAGACGGCCGGCGACGACCTCGGCGGCCAGCGCGTCGAGGCGGACGTCCCCCTGGAGGCGGCCGACCCTCGTCCGCAGGGCGTCCAGCGCCAGACCCTCGATCTCGGACGCCGCCCGGCGAGCCCTGCGTGCTCGTACGCCGTCGTCCCCGAGGAAGGACACGTGCTCCTCGACGGCCGCGACGACGTCACCGATCCCGTCTCCCGTGGCTGCGACCGCCCGCACCACCGGCGGGCGCCACGTCCGGGCGTCGGACCCGACGGCCATGGACACGGCGTGGCGGAGGTCCCGCACGGTGCGGTCGACACCCTCCCGGTCGGCCTTGTTGACGACGAGCACGTCGGCGACCTCGAGGATGCCGGCCTTGGCGGCCTGGATGCCGTCGCCCATCCCGGGGGCGAGGAGGACCACGGTCGTGTCGGCGGTGCCGGCGACCTCGACCTCTGACTGACCCACGCCGACCGTCTCGAGGACGACGACTCCGCAGCCGGCGGCGTCGAGCACCCGCAGCGCCTGCGGCGCCGCCCAGGACAGCCCGCCGAGATGCCCGCGCGAGGCCATCGAGCGGATGAAGACCTCGGGGTCCGCGGTGTGCTCCGTCATCCGGATGCGGTCACCGAGCAGGGCCCCACCCGAGAAGGGCGAGGACGGGTCGACGGCGAGAACCCCGACGCGGCGCCCACGGGACCGGTATGCCGTGATGAGCGCGTTCGTGATCGTCGACTTCCCGACGCCAGGGGCCCCGGTGACGCCCACGACGTGGGCGTGGCCGGTGTGGGTGGCGAGCGCCGCCATCACCTCGCGCAGTGCGGGGTGACCGTCCTCGACGAGGGAGATGAGCCGCGCCACGGCACGTGGCGCCCCGTCCCTCGCCGCAGCGACGAGGGAGGGGACGTCGACCGTGCGCGGCGAGATCTGGGCAGCCTGCTCAGCCGCGAGCCGGGACCTTGACGACGAGGGCGTCGCCCTGGCCACCGCCGCCGCAGAGCGCCGCGACACCCACGCCGCCGCCCCGCCGCCGGAGCTCGTGGGCGAGGTGGAGGGTGATCCGGGCACCCGACATGCCGATCGGGTGGCCGAGGGCGATGGCGCCGCCGTTGACGTTGACCTTCTCCACGTCGATCCCCAGCTCCTTGGCGGAGGCGAGCCCGACCGCCGCGAAGGCCTCGTTGATCTCGACGAGGTCGAGGTCGGCAGGGGTGATCCCTTCGCGCTCGCACGCCCTCGCGATGGCACGGGCCGGCTGGCTCTGGAGCGTGGAGTCGGGGCCGGCCACCACGCCGTGGGCACCGATCTCGGCGAGCCACGGGAGACCGAGCTCCTCGGCGCGCGACTTCCTCATGACGACGACGGCGCACGCCCCGTCGGAGATCTGCGAGGCAGATCCTGCGGTGATCGTGCCGTCCTTGGAGAATGCCGGGCGCAACCGGGCCAGCGAGTCCGGCGTGGTGTCGGCTCGGATCCCCTCGTCGCTGCGGAACTCGAGCGGGTCGCCCTTGCGCTGCGGGATCGAGACGGAGACCACCTCGTCGTCGAAGACTCCGTCCTTCCACGCCCGCGCCGCGAGCTGGTGGCTCCGCGCCGCGAACTCGTCCTGCTCCTCGCGGCTGAACGCGACGTCGCCGGTGTTGGCGGCCTCGGTGAGCAGGCCCATCGGCTGGTCGGTGAAGGCGTCCCACAGGCCGTCCTGGGCCATGTGGTCGTGCATCGTCACGTCGCCGTACTTGAAGCCCTCCCGGCTCTTCTCGAGCAGGTGAGGGGCGTTGGTCATCGACTCCTGGCCGCCCGCGACGACGACCTCGAACTCGCCGGCCCGGATGAGCTGGTCGGCCAGCGCGATGGCGTCGATGCCCGAGAGGCACACCTTGTTGACGGTCAGCGCCGGCACGGTCATCGGGATGCCGGCCTTGGCCGCCGCCTGGCGAGCGGGGATCTGGCCCTCGCCGGCCGTGAGGACCTGACCCATGATGACGTAGTCGACGTCCTCCGGTGCGACGCCCGCCTTGTCGAGGGCGCCCGAGATGGCGAAGCCCCCGAGGTCAGAGCCGCGAAAGCCCTTGAGCGAGCCGCTCATCCGCCCCATGGGGGTGCGGGCGCCGGCGACGATGACGGTCGGGTCGGTGGACATGAGGACGGCCTCCAGGTCGTGGTCTCGACGTCGTGGTCTCGATCGTCCTCGACTCTATCGAGGGCACCGGCCGCGGCCACCCCCGCGCCCCGGTGACCCTCGCCACGCGTCGTCGCCGCCGGTCCGGCGTGGTGCCACGCTGGAGCCGTGGGCCGTTCCACCTCCTGCGTCGCTGGGTGCTCGCGAACACCCTCGGTGAGGTCGTCGGGCTGGGCGGCACGGGCCTGCTGGCGTGGCTCCTCGTCGGACGCGCTGCCGAGCCGGTGGCGGTCGCAGCGGTGCTGACGGCGTTCGTGCTGGCCGTGCTGAGCGGGGTGGTCGAGGCCACGGTGGTCGGCGTCCTCCAGCACCGGGCGGTTCAAGGTTGTCGAGCCGCCCCCGTGGCTCGTGCTCATGGCAGCGTGCGGGCTCGGCCTCGTCGCCGGCGCAGTGCTCGCGGGGGCGCAGGCGCTCGCCCTGCGACGCCACGTCCAGAGGGCCTGGCGCCGGCTGCCGGCGAACATGGTCGCCTGGGGTGTGGGGATGCCGCTCGTCTTCCTCGGCATGGACCTCGCCTTCCGGGACGGCGGCGCACTGCGGACGGCCGCCGTGGTCGTGGCCACCCTGGCCCTCACGGGCGCCGTCGTGGGTGTGATCAACGGCTCGTGGCTGACCCGGATGGTCGTGCCTAGGGTGGAGCCATGACGCCCGCCGTCCCCACCGACCTGTTCACCGCCATCGACCACGTCGGCGTGGCGGTGCCCGACCTCGACGACGCGATCGCGTTCTACGAGCACACCTACGGCATGCGGCTGCTCCACCAGGAGACCAACGAGGAACAGGGCGTCCGCGAGGCGATGATGGGCGTCGGGGACTCGGGCTCCTGCATCCAGCTCCTTGCGCCGTTGTCGCCGGAGTCGACGATCGCGAGGTTCCTCGACCGCAGCGGACCCGGCATCCAGCAGCTCGCCTACCGCGTCGTGGATCTGGACGCCGTGAGCGCCACGCTGCGCGAGCGCGGGATGCGGCTGCTCTACGACGCGCCTCGCCGCGGCACCAGCGGCTCGCGGGTCAACTTCATCCACCCCAAGGACGCACGCGGCATCCTCGTCGAGCTCGTCGAGCCGCCCTCCAGCAGCGGACACTAGCGCTCCTGCCTGGCTGACGGTCGACGGGCTCAGCCGTCGCCGGCGCTCGGGCTCCGGGCGAGGACGACCCATTCGGGGGATCCCGCGGTGACGGGCTCTCCGGTCCAGTCACCCCAGCTCTCCTCGACCGAGAACCCCGAGGCAGCCAGCCCTCGGGTCACGTCCTCCCACGACGGGAAGCGGAGCGTCTCGCGGGTCGTCCGCGCGGTTGACCGATCCCGCCCAGCGAGAGGTGGCCAGAGAGCCTTCGTGTCTCTCGCCGAGGGCCACGAGCGACCTCTCACCCCTCGGCGAGCTCGTGCCGAGCGATGACGACGAGCGACGCCGTCCACGAGAGAGGCGCGACCGCCGCCGGCCGCCCGTCGTGGAGCACCTTCTCGGGGAAGGACCCGGCATCCGTGCGGTGCTCACCGAGCCACCGGAGCAGTGCCTCCGCCTTGGACGTGTGCCCCGTCGCGGCCCAGGCAGCGGCGAACAACGCGGTCTCCGGCGGTCCAGCTGATCCCGTCCTCCTTCCAGGCGGCACCTGGGGCGAGGCCGCCGGCCGGCCTCGACAACGCCGACTGGGCACGGTCGACGGCGGTGAGGACCTCGACGTCGACAACCGTCGGGCCGATCGGGGCCACGAGGAACGTCACGGCGGCGTCCGCAGCCGAACCGCCCAGCAGGCGGGGGTACCCCGCCGGGCCGAACCGTCGACGCACCTGACCGGCAAGGAGGTCCGCGGCAGCGCCGGTGCGGTCGCGCAGGGCCATCTCGCCGACCAGCGGCAGGACGTCGGTGACGCTGCGCAGCCCCGCGAGGACGGCGGCGGCCGTGCCGAGGGTGAGCACCTCCTCGACGAGCTCCCAGTAGTCCGACGAGACAGGCGGCAGCGCCGTGGTGGCGTCGAGAGACCCGAGGAGCCGTCGCGCGCAGCGCACGAGCATGGGTCGCAGCGGCGCGAGCAGCTCGACCGCCTGCTCGGGAGCTACCCGGGCCAGCTGGCTCGCGCCCCACGCGGCCCATCCGGACCCGTCGAGCTGCGCCGCCCGGTCGTCCGGCGCTCGGTGGCTCGCGATGTCGTAGCGGGCCTCGAACCATCCGTCGGGCCCCTGGACGCGCTGGAGGAAGCCCAGCTGGGCCGCTGCGTGCTCGGGGTGTCCGGCCCGCGCGAGCGCCGACGCGACGAACGAGACGTCGCGGGGCCAGGCGTACCGCCACCGGTCGGTCCAGCCGGCGACGGAGACGGGGAGGCCCACCGAGAGCGCCCGGAGGTCGAGCAGTGCCGAGCGCAGGAGGTCGTCACCCTCGTCGAGCCCGCGGCGCACCCATGGAGCACAGGCCTCGAGCCAGCGGTCCTCGTCCTCGAGCAGGAGCCCGCTGTGCGGGCGGGTGGCCAGCACCCGGGTCCCCGGGACGACCGCGTCGAGCCGGCCGGCCGGCACCAGCTCGCGCACACCGGGGGCGGCGAACGCGACGGTCTCGCTGTAGAGCGGCACCTCGGCACGGCCGCTCCGGTACAGCGCGACACCTCCCCCGGCCGCCCCCGTCGCGAGCACCGCGCCGCCGCCGAGCAGGGCCCGGCGGCGGGACACGGGGGTCGGGGGCACGACCGCACTGTATTCCGGGAGGGCCGTCGACGTCCCGGCCGCCCGTGAGCGGCATCACGCGGTGAGGGCCGTCATACGCCTCCGGCCACCGGTGACCCGGCCGCTAGGTTCGCCGTGGTGTCCGCCGACGGAGCCCCACCCGTCTCACGCCGAAGGAGCACGACCACATGGACCAGATCCGCGAGGCCATCCTCTCCGGGGACCGCTCGATGCAGGCGTATGCCGGGATGCCGGTGCCCGCGTCCTACCGCGCGGCGACGGTGCACAGGGACGAGGTCGAGATGTTCTCGGGGGTCGCCACCCGGGACAAGGACCCGCGCCGCTCGCTCCACGTCGAGGAGGTGCCGGTCCCGGAGCTGGCGCCCGGCGAGGCCCTCGTCGCGGTGATGGCCAGCGCCATCAACTACAACACCGTGTGGACCGCGATCTTCGAGCCGGTGCCGACCTTCGGCTTCCTCGAGCGCTATGCCCGCACGTCGGAGTTCGCGAGGCGCCACGACCTGCCCTACCACGTCGTCGGGTCGGACCTCGCCGGCGTCGTCCTGCGCGTGGGCCCGGGCGTCACCAAGTGGACGCCGGGCACCGAGGTCGTCGCCCACTGCCTCTCCGTCGAGCTCGAGGACGCCCAGGGCCACGACGACACGATGATGGACCCGCAGCAGCGGATCTGGGGCTTCGAGACGAACTTCGGGGGGCTCGCGGAGCTCGCGATCGTCAAGGCCAACCAGCTGATGCCCAAGCCCGCCCACCTCACGTGGGAGGAGGCGGCATCCCCCGGGCTCGTCAACAGCACGGCCTACCGGCAGCTGGTCTCGAGGAACGGCGCCCGCATGAAGCTCGGCGACCGGGTGCTCATCTGGGGCGCGTCGGGCGGGCTGGGCTCGTATGCCACGCAGATGGCTCTCGCCGGGGGCGCCACTCCCGTCTGCGTCGTGTCCTCACCCGAGAAGGCGGCCATCTGCCGCGCGATGGGCGCCGAGCTCATCATCGACCGGTCCGCCGAGGCATACCGGTTCTGGAACGAGGACGGCACCGCGCAGGACCCCTCCGAGTGGCAGCGGCTGGGCAAGCGGATCCGGGACCTGACCGGCGGGCACGACGTCGACATCGTCTTCGAGCATCCCGGTCGGGAGACCTTCGGCGCGAGCGTCTACGTCGCGCGCAAGGGCGGGACGATCGCCACCTGCGCCTCGACGTCTGGCTACCTGCACGAGTACGACAACCGTTATCTCTGGATGAACCTCAAGCGCATCGTGTCGAGCCACTTCGCGAACTACCGCGAGGCGTGGGAGGCCAACGAGCTCATCGACCGTGGTCTCATCCATCCCACGCTGAGCCGGACCTACCGGCTCGAGGACGTCGGCCAGGCCGCTCTCGACGTGCACCGCAACGCCCACTCGGGCAAGGTCGGGGTGCTCACCCTGTCTCCACAGGAGGGGCTCGGGGTCTCCGACCCGGAGAAGCGGGCCCGCTTCGAGGCCGCCATCAACCGGTTCCGCGACGCCTGAGCACCGGCCCCGCCCACCACTAGGGTGAGGGCCGGAGGTGGGCGTGGACAGGTCGAGGCTGTACAGACCGGTGACCCGGTGGGCCGAGTTCCGGCGACGCCAGCGTGCTGCTCTCGAGGACAGCAACCGGATCGCCGCCGTCCGCGAAGCGCAGGAGGACGGGCAGCTCACCGAGGTCGGGCAGCGTCCCGACGAGGAGTCGGTGCCCACCGACGGGGGTGCACCCCCCGGCCCGGTGTCCGAAGCCCCGGTGGACAGCGCGGAGCGGCCCGGTCAACGGCCTGAGACCCCGTACGGCGTCGTCGGCCGTCCCCTGAACCGACACTCCCCCTTCTACCTCGGCTTCTTCGGGGCCCTCGGAGCCGTGGTGGCCATCGCCCTCTGGGGCCTGCTCGGGCGCCTGCAGACCACCCTGACCATCCTCGTGGTGTCGGTGTTCCTCACGCTCGCGCTGAACCCCGTCGTCCAGTGGCTGGCCGGGCGGGGGATGCGGCGACCGGGGGCGGTGGCGATCACCTTCGCCGCGCTCCTCGCCGTGTTCGGGCTGATGGGGCTCGTCATCATCCCTCCGGTGGTCACGGAGGCGTCGGAGCTGGCCGGCAACGCCCCGGACTACGCACAGCAGGTGCTCGACTCCCGCTGGGTCCGCCAGCTCGACCGCGAGTACGACCTCGTGGGGCGAATCGAGGAGGAGGTCCGCAAGCGCGCCACCGACGAGGCCTTCATCTCCGGCGTGCTCGGCGGTGTCCTGGGGGCCGGCCGTGCCGTGGTCAGCGGACTCTTCCAGGTCTTCACCATCCTCGTGCTCACGCTCTACTTCCTCGCCACGCTCCCGCGGATGAAGCACGCCGCCTTCGCGACGGTGCCCGCCTCCCGTCGGGTGAGGGTCAGCACGCTGTCCGAGGAGATCATGCGCCGGACGGGCTCGTACGCCCTGGGCCAGGTGGCCGTCGCGACCATCAACGCCGTCCTGTCGTGGGTCATGATGACCGTCCTCGGCATCCCGTATGCCGCGGTGCTGGCCGTGGCGGTCGGCGTCCTCGGCCTCATCCCGATGGTGGGTGCCACCCTGGGGGCGTTCCTCGTCTGCCTCATCGCCTTCTTCACCGATCCCACGAAGGCGCTGGTCGCCGCGATCTACTACATCGTCTACCAGCAGGTGGAGAACTACGTCATCGTCCCGCGCATCATGCAGCGGACCGTCTCGGTTCCCGGGGCGGTGACCGTCGTGGCGGCGCTCATCGGCGGCACGCTCTTCGGCGTCATCGGGGCGCTCCTCGCCATCCCGGTGGCCGCGGGGATGCTGCTCCTCTACGAGGAGGTCCTCGTCCCGCGCCAGGGCCGCGCCTGACGCACCGCCCGTCAGCGGCGCGTCCCGTGGCCCGGCGGGGTGGCGTGCCGCGTGCCCCAACAGCGGGTGTGCCAGTGGCGTCGCTCGTCCAGGCCGCCCGTCCCCTCGGCCGGCCACACGACGACGTGCGCCGTCCCCACGCGGATCTCCTGGTGGCAACCGGGGCACCGGTAGGCGCGCGTGGCAGAGGCGCCGCTCAGCCGGCGCACGTACCAGGACCGGCCGGCATACGGCTCGGTCGTCACCTCGCTCGACGCTGCCATCGGCCGGACGTCGAGGTCACGGCGTCGGCGGTTGGCTCGGGGCATGTGGCCCATCGTCCCAGACGAGGCGCCGGCGGCCGCTCCCTCTCAGGCCGTCACGCGGCTGCTCGCCGGGTCGTACATCGGCCGGAGCGAGACGCGAGCCGGATGCCGGGTTCCCGCCACGTCGACCTCCCACGTCCCCTCGTCCAGCCACTGCGGGGTGACCGGCCCGTGGCCGCCGACGAATGCCAGACCGACCGCACCCCCGAGCGTCCAGCCGTACGACGCGGAGCGCACGTAGCCGACGACGAGACCGTCGCGGAGCACCGGTTCGGCGTGGACCATCAGCGGCTCGGGGTCCTGCAGCAGCACCTGGACCAGCCGGTGGTGCGGAGTGCCCCGCTCCTTGGCGGCGAGCGTCGCCTCCCGCCCCGTGAAGCCTCCCGGCTTGTCGAGTGCGACGGCGAAGCCGAGGCCGACGCCGTAGACGTCGTCGGTGTTGTCGATGTCGTGGCCGAAGTCGCGGTAGCCCTTCTCCATCCGCAGGCTCGAGAGCGCCTTGAGCCCGACGGGGCGGATGCCGTGCGCCTCCCCCGCCTTTCGCACGGCGTCCCAGACGCTCGCCGTCTCGGCGGCGGAGACGTAGAGCTCCCAGCCGAGCTCGCCGAGGTAGGTGATCCGGATCGCGAGGACCTGGATGCCGGCGACCTCGAGACGGCGGGCCGCCCGGAACGGGAACGCCTCACTCGACCAGTCGACGTCCGGCGCCAGGTCCGCGAGGGTGGCCCGGGAGAGCGGCCCCTGGACGGTGACCAACCCGAGGTCGGTGGTGACGTCCTGCACCGTCGCCGAGGCCTCGCCCACGCCACGGCGGAGCAGCCCGAGGACGCGCCCGTGGGAGGTGTCCGAGGCGACCACGAGGAAGTCGTCGCCGGCGAGACGCGTCACCGTGAGGTCGGCCTCGATTCCACCGTCGGCGTTCAGCCACTGGGTGTAGGTGATGACTCCGTCGGCGTGGTTGACCGCACCGGCACTGAGCCGGTCGAGCACCGCACCGGCATCCGGACCGCGAACGGCGAACTTCGCCATGAAGGACATGTCCATGAGCCCGACCGCCTCGCGGACGGCCCGATGCTCCGCCTCCCACTGGACGAACCACGGCTGTGGTCCCCAACCGGGGGTGGCGAGCGGGGTGACGCCGCGACCGGCATACCAGTCGGCCGACTCCCACCCGCTGACGTCCCGGAGCCGGGCACCCTCTGCCACCATCTCGTCGTGGACCGGTGAGCGGAACTCCCCACGGGCAGACGTGAGCTCGACCCCGGGGACGTGGGCGGCATACACCGTGCCGAGGATCTCGGCGGTTCGTTCGGCACGATGTCGCGGGTGGAGCTGCCAGGAACGGAAACGGGCGACGTCGAGGCCCGTGACGTCGACGTCCGGCCGACCGGTCGCGACCCACTGCGCGACGACCCGGCCCAGGCCGCCGGCCGAGAGGACCCCCACCGAGTTGAGCCCGGCGCACACGAAGTAGCCGTGGATGCCGGGTGCCTCACCGACCGCAGGGGCGAGGTCCGGGGTGAAGGACTCCGGGCCGCAGAAGAAGCTGCGGATGCCGACCGTCTCGACCACCGGCACGCGCGAGATGGCCCGCTCGACGAACGGCCCCATGCGGTCCCAGTCGGGCGGGATCGCACCGAACGAGAAGTCCGGCGGGATGCCGTCGACCCGCCACGCCGCGGCGACCGGCTCGAAGAGACCGACCATCATGCCGCCGCCCTCCTCGCGGTAGTAGCCGTAGGAGGAGGGGTCCTCGAAGACGGGTGCGTCGGGGCTCATCCCGTCGATCGCGTCGGTGACGAGGTAGTAGTGCTCGGCCGCCTGGTTGGGGACGACGACCCTGTTGCGTTCGGCGAGCTCGCGGGCCCACATGCCGGCGCAGTTGACGACGAGGTCGCACTCGACGTCGCCGGCGTCGGTCCGCACCCCGGTGACCTCGTCGACGAGGCCGCGAGTGCGGGTGAGGACCGACTCGACGCGGACGCCCTCGACGATGTGCACGCCCCTGGCCCGGGCGCCGCGGGCCAGGCTCATCGTGAGGTCGACGGGGTTGACCCGTCCGTCGCCGGGCACGTAGAACCCGGCGAGCAGGTCGTCGGTCCGCGCGAGGGGGAACAGCTCGGCCATCTCAGCCGGGCCGATCTCCTCGACCTCCAGCCCGAGGTGACGCTGGAAGGCCGCCACCCGGCGGTACTCCTCGAGGCGGTCGGCATCGGCTGCGGCCTCGATGAGGCCGACGGGCCGGAAGCCGGTCGCGACGCCGGTCTCCGCCTCCAGCGCGGCATACAGGTCGCGGGAGTCCAGGCGAAGCCGGGTGCTCGTCTCGCTCGTGCTCCCGAAACACGTCATGAGGCCGGCTGCGTGCCAGGTCGTGCCGGACGTCAGGCGGTCCCGCTCGAGGACGAGGACGTCGGTGACCCCGAGGTGCGCCAGGTGGTAGGCGATGGAGGTGCCGATGACCCCGCCCCCGATGACGACGACCCGGGCTCGCTCCGGCAGTGACGACGTGGAGCTGCTCACCCGGCCAACCTATCCGGCGGCGGTCCCTCGCGACCGAGGGCGCATGGTCTACCGCCGGCCCCATCAGAGGAGGCAACACGCACACGTGGCGGCGCCGCGACTCTGCGTGTTGCCTCCTCTCGACGGGGAGCTCCGCACGCCTGTGGATGACGCCGCGGCAGGTCGGCTCGCTCCGGGCACCCTCGATGGATGCCGCCGCCCGAGCTGCCACCGCTGCCGCCCGGGCCCCTGTCCCTGGCCGCGGCGCGGGCGCTCGGCCTCCGCGACCACCAGTGGCGCCTGGCGTCGCTGGTCCGACAGACGCAGACGGTGCGTGCCCTGACCGACGCGACGACGACGAGGGAGCGGGCCCGTGCGTTCGCCCTCGCGTTGCCCGCGGACTGCCTGTTCTCGCACGTGAGTGCTGCCCAGCTCTGGGGGATCCCGCTCCCGGCCTCACTCGACGACCAGGTGGCCCTCGACGTCATGCGCGCCACCGGGAAGGCGCGCATCGAGCGCCACGGCTGCATCAGTCACCGGGGCGCGGAGTGCAGGGTGACGACGATGGTCCACGGTCTCCGCGTGACGTCGCTCGCCGACACATGGGTCGACCTCGGTGAGGTGGTCGACCGTGGGGTGGGCCGGGACGACCTCGTGGTCGCCGGTGACGTCGTCGCCGGCCGTACCCCCGGCATCCACGCGCGATCCCCGGCCACGGAGGCCGTGCAGCCGTTGGCAGATGCGCTGTCCGCGCGAGTGCGCCCCCGCCACAAGACGCTGCTCACGACGGCCCTGGCCCTCGTGCGCAACGGTGTCCGGTCCCCGATGGAGACCCGCGCCCGCCTGATGTTCCACGATGCCGGGTTCCCCGAACCGGAGGTCAACGCCCCTGTGCACGCGCACGACGGCGGGTGGCTGGCGGAGGGCGACCTCGTGTGGCGGGAGCAGCGGGTGGTCGGGGAGTACCAGGGCGCCGTGCACGCGGGCATCGCCGCCCGCAGCCGCGACGCGCATCGCAGCGGGCTGCTCGGCGACGAGGGCTGGACGGTGCTGGAGCTGTTCCGGGAGGACCTCTTCGAGCCACGGCGGCGGACCACGACGCTCCTCCGCTTCGCTCGCGCCCTGCACCTCGACCCCTCGACGCTGGCCATCACCTGAAAGGACCGGTCGAGAGGAGGCAACACGCAGGCGGTGGCCGAGCGGCATCCGCGTGTTGCCTGCTCTCGACGGGGCGCCGGGGATGAAGGGGTGCGCGGTGCCTGGTGCGCCGGCGCTCCGGAAGTCGGTGCGCCGGTGCGCCGGACGTCGGTGGGCGGTGGCCCGGCGGGCGGATCCTCAGCCGTGGGTCCGGAAGCCGCGGCCGGTCTTGCGCCCGAGGTACCCCGCGGTCACGAGGTGCTCGAGGAGCGGTGCGGGCGCGTACCCCGGCTCGCGGAACTCGGTGTAGAGCTCCCGCTCGATGGCGAGCGACACGTCGAGCCCGACGACGTCGAGCAGCTCGAACGGCCCCATGGGGAGCCCGCAGCCGGTCTTCATCGCCGTGTCGATGTCGTCGGCGCTCGCGTAGTTGCCCTCGAGCATCCGCACGGCGTCGTTGAGGTAGGGGAAGAGCAGGGCGTTGACGATGAACCCCGAGCGGTCCCCGCAGGTCACCGCCACCTTGCCGACCCTGCCGCAGAGGTCCTGGACCGTCGCGGTCACGTCGGGCGCGGTCGTCACCGTGTGGACGACCTCGACGAGCTTCATGACCTGGGCCGGGTTGAAGAAGTGCATGCCGACGACGTCCTCCGGCCGGGAGGTCACCTTCGCGCAGTCGATGACGGGCAGCGAGGAGGTCGTCGTCGCGAGGATCGCGCCCGGCCGGCAGATCCGGTCGAGGTCGCGGAACAGCTCCTGCTTGACCTCGAGGTCCTCCGCGATGGCCTCGACGACGAGGTCGACCTCCGAGAGAGCCTCGCGCGTCGTTGCTCCGGTGATCCGGCCGAGCACACCGTCGGCGTCCTCGGCGCTCATCCGCCCCTTCGCCACCTGCCGGGCGGTGCTGCGGGCCACGGCGGTCCTCACCCCCTCGACCCTCTCTGCGCCACGCGCGACGTACGTCACGGGGTAGCCGGCGGCGGCCACCACCTCGATGATGCCCGTCGCCATCGTTCCCGAGCCGACCACCCCGACGCTCTTCACCTCTCGCAGCTCCACCCCTTCGGGCGGGCCGCCGGTCGGCGTCTGCGCGTCCGGCACGACCTCGGGCGAGCCGGGCGCGGCATACGTGTAGAAGCCCCGCCCGCTCTTGCGGCCGAGCAGGCCGGCGCTCACCATCTGCTTGATGATCGGGCTGGGGGCGTGCAGCCGGTTGCGGCCCTGGCGGTACATCGTGTCGAGGATCTCGTATGCCGTGTCGAGACCGATGAGGTCCAGCAGCGCCAGCGGGCCCATGGGATAACCACAGCCGTAGCGCATCGCCGCGTCGAGGTCCTCCCGGGTGGCGTACCGGCTCTCGTACATCGCCACCGCGTGGTTGAGGTAGCCGAAGAGCAGGGCGTTCGCGATGAAGCCTGCCTTGTCACCGACGACGACGGGTTTCTTGCCGAGCCGCTCGGCGAGCGCCTTGACGTCCTCGAAGACGTCGTCGGCCGTGATGACGGTGCGGATGACCTCGACGAACTGCTGCACCGGCGCAGGGTTGAAGAAGTGCATGCCGACGACCCGCTTGGGGTTCGACGTCGCCACAGCGATCTCGGTGACCGGCAGGGACGACGTGTTGGTCGCGAGGACGGCGTCGCCCGAGACCACCTGGTCGACCCGACCGAGGAGCTCCTTCTTGAGGTGCAGCTGCTCGGGCACGGCCTCGACGACGAGCTGGCAGCCGGCGAGGTCCGCCAGGTCCGTCGTGTACCGCACCCGCCCGTGCAGCGCGTCGTGCTCCTCCTGGGTGAGCTTGCCGCGGGACAGCGCCCGTCCGGTGGATCCGGCGAGGACCTGCCTGCCGTGCTCGACCCCCGCCTCGTCGACGTCCACGGCGACGACGTCGATCCCGGAGCGGGCGAAGACCTCGACGATCCCGGCACCCATCGTCCCGAGTCCGATCACTCCCACCCTCGTGAAGTTCCGCGTCATGTCGGCGATCCTTGCAGAGGCGTCGAGGGCCGACGAGTCCCCTCGGGCGTGACGCTTCACACCCGACGTCGGACGAGGCGAGGATGCCGCGGGTCGTCCGCGTGCGGCCGCGTCACCAGTCCTGACCGGCGGCGACGAGCTCAGCCTCGAGCGCGAGGCGCTCGCCGGAGTGCAGCGGGGGCAGACCGACGTCGGTGGGAAGGTCGAGCCGCTCGCACAGCTGGAGGAGCAGCTGGTCGTAGGCGGCGAGGACGGCCCTCAGCCGCATCGCCCGGTGGGGGGCGTCGCCCTCCTCGACCCGCCGGATCTCCGCCTCCATGCGGCGCAGCTCCAGGCACAGCAGCACGGTGGGGAGCTGCTGGGTCTCGGGGAGAGGCCGGACCCGCCGGTACAGCCTTCGGGTGCGCTCCACGGCCGGGCGAAGGACCCGGGGCGGCTCGCCCTCGAGGAACCAGCGCAGGGCCTCGCCCTGGGCGATGAACCAGGCTCCGGGCAGCACGACGAGAGCGCCCGCCAACAGGGCTGCCCTCATCGGCCTCACCTCACCACGAGTGTGCGCCCGGCGACCCGCCTCAGGCAACGGATATGCGGACGAATCCAGACCTGTGCGGGGTGGGTAGGGTGGCCGCTCGTGCGACTGGTGATCGCGACGTGCAGCGTCGACTACGAGGGCCGGCTCTCGGCGCACCTACCCCTGGCCACCCGTCTCCTCCTCGTCAAGGCCGACGGCTCGGTGCTCGTCCATTCCGACGGTGGGTCCTACAAACCGCTCAACTGGATGTCGCCTCCCTGCGCGCTCGCGGAGGTCCAGCCGGACCGCACCGAGGCGGAGGAGGGGGTGACCGCCGTCTGGGTCGTCCAGCACGCCAGGTCCGAGGACCGGTTGCGGGTCCGGATCCACGAGGTCCACCACGACAGCGCGCACGACCTGGGCGTCGACCCCGGTCTCGTCAAGGACGGCGTGGAGGCCCACCTCCAGCGGCTCCTCGCGGAGCACATCACGACACTCGGCGACGGCTGGAGCCTCACCCGCCGTGAGTACATGACCCCGATCGGACCGGTCGACATCCTCTGCCGGGACGGCAGCGGCGCCACCGTCGCGGTCGAGATCAAGCGGCGCGGCGACATCGACGGGGTGGAGCAGCTCACCCGCTATCTCGAGCTCATGAACCGCGACCCGCACCTTGCCCCGGTGACCGGGGTCTTCGCCGCGCAGGTGATCCGTCCCCAGGCCCGCACCCTCGCGGAGGACCGCGGCATCCGCTGCGTCGTGCTCGACTACGACACGCTCAAGGGCATCGACACGAGCGAGCACCGGCTGTTCTGAGCCGGCCGTGGCGCGCCGTCAGGGGGCCGCCCAGGGTGCGACGGCCCAGCCGTCGTCCCCCACCTCGAGGCGGAGCCGGTCCCCCGCGGCACCGGGCGCCGAGGTCCTCCCCAGGTGCGCCAGCACTCCCGCGAGCGCGTCCGGTGCGAGCGTCACGAGCACGCGCTCGCCGCGGTGCTGGTCAGCGACCGCCTGGAGCTCCGCCATGACGTCGGCATCCGGTGCCCAGGGGCCGTAGGTCGCGGCGAGCCCCGCCTCCTCGACACCGGCGCCGTCCTGCGAGCTCACGAGCAGGAGCGTGGCGGCGCAGTGCAGGGCCATGCCCGGCACGCTACCGGCCTCGCTCGCGTCACGCCGGGGCGGGTGTGACGAGGTCCACCGGCAGTCCGCGGGAGGCGCGGACGACCTCGACGAAGCGGACCATGATGTCGTTGAGCCCGAAGTCCTTGGGCGTGAAGACCTCCGCGACGCCGAGCTCCTTGAGCCGAGCAGCGTCGGACTCCGGGATGATGCCCCCGACGATGACGGGCACGTCACCGGCACCGGCCGCCCGGAGCCGGTCGAGCACCTCGGGCACGAGCTCCATGTGCGACCCGGAGAGGATGGAGATGCCGACGAGGTGGACGTCCTCCGCCACGGCGGCCGCGACGATCTCCTCGGGTGTGAGCCGGATGCCCTGGTAGACCACCTCGAAGCCGGCGTCACGGGCCCGCACGGCGACCTGCTCGGCACCGTTGGAGTGCCCGTCCAGACCCGGCTTGCCGACGAGCACCCGCAGCCGCTCGCCCAGCTCCTCGCCGGTTCTCGCGACCATCGCGCGGACAGCGGAGAGCGCCTCGGATCCCCCGCCGACGCCGACGGAGCTCGAGACGCCCGTCGGTGCTCGGAACTCGCCGAACACCGCACGCAGCGCACCCGCCCACTCCCCCGTCGTCACCCCGGCGCGGGCGCACTCGATCGTCGCCGCCATGAGGTTGGTCGGGCCCGCCGCGTCGGCCTGCAGGCGGGCCAGGGCGGATGCCGCTCGCTCTCGCCGCTCCGGCTCGGCGTCGCGCTCCTCTCGCCAGCGGCGCACGGCAGCGGCCGCGGCCGCCTCGACGCCCGGGTCGACCGTCTGGGTGGCGGCGTCCAGGTCGGCCGTCAAGGGGTTCGGCTCGGTGGTCCGGAAGCGGTTCACGCCCACGACGACGTCCTCGCCGCCCTCGATCCGCTGCCGACGCAGCGCGTGCGAGGCCACGAGCTCCGACTTGAGGTACCCGCCCTCGACGGCGGGTACGACGCCGCCCATCCCCTGGACCCGGTCGATCTCTGCCCTGGCGCCCTCGACGAGCTCGGCGACCTTGGCCGCGACGACGAGTGAGCCGTCGAAGAGATCGTCGTACTCGAGAAGGTCCGACTCGTAGGCCAGCACCTGCTGCATGCGCAGCGACCACTGCTGGTCCCACGGCCGGGGGAGGCCGAGCGCCTCGTTCCACGCCGGCAGCTGCACGGCTCGGGCCCGGGCCTCCTTGGACAGGGTGACGCCCAGCATCTCGAGGACGATGCGCTGGACGTTGTTCTCGGGCTGCGCCTCGGTGAGCCCGAGGGAGTTGACCTGGACCCCGTACCGGAACCGGCGCTGCTGCGGGGTCCTCCACGCCGTAGCGGTCCCTCGTCAGCTCGTCCCAGAGCTGGACGAAGGCGCGCATCTTGCACATCTCCTCGACGAAGCGCACACCCGCGTTGACGAAGAAGGACATTCGCGCCACGACCTCACCGAACCGCTCGGGCGGCACCTGTCCCGAGGCCTGCACCGTGTCGAGCACGGCGATCGCGGTACACATCGCGAAGGAGATCTCCTGGACCGGCGTCGCCCCGGCCTCCTGCAGGTGGTAGCTGCAGATGTTGATGGGGTTCCACCGCGGCATCGCGGCGACCGTGTACGCCACGAGGTCGGTGGTGAGGCGCAGCGACGGTCCCGGCGCGAAGACATAGGTACCCCGCGAGAGGTACTCCTTGATGATGTCGTTCTGCGTCGTCCCGGACAGGCCGAGGACGACCTCCACCGGGTCCTCGCCGGCCGCCTCCGCCTGCTCCTCCGCTGCCACCTGGTAGAGCGCAAGGAGCCACATGGCGGTGGCGTTGATGGTCATCGAGGTGTTCATCCGTGCGAGCGGGATGTCGGCGAAGAGGGCCCGCATGTCCCCGACGTGCGAGATGGGCACGCCGACCTTGCCGACCTCTCCGCGAGCGAGCACGTGGTCCGGGTCGTACCCCGTCTGCGTCGGCAGGTCGAACGCCACCGAGAGCCCGGTCTGCCCCTTCTCCAGGTTGCGACGGTAGAGGGCGTTGCTCGCGGCGGCGCTGGAGTGACCGGCATAGGTCCGCATCACCCACGGGCGGTCGCGCGCGCGACGGGAGGCCTCGGTGCTCTCGGACATGCGTCGAACGCTAGCCGCGTGGTTGGTGGGGCCGGTAGCGGCAGGCACGGTGAGAGTGCCCACATGGCCGTGCACGCCGATGCCCTGCGGCGCGGCCCGGCCGCCACGCGCGGCAAGAGCGTCGTACCCCTGCCGCCGCTGAGCAGCAGGGTCAGCGGGTCAACCGGCCGCCGCCGCGAGCGCGCCCGCGTCGACCGGCGCGCCTGCCAGCAGGCGGCCCAGCCGGGCCCGACGGAGCAGTCGCCGGGTGCGGTCGTCAGCGGCCACGATGCGCAGCGGGCGCCCGGCCACTCGTGACCGGCGCAGGCACTCGACGAGAAGTCCGAACCCCGTCGCGTCGGCGACGTGGACCTCACCGAGGTCCAGCAGCACGGGTGAGCTTCCCCCGGCGATGAGCCCGTGCAGCCGCAGCCTCAGGTCTGCCACCGTGCGCACGTCGAGCTGACCGCGCAGTGTCACATGACACCCGCGGTCGTCGTGGTGCTCCGTCATGACCACGATGGCCTTCCCCCGGTTCCCCACGGTGCCCCCCTTTCCCTTGAACGTGCCTCCATTGAACAGACCCGACCGGCCGAGCGTCTCCCCCATTCGGGTAAAGAACGGGCAAAGAACGGACATTGTCAGTTTGGTGCCAGAGGGCCCGGAGGCGGCGTCTGGGAGGCTTGGCCCATGGTCAACCTCACCCGGATCTACACGCGTACCGGCGACGACGGCACCACCGCGCTCGGGGACCTCAGCCGGACGCGCAAGACCGACCCGCGTCTCACGGCATACGCCGACGCCAACGAGGCGAACGCCGCCATCGGCGTGGCGGTGGCCTGCGGTGACCTGCCCGACGACGTGCGAGCTGTTCTCACCCGGGTGCAGAACGACCTCTTCGACGTCGGGGCGGACCTGTCCACTCCCCTCCAGCGCTCCTACGAGTACCCGCCGTTGCGGGTGAAGGAGGAGTGGGTCGCCGAGCTCGAGGCCGACTGCGACCGTTACCTCGAGCGGCTCGAGAAGCTCCGGTCCTTCATCCTCCCGGGGGGCTCGACCGGCGCAGCGCACCTCCACCTCGCGCTCACCGTCGTCCGCCGGGCGGAACGCTCGGTCTGGGCCGCGGTCGAGCAGTACGGCACCGAATCCGGTGAGACGCGGGGGAAGGGTGGCGTCAACCCGGTCACCGCGGCATACCTCAACCGGCTCTCCGACCTGCTCTTCGTGCTGGCCCGGTGCGCCAACCTGCCCGGTGGCGACGTGCTCTGGTCACCCGGCGGTGGCCGCGAGGTGCCGCCGGACCAGCACGGCTGACCGCCGCACATTTCGGATGCCGTCCGCCGACCGCCGCCCCTGCCGCGCGAGTGGTCGCGGGGCTCAGGCGACGTTGGTGTTGTATCCCGGCGGACCCGACTCGAGCCACGCCCGCACGGCGGTGTAAGCCGCTGGGACGAAGGCGAACTCGCACGCGCGAGCCCCCGCCCGAGCTGTCACCGCCACCGGGTCGACGAGACCGGGGATGAGGTCGCGCAGCGGCGTCGGGGTGCCGAGGTCGAGCTCGCCGCGTGCCCAGGAGACCTCTGGGCGCAGGGAGGGGCCCACGACGCTGAACCACTCGAACCGGTCGGACCCCAGCCGGGCGAGGCCGAGACGCCACCGGGCCATCGGACGGTCCCGGCGCGCGCACAACATGACGGGACGCCCGTCGCCGGCGATGAAGCGTCGGCGTGCCCACACGAAGGTGAGAGCGCCGACGAGCAGGAGGACGACGAGGGCGAGGGCCAGCTCGGCGACGGCGAGAGGCGTCATCCGAGCGGTCCCCTGCCCTCGATGTCAGGAGCCCATGCCGCTGGCGTCCACCGACTCGGCGACGATCGTCACCCGGTCGTGGTCGACCGAGAGGAAGCCCCCGTCGATCTGCGCCGATCGCCAGCTGCCACCGGAGTTGACCCGCACCTCACCCTCGTCGAGGACGCAGAGAAGGGGCTGGTGACCCGGCAGGATCCCCAGGTCGCCCTCGATCGAGCGGGCGCTGACCTGGACCGCCTCGCCCTCCCAGACCTTGCGGTCGGCGGCGACGAGCTCCACCTGGAGGGCCATCAGAGGTTCTTCTGGATCTCGGCCCACTGGCGCTCGACGTCGTCGAGGCCACCGCACATGAAGAACGCCTGCTCGCCGACGTGGTCGTAGTCACCGTCGCAGATCTTCGCGAACGCCTCGATGGTGTCGACGAGGGGAACCGTCGAGCCCTCGATCCCGGTGAACTGCTTCGCGACGTAGGTGTTCTGCGAGAGGAACCGCTGAAGGCGACGGGCCCGGTTGACGAGGATCTTGTCCTCCTCGGAGAGCTCGTCGATGCCGAGGATGGCGATGATGTCCTGGAGCTCCTTGTTGCGCTGGAGGATCTGCCGGACCCGCACGGCCGTGGTGTAGTGCTCCTCGGAGATGTAGCGGCGGTCGAGGATGCGGCTCGTCGACGTCAGGGGGTCCACGGCGGGGTAGATGCCGAGCGAGGCGATCTCACGGGAGAGCTCCGTCGTCGCGTCGAGGTGCGCGAACGTCGTCGCAGGTGCTGGGTCGGTGTAGTCGTCGGCCGGCACGTAGATCGCCTGCATCGAGGTGATCGAGTGACCGCGCGTCGAGGTGATGCGCTCCTGGAGCACGCCCATCTCGTCGGCGAGGGTCGGCTGGTAGCCGACGGCGGACGGCATCCGGCCGAGCAGGGTGGAGACCTCCGAGCCGGCCTGGGTGAACCGGAAGATGTTGTCGATGAAGAGCAGGACGTCCTGCTTCTGGACGTCCCGGAAGTACTCCGCCATCGTCAGCGCCGAGAGGGCCACCCGCAGTCGGGTGCCCGGCGGCTCGTCCATCTGCCCGAAGACGAGCGCGGTCTGGCCCAGGACGCCGGCCTCCTCCATCTCGGCCATGAGGTCGTTGCCCTCGCGCGTGCGCTCGCCGACGCCGGCGAACACCGAGACACCACCGTGGTCGCGTGCGACGCGGGCGATCATCTCCTGGATGAGCACGGTCTTGCCGACCCCGGCCCCACCGAAGAGGCCGATCTTGCCGCCGAGGACGTACGGCGTCATGAGGTCGATGACCTTGATGCCGGTCTCGAACATCTGGGTCTTGGACTCGAGCTGGTCGAAGGCGGGTGCGGTGCGGTGGATGCCCCAACGCTCGTCGGCCTCGAAACGCTCACCCTCGGCGAGGTTCATGACCTCGCCGGTCGTGTTGAACACCTTTCCCAAGGTGACATCACCGACGGGCACGGTGATCGGACCTCCGGTGTCCTGCACCGGCGTTCCGCGAACGAGGCCGTCGGTCGGCTGGAGGGAGATGGCCCGCACCATGTTGTCGCCGATGTGCTGGGCGACCTCGAGGTTGAGCGCCTTGGTCCCACCGCCGACCTGCACCTCGGTGGTCAGCAGGTTGTACTGCTCGGGCATCGCGTCGACGGGGAACTCGACGTCGACGACGGGGCCGATGATCCTGGAGATCCGGCCGACGCCGCCGGCCTGGGTGGCCTCGGTCTTCTCTGTGACAGTGGCAGTCATGGTCTCTCTCTCGCTCACGTGCTCTCGGCCAGGGCGCTGGCTCCACCGACGATTTCGCTGATCTCTTGGGTGATCTCGGCCTGGCGGGCCTGGTTGGCCAGCCGGGTGTACTTCTTGATGAGCTCCTCGGCGTTGTCCGTCGCCGACTTCATCGCGCGCTGCCGGGCGGCGAGCTCGGACGCCGCGGCCTGGAGCATGCAGTTGAACAGGCGGGCGTTGACGTACTTCGGCAGGAGGGCGTCGAGCACCTGCCCCGCGCCCGGCTCGAACGAGTACAGGGGGAGCAGGTCGTCGTCGTCGGGGGCCTCCTCGCCCTCGACGACCTCGAGCGGCAACAGGCGGATGACGTCCGGCTCCTGGGTGACCATGGTGACGAACCGGGTGAACACGACGTGGACCTCGTCGATGCCGCCGTCGTCGGTCGGCGTCGTGAAGTCGGCGACGAGACGCTCGCCGACCTCACGGGCCAGCTCGAAGGTCGGCTTCTCCGACGAGCCGCTCCACTCCGCGGCGGGTTCGCGGTGGCGGAACCGGTAGTAGCCGATCGCCTTGCGGCCCAGGAGATAGGGGACCACCTCCTTGCCGTCCTCTCGGAGGGCGGCGACGAGGCGCTCGCTCTCCTTGATGACGGAGGAGCTGTAGGCCCCGGCGAGCCCGCGGTCCGACGTCATGATGACGACGGCGGCACGACGGACGTCCTCGTGCTCGGTGGTGAGGGGGTGGTCCTCGTTCGAGAAGGTCGCCACCGCCGACACCGCACGGGTGAGCGCGCGCGCATAGGGGCTGGACTCGCGCACCGCCTGCTGGGCCCGGACGACGCGCGAGGCGGCCATGAGCTCCATCGCCCGCGTGATCTTCTTCGTCGCCGTGACGGTTCGGATGCGCTGCCGGTACTCCCGGATCTGCGCTCCCATGGGTTTCCGCCTCTCGTTCGTCTGGTGGGGGTGGGCTGGCAGCCCCGGTGCGTGCGCGCCGGGCCTGCGGTCAGCGCTTCTGCCTGACGATCTGCTCCTGCTCGGACTCCTGAGCACGTGCCGCGGCGTCCTCCTCCGCCTCCGAGCCGGCCTGGACGCCGTCGGCGCCGCGTGCCTCGAAGAGCTTGCTCTTGAAGGTGCCCACCTCGGTCTCGAGAGCCTGCTCGGTCTCCTCGGCGAACGTCCCCGTCTCGCGGATCGCCGCCAGGAGGTCACCCTTCGTGCGACGCAGGTGGTCGAGGAAGTCCGCCTCGAAGCGGCGCACGTCCTCCACCGCGACGTCGTCGAGCTTGCCCGTGGTGCCGAGCCAGATCGAGACGACCTGCTCCTCCACCGGGAACGGTGCGGCCTGGCGCTGCTTGAGGAGCTCGACGAGGCGGGCACCCTTCGCGAGCTGGGCGCGCGACGCCGGGTCCAGGTCGGAGGCGAACATCGCGAACGCCTCGAGGGCGCGGTACTGCGCGAGGTCGAGCTTGAGGCGGCCGGCGACCGACTTCATCGCCTTGATCTGCGCGGCGCCGCCGACCCGGGAGACGGAGACACCCACGTCGATGGCGGGACGGACGTTGGAGTTGAAGAGGTCGGCCTGGAGGTAGATCTGGCCGTCGGTGATGGAGATGACGTTCGTCGGGATGTACGCCGAGACGTCACCGGCCTTCGTCTCGATGATCGGCAGCCCCGTCATCGACCCCGCGCCGAGGTCGTCGGAGAGCTTGGCGCAGCGTTCGAGCAGCCGGCTGTGGAGGTAGAAGACGTCCCCCGGGTACGCCTCGCGGCCCGGAGGGCGGCGCAGGAGGAGGGAGACGGCGCGGTACGCCTCGGCCTGCTTGGACAGGTCGTCGAAGACGATGAGGACGTGCTTTCCCTGGTACATCCAGTGCTGGCCGATGGCCGACCCGGTGTAGGGGGCGAGGTACTTGAAGCCCGCGGAGTCCGATGCCGGGGCGGCGACGATGGTCGTGTACTCCATCGAGCCCGCCTCCTCGAGGGTGCCCCTCACGGCGGCGATGGTGGAGCCCTTCTGGCCGATGGCGACGTAGATGCAGCGGACCTGCTTGTCGGGGTCGCCGGAGTCCCAGAACTCCTTCTGGTTGATGATCGTGTCGACCGCCACGGTCGTCTTGCCGGTCTGGCGGTCGCCGATGATGAGCTGGCGCTGTCCCCGGCCGATCGGCGTCATGGCGTCGACGGCCTTGAGGCCCGTCTGCAGCGGCTCGTGGACCGACTTGCGCTGGACCACGGTCGGAGCCTGGAGCTCGAGCGCGCGGCGCTCGTCGCTCTCGATGGCGCCGAGGCCGTCGATGGGGACGCCGAGCGGGTTGATGACCCGTCCGAGGAAGGCGTCGCCGACCGGGACGGAGAGGACCTCTCCGGTGCGCTTGACCTCCTGGCCCTCCTCGATCCCCGAGAACTCCCCGAGGATGACGACGCCGATCTCGTGCACGTCGAGGTTGAGGGCCAGGCCCAGCGTGCCGTCCTCGAACTGCAGGAGCTCGTTGGTCATCGCCGACGGCAGACCCTCGACGTGGGCGATGCCGTCACCGGCGTCGGTCACGCGGCCGACCTCCTCGCGGGAGGCCGTGCCAGGGTCGTAGGACCGGACGTAGCTGTCCAGGGCGTCCCGGATCTCCTCCGGACGGATCGAGAGCTCCGTCATGTTCTGATCTTCTCCTCGGTCACCGGCCCTCGTGGGCCGAAGTCTGTGGTCGGGTGGTGCGTCTCACGGTTGTGGGTGCTGGGAAGGGATGCCGGTCAGGTGCCGGTGACGTGGCGCCGCGCCTCCTCGATCCGGCGCAGGACCGTGCCGTCGACGACCTCGTCCTCGACCTGCACACGGATGCCGCCCATCACGCTCGGGTCGAGGACGACCTGCAGCGTCACGGCCTTCCCGTAGTGCGCCTCCAGCGCGCTGCGCAGGCGGGAGTGCTGCTGGTCGGTGAGGGGCGCGGCCACGGTCACGAGGGCGGTGAGCTCCTCCCGGCGCCGGGCGGCCAGCTCCAGGTACGACTCCATGACCCGGTCGAGCCGCCGGCCACGCGGTGCCCGGACCGCCTGCTCGCTGAGCCGGATGGTCTCCGGGGCGGCCTTCCCCTCGAGCAGCTCGTGGACGAGTGCGACCTTGCCCGAGGCGTCGGTGTTGCGGCTGGACAGGGTGTCGCGCAGGCCGGTGTTGCCGGCCACGATGCGCTCGAACCTGAACAGCTCGTCCTCGACGCGGTCGATGCGCCCCTCGCGCTCGGCCCGGGCGAGGAAGGCCTGGACCGCAAGGGCCTCGAGGGTGTCACCGAGGTCGCGCTCGGCCGCCCAGCGCTGACCGGCGACCTCCGCCACGAGGCCGGTGGTCGTCTCACCGACCTTGCCACCGAAGAGGGAACGGGCCAGGCCCTGCTTGTCCCCAGACTCCCGGGACGGGTCCGCGAGCGCTCGGCGGAGCGAGGCGTTGCCGTCGACGACCGCGGTGACGGCGAAGAGCTCCTCGGCGAGGGTGTCCCACCCCGAGCTCGTGCCCAGCGCGGCGTCGAAGGCGAGCTGAACCGCCTTCGCGGCGCCACGCGACGAGCCACGCATCAGGCATCCCTCGCCGCGGGGGCGACCTTCTCGGGCGTGACCTCGCCTGCCTCGAGCTCGGCGAGGAAGCGGTCCACGATGCCCTTCTGGCGGACCTCGTCCTCGAGGGACTCCCCGACGATCTTGCTCGCGAGGGAGGTCGACAGCGTGCCGACCTCCTGGCGGAGCTGCACCACCGCCTGCTGGCGCTCGGCCTCGACCTGGCGCTGGGCCGACTCGGTGATCCGCGCGGCCTCGGACTGCGCCTGGCTGCGCATCTCCGCCACGATCGAGGCGCCCTGCTCTCGGGCGGACTCCCGGATCTCGTTGGCCTCGGTTCGCGCCTCCGCGAGCTGGGCGTTGTACTTCTCGAGCGCCGCGCGGGCCTCGGCCTGGGCCAGCTCGGCCTGGGCCATGCCGCCCTCGATGGCCGCTGCACGCTCCTCGTACATCGCCTCCATCCGCGGGACCACCTTGCTGGAGAAGATCCAGTAGAGGATCCCGAAAGCGATGATGCCGATGATGATCTCGGCCGGGTGAGGCAGCAGGGGCAGCGCCTCGGGCCAGCCCACGTCTTCGGCTGCCGTCACGGGTGCGAGAACCACGTCGCTTCCTATCTCTTCGAGCGGAGAGGTCGTCGGTCGTCAGCCTGCGAAGACGAACACGAACACGAGACCGAGGATCGCGAGCGCCTCGGTGAGCGCCATGCCGGTGAAGGCGATGGTCTGGAGCATGCCGCGGGCCTCGGGCTGACGCGCGACGCCGTTGATGTAGGCGGCGAAGATCAGACCCACACCGATACCGGGGCCGATGGCGGCGAGGCCGTAGCCGAGGTAGGTGATTTCGCCGGTGATCTCGGCGACGACGGCGGTGTTCATGCGGATTCCTTTCGAGGGCACCGGGTGGGTCCCGATGTCGGAGATGGGTGTTCAGTTGGTCCTTCGCGGAGCCGTGGGCGACTCGTGATCAGTGCTCCTCGCTCACCGCATCGGAGATGTACAGCGCGGAGAGCAGGGTGAAGATGAATGCCTGGAGGAACTGCACCAGGAGCTCGAAGAAGGTCATCACGATGCCGAAGCCGAGACCGAGGATGCCCGACGCCTGGATGAAGATGTTGCTGCCGTGGAGCAGGAGGTACTCCCCGCCGAGGATGAAGACGAGGAGCATGAGGTGGCCGGCAAGCATGTTGCCGAAGAGTCGCAGGGCCAGCGTCAGCGGCCGGATGATGAAGTAGGTGAGGAACTCCAGGACGAACATGATCGGCCGCAGCCACATCGGCAGCCCGGGTGGGACCAGCGACTTGAGGTAGCCGATGACACCGTGCTTCCGGCGCAGGCCCACGGTGTGGTAGACGACGTAGACGATGAGCGTCAGCACCATGGGGAAGGCGATCCGGCTCATCGAGGGGAACTGCACGAAGGGGAGGATCCCCATGACGTTGTTGAACAGGATCAGGGTGAAGAGCGTCATCAGCAGCGGCACGAACGGGCGGAAGTCCTTGGCGCCGATGACGTCCCGCGCGATGGTGTTCCGCACGAAGCCGTAGGCCTGCTCGGCCACCCACTGGCGCTTGCTCGGCACGACGGTGAGCTTGCCGGCGACGGCGAGGAAGAAGAAGCCGATGATGACGACGGACGCCATGACGACGAACGCCGGACGGGTCAGGGTCCAGTTGCTCGTGTCGCTCCCGATGAGCGGCCACCAGAAGGACTCGATCCCGGGCGCCTGGAAGCCCTCACCGTCGGCGGCCGAGACGCCGCCTTGAACCCAGTGTGCGGGAACCACGCTCAGGCTCACAGCCTCTCCTCGGGAAGTGCACGGGCGCCGAGGAAGGGCGCCACGGTGAACGGGACGTACGCTACCCGACCCTCGCGGGTGGGTGGGACGCCGAGTGAGGCCGTGATGCTGCTGGTCACCGGGCCTCCCCCTGACCGGTGGGCGGGTCGTAGACGGGGACCCGCGCCCTGCGCAACGCGAGCATCGCGAAGACCTGCCAGACGAGGGTCACGACGAGCGCGACGACACCCAGCGAGACGCCGTCGACCGTCGGGGCGTCGTTGAACAGCAGGATGACGAGCAGCAGGACGATGACCTGGCCCAGGTAGACGGCCATGGCGACGGCGAAGAACGCGTGAGGGCTCGAGCTTCGGACGAGCCGGCTGAGGAGGAACATCCCGGAGGCGAAGAACCCGACGGAGACGACGAGCCCGATGAGCCCGCCG
>CAWBEJ010000002.1:0-26732 GCA_963787805.1 uncultured Actinomycetota bacterium | reverse complement strand
TCCCGCAGAGCACGACGCGGTCGTACCCCGTCTCGCGGAGCTCCTCGCGCAGTGCCGCAACCTCGCCCAGCAGGGGCCGTGACCCCTGAGCCAGCCCGGTCCACGCGAGGCGCTTCGCGGCCTCCTCCTCGGCGGCCTCGCCCCACAACGTGTGGTCGCGCGCGAACAGCCGGCTGGCGACGCGGTCGGCGACGAGCGACGGCACGTGCGCGGCCACGGCATCCGCGGCCGCACCCGTGGCGACGACGTCGAGCGAGGTCACGCAATCGCCTTCTCGAGCTCGCGACTGACCCCGTCCAGCAGCTCGCCCCACGACTTCTCGAACTTGTCGACGCCCTCGCGCTCGAGCTGCGCGGTGACCTCCGAGTAGGAGATCCCGAGGCGCTCCAGGCTGTCCAGCACCTCGGCGGCCTCGGCGTAGAACGGGGTGACCGTGTCGCCGGTGATCTCGGCGTGGTCCGCCGCGGCGTCCAGGGTCTTCTCCGGCATCGTGTTGACGGTGCCGGGCGCCACGAGCTCGGTGACGTACATCGTGTCCGGGTAGGCCGGGTCCTTGACACCGGTCGAAGCCCACAGCGGGCGCTGGGGGTTGGCTCCGGCGTCCGCGAGCGACTGCCACCGCGGCGTGCCGAAGACCTCCTCGTACGCCTGGTAGGCGAGCCGGGCATTCGCGATCCCGGCCTTGCCACGCAACGCCTTGGCCTCGTCGGTGCCGATCTCGTCGAGCCTCTTGTCGACCTCGGTGTCGACCCGCGACACGAAGAACGAGGCGACCGAGTGGAGGCCGCTCAGGTCGGCGCCGCCCTCGCGGGCCTGCTCGAGGCCCGACAGGAACGCGTTCATGACCGCCCGGTAGCGGTCGAGGGCGAAGATGAGCGTGACGTTGACGGAGATGCCGGCACCCAGCACCTGGGTGATGGCGGGCAGGCCCTCGACCGTCGCCGGGATCTTGATGAGCACGTTGGGTCGGTCGACGGCGGCGGCCAGGGACCGGGCCTCGGCGACCGTGCCGGCGGTGTCGTGCGCCAGCCGGGGGTCGACCTCGATCGAGACCCTCCCGTCGCGCCCTCCGGTCGCCTCGTACACCGGGAGGAAGACGTCGCAGGCGTGCCGGACGTCCTGCGTCGTGAGGGCGAACACGGCCTCGTCGACGCTCCGGCCGGCATCCGCGAGCTCCCGCACCTGGGTGTCGTACGCGTGTCCCTCGGAGAGGGCCGCCTGGAAGATCGACGGGTTCGTCGTCACACCGACGACGCCCTTGCCGTCGATGAGCTGCTGGAGGTTGCCCGAGGTGAGGCGCTCCCGGGAGAGGTCGTCGAGCCAGATGGAGACGCCGTTGGCGGCGAGGTCCTGGACTGCGGTGCTGGTCATGGTGCTCACTTCCCTGCCGAGGCCGCGCTCTTGCGGCTCGGCGTCTTCTTGACGCCGACATCGGTGCCGGTGTCCTTGCGGGACCTCGGCGCGGTGTCGGTCACGGACGGGACCTGGCCGCCGTTGCGGGCGGCGGAGAGGGAGTCCTTGGCGGCCCGGACGACGGCCTCGGGCGTGAACCCGAACTCCCGGAACAGGGTCTTGGCGTCGGCGGAGGCGCCGAAGTGCTCGATGCTGATGCACCGCCCCGCGTCACCGACGAGGTCGTGCCAGCCCATGGCCACCCCCGCCTCCACGCTGACGCGGGCCCGGACCCGCGGGGGGAGGACCTTGTCCTGGTAGGAGCGGGGCTGCTCCTCGAACCACTCCCGGCACGGCATGGAGACGACCCGCGTGGCCACGCCGGACTCCTCGAGCGTCAGCCGCGCCTCGAGGGCGAGCGACACCTCGGAGCCGGTGGCCACGAGGATGACGTCCGGCTGACCCGAGGCGGCGTCGATGAGGACGTAGGCGCCCTTCCCGACCCCGGCGGCCTTCGCGTGCACCGAGCGGTCGACGATCGGCAGGTTCTGGCGCGACAGGGCGATCCCCGCCGTCCGGCCGCGGCGGAGGATCTCCGCCCAGGCTTCAGCCGTCTCGTTCGCGTCGCCCGGCCGCACGACGTCGAGTCCCGGCATCGCGCGCAGGGCTGCGAGGTGCTCGATCGGCTGGTGCGTCGGCCCGTCCTCACCGAGGCCGATGGAGTCGTGCGTCCACACGAAGGTCACCGGCAGCTGCTGGATGGCCGCGAGCCGCACGGCGGGTCGCATGTAGTCGGAGAAGACGAGGAACGTCCCGCCGTAGGGCCGGGTGAGCCCCTCGAGCGCGATGCCGTTGAGGATCATGCCCATGGCGTTCTCGCGGATGCCGAAGTGCAGCGTCCTGCCGTAGGGGCCGCCCTTCCACTCCTTGGTCTGCTTCCCCTTCGGGATGAACGACGGCTCGTCCACCATCGTCGTGTTGTTCGACTCGGCGAGGTCGGCCGAGCCACCCCACAGCTCCGGGAGCACCGGCGCGAGCGCGCCGAGGACCTTGCCGGATGCCGCGCGCGTCGCCAGCCCCTTCTCCGTGTCCGGCTCGAAGGTCGGGAGGGCCTTGTCGAAGTCCTCGGGCAGTCGTGACTCCACGAGCCGGTCCAGCAGCGAGGCGCGCTCGGGCTGGGCCTTCCGCCACGCGGCATACCGCTTGTTCCACGCCTGGTGGGCCGCCTTGCCGCGCTTGCGCACCTCGCGGGCCCGAGCGAGGACGTCCCGGTCCACCGAGAACGTCTTCTTCGGGTCGAACCCGAGGAGCTCCTTGGTGGCTGCCACCTCGTCGGCGCCGAGGGCCGAGCCGTGCGCCTTGCCCGTGCCGCGGGCGTTGGGTGCCGGCCAGGCGATGACCGTGTGCAACCGCACGAGGGTCGGTCGGTTGCGGGAGCGCTTGCTCTTCTCGAGCGCGGCCAGGAGGGCGTCGACGTCCTCGACGTACTCCGACGTGCCGGCCGGCCGGTCGGAGCGCCGCCAGTCGACGTCGAAGACCTCCCAGCCGTAGGCGGCGTAGCGCGCGCCGACGTCCTCGCTGAAGGAGATGTCGGTGTCGTCCTCGATGGAGATCTGGTTGGCGTCGTAGACGACGGTGAGGTTCCCCAGCTCCTGGTGGCCGGCGAGCGAGGACGCCTCGGAGGCCACCCCCTCCATGAGGTCGCCGTCGGACGCGATGACCCACACGTGGTGGTCGAACACGCTCTCGCCGGGTTTGGCGTCCGGGTCGAGGAGACCGCGCTGGCGCCGCTGGGCCATCGCCATGCCCACCGCGGCGGCGAGGCCGGAGCCGAGGGGCCCGGTGGTGACCTCGACACCGCGGGTGTGGTGCACCTCGGGGTGCCCGGGGGTGAGCGAGCCCCACGTGCGCAGGGACTGGAGGTCCTTGAGCTCGAGGCCGTATCCGCTGAGGTAGAGCTGGATGTACTGGGTGAGGGAGGAGTGCCCGCAGGAGAGCACGAAGCGGTCGCGGCCGAGCCAGGTGGGGTCGGCCGGGTCGTGGCTCATGACGTTCTGGAAGAGGAGGTACGCCAGCGGGGCGAGGCTCATCGCCGTGCCGGGGTGCCCGTTCCCCACCTTCTGCACCGAGTCGGCGGCGAGGACCCGGACCGTGTCGACCGCCCGCACGTCCAGGTCCGTCCAGCCCGCCTTCTTCGCGAGCGGCCGGGAGATCTCCCGACTGCGTCCGGACGTCGCCTTCTGGGTTCGGCTGGTGGGGGTCGCGGTGGTCACGAGGGCCTCTCTCAGGGGGTGGGGCGCGCTGGGATGGTCCGTCGACCACCCTAGTGTCTGCACTACCCGCTGGTTGGGGTCGAGCAACGCGCGACGGCTAGAATCGCCGGGCACCTTCCAGGCCGACCCGAAGGACGACGTGGCCACCACCCCCATGACGACCGATGCCGTGTCGGTCTCGCGTCGCGACCGCCGGAGGAGGCTGGGAAGCTACGTCGCGCTGACCAAGCCCCGCATCATCGAGCTCCTGCTCGTCACGACGGTCCCCGTCATGTTCCTCGCGGAAGGCGGAGTTCCCTCTCTCGGGCTCGTTCTCGCGACGCTCGTCGGAGGGACCCTGAGCGCGGGGGCGGCGAACACGTTCAACTCCGTCTACGACCGCGACATCGACCGGCTCATGCACCGCACGAGCAACCGACCGATGGTGACCGGCGAGGTGAGCCCCCGCAACGGGCTGCTCTTCGGGGCGGCGCTCACCGTCGTGTCGACGGCGTGGTTCCTCCTCGTCGTCAACGTGCTGTCGGCCGTCCTGTCGCTCGTCGCCATCGCGCTGTACGCCATCGGCTACACGGTCCTCCTCAAGCGACGCACGTCGCAGAACATCGTGTGGGGTGGCATCGCCGGGTGCATGCCGACGCTCATCGGCTGGTCCGCCGTGACGGGGACGGTCGGGTGGCCGGCCGTCGTCCTGTTCCTCGTCATCTTCTTCTGGACGCCGCCGCACTACTGGCCGCTGTCCATGGCGTTCCGCGACGACTACTCCGCGGCCGGCGTCCCGATGCTCCCGGTGGAGCGGGGTCCCGTCGCTGTCGGTCGCCAGATCGTCCTGTACTCGTGGCTCATGGCCGCGGCGTCGTTCGCGCTGGTCCCCGTCGCCGACATGGGCTGGGTGTATGCCGGGACGGCCGGGTTCGCGGGTGCGCTCTTCCTCGTCGAGGCGCATCGCCTCCTCCGTGCGGCCCGCTCCGGCCTGACCGGGACGGCGCTGCGGCCGATGCGCCTCTTCCACTACTCGATCACCTACGTCACGGTGCTCTTCCTCGCTGTGGCGCTGGACCCCCTGCTCCACCTCGCCATCGGCTGACCGCGCGGTGGTGGGTTCGCCCTGAGGTACCTCAGGGAGGTGATGCCTGCCGAAGATAGGGCAACCGCCCGATGCGGGGGTGTACCGCAGGGGACGAGCGTGGTCGGTGTCGGAGGGACAGGCCCCCGACACCGACCGAAGGAAGAACCATGAGCCTCTACACCAACCCGATGACCGTGCAGACCGAGATCGACCGTCGCTTCGAGCTGGCCGGTGTCGACCCGTACGACCGTCACCACCGCGACCAGCACCGGCGCGACCTCCCGTCTCGTCCGCTCGCGGCGCACCCGCTGGCCGCCTTCGTCGCCCGCCTCGTGGGTGGCCGCGAGAACACCACCGCCGCCCGCCCGCGTCGCACCACGGTCACCTCGGGCGCGCCTCGGCACCCGTGAGGAACCTGACGTCGGCGACCAGTGCCATGATCGGGGCCGTGCCGCCCCGTACCACCACCGAGCTCGTCGGCCGCCAGGAGGAGGTCCACCGGGTCCTCGACGCCCTCGGCTGGGACGACGGCGGGGCCGGGGCGGTCCTCCTCGCCGGCGACGCCGGCATCGGGAAGACCGCGCTGGTCCAAGACCTGGTCCGCCGGGCCACGGACCGCCGGACCCTCGTCGGCCACTGCGTCGGTGAGATGGGCACCGCCCTGCCGTACCTCCCGTTCGTCGAGATGTTCGCGGCCCTCGACGGTCGGGAGCGCGACCTCGTCGACGAGCTCGTCGCGGACCACCCGGGCCTCCTGCCGCTCGTGCCGCGAGTCGCCTCCGGGGCGCGGGGAAACGCCGTGCGCGCCGACCTCGTCGAGGCCGTGCACGGCGCGCTGTCCGATCTGGGCCGTCGTTCCCCGGTCGTCGTCGTGGTCGAGGACGTCCACTGGGCCGACGAGTCGACCCGGGAGCTCCTGACGCTGCTCTTCACGCGCGGAGGCCCCGAGGGGGTGAGCCTGCTCGCCACCTATCGCAGCGACGACATCCACCGCCGTCACCCGCTCGCCGCCGCCCTGGCCGTGTGGTCGCGCCTCCCCACGCTCACCCGCGTCGAGCTGGGGCCGCTGCCGGATGCCGACGTGCGTCGCATCGTGCGGCGGGCCGGGACCCACCTCAGCGAGGACGCGGTCGACGACGTCGCCCACCGGGCCGAGGGCAACGCCTTCTTCGCCGAGGAGCTCGCCGTGGCCGCCGACGAGCGCGGCGGTGCGGATCCCGCGGATCTCGCACGACTCCTGCTGACCCGGGTCGACCGGCTCGAGGAGTCGGCGCAGGGAGTGGTGCGGGTCGCCGCGGTCATCGGTCGCCGGGTGCCACACGCCCTCCTCGAGCGCGTCGCCGGTGTCGATCCCGGGACGCTGCGCACGGCCCTGCGCGCGGCGGTCGAGCACCATGTCCTCGAGCCGTGGGGGGAGATCGGCTACGAGTTCCGGCACGCGCTCCTGGCCGAGGCCGTCACCGACGACCTCCTGCCGGCGGAGCGGCTCCAGCTGCACCGAGCCTGTGTCGAGGCCCTGCGGGACGACCCGTCGCTCGGATCTGCCGCCGACCTCGCCCGGCACGCCCTCGCGAGCGGGGACCGTGCCGTCGCGCTCGAGGCCTCGGTGCGCGCCGGCGACGCGGCCCAGCGGATGGGTGGTCCCGCCGAGGCACTGGCCCACTACGAGACCGCCCTCTCGATCGCGCTGGCCGAGTCGGACCGGGCGCAGGGACACGCGCTGACGCTTCGCGCGGCATCCGCAGCGAACGACAGCGGTCGCACGGCCCGTGCGATGGCCCTGCTCCGCGCCCGGCTCGACACCGAGCTGCCGACCCCGCACGAGCGTGCCGAGCTGCTCGGTGCTCTCGCGGTCACGGCGCGGATGACAGAGGAGCGGCTCGACCGCCTGGCCATCACCCAGGAGGGCCTCGACCTCCTGGGCGACGACGCGCCGACGAGCCTGCGGGTCGGCCTCCTGGCTCGCCGTGCCGAGGCGCTCATGGACTCCGGCGCGCACCCCGAGGCCCTTGCGGTCGCCGACGACGCCATGGCCCTCGCCGTCGAGCACGACCTGGCCGGTGACCGGACCGACCTGGCCTCGATCCTCGCCCGGCTGAGCGAGACCGCCGGCGACCCCGGCGAGTCGATCCGGCGGCTCGAGGGGGCCCTCGCCGCATGGACCCGCGAGCCCGACCTGGCGCTCCTGCGGGCCATGCACATCCTCGCGTCGGTCCACTACCGCCAGGGCGACCACGTGGCCGCCCTCGCGGGCTTCGAGCGAGCTCTCGCGGAGGCGCGAAGGGCGGGCCTGGAGTGGTCGGTCTACGGGGTGGACACGCGGGCGATGGCCGTGACGACCGCGTACGAGATGGGCGACTGGGAGCATGCCCTGCGGCTGGCCGACCACGCGAACGACGCCGGGATGCCGGCCTGGGCGGCAGCCAGCATCGACGCTGCGGCCGCGGGAGTCCTCGCAGCGCGCGGAGGGGTCACGGCCGACGAGCTGCTGGCCGGCATCCGCCCGTGGTGGCCGGAGGACGGGCGCATCGCCGTGCAGAGCGGTGCGGCCGCCATCGACGTGCTCGGCCGGGACGGTGAGGTCGACCGGATGCTGACGCTGCACCGTGAGGTGGTGGACTTCCTCCGGGACATCTGGGGCGCGGGCCGTGTCGCGGCGGAGGTGCGCCTGGCCGCCCTCGTCATCGGACACCTGGGGACGGCGGTGCGCACCACGCCCCCCGGTCGCCGGGGTGAGCTGCTCCGTGAGGTCGAGCGGCTGCACGACGAGGCGTGTGTCGTGTGGGGGGACGGCTCACTCCTCCTCCCGCCGACCCTCGAGGGCCGCGCCTGGGAGGCCCGCGCGACGGCCGAGCGGGAGCGGACCCGGTGGGCCGCAGGCGACGCCGTTCCCCTCGACGGTCTGGTCGCCTCCTGGCGGGAGGTGGTCGGGATGTTCGAGCGCCATGGAGAGCCCTACGAGGCGGCCAGGGCGCGGGGCCGGCTCGCAGAGGTGCTTCTCGCGGCGGGGGACAGTGGCGCGGACGAGGTGCTCAGACAGGCGCGCGAGGTGCTCCGCACCCTCGGCGCTGCACCCCTGGGGGCGGTCCTCGACCGTCTGGCACCCCGACCCGCCCGCACGGAGCTCACCAGCCGGGAGGCCGAGGTCCTGCAGCTCCTCGCGGAAGGGCGGTCCAACGGTGAGATCGGACGGGCGCTCTTCATCAGCACCAAGACCGCGAGCGTGCACGTGTCGAACATCCTCGCCAAGCTCGGTGCCGCATCCCGCGGCGAGGCGGTCGCCCTGGCCCGGTCAGGCGGGTTGCTCAGGGGCTGACGGAGGGAGAGGCTGGTCTGTCGGCCCGACGGCGGAGGGCGAGCATGCCATGGGTCAGCGCCACGACGAGCAGGCTGGCGCCGAGCATGTGCGCCACGACGAGTGCCTCCGGCAGGTCGGTGAAGTACTGGACATAGCCGACGAGGCCCTGGGCGAGGCCGACGAGGAGGACGGCCAACCAGGCGCGTCCCGGGCCCGTGACCCCTGGCGCGGCGGTGAGTCGGGCGGTGAGCCAGGTGGCCACGACGAGGCCGAGGAGGAGCATGACGACATCGGCGTGCACCCACGACACCGTGCGCGCGTCGAAGCCGAAGCGGGCCGGCTCGTCGGCGTCGCCGGAGTGGGGGCCCGAGCCGGTCACGACCGTGCCGAGGGCGAGGACGACCGCCGCCACGGCCGATGTTCCCCACGCCAGTCGGGTGACGAGCGGCGGGACGAGGGGCACCGGCGCCGCAGCCGTCTCGGAACGGGCGAACCAGAGGTAGGACGCCGCTGCGATGAGGGCCGCGGACAGGAGGAAGTGCGCCGCGACCGTTGCCGGGTGCAGGCCGAGCAGGACGGTCGCGCCGCCGAGGACGGCCTGGGCGAGGACACCGCCGAGCACCGCGACGGCCGCGACCTTCATCGCCGGCCGGGGTGCGCAGCGCCACACCGCGACGACAGCGGCCAGGGCGAGCACCGCCAGGACACCGGTCAGGGTGCGGTTGCCGAACTCGACGTACTTGTGGAACCCCTCCGCCTGCTGCACGGTCGGGGTGATCGACCCGTCGACGCACTCGGGCCAGGTCGGACATCCCAGGCCGCTGCCGGTGACCCGCACGAGACCGCCGGTCGCGACGATGGCCACCTGCGCGACGAGGTTGGCTCCCAGGACGGGCACGTACCACCTCGACGGTGCCGAGGGATCGGTCGGGGCGGGGGCGGTCGCGGTGCGGGTGTCCGTCACGGCGACAAGGCTACGTGCCCCACGGACGGGGCTGTCGAGGGTCAGTCGCCCCAGCGGAAGAGCCGAGCCGCCAGCGCCGCTCCGGCCAGGCCCCAGGCGACGAGGACGACCAAGGGACCCCACGGCCAGCCGCCGTCGAGGAACGCCGTGCGCGCGGCGTCACCCAGCGCACCGGAGGGCAGCAGGGCCGCGACGTCGCCGAGGGCGCCGGGGAGCTGGTCGGTGGGTACGAGCGTGCCGAGCCCGAGGAGCAGGACCCAGGCGAGGTTGGCGATGGCGAGGACCGCCTCCGCGCGCAGGGTGCCGGCAAGGAGCAGGGCGAGGGAGACGAAGGTGCCGCAGCCGAGGACGAGGGCGACGACCAGGGGTACGAGCCCCGCGGGGTCAGGGCGTGCCCCCAGGGCCAGGCCGAGCGCTCCGAGGAGGAGCACCTGCACGGTGACGACAGACAGGACCGCGACCGCCTTGCCCGCGAGCAGACCGCCGCGTCCGAGCGGGGTGGTGCCGAGCAGGCGGAGGACACCGGACCGGCGGTCGAAGCCCGTCGCGATCGCCTGGCCGGTGAACGCGGTGGAGACGACCGCCAGGGCCAGCGTGCCCGCCGTGGCCACGTCGACCCGCCTGCCGGGGCCGAGGTCGGGGACCGAGGTCACGGCGAGCGCGACGAGGGTCATCGCCGGAAGGACCACGGAGACGAGCAGCTGCTCGCCGTTCGCCAGCAGCGTGCGGGTCTCGAACTGCGCCTCCGCGAGGACACGGGCTCTGCGGGGCGCTGCGGCGCTCACGGGGTGGTGCCCGAGGTGAGCGAGAAGTAGACGTCCTCCAGGCGGCCTCCCTCGCGCACGCCGTCGAGCGTGCCGTCGGCGACGACCCGGCCCGAGGCGAGGATGACGACCCGGTCGGCGACCCGCTCGGCCTCTTCGAAGGAGTGCGTCGTGACGACGAGGCAGGCACCGCGGTCCGCCTCGGTCCGGACGAGGTCCCAGACGTCGAGCCGCCCGTGCGGGTCGAGCCCCGCAGTGGGCTCGTCGAGGAAGAGGACGTCCGGACGTGGCAGCAGGGCGGCCGCCAGGGCGACGCGCCGGCGCTGGCCCCCCGACATCCGTCGCACCGTCGTTCCCGAGAAGGCGTCGATGCCGAGCCGGCTGACGAGCTCGTCGACGGGGGCCGGGGCGGCATACAGCGAGGAGAGGTGGCGCAGGAGGGTCAGCGGACGGGCGGTCGTCGGGAGGCCGCCGTCCTGCAGCATCACGCCGACCCGCGCCCGGTGGTCCGGTCCGGAGCCCCACGGGTCCGTGCCGAGGACCCGCACCTGGCCGCCGTCGGGGCGCTGGAGGCCCTCCAGGCACTCGACGGTCGTCGTCTTCCCCGCGCCGTTCGGCCCCAGCACCGCCGTGACCGTCCCCGACTCGGCCGACCATGTCGCGCCGTCGACGGCGAGCGTGGTGCCGAACGACCTGCGCAGGTCACGCACGAGCACGGCACCGGCCATGCTGCGACATCCTAGGCTGGCGCCCATGCCACGCATCGACCGGGAGGCCGCGCCTGCCACCGCGGTGGCCGCCGCACCCGCCGTCCTCGCCGCTCTCCTGCGCCGACCTCGGACGGCTGCGGCGCTGGCCCTCCTCCCGCTCGCCGTGGTGGCCTTCTTCAGGGACCCCGACCGCACCCCCGACCGCCGGGCGGTGCCCGTGGACGACGTCCTGTCGCCCGCCGACGGAAAGGTGATGTCCGCCGGTCCCGCGGTGGTGGGCGTGGCACCGGAGGGGGACTGGCAGCAGGTGAGCATCTTCCTCTCGGCCCTCGACGTCCACATCAACCGCGCGCCGTACGGAGGACGGGTGACCGAGGTCGTGGAGCGTCCTGGCGCGTGGCACGCCGCCTACCGGCACGAGAGCGCGCACCTCAACGAACGAGCCGACATCGTCGTGGAGCGGGAGGTCGGAGGGCACGTCCGTCGCGTGCACTTCCGGCAGATCGTCGGCCTCATGGCCCGCCGGGTCGTGACGCGGGTGTCCGTCGGGGACGAGATCGAGACCGGCGCGCGGATCGGGCTCATGAAGTTCGGCTCGCGGATGGACGTGTTCCTGCCCATGGAGTGCGAGGTGCTCGTGCGCCGAGGCGACCGCGTCGTCGGCGGCGAGACCGTGATCGCGCGTTGGCCGCACGCCTCACCGGTGGTCCCGTGACCACGCCTGTGACGCCGGGCCGGCGTCGAATCCTCGCGCGCTGGCGTCTCGTGTCGCCCACGGGGGCGCGGGTCGTCTCGCTGCGTCAGCTGCCGAAGCGAGAGCGGGCCCGCCTCCTCGCCCCGAGCGCCTTCACGACGCTCAACATGATGAGCGGCCTCTCGTCGGTGCTCCTCGCGTTCCGCGGGAGCTTCACGCTCGCGGCGTCGCTCATCGCGGTCTCGATCGTCCTCGACATCGCGGACGGCTTCGTCGCCCGGCTCGTCGGGGCCACGTCGCCGTTCGGCCTGCAGCTCGACTCCCTCGCCGACCTCATCTCCTTCGGCTTGGCACCCGCGGTCCTCATCCACACCTGGGCGCTCGACGAGTGGCCGGTGCTGGCCTGGCTCGCCGCGTTCCTCTGGCTCGCCTGCTCGGCGTTCCGGCTCGCTCGGTTCAACGTGACGATCGACCCGCTGGCCGACAAGCGCTACTTCGTGGGCCTCCCGTCGCCGGGTGCGGCGGCCGTGGTCATGGCGACGATCCTCGCCCTGGACTCTCCCTTCTTCGGCCCGGGGACCGGGCCGTGGCGGGCGTGGTACCCCCTCGTCGTCAGCGTCGTGCCCGCGCTCCTCATGGTGATGACCGTGCGGTTCCGTTCCTTCCGCGCGCTGCTCTCACCGCGGACTCGGGTGGCCCGGCTCACGACGGGGGCCGTGGCGCTCGCCGTCGGAGTCGGGCTCGTCCTCGCCCCCGGGCTCACGGCCCTCGTCGTCGCCTACGGATACGTGCTGACGGCGCCCCTGGGAGTGCTCACGGCCCCGGTGCGCCAGCGACTGCTCGGCACCGATGCGGTGGCTCCGCCCCGAACCCGGATCCCGTCGGTCTTCCTGCCGCTCGACGAGGACCCCGGAGTCGAGGAGATCGACGAGATCGTCGTGGCGGAGCCCGCCCAGGAGCGGGTCGAGGGTTAGGGGACCCTTGCTTGGACGGTGGGCGCAGAATTACCTAACATGGGTGTGTGGTTAATCCGCCCGACACCCGCATCCTCGAGTCGCGCACCCGCGACCGGGTGCTGCGCGTCGTGAGCGAGGAGGGGCCGGTCAGCATCCCGTCCCTCGTCGAGCGGCTGGGTCTCACCGAGACCGCGGTGCGTCGTCACGTCGACGGGCTGCACGCCGACGGGCTCGTCGAGGCCCGCGACGCGACCGGCCCGCGCCGCCGTGGTCGCCCCGCCAAGGCGTGGGTCCTCACCGAGCGGGGCCACCGCTCGCTCGTCAGCGACTACGACCACCTGGCAGGCGACGCCCTGCGGTTCCTGCGCTCCACGGGCGGAGAGTCCGCCGTGCAGCAGTTCGCCGCACACCGCGTCGCCGAGCTCGAGGAGCGGTATGCCGCCCGCATCGACGCCGCCGGCGACGGAACCCCTGCCCGGGCCGACGCGCTCGTCGAGGCGCTCAACGCCGACGGGTTCGCCGCCTCGACCCGCCCGGTGGACTCCGGCACGGGGCGGCTGACCGGCATCCAGCTGTGCCAGGGGCACTGCCCCGTGCAGCACGTCGCCACGGAGTTCCCCCAGCTGTGCGAGGCCGAGACCGAGGCGTTCTCCCGCCTTCTCGGCGTCCACGTGCAGCGGCTCGCGACGCTGGCCCAGGGCGACCACGTCTGCACGACCTTCGTTCCCACCCCGACGACCGAGAGGCCCTCGTCATGACGAGCAGCATCGAAGAGCTCAACCCGGGTCTGAAGGACCTGGGTACCTACGCGTTCGGCTGGGCCGACAGCGACAGCGCCGGCGCGACCGCGCGCCGCGGCCTGAACGAGGACGTCGTGCTCGACATCTCGACCCGCAAGCGCGAGCCGCAGTGGATGACCGACCTGCGCCTGAAGTCGCTCCGGCTCTTCGGCAAGAAGCCCATGCCCACCTGGGGCTCGGACCTGTCGGGGATCGACTTCCAGAACATCAAGTACTTCGTGAAGTCCACCGAGAAGCAGGCGACGAGCTGGGAGGACCTGCCCGAGGACATCAAGAACACCTACGACCGGCTCGGCATCCCCGAGGCCGAGAAGCAGCGCCTCGTGGCCGGTGTGGCGGCGCAGTACGAGTCGGAGGTCGTCTACCACCAGATCCGCGAGGACCTGGAGGAGAAGGGCGTCATCTTCGTCGACACCGACACCGGGCTGCGCGAGCACGAGGACCTCTTCCGCGAGTACTTCACCTCCGTCATCCCTGCCGGCGACAACAAGTTCGCGTCGCTCAACACCGCGGTGTGGTCCGGCGGCTCGTTCATCTACGTCCCGCCGGGGGTCCACGTCGACATCCCGCTGCAGGCCTACTTCCGGATCAACACCGAGAACATGGGCCAGTTCGAGCGGACGCTGATCATCGCCGACGAGGGCTCGTACGTGCACTACGTCGAGGGCTGCACCGCGCCGATCTACAAGAGCGACTCCCTGCACTCGGCCGTCGTCGAGATCGTCGTCAAGAAGAACGCCCGGGTGCGCTACACGACGATCCAGAACTGGTCGAACAACGTCTACAACCTCGTCACCAAGCGCGCGACGTGCGCCGAGGGCGCGACGATGGAGTGGATCGACGGCAACATCGGCTCCAAGGTGACGATGAAGTACCCCGCGGTCTTCCTCCTCGGTGAGCACGCCCGGGGCGAGACCCTGTCGATCGCCTTCGCGGGCGAGGGCCAGCACCAGGACGCCGGCTCGAAGATGGTCCACGCTGCCCCCAACACGAGCAGCTCGATCATCAGCAAGTCCGTCGCTCGCGGCGGCGGGCGCACCTCCTACCGGGGCCTCGTCCAGATCATGGAGGGCGCGCACGGCTCGAGGAGCTCGGTGGTGTGCGACGCCCTGCTCGTCGACACCATCAGCCGCTCCGACACCTATCCCTATGTCGACATCCGCGAGGACGACGTCCAGATGGGCCACGAGGCGACGGTCTCCAAGGTGTCCGAGGACCAGATGTTCTACCTCATGTCGCGCGGCATGTCCGAGGAGGAGGCGATGGCGATGATCGTGCGCGGCTTCGTCGAGCCCATCGCCAAGGAGCTCCCCATGGAGTACGCCCTCGAGCTCAACCGTCTCATCGAGCTGCAGATGGAAGGGGCCGTCGGCTGATGAGCCTGCTGACCCCCCAGCGCCCCGCCGAGGGCGCTCATACGCACGACGCGACGACGCTCGTCCCGAGCCAGTCGCGCGCCGAGCGGACGACGTCGTATGCCGTCGCCGACTTCCCGCTCCCGACCGGTCGGGAGGAGGAGTGGCGGTTCACGCCGGTCGACCGCCTCGGCGCCCTGCTCCGCGACGCCGCCACCGGTGCGTGCCTGGAGTGGGCGGAGGACCTGCCGGACGGCGTGACCCTCGGCACGGCATCCGTCGAGGAGTGGCGGGCGAGCGGGGCACCCGCACCAGCCGACCGGGCGGCCGCCGTGGCCGCCGCCCACAGCGGCGGGGTCGCGGTCCTCGACATCCCGGCCGAGGCCGAGCTCGAGACACCGGTGCGCATCCGGCTCACGGGCACCGAACGGGAGGTGGTCCACGGCCACCTTCTCGTGCGGGCGGGCCGGTTCTCCCGGGCGACCGTGGTGCTCGAGCACGCAGGGGCGTCGGAGTACAGCGAGGTCCTCTCCGTCGTCGCCGCCGACGGGTCCGAGCTCACCGTCGTGACCGTCCAGGAGTGGGACGACGAGAGCCACCACCTCGCCCAGCACGACGTCGTCATCGGCCGCGACGCCTCCGTGCGGCACATCGCCATCAGCATCGGCGGAGGCATCGTCCGGATCAACACCAACGCGTCATACACCGGCCCGGGGGGCTCGTTCGAGGGTCTCGGGGTCTACTTCGCGGATGCCGGCCAGCACCTCGAGCACCGGCTGTTCGTCGACCACGGCGCGCCGCACTGTCGCTCCAACGTCGAGTACAAGGGCGCCCTGCAGGGGGACACCGCCCACACGGTGTGGGTCGGCGACGTCCTCATCCGCGCCAGCGCGGAGGGCACCGACACCTACGAGCTCAACCGCAACCTCATCCTCACCGAGGGTGCTCGTGCCGACTCCGTCCCCAACCTCGAGATCGAGACCGGGGAGATCGTGGGCGCGGGCCACGCCTCGGCGACCGGGCGTTTCGACGACCAGCAGCTCTTCTACCTCATGGCGCGCGGGATCCCCGAGGAGGAGGCCCGCCGCCTCGTCGTCCGCGGGTTCTTCGCGAGCGTCGTCGGCCGCATCGGCGTCCGGGAGGTGCAGGAGCGGCTCATGGAGTCCATCGAGCGCGAGCTGTCCGGGGGTGGCTCGTGAGCGAGCAGCTGACCGACACCGGCTTCGTCCGGGTCTGCCGCCTCGACGAGCTTCCCGCGGTGGGCGCTGCCGCGGCCGAGATCGACGGCCGGCGCGTCTGCGTCGTCCGCACCGAGAACGGCGACGTGCACTGTGTCGACGACACGTGCACCCACGCCAACGTCTCGTTGTCCGAGGGCGAGCTCGACGGCTGCACCCTCGAGTGCTGGCTCCACGGGTCGCGGTTCGACCTGCGCACGGGAGACCCCACCGGGCCGCCCGCCGTCATCCCCATCGCCGTCCACACCGTCCGCATCGAGGGCGACGACGTCTACGTCGCCCTGTCCGAGGAGAGCTGAGCACCGCATGACCACCCTTGAGATCAAGGACCTCCACGTCTCCGTCCACACCGAGGAGGGGACCGCGGAGATCCTCCGCGGGGTCACCCTCACGGTCCGCTCCGGCGAGACCCACGCCATCATGGGCCCCAACGGCTCCGGCAAGTCGACCCTGGCCTACTCCGTCGCGGGCCACCCGAAGTACACGGTGACCTCCGGCTCGGTGACGCTCGACGGTGAGGACGTCCTCGCGATGAAGGTCGACGAGCGCGCCCGTGCCGGACTGTTCCTCGCGATGCAGTATCCCGTCGAGGTCCCCGGCGTGTCGGTCTCGAACTTCCTGCGGACCGCCAAGACCGCCATCGACGGTGAGTCGCCGAAGCTGCGCACCTGGGTCAAGGACATGAAGGGCGCCATGGGCAACCTCCGCATGGACCCCGCGTTCGCCGAGCGCAACGTCAACGAGGGCTTCTCCGGTGGTGAGAAGAAGCGCCACGAGATCCTCCAGATGGAGCTGCTCCGCCCCAGGATCGCCATCCTCGACGAGACCGACTCCGGCCTCGACGTCGACGCCCTGCGCGTGGTGTCCGAGGGCGTCAACCGCGCCAAGGAGGCGACCGGCGCGGGCGTGGTGCTCATCACGCACTACACGCGCATCCTGCGCTACATCACGCCCGACTTCGTGCACGTCTTCGTCGACGGCCGGATCGCCGAGGAGGGCGGCCCGGAGCTCGCGGACCGCCTCGAGGCCGAGGGCTACGACCGCTTCCTTGCCGAGACCGCCGAGGCCTGAGTGACTGCCGCCCCCTTCTCCGACGAGGAGCTGGCCCGGATCCGGGCCGACTTCCCGATCCTGACGCGCACGGTGCGCGGGGGGCACCCGCTCGTCTACCTCGACTCGGGTGCGACCTCGCACAAGCCGCGCCAGGTCCTCGACGCGGAGCGCGACTTCTACGAGCGCACGAACGCCGCGGTGCACCGGGGGGCGCACCGGCTCTCCGAGGAGGGCACGGATGCCTACGAGGCGGCCCGCGACACGATCGCCCGCTTCATCGGTGCCGGGGCGTCCGAGGTCGTCTTCACCCGCAACGCCACCGAGGCGATCAACCTCGTCGCCTACGCGTTCAGCAACGCGGCCGCCGGTGGTGGCGGCGGGCACGGCGACCGGTTCCACCTCGCGCCCGGCGACGAGGTGCTCGTCACCGAGATGGAGCACCACGCCAACCTCATTCCCTGGCAGGAGGCCTGCCGCCGGACCGGAGCGACCTTGCGCTGGGTTCCCGTCACGGAGGACGGCCGGCTCGACCTCACCGAGCTCGACAGCCTCCTCACCGAACGCACGAAGGTCTTCGCCTTCACCCACGTCTCCAACGTCCTCGGCACCCTGACCCCGGTCACGGAGCTGGTCGGGCGCGCGCATGCCGTCGGGGCGCTCGTCGTGCTCGACGCCTGCCAGTCGGTTCCGCACCTCCCGGTCGACGTCGGGCGGCTCGGCGTCGACTTCCTCGCCTTCTCGGGCCACAAGATGTTCGGACCGCTCGGGATCGGGGTCCTCTGGGGGCGGCCCGAGCTGCTCGACGAGATGCCCGTGTTCCTCACCGGCGGCTCGATGATCGAGACGGTGACCATGGAGGGGGCGACGTACGCCCCCGTGCCGCAGAAGTTCGAGGCCGGGGTGCCGGTCGCCGCCCAGGCCGTCGGCCTCGCCGCCGCCTGTGACTACCTCGGGGTCCTCGGGCTCGACCGCGTCCACGCGCACGAGCAGGCCCTCACCGAACGGCTGCTCGCCGGGCTCGCCACGCGGTCCTGGGTCCGGGTCCTGGGTCCGGCCGACCTCCGGGAGCGCGGCGGAGCGGTGGCGTTCACCGTCGACGGGGTCCACGCCCACGACGTCGGCCAGGTGCTCGACGACCGAGGGGTCGCCGTTCGCGTGGGCCACCACTGCGCCTGGCCCCTGCACCGGGCGCTGAAGGCGCAGGCGAGCACCCGCGCGAGCGTCGCGGCATACAACACCCCCGGTGAGGTCGACGCGCTCCTCGAGGCGCTCGACCGCGTCCCCGCGATGTTCGGGCTGGAGGTGCCCGCCTGATGGACCTCTACCAGGAGCTCATCCTCGAGCACTACAAGCGGCCGGTCCGCGCCGGCCTCCGGGAGCCCTTCGAGGCGGAGGTGCACCACGTCAACCCCACGTGCGGAGACGAGGTCACCCTGCGGGTCCACGTGGCCCGTCGCGGAGGCGACGCCGTCGTCGAGGACGTGTCCTATGACGCCATGGGCTGCTCCATCAGCGTCGCGTCGGCGTCCATCCTCGCCGAGGAGATCACCGGAGAGTCCGTCACGCACGCCCGCGAGACGGTCGAGGCCATGCGTTCGATGCTCACGAGCAAGGGGGAGGACCCCGGCGACGAGGAGAAGATCGGCGACGGTGTCGCCCTCTCCGGCGTCGCGAAGTATCCCGCCCGCATCAAGTGTGCCCTCCTGTCGTGGATGGCGTTCACCGATGCCCTGCACCAGGCCGAAGGAGCCCAGCCGTGACCCAGACCAGCACCCCCGCCAACGTCGCCGACATCGAGGAGGCCCTGCGTGACGTCGTGGACCCCGAGCTCGGCATCAACGTCGTCGACCTCGGTCTCGTCTACGGCATCACCGTCGACGGCCAGAACCACGCCGTCATCGACATGACGCTGACCTCCGCGGCCTGCCCCCTCACCGACGTCATCGAGGACCAGACGGCCCAGTCCCTCGAAGGGCTGGTCTCCTCCTACCGCGTCAACTGGGTCTGGATGCCCCCGTGGGGGCCGGACAAGATCACCGACGACGGCCGCGAGCAGCTGCGGGCCCTCGGGTTCAACATCTGATCCGCCGCAGGTGACCACCCGCGTCGTCGAGGTCTCGCCCGAGCGGCTCGACGGCTGGCTCGAGCGATTCGACGCCAACAACCCTGACGGTCCCCAGCGGGTCGTCCGCCTCGAGCGCTTCGACCACGACCGGCTCGCCGTGGTGCTCGTCCGCCGAGGCGGGTATGCCGTGGGCGTCGCCGAGGCGGGCCGGCTCACGGCGCACAAGGTCGGCACCCGGTACGTCCAGTCGCGGACTGCAGCGGGCGGCTGGAGCCAGCAGCGCTTCGCGCGGCGGAGGGCGAACCAGGCCGAGCAGCTCGTCGAGGCGGCCGCCGACCACGCGGCACGGCTGCTCACCGGCGTCCGGCCGTCGGGGGTCGTCCTCGGTGGCGACAAGGCGCTCGTGTCGGCGCTGCTGGACGACGAACGGCTGGCCGGCCTGCGCGACCTCCCACGCCGCGAGCTCTACGACCTGCCCGAACCGCGGCTCGCCGTGCTGGAACGCGCGATCGAGCGTGGTCGCGCCGTGCGGGTGACCCTCGAGGAGTAGCCTGCGGGGAGACGAGCGGGGAGCGCGCGATGCCGGGTGAGGGGCCTGAGGTCCGGGAGATCCACTCGATCCGCGTCGAGGTCGACGGCGTTCTCGCCACGTTCGTCTCCGAGGTCAGCGGGCTGCGGCTCGAGCGCGACGTGATCGAGCTCCAGCAGACCGGCCCGGACGGCACCACCGTGGTCAGGCGGCTGCCCGGCAGGCTCAGGTCGGGTGAGGTGGCCCTGACCCGCGGGCGAGGTGCCGACGACGGGTTCGAGCGGTGGATGAGGGATCCCGACCTCGGTGAGCACGGCGGCTCGGTCGTGACCCTCACCGTCTTCGACGAGGCGCAGGAGCGGGTGGCCGCGTATGTCCTCACCGACGCGTGGCCGCGCCGCCTCGACATCGGCGGCCTGACCGCTGCGACGCCGACCGTCCTGACCGAGACGCTGACGCTCGTCTACGCGGGGGTCCTGCCCGGCTGACCCCGCCTCAGTTCACCGACTCCACCGCGAAGGTGTCGCACTGGTTGAGGTCGCCGGTCTCGTACCCCTGGAGGAACCACCGCTGGCGCGCCTCGGCCGAGCCGTGGGTCCAGCTCTCGGGGCTCACCCGGCCCTGCGTCTTCTCCTGGATCCGGTCGTCACCGACGGCGGCGGCTGCCGACAGTGCGTCCTGGATGTCCTGGTCGGTCAAGGGCTTGAGGAACGCCTGGCCGGTGTCCTCGTCCTTGACGGTGGTCGCGTGGTTGACCCAGGCTCCGGCCAGGCAGTCGGCCATGAGCTCGATCCGGACGCCGCCGGACTCCGGACCCTGCGGGTCCTGCTGGGCCCGGTCGAGCAGGCCGAGCTGGTCCTGCAGGGCGTGGCCGTACTCGTGGGCGACGACGTACTCCTGGGCGAGCGGGCCGGCACTGCTGCCGAACTGCTGCTCGAGGATCTGGAAGAACTCGGCGTCGATGTAGACCCGCTTGTCGAGCGGGCAGTAGAAGGGACCCACCTGGTTGCTCGCCGTGCCACAGGCGGACTGCACCGAGCCGCTGTAGAGCACCGTCTCGGTGGGCTGCCACTCCTTGCCGAATCGGGGAAGCTCCCCTTCCCAGAAGGCCTGGACCGAGTTGACGGTGCCGATGACGCGGCACTCGGTGTTCCGGTTCGCGTCCGCCCCGGTCTTGCACTCCTCGAAGGCGTTCTCGTCCTGACTGCCTCCGGCCTGGACCTGACCGGGGTCGAAGGAGCTGCCACCGCCCGGCAGGCTGCCGGGGTTGATCCCGAAGATGAGGGCGAGCACGAGCATGACGATGCCGCCGAGGCCGCCGCCGACCACCATGCCACCCGGACCGCCGCCGCCTCCGCCTCTGACCTGTGAGGTGTCCAGGGTGACGTTGTCGTTGAAGCTCATGCATGGCCTCCGGAGCCGGGGGATGACCGCGCGGTGCGCAGGGCCACCTAGACTAGACGCCGACAGCCCGTTGCCGTGCGTCCCGCGCACCGCCCGTGACGCGTCCGTCCGCTTCCCTTCGAAAGGCCTCTCGTGATCACCGCTGCCTCCGTCGAGCTGCGCGCAGGTTCCCGCCTGCTCCTCGACGCCGTCAGCTTCCGGGTGGCGCCCGGAGACCGCGTCGGGCTCGTGGGACGCAACGGTGCGGGCAAGACCACCCTGACCAAGGCCCTCGCCGGCGTCAGCCAGCCCGCCGCCGGCACCATCACCCGCACCGGCGCGGTCGGCTACCTTCCCCAGGACCCGCGCGGCGTCGCCCTCGACGTCACGGCTCGTGACCGGGTCCTGTCCGCACGTGGCCTCGACACGATCGTGCGCGACCTGCGCGCCGCCGAGGTGGCGATGGGCACCGAGGCAGGGGAGAAGCAGGAGCGGGCGATGCGCCGGTACACCCGGCTCGACGCCGAGTTCACGGCCGCGGGCGGGTATGCCGCCGAGTCGGAGGCCGCCGCCATCGCCGGCGCGCTCGGCCTCGACGAGCGGGTGCTCGGGCAGACCCTCGGGACGCTCTCCGGCGGCCAGCGGCGCCGCATCGAGCTCGCGCGCATCCTCTTCTCGGGCGCGGAGACGCTGCTGCTGGACGAGCCGACGAACCACCTCGACGCCGACTCCATCACCTGGTTGCGCGACCACCTGAGGGGGTACAAGGGCGGGCTGGTCGTCATCTCGCACGACGTGGACCTGCTCGAGGCGGTCGTCAACAAGGTGTTCCACCTCGACGCCAACCGCGCTGAGCTCGACCAGTACAGCCTCGGATGGCGGGCCTATCTCCAGCAGCGGGAGACCGACGAGCGGCGCCGCAAGCGCGAGCGGGCGAACGCCGAGAAGAAGGCGTCGGTGCTCATGGCGCAGGCCGACAAGATGCGGGCGAAGGCCACGAAGACGGTTGCCGCCCAGAACATGGCGCGGCGGGCCGAGCGACTGCTCTCGGGGCTCGAGGCCGAGCGGGCCCACGACAAGGTGGCGAAGCTCCGCTTCCCGAAGCCGGCGGCGTGCGGCAGGACGCCGCTGCGGGCCAGCGGCCTGTCGCGGTCGTACGGCTCGCAGGAGGTCTTCACGGACGTCGACCTCGCGATCGACCGCGGGTCCCGCGTCGTCGTGCTCGGACTCAACGGTGCGGGGAAGACCACCCTCCTGCGGATGCTGGCGGGGGTCGATCCACCGGACACCGGCGAGGTCGAGCCAGGCCACGGGCTGAAGATCGGCTACTACGCGCAGGAGCACGAGAACCTCGACGTCGGCCGGACCGTCCTGGAGAACATGAAGTCGGCCGCCCCAGACCTCGGGGAGACCGACGTACGCAAGGTGCTCGGGTCGTTCCTCTTCAGCGGTGACGACGTCCAGAAGCCCGCCGGGGTGCTCTCCGGTGGGGAGAAGACCCGTCTGTCGCTGGCCCTCCTCGTGGTGTCGTCGGCGAACGTCCTCCTCCTCGACGAGCCGACGAACAACCTCGATCCCGCCTCGCGCGAGGAGATCCTCGGAGCACTGCGGACCTACGAGGGCGCGGTCGTCCTCGTCACCCACGACGAGGGTGCCGTCGACGCCCTGGAGCCGGAGCGGATCCTCCTGCTGCCCGACGGTGTCGAGGACCTCTTCAGCACCGACTACCGGGACCTCGTCGCCCTCGCCTGACGCCCTTGCGTCCTTCGGCCGGCCGGGCGTCGTGCGGGGGCTGGGTGTCGGTCGTGAGGAACACCTGTCGGTACCCGGTGGTTGACTACGCCGCAACGAGCGACGAGGAGCACCACTGTGAGCATGCACGGCTGGCAGGCGATGCGCAGCCTCAGCAGGGACTCGAGCGTGGCCGACCGCCGGCTCACCCCTGGCACCACGAGGCGGGTCATGGGGTATGCCGCGCCGTACCGCACGCAGATCGGGTTCTTCCTTGCCCTCGTCGTCGTCGAGGCGGTGCTCGTCGTCGCGACGCCGTTGCTCCTGAAGTCCCTCATCGACGACGGCATCATCCCCAAGGACTCCGCGGTCGTGGTCCGGCTCGCTCTCATCGTGGCCGGCCTAGCAGTCCTCGGCGCCGTGCTGACCCTTGTCGAGCGGTGGTTCTCCTCGAGGATCGGGGAGGGGCTCATCTACGACCTGCGCACCGAGGTCTTCGGCCACGTGCTGCGGCAGCCCGTCGCCTTCTTCACCCGAGCCCAGACCGGTGCCCTCGTCACCCGCCTCGGCAACGACGTCATCGGGGCGCAGCAGGCGTTCACCTCGGTGCTCTCGAGCGTCGTCAGCAACGCCATCTCGCTCGTCCTCATCGTCGGCGCCATGGCGTCGTTGTCATGGCAGCTGACCCTCGGTGCTCTGGCGCTCGTCCCCTTCTTCCTCCTGCCGGCCCGGTACATGGGTCGCCGGCTCGCGGGTCTGGCGCACGAGCAGATGGTCCTCAACGCCGATCTGGGCACCCGGATGACCGAGCGGTTCAACGTCGCAGGCGCGCTCCTCGTCAAGCTCTTCGGCCGGCCCGCCACCGAGGACGACGAGTACGCGCTCCGCGCCGGGCAGGTGCGGGACATCGGCGTCCGGATCGCGCTCAACCGGTCGGTCTTCTTCGTCGCCCTGACCCTCGTCGCGTCGCTGGCGACGGCCATGATCTACGGCGTCGGCGGCGTCATGGCGGTCGACGGGACCCTGACGGTCGGCACTCTGCTGGCCCTCACGGCGCTCCTGGCGCGGCTCTACGGGCCTCTCACGGCCATCTCCAACGTCCGCGTCGACGTCATGACGGCGCTGGTGTCGTTCGAGCGGGTCTTCGAGGTGCTCGACCTCCAGCCCCTCGTCGCCGAGGCGCCGGACGCCCGCCCGGTGCCGGGCGGACCCGTGCGGGTCGATGTCGAGGGCGTCTCCTTCTCCTACCCGTCCGCCGACGAGGTCTCGCTCGCGTCCCTGGAGTCCCTCGCCCAGGGCGACCGCCGTGGCGGCGGCCCGGTGCTGCGCGACGTGTCGTTCAGCGTCGAGCCGGGCACCCTCGTCGCCCTCGTGGGCCCGAGCGGCGCCGGCAAGACGACCATCACGGCACTCGTGGCCCGGCTCTACGACCCGACGGCGGGCTCGGTGAAGGTCAACGGCATCGACCTGCGTGACGCGACGCTCGAGTCGCTGCACGACGCCGTCGGCGTCGTCACGCAGGAGGCCCACCTCTTCCACGACACGATCCGCGCCAACCTCGCCTACGCGGCGCCGGGGGCCACCGAGGACGACATGGTCCGCGCCCTGCGCGCCGCGCAGGTGTGGTCGCTCGTGGAGTCGCTGCCGTCCGGGCTCGACACCGTCGTCGGTGACCGGGGACACCGGCTGTCAGGAGGGGAGAAGCAGCGACTGGCCATCGCCCGGCTGCTCCTCAAGGGCCCCGGGCTCATCGTCCTCGACGAGGCCACCGCCCACCTCGACAGCGAGTCGGAGCAGGCCTTGCAGAAGGCCCTCGACGAGGCGCTGCGCGATCGCAGCGCACTCGTCATCGCTCACCGCCTCTCGACGGTGCGGCACGCCGACCTCATCCTCGTGGTGGACGACGGCCGGATCGTCGAGCGCGGCACGCCATGCCCAGCTCGTGGCGGCAGGTGGGCTGTACGCCGAGCTCTACAAGACCCAGTTCAGCGAGGAGCTCGACGAGGTCCTCGACGTCCGCGCATGAGCGGCCGACCGCCCGCGGACCCCGGATGAGAACAAGGCCGCACGCAGCCGTGCGATGATCGCCGGATGGCTCGCGACGGCAGCGTGTGGACCGAGGGCCGGGTGAGCGTCGCTGGCTGTGACCTGTTCTATCGCCGAGCCACCGGACCCGCGGATGCGGCGCCGATCGTCCACGTGCACGGCTTCGCCATCTCGGGGGCATACCTCATGCCGACGGCCCGGCGGCTCGTCGGACACGGCGTCAACATCGTCCCGGACCTTCCCGGGTACGGGCGAAGCCGGCGCCGTGGTCGGACCCTCGACATCAGCGAGCTCGCGGATGCCGTGCTGGCGCTCCTCGACGCACTCGAGCTGGACAAGGTGGTGCTCGTCGGCAACTCCATGGGCTGCCCGATCAGCCTCGAGGTCGCGCACGCAGCCCCCGACCGCGTCGACCGGATCGTGCTCGTGTCGCCCGCGGGTGGGATCCACAACCAGCCCCTGGGCCGGGCGTTGGTCCAGCTCGTCAGGGACGGCGTGCGCGAGACACCGCGGATGGCCCGTGTGGCGGTGCCCGACTACGTGCGCTTCGGCCCCCTGAACGCGCTTCGGCTCTTTCACCAGCTGACGCTGTTCCCGTCGCTCGAGCGGCTCGTGAGCTCTCCGGTGCCGGCTCTCGCCGTGCTCGGCAGCCGGGACCCGCTGATGCCGGGTCCGCCTCGGGTCATCGAGGTGGCGCAGATGTCCCCGGATCACGTGAGCGTCGTGGTCATCCACGGCGCGGCGCACGCCATCAACTTCAGCCATCCCGGCGAGCTCGCCAACGTGATCTCGGCGTGGCTCGAAGGCCGCGAGGTCATCGACGACCCGGAGTCTCCCGGGGAGGCGCGCGTGTTCCCGATCCCGCGCGGCTGAGGGGCCGCGCCACCTGCTCGGGGCCTACTCGTCCTCGTCGTCCCAGATGCGCTTCTTCTTCGCCCTGGGGGGATACCTCTGCGGGTCCTCGGCGCGCAGCTCCCGGCGAATGCCGAACCACACGAGCGCGAAGCCGAGCACCGTCGTGAGCCACCACTGGTAGGCGTACGCGAGGTGCGGGCCGAGGCTCCGGTCCGGTGAGCCCAGTGCAGTCGGGCGCTGCGGGGTCGACCCGTCGCTCGACCTCTCCCTCTCGAGCAGCACGTAGCCGGGGAGCACCGAGGCGGACCCGAGGGCGGCTGCCGCCTCCGGCACGTTGAGGCTCGCCACCTGGCGGGGCGGCATCTCCCGGTCCCGGGTCGGCTCACCACGCCGCACCCAGCCGGTCACCTCGACCGGACCCTCCGGCGCGGGCGGGACCGACGGCAAGGTGCTGGCGCCCTGGTCCGAGGCGCCGACCCAACCCCGGTCGACGACGACGTCAGGTCCACCGGCGTCCTGTCTCAAGGCCCACACCACCTCGAGCCCGGCCTGGCCGTCGAGGGTGCGGTTGCGGACGAAGACCGGCCCGCCGGCATACCGACCGGTGACCGTGACGCGGGTCCACTCGTCGTCCGGGTCGAGCTCCGCCGGGGTGAGCACCGAGTCCAGGGGCACCGGGTCGGCCCGGTAGTGCGCGTCGAGGCGCTCGTTGCGCTCCACCTTCGCAAGGTGGCGGTCGTACTGCCACCAGCCGAGCCGGTAGCAGAGCACCGCGAACACCACCGCGAGGAGGAGGGCGCCCAGCCACCGAGGTGTCACGAGCCGCCTGAGCACCCGGCCACGGTACGCGACGTACATTGGTGACCTATGGCCGACGTTCCCGCTCCGCGCCTGCTCGACCGCTTCGGTCGGGTCGGCCGAGACCTGCGGGTGTCGGTCACCGACCGGTGCAACCTGCGCTGCTCCTACTGCATGCCGGCCGAGGGACTGGACTGGATGGCCAAGCCCGAGATGCTCACCGACGACGAGCTCGTGAGGGTCATCGCCGTGCTCGTGGGGCTGGGGGTCACCTCGGTGCGGATGACGGGCGGCGAGCCACTCCTGCGTCGGAGCCTCGTCGACGTCGTACGCCGGGTGGCCGCCCTCGAGCCCCGACCGCGCATCGCGATGACGACGAACGGCGTCGGCCTCGACCGCCTGGCGGCACCTCTCGCGGCCGCGGGCCTGGACCGGGTGAACGTCAGTCTCGACACCGTGGTGCCGGAGCACTTCGCCCGCCTCACCCGCCGTGACCGCTTCCAGGACGTCGTCGCCGGGCTCAAGGCCGCGGCGGATGCCGGGCTGAGCCCCGTCAAGGTGAACGCCGTCGCCATGCGGGGAGTCAACGACACCGACGTCGTCGAGCTGCTCCAGTGGTGCCTGGACCGCGGCTACGAGCTGCGGTTCATCGAGCAGATGCCGCTGGACCCCCAGCACGCCTGGGACCGGTCACAGATGGTGCCGCAGGCCGAGATCCTCGAGCGCCTGGCCGAGCGTTTCCGCCTCACGCCCGTCGCGGCA
>CAWBEJ010000001.1:0-91294 GCA_963787805.1 uncultured Actinomycetota bacterium | reverse complement strand
ACAGGGGAGCGCTCCAGCGCTGAGAGTGCGGTCCGCCGCAGACCCTCGAACCTGATCCGGTTAGCACCGGCGAAGGGAGTCGGGAATCTCAGGTGCGTCTCCGGCACACCCGCGGCGAGGCGCCGCGAGGTGCCGGCGCCGCACCTCCCCGAGGTATCCATTCCGGAACCACGGGAGAGCAGTCATGGCACCACAGGTCACCTCCGAGCCGCGGACAGCCGCTCCGCGCTCCATCACCGCGACCCGGCCCCTCCTCGGCTGGCGCACGGTCGACATCCTCACGATCGCCTTCCTCGGCGCGGCGCTGGGCGTCGCGTTCTGGGGGTGGGGCGTCTTCTACAACGGACCGGTCACGGCCCTCAAGATCGGCTACGCACCCCTCATGGGCCTGTTCGCCGGCCCGTGGTTCCTCGCCGGCGTGGTGGGCGGCCTCGTGGTGCGCAGGCCCGGCGCGGCCCTGTTCTGCGAGGTCGTCGCCGCCCTCGTCTCGATGCTGCCCGGCACCGAGTGGGGTGCGACAGTGCTCGTGTCCGGCGTCCTCCAGGGGCTCGGCGCCGAGCTGGCGTTCGCGCTCTTCGGCTACAAGGCCTTCGGCGCCGCCGTCGCCGCGCTTGCCGGCATCCTGTCGGCGCCGCTCGAGTGGGCCTTCGAGGTGGTGTCGTTCCCCGCCTCCTGGGCCGACGTGCCCGTGCTCTCGGTGCTGGCCGACGGTGGCGGCTGGTATGCCGAGTGGGTCCTGCGCGACAAGCTCGTCTACCTCGGGGCGATGATGCTCTCCGGTGCCGTGCTGGCCGGGCTCCTCGGCTGGCTGCTCGTGCGAGCGCTGGCCCGGGCGGGGGCGCTCTCGGCCTTCCCCGCGGGCCAGGAGCAGCGGGAGATCCGAGCTGTCTGACGCTTCGCCGCCGCCGCGCGCCGACGGAGTCCGCGGCAGGGTGGAGGTGTCGGGCCTGACCTGGCGGCCCTTCGGACGCCGGGAGCCGGTGCTCCGCAACGTCACCCTCCGCCTGGACCCCGGGGAGCGGGTGCTGCTCGTCGGCCCCTCGGGCTCGGGGAAGTCCACCCTGCTCCGGGCGCTGGCCGGGCTGCTCGAGACGGCCGACGCGGGGGATCTCGAGGGCGAGGTGCTCGTCGACGGCGCCCCTCCGGGCGCCCGGCCGGGCGGGGTCGGGCTCGTCCTGCAGGAGCCCGGCGCGGGGGTCGTCGCCGCCTCGGTCGGCCGGGACGTCGCCTTCGGGCCCGAGAACGTGGGGATGGCGCCGGTCACCATGCCCGCGGTCGTGGCGGCGGCCCTCACCGCCGTGGGACTGGGCGACCTACCGCTCGACACCCCGACGTCGGCCCTGTCCGGGGGGCAGACCCAGCGGCTCGCGCTCGCGGGCACGCTCGCACTGGACCCGGCGGTCGTCCTGCTCGACGAGCCGACCGCCATGCTCGACCCCGGCTCCGCACAGGAGGTGCGTGAGGCGGTGGCCGCCCTGGCGGGGGTGGTCGGGCGGCCGGCCCTCGACGAGGCGTGGCCAGGTGCCCTTCCCGAGGGGGCCGAAGGGGCCGGTGGCCACCCCTCGGGAGAGCGACCTCGGCCCCCGGCCGGTGCTGCCGCGACGACGCTCGTCATCGTCGAGCACGTGCTCGGCCCGTGGGTCGACCTGGTGGACCGGCTCGTCGTGCTCTCCGGCGACGGCCGCGTCGTCGCCGACGGTCCGGTGCGCGAGACGCTGGACTCCGAGCGGGTGCGCCTGCTCGGCATGGGGATCTGGGTGCCGGACGAGGGGCCGCCGACGCCCATCACGGTCGACCCCGCGCTCGTCGCCCCGCGCGACTGCCATCGGGATGCCGTGCGCCTCTCCGGCGCCGCGGTGGCCCTGACGGCCACACCTCTCACGGTGGAGCGCTCCACGAGGCTCCCCGACGGGACGGTGCGCACCCGACGGGCCGCGCGCCTCCTCGAGCCGCTCGGTGCAGCGCCCGGCACCCTCACCGCCCTCGTCGGACCGAGTGGCTCCGGCAAGTCCACCGTGCTGCACGCGCTCGCGGGATTCCTCCAGCCGACCACGCCGGATGCCGTCCGCGTCCCGGCGCCCGGACCCGGCTCGGCCCTCGGGCGCGGCACCGCTCCCGGCGACCTCCCGGCCACCGACCTCGCGCGGGCGATGGCGTGGGTGCCGCAGTGGTCGAGCTCGACCATCGTGGCGGGGAGCGTCCTCGACGAGGTCCTCGCCACGTCGCGAGCCCTCGGCGACGAGGACCCCGCCACCAGCGAGCGTGCCCGCTCCCTCCTCACGGCACTCCAGCTCGGCCACCTGGCCACCGCCGACCCTCGGCAGCTCTCCGGCGGCGAGCAACGGCGCCTGGCGGTCGCCGCCGCGCTCCTCCACGGCCCGCCCGTCCTCCTCGCCGACGAGCCGACGGTCGGCCAGGACCGCCGGACCTGGGCGGCGGTCGTCGGCCTGGTCGCGGCGTACCGGTCGGCCGGGGGCGCCGTCGTGGCGGCGACCCACGACCGCCACGTCGTCGACCGTGCGACGGTCGTGCACCGCCTCGAGACGCCACCGCGGGAGGCCGGTCCCTCACGGCCCGCAGCTGTCCCCCTGGTCGCCCGCTGTGGGCCGCTCGCACTGCTCGTCGGCGCCCTGCTCGCCATTCCGGCGGGTGTCATCTCGCCGCACTGGACGACGAGTCTGGCCGTGCTGGCGACCCAGCTCCTCCTCGCGCTGGTCGGCCTCACCGCGCCCGGGCCGGGGGCGAGATCGCGTGGACGCCTGCGCGCGACGGGGCTGCGCATGGTGCCCGGCCTGGTGGCGGCGCTCTCGGTGGGCTGGTCGACGTGGTTCCTCGCCGGGCGCGACCTCGACCCGGCGCTGACCGTCGCCCTCAGGGTGCTCGTCATCGTCCTTCCGTCAGCCGTCCTCGTTCCCTGGATCGACCCGGACCGGCTCGGGGACCACCTCGCCCAGCGGGTTCGCCTCCCGGACCGGCCCGTGGTGGCCACGGCGGCAGCGCTCCAGCGGGTCCACTCCTTCGGTGCGATGTGGGGCGAGCTCGGCCGGGTCCGGCGGATCCGCGGCCTCGGCGTCTCCTGGCGCTCGCCTTCGTCGGTCGCGGCCCACCTCCGAGCCCTCACCATGGGCCTACTGGTGCGGACGTTGCACGCCGCCGCCGAGCTCGCCGTCGCGATGGACGCCCGGGGGTTCGCGACCGCCCGGGCCCGCTCGTGGTGGATGCCGGCCCCGTGGCGGTGGCGCGACACGATCCTCGTCGCGCTGGCGACCGTGCCGACGCTCGTCGCCGTGCTCGCCGGCTGACGACCCGACGTGCCGGCGGGATGTCGTCGCCCGTGGACGGCATACTGGTGGATCGTGTCTGCCTCACCCCGGACGGAACCCGGCGCGCAGGTGAGGATCCCGCGTGAGATCTGGGTCCTCATCGCATCCGCCTTCGTGATCGCCCTCGGCTTCGGGCTCATCACCCCCGTCCTGCCGCAGTTCGCGCAGAGCTTCGGTGTGGGCGCCACGGCGAGCTCGGTCGTCGTCAGCGCGTTCGCCTTCTTCCGGCTCGTGTTCGCCCCCGTCGGCGGCCGGCTCATCGCCCGGTTGGGCGAGCGGCCGATCTACCTGCTGGGCCTCGTCATCGTCGCGGTCTCCACCGGCGCCACCGCGTTCGCCCAGTCGTACTGGCAGCTGCTCGTCTTCCGTGGCCTCGGAGGTATCGGGTCGGTGATGTTCACCGTGTCGGCCGTGGCGCTGCTCGTGCGCCTCGCACCTCCCTCCATCCGGGCTCGGGTGTCCTCCGCCTACGCCTCCGCCTTCCTCATCGGCGGGATCGGGGGTCCGGTCTTCGGTGGTGTGCTCGGCAACCTCGGCCTGCGCGTCCCGTTCCTCGTGTATGCCGTCGCCCTCCTCATCGCGGCGGCGCTCGTCGCGGCGTTGCTCGGCGGCGCCTCGCTGCGCCCGCCCGAGGGTTCTCCCGTGCTTCCGGCCATGACGGCGCGCGACGGGTGGCGCGACAGTGCCTACCGGGCATCGGTCGTCTCGGGCTTCGCCAACGGCTGGGCGAACTTCGGTGTCCGCAACGCGATCCTGCCCCTGTTCGCCGTGTTCGCCATCGTCAACGAACCCTGGGTCGCTGGAATGGCGCTCGCCGTGTTCGCGGTCGGCAACGCCATCGGGCTCACCTTCGCCGGGCGGTACTCGGACCGGGTGGGGCGTAGACCGTTCATCATCAGTGGCCTCGTCGTGAGCGGGATCGCCACGGCCGTCACGGGCTTCGCCACGAACCTGCCGGTCCTCGTGGTCCTCTCGGTCATCGCCGGCATCGGTGCCGGCACCCTGAACCCCGCCCAGCAGGCCGCGCTCGCCGACGTCGTCGGTCGCAAGCGCAACGGCGGGCCGGCGCTCGCGGCGTTCCAGATGTCCGCGGACACCGGCGCCATCCTCGGGCCGATCGTGGCGGGGATGCTCATCGACAACGGGAGCTACCCGCTTGCCTTCGGCGTCACCGGGCTGATCACGCTCCTCGCCGTCGTGCCCTGGGTCCGGGCGCGCGAGACCCACGACGTGCGCCACGGTTCCCCGCACGCGTGAATGCGAGGCGAGGAGAGGCGCCGTCACGGTCGCAGCGCCTGCCAGTGTTGCCCCGTGCCCGCCTACGACCACCTGCTGCTGACCCGCTTCAGTGCAGTGCTGACGCCGGGAGCGCCCCCGGCTCCGGAGGAGTGGCTGCGCTACCGGCTGGCGTTCTTCTACGACGCTGCGCTTCCGTCGGTCGCTGCCCAGGAGGAGGCGGGGTTCGAGTGGCTGGTCCTCTTCGACGACCGGTGCCCCGACACCTTTCGCCGTGACGTCGAGGACCTCGCCGCCGACGGTGTCTTCACCCCACTGTGGTCGCACGACGTCTTCCGGCGGAACAGCTTCGCCGGGCCGGTCGCCGGAATCGCCCACTCGACGCACCTCATCACCACCCGGATGGACAGCGACGACGCGATCGCCCGTGACTTCATGGCCTCCGTGCAGCAGCAGTTCGACGGGCAGGACCTGTTGTTCGTCAACTTCCTCACCGGCTGCAGGTCGACCGTTCCGGTGCCGTCTACCGCTCGGACCAGGTGTCGGGTCCCTTCCTCTCCCTCATCGAGCGACGCACCGCGGCACCACCGCTCACCGTCTACGGGCCGAAGCACGCGAGGGCTCGGTCCGTCGGGCCGCTGCGGCAGGTCGTGGCCGGGCCGATGTGGGTGCAGGTCGTCCACGGGTCCAACCTGTCGAACATCGTCAACGGGGCGAGGGTCTCGCCGTCCGTTCTCGACCGCCGGTTCACGATCGACCTCGGGTACTCGCGGGACCTGTCGGGCACGGCTCTCCTCCGGGCCAGGGCGAGACAGCGGATGTCCCTCCTGCGGTTGTGGCTGGACCACCCCGGGGAGCTCGTCACACACGCCGAGGCGCGAGCCACCCGGCTGCGGGGCACGCACACGGCTCCACGACGGGCGGACACCCTGAGCGACCGGGTGCGCCGCTTCGCCGTTCGACGGGGCTACCGCCCTCGCCGCCCCTGACGACGGCCGAGGTCGGGGCGAGGGAGCGGCGACAACTCCGGAACCGCCGGTGGTGTCTCGCGCGTTCACTGCTGACCGGTCGGGCCCGACCGACGCACCGTCGTATGCCGGAGGTCTCTCATCACCGACGCCACCACCGCCGTTCCTCCCACCGCCGCCTCTCGCACCGCCGCGGGCATCACCGTGCCCGCCACGGCCGTCCTGGACCGTCAGGTGGACACCCTGCTCGCCCTCGGCTATCCCGCCCTCGCAGGCCTCACCGACACCGAGCTCGTGGACCGCCTCACGCCACTGCGAGAGGCAGCCGCCGCTCTTCCCGACCTGGCGGAGGGCGACGACCGGCCGGGGCACGCGGCCCTCGTCCTCGTCGTCACCCGGGAGCTGGTCGACCCGCAGCTCACGGTCCCCACCCTCCGGCTGGCTCCTCGCGGCACGAGGCCCGGCATCGTCGACAGGAACCACGGCCCGGAGGGTCTTGCCCCCTACCGGCCGATCGAGGAGGTCCGGCTGCCGGACCGGGCGGCATACCTGCTGCTCGACGTCGACCGTGGTGAGGAGTTCCTCGGGGTGCGACCCGAGGAGGCCCTGCCGGTCATCCTGCGGCGCGGGCGCACCCCGCTGACGATCGAGGAGGGGATCGCGGTGGTCACGCACGCGCCGCACCTCCTCGAGCGGAACCGGTGCTTCATGCTCTCGGGCTCCCGGCGCGGCGACCGCAGGGTGCCGGCGATGTGGATCTCGGCGGGTGCCCCGAAGCTCGGGTGGTGCTGGGACGGCAACCCCCACGGCTGGCTGGGTGTCGCCTCCGCAGCGGGGCGCGTCTCAGGACCCGCCGGCTGAACCGGCACTTCGGCCCGACGCACCGATCGGCCCGCGCGACCGCAGGGTGTGCTCGCGTTGTCAGTCCGCGACGACGGTGGTCACCCCGCGGCCAACCACCGGCGGCCGGGCGGCCTTGCGGGAGAGGGCAGGGCCCCTCACCAGCTCGTCTCGACGCAGGCTCGGGCGCTGCTCGGCTCGACCTGGATCGTCGCGTGCTCGATGGCGAACCGCTCTCGCAGGACCGTGGCGGCGTCGGTCAGCACGCGGGTCGGGTCAGCACCGTCACGGCAGACGAGGTGGGCCGTCGCGACGTTCATGCCCGAGGTCAGTGTCCACAGGTGGAGGTCGTGGACGTCGAGGACGTCCGGCACGCCTCGCAGCGCCGCCTCCGCGTCGGCCGGGTGGATGCCGGCCGGAGCGTGCTGCCCGAGCACCGCCACCACGTCACGCCCGAGCAGGACGGCCCGCACGCCGACGTAGCCGGCGATGGCCAGGGCAACGACGGTGTCCCAGCGCGACGAGCCGGTCGTCGCGACGAGAACGCCCGCGACCAGCACACCGACCGAGCCCACGGTGTCCGCGACCACCTCGAGATAGGCGCCCTTGACGTTGAGGCTGTCCGCGGCGCCGCCGCGAAGGAGGACGAGGGCGAGGAGGTTCACGACCAGCCCGAGTGCACCGACGACGACCATGGCGGTCGGTGCCACGACCTGCTCCTCGCCGGTGCGCTGCACGGCCTCCACGATGATGTAGCCCGCCACGGCGAGCATGAGGAGGACGGCCAGCCCCGATGCGAAGACCTCCGCGCGGTAGGACCCGAACGTGCGGCGGCCCGTCGTGTCTGCGCGGGTCGCGATCCTCGTGGCGACGAGAGCGGCCCCGAGGGCCACCACGTCGGCCGCCATGTGACCGGCGTCGCTGAGCATGGCCAGCGACCCACTCGCGAGACCGGTGGCGAGCTCGACGAGGAAGAAGCCGGTCACGAGGACGAAGGCGGCCCGCAGTCTCCAGCGGTGCCGGGCCCCCGCGTGCTCGTGTCCTGACCCCACCGCGCCCTCGTTCCTCGCGTCGTCCGGATCCCGTCGGTGGCTCCTGGGCACCACGAGACCGACGCTACCCGTCGGCGCCGAGCCGCCCGTCGCCCGTGCCCGGCATACAGTGCGGTCCATGGACGGCGCCGACCTCACCGCCGTGGAACGGCGGGTGCTGGACGCCGTCGACGAGGACGAGCTCGTCGAGACCCTCGTGGAGCTGGTCCGGGTCCCGAGCGTCACCGGCACGGACGCCGAGGCCGAGCTCCAGCACAGGATGGCCCGGTGGTACGAGGAGGCGGGACTCGAGGTCGACCTGTGGTCGCTCGACCTGGAGGCGCTGCGCGCGGATCCTGAGTTCCCCGGCACGGAGGCGCCGCGGCTCGAGGGCTACGGCGTCGTGGGCACCGGAACGGGGGAGGGGCCCCCTGGGCTGATCCTGCAAGGGCACGTCGACGTCGTCCCCGTAGGAGATCTCGCTGCATGGCCTGCCGCACAGCCCTACTCGGCCCGCATCGCGGCCGGGAGCCTCCATGGCCGAGGCGCCTGCGACATGAAGGCCGGTGTCGCCGCCATGCTCGCCGTGGCGCGTGCGCTCCACCGCTCCGGCGTGCGGACGGAACGCCGCATCGCGCTGCACAGCGTCGTCAGCGAGGAGGACGGTGGGCTCGGTGCCTTCGCCACCCTCCGGCGCGGCCACCACGGCGAGGTCGCGGTCATCCCGGAGCCGACGAGCGGCCGGCTCGTCACCGCGAACGCCGGTGCACTCACCTTCCGCATCGACGTGCGCGGGCGGGCGGCACACGGCAGCACGCGGCTGGAGGGCGTATCGGCCTTCGAGGCCTTCTGGCCCGTCGCCACGGCGCTGCGCGAGCTGGAGGCTCGGCGCAACACGGAGGTGGACCCGCTCTTCCTGGACACCCGGTTGCCGTACGCCATCTCGGTCGGCACGGTCCGCTCGGGCGACTGGGCCAGCTCGGTGCCGGACCTGCTCACCGCCGAGGGGCGGATGGGAGTCCGGCTCGGCGAGGACCCTGCCGAGGCGAGACACACGCTCGAGGTGGCGGTCGCGGAGGCGTCGGCATCCGACGCGTGGCTCTGCGACCACCCGCCGACGGTGACGTGGCCCGGCGGCCAGTTCGCCTCGGGCCGGCTGCCCCAGGGGCACGAGCTCGTCGGGGAGCTCACCGGCGCCGTCGAGGCACTGACCGGTGTCCGGCCGGTGGAGGCAGCCGCGCCCTACGGCTCGGACCTGCGGCTCTACGTCGGACAGGCCGGCATCCCGACGGTGCAGTACGGCCCCGGCGACGTGCGGCTCGCGCACGCACCGCGGGAGTCGGTCCCCCTGGTCGAGGTCGTGCACGTCGCACGGACCCTGGCCCTGCTCGCGGCCCGTCGCCTCGGCGCCCACTGACGCGGCCCGCTGGCGGGGCCCACTCCGAAGCCGAGCGAGGCGCCGAGCGGAACGGGTGCACCCTGGGTCAGGCGTCCACCCCGAGGGTGCACACCCATCGGCACAGTGTGGTGTGGCACCCACGAGGACGACAAGGGGTGTCGCGACGCGCGCGACGACGCCGGTATGGGGAGAATGCCGGGATGGCACGGCTGCGCTACACCGCGATCACCTCACTCGACGGCTACGTCAACGACGCCGACGGCGGCTTCGGGTGGGCCGAGCCGTCGGACGAGCTGCATCTCGTCGTCAACGGCCTCGAGCGTGAGGTGGGCACCCATCTCCTGGGACGACGCCTCTACGAGACGATGGCCTACTGGGAGACCGCGCCGGGGGACGTACCCGGGCCGATGGGCGAGTACGCCCGGATCTGGCGCGCTGCGGACAAGATCGTGCACTCGACGACGCTCGAGGCCGTGACCACCGCACGCACCCGACTCGTGTCGTCCTTCGACCCGGGCGGCGTCGAGGAGCTCAAGGCGACCAGTGTGCTCGACGTCAGCATCGGTGGGCCCACCCTCGCCGCTGAGGCCTTCCGCGCCGGGCTCGTCGACGAGGTCCACCTGTTCATGCACCCCGTCGTCGTCGGTGGGGGCACGCGAGCCCTGCCGGACGGTGTCCTCACCGCACCTGGAGCTGCTGTCCCTGGAGCGGGTGGGGGACGTCGTCCACCTCCACCACCGCGTTCGCCGTTGACGCAGGCGGTGTCAGGCGCGGGCGACCTCGCCGTCCCCGTCCTCGGCCGCTCCGTCACCGCCGCCCCCGTCTTCCGGTGGCGGGTTGCGCGGCGTGTCGTCGACGCTGTCGAGCACGCGGGGAAGCACGGCCCACAACAGCATGAGCCCGAGGAAGATCGTGCCCCCGGCGACCCACCCCTGCGTCCTGCCGAGGATGAGGTCCACGACGAGCAGCACGGCACCCGAGACCGTGAGCGCGAGCATGCCAAGGCCCGCCATCGCGAACCGGTTCCCGGACTCGACGAGCAGCTCGCGACGCCGTTGGCGGAAGAGCACCCGGTGGAAGGCGACCGGCGCGACGACCAGCCCGGTCGTGATGATGGAGCCGGCCAGGACCGCGAGGTAGACGTTGCGCTGGAACTCGGTGAGCTCGGCGAAGCGGTTGGAGAACGGCACGGTCAGCAGGAACCCGGTCAGGATCTGCACGCCGGTCTGGGTGACCCTGATCTCCTGGAGCAGCTCGTCCCAGTTGCGGTTCAGCGTCTCCTGGGAGGGCCGCCGCCCGTTGTCGTCTGCCATTGCGCTCCCTTGGTCGTGAGGCGTGAAGTCTAGGACCGGTCCGGTGGGAGAGTGGTGAGCGTGACCGAGGGAGACATGAGCATCGACGGGATGCCGGCCGGCCTCGCCGCGCGCGTGCCGTCCGCCGCTGACGGTCCAGCCGTCGAGGGTCTCCTCACGGCTCACCAGCGAGCCGCCAAGGGGTCCTCGGATGTCGACCCGACGGCCGTCCTCACCCAGCTGGCGGGCATCGGCTCGTGGACGCGCCGCCAGGCCCTCGTGCACGACGGCGGCGGGCGCCTCCTCGCCTGGCTCTCGGTGCACGACCGCGCGTCGGGCCGCACGCTCGTGGAGGTCACCGTGGCACCGGACCTCCCCGCTCGGGACGCGAGCGAGCTCGCCCTGGCGCTGTTCGCCGCGGCGGAGCGCCATGCGGTCGACATCGCCACGACGCGGCGGCTGCCGGCGACCCTTCTGGACTCCGGTGCCTACGCGGACGACACCCGTCAGCAGGGCTGGCTCTCGGCGGCCGGTTTCACCCACGCCCGCACCTGGCTGCAGATGACGCGGGCCGTCGCCCTCGCGGAGGCGACGGCTCTTCCGCCGCCCAGAGGTGGCGTCGTGGTGCGTCCCGTCGACCAGCACGACGACGGGCTGCCGGTCGCCCGAGACCTGCAGATGGTGCACCGGGTCCTCGAGGAGTCCTTCGAGGACCACTTCAGCTCCTACCGGGAGAGCTTCCCCGAGTTCGTCATGCGCCTGCGGGAGGACCCCGGTCACCGCTGGGACCACTGGTGGCTCGCGAGCCTCCGCACCCCCGAGGGGCTCCTGCCCGCCGGGGCGCTCGTCTGCTCGGTGCTGTGGCCCGACAGCACCGGCACCGAGGGCACCTACGTCGACTACATCGGCGTCCACCGTCGGGCGCGTGGCCGGGGGTCGCCAAGGCGCTGCTGCACACCGTGATCGCGGACGCGGCACGTCGCGGCCGGAACCGGGTCGGCCTGGAGGTGGACGCCGACTCACCGACCGGCGCGGACGGCCTGTACGCCGCGATGGGGTGGGTCACCGACTACCGCACGCAGTCGTGGCACCGCGACGTCCTGGTTCCCTGACGCGCCGTTCGCGTCCGCCCGGCTGAGGACGGTGACGGTGGGGGCTGCACCTCACCCTCGGGCGACGTCGACGACCAGGCGCGTCGGACTGGAGAGGACGAAGGCGCGGAACGGACGCTCGCGGTCGCGCACGCCGATGAACGACTGCCCGTAGCCCTCGAAGCCGCCGTAGATCGCCTTCGCCTCCGCGATGACGGTGCCCGCGAGCGCTCCGGCCTGGGCGTCGGGCGGCCGGGTGGCGCCGGCATCCGGGATGCCGACCGTGGAGACCACCACCTCGAGGTACGCGTCACCGCGCACCTCGACCGAGTCCCCGCTGCCGTCCGCCGTCGGCTCGTCGACGTACCGCACTCGGAACGTGGGGCTCCCCGAGCCGGGGAACTCCCACACGACCCGGTCGAAGGCGCTGTGCCGGCCGACCCTGACGACGCCGACCCCGCCGAGGTCGCCTCCCATGTCCGGGAAGGTGGGACTGGAGACGTCGTCGGTCGAGAACCCCACTGACGTGGTGGGCTCGTCGCTGGGGCTGGTGGACGGCGTCGCGGCCGAGGTGGTGGGAGCGCTCGTCGTCGTGGTGACGGTGGTGCTGGTCGCCGTGGTGGGGACGTCCGGCGTGTCGTCCGACGTGCACCCGGTCAGCGCGAGCACTGCCAGCACCAGCACCCAGGTCCGGCGTCGTGAGTTCATGGCGAGCGACGGTACCCCAGCCGCCCATCGCGCAGGGCCCATTCGTGCCTGCGGCGACCAAGAGGCCACTCGGGGTACGGCGGATGCACGTGCGGTGGCCTATTGGGCGATCTCGGTCCGACCCGGGGAACACACGGCGCCCGGGTGAAGTTGAGTGAGGTGAACGCAAGTTTCGACCCGCCGGTTTGCTCACAGGCATCCGTGCGGGATAACTTGAGTCCTGAGCACTCAACCGCGTGACCAACCAAGGAGACCCACCATGGCCCGTGCAGTCGGCATCGACCTCGGCACCACGAACAGCGCCGTCGCCGTCCTGGAGGGCGGCGAGCCCAGCATCATCGCGAACGCCGAGGGCGGTCGCACCACCCCGTCGGTCGTCGCGTTCTCCAAGGGCGGTGAGGTGCTCGTCGGTGAGATCGCCAAGCGCCAGGCCGTGACGAACGCCGACCGCACCATCCGCTCGGTCAAGCGCCACATCGGCACCGACTGGAAGTCGGACGAGATCGACGGCAAGAAGTACACCGCGCAGGAGATCAGCGCGCGCATCCTCCAGAAGCTCAAGCGTGACGCCGAGTCGTACCTCGGCGAGACCGTCACGGACGCGGTGATCACCGTGCCGGCCTACTTCGACGACCACGAGCGCCAGGCGACGAAGGAGGCCGGGGAGATCGCTGGGCTCAACGTCCTGCGGATCGTCAACGAGCCGACCGCGGCCGCGCTGGCGTACGGCCTGGACAAGGGTCGCGAGGACGAGCTCATCCTCGTCTTCGACCTCGGTGGCGGCACCTTCGACGTCTCCCTCCTCGAGGTGGGCAAGGACCCGGAGGACGGCTTCTCCACCATCCAGGTCAAGGCCACGTCGGGCGACAACAAGCTCGGTGGCGACGACTGGGACGAGCGCGTCGTCAACCACATGCTGACGACGGTGAAGAACACCTCCGGCGTCGACCTGTCCAAGGACCGCATCGCGATGCAGCGTCTGCGTGACGCCGCTGAGCAGGCGAAGAAGGAGCTGTCGAGCGCGACATCGACGAACATCTCGCTCCAGTACCTCTCGATGTCCGAGAACGGCCCGATCCACCTCGACGAGAGCCTCTCCCGCGCCCAGTTCGAGCAGATGACCAAGGACCTGCTCGACCGCACGCGGCAGCCGTTCCAGAACGTCATCCAGGACGCCGGGATCTCGCTGTCGGACATCCACCACGTGGTCCTCGTCGGTGGCTCCACCCGGATGCCGGCCGTGACCCAGCTCGTCAAGGAGCTCACCGGCGGCAAGGAGCCGAACAAGGGCGTGAACCCCGACGAGGTCGTCGCCCTGGGCGCCTCCCTCCAGGCGGGCGTCCTCAAGGGTGAGCGCAAGGACGTGCTCCTCATCGACGTCACCCCGCTCTCGCTCGGCATCGAGACCAAGGGTGGGCTGTTCACCAAGCTCATCGAGCGGAACACGGCGATCCCGACCAAGCGCAGCGAGGTCTTCTCGACGGCCGAGGACAACCAGCCCTCCGTGCTCATCCAGGTCTTCCAGGGCGAGCGCGAGATAGCGCAGCAGAACAAGCCGCTCGGCACCTTCGAGCTCTCCGGTATCGCCCCGGCCCCCCGCGGCGTCCCGCAGATCGAGGTCACCTTCGACATCGACGCCAACGGCATCGTGCACGTGACCGCGAAGGACCGGGGCACCGGCAAGGAGCAGAAGATCACCATCTCCGGAGGGTCCGCCCTGTCGAAGGAGGAGATCGAGCGCATGGTCAAGGACGCCGAGGCGCACGCGGAGGAGGACAAGCAGCGGCGCGAGGAGACCGAGACCCGCAACATGGGCGAGTCGCTCGTGTTCTCCACGGAGAAGTTCCTCTCCGAGTCCGGAGACAAGGTCTCCGAGGAGCACCGGACGCCGGTGGACCAGGCCCTGGCCGAGCTCAAGGACGCCGTCAAGCCCGACTCGGGCGCGTCCAGGGACGACATCCAGGCCAAGATCGACGCCCTCAACGAGCGCTCCCAGACGATGGGCGCGGCGATGTACGCCGCGGCGGCGGAGCAGGGCGAGACCGCCGACTCCTCGGGCACCGGCCCCGCAGAGGGCGACCGGCCCGACGCCGGCTCCGGCAGCGCCGATGACGACGTCGTCGACGCCGAGGTCGTCGAGGACGACGAGGAGAAGAAGTGACCGAGCGACCGCGTGAGGAGGCGTCGCATGCCGCGCACCCGGCATACGACGCCGACTCCGGCGATGGCGGAACCGTGGAGGCGGCGGAAGTCCCCGTGACCCGCGTCGAGGGCATGGAGAGTGCCGCGGCTGAGACCGGTCCGGACGTGGATGATGTCGACGCCGTGAACACCGAGGCGGTCAACGACGACGCGCCGCCGCCACCGTCAGCGGCCCCCGAGGACCAGGAGAACGGTGGAGCCGACGTGGATGCGGAAACGGTGCTCTCGGCCCTCGAGCCGCACCCTGACGCGGCCCTGGCGGCCGAGCGTCTCGCCGACCTGCAGCGGCTCCAGGCGGAGTACGTCAACTACAAGCGCCGCGTCGACCGCGACCGGGCCGTGGTCCAGGAGCGAGCGGTGCGCGACGTCCTGGAGTCCGTCCTTCCCGTCCTCGACGACATCCAGGCGGCGCGGGACCACGGGGACCTCACCGAGGGTCCCTTCGCGGCCATCGCCGACAAGCTCGAGGCGACCCTCGGCAAGTACGGCCTGCAGCGCTTCGGCGTCAAGGGCGAGCATTTCGACCCGATGCAGCACGAGGCACTCATGCACGCGCCGTGGCCCGCCGACGACGAGGAGCTGCCGACCGGGGTCACCGCGACCACGGTCGTCACCGTGCTGCAACCCGGCTACCGTGCCGGGGAGCAGGTGCTGCGCCCGGCGCGGGTCGCCGTGGCCGACCCCGCCTGAGAGCGACGAGGCACCGAGAGGAGGCGCCGATGGCCAGCCAGGACTGGTTCGAGAAGGACTTCTACGCGATCCTCGGCGTCCCCCAGGACGCCGACGCCGCGACCATCAAGAAGGCGTACCGCCGACTTGCCCGCAAGCACCACCCGGACCAGAACGCGGGCGACACGGCGGCGGAGCGCCGCTTCAAGGACATCGGTGAGGCCCACTCGGTGCTCTCCGACCCCAAGCAGCGTGAGGAGTACGACGCCGTCCGCCAGATGGCTCATGGCGGAGCACGCTTCCGCGCCGGTGGCCCGGGGGGCGCAGGTGGAGGCTTCGAGGACGTCTTCAGCGCGTTCGGCGGAGGTGCCGGTGGGCAGCGGGTCCGCTTCTCCACAGGTGGACCCGGACGTGCGGGCGCGGCCGGCGAACCCGATCTCGACGACCTCCTGGCGCAGATGTTCGGTGGCGCGGCGGGTGCCCAACGCGGTGGGGCCGACCCCTTCTCCGGCTTCGGGGCGCCGCGGGGCCCCCGGCCGGGAGCCGACGTCCAGGCCAGGACCACCCTCAGCTTCCGCGACGCCGTCGAGGGTGCCACCGTGACCCTGACGACCGCCGAGGGACGTCGCATCACGACGAAGATCCCGGCGGGAGTCAAGGACGGTCAGAAGATCCGGCTGCGCGGCAAGGGCGGCGAGGGCGATCCCGGGGCGCCCCCAGGCGACCTCATCCTCACCGTCGCCGTCGAGAAGCACCCGGTCTTCGGCCGGGACGGGGACAACCTCACCGTCGAGGTGCCCGTGACCTTCGCCGAAGCCGCGCTCGGTGCCACGGTGTCGGTGCCCACCCTCGACGGAACCCCGGTGCGGGTCAAGGTCGCCCCAGGTACTCCGAGCGGCCGGGTCCTGCGTGTGAAGGGTCGTGGGGTGCAGGGGCGGCACGACACCGGTGACCTGCTCGCCAAGGTCTCCGTCGTCGTCCCACAGCGGCTCACGGACACCGCGCGGGAGGCCGTCGAGGCCCTGCGCGCCGAGGAGGCAGCCGTCGACCCGAGGGCTGGGCTGTTCGAGCAGGCGAGCACCTGAGGAGGAGGACATGACGTCGATCGGCTACTCCACGTTCGGCCCCGACGACGACACACCCGTCTTCGTCATCTCCGTCGCGGCAGAGCTCGCCGGCATGCATGCCCAGACCCTCCGGCAGTACGACCGCCTCGGCCTCGTCACGCCATCACGGACCCGCGGGGGCGGGCGTCGATACTCCCAGCGCGACGTCGCCCTGCTCCGTGAGGTCCAGCGCCTCTCGCAGGAGGAGGGCGTCTCCCTGCCCGGCATCGCCCGGATCCTCGAGCTGGAGAACCAGGTGGAGGCGTTGCGCGGCCGCGTCTCCGAGCTCACCGCGGAGCTCGAGACGGCCCATGGGTCATCCGGCCGGACCTCCCGGATCTTCTCGGTCTCACCGACGGGAGACGTGTATGCCGCCCGCCTCGGCGAGCGCCCGCGGCACGGCCGCTCGCAGGCGCTCGTCGTGTGGAGCCCGAGCCACCACTGACCGGCCTGACCGGTCTGCCCGGCGACGTGGGAGTTCGTCGATCGGCAGGGCCTCAGCGGGCCGGCAGTCGAGTGACCCAGTACTCCGCCGTACCGGCGGACGGCACGCCGAACCGAGCGTTCACGACCCACAGCCAGCCGCCCGAGAGCGTTGCGGTCGACGGCACGTCGAGCGTCTCGTCGCTGCGAGCGCCGCGCCACCGCGCCGTCCAGCCGTCCTCGGTGGCCACGAGCTCGAGCACCGACACCTGGTTCGGCCCGCTCCCGCGCACGTTGTAGAGCGTCGTCCCGTCGATCTCGAGGCCGTCGCCGCCGATGATGCCCGGACCGCCCACCACGGGGATCTCGACGGTCTCCCCGGTCACCGGGTCGACCTGCCAGAGGCCCCCGTAGCGGCTGTTGTTGAGCACGAGGCTTCCGTCCGGCAGCTCGCGGATGCCGTTCGCGTTGATGTTCGTGCCGTCGTAGGCCGGCCACTCGCCCGTGAGCTCGAGGATGATGAGGTCGCCTCCGGTCGGCTGACCGTCGGCTCCCACGGGGATGCCGACGAGCCGGTCGACCCGCGAGTCCGTGACCCACACCACCTCGTCGGTGACGACGAGGTCGTTGAGGAAGAGCGCCGCCCTCGACCACGACGTCGAGCACCACCTCCCCGGTCTCACCGTCGACGGCCCACACATGGGCCTCCTGGCCGACGTTGCCCACGGCCCACACGAGGCCGGAGCGGGAGTCCCAGAACAGTCCTCTGACCTGGCGCCCGGGTGCCCCCGGCAGGAGGACGTCGACGGTGCCCGTGAGGAGGTCGCCGGTGACGATGCGGCCGTCGGCCAGCGATCCGACGTAGAAGGTGGTCCCCGCGCCGGAGGTGATGCCCTCCGGGCGGATGCCGGCCGGCAGGCTCACCGTCTCCGGTGCCCCGGGCAGGCGGCGGGGATCGGCAGCCGCGCGGGCGGGTCGGGTCATGGTCGCGGCGGTCGTGGCCGTGACGGCTGCGATGACCAGGGCGGCGCGCCGAGAAAGGACAGGGGGCACGGGGACGGATCCGGAAGCAGTCATGACTCCATGGTGCGCATCGCACGGCGCACGGCGGGGTTTCGCGACCGACGAGCGGAGGAGATTCGACACCGGGGACGCGATGGCCCTGTCGCGAGCGCCGGCTGAGGGCGGACGGTCAGTCGCCGAGGCGCGCATGCACCCGCGCAGCGGCCGAGAGGACGACGAGCGCGCCGACGAGGGCGGCGAGACCGACGAGGAGCGCCCGGGGCTCGCCCGCCGCACGACCCCATGAGATCCACCCCAGCCCCCAGGCCATGGCGCAGGCGACGGCCCACCGCCCGCCGAGACGCTCGGCCAGCAGCCACCCGATCCCGGCAGCCACGGCGATGACGGCGACGGCAGCCAGCTGCGCGGCATACCCACCCGGGTCGACGCCACTGTCCACGAGCGCGGCGGTGACGTTGGCACACGCCGCGACGGCGACCCACCCCAGGTAGAGGCCGAACGTCCCGTCGACGACGACGGACTCGCCCGTGCCGTACGAGCGGATGTCCTCGAGGCGCTGCACGAGGAGGCCGAGGGTGACGACGAGTCCCGCCATGACGAGGACGCTCACCCAGATCCACCCCTGCTGCGTCACGAGCAGCCAGGTGGCGTTGAGGACCATGGATGCCGCGGCGAGCCAGCCGATCGCGCGGTGGCGGCGGTCGGTCGCCTGCTCCGGCAACCACTGCCACACCGTGTACGCGGCAAGGCCCAGGTAGATCGGGGTCCAGATGACGAACGCGGGCCCGGCAGGAGCCAGCAGTGTCGCGTCCGCGGCCAGGGCGCCACCGCTGGACTCCTCGACGCGGGTGCCGAGGACCCCCACCCCGACCAGCGTGCCGACCAGGCAGAACACCTCGGCCAGTGTCACCGCCACCTGCCGCACCCGGTCCGACGGCTGGACGGTCGGGCGGCTCACGGTGGTCATGCGACATTCCACCACGCTGGGGGGAGCGGCTGGAGCGGCCCGCAGCGGGCCGGGGAGCCCCCGGTGGCGGCGCCTCCCCGCGCCTCACAGACTTCGGGTCTATCGTTCCGCTGTCGGGACACGAGGCGTGGTCGGCCGAACGTTCGCGCCCGCCAGGAGAAGGTGGGTATGCAGGACCAGGTGCGGCAGGCCGGATCCCCGTCCCGAGACAGGTCGCCGCTCAGTCGCGCCGAGCTGCGCAACCCACCCCGGACGTACTACCGACGAGTGGCCCTGGGCACGGTCCTTCCCGGCGCGGGGCTCCTCGGCACCCGGTGGCGGGTGCTCGGCGTCCTTCTCGTCGCGGTCGCCCTGGCGGTGGGCGGCTTCCTCGTGGTGCAGATGGCGCGAGGTGGCGTGGTGCGTTCGGTCCTGGACGTCGCCGTCCGGCCGGAGGTCCTCCAGTGGCTCGGCGTCGCCCTCATGGTGGGGGCGGTCGTGTGGATCGGCTCCATCGTCCTCACCGCGCAGCAGTCATGGCCCGGTTCGAGGGGCCGCCGGGGGTTCCAGGTGGCCTTCGCGGTCGTCGCGTGTCTCCTCGTCGCCGCGCCGTCGGCCCTTGCCGTGCGCTACCTCGACGTCCAGGGCTCCCTCATCGACGAGGTGTTCGCGCAGGAGGAGGCCGGCGAGTCGGACGATCTCGCGGACGCCGGTGCCGACGACCCGTGGGCCGACGTGGACCGCGTGAACCTCCTCCTCATCGGCTCCGACGCCGCCAAGGGCCGGGAGGGAACCCGGACCGACTCCCTCATGGTCGTCAGCATCAACACCAAGACCGGCGACACGCTGCTCGTGGGCGTCCCCCGCAACCTCGAGCGGGTTCCGATCCCTGACGACAACCCGCTGTCGACGCTGTGGCCGAACGGGTACGACTGCGGCGACGAGTGCCTCATGAACGGCATCTGGACCCTTGCCGAGGGCCGGCCGGACCTCTTCCCCGGCGTCGAGAGCCCAGGGCGGCAGTCGACGGTCGACGTGGTCGGTGCCGTCACCGGGCTGGAGATCGACCACTCCGTCGTCATCAACCTCCACGGCTTCCGAGCCCTCGTCGACGCCATGGGCGGGGTGGAGGTCAACGTCCAGGAGCGCGTGTGCGTCGACTGCTCGCAGCGGTCCAACGGCTCCATCCGCTGGACGAAGGGCACGGAGGAGTGGATCGAACCGGGCCTGCAGCGTCTGGACGGCAAGCACGCCCTCTGGTACTCGAGGTCCCGCGCCGGCAGCGACGACTTCAGCCGGATGCGCCGGCAGCGATGTGTCGCGGGTGCCCTCATCGAGCAGGCGGACCCGGTGTCGCTGCTCTCGCGGTACCCGCAGATCGCGGCCGTCGTGAAGGACAACGTGAGCGTCGACATCCCGAGCTCCCAGCTGCCGGCGTGGGTGGACCTCGTCCTCCGCATCCAGGACGGGAACTCCATCCGCTCGCTCCCGCTGACGAGCAACGTCGTGAGCCCCGCGCGCCCGGACTTCGACGAGATCCACGCCCTGGTCGAGCGTTCGCTCACTCCGAGGACGCCGACCGCGACCCCCACTCCGACGACCGGGTCCACGACGTCGCCGACCACGAGGCCCTCCTCCTCGCCGTCACCGTCGGCCACCCCGGACGACGCCGACGCCGAGCAGCTCTCCGCGACCTGTTGACCCGGGTCACCTGACGAGGCACCGACTTGAGCGGAATACACTCAACTTTGGTCCGGTTGCACCCGAGGACACGTCACCCTGTGCGCCCAAGGAGTGCTCCATGGAGCTGAAGCCCACGACGAAGGTCGCCGAGGCGCTCGCCGTCGCCCAGCGCACGGCCCAGAGCGCCGGGCACCCCGAGATCACCCCCGCTCACCTCGCCCTGGCGCTCACCGAGCAGGAGGGCACGACGACGCCGGCCCTGCTGGCCGCCGCCGGCACCTCGGCCGAAGGAGTGGCTGCGACCGCCCGAGGAGTCCTGTCCGGGATGCCGCGCAGCAGCGGTTCGTCCGTCGCCACGCCAGGCCTCGGTCAGGCCGCCCTCGCGGTGCTGCAGCACGCCTCCACCCTCATGGCGGCGCGAGGTGACTCCTACCTGTCCACCGACGTCCTGCTCCTCGCCCTCCTCGAGAAGAAGGCCGTCCAGGGCGACGCCGCCGCGCTCGAGGCCCAGCTCGAGCACCTGCGCGGGGGTGCCAAGATCGCCAGCGAGGACCCGGACGCCACGAGCGAGGCGCTCGAGAAGTACGGGACGGACCTCACCCAGGCCGCGCGGGACGGCAAGCTCGACCCGGTCATCGGCCGGGACAGTGAGATCCGGCGGGTCGTGCAGGTGCTGAGCCGTCGCACGAAGAACAACCCGGTGCTCATCGGCGACCCCGGTGTCGGCAAGACGGCGGTGGTGGAGGGACTGGCCCAGCGGATCGTCGACGGCGACGTCCCGGAGTCCCTCCGGGGCAAGCGGCTCCTCGCCCTCGACCTGGCGGCGATGGTCGCCGGCGCCAAGTACCGGGGCGAGTTCGAGGAGCGCCTCAAGGCCGTGCTCGAGGAGATCAAGAACTCCGACGGGCAGATCATCACCTTCATCGACGAGCTGCACACCGTCGTCGGCGCCGGCGCGACGGGCGAGTCGGCCATGGACGCCGGCAACATGCTCAAGCCGATGCTGGCCCGCGGCGAGCTGCGCCTCGTGGGGGCGACCACCCTCGACGAGTTCCGTGAGCACGTCGAGAAGGACCCGGCCCTGGAGCGCCGGTTCCAGCAGGTCTTCGTCGGCGAGCCGAGCGTCGAGGACACGATCGCGATCCTGCGGGGGCTCAAGGAGCGCTACGAGGCGCACCACAAGGTCGAGATCGAGGACACCGCTCTCGTGGCTGCCGCCAGCCTCTCCGACCGCTACATCACCGGTCGCCAGCTGCCCGACAAGGCCATCGACCTCGTCGACGAGGCGGCGTCCCGACTCCGCATGGAGATCGACTCGAGCCCGGTGGAGATCGACGTCCTGCGCCGGGCGGTCGACCGGCTCCGGATGGAGGAGCTGCACCTCGCCAAGGAGAAGGACGAGGCGTCGGTCGAGCGGCTCGAGAAGCTGCGCGCCGACCTCGCCGAGAAGACCGAGGAGCTCGCGGCCCTCACCGCCCGCTGGGAGGCCGAGAAGTCAGGGCTCAACCGGGTCGGCGACCTCAAGGCTCGCCTCGACGACCTGCGCACCCAGGCCGACCGGCTCCAGCGCGAGGGCGACTACGAAGGTGCCTCCCGGCTGCTGTACGGCGAGATCCCCGGCCTCGAGACACAGCTCGAGCAGGCCCAGCAGGCCGAGTCGGCGATCGCCACCGTCGACCTCATGGTCAAGGAGCGGGTCGGGGCCGACGACATCGCCGAGGTCATCTCGGCGTGGACCGGCATCCCGGCCGGTCGCCTCCTCCAGGGCGAGACGGAGAAGCTCCTCTCGATGGAGTCGCTCATCGGTGCGCGCCTCATCGGCCAGACCGAGGCCGTGCGCGCGGTGTCGGATGCCGTCCGCCGCGCCCGCGCCGGCGTCGCGGATCCCGACCGGCCCACCGGGTCCTTCCTCTTCCTCGGACCCACAGGTGTCGGCAAGACCGAGCTCGCCAAGTCCCTGGCGGACTTCCTCTTCGACGACGAGCGAGCCATGGTCCGCATCGACATGAGCGAGTACTCCGAGCGGCATGCGGTGGCCCGCCTCATCGGTGCCCCACCCGGCTACGTCGGCTACGAGGAGGGCGGCCAGCTCACCGAGGCGGTCCGTCGCCGGCCGTACTCCGTCGTGCTCCTCGACGAGGTGGAGAAGGCCCACCCGGAGACGTTCGACATCCTGCTCCAGGTGCTCGACGACGGACGGCTCACCGACGGCCAGGGCCGGACGGTGGACTTCCGCAACGTCATCCTCGTCATGACGTCGAACCTCGGGTCCCAGTTCCTCATCGACCCCACCATCGACCCCGGCGCGAAGCGGGAGTCGGTCATGGCGGCAGTGCGTGCCGCGTTCAAGCCGGAGTTCCTCAACCGGCTCGACGAGGTGGTCATCTTCGACGCGCTCTCGACCGACGAGCTGAGCCGCATCGTCGACCTCCAGGTTCGTGCGCTCTCGGCCCGGCTGCACGAGCGCCGCATCACCCTGGAGGTCACCGACGCCGCACGGGCGTGGCTGGCCGAGCAGGGCTACGACCCGGCATACGGGGCGCGGCCGCTGCGACGCCTCGTCCAGCGCGAGATCGGGGACCGGCTCGCGACCGCCCTGCTCTCCGGCGACGTGCGTGATGGTGGCACGGTGGTCGTGGACCTCGGCGAGGCGGGGATCCTCCTGCGCTGACCCCGACGCGAGGGGAGAGCGCGCCGCTGCCCCCAGAACGGGAGGCGGCGTGTCCCCGTCGCCGCGCCGCCTAGGGTGTGGCCATGCGCCGCCCTCTCGCCCTCGCCGTCGCCGCGCTGGTCGCCGGTGTCGGGCTCGTGGGGTGCTCGGGTACGGACGCGGGGTCGGCGGGCCCCCTCGGAGCCGTCGCCGGCGGAGCGGCTGTCGGCGGCGAAGGCCGCGTTCGACACGGCCGGGAGCGTCCAGCTCGACCTCTCCAGCCGGGACGTCCCGCCGAGGGAGAACGGCGTCACCGCGGCGAAGGGCGCTGGCAGGATCAGCGCCACCGACCCGGCGTTCTCGGGCACGATCACCGGCACGATCGAGGGCGTCGCCGGCACGATCGAGGTCATCGCCATCGGCGAGACGGCGTACCTGAAGTTCTTCACCCCGGACTACGTGGAGACCGACCTCGACACCCTGGGAGCGCCCAACCCGGCGCTGTTCTTCGACCCGGCGAAGGGGATCTCCGCGTTGCTGACCCAGACCGGCGACCCGACGGCGGCCGGCCGCACGAGGGCCGGTGCCGACGTCCTCGACCGCATCGACGGGACGTTGCCCGGCTCGGCCATCGAGCAGCTGTTCCACCTCGGTGACGGGACCGGCACCTACCGGGTCAGCTATGGGCTCACCTCTGCAGATGAGCTGCGGACCGCGACCCTCGTCGGCCCCTTCTTCCCTGGCGTCGAGGCGACGTACCTCCTCAGCCTCACGGACTACGGTGCGCCCGTTGAGATCACCCGCCCCTAGGGCGCTCCTCACGACGGCGGCCATCGCCGTCTCCCTCGCCGCCGCAGACACCTACGTCGTCGTCCTGGCCCTCACCGACATGATGCGCGGGGTCGGCGTGGGCATCGACTCGCTCCAGCGAGCGACACCGATCATCTCCGGCTTCCTCCTGGGCTACGTGGCGGTGCTTCCGCTCATCGGCCGGATGGCCGACCTCGTCGACCGTCAGCGGGTGCTCCTCGGATGTCTCGGCGTCTTCGTCGTCGGCTCGGTGGTCACGGCGCTGGCGGTCGAGCTGCCCGTGCTCGTCGCCGGTCGGGTGGTCCAGGGCGTCGGAGGGGGAGGACTGGTCCCCGCCACGCTGGCCATCGTCGCTCAGCTCTGGCCGCCCGAACGACGCGGAGTCCCGCTCGGCGTCGTGGGTGCGGTGCAGGAGCTCGGGTCGGTGCTGGGACCCGTGCTGGGCGCCCTCCTCCTCGTCGTTGCCGACTGGAGGACCATCTTCTGGGTCAACGCGGGGCTGGGCCTTCTCCTGGCCGGCACGGTCGTCCTCACCGGCGGAGGCCGGGTGCCGCACCCCCGGCCGGTGGTCGTCGTGGTGGCGACTGCGGCCGCTGCGGCGGGCATCCTCGCGCTGGCCGCGCCCGAGTCCCTGGCCACGAGCGTCTCCCTCGGCCTGCCCTTCGTCCCGTTCGGCACCGCGACGTCCCGGCTCGCCACCCCCATCGGGCTGGTGGCCGGCGTCCTCCTCCTCGCCCTGCTCACCGTCGGTGGACGTGGCTCCTGGGACCTCCTCCGGAGGGCCGACCTGCTCGGTGCCCTGCTCCTCGGCGGTGCCCTGGGATGCGTCGTCCTCACCTTCGCCGCGTCCGAGCCGGAGACCGAGGTCGTGGGGCCGCTCGGCTTCGCGCTGCTGCCCGTCGCTGCACTCCTGGCCGCCGGGTATGCCGTGCACCACCGTCGTTCGCCCTCGCCGCTCGTTCCCCGTGGTCTCGTCCGCGGGCGGCTGCCCTGGGCACTCCTCGTGTCCCTCCTCGTCGGCGTCGCGCTGGTCGCGGTCATCGTCGACGTACCCTTGCTCGCCCGCCTCGTCCACACCTCGAGCCAGACCGAGGCGGCGCTCGTCCTCGTGCGCTTCCTCGTCGCGGTACCGGTGGGCGCCCTGGCGGGCGGCTGGGCGCTTCGCCGGCTGGGCGACGGGGTCGTGTCGGCGCTGGGCCTCGGCGTCGCGGCCGTCGGGCTCTCCGTGATGACCACGTGGGGACAGGGCTCGCTCGACGACGCGTCCTCGACCGTCGTGCTCGCCCTCACCGGTTTCGGGATCGGTCTCACGCTGGCGCCGGTCAACGACGCCGCGCTGGCCGAGGCGACCCGTGACACCCACGGGACGGCATCCGCTCTCGTCGTGGTGGCGCGGATGGTCGGCATGGTCGTCGGCGTCGCCCTCCTCACCGCCATCGGGCTGCACCAGTACTACGCCGCCGTCTCGACCCTGCCCGATCCGACGGACACCGACGCGCTGAAGGACGCCGCCGTGGTCCAGGTCGCCTGGGTGTTCCGCGGGGCCGCCGTGGCCGCGGCCCTCGGTGCCGTCGCCTCGCTCGCCCTCGGCGGACGCCGCACGCCGACGGCCCAGGCTCCGCCCGTCCTCGGTCTGTGACCGGCGGTGCTCTCCCACCGGGCGGTAGCGTCGGCAACATGGCGACGACGGCGGACCTCGTGCTCGACGCTCTCGGCCGCGTCCGCGAGACGGTGCACGAGGTGCTCGACGAGACGCCCGGCGAGCGGCTGGCGGAGCCGCCCGCCGATGGGGCGAACACCGTTGCCTGGCTCGTGTGGCACCTCAGCCGCCTCCTCGACGACCACGTCGCGGCGGCGTTCGACCTCGAGCAGGTGTGGACCTCCGCGGGCTGGATCGACAGGTTCGGGCTGCCCTTCCCGGCCACGGCATACGGTTACGGCCACTCGGCCCAGGACGTGCTCGCCGTCCGGGCCTCCGCCGACGACCTGCGCGGGTACCACGACGCCGCCCAGGACGCGGCCGCTGCGGTCCTGCGGGACGTCACCGACGGCGACCTCGACCGGGTCGTCGACGAGCGCTGGGACCCGCCGGTCACCCTTGCCGTCCGGTTGGTCAGTGTCCTCAACGACTGCGCGCAGCACGCCGGTCAGGCGGCATACGTGCGGGGCCTGCTCACCCGCTGACCGCGTCGGGCCGCATCGGTCAGTCCTCGAGCTCCACGACGACCGGGGCGTGGTCGCTCGCGCCCACCCCCTTGCGCTCCTCGCGGTCGATGACCGCGCCGGCGACGCGCGCCGCGAACGCCGGTGAGCCGAGGACGAAGTCGATGCGCATACCGCGCTTCTTGGGGAACGCCAGCCGCTGGTAGTCCCAGTACGTGTAGACGCCGGGCCCCGGCGCGTGCGGCCTCACCACGTCGACGAAGCCGGCGTCGAGGAAGGCATGGAACGCGGCGCGCTCCCCGGGTGAGACGTGGCTCTTGTCGAGGTAGTACTCCATGGACCAGACGTCCTCGTCGAAGGGCGCGATGTTCCAGTCGCCGCAGAGTGCCACCTGCCGGCCGCCTGCGGCCCAGCCGCGCGCCTGCTCCTTGAGCTCGGTGAGCCAGGAGATCTTGTAGGCCATGTGGGGGTCGCCGATGGCGCGTCCGTTCGGCACGTACAGGGACCACATCCGGATGCCGCCGCAGGTCGCCCCGATCGAGCGTGCCTCCGCGGCGAGCGGTTCGCCCCACCCGGGGTCACCACTGAAGCCGACCTCGACCTCGTCCAGCCCGACGCGAGAGAGGATCGCCACGCCGTTCCACTGGTTCATGCCGTGGTGCGCCACCTCGTACCCGAGGGCCCGGAACCGGTCGTAGGGGAACTGCTCGTCCTTCGCCTTGGTCTCCTGCATGGCGAGGACGTCGACGTCCGACCGTTGGAGCCAGGCCTCGACGCGGTCGATGCGGGAGCGGATGGAGTTGACGTTCCAGGTCGCAATGCGCACCTCCTCACCCTACCGAGCGGTACGCCAGGCCTCCGACGGTGCACTGGTGCGGCATACAGTGCTCGGACCATGAGCACCGCACTCGTCACCGGCGCCTCTGCCGGCATCGGCCGGGCCTTCGCCGAACGGCTGGCACGCGACGGCGCAGACCTCGTGCTCGTCGCCCGCGATCGCGCGCGGCTGGAGGAGCTCGCGAGGAACCTGTCGGCGCGTCACGGCGTGGCCGTGGAGGTGCTCGTCGCGGACCTCGCCGACCGCGAGGCGACCGGTCTGGTGTGCGACCGGCTCTCGGACCCCGAACGACCCGTCGACCTGCTCGTCAACAACGCGGGATTCGGGTTGCGACGGTCGTTCCTCGACAACGACCTGGCGTCGGAGGAGGCCCGGCTCGACGTCATGGTGCGCGCCGTCCTCCTCACCTGCCATGCCGCCGGTCGAGCCATGCGCGAGCGTGGAGAGGGCGCGATCGTCAACGTCTCGTCGGTGGCGTCCTTCATCGCCAACGGGACGTACTCCGCCGAGAAGGCGTTCGTCACGGTGTTCTCCGAGGGGCTGGCGAGCGAGCTCGCCGGCACCGGCGTCACGGTGACGGCGCTGTGCCCGGGCTTCACCCGCACCGAGTTCCACCAGAGAGCACGCATCCGGCTCTCCAGGCTTCCGCGCGCGTTCTGGCTCGACGCCGACGACGTGGTCCAGCAAGCCCTCGCCGACGTCGCGGCCGGCAAGACCGTGTCGGTGCCGGGTGCCCAGTGGAAGGTCGTCACCTCCGTCGTGCGTGCCCTGCCGCGCCCCCTGGTCCGGGGTGGCGCCGTGCGGGCCCTCGACCGCGTCCGCCAGCGCGGCTGACCGCGCCACGCGAGGACCCACGTGCCTCGACGGCCTCGCGTGCCGCAGGGCCAGAACTCGCTATCCGAAGTCGGCGGCCGGGCCTACGATCGACGCATGGGTCCGGGTGCCGAGCCCGAGGTGCTGCGCGAATACCGACACCTCCTGCGCACCGCCTCCGCCGACTGGCAGGAGACGGCGCACCGGCACGCGCTCTGGGCCCTCGGGCCTGGTCCGCGGGGGCGGGTCCTCGCCGAGGGGAGGCGTCTCCTGCTCACGGGCTACCGCGTCGGCCCGGACGACGTCCACACGGTGGCCCGGCTCCTCGTGCTCGCCGAGCGGCGCCGGCCGCGCACCATCCTCGACGGGATGCCGGCCGACCTGCTCGCCGAGCTCGCTGCCGCGGTCGTCGCGAGCCCGGTGGGCCGGATGCTGCGTGCCGGCATGGACGTCTGGGACGGCAGCGAGCCGGCGCGCCGCCCTGAGCCCGGCCCCGAGCGCGACCACCACCAGCGGTGGCACGAGCAGCGGGCCACGCCGGGGGTCGCGGGAGAGGTCGAGGCGTTCCTGCCCGGCGCCCGGCGGCGCAGCGAGCACCGACGGCGCTGACCCGGGCGGACGGCATACGGTGGGCGTGTGCCCGACATCGCCGCCGACCGTGCCCGCCTGCTCGAGATCATCCGGTCCACGGCCGTCGTCCACGGCCGCGTGACCCTGTCCTCGGGCCGGGAGGCCGACTACTACGTGGACCTGCGCCGGGTCACCCTCGACGGCGAGGCCAGCCCACTCGTGGGGCGGGTGATGCTCGACCTCACCGCGGACCTCGACTACGACGCCGTCGGTGGCCTGACCCTGGGAGCCGACCCCGTCGCCACCGCCATGCTCCACGGTCGGGCTGCGAGCGGAGGGCGGCTCGATGCCTTCGTGGTCCGCAAGGCCGGGAAGACGCACGGGCTGCAGCAGCGCATCGAGGGTCCGTCGATCGAAGGTCGACGGGTGCTCGTCGTGGAGGACACGTCGACGACCGGTGCCTCGCCACTGGAGGCCGCCCGCGCCGCGAAGGAGGCGGGCGCGACGGTCGTGGGGGTGGCGACCATCGCCGACCGGGCGACCGGTGCCGCGGACCGCTTCGTCGACGCCGGCCTGGAGTACCGCCACGCCTTCGGTCTCGCCGACCTCGGGCTCACCTGAGGCGGCCGGCCACGGCCGAGCCCTAGGATTCGACGAGACCCGCCCACCGAGGAGACCCCGTGACCATCGCGATCATCGTCATCGTCGTCCTGCTCGTGGCCGTCGTCGGCTGGGCGGTGGTGACCTACAACGGCCTCATCCGGCTGCGCAACCTCGTCCAGGAGGCCTGGCGCCAGATCGACGTCGAGCTGACCCGTCGACACGACCTCATCGGAAACCTCGTCGAGACGGTCAAGGGGTATGCCGCGCACGAGCGGGGCACGCTGGAGGACGTCATCCGCGCGCGGGCCGGAGCGATGGCCCCGGGACAGTCACCCGCGCAGCAGGCGGAGAGCGAGAACATCCTCAGCCAGGCGCTCGGCCGGCTCCTCGCCATCGCCGAGGCCTACCCCGAGCTCAAGGCCAACGAGAACTTCATGGCCCTCCAGGCGGAGCTGACCTCCACGGAGGACCGCATCGCCTCGGCCCGGCGCTACTACAACGCCACCGTGCGGGACCTCAACACCAAGGTCGAGACCGTGCCGAGCAACATCATCGCCGGGGTCTTCAACGTCGAGCGGGCCGAGTACTTCGAGGCCGTGGGCGAGCAGCGGGAGGCGCCGAGGGTCGACTTCGGGCAGCGCGACGCCGTCATCCCGCCCCCCAGTGGGTACGCCGGGGCACCCGGGGCAGCCGGGCCCTCCTCACCCTCCACCACAGCGCCGGCACCTCAGGAGGGTGACCACCCCGCCCCCTGAACCGCACGTCGACGCCCCTGGGCCTCCCGTCGACCGGGGTGCGGTCGGTCCACCGGTCGGTGGACGTGAGGTCCACCGCGCAGCCGTCCCGGGCAGGTCTCGGCAGGAGCACGCTGGACCCATGCCAGACGCGATCACCATCAGGGGACTCACCAAGAGCTACGCCGGCCGCAACGCCGTCGACGGCCTCGACCTCGACATCTCCGTCGGCGAGTGCTTCGCGCTGCTCGGCCCGAACGGCGCGGGCAAGACGACCACGGTCGAGATCGCCGAGGGCTTCCGGGCGCGCGACGCCGGCGAGGTGCGGGTGCTCGGCACCGACCCGCACGGGGCGGGTCTCGAGTGGCGCAACCGGGTCGGCATCGTGCTGCAGTCGACCGGCGGCCTCGACCTGCTCACCCCACGCGAGGCGCTCGCCAGCACCGCCAAGGCCTACTCGCACCCCCGTACCGTCGGCGAGGTGCTCGCCTCGGTGGGCCTCGACGACAAGGCCGACACCCGCATCGTCGGGCTGAGCGGCGGCCAGCGACGGCGCCTCGACGTGGCACTCGGCATCGTCGGTCGCCCCGAGCTGCTCTTCCTCGACGAGCCCACCACCGGCTTCGACCCCCAGGCCCGGCGCGACTTCTGGGACCTCATCCGCTCCCTGGCCGCCGAGGGCACGACGATCCTGCTCACCACGCACTACCTCGACGAGGCCGAGAACCTCGCCGACCGGGTCGGGGTCATCGCGGCGGGCCGGCTGCTCGCCCTCGACACCCCCGAGGCGCTCGGCGGCCGCAGCGCGGAGGAGGCGACGGTCACCTGGGAGGAGGGCGGCATCCGGCACAGCGTCACCACGGCGACGCCCACCGCCGAGGTCGCCAGGCTCGCGGCCCGGATGCCGGGTGGCGAGGTCCCCGCCCTCACCGTCACCCGCCCTTCGCTCGAGGACACCTACCTCGCGATGATCGCCCCGCACGTCGCCCACGACGCCCACGACGCCCGCGACGTCCACCGACGCCAGGACGGAGGTGACGGCATGAGCGCCCTCGCCCTCGGCCTCGACCGCACGCTGCTCGAGCTGAAGATGTACTCCCGCGAGAAGGAGGCGGTCTTCTTCTCCTTCCTGTTCCCGATCCTGCTCCTCTCGCTGTTCTCGGTCATCTTCGGGAGCCAGTTCGACGGGGCCGCCGGCGGGATGACGGCGGGCGGGTACTTCCTGCCCGGCATGCTGTCGGCCGGCGTCCTGCTCACCAGCTTCCAGACGATGGCGATGTCGGTCACCGCCGAGCGCGACGACGGCACCCTCAAGCGGCTGCGGGCCACCCCGATGCCGCCGGTCGCCTACTTCTTCGGCAAGGTCGGCCTGGTCGCCGTCTCCTCCACGGTCCAGGTGGCGCTGCTGCTGCTCGTCGCCCGGCTCGCCTTCGGCGTCGAGCTGCCGTCGACGGCGGACCGCTGGGCCGTCTTCGCCCTCGTCTTCGTGCTCGGGGTCTTCGGGGGCACGGTGCTCGGCGTCGCGTACTCCTCGATGGCCACCGCCCGCACCGTCGGTGCCGTCGTCCTCGGCCCGATGCTGGTGCTGCAGTTCATCTCCGGTGTCTACATCGCGTTCGACGACGTGCCGCAGTGGCTGCAGCAGGTCGCCTCGGTCTTCCCGCTGAAGTGGATCGCCCAGGGCATGCGCTCGGTGTTCTTCCCCGAGCAGCTGGCCTCGGCCGAGATGGCCGGTTCCTGGGAGACCGGCCGCACCGCGCTGGTCCTGTTCGCCTGGGCCGTCGGGGGGCTCGTGGTGTGCGTGCTCACCTTCAAGTGGTTCAAGCGCGGCACCACGTGAGGGCTCGCGGGCGACAATGACCGACGTGACGGCAACCGGGGCGAGCTCGCGCGAGGAGTTCGGGGCCATGTGGCGCCGGCAGCAGCCCTACTGGCACGCCGTGTTCGCCATCGTGTGGGTGGCCGCTGCCGTCGTGACGCTCATCGACGACCCCGGGCCGCGCGGCCGCGCGCCGTCGCTGGCGCTCCTCGGCGTGATCGCCCTGGCGTACGCCGTCCTCGGCACCCGCGCGATGACCTCCCGCGACCTGCGCTGGGCGGTGGCCTACCAGGTCGTCGCGTGGTCGGCACTGCTGGCGATCCAGTGGGTCGACCCGAGCACCCAGGCGTGGCTGTTGTACTTCACCCTGTTTCCGCAGCTGTGGGCGATGGTGCCGACCCGCTGGGCCGCGATCGGGACCGTCCTCGTGGTCGCGGCGTTCGCGTTCGTGCGGTGGGCGCAGACCGACTTCGCCACCGACAGCCTCACCGAGATCCTGATCTCCGGAATGATCTCGATGGGCCTGTCGCTCTCGCTCGGCCTCTTCATCAACCGGCTCGTCAGCGAGGCCGAGAGCCGCGCCGAGACGATCGACACGCTGCGGGCCACCCAGTTCCGGCTCGCCGCCGCCGAGCGCGACCGGGGAGTGCACGAGGAGCGGGAGCGCATCTCGCGCGAGATCCACGACACCCTCGCCCAGGGCTTCACGTCCGTGGTGGCGCTGTCGCGGGCCGCCCAGGCGGCGCTCGCACGGGGGGATGCCGGCGCGGCGGGTGAGCGGCTGGCGCTCATCGAGGCCACGGCATCGGACAACCTCGACGAGGCGCGGCTCATCGTGGCCGAGCTGACGCCGGGTCACCTCCAGTCGCGCACCCTGGGTGAGGCGCTCGAGCGGCTGGGTGCCGCGGTGTCCAGCGAGACCGGCCTGCGCGCCGCCGTGCGGGTGGCCGGCGAGCCCGTGCCGCTCGGCGGGTCGGCCGAGGTCGTCGTCCTGCGCACCGCCCAGGAGGCACTGTCCAACGTGCGCCGCCACGCCTCCGCCGCTCGGGTCGACCTGACCCTGGCCTACGACCGGCCCGACGAGGTGGTGCTCACCGTGCGTGACGACGGGCAGGGCTTCGCGCCCGGGGACGCTCGCTCCGGCTTCGGCCTCGATGGCGTGCAGGCGCGTGCGGCGGAGGTCGGGGGAGTCGTGCAGGTGCTCAGTGAGCCCGGTGGTGGCACGACGCTGGTCCTGGTGGTGCCGCGGTGATCCGGCTGCTCGTCGTCGACGACCACCCCTTGGTGCGGGCCGGCATGGTCGCGGTGCTCGGCGAGGAGAGCGACTTCGAGGTGGTCGGGGAGGCCGCCAACGGCGCCGAGGCGCTCGCGCTGGTGCCGCGGCTGCGTCCCGACGTCGTGCTCATGGACCTGCGGATGCCGGTCATGGACGGCACCGAGGCGACGGCCCGGATCGCCGCGGGGCCCGGCGCCCCGCAGGTCCTCGTCCTGACCACCTACGACACGGATGCCGACATCATCCGGGCCGTCGAGGCGGGCGCCCGCGGCTACCTGCTCAAGGACGCGCCCACCGGCGTGCTGGCCGACGCCATCCGGCGCGCGGCGCGTGGCGAGACCGTCCTCGCACCGCCGGTCGCCGCCCGCCTGGCGGACCGGCTGCGTGCTCCGACGCGACCCGAGCTCACGGCGCGCGAGCTCGACGTCCTGCGCCTGGTCGCCCGTGGACTGTCGAACGCCGACGTCGGGCGTGAGCTGTTCATCGGCGAGGCGACCGTGAAGACCCACCTCGTCCGCGCGTTCGCCAAGCTCGGGGTGACGGACCGTACGGCAGCCGTCACGGCGGCATACGCCGCTGGCTTTCTCGACCTGCCCCGGCAGTGAGAGCCGTGGTACCGGCGCGGGGCCGACAGGTCAGAGGGTGCCGTCGCGCACGTCGTCGACGACCTCGTCGATCTCCTCGATCGCGGTCTTCGTCGCGCTCCGGTGGCGCACGAACTCGACGACCATGGGGAGCAGCGAGAACCCGACGATCACCAGGACCGCGACCTCGAGGTTGTCGTGGATGAGCTCGACGCCGCCCAGGAAGTAGCCGAGCAGCGTGATGCCCGTCGCCCAGAGCACCGCACCCACCGCGCTCCACACGAAGAAGTGCCGGCGGTCCATCCGGCTCACGCCCGCGACGACCGTGATGAACGTCCGGACGATCGGCACGAAGCGACCGATGACCAGGGCCTTTGCCCCGTGCTGCTCGAAGAAGTCGTGCGTCTGGTCGAAGTACCTCTTCTTGATGAACCGACCGTTGCGCTCGTAGAGGGGGGCTCCGATGAACCGGCCGATCTCGTAGCCGGTGACGTTGCCCAGGAACGCCGCCAGACTGAGGATCACGCAGGCGAGGACGATGTTGACGTCGATGTCACCGCGGGCGATGAACAGCCCGATGGCGAAGAGCAGCGAGTCTCCGGGGAGGATCGGGAAGAGCAGGCCGCACTCGATGAAGACGATGGCGACGCCCACCCAGAAGAACTGGGAGCCGAAGCGGTCGAGGAGCCACTGGGGGTCCATCCAGTCCGGGCCGAGGGAGTGCATCACGCGCCCAAGGGTATGCCGGGCGCTCGCCGGCCCGGACCCGCGCCCAGGGACCGGAACCGCCCGGTGGCCGTACCCTCGGGGCCGTGGAGGACCAGCGCGAGGTGGGCGTCGGGCCCTGGGAGGGGCCCTGGCCGGAAGGCGTCCACTGGGACCCTGAGCTGCTGCGGAACGGTGACCGCCGCAACGTCGCCGACCGCTACCGGTACTGGCACAAGGATGCCGTCGTCGCCGACCTCGACGCCCGTCGGAACCCCTTCCACGTGGCCATCGAGAACTGGCGTCACGACTTCAACATCGGGTCCGTGGTGCGCACGGCGAACGCCTTCAACGCTGCGGCGTTCCACGTCGTCGGGCGCCGCCGCTGGAACCGCCGCGGGGCCATGGTCACGGACCGGTACCAGCACGAGCACCACCATCGGAGTGCCGCCGAGCTCGCCGCCTGGGCGGCGACGGCGGGAGGTGACGGGAACGGCATACCCATCGTCGGCATCGACAACGTCGCTGGTTCGCTCGCGATCGAGACGTACGACCTGCCCCGGGAGTGCGTGCTCGTCCTGGGGCAGGAGGGGCCGGGACTGACGCCGGAGATGCTCGAGGTGTGCCACGTCGTGCTCCACGTCGAGCAGTTCGGGTCGACCCGGTCGATCAACGCCGGCGCCGCTGCGGCCATCGCGATGCACGCCTGGGTCCGGCGCCACGTCTTCGGGCAGTCGGTGACCTAGCCGGCCGGCAGGATCGCCGACGCCGTCGCAAACCCGGTGCGGGACGACGCGCGATGCCCTGGAATGGGGCCATGACACCGGAGGACCTGCTGTCCCGTTTCCACGCGGAGGTGCGCCTCGCCGACCGGGACGCCGCCCCGGGCTTCGTCGTCGATCGGGACGGGCCGGTGCACCGCACCTACCCTCCGAACCCCGCCGAGCACGGCGCCATGGTCGAGTGCCCGGAGGGGCTGGAGGGCGACCCGGACCACTGGGTCGCGCGGCAGGTCGAGTTCTTCGGGCAGCGGCAGCAGCGGGTGGAGTGGAAGACGTACGACTACGACGAGCCGGCCGACCTCCCCTCCAGGCTGGAACGCGCGGGGTTCGTGCCCGAGGACGAGGAGGTCATGCTCCTTGGCCGGTGCGCCGACATCGTGCACGACGTGGCGCTCCCGCCCGGCGTGCGGCTGCGCGACATCGAGAGCGACGACGACTGGGACCGCGTGCGCACGATGGCCGACCGCGTCTGGGGGCGGGACTCGTCGTGGGTCAACGACAGCCTGCGCGCCGAGCAGCGCGCCCGTCCCGACCTCATGACCGCGACCGTGGTCGAGGACTCGGCGAGCGGTGCCGTGCTGTCGTACGCGGTGCTGCGCCTCACCGAGGGCAGCTCGTTCTGCGGGTTCTGGGGCGGGTCGACCCTGCCCGAGTGGCGACGTCGCGGCCTCTACCGCGCGCTCGTCAGCCACCGGGCACGGGCGGCCGTCGAGCGGGGCGTCCCCTACGCCAGGGTCGACACCACTGCGGCATCCCGACCGATCCTCGTGGCCCTCGGGATGCACCCCGTCTGCGCCACCCGGCCGTGGATCCTCGAACCCGCCGTCACCCCGGACGTGGGGTAGCGGACACCCCGTGTCCACGCTCGGCCATCCGTGGAAGGATCGGAGCGTACGGCACACCACCAGCCCGCCGAGGAGATCACCGTGCCCATCGCCACACCCGAGGTCTATGCCGACATGCTGGACCGGGCCAAGGACGGCTCGTTCGCGTACCCCGCCATCAACGTCACGTCGAGCCAGACCGTGACGGCCGCGATCCGTGGCTTCGCCGAGGCCGGGGCGGACGGCATCATCCAGGTCTCGACGGGCGGGGCGGAGTACGCCTCCGGGTCCACGATCAAGGACATGGTGACCGGTTCCCTGGCCCTCGCCTCCTACGCCTCGGAGGTCGCGAAGAACTATCCGGTCAACATCGCCCTCCACACCGACCACTGCCCCAAGGACAAGCTCGACGGCTTCGTCCGCCCGCTCATCGCGGCGTCCACCGAGCGGGTCCAGGCCGGAGGCCTGCCGGTCTTCCAGAGCCACATGTGGGACGGCTCGGCCGTGCCGCTGGAGGAGAACCTCCAGATCGCCCAGGAGCTCCTCGAGCTGTGCCAGGCGGCCCGCATCATCCTCGAGGTCGAGATCGGCGTCGTCGGCGGCGAGGAGGACGGCGTCGAGGGGAAGATCGACGACAAGCTCTACTCCACCCCGGAGGACGCGATCGCCACGGCCCGGGCCCTGGGCACCGGGGAGAAGGGCTCCTACATGACGGCCCTCACCTTCGGGAACGTCCACGGCGTCTACAAGCCGGGCAACGTCAAGCTCCGCCCGGAGATCCTCAAGGCGGCGCAGGAGGCGGTCCACCGGGAGCTCGACACCTCCGACGACAAGCCGTTCCACCTCGTCTTCCACGGTGGCTCCGGCTCGCTCCCCGAGGAGATCGCCGCGGCGGTCGACTACGGCGTCGTCAAGATGAACGTCGACACCGACACCCAGTACGCCTTCACCCGACCCGTGGCCGACTGGATGCTGCGCCACTACGACGGCGTGCTGAAGATCGACGGCGAGGTCGGCAACAAGAAGCAGTACGACCCGCGGGCCTGGGGCAAGGAGGCCGAGGCGGCGATGGCCGCCCGCGTCGTCGAGGCGTGCGAGAACCTGCGCTCCGCCGGCACGCACCAGGCGTGACACTCTCGACCGAGGGCCGCACCGACGCGAGAGGCACCCCGTGAGCTCCGACCTCCTCGGCATCCCACCGACCCAGCTCCCCGACGACCCGGCTGCCGGCCCGCTCGCGGAGGGCGTGGCAGCGGATGCCGTGGCTGCCGCTCACCCCGCGTCCTCGCTCGCGTGGGCCGTCCTCGCCGAGGACGCGCTCTCCGACGGCGAGGCCGTGCCGGCATACGCCTATGCACGCACCGGATACCACCGGGGCCTGGACGCGTTGCGCCGCTCCGGGTGGCGCGGTCAGGGGCCGATCCCCTGGGAGCACGCGGGGAACCGCGGCTTCCTCCGAGCGCTGGCGGCACTGTCCCGTGCGGCCGGCGAGATCGGTGAGGAGGAGGAGCGCCACCGCTGCGCGGAGTTCCTCCGCGCCTCGAGCGCCACCGGAGCCCGCGAGCTGGGGCTCTGACGCGGCCTCGCAGCACCGCAGGGCGAGGGGCCCGGGCGGCTGCGCCCGGGCCCCTCGCTGCCAGCCGCCCCCGAGACCGAGACCTGTGCGCGTCTCCCTCTCGCCAAGAGACGCTCACCGCCTGGTCCCCCTGGAACCTCGGCTGTGCCTCTTCATCGTGCATCCCCTGCCGAGGGCAGTGCGACACTTGGGTGCCACTGGCAGCAATCGGCCAGCGAACGACGACCGGAGGTGAGCAGGGTGGGTGAGCCGGCGGCATTCGACGGCGGTGCGCTCGTCGTGCTCGAGGAGCACCTGCGCCGTGAGCTGAGCCGCATCGACGACCGACGCCGCGACCTCGACGCCTCGCGCGAGCTCCTTGCCAGGCTCACGAGCCGGGCGCTGGGCGCCCACGAGCTGATGCTCGAGCCGATCGCCGACGCCCTCGCGCCCGCCGTCGTGAGCCGGCTGCTCGTGGAGAGCACCGGCCTCCTGCGCAACTACGTCCTCACGGTCGTCGAGGGTCCCGCCCTCGACCAGGCCACCATGCGGGCGAACGAGGACAGGATCCGCCGCGGCGACGACCAGTGGGCGATCTACCCCGCGAGCGCGCTGGCCTCCCCACAGGGGCAGCGCTGGATGTCGGGGTGGGCCGAGGTCGGCGAGGTGCAGCGGGTCCTGCCGACGACGGAGACCGAGTTCGCCGTGTTCGGAACCGCCGCCGTCGTCGCCCTCGCCGGCTGGGACGACCCGTCCCAGGGGTATGCCGTCATCCGCGACCCGCTCGTCGTCCGCCTCTACACCGCCTTCTTCGACCTCGCCTGGCGGCATGCCGCGCCCGCCCCTGCTGTGGGTCGCGACGGCAACGGTGACCCCAAGCTCGTCGAGCTCCTCGAGCTCGGCCTCAAGGACGAGGCCATTGCGCGGTACCTCGGGGTGAGCCTTCGGACGGTGCGGCGTCGGGTCGCCAACCTCATGGCGGTCAACGGTGTGGACACTCGGTTCCAGCTGGGCTGGGCCCTCGCCCGACGGCGCCCCTGACCGGCCGGCATCCCGCGATAGGGTGCGGTGTACGAGGCCCCGGCGCGTACCCGCGAGGGGCCTTCGGCGCGTCGAGGTGCTGTGCCCGGCGCACGGGCGGAAGGAGCCGGCATGCCCGCGATCGTGCTGGTCGGTGCCCAGTGGGGCGACGAGGGCAAGGGCAAGGCGACGGACCTCATGGGTGGCGACGTCGACTACGTCGTGAAGTTCAACGGCGGCAACAACGCGGGCCACACGGTCGTCATCGAGGGAGCCGACGGCACCCGGGAGAAGTACGCGCTCCACCTGCTCCCCTCCGGCATCCTCACTCCTTCGGTCACGCCGGTCATCGGCAACGGGGTCGTCGTCGACCTCGAGGTGCTGTTCGACGAGATCGACGGGCTGGAGGCACGGGGGGTCGACACCTCCCGGCTCGTCGTGTCCGCCAGCGCCCACGTCATCGCGCCCTACAACCGCACGCTCGACAAGGTGACCGAGCGCTTCCTCGGCGCCCGGCGCATCGGGACGACGGGGCGCGGCATCGGCCCGACCTACGCCGACAAGATGAACCGGGTCGGCATCCGGGTGCAGGACCTGTTCGACGAGGGGATCCTGCGGCAGAAGGTGGAGGCAGCCCTGTCGCTCAAGAACCAGGTCCTCGTCAAGATCTACAACACCCGAGACGTCGACCCCGACCGGGTCGTCGAGGAGCTGCTCGGGTATGCCGACCGGCTGCGTCCCATGGTCCGTGACACGTCGCTGGTCCTGGAGCAGGCGCTGGATGCCGGTGCCAACGTGCTGCTCGAGGCGGGCCAGGCGACGCTGCTCGATGTCGACCACGGGACCTACCCCTTCGTGACGTCGTCCTCGGCGACCGCCGGCGGCGCGTGCACCGGGTCCGGCATCCCGCCGACGCGGGTGTCGCGAGTCATCGCGATCCTCAAGGCGTACACGACCCGGGTGGGGGAGGGGCCGTTCCCCACGGAGCTGTTCGACGACGACGGCGAGACGCTGCGCACGGTGGGTGCCGAGTACGGGACCACCACCGGGCGGCCGCGCCGCTGCGGCTGGATGGACACCGTCATCGGCCGCTACGCCAACCGGATCAACGGCGTCACGGACTTCGTCATCACCAAGCTCGACGTGCTGACCGGCTTCCACAAGCTTCCGGTGTGCGTCGCCTACGAGGTCGAGGGTGTCAGGCACGACGAGATGCCGGTCAACCAGAGCGACGTCCACCACGCGCGGCCCGTCTACGAGCTGCTCGACGGGTGGGAGGAGGACATCTCGGGGTGTCGCGAGTTCTCCGACCTGCCGGCAGCCGCCCAGACCTACGTGCTGCGGGTCGAGGAGCTCGTCGGGGCACGCGTCTCGGCGATCGGCGTCGGCCCCGGCCGGCACGAGATCATCCAGCGCCACGCCCTCCTCGACTGACTGGTCGCCGGAGGGGGCGCAGAAGTCCGCATCGGACGCAGAAGGTGCTGCGCGGCATCCGGAGTTCTGCGTCCGAAGCAATGAGAGGGACTCGACCAGGACGCGTGGAGCGGCACCGCGCCATCGGCACCATCGGCTGCCTGAGCTCTGCCTCTCAGAGCCAGCGGCGGACCCGGGCTCGGTACGCCTCGTACTCCGAGCCGAACTTGTCCGACAGGTAGCGCTCCTCCGGTCGGATCGCCCCCCACGTGAGCGCGACAACGCCGACGGGGACGAACACGAGCGCCCAGAACGAATGAGCCAGCAGCGCGATCGCGACGTCGAGAGCGATCAGGCCGACGTACAGGGGGTTGCGGCTGAGTCGGAACGGCCCCGACTGGACGATGCGAGCTGTCGCCCCGCCCGGGAGGATCGCTGTGCGGTTGCTCGCCATGACCCACAGCGTCCATCCGTTCCACACCACGAAGGCGACGGCCAAGGCGCCACCGACCCATCGCGTGGCCGAGCTCTCGATCGAGACGGGGTCACCCGCTGCCGCCGTGAGCACGAGCCCCGCGGCGAGCGGTACGCCCAACGCGACCGGTGGCCAGATCCGAAATGCAGGCGCATCCACGGGTGCCATCGTGTCCCGTCCGCCCATCACCCGACAACAAGGAGCGCGGCCAGCGGTCTGCCAGGCCGAAGCCCGTATGGGAGGCCATCGGCCCGCCGCTGTGTGGAATCCGCTTCGATCACCCGGTCGGATCGTTCGTGCCGGTGAGCGGTGGCGCGATGGGCAGTTGCGCCGTGACGCAGAGCCCCCCATCGGCCCGCGGAGTGAGTGCAAGGGTTCCGTCGTGCGCCTGGGTGATGCTCTCGACGATGGCGAGGCCGAGGCCGACACCTGCGTGGGCGGTGCGGACGCGTCCGGTACCGCGCCGGAACGGCTCCCCCAGGGTGGCAACCACGTGCGGGGAGAGCTTCTCGCCGGTGTTCTCGACAGTGAGCGCCACGGTGTCGGGATGACGTCTGGTCGTGACGCACACAGTGCCCCCTTCGGGCAGGTTGTGGACGATGGCGTTGTGCACGAGGTTGGTCGTCATCTGCAGCAGGAGCGCGTGTGAGCCCGTGACCGGGGAGATGTCGCCGGAGGTCTCGATGGTCACCCCACTGTCCTCGGCGAAAGGAAGGAGTGTCTCGGTGGCTTCTTCCGCGATGAGGGACAGGTCGACCCGTTCTCTCGTGAAGGACCTTTGGTCGGCACGGCTGAGCAGGAGCAATGCTTCGGTGAGGTCGATCGCTCGGGTGTTGACGAAATAGAGGCGGTCCACGAGCTCGCGGGTGTCCCGTCCCGGGTCGTTGCGGGCCACCTCGAGAAGTGTCTGGGTGATCGCGAGTGGGGTGCGGAGCTCGTGGGAGGCGTTGGCAGCGAACCTCTGCTGCTCGGCGACATGGGCCTCGAGCCGCGCGAGCATGGTGTCGAACGCATCGGCGAGCTCGCGGAACTCGTCGCTGCGGCCCTCGAGCCGGATCCGGTGGGAGAGCGAACCCCTGGCGGCGATGCGGGTGGCATCGGTGATCCTCGTCAGTGGTGCGAGCATCCGTCCGGCGAGAAACCACCCTCCCACGAGGCCGAAGAGGAGCAGGAACACCAGCGCCTGGGCTGCCCTTGGCGCGAAGGCGTCGAGGAGATCGGTGCGGGTGGGGCTCGGGGGGCCGGGGCCGAACCGCGCCCGGTCCGGCACGTAGCGCAGGAGGAACACCCACACGGTCGCCAGCAGCAAGGTCCCCGCGACCATGAGGAAGCCGGCGTAGCTGAGCGTGAGCCTGAGGCGAACGCTCAGACCGGGCGCCCTAGCCACGCTCCCCTCCCCGGTGTTCGGGGCCGGACGCCGAGTCGATGCGGTAGCCGGCGCCGGGCACGGTGGCGATGATCCCGGGTTCTCCGAGGCGCTTGCGCAGGGCGGAGACCGTGATGCGCACGGCGTTGGTGAAGGGATCGGCGTTCTCGTCCCAGGCGCGCTCCAAGAGCTCTTCGGCGCTGATGACACCCCCCTCGGCAGCGACGAGGACCTCGAGCACCGCGAACTGCTTCCGGGTGAGCGCGACGTACCGGCCGTCGCGGTAGACCTCGCGCCGGAAGGGATCCACCCGCAGACCTGCGACCTCCCGCACGGGGGGTCGGTTGTGGGCACGTCTGCGGTCGAGGGCTCGAAGACGGAGCACGAGCTCTCGGAGCTCGAAAGGCTTCGTGAGGTAGTCGTCGGCGCCGAGTTCGAAACCGGACGCCTTGTCGTCGAGGCGGTCGGCCGCAGTGAGCATGAGGATCGGCATACCGGCGCCGGACGTGACGATGTGCCTGGCGACGTCGTCACCGGAGGGCCCCGGGACATCGCGGTCGAGGACCGCGATGTCGTAGGCGTTGATGCTCAGCAGCTCCAGTGCGGTGTCGCCGTCACCGGCGATGTCGGCGGCGATCGCTTCGAGGCGTAGGCCGTCGCGGATCGCTTCGGCCATGTAGGGCTCGTCCTCCACGATCAGCACACGCATGGTCCGAGGCTACGAGGCGGAGCATTTCGTCGGCATATCGAATACTCCGTACGTCCTGGCAACACCGCGCTGCCTGAACTCGAGGCATGAAGCGCACCGCAACAGCACGAACAGACGCCGGCCGGCCTTCGGTGCTGGTGCTCGGAGGGCTGGCAGTCGTGATCGCCGTGGTCATCGGAGGCCTCGGCCATCCGTCCGTGTCATCGTCGGCGACACCCTTCCTCGACGCCGGTCTTGCGGACGACCGTGGCGCGCTTGGCGAGGCTGACGGTGTCGTCCCGCACGGCACGACGGTCTTCGACGAGGAGACGCCGGCCGTGACCAGGCTGGATCGAGCCCTCCTGGGGGCCTCCCGCCGGGCCGCAGCCGATGCTGCGGGCGACGGCGTCACGTTCTACGTCAACAGCGGCTGGCGTTCTCGCGAGTACCAGAGTCACCTGCTGCGCGAGGCGGTCGCGAAGTACGGCTCCGAAGAGCGAGCTGCCCGATGGGTTGCCACGGCGGACACCTCTCCGCACGTGTCCGGGGACGCGATCGACATCGGCAACTCCGATGCCGCGGCGTGGTTGTCCGAACACGGCGCCGGATACGGGCTCTGTCAGATCTACGCGAACGAGCCGTGGCACTTCGAACTGCGTCCCGACGCCGTCGGTCACCGCTGCCCGGCCACGTATGCCGACCCCGCCCACGATCCGAGGATGCAGCCGTGACCGGCATCCTGTGCCCGGCGCTGCCCGTTCGGGTCAGCTTCCGAGACGGTCGAAGTAGTCCCGAGCGACACCTTTCGGGACCACCATCGTCCACGCGTCAGTGACCAGGTCCCTCATCTCCTGGACGTCGAGGACCGCGGTCCTCGCTTCGACCCAGTTGAATCGCATGTCCGCCGCGGCCGGGAGCACGAACTTCTCCGGTTCGCTCTCGACCAGTGCCGGGCGCTCCTCCTTGGGAAACGCGAAGCCCATCAGCGTCTCGTCCCGCGAGAACGCCACGTAGACCAGCTGCTTGACCCGGAACTTCACCCGATCGTGGATCAGGTGCTCCGTCGTCCGCGGCAGGCTGAGAGCCACGCGTCGTACATCGTCGACGGTCACCATGACCGATGAGTCTGCCAAAGGCCGGACCGAGGTGTGATCCGCGGTCAGGCCGCGGGTCACCCGCGTCGGCGGTTCAGTCCTTCGTCGCAGGGGACTCGGCGACGCATACGACTCCCGTGTTGCCGTCCGGGTCGGCGATCACGGTGAGCGACGGCGCGTCGCTGTCATCGACGACGGTCCCACCCGCGGCGACGGCGGCGGCGATCCGTTGCTCGGCCACCTCTGGCGCCACATAGACCTCGACGTGGAACCGCTGACGCGGGGTCTCGTGCTCGTCGGCGTCCCCGAACCACAGGTTCGGTACCCGTCCCGTGGCGTCCCGGATCTCGTCGCTGGGCGACCCGTGGCCCTGGGCCTCGGCGTTCCCGGTCAGCAGGGCGGCCCACACCGGGGCGATGGTCGCGGAGTGCGCCGTGTCGAGGCCGAGCTCGATGACGCTGACCGAGGCCGGGTCGGCGTCGACCTTGTGGTCGGCGGCGATCTCGGTGATCCGTCGGGCGAGGTCGACGTCCTGCTGGGTCACCCATTCGACGACGTGTTCGGTGCCCTCGTCGTCGCGGTAGACGGCGTCGGCGCTGACCAGCTTGAGGTCGACGTACCCGTTGCCGATCGACACGCTCGGGTGGTGTCCGAGCGCGTCGCCCGCCTCGCCCACCGCGGCGACGAACCGTGCGCCCGTGCCGAAGTCGTCGACCAGGTAGCGGGCATGCAGTCCCTGGGCCAGCTTGCGCCAGTCGGTCAGCTTGGCCCCGGCGATCTCCTCGCCCTTCAGCATGTCCATGATCGGGGACCCTATCCGTGGTTCAGCTGCAGCGCTCCTTCTCATCGGCGTCGTCGGACGGTGCCGGGTGGTGCCAAGGGCGCGGAACTCCGCGCGCTCGGCACCCGTGAAGTCGGGAGGTTGGGCAGCCCCGACGCCGGTTCAGGCGGGGCGCAGCACGTGCATCCGGTGCGCGGCGCGAGTCAGGGCGACGTAGAGCACCCGCACTCCGCCGGGTGACTCCTCGGCGATGGCGTCGGGGTCCACCACAACCGTGGCGTCCCACTCCAGGCCCTTGGCGGACAACGGGTCGATCACCTGGACACGTCCGTCCCCCGAGCCGTCGAGTCGGGCCAGCCGTTCGTCCCAGCGCCGCGCCGTGATGACGGCGATCGAGCCCTCGACCTCGCCGAGCAGCTGGTCGACCGCGTCCGATGCCGCCTCCACGAGCGAGCCGTCGACGACGCGGTCGACCGGGTCGACACCGGTCTCGCGCACCGCTTCCGGGATGTCGGCGTCCGGCACCAGGGGCAGGATGACGTCACGGGCATGGTCGAAGATCTCGCGGGCGTTGCGGTAGTTCGTGGGCATGTGGAAGGCCCGCCGCTCCTGCCCGGTGAACGCCTGGTCGCGCGCCCGGCCGGCCTCCGCGAGGTCCGACCACGAGGACTGCGCGGCGTCAGCGACGACGGTCCACGACGCCGAGCGTCCGCGGCGCGCGAGCATCCGCCACTGCATCGGCGACAGGTCCTGCGCCTCGTCGACCAGGACATGGGCGTAGCCGGAGGGACGGTCGATCCGCCCGGCCATGAGCCGCTCCCGAGCGTCGGTCGGGGTGATGATCCCCACCGACGGGTCCGCGACCACCCGGCGGTCGACGCCGGCCCGCACGTCCATGACCCCCCACGACGAGAGGTCGTCGAGCTCCTCGATGTCGTAGAACCCGACGTCCTCCCGCTCGGTGGCCTGCACCGGCCCGAGCCGGGCGACGAGGTCGTCCACGAGCGCGGCGTCCGACACCGACCAGGAGCCGAGCTCGAGGGCCTCACGGTAGGAGTAGGCGACCGCCGCACCCTCCTCGTGGTCGAGCACCCCCCGTGACACGGCATACACGTGGTCGGTGTCGGCGAGCCCGAGCAGCAGCTCGCGGGCGTCGAGCTGTCGCCACCACGAGGCCATGAACTCGTCGACGTCGCCGGACGCGTCGAAGGCGTCGAGGAACACGTCTCGCTCGCCCTGGCGCACCGAGCGCCAGGCCGCTTCCGCGAGCGCGGAGCGCGCGGCATCCGTCGCGAGGTTGTGCTGGTGCCCACGCAGCACGTCGGACCGGATGCGGCGCAGTGCGTGGTCGTCGAGCCGCACCGCATGCCCGCCGACGAACGCCCGGAACACCGTCGGCGCACCGCTCGGCGGCCTCGACGCCATGCGGGACAGCAGCCGGCGGATGCGCAGCGACCCCTTGATCGCGGCCACCTCGGGCGGGTCGAGCCGGGTCGCCGTCATGCCGTCCACGAGGTCACCGAGGGCACGCAGCGCCACGGACTCCTCACCGAGGCTCGGCAGCACCCGTTCGATGTATGCCGTGTAGGCGGCCGACGGTCCCACGACGAGGATGCCGCCGTTCTCGAACCGCCGTCGCTCGGAGTACAGGAGGTATGCCGCGCGGTGCAGCGCGACGACGGTCTTGCCGGTGCCCGGGCCTCCGGTGATCTCGGTGACCCCTCTCGAGGGGGCTCGGATCGCCTCGTCCTGGTCCCGCTGGATCGTCGCGACGATGTCACGCATCTGTCGGCCGCGACTGCGGGTCAGCGCCGCGATGAGGGCGCCGTCGCCCAGCACGACGATGTCCGCCGGAGCCTCGGGCACCATGAGGTCGTCCTCGGCGCCGACGACGGTCGAGCCCTTGCACCGCAGGACACGACGGCGGAGCACGCCCATCGGGTCGACGGGGGTCGCGCGGTAGAACGCCGACGCTGCGGGCGCCCGCCAGTCGATGACGAGCGGTTCGTAGTCGTCGTCGCGCACGCCGAGGCGGCCGATGTAGCGGACCTCCCGCTCCGCGGCGGTGCTGTGTTCGCCGCCCAGGTCCAGGCGGCCGAACACCAGCCCCTCGTACTGTTTGTCGATCATCGACCGACGTCTGGCGGCCGCGTAGACGAGGGCGTCGCGCTCGAAGAGCCCGGTCATCTCCTCGTCGCGGACGTCACCCGTGCGGCTCGTGCGCCCTCGAGCGAGGCCGTCCGCCTCGACGTCGGCGGCTCGCAGGCTTGCCTTCTCCAGCTCGGCGTAGACCCGGTCGACGTGGGCCTGCTCGTGCGCGAGCTCACCGGCGACCTCCGGTGAGGCCTCGGGCAGGCCCGGGTGCGGGGCGGTCACGAACGGGTTCTCCTCGACGGGGCGGCGCAGATACGGAACTGTCCAGTCTAAACCCGAGCTCGCGACGCGCTCGTCGGCGTCCGCCGGCCGAGCCGAGCGCGATGCCGGCGGCCGGCGACGACGTCGGCCCTCACGCGCCCCTACATTGGGGCCGTGAAGGTACTCGTCGTCGGGTCCGGGGCCCGTGAGCACGCCATCGTCCGCTCCCTCTCCCTGGACCCCTCGGTCGACGAGGTGGTCGCGGCGCCCGGCAACGCGGGCATCGCAGCGCTCGCGGCGTGCGAGCCCCTCGCCGGCGGGCCCACCGATGCCAAGGCCGTCGTCGCCCTCGCCCGCCGAGTCGGCTCGGACCTCGTCGTGGTCGGCCCGGAGGCGCCGCTCGTCGCCGGAGTGGCGGACGCCGTTCGGGCGGCGGGCATCCCGTGCTTCGGTCCGTCCGCCGAGGCGGCGCGCCTCGAGGGCAGCAAGGCCTTCGCCAAGGACGTCATGTCCGCGGCCGAGGTGCCCACCGGGCTGGCACACGTCTGCACGTCGGTCGAGGCCGTCGAGGAGGCCCTCGACGCCCTGGGTGCGCCCCATGTCGTCAAGGACGACGGGCTCGCTGCCGGCAAGGGTGTCGTCGTGACCGACGACAGGGAGGAGGCACTCGAGCACGCCCGCGCCTGCCTGGCGAAGCCCGACGGTGCGGTCGTCGTCGAGGAGTACCTGTCCGGTCCCGAGGTGTCGCTCTTCTGCCTCTGCGACGGCATGACCGTCGTGCCGCTCAGCCCCGCACAGGACTTCAAGCGAGTGCGCGACGGCGACGCGGGCCCGAACACCGGTGGCATGGGCGCGTACTGCCCGCTGGACTGGGCGCCGGAGGGCCTCGTGGACGACGTCGTGCGCCGGGTGGCCCAGCCGGTCGTCGACGAGATGCGTCGGCGGGGGACGCCGTTCGTCGGGGTCCTGTACGTCGGCCTGGCGCTCACCTCGCGCGGGCCGCGCGTCATCGAGTTCAACGCTCGCTTCGGCGACCCCGAGACCCAGGTCGTGCTCGCCCGGCTCGTCACGCCCCTCAGCGGGGTGCTCCTCGCCGCAGCGACGGGACGCCTCGAGGAGGCCCCACGCCTGCGTTGGTCGGAGGAGCACGCGGTGACGGTCGTCGTCGCTGCGAAGGACTACCCGGACACGCCGCGCACCGGTGACCGGATCAGCGGCGCCGACGACGTGGTCGGCGCGCCCACGGCATACGTGCTGCATGCCGGCACGGCCCGCGACGAGGCCGGCGAGCTGGTGTCGGCCGGGGGACGCGTGCTCTCCGTGGTCGCGACCGGGCCCACGCTCGCCGACGCGCGCCGGCGGGCGTATGCCGCCGTCGCCGGGATCGGCCTGCCCGGCTCACACCACCGCAGCGACATCGCCCTCCTCGCCGAGCGCGGCGAGATCACCCTCTGAGCCGCCCGCTCCCCTCGGGCACGGTGCCCGGCGCCAGACCCCTTCGGTGAGGGCCGCCAGAGCGGTGAGCGCGCGGGCGACGCGCGACTGACGAGCGGCCACGACCGCGCCGGGGGCTGGAAGAATCGCGCCATGGCCGACCAGCCCGAGCAGCTACCCGGCTTCGTCCACGTCTACTCGGGCAAGGTCCGGGACCTGTATGCCCCCCTGGACCCCGGCTCGGGTGAGCCGCGAGAGGACCAGCTGCTGCTCGTCGCCTCCGACCGCATCTCCGCCTACGACGTCGTCCTCGACAGTCCCATCCCCGACAAGGGAGAGGTCCTCACCCGCCTCTCCCTGTGGTGGTTCGACCAGCTCGACGACCTCGTCCCCAACCACGTCGTCTCGACAGCAGTGCCGGACGCCGTCCGCGGCCGAGGGGTGCTCGTGGAGCGGCTTCGGATGCTGGCCGTCGAGTGCGTGGCCCGGGCCTATCTCACCGGTGGGGGGCTGGGGGAGTACACCGCGACCGGCGCGGTGAGCGGCATCCGGCTCCCGCAGGGCCTCGTCGACGGCGACCGGCTGCCCGAGCCCATCTTCACGCCGTCGACCAAGGCACCGGTCGGTGAGCACGACGAACCGATCCCGTATGCCGTCGTCGAGGCAGAGCTGGGTGCCGACCTGGCCGCGCGGGTGCGTGACCTCACCGTCGCCATCCTCGAGCGAGGCAACCGGGTCGCCGCCGAGCGCGGCATCCTGCTGGCCGACACCAAGGTCGAGTTCGGGATGCGCGGCGACGAGGTGGTCCTCGCCGACGAGGTGCTGACCCCCGACTCGTCGCGCTTCTGGCCGGCCGACGAGTGGGAGCCAGGGCATCCGCAGCCGAGCTTCGACAAGCAGTACGTCCGCGACTGGCTCACCTCCCCGGCATCCGGCTGGTCGAGGGGCTCGGGAGAGCCGCCGCCGCCGCTCCCCGAGGACGTCGTGGCGCGGACCCGGGCGAAGTACGTCGAGGCGTACGAACGGCTGACCGGCGAGCGGTTCTGAGTCCGGGCACGGGTACGCCGCAGGGGCTGGCAGTGGCGCCGGCACGACGCTGGCCGCCGCCGGTAGCCTGAGGCCGGCATCCGCCCCGCGCCGCACCACCGGGAGACCGCACACATGGCCTCGTCGCACGACCTCGTGCTGACCACCGTCCCGGGAGGCAACGCCCTCTCCTCGTTCCGCGCCACAGCACTCCTCGCCCGGCTCCGGGGCTCCGTGCCCAGCGTCACGGGGGTGACCGCCCGACACGTCCACTGGGTGGCCAGCGAGACCGAGCTCGACGAGAGCACGGCACGCACGGTCGAGAGGCTCCTCACCTACGGCGAGCCGTATGCCGGGGACGAGGAGGGTCGTCACCTCACCTGCGTCGTCGTGGCACCGCGGCTCGGCACCCTGTCCCCGTGGGCGAGCAAGGCCACGGACATCGCCCACAGCTGTGGAGTCGACGTCCGCCGCGTCGAGCGGGTCACCGAGTACCACCTGGGTTCCGACGGGCCGCTCACCGAGCAGCAGTGGGCGGCCTGCGCCGACGTGCTCCACGACCGGATGACGGAGTCGGCGCTGCCGACGCGGGGGGACGCGGCGGGGCTCTTCGACGAACGGGACGCCGAGCCGATGGAGCACGTCGACGTGCTGGGCCGAGGGCGCGCCGCGATCGAGGAGGCGGACACGGCATACGGCCTGGCCCTGTCCGACGACGAGGTCGACTACCTCGTCGAGGCGTTCACCGGGCTGCGCCGCAACCCGACCGACGTCGAGCTCATGATGTTCGCGCAGGCCAACTCCGAACACTGCCGGCACAAGATCTTCAACGCCGACTTCGTCGTCGACGGCAAGGTGCAGCCCCGGTCACTCTTCGGGATGATCCGGCACACCGAGGAGGTCGCCGGCGAGGGCACGGTCGTGGCCTACAAGGACAACGCCTCCGTCATGGTGGGCGGTCGTCGGGTCGTCTGGAGGCCCGAGTCGGCCGACGCACCCAGCCGGTACGCCGGGCGGGAGGACGACGTGCACGTCCTCATGAAGGTCGAGACGCACAACCACCCCACCGCGATCTCGCCGTTCCCGGGCGCTGCCACCGGCGCCGGCGGCGAGATCCGGGACGAGGGGGCCACCGGTCGGGGTTCGCAGCCCAAGGCCGGGCTCACCGGCTTCGCCGTGTCGAACCTGCACCTTCCGGGGCTCGACGAGCCGTGGGAACGGGAGCCCTACGGCGCCCCGCAGCACATCGCCAGCCCGCTCGAGATCATGCTCGACGGGCCGATCGGGGCCGCGGCGTTCAACAACGAGTTCGGTCGTCCCGGGCTGGGCGGGTTCTTCCGGGTCTACGAGCAGACGGTCGACGGCGTGCGCCGTGGCTTCCACAAGCCGATCATGAGTGCGGGCGGCCTCGGCACGATCAGCGCAGGGATGACCGAGAAGATCCTCTTCCCGGCCGGCACCCTGCTCGTCCAGATCGGCGGGCCGGGCATGCGCATCGGCATGGGCGGGGGAGCGGCGTCGTCCATGGCCGCGGGTGCCAACGCCGCCGAGCTCGACTTCGACTCGGTGCAGCGTGGCAACCCCGAGATCGAGCGGCGCGCCCAGGAGGTCGTCAACCACTGCTGGGGGCTCCGCGAGGACAACCCCATCCTCGCCATCCACGACGTCGGCGCGGGCGGACTCTCCAACGCCTTCCCCGAGCTCGTCGACGGCGCCGGCCTGGGTGCGCGGTTCGACCTCTCGGCCATCCCGCTCGAGGAGTCGGGTCTGGCTCCGAAGGAGGCGTGGTGCAACGAGTCCCAGGAACGGTACGTCGTCGCCCTCGCGCCCGAGTCGCTGCCGCGCTTCGCCGCGCTCTGCGACCGTGAGCGCTGCCCGTATGCCGTGGTCGGCGTGGCGCGCGACGACGGTCGCCTCCTGCTGGGGGACGGGCCCGAGGACCGCCCGGACGAGGACCGCGCGATCGACATGCCGATGGAGGTGCTGCTCGGCAAGCCGCCGCGGATGACCCGTGACGTGGCTCGGGTCGAGTGGGATGCCGGCGCCCTCGACCTCGCGTCGCTGGCCGTGCGCGACACGGCGTATGCCGTGCTCCGGCATCCGACGGTCGCGAGCAAGCGCTTCCTCGTGACCATCGCCGACCGCACCGTCGGGGGCCTCACCCACCGGGACCAGATGGTCGGCCCGTGGCAGGTACCCGTCGCCGACGTCGCGGTCACCCTCGCCGACCACGTCGGGTTCGCCGGCGAGGCGATGTCGACGGGGGAGCGGATGCCGCTCGCGGCGGTCGACGGCCCGGCATCCGGCCGGATGGCGGTCGGTGAGGCGCTCACCAACCTGCTGGCCGCACCCGTCACCGGGCTGCGGGGCGTGAAGCTGTCGTGCAACTGGATGGCGGCGTGCGGGGAGGCCGGCGAGGACGCGGCCCTCTACGACACGGTGGAGGCCGTGGCGATGGAGCTGTGTCCGGCGCTGGGGGTGTCGGTGCCGGTCGGGAAGGACTCGCTCTCCATGCGCACGCGGTGGACCGACCCCATGAGTGGAGAGGCCAGGCAGGTCACCTCTCCGGTGTCGCTCGTCGTCACCGCGTTCGCGTCCCTCCCCGACGTCCGCGGCACCCTGACGCCGGAGCTGCGGGGTGGACGCGGTGATGCGGACGCCGGCGGCGCGGCGGCTCATGGCGAGACGGTGCTCGTGCTCGTCGACCTCGGGGCGGGCCGCGACCGCCTCGGCGGGTCGGTGGTCGCCCAGGTGTCGGGCGTCTTCGGGGGGCCGGTGCCCGACCTCGACGACCCACAGCGACTCGTCGGTCTCGTCGCTGCCGTGAACGAGCTCCGCTCCCGTGCAACGGTTCTCGCTTACCACGACCGGTCGGACGGTGGCCTGTGGGCCACGGTCGCGGAGATGGCGTTCGCCGGTGCCTGTGGGGTCGAGGTCCATGTGCCCTCCTTGGCGGCCCTGTTCGCGGAGGAGCTCGGCGCTGTGCTGGAGGTTCCGGCGGCTCGGCTGGGGGAGGTCGAGGCCGTGCTCGCCGCGCACGGGCTCGGCGGTCTGTTCCGGGTGGTCGGGCGACCGCTGCACGAGCGCCGTGTGCGGGTGCGCCTGGGCCACGAGGTCGTCCTCGACGAGCCCGTGCGCCAGCTCGCCCAGGCGTGGGACGAGGTCTCGGCGCGGATCTCGGCCATGCGCGACAACCCGGCCTGCGCAGAGGAGGAGCACGCGGCGGTGGGGTCGGACGACGACCCAGGTCTCGTCCTCATGCCCACGTTCGACCCGACCGACGACGTCGCTGCGCCCTACCTGTCGCTGGGCATCCGCCCCAGGGTCGCCATCCTCCGGGAGCAAGGCGTCAACAGTCACGTCGAGACCGCCTTCGCCTTCGACCGAGCAGGGTTCGACACGTACGACGTGCACATGACCGACCTCCACACCGGACGGTTCGACCTCACCGACGTCATCGGGCTCGTGGCGTGCGGAGGGTTCTCCTACGGCGACACGCTGGGGGCCGGCGAGGGCTGGGCCCGGTCGGTGCTCTTCAACGAGCGGCTCACCGCGTCGTTCCATGACTTCTTCCACCGGAGGAACACCTTCGGGCTGGGGCTGTGCAACGGGTGCCAGATGTTCGCGGCCCTGGCCGACCTCATCCCCGGGGCGGAGGCATGGCCGAGGTTCACCCGCAACCGCTCGGAGCAGTACGAGGCACGGCTCAGCCTGGTGGAGGTGCTGGAGTCGCCGTCGGTCCTCACCGCCGGCATGGCCGGGAGCCGCCTCCCCATCGCGGTCGCCCACGGTGAGGGGTTCGCCGACTTCTCTGCGCGCGGCGACTCCCGCCGGGTGGAGCGGGTGGCGCGGTTCGTCGACCACCATGGCCGGCCGACAACGGCATACCCGATGAACCCCAACGGGTCCCCCGACGGCCTGACGGCCGTGACGACCCCGGACGGACGGTTCACGGCGATGATGCCGCACCCGGAGCGGGTCGCCCGCAACGCGCAGATGTCCTGGACGTCAGGGCCCGTCGAGGACGAGAGCCCCTGGCTGCGGATGTTCCGCAACGCCCGCGTCTGGGTCGGCTGACCGGGTCAGCCGCGACGCCAGGCGTTCCGTACCGGTGGTTCGGGTGAGGCCGCGACGTCCCTGCCGGCGATGCTGAACGGGCGGGCTCCGGGCGCCCGTCTGACGAGCTCCGACCAGTCGAGGACCCCGGTGGGCAGCGGAGCGGATGCCGTGGCACGTCGCAGGGTCCACAGGTCCAGCGGGCTGGTGGAGGCGACCAGCACGACGTTGCCGAAGCGCTTCCCCTTGAGCACCTCGTGCAACCCGACGCAGGCCACGTGACCCAGGGAGACCTTGGCGCCGGCCGCAACGCGCGCGGCATACCGCATGCCCGGTTCGTCGGCGAGGTTCGCGAGGAGCAGCCCACGGGGAGCGGTCACCCTCGCCACCTCCGCGAACCACTCCACCGTGCCGAGCTCCGCCGGGACGCGGCCCTGCTGGTACGCGTCCACGAGGACGACGTCGGCGCTCGCGTCCTTGAGGCCGGCCAGGCCGCTCATGCCGTCCAGGGCGCGCACGCGGATGCGGTGGCCTCGAGGCAGCGGCAGCTCACGTCGCACGGCCCCGGTCAGCACGGCATCCGGCTCGAACACGATCTGCGGGGAGCCGGAGCGGGTGTGCTGCACCCACCGGGCGAGGGTCAGGCCGGCGCCACCGACGTGCGTGACGCGCAGCGGTCCGGACGGGGCCAGGGCGTCGACGCAGAGGGCGAGGTGCTGGACGTACTCGAAGTCCAGGCGCGTGGGGTCGTCGAGGTCGACCGCCGACTGGGGCTGGCCGTCGACGACGACCGTGACGAGCGATCCGTCGTGCTCGAACTCGGGCTCGTCCACGAGGGGAGGCTACGCCGCCGGTTCGGGCGGTCCCCGAGACCTACGATGCGCGTATGCCCGCCCGCCGACGCACCGACCCGGCCACCGGCCGCGCCGCGCTCGCCGCCTGGCGGGCCGATCCAGAGGGGAGCGATCCCGCGACGCTGGCGACGGCAGTGCGCTTCACCCTCGACGAGCTGGGCGCCCTCGCACCGGGGCGCAGCGTCGAGGTCCGGGTGCCCCCGTTCGGCGCGGTGCAGTGCGTGGAGGGTCCGAGGCACACCCGCGGCACGCCACCCAATGTCGTCGAGGCGGACCCGGAGACGTGGCTGCGGCTCGCGACGGGCGTGCGGCCGTGGGCCGAGGCGCTCGCGGAGGGCCGCCTGCGGGTCAGCGGTACGCGCGCCCACCTCGACGGCCTGCTTCCCCTCCCCGACCCGGAGCCGACCCCGACCCCGTGGCGGCGGCGCCGTGAGCCAGGCGCACGAGGGTCGGGCGGGCGACGGTGCGGCACGGCATCACGATCCTTCCCGAGCGCCCGTGGCGGCAGGCGGCTCCGCTGTGGGTGGCGGCGGAGGAGATGGGGTTCTCGCACGCCTGGACCTACGACCACCTCGTGTGGGCTGACCTCCCCGACTCGCCCTGGTTCGCGGCGGTGCCCACGTTGGCGGCGGCGGCCGGGGTGACGTCGACGATCCGGCTCGGCACCTTCGTGTCGTCGCCGAACTACCGGCATCCGTACACCTTCGCCCGAGACGTCCTGACCCTGGACGACCTGTCGGGCGGCCGGTTCCTCTGCGGGCTGGGCGCCGGCGGCGACCTCGACGCGGGGATCCTCGGTGAGGACCGGTCCCTGAAGGACCGGGTCGACCGGTTCCACGAGTTCGTACCGCTCCTCGACCGGCTGCTCCGGGAGGACCGGGTGGACCACATGGGCGCCTGGTACACGACGCGCGAGGCCCGCACCCTCCCGGGGCCGATCCGGGACCGCGTGCCGCTCATCGTCGCGGCGAACGGGCCCCGCTCCATCCGGCTCGCGGCGACGGTGGGAGACGGCTGGATCACGTACGGCGGGAAGGGCGACACGCTCGACGAGTGGTTCGCCCACGTGGCCGAGCTGGTGGCGCGCTTCGATGACGCCCTGGCGTCGGCTGGGCGCGGCCCGGCGGACCGCTACCTCTCCCTCGACTCCTCGCCCCACTTCTCGCTCGAGTCGGTCGGGCTCTACGCCGAGATGGCGGGTCGGGCCGCCGAGCTCGGCTTCACCGACGTCGTCACCCACTGGCCGCGACCGGACGGGCCGTATGCCGGTGACGTGGCCGTCCTCGAGGCGGTCGCCGCCGACGTCCTCCGCCGCCCCGGCCCCTGACACCTCCCCGACCTCCCCGAACTCCCCGACTTCGTCTGTCAGATTGCGCCGACACGCCGTCTTCCGCCCCCATTTCCCGCAATCTGACAGACGAAGTCGGGGAGGCGGACCGTGGCCGGGGTCAGGTGAGGGGGAGGACGACGATCGGCTCGGTGGTCGGCTGGCGGGAACCCCCGGCCGGCTCGAGGGTCATCCCGACCGCGGCGGCCGAGTTGGCGTCACCCTCGAGGAGCAGCTCGCCGCGGCCGTCGCTCCCGGCGGTGAGCAGGCCCGCGGAGCGAGCGACCTCGTCCGTGCCGACGTACCAGAGCTGGTAGGCCTTGCCCTCCGGTGCGGGTGGCAGGCCGGCGACCGAGATCGCGGCCCGGCCGAGCTGGCGGCTGTAGGCCAGGTCCGCGATGAGTGAGCCCTGCGTGCGGCTCACCCGCATCGCGTCCTCGGCAGCGACGACCTGGGCGACCGGTGAGGTGTCGGCCTGGTCCGACCACGGGCTCCACGCGAGCCCTCCGAGCGTGATGACCGCCGCCGCCGCGGCTGCGGCGAACCACGTGGACGCCCGGCGGCGGAACGGGATGACGGTCGCCGTGCGGCCGCCGTCCGGCGTGTTCTGGGCAGCCCCGGTCGTCGGCTGTAGATTCGGATGCCGGCTCGCGGCACGCGCGTCGGCTGAGGGCATCCGAGTGTCGTCCTCACCCAGCGGGGGGAGCGGGCGGACCTGGCTGATGCCGGACAGCACCGCGGCGCGCAGAGAGGGCGGCGGGGTCTCCTCGGTGAGGGCGCTCACGGAGTGGGCGGTGGCGGAGAGCTCTGCCACCTCGGCGCGGCACTCGGCGCACTCCGTCGAGGTGCTGCTCGAACAGGGCGCGTTCCCCCTCGTCGAGTGCGTCGACGGCGTAGGCACCGGAGAGGTGGTGCAGGTCGGGGCTCATGCCGGAACTCCCATCGTGTCCCGGAGCCGAATGAGGCCGTCCCGGATCCGGGTCTTGGCGGTGCCGAGCGGGAGGTCGAGGAGCCGGGCGACCTCGGTGTGCGTGTAACCGCCGAGGTAGGCGAGCTCGACCGCGCTGCGCTGGGCGTCGGTGAGCGTGGCCAGGGCGCGCCGCACGCGCTGCGCCTCGAGGGTGGCCTGGGCGATCTCCGCGGTGGCGTCGAACTCGACGTCGTGTGACGCAGCCGCGTGGGCGTCGTCACGACGCCGCGACGCCTCACTCGACCGGACCCGGTCGACGGCGGTCCGGTGGGCGATGGTCATGAGCCAGGAGAGCGCGCTCCCACGCTGGGCGTCGAACCGGGCGGACTGCCGCCACACGTCGAGGTACACCTCCTGGGTCACCTCCTCCGACATCGCGTGGTCGCGGACCACCCGAAGGACGAGGCCGAAGAGGCGACGGGAGGTCGCGTCGTAGAGCGCGGCGAATGCGGCCTCGTCGCCCCGGGCCGAGCGGCGGAGCAGGTCGGCGAGGTCGGGAAGCGTGAGCGATGAGGCAGCCGCCTCCCCGGACGCGGCGGCATCCGGGGAGGCGGCTGTCATGTCACTCATTGTGGACCGCTGCTCAGGCAGCGGGCAGGAGGACGCCGTCGATGATGTAGACCGTGGCGTTGGCGGTCTGGACGTCGCCGCAGACCACCGTGGCCTCGCCGACCGTGAAGTCCTCGCCCGAGCCCTCGACGGTGATCATCGTGCCGGCGAGCGTCGTGTGCTCACCCGCGACCATGTCGGGGGAGAGGCGACCCTCGACGACGTGGTTGGTGAGCACGGTCGTCAGCAGGCCCTTCGGGTCGGCCATGGCGGTGTCGAGAGTGGCCTTGTCGAGCGCCGCGAAGGCGTCGTTCGTCGGGGCGAAGACGGTGATGTCCTTCGCGGTGTTGAGGGTCTCGCCGAGCCCGGCCTCGCCGACGGCGGTGACGAGCGTGGAGAGCACCGGGTTGTTGCTCGCCGCGGTGGCCACCGGGTCGGCGGCCATGCCGGCGAACGACCCGGCGCCATCGGCAGGGACGGCCGCGCAGCCCGGACCGAAGGCCGCGCCCGCCATGTCGGACGTCATCGACTCCGACGGGCTGGCCGACGGTGCGGCGGGCGTGGTCATGGAGTCGCTGGATGCGGCGGTCGGCTCGGAGTCCGACCCACAGGCAGCGAGGGAGAGCGGTAGGGCGAGGGCCAGGGCGGCGATCGTCAGACGGCTGGAACGCATGGGAGATGCTCCTTCACAGGTGGGTGGTGCTGAGTACACCTGTGGTTCGTGACCGTCGGGCATCCGGATTGGTCTGTGCAGGAGTGTGTTTCCGTATGCCGTCCCGGCGTCGATGCGGCGACCTCGAGGCCCGCGGCCGCGCCGGCTGCGCTCAGTCGATGATGACGACGATCGAGTGCCAGCCGCGGGCCCCCTCCGGGAAGGGCGCCGTCCGCTCCTCGGGCTGGACGTCACCGTTGAGGTCCGTCGCGCGCACCGTGAGGTCGTGCCGCCCGGGAAGGGCGTCCCAGGGGAGGAACCACTGGCGCCAGTAGTCGATGCCGGCGTCCGGGCCGAGCTGGGCCTCCTGCCAGCGCTCCTGGTCCACCCGTACCTCGACCTTCGCGATACCGCGGTGCTGGGCCCAGGCGACGCCGCCGACGACGACCCGACCGGCATCCCGGCGGTTCAGCCCACGGGGGGTGTCGATCCGCGACTGGGTGAGGATCGGTGCGTCGGTCGCCCAGTCACGCTCGGTCCAGTAGGCGCGCTTGGCGGCGTAGGTCGTGGCCTCCATGCGGGTGAGCCACTTCGTCGCACCGACGAAGCCGTAGAGGCCGGGGGTGACCAGTCGTGCCGGGAACCCGTGCCTGGCCGGCAGCGGCTCACCGTTCATCGCGACGGCGACGAGCGCCTCGCGGTCGTCGGTCAGCGCCTGCACGGGCGTCGAGATCGTCATCCCCTCGGTGGAGTGGCTGAGGATCTGGTCGGCGCCTGTGCGGACCCCGGCCCGCTCGAGCAGGTCCCGGGTACGCACACCGAGCCAGCGGGCGCCGCCGACGTACGGGCCGCCGACCTCGTTCGAGACGCAGGTGAGGGTGATGTCGCGCTCGACGAGCGGCATCGCCAGGAGGTCGTCGAACGTGAGGGTGTAGGGACGGTCGACGTCGCCGTCGATCGTGAGCTTCCACCCCTCGACGGCCACGCGCGGGATGACGAGTGCGGTGTCGATCCGGTAGAACTCCTTGTTCGGCGTCCGGAAGGCCGAGATCCCGCGGACGGTCTCCTCGAGCCCGCGAGGCAGCGGGCTGAGCGGCTCGGCGGCAGGCGGCAGGGCGACCGTCGAGGGCGAGCCGGCGCGCGAGAGCGCCTGACCCAGGCTGCCCGCGGTGGCGGCCAGGGCGCCGAGGCCTGCTGCCGCGGCGAGCACGTGCCGCCGACCGCTGCTGCCGTCCCCGCGGGCGGTGTCGTCGGCGCCCGCACCGGCGGCCGGGTCCGCCGCGGTCGCCCCCCACCGGTCCAGGAGCCCGAAGAACCAGCTCGCCGCAGCCACCCCCACGAGCGCGGTGACGAACCCGGGGATGAGGTCGACGGCGATGCTCGTCGGCCGCAGGGTGGCGGCCAGCGCGGAGGTCAGGGCGAGTGCCCCGAGCAGCGCCAGGCCGGCACTGCGCCGAGTGCGGGCGACGAGGCCGATCACCCCCGCGACGAGGAGCGCGCCGATGGCCACCGAGCCGATGAGGATGGGCTTGTCAGCCGTGCCGAAGGTGGCGACCGCCCACTCCTTGACGGGCGTGGGGGTGAGGTCGATGACGGTGGAGCCCACGGCGAGCACCGGTGAGGCCTCGGGTGAGACGAACCCGGCAACGAGGTGGCCGACCCCGGCTCCTGCCGCAGCCGCGAGAACCGCCCCGGCGGCATACCACCGACCGGCGGGGCGGCGGGTGGAGCTGGACGGCTCAGGGGTCGTCGTGCCGCTGGTCGTCAGGCCGCTCGTCATGCCGGGTGTTCGGTGCAGGTGGCTCGTGTGGATGGGGGCACGGACCCAGTGTGCGCCCATCGGCGAGCGGCGGCACCGGGCGCCTCACGTACCGTACGGAGCGTGACACCTGCCCGGCGGCCCCGCTTCCTCCGCTTCATCGCCACCGGCGCCGTTCTGGGCTTCCTGCTCGGTGGGGCCCTGGCCGTCTTCGGCTGGTTCGAGGACCCCGACCCGCTGGTGCCGTCGAACTACGCGCCGTCCGCCGGGGTGGGATATCTCGGCTTCCTCGGCGCCCTCGTCATCGGTCTCGCCGCGGCCGTGTTGGCCATCGTCCTGGACCGCCGCACGGACAGGTCGTGACCGGGCTGTGGGAGAATGGTGTCGTGCCACGCGGTGACGGACGCCTGACCCACGACCTGCTGCCTGGCGAGAAGGCCCCGCAGGACGCCTGCGGCGTCTTCGGCGTGTGGGCCCCCGGCGAGGACGTCGCCAAGCTCACCTACTACGGCCTCTACGCCCTCCAGCACCGCGGGCAGGAGTCGGCGGGGATCGCCACGTCCGACGGCCAGCGCCTCCTGGTCTACAAGGACATGGGCCTGGTGTCACAGGTCTTCGACGAGCGCTCGCTCGCCTCGTTGCGCGGACACCTCGCGGTCGGCCACTGCCGCTACTCGACGACCGGTGGCTCCACCTGGGAGAACGCCCAGCCGACCCTCGGGGGGCACGCGGGGGGCACGGTGGCGCTCGCCCACAACGGCAACCTCACGAACTCCGCGGAGCTGCGCGACCTCGTCGAGGGCCGCCTCGGCGACGAGGCACATCGCGGGGAGCTGGCTCGCGGCAACACGACCGACACCGCCCTCGTCACCGCCCTCCTCGCGGACGACGCCGACCGCACCCTCGAGGCGGCGGCGCTCGACGTGCTGCCGCGGCTGCGCGGGGCGTTCTGCTTCGTCTTCATCGACGAGCACACGTTGTATGCCGCCCGCGACCCTCACGGCATCCGCCCCCTGGTCATCGGCCGGCTCGAGCGAGGTTGGGTGGTCGCTTCGGAGACCGCGGCGCTGGACATCGTCGGTGCCTCCTTCGTGCGAGAGGTCGAGCCCGGAGAGCTCGTCGTCATCGACGAGCAGGGCCTGCGCTCACAGCGCTTCGCCGCGCCGACGCCGAAGGGCTGCGTGTTCGAGTACGTCTACCTCGCCCGGCCCGACACGACGATCAGTGGCCGGGTCGTCCACGAGGCCCGGGTGGAGATGGGACGTGCGCTCGCCAGGGAGCACCCGGTCGACGCCGACCTCGTCATGCCGACCCCGGAGTCGGGCACGCCGGCCGCCATCGGGTACGCCCAGGAGTCCGGGATCCCCTATGGCCAGGGACTGGTGAAGAACTCCTACGTCGGACGCACCTTCATCGCCCCGTCGCAGACGATCCGCCAGCTCGGCATCCGGCTCAAGCTCAACCCCCTCAAGGACGTCATCCGCGGCAAGCGCCTCGTCGTCGTCGACGACTCGATCGTCCGCGGCAACACGCAGCGCGCGCTCGTGCGGATGCTGCGCGAGGCGGGCGCCGCGGAGGTCCACGTGCGGATCTCCTCGCCGCCCGTGCGCTGGCCCTGCTTCTACGGCATCGACTTCGCGACCCGCGCCGAGCTCATCGCGACCGGCCTCGGCGTCGAGGAGGTGCGCAGCTCCATCGGTGCCGACTCGTTGGGCTACATCTCCGACGACGGGATGATCGAGGCGACCCTGCAGCCGCGCGACCGGCTCTGCACCGCCTGCTTCACCGGCTCGTACCCGGTGCCCCTGCCCGAGGACGGCCGGTTCGGCAAGGGGGTGCTCGAGCTCGAGCTGCCCATCACGGCAGCGGGATCGGAGCGGCCGACCGGTCCGCGGCATCCCCAACGGCACGCTCCCCTCGTCGACGTGCCGGTGCTGGACGTGGACCTGCCGTTGGACATCGACGGCGTGCCGACCTCCGTGGCCGGTGGCGCGGCGGAGGCGGTTCTCCGGCCCTGACGCCCGCGGTGCGCCGTCGTCGGGTCAGCGATGACCCGACCCGGTGGGGCAGGGCATCGACCGCATTGGGGTGTCAGTCCACCCAGTTCCGCGGTGGGTAGAGCCGCGGGCCGTCGTCCTCGTCGTCACGCGGCACGTGCACCACGGGGATCTCGCCGGTGTCGCCGAGCCGGGAGGGACCGTCGGCGTTCGAGGAGCGGTACCACGACTCGGGCGCGATGCCCGGGCCCCGCTCCGCCCGCTCGCCCTGCTGCGCCGGCTCGGCCGGCTCGATCTCCTCGTCCGTGGTCTCGGCGCGAGCCGGAGCTGCGGCAGGGGCCGGCGCCGCGGGAGCCGGCCCCCCGGCATACGGGTTAGGGGTGAAGCCACCGCCGCCGGTCGGCCAGCCACCTCCGTCGGGCGGCTCGGGTGGCCGGAAGCTGCCACCGCTCGGGAAGCCGCCATCGCTCTGGAGGCGGATCTGCGAGCCGGGACCGAAGAGCTGGGTGCAGATGGCCTTGTAGTGCTGGTCCGCGTCCGGGACGTGGTCGATCCGCGACATCGCCTGCTCCTGCCCGGCCGACTCGAGCACGAAGGTGCCGTACCCCACGATGCGGCCGAGCAGAGAGCGGTCGTACGTCATGTCCGTGACCTTGAGGAGCGGCATCATCGCGACCTTCCGGCGGATGAAGCCGAAGAAGAGGAGGAAGCGTTTGTCCGTGGCGACGAACCAGTCACGGCGCCAGTTGAGCACCTCCCAGACGAGCCACCCGATGGCGAGCCACCACCCGAGCCAGCTGAGGTTCTGAAGGATCTGTCCGCCGCCGTTCAGCGGGACGTTGGCCTCGACCCAGAACGCCACCAGGGTGGCCACGACGGCCAGGGAGATCTGGCGGAAGAGGTGGAACCAGTGCTGCCGCACCGCGACGATGACGACCTCGTCGGCGACGAGGTAGCGCTCGAGCTCGCGGTCCAGCCGCGGTCGGCGGACCATGTCACTCGTTGATGAGTGAGTCGAAGAACTCGGCGATGTTGCTGACGGCGCGAACAGTGAAGTCCCATGCCGCCGAGAACATGTCGGCGGCCTCGTTGGGCGCGGTCAGGATGGCGTAGACGAGGAAGATGACGACGAGCCACATCACGATCTTCTTGATCGGGGGCATCGTGCGTCCTCCTGCCTCAGGGCATGCCGAGTGCACGCCTCGCGCCATCGTCGCAGATGTGGCCGGAGTGACGGCTGATACGAGCAGACGGGCGTGTCGTGGCGCCCGGTGCGCGCGTCAGACCTACTGGGCCAGCCCGTACAACCGGTCGCCCGCGTCCCCCAGGCCCGGCACGATGTACCCCACCTCGTTGAGGCGCTCGTCGATGGCGCCGGTGACGAGGGTGATGCTCGGGACGGCATCCGCCAGGGTCTCCTGGAGGTGCGCGATGCCCTCCGGGGCACTCAGCAAGGTCACCGCCGTGATGTCGTCGGCGCCGCGGTCGAGGAGGAACCGGATCGCGTCGGCCATCGACCCGCCCGTGGCGAGCATCGGGTCGAGCACGTAGACCTGGCGGCCCGAGAGGTCCTCGGGCAGCCGGTTCGCGTAGGTGACGGCCTCGAGCGTCTCCTCGTTCCGCTGCATGCCGAGGAAGCCGACCTCGGCGCTCGGCAGCAGCCGCACCATTCCCTCGAGCATCCCGAGCCCCGCGCGCAGGATCGGGACGACCAGCGGCTTGGGGTTCGACAGCTTGATCCCGGTCGTGGGCGCCACTGGCGTGCGGATCTCGAACGGCTCCACTCGGACGTCTCGGGTTGCCTCGTAGGCGAGCAGGGTCATGAGCTCCTCGGCGAGGCGCCGGAAGGTCGGTGAGTCGGTGCGTTCGTCCCGGAGGTAGGTCAGCTTGTGGGCGATGAGCCGGTGGTCCGGGTTCAGAACGCGCATGGGTGAAACTTAGCGGGTGAGCCTAGGGGTCGATTCTCGGTATGCCGGGTGGATGGAGCGTGCTCTGGCGCTCGCCGAGCGGGCGGCCGTTGCCGGGGATGTGCCGGTCGGGGCCGTGGTCGTCCGCAGCGACGGAGCGGTGCTCGCAGAGGGGTGGAACGTCCGTGAGGCGACCTGCGACCCGACGGGCCACGCCGAGATCGTGGCGCTGCGGGAGGCCTCGGCAGAGGTTGGTTCCTGGCGTCTCGAGGGGTGCACCCTCGTCGTGACGATGGAGCCGTGCCCGATGTGTGCCGGAGCTCTGATGCTCGCTCGGGTGGAGAGGGTCGTCCTCGGCGCATGGGACCCGAAGCTCGGGGCCTGTGGGTCGGTGTGGGACGTGGTGCGAGACCGTCGGGCGACGCACCGCGTCGAGGTCGTCGGCGGGGTGCTCGAGGAGGAGTGCGCAGCCGTCGTGCGCCGCTTCTTCGAGAGCCACCGCGCCTGAGTCCGGGCACGTCGATCGGGGGGACCGTCGCCCCGTCACGATTTCGGAGCCAGGCGCGCGCTCGGGTAGCCTCTCCGGCGGTGGCGTGTCCGAGCGGCCTAAGGAGCACGCCTCGAAAGCGTGTGAGGGTGCAAGCCCTCCGTGGGTTCAAATCCCACCGCCACCGCCATTCACCTGCGGAAACGCCGGTTCGCCCGATATGGGCGAACCGGCGTTCTCCATGGATGGGCCCGGGTCGATCAGCAGTTCCCGCAATCACTCGGCCGTCAGGGCGGCCGCCATGGAGGACGTCAGTGGCGCATCTTGAGGTAGGTGATGACATCGCCGCGGAGGGTCCGATCCGGCCTTCCCCCCGGCTTGACCAAACCGGCCCTTTCCAGCGACTTCTCCATTCCGTCGCTGAGCTGACCGCCGTCCCTTGATCCGAGGGCATCGGCCCTCTCCTCCTCGGTCAGCCCATCCCACCAGCGGTCGAGTTCGTCCGTCCCAGCCACGGCTCCTCCTTCTATGAACTGCGTCGTAGGTCTCCTGCGCCCATGCTGCGGCCTGCCTCGCCAATCCTAGAGGTCAGGCGGTCGTTGGGATCGCTCTTCCGGAGGCTGCCTGTGTGGCCGTTTCGGGTTCGCGTGACCCTCGATTCCTCCCCGGTCATCCAGATCGGTGATCGTCTAGTGTCGAGGTGACGTCGTGTGCCACACGTGCGGGAGCTGTGTGCTCCTGTTGTGCCAGCGTGTGTGAAGGGAGTCCATGGTGACGACCGAGCCCACCCCGACGCCCACCCCCATGGGCATTGGCCAGAACCGTCCGTCCCGCCCTCATCCGGGGCCAAGGGGACACATTGGTTGGATCGTGGCCGGCTCGTTGGCCACCGGACTCTTCGCTGCCGTGCTCTTCGTCGTCGCCCCGTTCATCCCGGCGGAGGAGAACGCCGTCACGGGGGCGGTTCTGTGCGGATTCGCGCTGGGCTGGGCGATGTTGGCCGTGCTCTCGGTGCGGTTCACCGATCAGCCTCAGCGGTGGGCGGCGGCTCCTGCACTGTTCATGGGGCTGGGCGGTCTCCTCCTGGTGGTGTTCGGCTCGGAGGTTCACGGGGTCCTCGGTTGGCTGTGGCCCCCAGCCTTGTTGGCGTTGGTGGTCTGGATGATCGTCCGAACGCGTCACCAGCTTCACAGTCGGAGCAGGCGTTGGCTGTTGTACCCGGTGTTCGCGCTCATGGCTCTGGCCGCGATAGGTGGCGGCTACGAGACGGTGAGTGAGGCTCTGGATGAAGACCCCCCATTGCCGGGTCAGCTGATCGACGTGGGCGGACACAGCCTGCACCTGAGATGCAGCGGCTCGGGCGGCCCGACCGTCGTCCTCGATCCCGGTGCCGGCCTGATGTCATCGGTTCTCGGGTGGATCGCGCCGGCCGTCGCCCGAGAGACCCGCGTCTGCGTCTATGACCGTGCAGGTCACGGCTGGAGCGAGGCCGCTGACAGCCCCCAGGACGGCGCGCAGACAGCGACTGACCTCCACACCCTGCTGGAGCGCGGGGGCGTTCCAGGGCCGTATGTGCTGGCCGGCCACTCCTTCGGCGGCCTCTACGTGCAGAGCTTCGCCGCCCAGTACCCCGCCGACGTCGCCGGACTCGAGCAGGTCGACACCACCAGACGGACGTCGGATTCGCCCAGAGAACTGTGGCCGACGGCGAGGGCTCCTCCGACATCCTGGGACGTGTCTCCGCACTGCTCTCGTCCACGGCGGAACTGGGCGTCGGGCGCTTGCTCAGCCGTTGGTTCATACGACAGTTTGCCGCCGCAGTCTGCCGACGAGGCAGAGGCCACCGGGTCGACTGCCAGCAATCTGCAGAGCACGATCGACGAGTACCTCCAGGCGAACGCCTCGGCGGGTCAGGCTGCAGCTCTCGATGACTTCGGCGACAAGCCCCTCGTCATCCTGACAGCCGGCAGCGGAAGTGATGCCGACACGATCGCTGCCCACGACGACCTGACCGCCTTGTCGACCAACAGCGCGCACCGCCTGGTCGACGGCGCCACCCACGAATCGCTGATCCTGGAGCAGCAAGATGCCGCCGCCACCACTCAAGCCATCCTCGACGTCGTCTCATCGGTCCGGAGCCGAGAGCCCCTGGCCAGGTGATCCGGAACCCAGCCCAAGGGTCACAGGTGATGCCCGTTCTGCTTGCGGTTCACGAGCAACCTCGTGAACTGGAGATGGCACGTGCCATCAGCTGCTGAACCAGGAATGGCAGTGACAGGTGAGGGGAGGGCACGGCCGTGACTCCGAGATGGTGGGCCGTGGTGGCACTGGTCGCGCTGGGCATCGCCCTGGCTGTCGCGGCGATCGCGCTCGTACCCTGGCGGCTGCCCAGACCGACCCGGGCCGACCGAGCAGCGGCCCTGCGCGACCTGCCGGCCGATGTGGTGACAAGAGGTCGGGCGCTGCACGCCGCCCTGCGCCCGAGTATGTACGGTGCCCTGCTGGTCGGACTGGTGGTGCCCCTGCTGCTCGGGTTCACACCAGCCGGCGGCCGGATCGTCGCACGGGTGGCCCAGCCTTTCGGCGGGCACTGGCTGGCCGAGTCGCTGCTGGGCGGCCTGGTCATCCTGATGCTGGTGGCCTTGGTGTCACTGCCGTTTGGGGCGTGGCGCCACACCGTCCTGCGCGACTACGGGCTCTCCACCCAGGACTGGCGCGGTTGGGCGGTGGACCTGCTCAAGGGGTGCGCGGTCGGCGCGGTGACCAGCGCGGTGGTGCTGGCCGGGTTCTATACGCTGACCCGGTTCGCCCCAGTCTGGTGGTGGGCGTTCGGTGCGGTGGGTGCCGCCGCCTTGGTGGTCCTGCTGTCTTTCGTCTTCCCAGTGCTGGTCGAGCCGGTGTTCAACACGTTCACCCCGATGCCGGCCGGGCCGCTGCGTGACGAGCTGGTCAGGATGGCGTCACGGGACGGCATGCCGGTGCGGGACGTGCTGGTCGCCGACGCGTCGCGCCGTACCACGGGGCTCAACGCGTATGTGTCCGGCTTGGGGCCCACCCGGCGAATCGTGGTCTACGACACCTTGCTGCGCGAAGCCCCCCCAGGTGACGTGCGCAGTGTCGTCGCGCACGAGCTGGGGCACGCCAAGGACCGCGACCCCGAACTGGGCACGCTGCTGGGGGCGATCGGCGCCGCGGCGGCGGTTGTGGCCCTCTATCTGCTGGGTGAGTGGGATGCCCTGCTCTCCAGAGCCGGGGTGAACTCCATCGGCTCTCCGAGGGCGATCGGGTTGGTACTCGCCCTGTTCACCGTGGCGGGCCTGGTCACCGGTCCGGTACAGAACCTTGTGTCCCGTCGGGTCGAGGCCCGTGCCGACCAGCATGCGCTACGGCTGACCGGTGACTCCGCCGAGTTCTCCGCGATGCAGGTGCGCCTGGCTCAGGTCAACATCGCCGATGTCCATCCGCCCCGCGTCGAGTACCTGCTGTTCGCCACCCACCCCGACACCGTGGAACGCTTGGCCGCAGCACGGCAGCCCACGGCAGTCCCTGAGCCGCCTCTGTGAAGCCGGTCTGTGGCGCGATGCCGGCATCTCCTCACTACCAGTTGGTGACGCTGCCCGCCGACTCCGAGTGCATCAGTGGACTGACCTCCACGCCTGCTGAGAAAGTGAGCGCGTGACCGACTGGTTCCTCCCCAGTGCGGAGCGGCCATGGACCGCCGGGAACCTCGTCGTGCCGCACGTTCACGGAGCCGACTACTTCGCTCGCCTGCTCGAGGTCATCACATCGACCCAGCGCGGGGACCGGATCTTCTGCACCGACTGGCGCGGGGACGCCGACGAACGCATGACGAATGACGGCCCGACCATCGGCGAGCTGCTGTCGTCCGCAGGACGTCGAGGTGTCGAGGTCCGGGCGCTGCTGTGGCGCTCCCACCCCGGCAAGCTCAACAGTGAGGAGAACGACCACCTCGGCGCCGTCATCAACAAGTCCGGTGGGGAGGCGCTTCTCGACGAGAGAGTGCGCCGCGGGGGATCCCACCATCAGAAGCTCGTCGTCGTACGACGCAAGGGCAGGCCTGATGAGGACGTCGCGTTCGTGGGCGGCATCGACCTCTGTCACGGTCGTCGTGACGACGCAGCGCATGCCGGCGATCCCCAAGCGCCGCCACTGGACGAGCGGTACGGCCCGACCCCGCCCTGGCACGACGCCATGGCGGAGATCCGCGGACCGGCGGTGGCGCACGTCCTGGACACGTTCGCGGAACGCTGGGACGACTCCACGCCGCTCGACCACCGCAACCCCTACCGCGCCGTGCTCCATCGGTTGGTGAGGATGCCGCGGCACCCCGAGCCGCTGCCGCAACGCTGGGAACCGCCTCCGGATGCCGGCCCGCACCAGGTGCAGATTCTGCGCACCTACCCCGCGAAGCGGCCGGCATACCCCTTCGCCCCTGATGGTGAGCGCTCGATCGCGAGGGCGTACTCGCGGGCGTTCTCCCGGGCCTGCCGGCTCATCTACATCGAGGACCAGTACTTCTGGTCCGACGTCGTGGCAGCCACCCTCGCCGAGGCCCTGCGGCGCGAGCCGGCGCTCCAGGTGATCGCCGTCGTCCCCCGCTATCCCGAGAAGGACAGCCGGATCGGCGGGCCGCCGATGCTGTACGGGCAACGACTGGCCTGGGATCTGCTGCACGAGGCCGGTGGCGACCGATATGCGCTCTTCGACCTCGATAACGCGGAGGGGACACCGGTCTACGTCCACGCCAAGGTGTGCGTGGTCGACGACCAGTGGATGACCATCGGCTCCGACAACCTCAACCGGCGCTCCTGGACTCACGACTCCGAGGTCACCTGCGCCGTGGTCGACCCCGCCGGGGAGCTGCCCCGCAGAGTGCGAACGTCGTTGTGGGCCGAGCACCTGGGCCTGGCACAGGACGAGCCGCGCATGTCGAACCTGAGCGGGGCCCTTGCTCTGTGGGCCGAGCGCGAGGGCGCCCCCGGCAGCCGCATCCGCCGTCACGTTCCCCCTGTGCTATCGGCCGCCACGCAACTGTGGGCACGTCCGACCTACCTCGGCCTCTATGACCCCGACGGCCGACCGCGAAGGTTGCGCGGCACGACTCACTTCTGACGAGTTCGCAACCGAGGCGCCACATCTGGCGGATCAGTGGGTTGGTTGAATCCCGAGCAGCAGCGCGTCTCCGTCGGCGGTCAGTCCCCCTTCGTCGCCGAGCTCGCCGAGGGTTGCTGGTGCGGTTCGGCTGAGGCGCGCCGGTGGGTGGTCGGTGGGTCCGTTGGCTCAGGCACCAGCAGCCTGCTCACCGGCGTGCGGCTGGGTTCGCCGGCGGAGGAACTGCTCGACCGTCGCTGCGGTCGGATTGTGCTCACGCGTGGCGGTTGGGTCGACGTCGACGTGATGGGTTGCGAGCCATCGCCACATCCGGGTCAGGTCAGGACCGACGCACTTCTGGAACAGCCACAGCGGCATGGGGAACCGCCGTGGGTTTCGACCGGTGACCCGACGCCAGATGGCTCGGCATTCGGACAGCGTGCGCTGGTCGGCAGCGAGGGCCAGGTCCCTTCCTACGAAGGATGCGGGCTCGGCGAATGCCCGAGCCGCGATGGCCCCGATGTCCTCCGCCGCCAGCCAGGGGATGGGTCGGTCCAGCCCGACCAGCGGCGGCATCAGGTGCCACGCAGCGACCGGTGGGTAGAGATCCTTGTCGGTCATGAGCTCCATGAACGCCATCGGTCGCAGGACGGTCAGGGGAGCCCGACACTGCGGGCGTATCCGGCCACCTCGAGCTTGACGTCCCAGGCCGCGACGCCGCTGTTCGGCGTGCCCGGTCCGGCTGAGCCGTAGACCATGTGGGAGACGCCGGCGGCCGCTGCCGCGTCCACCACGTTGCACCCTTGTATGAGCTCACCCTGCTCGCCACTGATCATGGGGTTCTGAACGCTGAACACGCCGTGCCCGCCAACGCATACCGCGCGCATCCGGTCCCCGTCTGCCATGTCGGCCCGAGCCAGTTCCACACCGAGACCGGCAAGCGTCTTGGCCGCCTTGGAGTCCGGCGAACGGGTCACACCTCGGACTCGCCAGCCGTCCGCGAGAAGGTGCCGGGCAACCGCCCCGCCCTGGCGACCGGTCGCCCCTGTCACCACGATGATCCGGCCGCCGCCTACCATGACGAACCTCCTCGCGCGCCGTGCTTCATTCTGCCGCGCAACGCGCCTGACGTCACCGGGGCTGCTCCAGGCGTGGCCAAGGCCACCGGCGGCTCGATCACGCCCGGGCGGGTGAGAAGGCCCGCCACTCCGACGGTTGGTTGAGAGTGAAAGTGGACCACCCCTGGGGTTGCCTTGCGCCCGACCCAATGCCTCGATCGCAGCCTCATCCCGAGGCAGTTGGCGGTCGTCGGCTACGTCGTGGCCGCCTACTCTCGCGATGGCCCGACCAACCGGAACGGCCACCGAGGGATTCGGAGCCTTCCCGCCCACCCGACCTTCGCGAAGCTGACCCATCAGCATGAGGCCGAACTGGTAGACGCGGTCGTTGAGCGAGCCGGCGTGACGGCCCTCGAACTCTCGCACTACCTGGCGCCCCACGGGTCCCGTCTCTTCGTTGGCGCGTTCGACGCGCAACAGGTCCTCGACCTCCTGTCCGACGCGCTGGAAATCCTGGTAGAGGCCCTCGAGGTAGGTCCTCGCGTCGTCGCCGAAGTAGCTTCCCGTGAGCGAGAGATTCGTGTTGAGTCGATCGTTCCACTGGAACAAGACCTCGATGTAGTCCTGTCGACGACGTTCCAGCTCCCCATCGGCGATGGCTCCGGGCACCCTGGGGGCCGCGGCCCACACCAGTCGCAGCATGCGGTACAGGCGCCTGTCAAGAAGCGACATCAGCTCATCGCAAGCGACGCGCGCCTGTTCGAGTGCTGCCTCCTGCAGGCGCAGGTCGTTCTGTCGGTCCCAGGAGCGCTGCTGCAACTTCGAGGCCCAAAGCCCTCCAACACAGTGGTGAGGGCAAAGCCCAGGACTATTCCAGCGAGGTTCTCCACGGCGCCCTCTCCTTGCTCAACCGGTCACCATCCTGACCCCCACGCGCCGAAGGTGTCGACGCCGTCGCCACTCCCGGAGGGGCCCGGCGAGCACCTTGACGATGATGACCGTCGTCTGCGCTCACAGCGTGCTGATCGGTCTGTCCCCGTTTGGGTGGATCACCGGCGTCACACGGCATACGCGCCACCAATCGTGGACCGGACCCAGACCTGCTCGGGACAACTGTTGCCCCTGTTCAGGGTGGGGTGACGACGACCTTGCCGAGTGCGTGGCCTTCACCGACGTGGGCGAGGGCCTCCGGTACGCCATCGAGCCCGCAGGTGCGGTCGATGTGGATGCCGACGTGACCGGCGAGGCACAGATCCGCCAGCGGCGTGAAGTGGGCCGGACCGGGCTTGACGACCAGCACTCCGAGGCGGCGGCCGGTCACAAGCCCGGCGGTGGTGCCGATCGTGAGCACCCTGAGCAGCGCTCGGACGGACCCGCCCACACATCGGTACCGGCCGCCGGGAGCGAGCGCTCGACGATAGGCGAACACCGACCGATGGGCCACGAGGTCCAGGATGAGGTCGTACGGCTCAGGACCCCGGGTGAAGTCGTCGCGGCGGTAGTCGACCACCTGATCGGCGCCAAGGCTGCGCATGAACTCCAGCTTGTCCCCGTTGTCCACTCCAGTGACGTGTGCTTCCAGACGTTTCGCCAGCTGAATGGCGAATGAACCGGAGCCACCGCCCGCCCCGTTGATGAGGACTCGGAGCCCCTGCCCGGCACCCGCCGTGCCCTGCAGCGCAATAGGGCCGGCCTGGGGAATCGTCGATGCCTCTGCGAAGGTCAGCTCGGCCGGCTTGAGCGCCAGCGCCGACTCCCGTGCCACTGCGTATTCGGCGAAGCCGCCCATGAGCTGCAAGTTGTCGCCGTAGACCTCATCGCCGGGTTGAAACTGTGTGACGCCACTGCCGACGGCGTGGACAACCCCGGCGATGTCGGAGCCGAGCGTCCGGCGTCGGGGGGCGTGCAGCCCACCGAGGCGCGCGTAGAACGGCGAGCCACGAAGACCCTCCCAGTCGCTGAGGTTGATCGACGTCGCCGCGATCTTGACCAGAACCTGTCCCTCATCGGGGGACGGAGTCGGGACGTCCTCGACGCGCAAGACCTCCGGGCCGCCGTACCGCTCGTAGACGACGGCCTTCACGTGCCCTCCAACACAGCCACGCCGCGATTCTCTCAGGCCTGCTCAAGAGCGACGACTGCCCGGGCCGAAGAGCCGACAGCATCGCCGAAGGGGCAGACATCGCCCTCGTCCGCGGCCCGGTCAGCGGGCCCGCCGCCGAGGAGGCAGACGACCGGTTGGCGACTCCGCCGACGACACCGGGCTCGCGGCGCGCGTACGTCGTCGCCGGCTCTTCGACAACTCCATCCTCCGTCGCCCGGGACCACCAACAGCATTCGCCGACGTCATCGCAGAGGTTGTAGGAGCGCGGTGCTGTGGTCAGCGCCAACCCATGAACGCGCTGTGCTTCGGGACGCGGTTCAGGTCATGAGCCGCCCGACCGAGTTGTGGTTCGGGGAGTCACCACCGGCCAGTCACCCATGGCTGGTTCCGTCGTCGAGCCATGAGGGAGTGGGAGTGGGAACCGCTGGACTGTCGGTCTCGGAGTGCGGACAACTGGCCAAAATCGGATCATGGATCGGGCAGGTCACCCCTTCGTCGGAGATGGGCATGCCTTGGATGTCGAAGAGCTGGCCGCACTCGCTGCATCGTCCGGGCGGAGCTGTCACATCCGTCCACGCCTGTGGGTTCCGGTTGCATTTCGCGCAGAGTCTCACGACGGCACGACCCTTTCTGTCGACGTCTGTCCCCGCCACCCACGGTGCTGCTGCGCTCTCGGTGCGGATCCAGTTCGGAACATCCGGCATCGGCGGTCTCCGAGCCACGTCCGCAGCCCGTTCATCGCTCGCCACCCATGGAGACCCCTCCGGCCCTTCACCATGACGCGGAACGCGGTCACGATCCTTCAGGAATCGGCGGACCGGTGTCGGTGATGGGGCGTTGGACGAGCCGGCTGGTGGTCCAGAACCCGTCAGCGCCTCCACAGGTGTGCAGGCTGGCCACAGGTCGACGTCGTGCTCGTCCGGGGAGCCCCGGAGGTGGGACCCGTTTGCGATTGCCGGCGCTCGAGGGCGACGATGAGGAGTGGACGGGCCGAAGCCGAGAAGGCCCAGGCGTGCCCTCCTCGTGGCGCTGCTGCTCGGAGGGACGGTGGTTGCGATGCTCTGGGCGCTGCAGCGTCAGCTGATCTACTTCCCCGACTCCACGCCGGTGCCACCGGCCGGGGAGGTCATTCGCGGTGCGCGCGACGTCAGGCTCCACACGGCCGACGGGCTCGTTCTGGGCGCCTGGTTCGTCCCGGCGACCGGCCAGGTGGACACCGGGATGGCAGTCCTGGTCGCGCCGGGCAACGGCGGCAACCGGGCAGGCAGGGCCGAGTTCGCCGAAGAGCTGAGCCGCCGCGGACTCGCCGTACTGCTCATGGACTATCGCGGCTACGGCGGCAACCCCGGCAGCCCCAGCGAGCACGGCCTCTCGGCCGACGCGGATGCCGCCGCCGCCGCCCTGGAGGAACTCGGGTACCCGCCGCAACGGACCGTCTACTTCGGCGAGTCGCTGGGCTCCGGCGTGGTCGCGGCGCTTCAGGTCCGGCACCCGCCGGCGGGCGTCGTGCTGCGCTCGCCCTTCACCGATCTTGCCGCTGTGGGTGCGCACCACTACCCCTGGCTGCCGGTGCGCGCGCTGCTGCGCGACCGGTTCCTCGTGGTCGAGCACCTCGCCGCCAGCGACGTGCCGATCACCGTCATCTACGGCGACCGCGACTCCGTGGTCCCGGCGGTGCTCAGCGCCCGCGTCGCCGACCACGCCCCCTCCTTGGCCGAGCGAGTGGTCATCCCGGGTGCCGACCACAACGACCCCGTCATGTTCGGCGCCCGAGTGGCTGACGCGGTGGCGAACCTGGCGCGCAGGCGTGCACTGAAGAGGCGGGCCCAGGATCTCGAGGTATGCCGTCCTGTCCCCTGCCGGCAGGAACCTCTGGTCGTCGCCCCGCGACTCAATGCACCAGGACGGGTCGACGACGGATGACGAAACCGATCCATGAGGTGAGCACGACAACGGCCACGAGCACCTGGACCATGACCTCGTTCTCCGGCGGGTAGATGACGCCGGCGATGTAGTGGTCGATGAAGCCGGTGGCGGGCAACGTTGCCTCGTCGGCCCGCGCCCTGCCCCAGTTCTCGACGTGGGTCAACGGACACGGCCAGCCGATGAGCACGTTGAAGAGCCCGTACAGAGCCGCCGCGATGTGCGTCCAGATCGTCCACGGCCACCTCCAGGCGATGAACCCGCCCACGAGGAGATAGGCCAGGAACAAGAAGTGCACCACCATGGCGGCGTCAGCGACCAGTCGATACCACATGACTCCTTCCACCCTGATGCAAGGTGCGTGTCCCGCGCCAGGCTGAGGTGTACGAGACCAGTGTGCGCCGGACCGCCCGCGCCGAGCGGTGTTCCGCCGACTGTTCACCGATCACGTCCGCCGGAGGGGGCATGGTCCTGCGCCGCCCGCCGCGCCGATGCCAGTGCGGCTCCGGCGAGCAGGAGGAGGACCGGCACGATGCACACGGCGAGCTCGAGGGAAGCGGCGTCGGCGAAGGGCATGCACAGCCCCGTGTGCCCAATGGGCTCGAGGAGTTCGAGTCCCTCACGGCGATAGCGTTGGTGCGGTGATCGTATGGATCAACGGCACCCACGGGGCGGGAAAGACGACGACCAGTGCATTTGTGCAGCGAATGATCCCCGATTCGCGGGTGTTCGACGCTGAGAAGGTCGGCGAGACACTCATGGACATCACGCCGGGTCTGCCGGAGACGGACAACTTCCAGAACTGGCCGCCGTGGCGGCCGCTCGTCGTGGACACCGCCCGTCGCGTGCTCGACTACACCGGCGGCACTCTGGTGATGCCGATGACGGTTCTCGTCGAGCAGTACTGGCGCGAGATCACCGTCGGCCTCGCCAGCCACAGGATTCCGGTACGGCACTTCGTCCTCCACGCTGACCAGCCCACCCTGCGTGCCCGCATCGAGGCGGAGCACGTCATCCCGTCCCCCTTCCGTCTCACGTACCTGGATCTCTACGCCGAGGCAGCCCGCACGTGGCTGCATCGCGAGGCCGAGGTCGTCGACACCACCCATCTCACTGCGGACCAGGCGGCCGCACGGATCGCAGCAACCCTCGAGGCGTGACATCCGACCGGCTCGTGCGAAGGATGTCTGGTGCGCGGTCACGAATCGAGGCGCGGATCGGGGCAACGCGGCTCGGCAGGCCTGACAGAGTCACGTCAGTGAGAGAGAGGGGTCGTCGGATGGCGGCGGGAGTGGACCTTGCCTACCCGTTCCGGGGCCGTTGGCTGACCCAGAACAGCCCCGGAAGTCGAGTTCCGAGTCACGGTACGACGCTGTTCGCGACGTCGTTCGCGATCGACTTCGTCCCAGTCGACCACGCAGGGCGATCGGCACCGATCACCCTTGGCTCTCTTCTTCGCCCCGAGCCGCCCGAGCGTTTCCCCGGCTTCGGGCGGCCCATCCTGGCGCCAGTCGACGGCGTGGTGGTCGCCATGCACGACGCGGAACCTGATCACCCGTCCTTCCGGGGGCTGCCCTCTGTCGGCTACGCCCTGACCCAGCGCCGTCGGGCAGCAGCGGGATGGGTGGGGCTGGCCGGCAACCACGTCATGGTCGAGACGCGTGACGGTCCGGTGGTCGCGGTGTGCCACCTGGAACGCGGCAGGATCCAGGTGAAGCTGGGCCAACGAGTTCAGCGGGGCCAGACTCTCGGACGTTGCGGCAACTCAGGCAACAGCACTGAACCGCATGTCCACCTCCAGGCCATCGACCGAGTCGACGTGCGCCACGCCTCCGCTCTGCCCATCTCCTTCGGCGGCCGAGTACCGCGCAACGGAGAGATCATCGACGCGCTGTAGCGGCATTCTTCCTTCGTCGGACGCCGCGAGGGCTTGGGAGTGCGTCAAGCGCTGCGTCTGGACCTCAGCGCCACGGGCAGGGACTACGGCGAACCAAGGGCTGGTTCACTGGATGCGGATCCTGCCGCGGCGGCGTACGGCGGCCAAGGGATGGTTCAGTCGAGAGGATCGTGCTGTGGGTGCTGAGAGTCCTCTGAGTGACGCCATCCGAGCCGCCCTCAACCACAGCCAGCTCATCGACATGACGACGACGGGCCGGAGGACCAGCCAGCTGCGGCGGATCGAGATCTTCCTGCACCACGACGACGGCCAGCTGTTCATCACCGGTATGCCGCGAGCGGACCGTACGCGTGACTGGATCCACAACATCGGAGCCGACCCGCACGTCGTTCTTCACCTGAAGCAGTCCGTGGTCGCGGATGTGCCGGCGACGGCGCGAGTTGTCACCGATCCGGACGAACGCCGGCCGCTCATCGAGGCAGCCGCCAAGCGTTGGCGTCGCACGGACATCACGGAGATGCTTCGGCACAGCCCGCTCATCGTGCTCACTGTCGATGACCACTCCTCTCACCAGGAGGTCGACAGGTAGAGGCGACGACAGGGCCAAGACGATGCCTGCACCACATCGCCGCCATCCCGACCACCCGACGCGCCTGTGGCCCCGGTCTCCATCGGACCTACGTCGCGCTGCCTGCTTCATCGTCATGCCGGGCCCAACCCGAGAAGACCGCCAAGGCCTCGGCGTCAGAAGGCACGGTCAACACGTTCTCTGCGATGAAGTCGGGAAGTCCGGGAAAGTCCGGAGCGGATGAGCGGAACGTCCCCGCGGCAGCGTCGGCGTCATAGTCGGCACGGCGCAGCGCAACAGTCGGACCGAGCAGCGCCCAGTGCGCGCCCGCCCGACCGTACGGCATCCCCACACTGCCCGGGTTGACGAACCGACGCCGATCGGCGAGCCGGTCGAAGGGCATGTGGGTGTGGCCCAGCACAACGGTCGGCTCGGCGGTGTCCGCGAAGCCGTCACGGTAGCGGCTCACCGGCGAGTCGACGAGCACGATCTCGGTGTCGCTGCGGGTCGTGGCGTGACAGAACCGCACCCGCCCCAACCCGGTCACGTCCACGACGACCGACAGGGGCAGCCCGGCGAGCAGATCCCGGTGTCCACTGCCGAGTCGGGATGCGCAGTACTCGGTGGACAAGCGCGGCGTCTCGGGCAGGTCGGGGTTGACGCCTCCGTCGTACGCGGCGACAAGCTCCCGATCGGCGTTGCCGCGCACCCAGATCGCCTTCTCGCCGAGCCCGGCCAGCCGGTCCAGGGTCTCTGCCGGCATCGGCCCGGTGGCGATGTCGCCGTTGAGCACGATGGCGTCGACACCAGCCGCGTCGATGTCACCGAGGGCCGCATCGAGCGCGGGCAGGTTGCCGTGGATATCAGCCAGGACCGCGACCCGCATGAGGGCTCCTCTCGACGGCGGCCCGACGATTCTTGCCGACACCGGCCCCACCGACGACCGGTTCACGGGGAGCTACGACACGATCAGCCCGTGAGAGGTCGAGCCGGTCCTCACCCGGCATCCCACGGTCGTCGAGTCGGTCGTCCCCACCCCGGGATGCCATGCGCCGGGGCGGCGGCTGGGCGGCCAAACGCCAGACGTGCACCTTGTGGTCGCCTACTCGGCCAGGTCGGCCTCGGTGAGGCCGTCGCTGTGCCCCGGCGGCCACTGGACCAGTTCGATGCGGTAGCCGTCGGGGTCGGTGAGCCAAGACGTCCAGAACTCGTCCGAGCCATCCGGTGAGACCGGGGTCTCGGCCGCGATTCCCTTGGCGGCGAGGTCGGCGGTCGTGGACCTCATGGACTCCACCTTGATGACCAGATGGTTGAGCCCGCCCGGATCGATGCGGCCAGCACCGGGACTGTCGACGAGCTCGAGGCTCACGAACTCGTCCCCCGGGAGCTTGAGCATGGTCAGGGAACCGAACTCCGTCTCCGGCACCGTGCCCAGCACCTCATAGCCCAGCGCGGTGTAGAAGGCGAGCGAACGCTCGAGGTCCGCGACTTTGAGTCCCACGTGCAGTGTTCTCATTCGGAGTCTTCCATCCATCGTTGTGGACGACACGGCAGAGAGATGGGGGGTCACTCCACCCTTGATGCGGCGCTGTCAGATGGTCATCAGCCTCGATCACGTCGAGTGGCGCACGGATGTGCCGGTCGACTCCTGCGCCGCATCTGTCCGGACTCGGGCATGCGTCCGGCGAGTGAAGGCGGGTCGTGCCGGTGTCAGCTGGCCGCCGCCGGCGAATCGGGCTCTGGCCGCGCGGCCGCCAGCCGGGCGAGGACAGCCCTGATGAGGACGACGGTGTCGGCCTCGTCGTGTCCGAAACTGTGGAGATAGGCCGTCATCGCGTGGCGCGCAATCTCCAGCTCCTCGTCGGTGAGGTGGACGGTGTTCATGCCTCCAGCGTAGAACGGCGGCCGGCCGCGATGGCACGATTTCGAGTACCCGGTCAGCGTGTCCTCCCGCCTGTACTCCTCACGCGGCCTCGCCCTCCATCGGAGGAGTACTCAGGACTCCTTGCGCGCAAGGAACGTCAGCCAGTGGCTCTCCTCGGAGTCTTCGTTGCGCGAGCTCCACGTGACCATGAGACCGACGTCCTCGAGAAGGTCGCGGAACGCGGATTCGCGCCAGAGAACCGTGAAGTAGGGGTTGCCCGAGTCCCCGATCTCCCAGAGCTCCCCGTCCCCCTCGCGAATCGCGACCAGGAACATCCCGCCCGGGTGAAGCGCCGCGGCAACCTTTCGGAGGAGCGCCGGGATCCCATCGCGGTCGACGTGGTGGAGCACGGCCAGCGCCATCACCCCGTCGTATGGGCCGCCCAGTTCGCCACTGATGACATCAAGCTTCTCGACGTGCTTGCCGCGTTCGGCCTGTAGATCGATGAAGGCGGCCGTGATGTCGGTTCGCCGCACTGCGACACCCTGCGACTCGACGAAGTCGGCATCCCAACCGGGTCCGGAGCCCACGTCGAGCGCACTACCGCCTGTCGGCAGGGCGTCGACCAGGCGCCGCAGGCCCTCGGCGATGAACTCTGCCTGGGCCTGACTTCTCCGGGGCGGTCTCTTCGGCGTATGCCCTGGCGATCCGCTCGTAGGACTCGATGGTGCGGCGGTTTCCTGAGTGCTGGCCGTCCTGGGGCTCGGAGACCCTTCGACGTGGCGTCACGATCTGCACCCTAGTTGCCACACAGGCGGCCGGTGGCCGACGACGCGACGGAAGGGAACGCGGTCCGATCCGCCAACTCGCCTCGCCCAGCCCGGCGAACGGCATCAGCTTGACGTGTGGCGCCGGGCCGTGCGCACCATTCGTGCCGCCTCGTCGCGGTCGGCCGCGCCGAGCTTGAGGATGACCGCCGAGACGTCGTTTGCGACGGTCTTGGTCGACAGGGAGAGCCGCTCGGCGATCATCGGGTTGGTGAGGCCTCGGCTGACGAGGTCGGCGATCGTGGCCTCGCGCGCCGTGAGGTGGCCGGGAAGTGTTTCGGTGGTGGCAGGGGAGAGCGCCGAGCGGGCGACTCCAGCGCCGAGCCACATCGCGCCGCGGACCACCGCCTCGACGGCGCCGATGATCTGGTCAGGGATCGGCCTGCTTGGACACGGACGCCACTACCCCCGCGCACGCAACGGCGGCTCGGACCCCAGGGTCCGAGCCGCCGCTGTTGCTCAGGAGGGAAGGAACTGCCGTCCTAGCAGAGCGACGTGGCGGTCGCGTTCTTGGCCTGGCCGCCGCCGAGGGCCTGGACGAGCTCCCCGACGTTGTCGAAGCCGGGGACGCCGCCGCTGTTGACGGTCTTGTGCACCTGGCCGAAGCACGCGGCCCCGGCAGGCGCGGCACTGGCGGTGCCGGCGAAGCCGACCATGGCGAGAGCGGCGATGGATCCCGCGGCGAGAATGCGCTTCATGTGACATCCCTTCTGTTGGTGGGTGCTTGTGCACCCGTCGACAGTTCTTCTCCACGCGGGACGAGTTCGGATGCAGACCGGCCCGGTTCTCTTGCGCCCTGTCCTCAGGCACGGTGCCGCCCTGCCGTGTCGATCGAAGAAGGGGATGCCGCCGTTGATCCCTGGTGCCTGACCGCGTCACTACGCCGCCTGTTCGTGGGTCCGTGGCGCGTCAGCACTGGCACAGCCCCATCGGGTCTGGGAACCTTCAGCGACGGCCCAAGAGCGGGCGACGGGAGGAGCCACCATGCCGCGGCAGATCATCACCACCGCTGACGCACCCAGCTCAGCGCTCTACAGCCAAGGTGTCCGCGCGGGGGGCAACGTCTTCGTCTCGGGCCTCGTCGGCATCGACCCGAGCACGAACTCGCTCGCGGGAGCGACGATCCAGGAGCAGACGCGGCAGGCGCTGAAGAACTGCCAAGCCATCCTCGCTGCGGCAGGCGCGACCTTGGACGACGTGGTCGAAGTGGGTGTGCTCCTGACCCACTCGTCCGACTTCGCCGGCCTGAACGAGGAGTACGCGCACTGGTTCCCTGCCGAGCCGCCCGCGCGGTACGTGGCGCGGCTCGGCGTTGAGATCCCAGGCGTCCTGGTCTCGATACGGATGACGGCGTTCGTCGACTAGGGAACCGCTCGTGCGCCGCCACCCATGTGGGGGAGACGCGGGTCGTCGCGGCAGAGGCGGTCAGCTACCGTCCCGCCTGACGTCGGCGGGACGTGCGTCTACTCGCCGTCAGGGCCTCGTGGCCGGGCTCCTGCGCGCTCAGCAGGAGCGGAGTCGGTCGTCGAGGCCAGAAGCCGTCGCGCTCGACGACCAAGGTCACTCAAGTCCACCCGACCCGCATCGGCTGCGGCTGCCAGGCGCGCGGCCAGGTCCAACGCCTCGTCGAACTCAGGTCCAGCGATGGCGGCCTCCTGCCCCATGTCGCGAAGGATGGTGCCCTCGGTCCTCGAGGCGACCAAGGGATCGGTGACTCCATCGATCCAGACCCGGGTGCGGCGGCCATCACCGCGTTCCTCGCCGGTGATGCGCTCGAGCGCGAAGATGCGGTCTGCACGCGCGAACTTGCCGAAGCCCAAGGCCACCATTCGAGTGTCCGACGCCACGCGGACATCTTGACACCGGCCGCCCCACTTCGTCAGGCCCTGCCTGAGAGCTGGAGGGCGCAGGCCACCTGCGGGTCGTGCTGACCGGGCCGCCTGACATCTCCGACCCCTTCCGGAAGCCGACGCCCCCACCGCGACGAAACACGAGCACGCCCGCAGGCGTGGCGATCTAGGGTGACAGGATGCTCCTGAACCGGTCGGCACCGCACGCCCGCGTGGTCCCCGTCCTGACCGTGGCCGACGTCCGTATGGCCGTGGCGTGGTACACCGAGGTCTTCGGTTTCGTCGAACACGTGCGCATCGGCGAAGGGCATCGTTCACAGCTCGGCCTGCCGGACGCGCCGGCGGCCGAGCTCGTGGTGGCCGAGGTGCGGCCCGGACGGCGAACGCCGGAGCGGGAACGTTCTCACCAGGTCATGCTCAAGGTCGCCGATGTCGCGGATGTGGTCGAGAGGGCAGTGGGCCGGGGAGCAATCCTCGTCGACCCTTCGCACGACTGGGAGTACGGGGAACGGCAGGCCACGATCGATGACCCGTTCGGACACCAGTGGGTGCTCAACGAGACCCTGGTCGATGTCGCACCCGAGGAGTGGGGCGGCCGGACCGTGACCCCTCGTCCGTCGCCCCGGTAGCAGCTCTCTCGAACAGGGCCAGTCGGCGGATGGGCCGATCGGGCCAGGAACCGCGCGTGTTTCGCACTGCCGGCGAACTGCTCGCGAGGCCGGCAAGCACTGACGTGAACCCGGGCCTGTATCACTGGGGCGCTGCTGGGCTCCTGATTGCTGGGATCCGTATCGCTTGGCCCGCTGCTCCTGAGCCGAGCAGGCGGCAGATACGGCATACGAGCAGGGAGGCCCACATGAACTGGCGATCGAGTCTCGCAACCGAGCCGGCGGCCACAGCAGGAGGCTCGAGATCCCTCGTGGGTGCCCGGCCAGCCCCATCGTCGTTGTCCTCGCCCCGACCTGCCGGGCCGCCGGACTCCGACCCCTCGACAGCCACTCCGTTGACCCTTGCCCGTCCGAGGCCCTCTTCTTCGTCCACTGCAGCGGCGAACCCACCGGTTGGCGGCCCGGTTTCCTCTGGCTGGCGCGAGGGCACGCTGACGCGGGCGCGCGAACTCACCACACTGTGCGACTGGACATCGATGCACACCGAGGTGGCCGACTCCTGGGTCTTCGTCGACTCCGTCATGCGGCACATCGAAGCCGCGAAGGAGGCAGCCGAACTGGCGAAGCCCAGTCCCAAGGATCGACTCCCGAGGTTTCGAACCGGCGCCCTGCGAGAGCGAGCGAAGAGCAACCTCGATGCCGCGGAGGCCCAGCTTCTGAACTTCGCGCCGCCGGACTATGTGCTGGGCCAGCTCCCCAGCCTCTTGACCCACGTGCAGTGTCACCTCATTCCCACGGACCCGAGGCGACGGGAGTTCGAGCGGCTGGCTCGCAGGCTGGGCGTCCAGGACGCAGATCCGCCCTCGCAGGAGGCCGAAGCAGCGCAGACCCGCGACGGGACCAAGCAACAACACCTCAGGATCGTTCGAGAGGAACGAGGCTCGATCGTCACCGCCGTGCGCGCCGCGAGCTCGGCATCGCTGCGTGAGCAGGTCCGCGTGCGCAGCTTCCGCGATGTCCTTGTCGTGACGGGCGTGCTGATGAGTGTGCTCGTCGTTGCCGTGGCGATCATCGGATTCCTGTGGCCCACCATGATCCCGTTGTGCTTCGCGCCAGAGGACGGTGGGCACGCCATGGTGGTGTGCCCGACCGCACAGTCCGAGCCGTTCTCGACCTCACAACAAGGCGATGGCGCGCAGTCGCCGGCTGAACAGGCACAGGACATCGATGACTACGTGCAGGCGACCGTGTCGCCGCGGGACATCCTCGTCGTGGAGCTCGTCGGCCTCGTTGCGGCAGCCGTGGCCGCTGCTGGCGCGATCAGGGGTATCCGCGGCTCATCCGAGCGGTCGAACCTGCCTGTGGCCCTCGCGGTTCTCAAGCTGCCAACCGGAGCCATCACCGCGTTCCTGGGGCTACTCCTGATGCGTGGGCAGTTCGTCCCGGGCCTGAGCGCCCTGGACACCTCGGCGCAGATCCTGGCGTGGGCCCTGGTCTTCGGGTATGCCCAACAGTTGTTCACGCGGCTCGTCGACCGTCAGGGGCAGACGGTCCTCGACAGCGTCCGTGGCGCCGACAAGCAGAAGCCGGACATGACGCCTCCCTGATGAAGCCGCGGCCGCACGGCGAACGATCCGCGTGGCGGTCAACAGCCGCTGATGGCCACCCCAACGGGGCCCGTGATCGCCTCCACGCGGTCGACGGCATGCTCGTGACTCGTCGCCGCGGCGAAGGCCGCTTGGCAGTCCTCGAGCACGCCGCTGGTCCAGTTACCGTTGGCGTCGACTCCTGGGGCGTCCGAGACGTGCTGTTGGGTGCAGATGGCCAGAAAGACGGTGGGCGGCTTCGGCTTGGTCCGACCCGATCGGGGCGGGAAGGTCACCTGCGTACCTGGACCTGGCTGAACGTAGCCCTCGGTCAGGTGCCCTCCGCCGACGACGTCGATGGCGCCCTCCGCGGGCGGCGCACCGCCGAAGCCACCGTGGTAGATCGTGAAGGTCGTGGCGCTTCCTGACAACGGGTCCGGCTTGAAGTCGATTTCCTCGCCCTCAGCCGCCTTCACCTTCTCATCGTCGCCCATGGTTGCTCCTCCGAGATCGTGAGGACGACTCTTGTCCCAGCTGTGGCGGTCCTCTCCGGACACGGTAGGGCAGTTCCGTCAGGTGCGGGAGGCGGTGCGACCGCCACCGCGGTATCGATGCGGTACGACGAACGGTCGCCGGTCCACTGACGAGCTGGGTCGCTCGGTCACAGCCGCCCGGGCGTTCACAGCATCGCCCTCTCGATAACCCGCGTCATCCGCGTCAGGATGGGCCGATGGAGCAGAGCATCGCAGTCGACATCGCGGCCCCGCCTGAGCAGGTGTGGGAGGTGTTGAGCGACGTGGAGTCCTGGTCGGAGTGGACGCCGACCGTGACGTCGGTGCGCCGGCTCGAGGAGGGTCCGCTGCGCCCGGGGAGCCGAGCGAGGATTCGCCAGCCGCGCTTGCCCGAGACCGAGTACGTCGTCACCGAGCTGGAGCCGGGGCGCTCGTTCACCTGGGTGGCGACGGCGCCGGGGGTCCTCACGACCGCCCGCCACGACGCCGAGCCGCTCTCCGGTGGCGGGACACGGGTGCGGCTGTCCGTGGCACAGTCCGGCTGGCTGGGATCGGTGATGGGGCGCTTCTACCGCGGGCTGACCGACCGCTACCTCGCCAGCGAGGCCAACGGCCTCAAGGCCAGGTGCGAGGAGCAGCGTTGACAGCGTCGGCGCCCGTCAGCGACCACACCTGTCAAGGCGAGCCCACGGCCAGTCGGAGGCGAGCCAGCTCGAGACCGCGGCAGCGAGTGGCTCGTCGAGGCCTGCCCTGTCGGCCCGCACCCACGACTGAACCGTGACGTCGTCGTCGGCGGAGCTCGGTGGGTACAGGTAGACGCAGCCGATGACGTCGCCATCGACCGGGTCGAGGACGGTGAACGTGAATCCGACGCCTCGCGCGAAGTCATCGGCATGGCGGCGCAGATCGGTCAGGTTCTCCATGAGCGACATGCCGCTGCGCGGCGGCCAGTCGCCGTCCGGGTATCCCGGTGTGGCGCGGATGTGCTCGATGCTCGACGTCCAGGCAGCGTGATCCGATTCGTTGTGCTGCGGGCCGAGCGGTTCGAGGCGAAACCGCTCGGTGACAAGGGACTTCGGCGGAACGAAGCCAGCCGGTAGGAATGCGTCCGAGGTCATGGCACGACGGTACCTGCGCGGCCAGTCCCCAAGCATGCGACTTCGGTCGAGTGCCGGACCCCGTTGAACCGCGTTCCTGATCGGCGTGAGCTCGAGCACCACCCTGCGTCAGGCCCCGGCGTCCGAGGCCTCGACACACGTCGCCAACGGGTCTGCCGTCCGCGTGGGTCGCGCCGGTACGGTGATCCCGGATGGTTGGAGGTTGGGATGGATGCCGCCACGGTCCTGCGGCCCTTGGTCGACTCCGCCCTCGGGACGGAGTTACCGGTACGCATCGAGTGCTGGGACGGCAGTTCCAGCGGGCCTTCGGATGCCGCCGCTCTCGTTCGATTCAGGTCGCGGCGGGCCCTTCGGCGATTGATCTGGGCACCGAACGAGCTGGGCTTCGCCCGCGCCTACGTGTCCGGAGACGTCGACCTCGAAGGCGACCTGCTCGACGCGTTGACCCGCCTGAACGCGCTTGCGGACCCCGGGCGGGGACCGGGCGTGCGTATCGGGCGCGAGACCACGGCCGCTGTGGCCAAGGCCGTCGTCCGCCTCGGAGCCCTGGGACCCCCACCTCGACCGCCGAGTGAGGAGATACGGCTCTCGGGAAGTCGGCACGCGCGGGGAAGGGACGCGAAGGCGGTCTCCCACCACTACGACGTCGGAAACGACTTCTATGCGCTCGTTCTTGGTCCTTCGATGGTGTACTCCTGCGCCTACTTCGAACAGGAGCCGTCGGCGGCATACACGCTGGAGGACGCGCAGCGCGCAAAGCTCGACCTGGTGGCGCGCAAGCTCGATCTGAGCGAGGACATGCGCCTGCTGGACGTGGGCTGCGGCTGGGGGTCGTTCGTCATCCACGCGGCTCGCGAGTACGGAGCACGCGCCGTCGGCATCACCCTCTCGGAGGAGCAGGCGCACTTCGCCCGCACGGCTGTCGCGTCACTGGGCCTCGACGACCGGGTGGACATCCGGGTGCAGGACTACCGGACGTGCCCGACGGGCCGTACGACGCCATCGCGAGTATCGGGATGGCCGAGCACGTCGGGCTGTCCCAGCTGGGCGAGTATGCCGCTCACCTCCACGCCCTCCTGGCTCCGGGAGGAAGGCTGCTCAACCACGCCATCTCACGCCGGCCCGGACCGCCGGGTGACCCCAAGGGCGACAAGACCTCGTTCATCGACCGCTACGTCTTTCCCGACGGTGAGCTGCATCCGCTGTCCACGATGGTCGACGTGCTGGAGTCAGCGGGGTTCGAGGTCCGCGACGTGGAGTCGCTGCGTGAGCACTACGCAGACACCCTTCGCGCCTGGGTGAGCAATCTCGAACGACACTGGGACCAGGCGGTGGCCCTTTCGAGCCAGGGCCGGGCGCGGGTATGGCGGCTCTACATGGCGGGGTCTGCACTCGGCTTCCAGTCCAACCGCCTGGGTGTCAACCACGTGCTCGCCGTGAAGCCCACTCGCGTGGGAGCCAGCACGTTCCCCCGTACCCGCACCGGACTGCTCGGCATCACGACAGTGCATGATCAGAGCGGGTCAATCCGGGCCACGCCATGACGCGCGGATAGTGAAGGGTCCGGCGCCTCAGCCGACGCGTTGCCCGACGTCAGGGACAGCCGAAAGGAGTGCCTCTGGATGAACCCAACGTGGCCGTACCCATAGGCGCCTTGGCACAGAATCCACCGGTTCACCAGTCTCCGGATCGCCCTGACAGGCCAGCCCGCGGTCGAAATCGCCGGCATGGTAGCCGCGCCGCTTCAGCTCGTTGCAGACCGAGGTCCTTCCCGTAGAGGGACCCAGCGGGGCCAAGAAGCTCGCGGCGGCGCGGGCGATTGGCGGATCCGCATCGGGGACGGTCGCCAACTGGCATCGACCGTGGTTTACCGACATTCTCGGTACGGGCGTTCATCGTCCACACCGCCCTGTCGGCCGATGAGAGTTCCGGTCATCCTGGTCGGAGGACCTCCCGGAGCCGACGCGAGGCGCATCCACCAACCGAGGAGCGCGATGTCACTCACACGGATCCACAACCTGTCGATCTCCCTCGACGGATTCGCCACCGGCGAGCCGCAGTCCGCCGAGGCACCCTTCGGCCATGCGGGGGAGCGTCTCCACGAGTGGATGTTCGCGACACGGTTCTGGGCCCCGGGGGGATCTGCCGGGGTCGACGACGCCTTCGCAGAGCGTCACGGTTACGGCATCGGTGCCGAGATCATGGGCGCCAACAAGTTCGGCCCACCCGGCTGGGGGAGCGACCCGGACTGGAAGGGCTGGTGGGGCCCGAACCCCCCGTTCCACACGCCGACCTTCGTGCTGACTCACGATCCGCGTCCGCCGATGGAGATGGAGGGCGGCACGACGTTCCACTTCCTGGACGCCGCCCCGGCCGAGGCGCTCGAGACTGCTCGCGCAGCAGCCGATGGCCAGGACGTCCGGATCGGCGGCGGCGCCACCGTCGTCCGCGACTTCCTCGCCGCCGGGCTCGTCGACCACATGCACCTCGTCCAGGTGCCGATCGTGCTCGGCCGCGGCGTCCGCATCTGGGACGGTCTCGAGGCCCTCGAGGATGGCTTCGACATCGAGGCGGTGTCGTCCCCCAGCGGCGTCACCCACCTCACGTTCACTCGCAAGGTCGCCTCCTGAACGTCGACGCCGAACGGCGAGCCCGCCAGGCAGCCATGCCACGCTTCGCCGCGCTGTTGCGCGGAATTGCGCCAAGCGGCACGAACATGACGAACGACAAGCTTCGCGCGGTGTTCGAGCGGCTCGGGCTCGAGGACGTTGCGTCAGTCCTGGCCAGCGGCAACATCGTCTTCCGAAGTGACAACGCGGACGTAGCCGTGCTCGAGCGACGGATCGAGGACGCGCTGGTCCTCGAGCTCGGCATCTCGAGCCGAACCCTCGTGCGCACGTACGGGGAACTGCGCGCGTTGGTGGACAGCGACCCCTTTCCGGGCCTGACGCACGGTTCCAACACCTACCTGACCGCCACCTTCATCAAAGACGCGGCAGGAGTTGCCGACGCTGTCCCTGGGCAGCTGGATCCAGGCACCACGATCGTTCGCTACGACGCGGCCGCCCGCGCCGTGCTCGCCATCACGGACAACCGCGAGCCCAACAGGGCGGGGGGTTTCATGGTCTGGCTGGAGCGGGTCTACGGCAAGGGCATCACCACGCGCAGCTGGCTCACTGTCCAACGGATCGTCAGGAAGCTTGAGAGCTGATCGACGGGCCTGACGCCGTGCGTCCCACCGCCGCGAGCAGGCGCACGTTTGGGGGCGGGGATGGACGAGGATGTGTGGGTGACCACGACGAGATCCGAGGCAGGTCTGCTCGCCGCAGAACGGTCGCTCCATGCCGCTCAGCTCGCCGGCGACGTCGAAGCGCTCGATCGGTTGCTCGACGACCGCCTCGTCGCGATCGGGCCCGACGGGGGCCGGCACACCAAGGACGATGATCTCGCCGGTTACCGCTCGGGCTCCTCGGTGATCACCGAGCTGTCCGAAGAAGACGTCGAGGTGCTCGTCGCCGGCTCCACCGGGGCCACGTTCTTCACAGGGACGGTCGCCGGAATGTTCGGTGGAGAGCCCATGTCGGCCCGGCTGCGCTACACGCGGACGTGGGTTCACGGCGACAGGACTGGTTGGCGAATCCTCGCCGCGCACATTGCCGTGCTGCCACCGCGCGGCTGATCAGGGTGTCAGCGGGGACGGCGCAGGACGGATCGCGCGTCCCCGACAGGGCCGAGGTGGGCGAGCTTGTCAGGGTTGACGATCGAACGGATCCCGGCGACCTGGCCGCCATTGATGTCGATGGCCCACACGGCCAGGAGTCGCCCCTGCTCGTCCAGAAAGATGGCCCCGGGATCTCCGTTGACCTCGACGGGACGCATCGACACGTGCGGATGCCGTGCGGCGAGCTGGAGCCAGCCCATCACCGTGCGCGCGACGCGGCTACGACCGAGCAGTGACGTGGCCAGGGCCGGAGCCTTGCCGCCACCGTCGCCCGTCAGCTCCACGTCATGGGCCAGCAGGGCCTCGAGACCGGCGAGGTCCCCGTGCTCAGCGGCCGCGAAGAACCGTTGCGCCAGCTCGTGCTGCTGTTCCCGCGTCGTGGTGAACCGGGGCCGGCGGGCCTTGACGTGCTGCCTGGCACGCGTGGCCAGCTGGCGCACGTTCTCCTCGCTCTTGCCGACGATGCCGGTGATCTCCGGGTAGCCGTAGCCGAAGACGTCGTGCAGCAGCAGCACCGCACGCTGCTCAGGAGACAGGCTCTCGAGCAGCACGAGCATCGCCAGCGACAGCGAGTCAGCTGTCTCCGCGTGCCGACCGGGGTCGTCAGCCGCGTCCGTGATGATCGGCTCAGGCAGCCATTCGCCGACGTAGCGCTCGCGGCGCGCGCGGGCGGAGCGCAGCTCGTTGATCGACAGCCGGGTCGTGATGGTGGCGACGAACGCGCGCGGCGAGGCGATCTCCTCACCGGCGTCGAGCGACTGGTGCACCCTCAGCAGCGCCTCCTGCACCACGTCCTCGGCCTCGGACACGCTGCCCAGCATCCGGTAGGCGATGGCGAACGACGTCGGCCGGAGCTCGTCCAGCAGAGCCTCTCGATCGTTCATCCCAGCTCTTTGTTGTCGCGGCGCGGGTGTTCAGGCTGCATTCGTCGTCGGCCCGCCGGTGTCATGACCCGCCAGGCCGCCGAACCCCTCACGCCAGCTCGAGTGGGAGGGGGTCCAGCCGAGCTCTCGCTTCGCCTTGGCGTTGGACGCGCCACGCAGCTCGGTCATCATGACGTCTCCGACCTCACCGGTCAGCAGCCGCCCCACGAATCGAGGCAGGCGCATCGGCTGCTTGGCACCCAACGTCCGCGCCAGGACGGGCAGCCACTCGGCGATGGGTGCGGGCTCGTCGTCGACGATGTTGTAGACCCCGCGACGACCGTGTTCGACAGCCGCCACCGTCGCCTCCGCAGCATCCGCGATGTGGATGAAGGACCACACGCCTGATCCCTTGCCCACGAGCGGGAACTTGCGCTGGCGCACCGCCTCGGTCTGCTCGCCGCCGGGTCCGAGCGAGGTGCCCGGCCCGTAGAAGCCGCCGTAACGCAGCACGATCCCCTCGGTCCAGCTCGCCGCCAGGACCGCCTCCTCGACGTGGCGGATCGCGGCGACGGTCTCGCGCATCTCTCTGGCCGGGTCAGGACCGAACGAGTCCTCCTCGGACTTCACCGACCCCCCCGTGCGCTCGTATGCCGCGAAGAAGCTCTGGGCGACGAACCTCTCCACCCCGACTGCCTGAGCTGCCGACAGCAGGTGGTCGGTGCCCTGGGTCCGAAGGCGGTTGGTCGTCGCGAAGGCGCGGTCGAAGTGCCGCAGGTCCATCGGGCCGATGGCGGTCAGCTCGTGGACGATCACGTCCGGGTGCGTCCTGGCCACAGCCTGCGCGACCTGGTCCGCATCGAGCGCATCGGCGACGACCGGTTCAGCGCCCATGTCCCGCAACAGCTGTTGCTTGGAGGCGTTCCGCGTCATTCCGTGCACGTCGTGCCCCGCATCGACCAGCCGCGGCACCAGCTGACGCCCGATGGCACCGGTGGCTCCTGCGACAAACACCTTCATGGTCATCACTTCCTCGTCGATTGTCACCTCTACCCCGTACGACAAGACAGGGTCTCGGTCTGTGACACCTCGCTCGTCACCTCTCTCTGACGTACCGCTCTCATCTTCCTGCTCAGCGCGCCGACGAACCTCACCGACGTGCCACCTGTGCGAAGCCTCGGCCACGACCTCACGTGTCAACGAGAACGTCGCACGCCGGCCGACGTCTCACGAGGAATGTCCTGCCTCGCAGCTCCGGAGTCGAAGATTCACCCGCGCCGGGTGAGGCCAACGGATACGAGTGATTCGTACGTTGGAGGAGGACGCCACACCACCGTTGGCGCAGGACGCCGCACATCACCTCGCTTCCCATGCTCTCGGTCACGGCCACACACTGTGACGCGGCCGGAAGCCACCGCCATTCGGCCAGAGCAGCAACGACAGAAGGAGCCGGCCGTGTCCGAGCTATCGAAGCGCCAGGCCATCATGGAGGGACCCAAGGCAGCCTGGGCCGGAGGGCTGACGCTGTTCGCAGGCTTCATGCTGGGCCTGTTGGGTGCTCTTGAGTTCTTCCAGGGCTTGTCGGCGGTGCTCAACGACGACGTCTTCGTGGCGGCGCCGAACTACGTGTTCGCGTTCGACCTCACGACCTGGGGGTGGATCCACATGTTCATCGGCGTGGTGGCGGTGGTTGTCGCCGTGGGGGTCTTCACGATCCGGACGTGGGGTCTCATCGCTGGGATGGTCATCGCTGGTCTGTCCATGGTGGCGAACTTCCTGTTCGTCCCTCAGTCCAACTGGTGGGCATTGGTGATGATCGGGCTCAGCGTGGCTCTCATCTGGGCCTTCAGCGAGGTCATCTCCGAGAACCGCCAGCTGAGCAGGCTCTGAGCGGCGGAGAGGCCGTCGGCGCAGGCGGAGGTTCCTGACCGAGGGTGCCGTCATTCCCGTTCTGTTCACGGTGGCGTGGGCTCAGCCGGCGGCGACCTCGGCGAGGTGGTGCTCGACCTGCTCGGCCGACAGCACGTACTGGACCACCATCGTGGCTGCGCCGATGACGCCGGCGTGTCCGCCGGTGCGCGACGCCACGATCTGGAGCTCACCGGTCGCGAGCGGCAGGGACCGCCCGTAGACGACCTCCCGGATCCCCGCCAGGAGGCTCTCGGCAGCCTGGGCGACGAGGCCGCCGACGGCGATGACCGACGGGTTGAACAGGCTGACGCACGTCGCGAGGACGTGTCCGATCTCCCGGCCGGCCTCCCGAATGGCTGCCGCGGCCTCGAGGTCGCCCTGCTTGGCCAGCCGCACAAGCCCTCGGGCGTCACCGGCGTCCACTCCCCTCTCGCGCAGCGCCCGGACCACCGCCGGGCCGCTCGCGACGGCCTCCAGGCACCCGACGTTTCCGCATGTGCACGGGGTGTCGCCGCCGTGCCGGGCGGCGACGTGGCCGAGGTCTCCCGCCGCACCCTGTGCACCTCGGTGGAGCCGCCCGCCGCTGATGATGCCGGCGCCGATACCGGTCGCCACCTTGACGAAGATCATCTGCTCGACGTGCGGGTAGACGGTGGCGTGCTCCCCGAGGGCCATGAGGTTGACGTCGTTGTCGACGAGGACGGGCCCCCCCACGGCTCTCGAAAGGTGCCCCGGCACGTCGTAGTTGTCCCAGCCCGGCATGATCGGGGGAAGCACCGGTCGACCCGTGGAGTGCTCCACAGGCCCCGGGAGGCCGATGCCGACCCCTGCGAGGTGCTCCCGTCCGTGTCCCGCTGAGGCGAGCAGGGACCGTGCGGTTCGGGCGACCCGGTCCA